>NZ_ASRX01000057.1 GCF_000601485.1 Chondromyces apiculatus DSM 436
GGCGTGCTGCAGGCCTACTGGGATAGGCTCTTAGTCCATCCTCCGCCGGGCCCGACCTGCTCCCGGTTCCGTCTTCCACCGAGTGCAGATGGTGAAGCGGCGCGAGCGCGCGAGCAGCCCGCTGTGCGGGGCGACGTGCGTTGTCGCATGAAGTCGAAGGCGCGCTGCAGCGGTTGGGCGAGAAATGTCCTGAATACGACACCGGGACGCCGCACAACTTTTCCTTCGGAGCGTCGTGGGGCATGGCCGTGTGCTTGTGTATGCGAAATGCGGCGGGCGGCACGTCCGCAGTGTGGTGTCGTGGCCGAGGCCGTGCCGTTGGCGATTGGCAAGGCGCCGGTGACGCTCGGTGTCAGGTTGTTTCTGGCGAGCTGCGAGAATTGCTGTTATGGCAGAAGACGGCATGGTGGTTTGGGACGAGCCGAGATGCCGTCTTCCGCTCTGTCCAGGAGGCCGTGGGCTGGGCCTTGAGACAGTTAAGGTTCGTCGTTGAGGTCCCTCAGCTTGGTGGCGTGGTTCGATACCTGGGCGGGTGTGAGCGCCCGCGGATAGATGGCCGCGTAGTGGATCGTACCCCTGATCGAGAGCGGCTCGGACAGTGCATTGCCGAGCACCAGCGCCGTCGCGTCGCCCAGCGTCAGTGGACCACCAGGGGCGGCATCGTTGCTAATCCGGGTGACCTCTTTCTCCATACCATTGCGAAAAATCCGCAGCTTGTTGTCGTCCTTGGTCGCCGGATCGGTGTCCGCCAGCTCCGTGTTCACCACGAAGTGCAGGACCGTGCGCCCTACAGATTCCAGGTTCTCATTGAGCCGGCCGATCACCTGCTCATTCCAGTACAGCCGCGGGTGCTGCAAGTCGTTCAATACCAGGCCGAGCCGGGTCCGGTCAGCGCCATTGGTGTCGGTGTGGCCCACAAAGAGCAGATGCGCACGATCGTCCCCATCGCCCGGATCCACCACCAGTTCCAGGGTCAGGGCGCTGGCGTTGTTCAACCCTTGGAGTTTGGTGCCTTGAAGCGGTGCGAGCGCCCGGGCCTGGCTGTTCTTGCTGGTCCAGTCCAGGCCCCGGCTCGGCGTGTCCCCTCCCGTGAACCGGGCCTTGTCGAACGCATAGTACACCTGGAGGTTCACGGCCGCGGGGTCGGTCATCGCATCGTGGAGAACTGTCGCCGGGCTGCCTGCACCCGCCTCATTGATCAGGTACCGGACCAGTGGTGCGCCATCAGGAGGGTCTTCGATTTCTGGACCCTTGCAATCGTCGTCTGTGAGGTTTCCATTCACCTCTCCCCCCTCCGCAGGCCGCACTTCTCCTTCGCAGATCAGGGTTCCGGTCACGGGATCGCAGACATTCACCCCATCCTTGCAAATGCCTATACTCCGCGTCGCCGGATCTCCCGTGTAGCAAGGCTCTCCCTCTCCCACAGGGCACTGGGGCGGTCCACCTGCCTCGCCGCCGGCTCCAGTACCCCCACTCCCCCCACTCCCCCCACTCCCCCCACCACCCACAGAACTGGTGCTCGCGCCTGCGCCACCCTCGCCACCTCCCGAGGTGGTCGTTCCGGTACCAGGGGTGTCCTCAAGCGAGAAGATGCAGCCCCCCACCGAGGCCATGACCAGCCACACGCCGCCGATAAGGATCCCGGTCACACGTCCTGCTCGACCCATCGTTCCCTCCTCAAGTCGACGTACTCGCTGCTGTGACTGCTGCATCACCAGGAACCTCGCACCATGACGCCGTTGGCGCGCGCTTCCACCTGCACCGACGCTTCATTCCCCGAGTGGCTGGGCACGAGCACGAGCACGCCTAGTGTCGTCAGCGCCAGCACACCTGCAGCGCCCGCGGACCAGAAGGATGCATTGAAAAGCACTTTTCTGTCGTACCCATCTGCGCCCGCCGCGAGTCCCGCGAGCGTGGCCGCTCCAGCGGCACCTACGAGAGTGCCCGTGATTCCAATACCCAGCAGATAAGGTCGCGCACCACTCTCTCCCGCAGGCTCCGTCGAATACGTCGAGATCGCAGGCCCCGTCGTGGTGGGCGCGCCACTCCCCCCCTCCACCACCCACAGCCCCACGTGCTGCCTGGTCCCGGCCTTCGCCTCCACCTCGGCGCGCGCCGTTTCTCCGCCATCCACCCGCGCCTCCACCTGGTGCTCCCCGGGGTCGACGAACACCTCCTCGGTGCGCGCGCCTTTCCCTACCGACTCCCCGTCCACGAAGAACTCTGCGTCCTGCCGGTTCACCCCGATGGTCAAGCTCCCGACCTTCTTCCGGGCGTCGACGAGCAGCACCTCGACCTGCTTCTTGTCGGCAGGCGCCAGGTCCTTCACCTCGCGCAGGAAGTAGCTCAGCCTGTCGGCGGCTTCCCGGGGCTGCCCGATCTTCAGCGCCGCACGCCCCAGGTTGAGCGCGATCTGCGGGTGCTTCCGCAGGGACCACGCTTCCCTGAACGCCGCGTAGGCCTCCTGCCAGCGGCCTTTCTTGGCGGCGGCCTGGCCGGCTTCGTAGCGGGCGGTGGCGCGGGCGTTGGGGTCCTCGGCTTGTTGCGCGAGGGCAGGGGAGGTCCACATCGCGGGGGCGAGCAGCGCGGTCGCCAGGGCTGCGGCCCGCAGGGGGCGGAGCAGCGGTCGGTGGGGTCCTGTCCTCGGGGGTGTTGCCTTGCCACGCATCCGTTGTTTCCTCTTCGATGCTTCGGGTCAGACGCTCGGGGAGCGCCGCTCCAGAAGGGATCTTCGGCGGGATCGGGCTGCTGCGGCAAGAGAAGGTTGGCCTGCGGTGCGCGGTAAGGCTTCCCCTGAGATGCAGGAGTGCGTTCTCACCGTCATGGTCCGGGGGACTGGTGCGCGCGAGGTTCAGGTGGAGATCGTTGAGGTTCCTGCGGGGTTGTGCGCAAGAGGGGGCGGGTGCGTGATGCGCCTCGGTTCCGCTGAGGGTGCGCTCGTCCAGGGGTGGTGGGTCAGGTTGGCCTCCGGTGGGCTGGTCTGGCGGAGCGGCGTGGCGGACGCTGAATCTCGGCGCGTGAGGGGCGGCCCTGCAAGCAAGTGCAGCCCGCGAGGGCACCCAACCTCCGGGCTTCGTGGCCACACTCTGTGGCGCTGCCGAGGTTCTCTCGCTGATCGCGCTCCGGGATGTAGAAGCTCGTACGCGCAGCGGGCAGCATCGCGCTAGGCTCGGCGTCAGAGATGGCACAGCCGGCTGAGAAACAGCAGCGACCAGCGACGTACGCCGATCTCGAGGGTGTACCGGAGCACCTGGTCGCAGAGATCATCGACGATGTGCTCTACACGTTCCCGCGGCCGGCCACGCCCCACACGAGCGCTGCAACGACGCTCACGATGGAGCTTGGGTCGCCTTTCCAGCGGGGCCGCGGCGGTCCTGGGGGCTGGTGGTTCCTGGGCGAGCCCGAGCTCCACTTCGGGGCGCAGGTGCTCGTGCCAGACCTCGCCGGCTGGCGGAAGGAACGGGCGCCGCAGATGCCACGCGCGTCGTTCATCACCCTGCCACCAGACTGGCTCTGCGAGGTGCTCTCGCCGTCCACGACAGTGCACGACCGCATCCGCAAGATGCCGGTCTATGCAGCGGCGGGCGTGACCTGGCTCTGGCTCATCGAGCCCCTGGATCGCTCGCTCGAGGTCTTCCATCTGAACACCCGGAAGCGGTACGAGCAGGAGCAGACGTTCTCGGGCAACGAGGTGGTGCGTGCTCAGCCCTTCGACGCCATCGGGCTGGACCTGGCAGCCCTCTGGGAGGTCGTCGCGGAGGGCGATACCTGAATCCGACCTGGGTTGTGGCGCACGTGCCTCTTCTGGTCGGCGCGAGGCTGGGGTAGCACCGCGGCGTGCATCTCCAGCGTGGTGTCCGCGTCGACCGGTATACGCTCGTGGAGCCGCTCGGGCGGGGAGGGCAAGGGTCGGTCTGGAAGGTGAACGACCCGCTCGATGGCGGGGTGGTCCGGGCGCTGAAGCTCATCAAGCTCGGGGGGATGGATCCGGCCGCGGTGGAGCGGGCACGGAGGGAGGCGCGGGCGGTGTGGGGGGCGGCGCATCCGGCCCTCGTGCCTTGCCGGGGGCTGTTCGAGGAGCTGTCCGGGAACCTGCTCGGGCTGGTGTTCGACTTCGTGGCGGGGAGGTCGCTGCTGGAGGCGGCGCGGGATCCGCGGATGACGGGGCGGCACCGGGAGGCGGCGCTGCGGCAGGTGGCAGACGCGCTGGGGCACGTGCACGGGCTGGGGATCGTGCACCGGGACCTGAAGCCGGAGAACGTGCAGGTGACGGAGGGGTTCTGGGAGGCGCCGGACGAGGCGGGGGGGGTGAAGCTGCTCGACTTCGGGATCGCGGCGCCCGCAGACAACCGGAAGGGGCTGACGGCGCCGGGGATGGTGGTGGGGACGCGGGCGTACCTGGCGCCGGAGCTGCTGGCGCCAGGGCTGTGGCTGCCGCTGGTGGAGGGGTTCACGCGGGATCTGTTCGCGTTCGGGGTGCTGGGGTGGGAGCTGTGCTGCGGGGGGCATCCGACAGGGCTGGAGGGGCAGGCGCCGGCAGAGGCGTATGTGGACGTGTACCGGGCGGCGGACGCGGGGCAGCGGGCGTGGCCGCCGGTGGGGCTGGGAGGGACGCTGGGGGCGGCGGTGGGGGCGTGCTTGCAGGTGGATCCGCGGAGGCGGCCGCCCCACGGGATGGCGCTGGTGGCGATGCTGGGGGGAGCGGCGGGGAGCGGGGCGGGAGTCGGGGAGAGCAGGGCAGGGGTCGGGGAGAGCAGGGCAGGGGTCGGGGAGAGCAGGGCAGGGGAGCCGGGGAGCGCGGTGAGGGGGGCCGCGGTGGACGTGACAGCGCCGACGGCAGTGCATGCGGTGGTGCCGGAGGGCGCGCTGTCGGGGGAGAGGGCGGGCGGGTCGATGGATCCGGCGAACGCGCCGACAGCGGTGGGCTCGAGCGTGCCGACGGGCTTCGCGAGCGCACCGACGGGCTTCGCGAGCGCACCGACGGCGGTGGCGAGGAGCGTGCCCTCGGAGCTGGCAAGTGCGCCGACGGCGGTGGCTCCGGCGGCTCAGCCTGCAGGTGGGACGGCTCAGGGGGCGCTTCCAGCCGTCCCGCCCGCGGCGCCTCCGCCGCCCTTGGCGCAGCCCACGCAGAGCCTGGCGCGCCTGGCGTGGATGCTCGCGCTGGGAGGGGTTCTCCTGGCCGTGACGGGGGCGGTGCTCACGGTGGCGCTGCTGCGCGGGTCGCCGCGGGGGCGCCAGCTCGCGCGGCCCATCGGGTCGATCCACATGCCGGTACTGACGGCACCTCCGGAGCCGGTGGCCACGGAGCCGGTGGCCACGGAGCCGGTGCCGTGCTGTCCGAAGAACGGCAAGTGCCTGCTGCGGGGGCAGGCGTGCGCGCTGGCGCCTTGCGAGGATGCGCCGCTGCCGGAGCGGGACTTCTGGGTGCAGCCGCTGGGCGTGGCGATGCGCGAGGGAGGGCAGTTCGAGGATGGGCTGATGGAGAAGCATCCCGGGGCGGAGCTGTGCCTGCGGGTCGGGGAGCAGGAGGCGTCGTGTGCGCCGGTGCGGCGGGCGGTGAACGGCGGGGTGAAGGTGCGGGTGAAGACGTCGGATCTCGTGCGGGGGAACGTGGAGATCCGGGTGACGGAGCGGGGGAAGGTGATCGCGGCGGACAGGAATGCGCCAGCGCCGGAAGGGGTGCTCAGCTCGGCGCTGTGCAGGGGGATGTACCTGCACGCGGGGGCGAAGGAGAGCGCGCCGGTGAGGGTGTCCGTGGCGCTCCAGAACGCGCCCTGAGCGCGCTGTCGCGGAGGACAGCGCGGAGGGGTCCTCTCATCCCGGTCGCAGGGCTTGCTGCGCTTCGAGGATGTTGTCGTCCATCATGCGCGGGTCGGCGCCTTGCTGCTTGGCCCACTGGTAGTGGGCGATGGCGCGGTCGTAGTGGCCCAGGAAGTAGTAGGCGGCGCCCACCTGGGAGTGGCAGGTGCCCGACTGCTCGGGGTGTTGCTGGGCGATCTGCTGGTACATCTGGATGCAGGGCTCGTACTGGCGGGCCGTCATCAGGCGGGCGGCGGCGTTGATCTTGGCGTGCACGTCGTTCGTGTGCAGGACCGCTTGCCACTCGTGCTGGAGCTGCTGCGCTTGCTGCATGGGCAGGCCTTGGCCGGGGGCGTGGCTGACGAAGGCCGAGACGTGCACGTGGGCGCTGGGGTCGACGTGCACGTGGACGTGGGGGCTCGGGGCGGGGGCGGAGGGCCCGGCGAGGGGGCGTCCGTAGAGCAGGGGGAGCACGGCGTCGAAGGCGGTGGGGCTCAGGAGTTCCTGGGGGGGCGTGGCGCCTTGACGCATCCAGGTGCGGAGGAGCCGGCACACGCCCAGGAAGGCGGCGATGCCGACCTCGTAGGTGGTGAGGCCGCCGAAGCGCCCGGCTTGCATCACCAGGTGGGTCGCGCCGTCGCCGAGGCTGCGGAACTGGAGGGTCCAGTCGTGCGCGATGGTGGTCAACCCCTGCGACCACTCCCAGGAGAGCTTCTCGGTCACCATGCGGATGCCCGGGTCCTGGTCGAGCGCGGTGGCGAGCTGCGGGTCGGCCGGGCTGTCCCACTTCGGGCCGCGAAACAGGCCGCCTGCGCGCAGGATGGCGGGCGCTGGCAGGCTGCCCGCGAGCAGCGCGTGGTGCTCGCCCGGGAGCGGGTTCATGCCGCTGTAGGGCTGCACGTAGACGTGGGGCCAGCCGCCGGCGTTCATGTGCACGATCTGGGCGCCGTCGTTGCGTACCTTGCCGCCGACGAACGCTTTCAGTGTCGACCCGAGCACGGCCTGCGCGGCCTGCGCGTCGTCGCCGATCTCGATGACGTTGACGACGCCCGTGCCTGCCTTCTGCGCTTCGCCGAGCAGGCTCTCTCTCTGCCGCGTGCGGGCCTTGGTCACTCCGTCACTCAGAAAACCCATCGCGTCGCCCCATCTTGCATCCGGGGGACCCTAGTCTCACGTCTCGGGGCTGGGGAAGAGGGTCTCCTGCGCGCCTCCGTTGAGGTCAGCGCATCCACGATGGTGTGTCATGAAGCTGTCAGCGCGCCTGTTCTCCTTGCGCTCGCTCCTGGTCTTTGCTGCGCCGTCCCTGCCAAGCCACAGGGGTAGCGACCAACAGGAGCGCAGGGGCCGCAGGCCCCTTTCAAGAAAAGCGGATGCGGAGGGTGGCCTGGCCGCGGAGGTCGCCGTAGACCTGCTTGACCTCGACGGCGTAGTCGCCGGAGAGATCGGGGCGGAAGTCGATGAAGATGCCGCCGGAGCCGGTGAGGGCTTCGTCGCGCACCACGCGCTCCAGGATCACCTTCCCGGAGGGGGACTTGATCCGGATGCTGAAGGGCGGGTCGGCGTGGTCGTAGGACCGGAACGACAGCCGCACGGGGTTGCTGCGGGGGCCCAGGTTGCAGGGGCAGAGGATGTCGATGTCGCCGTCGGAGCTGGTGATGTCGGCGGTCCGACGGCCAAGGTCGCTCGCGCCCGAGGTGTCGGCGGGGGACTCGATCCTCCTGCTGGTGGCTTCTGCGCGCATGGGGTCTCCGTGGGGCTCCAAGCCTCTGCCTTTACAAGCACCGTGCCAGGCGGAGAGCGCACAGAATGCGGGCAAATAGGGGAGGGGGGGAGGCCGGATGGATGAGGGAGGATCCAGAGAGGTGGGGATGAATGGACCAGGACGTGGGTGGGTCCTGGTCGCTGGTCGCTGGAGCGCGGGCCTCGGGGGAGGTCAGTGCTTCTGCTGCTGTTGCTGCTGCTGGGGAGGGGGCAGCGTCTGGGGGCGGTAGTGGTGGTGGTCGTGGTCGTCGAGGTAGCGCTCGTGGGCGAGCTCCCAGCGCTCGGGGGAGCGCCAGAGGCCGGAGAGGAGCAGCTCGCGCATGAGCAGGAACTCCTTGGGCAGGCGGTCGTAGAGGGCCTCGAACAGCTCGTTGTGGGAGCGCAGCTCGGCCTTCCAGGCGAGGCCGTCGATCTCCATGAGCTTGTAGAACTCCTCGCTGGTGAAGCCCTCGGAGCCGTTCCACTCCAGGTCTTCGTAGCGGGGCATCCAGCCGAGGGGGCTCTCTTCGGCGAAGGCGCGGCCGTGGAGGCGGTCGACGATCCACTTGAGGACGCGCATGTTCTCGCCGAAGCCCGGCCAGATGAAGTTGCCCTTCTCGTCCTTGCGGAACCAGTTCACCGAGAAGATGCGCGGCGGGTTGACGATCTTGCGGCCCATCTGGAGCCAGTGGTTGAAGTAGTCGCCCATGTGGTAGCCGCAGAACGGGAGCATGGCCATCGGGTCGCGGCGGACCTGGCCGACGTTGCCGACGGCGGCGGCGGTGGTCTCGGAACCGATGGTGGCGGCGAGGTAGACGCCGAAGTTCCAGTTGAAGGCCTGGTACACGAGGGGGACGGTGCTGGGGCGGCGGCCGCCGAAGATGAAGGCGGCGACGGGGACGCCGTTGGGGTCGTCCCAGCGATCGTCGACGGACGGACACTGCGAGGCGGGGGCGGTGAAGCGGGCGTTGGGGTGGGCAGCTTTGCGGCCGCTCTCCGGCGTCCAGGGGTTGCCCTGCCAGTCGATGGCTTCCTTCGGCGGGGTGTCGCTCATGCCTTCCCACCAGACGTCGCCGTCGGGGGTGAGCGCGACGTTCGTGAAGATGGTGTTCTTCTCGACGGTGCGCATGGCGTTGGGGTTCGACTTCATCGAGGTGCCAGGGGCGACGCCGAAGTAGCCGGCCTCGGGGTTGATGGCGTAGAGGCGGCCGTCGCGGCCCGGCTTGATCCAGGCGATGTCGTCGCCGACGGTGGTGACCTTCCAGCCCTCGAAGCCCTTCGGGGGGATGAGCATGGCGAAGTTGGTCTTGCCGCACGCGCTCGGGAAGGCGGCGGAGACGTAGGTCTTCTCGCCGTCAGGGGTCTCCACGCCAAGGATGAGCATGTGCTCGGCCATCCAGCCCTGATCGCGGCCGAGGACGGAGGCGATGCGCAGGGCGAAGCACTTCTTGCCGAGCAGGGCGTTGCCGCCGTAGCCGCTGCCGAAGGACCAGATGGCGCGCTCCTCGGGGAAGTGGACGATGTACTTCTCGCGGCTGCAGGGCCAGGAGACGTCCTTCGCGCCGGAGGCGAGGGGGGCGCCGACGGAGTGCAGGCAGGGGACGAAGTCGCCGTCGCCGAGCACGTCGAGGGCCTTCTTGCCCATGCGCGTCATGATCTTCATGTTCACGGCGACGTAGGGGGAGTCGCTGATCTCCACGCCAATGTGCGCGTAGGGCGAGCCGAGGGGGCCCATGCTGAAGGGGATGACGTACATGGTGCGGCCGCGCATGGAGCCGGTGAACAGGCGGCGCAGGGTGACCTTCATCTCGTCCGGATCGGACCAGTTGTTGGTGGGGCCAGCGTCCTCGCGGCGGCGGCTGCAAATGAAGGTGCGGTCCTCGACGCGGGCGACGTCGCTGGCGTCGGAGCGGGCGAGATAGCTGTTGGGGCGCTTCTCCTGGCTGAGCGGGATCAACGTGCCCGACTTGACCATGAGGTCGCAGAGGGTCTGGTACTCCTCGTCCGAGCCGTCGCAGAGGTGGACGCGATCAGGCTGGCAGAGCGCGACGACCTCCTCGACCCAGCGCCGGAGCTTCTCGTTGTCGATCTTGGGCAGGTCCAGCGTGGGGGCCTGGTCACTGGATGCTTCGGACAAGTCGCTATCCTCCCTTTCTGTGGCCGGCGGCAGAGACGGTGCCGCCACGGTGATCCGTGCGGCGTCACTGCAGCGCGCCGACACCGTTTACCACTGCCGAGGTTGGCGGGAGAGCCAAACCGGGCGGAGCGAAGGATGTCGACGCGGCGCAGCAACGCTCGCCCTCGTTCCGGGGTGGATCCCGTGTAGGTCCCGCGGTCGGAGGACGAGAAACCCGGGCGTCAGGCCCGCGCCGCCACGGCGGCCGGAGGGAATACCTCGGCAGCCAGGGCTTCGATGGCGAGGCGCACGGCTTCGTCGCTGGTGTAGCGTACCTGGAACCCGAGCGCAGCCAGCTTGCCGGGCGCCATGCGGGAGCGGGGGACGTCGCCGGGCCAGCCGCGATCGCCGCCGGTGTAGCGGATCACGGCGTCTGGATAGGGGGACGCGGCGATGCAGAGCGCGGCGATCCGCGCGACGCTGGTGACGTCGGGGGGGGCGAGGTTGAAGGTGGGGAGGCGGTCGCCCGGGGGGGCGTGGTCGAGGCCGAAGAGGATGCCGTCGGCGCAGTCATGCACGTGCAAATACGGCTTGGCCTGACGGCCGTCTCCGAGGACTTCGAGCGTGGTCTTCGCGTCGCGGAGCTTCTTCAGGAAATCCAGGGCGGCGCCGTGGGTGCCGCGGGGGCCGACCACGTTGCCGAAGCGGAAGACGTGGGCTTTCAGGCCGAAGCACTCCACGAAGGCGCTGATGAGGGCCTCGCCGGCGAGCTTGCTGGCGCCGTAGAGGGAGATGGGCAGCTCGCCGAGGTCACCCTCGGCGGCGACGCGGGCGGTGTCGCCGTAGACGGTGCCTGACGACGAGAAGACGAGGCGCGGGACGCCGGCGCGGCGCATGGCTTCGAGGACGTTCCAGGTGGCGATGGTGCCCTGCTCGAGATCGAGGCGCGGGTTCGAGAGGCCCCAGCGGGCCTCGGGGTTGGCGGCGAGGTGGAAGACCACGTCGTGGCCGGCGATGGCCTGGGTGAGGCGGTCGAGGTCGAGGGCGTCGGCCTCGACGAGGTGCGCGCGGCCCGTGTCGAGGTGCTCTCCGAGGAAGGCGCGGCGGCCGACGGAGAGGTTGTCGTAGACGGTGACGGGGCCCCGGGCGACGAGGCGATCGACGAGGTGGCTGCCAATGAAGCCGGCGCCGCCGATGACGAAGGATTTCACGGGGTCTCCGAGGCGGAGGAGGAAGGTGGAGGGGCGGCGGGAGCCGGGCGCGCGCGCTCGATGCGGGCGGCGAACTGGAGGCTGTCCCAGGTGAGGAGGCGGAAGGGCAGGTCGTGGATGCGCAGGGGCCAGGTGAGGCCTGCGACGTGGCCGCTGGCGCCCTGCACGAGGTCCATGAAGTCGGCGGGGGAGAAGTAGGTGCCGCGGACGAGGACGCCGGGGGCTGCGTTGCCGGCGACGTCCATGGCGAGGAGGATCTTGTCGGAGACGGAGCCGAAGCGGAAATGATCCTTGATGGCCACGGCGCGCGAGGCGACGCGCAGCGCGTCGGCGAGGACGGCGGCGGGGTGGGCGCAGTGGTGGAGGACATCGGAGAGGACGACGACCTCGAAGGCGTCGTCGGGGAAGGGGAGGTGCTCGCCGTCGTAGGGGACGATCTCGATGAGGGGCTCGGGGCGGAGCTTGACGTCGACGCCAGTGACGCGCGTGGCGCCGATGCGGCGGGCGAGATCGGCGGCGATGACGCCGTCGCCGGAGCCCACGTCGAGGAAGGAGTCCGCCTGGCCGATCTGGGCGGCCAGCGCGGCGGCGACGCGCTCGGCCCGGGGGGCGGAGACGGCGCGGCGGTGGAGGTCGAAGAGGGCGCGTCGGATCACGGGCGGAGCAGAGCGAGGGAGTGACGCTCGGGGACGAGTGCCGGGACCGGGATCGGGACCCTCGAAGCTCGCTAGCAGATCCCAGGCCCGATGGGTTGTTCCATCAGCAGCGAAACGCCTGGCCCAGTTTTCGTCGCATCGCGTCGTGCGCTACATTGTCATGGTGGCGTTTGCTGAGTATCTGCACGTGTCTCCACCGTAGGTGGGTTTCGTCCGAGAGGTCGGAAGTTGCATGAACCCTGCCCGTCGGTTCGAAGTCGTGTGGTCTCCTTCGACGGCACCCCTCCGAATTCCGATGAAGGTGTGCGGTAGACCGCCACAGCAAGCGGATGCGGACACCGTCGGAAGAGAGAACCTTGCCGTTCTGTTTGATGACGAGGGCCTGCTCGGCTCGGGCACCCTCGTCAAGCTCGCGGATGGCAGATCGGCGGTTCTAACCGCGCGTCAGGTGCTCATCGAGCTGGCCGTGGCCGGCGCCGTTCATTGCGTCATCCCTGAATGGGGCTGGATGTCCGTGGAGCCGCGATCCCTGCGCATCCATCCACGTTCAGACATCGCGCTCATCGAACTGTCAGAGAACGCGACTTCGGGAATCCCTTGGGACGAGTGGCGTCCGACAGGCCGCACGTCCGGAGTGCTTGAGGGGCACGTGTTGGCCGTTGGCACGCCAGGAGCCTGGAAAGGGCGCGTCGACCTGGCTTCACGGAAGATCCAGGGACTTCGAGCGCTTGCCGTATGGTGCGGTGTTGATCCTGATCCACCTGTTGCTGGTCAGGTCACGTTGAACGTCGACGACGACCCCGACCTGCCCAGAACCCTCGGTGGAATGAGTGGTGGACCGGTCCTGGCACCTGACGGGCGAATCGTTGGCGTGACAACTGACGAGCGTCTTTCGGGGCCACGTCGGCTTTATGTGGATCCGTGGAACACGCTGGGTGACCTGGTCGCGCCGTTCGATGTTGGACCGGACGCGCCACAAGATTTGATTCGGCAGGTCACTGGCGTTGCTGTTCCAGTTCGCTACAGGGACCCAGCGCAATTTCCTCACCAGGTATTCCACGTGGGTGGCGTGTTTGAGCACTTCTGGTCGGAGAGTCACGCCGACTATCGCGTCAGTCGGCTGGTTGCACTGGGCTGCGCCATGACGCAAACATCGCCACGTTTTGCGATGAAGACCGAGGCTATCTTCCACCCGACCACAGGAACTCTCGAAGAACACATTCGAGAGTGCGGCCTGGAACTCCATCTGCTTCTGCACACTCCGAGCCTGGAGTCGTTTGCGGGGGGACCGCCGCCTTCGCAGGACATGGAGCAACTGCTATGTTCACTCGTCAACGAGGCTCGGTCATGAAGCCCCCTCCTGCCTTCAGGGCGAGATGGTGAAGCGGTAGGACTGCCAGCCGGTGCCGCCGCGGTCGTCGCGGATGACCACCCAGAGGCGGGCTTCGCCCGGGGTGTCGGGGGCGGTCCAGGTGTTGTCGGTGGTGGTCTCGGGCTCGCCTTCGGCGCGGCCAGTGCGATCGGCATCGAGCGTGCCGGCGGTGGCGAACCACGAGACGAGGATGACCTCACGGCGGCGCGTCACGGCGCTCGCCTCGGCGTCGAAGGCCACGTAGGGCTCGGCGCCCGTGCAGCCGCGTGGCGTCGCGCAGTCCTCGGTGCAGGCGGCGGTGTCCTCGTCCACGCCGCAGATGCCGTCGCCGCAGGTGGGGACCTCGGGGCAAGGGGCCCAGGCGGCACGCAGGGGCACCACCTCGCCAGGCGTGAGCGTCGCCGCGGGAGGGGCATCCGGCGTGTCCGGCATATCCGGGGGGAGTGCCTCGTCGAGGCCGTCGTGCACCCAGGAGAGCGTGACCTCGGGGTTGTGGTTGCTGCGGTAGCGGGTCCGCAGCTCGGCGGCTTGCGCGGGGGTCGCGCTGGCGACGCCGCACGTGATGCGGGCGCCGAACGTGGCGTAGGTCGGGGGCTCTCCCTGCACGAGGAGGCGCACGGGCTGGTAGAAGCCGCCGGTGGGATCGGGATCGACGGCGCGGCCGGCGGGCTCGCCGGCGACGGGGGGAGGACGGTCGGGGCCGAAGAGGCGGCACCCGTCGTCGGGTAGGACGCCTTGCACCTCGGTCCCCACGCCGAGGGGGGCGAGCGCCGGATCGTCCGGGGAGAGGCAGGTGGAGGCGATGGTACCGGGTTCGGTGAGGGGCTTGCGCGCGACGCAGAAGGCCCAATCGATGGGCGGGGGCGGGGCGCCGTCCGGGGCTGCGTGGAGGGCACGGAGGGCGATGGTGGCGCGCGGGGCGGCCTCGGCGGGCTCGGCTTGCACGGCGAGCACGCGGGGGGTGCGCAGCTCGGAGGGGCGGCCTTCCAGCTCGGGGGTGCAGGCGGTGGTGAGGGTGGGGGTGAGGGCGAGGAGTGCCGGGAGCAGCCCCCCCGAGGTGCCCAGCGCAGACCGGAGCAGGTGCGGTGTCACCACGAGAACCTCGCGCCCAGGGAAGGGAGGATGGGCAGGCCGGTGATGGCGCCCTTCTCGCTGTAGTCGTAGCTGTACACGAGCTCCTCGGGGTTGCCGCGGTTCGTCGCGTTCTGCACGTCGAGGTAGACCTCCAGCTCGGTGGCTCCGAAGGTGAAGCGCTTGGCGGCGCGGGCGTCGAGCTGGACGAAGGCGGGGATGCGCTCGGCGTTCTGCGCGCCGAAGATGGGCTGGTAGAGGTCGCGCTGGGCGTCGTAGGTGGCGCCCACCACGGGGGTGCGCGGCATCCCGGAGGCCACCCGGAGCCGGGCGCCGACCTCGACGCCCCAGCCGATCTCGTAGGTGGCGACGGCGGTGAGCACGTGGGTCTGGTCCTGGTCGAAGAGGCGGAAGCGGGCCTCGGGGCGGTCCTGCCGCTCGCTCCGCATCAGGCTGTAGGTGATCCAGCCGAAGAAGCCCGAGGCGATCTCCTTGCGCACCAGGAGCTGCACGCCGTAGGCGCGGCCGCGGCCGTCCTGCACGAGGGCCTCGGCGAGCAGCGGCGCGGGGAGCGGGCTGCGCGCGGGCAGGCCGCTCGAGGTGGCGTAGAAGGCGGTGACCTCGGCGGAGAGGGTGGTGGTGAGCCGGTAGAGGGCGCCGGCGAGGAAGTGATGTGCGCTGGAGGTGGAGAGCAAGGGGCTGCCGAAGACGGCGGAGAGGTCCTCGGGCTGCGGGGGCTGGTGGTAGAGGCCGTAGGCGGCCTTGACGCGCACCCGGGGCGAGAGGTCCGCGGTGATGGCGAGGCGGGGTTCAAGGACGATGTCGGCGGTGGCGTAGCCGATGCTCGGCGTGTCGCCCTCGCGCGGCGTGCGGCGGCTGCCGGAGATGACGTAAGGCTCGAAGCGGAGGCCGGGGAGGATGTGCACCCGGTCGCCGAGGAGCGCGAGGTCGGCCTCGGCGTAGGGGGCGGCGCTGGCGAGGACGGCGGACCAGCCGTCGACGTTGATCTGGTCCGAGGGGGGCTGCCCGAAGACGCGGACGTCACCCTCGCGCGGAGGGGCGGTGATGGATCCGGCGCGCTTCAGGGAGGCGCTCACGGCCTCGGCGTCGAGCCCGAGGGTGGTGGTAAGGCCCGGGCGCGGGCGCCCGCGGTAGCTCGCGCGCAGGCCGAGCACGGTGGAGCCCACGGTCAGCGCGGTGGGGGTGCCGCCGAAGCGGTTCGTGAGCGTCGTCTCCTCGGTGCCGCCCCAGGGGGTGACGGTCACCACCGCGCCGTCCTCGGCCTCGTGGCGGTAGCGCAGGTAGACGCGGTTCCAGGTGACGCTGCGGGACTCGCTCTTGCGCTGCGAGGGGTCGGCGCTCTGCACCGTCCTGTCGATGAAGTCGCCGGAGATCATGCCGCCCAGCTCCACGGAGGCGCGCTGGGAGAGGGCATACGAGGCGCGGGCCTGGCCGTCGTGGTAGCGCGGGATGGGGAAGAGCACGCCCACGTCGGCCGAGGTGAAGGCCGGGAGGAGGGCGTCGAGGTGGCTGCGGCGGGCGGCGACGGCGAAGCGCCACCTGTCGCCGGCCGAGGCGCGGACCGCGGCCGAGGCGTCGAGCAGGTCGGCGGCGACGGCGCCGTGGAAGCCGTCGGGCTCCATGGAGCGGAGCTGCACGGAGACGAGGCCGCCAATGCCGCGGCCGTAAGGCGCGCCGTAGCCGCCGGGGGCCAGCTCGACGGCCTGCACCAGGTCGGAGTGGACCACGGAGCGCAGGCCTCCATAGTGGTAGAGCAGCGGGACCCGGACGCCGTCGACGTAGACGCGGGTGTCCTGGGGCGCGGCGCCCCACACCACGAGCTGGCCGGACCCGACGGCGGCCCTGCCGACGCCCGGCAGGTTCTCGACGACCTTGAGCACGTCACCCTGGGTGCCGGCGACGCGGCGGCCCTGGTCGGCGGCGATCTCGCTGGAGACGACCTGCTTCCGGTCCGGGGGCGCGACGACCACGATCTCCAGGTCGTCGCCCTGTTCTCCGGCAGGGGGCGCGGTGCCTGCGGAGGCGGACTCGCCGCCGGGCGTACCGGGCGCACCGGGCGTGCCGGGCGTGCCGGGCGTGCCGGGCGTGAGCGCGTCGGGGGCCAGAGCGTCGGGCGCAGGGGCGGGGGCCGGCGGTGGCGGCGGCTCCTCGCGCAGCACGAACTCGTAGCGGTAGAGGATGCGGATCGCGGCTGGCTTGCCGTCGATCTCCGCGGGCTCGAACACGAACTGGCGCACGGCGTCCAGGGCCGCGGCGTCGAAGGTGGCGCCTGCGGACTCCACCACCTCGACCTGCTCGACCGTGCCGGTCACGCCGATGCCCACGCGCAGCACCACGGAGGCAGCCTTGCCGGCGGTCTTCTCGGCCTCGGGGTAAGGCGCCTCCACGAACTGGACGAGGCGAGGCGCTCTGGTGAGCCGCGGCGTCCCTGCCTGCGGTGCCGCCGGCGCCTGCGTGGGTTGCGTGGAAGGCGCGGACTGCGCTGGCTGCGCGGTGCGCGCCGGCTGCGCCCTGCCCGGCGAGGCCAGGGCGGCGAAGGCGGCAGCCGTGACGAGCCCGAGCAGGGCAGGGGAGGCACGGTTCATAGCGAGAAGCGCATCGCGATCACGAAGGTCGCGCTCACGGCCTTGCCGCACCGGGTCGCGGGCTCGAAGCTGCCGCGCCGCGCGGCCTCCAGGGCTGCCTCGTCCAGCCCGTGGCCCAGGCCCGACAGGATGCGCGCCGCGGTGACCTGCCCTTCGGCGCCCACGGTGACCTCGACGCGGACGCGACCCTGCACGTTCGCCTCGCGGGCACTCGCGGTGTACGCGGGCTGCGGGACGCGCCTTGGTTTGGGCTTCACCAGCGCGTCGGCACACTCGTCCACGGGCCGCGGCGCCAGCGTCTTCCGGGCCGTCGGAGCGGCCGTCGCCGCGGCCTGGGGTGCCGCAGCCGCCGCCACAGGGCCAGGACCGCTCCCCCCTGGCACGGCCATGCCGCCAGGCCCCACGCCGCCGCTCAGGGTGAGGCCGAAGTCGGGCAGGGCGTCGAGCGCAGCGGAGGGTGAGGCGGCCTTCGCTTCGGGCGGCGGCGCCTCGGCCTTCGGCTCGGCCACCACCTTCGCCGCGCGCTTCGGCTGCGGGGCGGGCTTGTCGGGCGGCTCCGGCAGCGGCGGCGTCTCGATGGGCGCTGGCGGCTCCGGCGCCTTCTTCTTCGACTCGCTCACCGAGATGGCGATGTTCTCTCTCCGCTCGCGCTCCTTGATGGTCAGCACCGAGGCCGCGATCAGCGCGTGCGCGGCGATGCTCACGACATAGAGAAGGGAAGTGCGCTGCATTGATCGGCCTCTCGCGCCCCCCGCGCCCCTCGCGCCTCTCACGCCCCTCACGCCCCTCACGCCCCTCACGCCCCACACCCTAGAGCGAGCGCTCCACGTTGATGGCGAACTTGCTGATGCCCTCGACCTTGGCCAGGTCGATGACGTGGACCACCCGCCCGTGCGGCGCCGCCTCGTCGGCGCTGACCACCAGGTTCACCTCGGCCCCGCTGCCCTTGGCGGCCCGGAGCTTCTGCACGAGCTGCTCCTCGGTGACGGGCTCGCTGTTGAAGTAGAGCTTCTGGTCCCTGGTGATGGTCACCGCCGCGACCGTGGTCACCGCCTCGTCGCTGCTCGCCGTCTTCGGCAGCTCCACCTTGAGGCTCTGCGACACGATGTAGGTCGCCGAGACCATCATGATCACCAGGAGCACGAGCACCACGTCCACCATCGGGGTGACGTTGATGCCGACGATGCCGCCCCTGCCGCGTCCCTGCTGGGTGCTTCCTGCCATGGCGCCCGACCCTTTCCGCGAGGCTTCTACGCCTCGGCCTCGACCGTGGACTTGCCGTTGGTGAGGCGCGCAGGCGCCTGGCTCGGAGGCTGCCCGCTTCCGCTGGCTTCATCCACGCTGCCCGTGCTGCCCGTGCTGCCCACGCTGCCCGTGCTGCCCACGCTGCCCACACTCACTGCGAACCCGGCGCCGCCCGTGACGCGCGCCTTGAGCGAGGCGGTCAGGAGCTTGCTCAGGCTGCTCACGCCGGCCTCGATGTCGCCGATCTTCTTCTGGATCACGTTGTAGGCAATGACGGCCGGGAGGGCGACGAAGAGGCCCACGCCCGTGGCGATCAGGGCCTCGGCGATCCCGCTCATCACGTTCCCCATCGCGTCCTTGTTCCCGGTGTCGCCGAGCTGCCGGAACGCCTCGATGACGCCGAGCACCGTGCCGAGCAGCCCCACGAAGGGCGCGTTGTTGCCGAGGGTACCGAGCAGGTTCACTCCCCGCTCCAGGTCTTTCCTCGCCTCGGCGAGCTCGCTGTCCACCACGTCGGACACCGCCTCCGCCCCGCCGTGCCGCCAGGAGAGCGCCGCCCGCACCACCCGCGCCTCGATCGACGGGCTCGCCGCGAGCGCCGCCTCCGCGGTGGGGAGGTCATCCTCGCGCAGCGCCCCGGCGAGCCGGGCCCGGAGCTTGCCGATGTCGTCGCGGTGGCGCCTGAAGAACAGCCAGCGCTCCAGCATCGCCGTGAACGACACGACGCTGAGGCCGATGAGGAGGTAGAGCACCCAGGTGCTGCCCACGAGGGCGACGCGGAGCAGGCGATCGACAATCACGGCGAGGTCCCTTCCTTCTGCATCACTGGAACGCGAACGCGGTCACGTAGAGGCCGATCTCCGCGCCGCCGTTGGCGTGCAGCGCGAGCACCTGTCCCGGCACGTGCAGCGCCTCGGCGAGCACTTCCCCGCCACCCTCCCGCGCCGTGGGGAGGTGGAGGCTCACCGTGAAGGTCGCCGCCGGCTCACCGCACGCCGCATGGAGGTTCACGTACACGAGGTAGGGCCCATGCTCGGGCGGCCCTTGCCAGACGATGTTCTCGCGGGTCGTGGAGGCACGGACGCACCCGGCGTTGGCGTCCAGATCGAACACCCCGTCGGTCGCGAGGTCCGGCGACGTTCCGTTCTCACCCGGCGGCGCGGTCGTGGGCTGCTTGGGGCTGACGATCTTGCCCGAGGGCGTCACGAGCACGAGATCCAGGTCGGCGTCGTTGGTCCAGGCGAGCGAGAGCACCGCGCGCGGCGGCGCGATCGTCGGATCGCAGGCGTTGAGGTTGTCGGGCACCACGCCGGTGACGCAGGTGGTGATCTCGGCCTGCGTGCCCGCGTTCCCGGCCTCGTCGAGCGCCGCCACCCGGAGCGGGTGCAGCCCGGGCGGGGCGTCGTGCGCCACGTCGAGGGCCAGCGTCCAGGTCAGCTCTCCGCCCGCCTGCGGATCGGGGCCGCCCACCGGCACCACCCAGTGGCCCGTGCCGAGGTCAGCGAACCGCAGCGCCACCGCCACGGCGTCGGTGGTGGTCCTGCCGTGCAGCGACTTGCCCACCTGACCGGGCCGGAGGACGTTGTTCACGCTCTCCACCACGGTGACCCTGGGCGACGTCGTGGCCTCGCCCGCGGCGACGGGCGGCGACCCGGGCAGGTCCCCTTCCCGGAAGGTCCCCGCGGGCACCCGGAACGGCTCCTCCAGGCCGCTCAGCGCCGGCTCGCCGGTGCAGCCGACGGTAAGCGCGGTGAGCGCGGTGAGCGTGGTGAGCGCGAGCAGCGCAGTGAGCGCACGCAGCGCACCGAGCATGACGGCGAGGGCCGACGCTCCCACCCCACCCCGCAGCTCCCCTCGCGCGGCGCGGCTCATAGCTCCACCTGCAGCCGCAGCGTCCAGCGGTCGTTCTTCAGATCGGCCGGGACCCCGCGGGCATCCCGCGTCAGCGCGTCGAGGATGGCGTCGTACTGGAACAGCAGCCTGGCCCGCCCCGGCAGCACCAGCCCGGCCACGGGCGACAGGGTGGTGATCCCCTGCGCGGTCGGCACCAGCTTGCCGCCGCGCGGGTCGAGGAAATCGGCGTTCGGGTTGTAGTGGTCGACGCGGAACCCGGCGAGCCCGAAGCGGGTGATCTCCTGGACGAACGCCCCGTAATAGAAGAAGTGGCGCACCTCGACGCCCGACGCGATCGGATCGGCGACGAACAGCCCGCGGTCCAGGTTCTGGGCGATCCCGGCCTCGCCGTAGAGCATCGCTTCCCCGATCGGGGTGCGCAGCCGGATCTGGGCGTCGAGCCCCACCGCCCAGCGCGTGAAGTTCTGCGAGGGCGTGGCCGCCGAGCCCGGGAGCGCGGTGACCTCTCCAGGATCCACGGCGGAGTTCTCGTTGAGGTCGCGCCACTGCACGGCGCCCTTCGTCGCGTCCTGCCCGGCGTGGAAGCCCGTGCCGTGGAGCGCCGACACCCCGCCGCTCACCCGGAGCGCCTCCGTCGCACGCGCATCGGCCCCGAGCCGCGCCACCAGATCCTTGGCGCCGTTGGGGTCGCGGGCCGGGCTCGACGGCCGATCGTCGACGGGCTCCCCGTTGAGGACCGCGAGCGCGTACCGGAAGAACCCGAGCCCGCCTGCGAGGCGCACGCCCACGTCGGGCTCGCCGGGGAAGAAGGCCAGCGACGCCGTCGACCGCTCCATGAACACGCGCTCCCGGGCCGAGTCGACCAGCTCGAAGCCGAACGGGATCTCCGACAGCCCGAAGGTGAGCATGGCCCGCGGCACGGCCTCGCCCCGCACCCCGCGCAGCCGCGGCTTGCCGTCCCACCCCTCCTCCCGCAGCAGCAGCGAGGCCTCGGCCCGCCGGACGCCGAAGATGGGCCCGCGCGTGGTGCTCCCGTCGAGCTCCAGGCCGAGCTCCGTGTACTGCCAGGCCGCATCGAGCCGGAGGCGACCGCGGCGCACCAGGAAGCGGTCCTGGTTGAGGAGCGCGCCGCCCTGCAGCACCTGGTCCTCGGAGTCCTGGTGGCTCTCGTACTGCGCCTGCACGTACGCCGAGAGCCGGAAGGCACCTGGCACGAGCAGGCGTTCGAGGAAGGGCCGCACCACGGGCTCCTCGGCCTTTCCAGGGACCTGCGTGGCCTTTCCAGGGACCTGCGCGGCCTGCGCCGTGGTCCGCGGGGTCTCCACGGCGCGCGTTTCCAGCGCTTCGAGCCTTCGCTGCGTCGCCCGCAGCTCTTCCCGCAGCACCTCGACCTCTGTCTTCGCCGCTGGAGCAGCTTGCGCGGCTTGCGTGGGCGGCGCAGAGGGTGGGAGCGGCGCGGCTTGCGT
Organism: Chondromyces apiculatus DSM 436; assembly: GCF_000601485.1. GTDB lineage: Bacteria > Myxococcota_A > Polyangia > Polyangiales > Polyangiaceae > Chondromyces > Chondromyces apiculatus. The sequence goes on from NZ_ASRX01000057.1 coordinate 21,137, forward strand.
GGGCGGCGCGGCTTGCGCGGGCGGCGCGGCTTGCGCGGGCGGCGCGGGCCTGGCCTCCGGAGCGGCCGACGAGGGAGGCGCCGGCCGGGGAGAAACCGGCGGGGGAGGCGCCGGTTCGGCGGGGATCTCGACGTCCGCGTCGTCCGGAGGCGGCGCGTTCTGCGCCAGCGCCGTGGCCGACAGGAGCGGGATCGCAGCCGCAATCAGAGCGATGGAGTGAAGCCTCTTCACAGGTCCTGCGGAGCGCGGGGCGTCAGGGCAGGGGGGGCAGCTCGCCGCCGTTGTAGAGCGGGAGCCGCGCCGCATTGTCGAACGGCGCGCATTGCGCGTCGGTGCACGCATTGTGGAACTGCGTGTCCGACGAGGGCGCGCATTGATAGCAACCGTCGGGACCCAGGCAGGCCGGATCCACGCCGCCGCCGCCGCCCGCACCACCCTCTCCGCCAGCGCCGCCGCCGGTCCCCGGGCCACTGGTCGTCGCGTTGAAGACCGGCGGCTGCTGATTCTCCGTCGACGAGCAGGCGCCCACGGACGCCGTGGCTCCGAGCAGGCCGGTGACGAGCGCGGCGACCAGGTCCCTGCGCAGCAATCGCATGCTCATCTCAGTACTCCTCGCAGTAGCCGCGCCGGCAGGAAGGGGCGCTCGCCGGACATTCGGCGTTCGTCGCGCACGTCTCGCAGGAGGTCGAGCCGGTCGCCACGGCCTCGAAGTAGCAACTGCACGGCTCCTCGGGCGCGAATGACGCGAGCGGCCCCATGTCGCGGTCGCGCTGCACCCGCATCGCGCAGGCGGGGATCGAGCCGGCCGCGATGGTGATCGCGGGGACGTCCACCCCCGCGGGCGCCTCCAGCGTCCCCGTGAAGTACCCGATCAGCCTCGCCGCCGCGGGGTTCGTGGGCGCGCCGCTCCCGTTCGTCCTCGTGAAGAAGTGGAGCGCTCCCCAGAGCGGGTAATGCCCGTCGCGCACGTTTCGCTTGTCGAAGCTCGTCTCGGTGGAGCTCGGCCAGTACCCGCAGGTCTGGTCCTCGTGCTGGTACGCGAGCACGTTGATCACCGAGGCGTTGGCCTCGGCGACCTCGCCCGACACGAAGCCGATGGCCCGCTCGGGCGCGGGCGAGCCGGACACGAGCAGCACGCTGTTCGGGTTGGTCAGGGCGTCGACCCCCTTCAGCCGCTCCACCGGCACGCCAATGGCCAGCGCAATGATGATGGCCGCGGCCGAGTTCGGGTCGCGCTTGATGATCTGCGACTCGTCGATCCAGGGCTCCGCCTGGCCCGTCTCCCCGAACCCGTACACGAAGTACGCCGCTGCCGCGCTGATCGTGGTCTGGCTCGACGCATTGGGGACGATGAACACGAAGGGATTCACCGGCCCCAGGAAATCACCCACCGTGGCCGGCAAAGCGTCGATGCCCGGACAGTTCTCGGCGAAGGTATTGCCGATACCCACGTCCACGTCGGCGCCGGTCAGCGGCAGATCGCAGGTCTGCTCCGCGCCCGTCGCGTCCCAGTAGCTCGCGGTGCCGGTGAGCTTCGTCCCGGCGATGATGTAATTGGGGCCGTGGCACGCGCCCGGCGCCTGGTAAATGAAGGTCTCCGGCGGCGTCGCCTGCGAGAGCGCCTGACCGAGCCGCGCGAGCAGCGGCCGGGGCGCGCTGCCGCCGATGCCGTAGATGGGGCTGGGCAGCGTCGCGCAATCCGCCGCATGCGCCCTCTCCACCGCTGCGAGCGCCGCGACAGCCGCGAGCGCCGCGGCGCCGAGGCGCCCCGGTGTGCGTGATCGATCCACCATGCAGGATGTCCTCTCTACGTCTCCACGTGCGAAGAAAGACCGAGGCCCACGGGCAATGCAGCGGCGGACCCGTCCGCCAATGGCACGCCTCGCCCGGCGCTCCGCATCGCTATCATCCGCTTTGACGGAATATCTGATGATCATCGCGGACAAAGCAACAGCGAAATGTCGTCGATGACGGAGCAGTGTCCACCATCACGGATGAACCGCCGACCGTTCGAGCGCCTCGGCGCGCCTCAGGAAGTCCGCGTCGCGCGTCACAGGATGACGAAGGGTGTCCGGAGGGGGCACCGCCGGCCGACATGCCGGGGGCCCTGGGCGGGGTGAGGTGAGCTTCGGGTGGGGGGGAGGGCGTCTGCGCAGACGCCCCGCGGTCGCGTCAGCCGTGGTGGCTCGTGACCAGGACGACCTTGCCTTTGACGGTGCGGGCCTCGATGGCGCGCAGCGCGTCCGCGGCCCGTTCGAGCGGGAAGGTCTCCGACACCACCGGCCGGATCCGCCCCGCGGCGAGCCACTGGAGCAGCTCCGTGAGCCCCTCTCGGTAACGCTCCGGCTCGCGCGCGGTGAACGCGCCCCAGAAGACGCCCACGATCTGGCAGCCCTTGAGCAGGGTGAGGTTCAAGGGGATGCGCGGGATCTCCCCCGACGCGAACCCCACCACGAGCAGGCGCCCCTTCCAGGCGATCCCCCGCAGGGCAGCCTCCGCGTACGCGCCGCCGACCGGATCGTAGATCACGTCGACGCCCTCGCCCCCGGTGAGCTGCTTCAGCCGCTCCTTCAGGTCCTCGCGGGCGTAGTTCACCACCTCGTCGGCCCCGTGCTCCCGGCAGACCGCGAGCTTGTCGTCGGCCGAGGCGCAGGCGATGACCCGCGCGCCGAGCGCCTTGCCGAGCTGCACCGCCGCGAGCCCCACCCCGCCCGCCGCGCCGAGCACCGCCAGCGTCTCGCCCGGCCGGAGCGCCGCCCGGTCCACCAGCGCGTGGTACGAGGTGCCGTAGACCGTCAGGAACGCCGACGCCGTCGCCAGGTCCACGCCCTCCGGCACCAGCGTCACCCGGCTCGCGTCCACCACCAGCTCCTCGGCGTAGCCTCCCCACACCGCCGACCCGATCACCCGGTCTCCCGGCTTCACGGCCGTCACCCCCGACCCGACCGCGCGCACCACGCCGGCCACCTCGCCCCCTGGCGAGAACGGCAGCGGCGGCTTGAACTGGTACTTCCCCTGGGTGATCAGCAGGTCCGGGAAGTTCACCGCGGCCGCGTGCACCTCGATCAGCACCTCGCCCGCGCCCGCCGTGAGGCCCGGGACCTCCTCGACCACGAGCTGCTCGGGGCCGCCGAGCGCCTTGCAGAGCACGGCCTTCATTGCTTGCTGCTCTCCTGATCCTCGATCCCCAGCTCGCGGAAGAGGAAGCTGTACACGTCCGACACCTGCTCGATCTGCTCGTCGAACGGCGTGCCCCCGCCGTGCCCACCCGACGAGGCCCGCAGCATCACCGGCCCGCCGCTCGTCGCCGCCTGGAGCCGCGCCACCATCTTGCGCGACTGCCACGCCTCCACGCGCGGATCGTCCGCGCCCGTCGTGAAGAGCACCGACGGATACTTCACCCCGTCCTTCACGTTGTGCAGCGGCGAGTACGCGAGGAGCGCCTTGAACTGCGCCGGATCCTTCACCGAGCCGAACTCGGTGACGTTGAACGCCCCGTTCGGCGACAGCTCCACCCGCAGCATGTCGTAGATGCCCACCATCGAGACCACCGCCCGGTACATCTCCGGGTGCTGGGTCAGCGCCGCGCCCATGAGCAGGCCCCCGTTCGAGCCGCCCATGATCGCCAGCCGCTCCGGGCGGGTGTGGCCGCTGTCCACGAGGTGCTTCGCGCAGGCATAGAAGTCGTCGAACACGTTCTGCTTCCTGGTCAGGTTCCCGGCCAGGTGCCACGCCTCGCCGAACTCCCCGCCGCCGCGCAGGTTCGCCACCGCGTACGCGCTGCCCCGATCGAGCAGGAGCCGCGCGAGGGGCCGCATCCCGGGCTTCTGGCTGACACCGTAGCCCCCGTAGCCCGTGAGCAGCGCCGCGCCGGAGCCGTCGAGCTTCGCCCCCTTCTTGCGGACGATGTTGATGGGCACCTTGGTCCCGTCCTTCGAGGTGCACGTCTCCCGCACCACCTCGGCGTCGTCGAAGGAGACGGGCGCCTTCGAGGCGAGCGGCGTCTTGGTCACCTTCTTCTCCTTCGCCCGGTACACGTAGAGCGCGCCGGGCTCGGTGAAGCTCGTGTTCGAGAAGATCAGGTCGTCCCCCCCGAGGACCGCCGGTTTGTAGGTCGACGACACCGGCAGGATGGGCACGTTCTCCTCCTGCTTGCCCTTCAGATCGAACACCCGGATCTGCGAGGGACCTCCCGCGAGATCCACCACGTAGAGCTTCGTCTTCGTGGGGGTCACGCTCTCGATGGTCACCTCGCTCTCGGGGACGAGCACCTCGGCCTTGGCCAGATCCACCTTCGCCGGATCGACCCGGAGCACTTTGCCCCGCGGCGCCCCCTTCGTGGAGATCAGGTAGAGCTTCCCGTCCGGCCCGAAGTCGCCCTCCGTGATCTTGTCGGGGATGTCCGCGAAGCGCGCCCACGTCCCCTTCGCGTCGCGCAGGTAGTGCCAGAACTCGCCGCCGTCGCCGTTCTGCACGCTGGCCAGCACGAACTTGCCGTTCTCGCTCGTCTTCAGCTCGATCTCGGCGATGCGCGGGAAATCCTTGCCGAGGGCGTAGGTGTCGTCCGCCGCCTTGGTGCCCAGCTTGTGGAAGTAGACCTGCTGGAAGAAGCCCATGTCCTCCGGCTTCCGCTCCCCCGCGTGCGGGTGGCGCGTGTAGTGGAACCCCTTGCTGTCGCTCGCCCAGCTCAGGCTCCCGCCCGCCGTGCCGCTGTTCGCGTAGGGCACCACGTCGCCGGTCTCCTTGCCGGTCTCCGTGTCGTAGACGTGCACCGTGCCGTTCTCCGTCCCGCCCACCGAGAGCGACACGGCCACCTTCTTGCCGTCCGGCGACGGCTCGGCCCAGTCGATGGTGGTCCGCCCCGTCGCGTCGATCACGTTGGGATCCACGAGGACCCGCTCCGAGGCCACGTCGTCCGCCGACTTCTGGGTGACCAGGACCGGCTGCTGCTGCGGCGGCTGCCACTTGAACACGAACAGCTTGCCGCCGTGCTGCATCGGGCCCGACCAGGTCGCGGTGATCGCGCCGAAGATGGCCTTGACCCGATCCCGCAGCACCCGGCGCGCCGGCAGCGCGTCGAAGTAGGCGCGCGTGACCTTGTTCTGGGCCTCGATCCAGCGCTCCACCTCCGGGTCCTTCGGCGCTTCGAGCCACTGGTAGGGATCGTCGACCTTGACCCCGTGGTACTCGTTCGTCACGGGCCGCTTCGCCGTCTCCGGGTAAGGCAACGCCTTCGGCGGCGCGGCAGACGGCGCGGTCGTCGCCGTCGCCGAGATCGCCGTCGGCTGGGCCGGCGTCACGGCCGGACCCTGGTCACCACCACAGCCGAGGAAGAGCGGTGCGAGCAGCGCAGAGAGCAGTGTTCTGGGAGGTCGGTTCATGGCGGGCGGAGTCTACCCCACGGCCGAGCCCGGAGTGCTCAACTCTCCACGCCGTCAGGAGCGCCCTGCTTGACGCTGCCTCCCAGGGCACCATGACCTGAGGGCGCAGACCCTGTGCGTCAGCGCCGGAGAGCGTACGCCGCGCCGCGAGACGAGGTCGCGCGCCGGGGCCGCACCCCGGACGCCGGGCGCCGAGCGGCGAGCGCCAAGCGGCGAGCGCCGAGCGGCGAGCGGCGAGCGGCGAGCGGCGAGCGCCGAGCGCCGAGCGCCGAGCCGAAGGAGAGGAAAGCCATGCCGAATGACCGGAGCCAGAGCGAGATCAAGAAGGAAGCCGCGCGCGAAGCCGCGGCGGGGGCCTCGGGCAAGATGGGGAAGACCGACGCTGAGGGCGGTCAGATCGAGGGGAGCGAGCAGACGGCCAACAAGCGCGCCCAGGTCGCACCCGCCGTGGTCGAGCCCCAGGACAAGCATGAGGACGCGGCCGACCTGCAGCCCTTCACCCCCGGCGGCGTTCCCCGCACCGCCGAGGAGAAGCAAGGTCAGGTGCCATCCCCTGCCCGGAGGGCACCCGCACCAGGCACCTCGCGCTGAGTGTCGCGCTCAGTGCCAGCCCTCGCCGGGCTCCGCAGCGCCTTGCCCGCGCGCGCCCCGGTCGCATGGCCCCCCTCGCGCGCCACGGCGCCGTTCACGACCACGAACCGCATGCCCTCGGACAGCTTCCGCGGTGACCGGAAGTCCGCGCGGTCCCGCACCTCGTTCGGCGCGAACACCAGCACGTCGGCCGCGCACCCTTCCCGCAGGCACCCGCGCTGACCCTCCAGCCGGAGCACCTCCGCGGGCAGCGCCGCCATCTTCCGCACCGCCTCCTCCAGCGACACCAGCCCCTTCCGGTGCGCAAGCTCCCCGAGCGCCCGCGCGAACGCCCCATAAGCCCGCGGGTGCGCGCTGCCAGCCCCCCCGTCGGTGCTGATCATCACGAACGGATCCACGAACAGCCGCTCCAGGAGCGCCTCGTCCACCACGAAGTACGCCGCCTCCGCCCCGTGCGGCCCGAGATCCATGAGCACCTCCTCGAACGGCACTCCCTGCGCGCTGGCCACCGCCGCGAGCGTCCTCCCCGCGTACTTCCCCGTGCCGAACAGCGTCGCCTCCGGCCCGTTCCGCTTCGTCACCCGCGCCCGCAGGAAGTCGCCGAGCTCCTTGCGCCGCTCCCGCGTGGCCCTCGCGTACGAGTGCGGCGGCCGCGCGAAGTCGGGGAACAGGATCTCCAGCGACGTGTAGCTCGCCGTGTACGGATACAGATCCGCCGTCACCTCGAGCCCCCCGGCGCGCGCCGCCGCGAGCTTGCCGAGGATCGCCTCCGCCCGCGCCGCGCCCTTGCCGTACACCACCTTCAGGTGGGCCACGTGCGCCCGCGCCCCGCTCCGCTGGCACTGCGCGAACAGCTCGTCGAGCGCCGCCTCGATCCGGTCGTCGTCCTCGCTGCGCAGGTGGCTCATCACCACCCCGCCCCGCGCCCCCACCGGCCCCGCCACCGCCGAAAGCTCCTCCGCGTCCGCGCCCCGCCCCCCGTCGTACTCGAGCCCCGTGCTCAGCCCGAACGCGCCCTCGTCGAGCGCCCGCGCCACGAGCGCCACCATCCTGTCGAACCGCGCCGCCCCCAGCCGCTTCGACCCCACCCCTCCCTCGGCCCGCACCGACGCATGCCCCACCAGCGTCGCCACGTTCACCCGCGGCCGCGCCGCCGCCACCGCGTCGAGGAACGCCCCGATCCGCTTGCCGGGGCTCATCCCGTCCTGCCCGAGGACGACCGTGGTCACCCCCATCGCCAGCGCCTGGTCCATCCCCCCCCGCGGATCGCCGTGCGCGTGCGCGTCGATGAACCCCGGCGTCACCAGCGCCCCCGCCGCATCGAGGACCCGCTCGGCCTTCACCGACGCGTCCACCTCCCCCACGAACGCCACCTGCTCGCCGCGCACCAGCACATCGGCGCGCCGCCGCGGCGCCCCGGACCCATCGATCACCTCTCCGCCGCGGATCGCGAGCCTGAAGGTCTCATCCGACCGGAAGGGCGGCGGCGGTGGCGCCTTCACCTCGGGCTGTGCTGCCGCCCCTGCGCCCTCGCGAGACGTCGCCGCCAGAGCCTGCGCCCCCTGTGCCCCCTGCGCTCCCTGCGCTCCCTGCGCTCCCTGTGCCCTCTGCGCTCTCTGTGCCTCCTGCGTCGCCCCGGCCTCCCGGCCCTGCTCCTCACGCCCCCCGGACACCGCCCCGGCCTGCGGCGATGCCGGCGCGCACCCCAGCACCATCGCCAGCAGCGCCCCCGCCACCGCCACCGCGACGCACCTCTCCTCGCCTCTGCCGCGTCTGCCGCGTCTGCCGCGCCCCGCGCGCCCCCCGCCCCATCCCTCCTCGGGCTGCTCTTCTCTGCGCCGCACGGATCTACGCCACTGCCTCGAAGTCAGAGGGCCGCACCCTCCGGGTCCGCAGCCAGTACTCCACCGTGAACCCGGGCCACAGCGAGAAGTTCCGGCCCTGCTCGTCCAGGTACCAGCTCCGGCAGCCCGTCATCCACACCGTGTTCTTCGAGCGATCCTGCAGCCCGTCGTTGTACGTGCGCTGCGCCGGCGGCCGCACCGAGAGGTAGCGCGCGTCCTTCTCGCGCAGGAGCTTCAGGCACTGCAGCACGAAGTGCACCTGCGCCTCGATCATGAAGATCATCGAGTTGTGCCCCAGGCCCGAGTTCGGCCCGAGGAGCAGGAACAGGTTCGGGAACCCCGCGATCGCCACCCCGTGGTACGCCTCCGCCCCTTCCTGCCACGCCTCGTCCAGGCCCTTGCCGCCGAGCCCGCGGATCTCCATCTGCCCCAGGAAATCGCTGACGTCGAAGCCGGTCCCGAACACGATGGCGTCCACCGGGCGCCGCTCCCCGTCCTCGGTGACGATGGCGTGCGCCTCCACCTCCCGGACGCCATGCGTTACCAGCTCCACATTGGGGCGCCCGAGCGCGGGGTAGTAGTCGTTCGAGATGAGGATGCGCTTGCACCCCATGCGGTAGCTCGGCGTCACCTTTCGCCGCAGCTCGGGATCCTTCACCGACGCGCGCACGTGCTGCACCGCGAGCTTCTCCAGGAGCGCGAGGAGCTTCGGCTCCACCACGAAGCCTGCCCCCCGCAGCTCCATCACCCAGTAGACGAGCGCCCGGTACGCCTTGTCGAGCGCCGGATACCGCGCGAACCGCGCCTTTTCCCGCTCCGTGAAGGCGCGATCGAGCTTCGGCATCACCCAGGGCGGCGTCCGCTGGAAGAGGTGGAGCACCTCCACCACCTTTGCTATCTGCGGCACGAACTGGATCGCGCTCGCGCCGGTACCCACCACAGCCACCCGCTTGCCGCGCAGGTCGTAGCCGTGATCCCACCGCGCAGAGTGAAACGTGCGCCCCGCGAACCGCTCGAGCCCCGGCAGCTCCGGCACCACCGGCCGCGCCAGCGGGCCCGTCCCCGAGATGACCACCTTGGCGCGGCAGGTCTCGCCCTGCGCCGTGGTGAGCTGCCACGTCCCGCTCGCCTCGTCGAAGACCGCGCGCCGGATCTTCGCCCCGAGGCGCAGGTGCGGCCGGAGCCCGTACTTCTCGACGCAGCGGCGCAGGTACGCCCAGATCTCCCCCTGCTCCCCGTAGACCCGCGACCAGTGCGCGTTGGGCTCGAAGGAGTACGAGTACAGGTGCGACGGCACGTCGCACGCACACCCCGGGTAAACATTGTCACGCCAGGTGCCGCCCACCTCGTCCGCGGCCTCGAACACGACGAAATCGTGGATCCCGGCCTTCTTGAGCTGGATGGCCATCGCGACCCCGGAGAAGCCGGCGCCGATGATGGCGATGTGGCATGTGGCCTCCGCGCCTCGCAGCTCGTCCTGCATCGCCGGCGAGGATACCAGCACCGGCGCGTCCGGAGACGGGGAGGGGAGCCCACGCGCGCAGCAGCACGTTCACCGCGCCGCACGGCCTGCCGCATCGTTGCGGCCCAGCGCACCTGCATGGTACGAGGGAGCCGGCCTGGCGGGGCCACGGACGCCCGCCACCCTGGAGGAGACTTCCCGATGAGCTACCGTATGGCGCTGCTGATCCTCGGTTCCCTGGCACTCGCCGCTTGCGGCGGCGACGACGGCGACGACGGCAACACGGCAACCACGACCACCTCGACGACGGACGAGGAAGAGAACCCCGACGTGCACACCTGCGAGCACCTCGGCGAGGCCAGCGTGCAGGTCGCCGCGTCCGCCGACGCCGCCACGGCGCCCGTCGAGGAGCTCGGCCACGTCACCTACGAGGTCACCCTCCAGAACATGCAGGGCGTCTACAGCGGCTTCATGGGCCTCACCGTCCCCGCGGACGCGGGCGGCGAGTACGTCGTGTTCCTGACCACGGCCACCGACCTCAAGGTCGTCGATTCGACGAGCACCACCCTCACCGTCACCGACGACTGCACCGAGAAGCCCTGCTCCGACGTGTGTGCCACGATCCTGAGCCGCTACGAGGTGAACCTCCCCGCCGGCGACTACACCCTCGCCATCGGCCCCACCGCCGACGCGAAGGTGCGCGTCCTCTTCTCCGCCACCGCCCACGCGCAGTGAGCCTCGACGAGGGGCCTCTGCGCAGGACCCCTCACCCTCACGCGACCACCCGGCTCAAGCCCTCCGCAGCATCCGGCAGAGGTGCGCCACCAGCTTCTCGGGATCCACGGGCTTCGACACGTGGGACTGGAACCCGGCGGCCAGAGCCTCGCCGCGCTCGTGCTCCCGCGCGAACGCGGTCAGCGCCACCGCGGGCGTCGACCCCCCGTCTTCCGGCGGCAGCGCCCGGATGCGCCGGATCAGCGACAGCCCGTCCTCGCCGGGCATCCCCAGATCGGAGACGATCAGCGTCGGCGTGAACGCCGGCAGCGCCTCGAACGCCTCCCGCGCGTTGCCCGCAGCGCGCACGATCGCGCCGTGCTGCTCGAACAGCGTCGCCAAGAGCTCCCGCGCGTCGGGCTCGTCCTCCACCACCAGCACCCGCGCCCCGTTCAGCGCCGTGCTCGGCGGCGTCGCGTCGGGCGCCGGGGCGCTCGGCTGCAGCGCCGGCGTCGCCGGACGCGCGTCCCCGCGCTTCCCGGCCACGGGCAGCCGCACGGTGAAGGTGCTCCCCTTGCCTTGCCCCTCGCTCGCCACCCCGATGGTCCCCCCGTGCAGCTCCACCAGCGTCCGGCAGATGGCGAGCCCCAGCCCGAGGCCCCCGTGCTTCCGTGCCCGCGTCGCGTCGGCCTGCCGGAACTGCTGGAACACGTGCGGCAAGAACGCGGTCGGCATCCCCTCGCCCTGGTCGACAACCTTCACCTCGATCCAGTCCTCCTCGGCGCGGAGCTGCGTCGTCACCTTGCTCCCCACCGGCGAGAACTTGATCGCGTTCGTGAGCAGGTTCCACATCACCTGCTGGAGCCGCCCCGCGTCGCCCGCCACCTGCAACCGCCCCTCCCCCAGCGGCCCCTCCCCCAGCGGCAGGACCTCCAGCGCGAGCTCCACCCCGCGCGCCGTCGCCGCGGGCCCCACCGACTCCAGCGCCGCCGAGAGCACCGCCGGCATCTCCACCACCCCCACCTCCAGCCGCAGCTTGCCCGAGATGGCCCGGCTCACGTCGAGCAGATCGCTGATGAGCTGCGTCTGCAGGTCCGCGTTCCGCGCGATCACCTCCAGCGCGTGCCGCTCCCGCTCCGGCGGCAGCCGCCCCCCGAGCAGCATCCGGGTCCAGCCCACGATCGCGTTGAGCGGCGTGCGCAGCTCGTGCGACACCGTCGCCAGGAACTCGTCCTTGTGCCGGCTCAGCTCCTGCGCCTCCCGGAAGCTGTGCGACCGCTCGATGGCCAGGCTCGCCCGTCGCGCCACCTCCTGCGCCAGGCTCACGTCCTCCTGCACGAACTGCCGGTTCGACTCCGCCATGAGCAGCGTCAGCGCCCCGACCGAGCGCCCCCGCACCCGCAGCGGCAGGCAGATCGACGACCGGAACCCGAAGCGCGCGTAGCTCTCCCGCAGCTCCGGATCCGAGATCCACGTCTTCAGCGTGGCCTCGGTGATCTCGAAGACCACCTCTGCCTTGCCGCTCCGCATCACCGCCGGGATCCCGATGGGATCCTCCATGCTCGGCGGCCGCCGCTCCCACAGCTCTTGGGCGAGCGCCAGCCGGACCGGGTTGCCGTGCGCCACCCCCAGGCGGCTGAACGTGCCGTCCTCGTTCTGCATGTCCACGGCCGCCCAGTCCGCGAGCCGCGGCACGCACAGGTCCACCACCCCGCCGATGGTCCGCTGGTAGTCGAGCGACCCTGCCAGCACCTCGCCCACCTTCGCCAGCACCGAGAGCCGCTCCCGCGCCGCCTCGGCCCGGGCCCGCGCCGCCCGCTCCGACGCGAAGAGCTTCACCCGCTGCAGGGCCATCGCCCCTGCCTGCGCCGCGATCCGCGCGATCTCCGCGCTCACCACGTCGATCGCCTCCGGCCGCTTCCACGACAGCGCCAGCACCCCGAGCGCCCGGTCCTCGATGCACAGCGGCAGCGCCAGGAACGTCTCGAACCCCGAGGCCAGGATCCCCGCCTCGATGTGCGGGTACGCCTCCACGTACGCCGAGGCCCTCAGGAACGTCACCGGCACGCGGGCGCGGTACGCCTCCGTCACCGGGGTCCGCATCTCGAAGGGCACCATCGCGAAGCGCTGCGCGTTCTCCGCGTCGAGCCCGATGATGCCGCTCATCCGCAGCGCCTGCATCCCCTCGTCGACCACGTAGACGACGGACATCGAGGGCTCGAGCGCGCGCCACACCTCCCGGGCCAGGACCGTGCCCACCTCCTCCGCGTCGAGGACCGCCGCCAGCCGGGCCGTCACCGCCTGCAGCTTCGCCATGCGCGCGCCGTACGTGGCGGCATCTATCGGCGCACGCACGGGGCCACTCAAGCGCTTCCTGCAGCGACGCGGACCTTGACCGCCGCCCCTGTCGACACGCCTGGTTCTGCGCATCTTCCTGAACCTCAGGCTGCCTTGTGGCACAGCACCCTCCCGATTTCCTACCACGCAGAACACCTCTTTGCGCGTCCTGTGCCACCCCTGGGGTGACTCCGGGCGTGACCCCCACGTGTCCCCTGATGCACACCCGGAGAGACGCACTCATGCAGCGCGCCCGCACCCCTCCACGGCTGTGCTTCCCCGCGCCCTCCCGCCGCCTCGCCCCCGTGCTTCCGCCTGCTCTCCGCCTCGCCCCGTGACGTCCAGGGGTTTCCCTTGACAGGGTAGGAAGACGCTGCTTTTCCTGGCGCCCCACTCGCCCCCCGCGCACGAGCCGCGCGGCCCTGCGGCGGTGGTCGGAGCGAGCGAGCATGGGCATTCAATGCGGCATCGTGGGCCTGCCGAACGTCGGCAAGTCGACCCTCTTCAACGCGCTGACGCAGACGGCGGCGGCCCAGGCGGCGAACTACCCGTTCTGCACCATCGAGCCCAACGTGGGCGACGTCGCCGTGCCCGACGAGCGCCTCGCCGACCTCGCCCGCATCGCCCGCTCGGCCCAGATCATCCCCACCCGCCTCACCTTCGTGGACATCGCCGGCCTCGTCCGGGGCGCCTCCAAGGGTGAGGGCCTCGGCAACCAGTTCCTCGCCAACATCCGCGAGTGCGACGCCATCGCCCACGTCGTCCGCTGCTTCGAGGACACCGACATCGTCCACGTCGAGGGCAAGATCGACCCCATCGCCGACATCGAGACCATCGAGACCGAGCTGATGATCGCCGACCTCGACAGCCTGGAGAAGCGCGTCGTCTCCCTGGAGAAGAAGGTCCGCGGCGGCGACAAGGAAGGCAAGGAGACCCTCGACCTCGTGCAGCGCGCCCTCACCCTCCTCCGCGACGGCAAGCCTGCCCGCCTCGTCGTGCGCAAGCCCGAGGAAGAGCGCGCCTTCCGCATGCTCGGCCTGCTCACCTCGAAGCCCGTCCTCTACGTGTGCAACGTGGAGGAGGCCGCGGCCGACAAGGGCAACGCCTTCTCCGCCCGCGTCTTCGAGCGAGCCCGGGCCGAGGGCGCCCAGGCCGTGGTCGTCTCCGCCAAGATCGAGAGCGAGATCGCCGTCCTCCCCCCCGAGGAGCAGAAGGACTACCTGGAGGCCGTGGGCCTCACCGAGCCCGGCCTGAACCGCGTCATCCGCGCCGGCTACCGCCTGCTCGGCCTGATCACCTACTTCACCGTCGGCCCCAAGGAAGCCCGCGCCTGGACCATCGTCGAGGGCACCCGCGCCCCCCAGGCCGCTGGCGTCATCCACACCGACTTCGAGAAGGGCTTCATCCGCGCCGAGACCATCGCCTGCGCCGACTACCTCACCCTCAAGGGCGAGGCCGGCGCCCGCGACGCCGGCAAGCTCCGCATCGAGGGCAAGGAGTACGTCGTCCAGGATGGCGACGTCATGCACTTCCGCTTCAGCAATTAGGCTACACAGCGCGGGCACGCCCCCCCGGCGGCGTCCTTCTCGCGTCGGGGTGCGCCTGAAGACGCCGCCTCCGTGCGGTTCTGTGGCGGCGCCGTGCACACGTTTCCGTCGCGCCTCACTTCCTCATCCTCCCCGCCTCACTTCCTGACCGCGACACCTCGCCGAACGTGCACAGCGACCGTGTCGGACGCCATCCAGGCGGCCGCTGGGTGAGGTCCTTCCGCCCACTACAGGTCGGCCCGTCCGTTGCATTGCTCTCAGCCCGTCACGTCGCGAAGTTCGCGAACACCAACTGGTCCCTTTCATCCCAAGAGGTTTGTCATGAGCATTCTCCTGTTCCTGCTGTTCGGTCTCATCGTCGGTGCTCTCGCGCGGCTCATCGTCCCCGGCCGCGAGCCTGGTGGCTGGGTGATCTCCATCGTCCTCGGCGTCGCCGGCTCCTTCATGGGCGGCTTCCTGGGGCGCGCGCTGGGCTTCTACCGTGAGGGCGAGGCCGCAGGGTTCTTCATGTCCCTCCTCGGCGCCGTGATCCTCTGCGCCATCTACCACGCGGTCACGCGACGCTCGCGGGCCTGACCCGCGCGAGCCGCGCCCCGTCACGGTGACGTGACGCGCGCGCTGCACGCGCTGCACGCGCGACATCTAGAAGAGCTGCTGGTGGCTGTCCCCTGATTCCGAGTCCGTACCTGCGTGGTGGAGCATCCATGTCTCACGACACACCGTGTGTCACCGTCATCGAAGTCACCTACCCTGCCCACCGAGGAACGATTGGACTCAGGGGCGACCACGAGCCGCTCTCCTGGGAGAACACCACCCCGCCGACCTCACAGGACGGCGATCGTTACCGCTTCGAGCTCCGGATCCCCGAGGGCGACCTTCTCGAATTCAAGCTGGTTCGCAACGAAGAAGACTGGGCCAGCGGCAGGAACTACATGGTTCATGCCGGAGAGCTGGTCCACATCGAGCCCTGCTTCGAGAAGCAAGGCTCCACGCTCCTCCCCGCGGAGGAGTTCCTCGCCGGTGATGAGAAGCTCTCCTTCACCGTGCTCCTGCCCCCGAGCTACGGCGAGCAGGAGCACAAGCGTTACCCCGTCCTCTACGTGCAGGATGGCCAGGCCATCTGGAGCACGTCCCAGGACCCTTACGGCGTCTGGAGCCTCGAAAAGACCCTCGACCATCTCTTCGAGCTGAACGCCATCGACGAGATCATCGTCGTCGCCATCGACACCTCCGAGCGCCGCATCGAGCGCCTCAGCCCCATCCCCGATCCCGAGCACGGCGGCGGCGGCGGCGAGGCCTACCTGCGCGCCATCGTCGACCACCTCATCCCCCTCATCAACGAGCGCTTCCGCACCCGCGGCGACCGCGAGAACACCGCCCTCATGGGCTCCTCCATGGGCGGCCTCTTCTCCTTCTGGGCCGCCTGGACCCGCCCCGACGTCTTCGGCAAGGCCGCCTGCCTCTCCAGCTCCTTCTGGTGGGCCAAGCGGCAGCTCGTGCGCATGGTCCAGAGCGCCGAGCGCCCCGCCATCCGCCCCTTCCTCTACCTCGACTCCGGCGCCTCCGTGAGCACCACCGAGAAGGACCCCAACGTGCGCGACGGGTTCCACCACACCCGCTCCATGCTCCGCGCGCTCCTCCTGCAGGGCTACACCGGCGGCGTCGACCTGCACCGCCTCGCCTTCGCCGGCCAGACCCACGACGCCAACTCCTGGTCCGCCCGCGTCGCCGTCCCCCTGCAACTCCTCTTCCCGCCTCCCGCCTCCTCGCACGTGCCGGCCGAGAGCATCCCCACCCCGGAGCCCCAGCCGGAGCAGCCGCCGCAGGAGCATCACGAAGGCGAGGCCGCGCCGGAGCAGCACGAGCAGCCGCCGCCGCAGGAGCAGCAGGCTGCTCCGCCGGGCTAGCGACCGACGTCCGTACCAGGACCAGCCCCAGCCTGCACTCAACGAGGCGCGCGTGGCGGCGTCGGCACCAGCCCCTGCAGCATCGGATCGCCGAGGTCCGTCTCCTGCCGCGGCAGCACATCGTGCCTCTCGTCCCAGGGCAGCATCGATTCCACGCCATAATGGTGGGTGGGCCTGAGCATGCGCGGGTTGTCGAACGCGCCCACCATCATCGCCAGCTCGGCAGACCGCTCGTAATCGAGGAACAGCGGCGTCCCGCACCGCTCGCAGAACCCCCGCTCCGCCACGTTCGACGACCTGTAGCGCGCCGGCACCCCCTCCCAGTCCACCCCCGACCGCGACACCCAGACCAGCACCGCCGACGCCGCCCCCGTGGCCCGCCGGCACATGCTGCAATGGCACCAGTGCACGCTCGAAGGATCCCGCGTCACCTTGAACGTCACCGCGCCACAGAGGCACCTTCCACGAAGCTGTCCATCCATGCGGTGAGGATGCCCTGCTCCAGGCTCAGCCGGCACCGTCGGCGAACGCCGTCCGTGAGGTTCGGGATGCGCTTATACAAGCGAGGCGCTTTGACCCCTGAGGTTCGGGATGTGCTCCTACAGGCGCGGCACCGCCACCCTCGGGTTTGAGAGGACGCTCCTGCACCTCGGGCGTCGCTGCCGCTGCCGCGTTCGGGATGCGCTTCTACAGGGCAGCGTCGCCAGCCTCAGGCGCCGGCCGCCTTCACACCAGGTCGACCTGCTCGGGTCCGTAGAACCACACGTCGCCGTGCTCGGGGTGCCGCGGGTCCTCGCCCACGCGGGCCAGACCCAGGGTGGCCAGCGCGTCGTCGGCGTACATCTGGTCGGGCGTGAACCCGCAGGCCTCGCACTCAGCCCACACCTTCCGGGCGACCTGCTTGTGATCCTCGGTCGGCTTCTCCGCGAGGATGTTGAAGACCCTGCCGAAGATCTCTGCGCAGCTCCTGTCTGACACGGCCGACCCTCCTGGACCACGCCTCACCATGGCGAGGCGCTCAGCCCCGTGTTCTTCCCCTTACGATGCCACCGCCGCACCCGCCGTCGCGTGCATGCTGTGCGCGCCCCATGGGTGACACCGCCGAGGCAGGGCGGCTGGAAGACTGTGGAGGCGAGGACGATCTGCGTCTTCTGAGGGGCCGTGACCGGGAGGTAAGACGCCCGGAGGAGCGGCGGCTGTTCGAGGATCGGGCGCTGCTGAGGCTGACGCCGGGGAATGCCGGGGCGCTGTCGCCGGTGTCGACCCGTGGTGCCCCCTCCGGATGCTGAACGTGGTGCGGGCAGAGGCGTGGCCGGGGGTGGGGGCCGGAGCCTTCGCGCGTGGAGCACCTGTCGGGGCGGGCGGGGCGCATGCAGGGGGGGCGGGTAGAATGACCCCGTCCGCCAGGGAGGGAGGGATTCGGAGGACTCGGAATGCCCCCGGCCCCGAAGGACGGGGGGAGTCAGCGCATGGGAGAGCCGGGGACCGCGGGATGGGAGGGGGGTGGCGGCGGGGGAGGAGGGAGAGCTGGGGAGAGGAGAGAGGGCGGCGCGGGGAGAGGAGGAAGAGGTGCGGGGGGAGCGGGAGGGGAGACGTGGGCTGAAGACCAGAAGGCGGAGCGAGGAGCGACAGGCAGGAGGCTGGAGGGAGGAGGGAGGGTCAGGAGGATGGAGGCGGTCAGGGCACGAGGCTGCGTCCGAGGTGGCGGAACGTCTGTGCCGGAAGGGCGAGGTCGGATAAGCCAGTGGGAGGATGGCGGACCTCAGGGACGAGATTCGCGAGGGTATTCGCGAAGGTCGGGTGACGTGCATCGTGGGGTCGGGGGTGTCGGTGGCAGCCACCTACGACCCGGCCCGCACACCCAACGTGGCCTCGTGGCCCGGGTTGCTGGAGGAAGGCGTCGCGCGCTGCGAGAAGCTCTACCCGGAGTTCAGGAAGCGGGCGGGAGTCGTGCGCGCCGAGATCGCGAGCGGGGACCCTGATGACCTCATCTCCGCCGCGGAGAAGGTCACCCGTAAGCTCGGCGGCCCGGGTGGTGGGGAGTTCGCGCGCTGGTTGCGGGAGACCGTGGGGGCGCTGCGCATCCGTCATCCGCAAGTGCCAGCGGCGCTGCACGCGCTCGGGATCCCGCTGCTCACCACCAACTACGACGACATCCTGGAGGAGGCGACGGGCCTGCCCCCGATCACCTGGCGGGACGCGCCGCAGGTGGAGCACGTCCTCCGGGGGCAGGGCGGGGCGATCCTCCACCTCCACGGCCACTGGCGACAGCCGGAGAGCATCATCCTGGGGATCCGGTCCTACGATCGGATCGTGAGCGACAAGCACGCGCAGGCGATGCAACGCGCCCTGCGCACGACGCGGACGCTGCTGTTCGTCGGCTGCGGCGCCGGGCTGGAGGATCTCAACGTCGGCGCGCTGCTGCAGTGGAGCCGCGAGGTGTTCGGGGGCTCCGAGTACCGGCACTACCGGCTCGTCCTCGATGCCGAGGAAGAGGAGGTGCAGAAGCTGCATCCGCCGGAGGAGCGCCTCTTCGCGGTGCCATACGGCCTGGATCACGCAGCGCTCGGTCCGTTCCTCGAAGCGCTGGCCCCTCCGGCCGTGAAGCGCTCGGCGGCAACCGTTTTACCGGTCAGGTCCGCGAGGAGCGCGGTGGCCCGCGCGGTTCCAAGTCCGCGCGTGCTGCTGGCTGGGCCTTTCTTCGGCGTGCCAGCGGGTCTGCGCAGTGACGTGGAAGCCCTCTGGCGGAACGAGCGTGGGCCACACGCGGCCGTGCGCATTCTTGAGAAGCTCCGGCGACGGGAGGTGGCCGATCGGCTGGTGTGTGTTCCCCGAGGGAGCGCTGCCCGAGCCCGCAGTGAAAGCGCCCGAGGTGCTGTCGGCGCGCGTGGCTGCCCTGGCGAGCGCAAATCCGTGGCTGGATGCACGGATCCGGACTCTCGTCGCGACGGCGGGCCTCACCGTGAGCGGTCTCGACGACTCGCTGGAGGGGCTCTGGCGGGCGCTAGGGCCACTGGTTCACGACGCGGACGTGCTCGGCGAGCATGACCTGCCGGGGGTGCCAGGGGCGAAGCTTTTCCGAGCCGAGCAGGGCCTGGATGGTCCGCTGCACGACGCGACCCTCCAGGACTACCTGCGGGCACTCCGGGTGGTGGCCGGGCAGGTGCGGCTCGTGGGCGAGGAGCGTGAGTGGCCCATCGAACGTGTCTTCGTGGCCATGGAGGTGCAGCGCCAGGAGAGGACCACCACGACGCGGATGCGGGAGCACGAAGACCCGAAGCGGAACCGCCGCGCGGACGAGGTTGCACGGGAACCTGACCGGCCTGACCAGGAAGAGATCGAGGCGGAGTTCGAGGCGCGGGAGGCTACGGCGCTGACGGCCGAAGCGCCTGCACACCTCGAAACGATGCAGCTCGACGCCGAGACGGTGGCCGAGGCGGGGGCACGGGTGCTGGTCTGGGGCGCGGCGGGTACGGGCAAATCGACGCTGCTGAAGTGGGTGGCGTGCCAGAGCGCCAGGTCGGAGCGGACGCCCATCTGGATGGATCAGCTCGAGGTGAGCAGCTCGGAGCTGCCCGACAAGCTTGCGCAGCTCGCCCTGCGCTCGGTGCTCCTCCCCGAGACCGCGTCCGTGGCCCGGCGGCAGCTTCGCAACGCCATCGAGGCTGGCAAGGTGCAGTTGCTGCTCGACGGGCTCGACGAGGCTGCGATCCGGGTGCAGACGAGCCTCCCCGCGTGTATGGCGGCGCTCGGCGCCGGAACGCGGGTGGTGATTGCTTCGAGACCCAACGTGCAGGACGAAGCGCTGCGTGCGGCGGGTTTCGTGCCGGTGACGCTCACCGGCTTGCAGGGGAACGAGACCGAGGTCTTCCTGCAGCGGTACTTTGGTAAGGCGAGCTGGATCGCTGGACTGCTGCGCGAGCTGCGCACCCTGTCTGTGGGCGAGGTCTGGTCACGGACTCCCGTGCTGCTGTCGCTGGTGGCCGCGCTGTACCAGCGAAACCGAAGGCTGCCTCATGCCACGCTGGCGCTCTACGACGACGTGGTCGAGAGCTTGATCCGACGGGCTGCGACGCGCTGGGGGCTCGATCCAAACTCCAGACAAGTACGCGAGGCGCGCGCGAAGCTGGAAGTGCTGGCGCGTGCGATGCTGCTCCCTCGCGAAGGGCAGCCAGAGGCCGCTGTGCGGCGGCGCGAGGTGGATGACTTGCTGGTGTCGTCCGGGCTGTTCACCGGGGCGACCTGGCTGCGGTTCGCGCACCTGTCGCTGGGCGAGTTCCTGGCTGCGTGCGCCCCCATGGATCTCGACGAAGAACTGGAGCGGTTCCGCAGCACGTCGAGGCTGACGCTGGACGTGCTGCCCATGGCGCTGGCGCGGCGAAGGCGAGAGGCCCTGGAGCAGGCGCTACGCGCGGCGGAAGATGGCGATACGTGGGATCATCGCCTGCTGGGGCTGGTGCTGAGGGCCGCAGCGCTGGGCGGCGAAGGAGAGGTGGGGATCGACAGAGCGTACGCGCAGCGCGTGCTCAAGGTGCTCGTCGCGCGCCTCATGCTGCCCTCAGGGCGGTTCGGGAAGACCGAACAGCAACTTGCGGCGTACGGAGAGCGTGGATTTCGCGCGCTGGGCACCTGGCTGACGGATGACGATCGAGAGATGCTCGAGCCGCTGCTGGAGGGAAGGGGCGCGCTCGGGACGGAGGCTCTCCTGCTGGCGTGGGCAAGTCGGCTGGAGGGGCTGCGACGGCCACCTTCCGAACGAGAAGCCTCGCGCGTTGGAGCGGCACTCGTCAGGAGCGGTGCGACGGTTGCGGACGTGATCGCGCTGGCAGCGGGCAATGGTCTTCAGGTCAGGGTCGCGGTGGTATCTGCGCTGGGGTCTGACCCCGAGTCGAGACCGCTGCTCCGCGAAGCGCTGCGCGACGCCGATGAATACGTGCGAGCGGCGGCGGTATCTGCGCTGGGATCAGACCCCGAGTCGAGACCGCTGCTCCGCGAAGCGCTGCGCGACGCGGCTGAAGCCGTGCGAGAGGCGGTGATCGCGGCTCTGCAGCGGCGCATCGCGACAGAAGCCTCGGCGCTTTCAGAACTCGGATGCGTCCAGCCTGCGATTTGCCTCGTCGGCAGGCATCCCGTGCCGCCTGACCTGGTGAACCCGTCCACCACCCTGGCCAGACAGGAACGCCTTGGGCGCTTCCTGCAATCGCCACGACCGATCCGGCTCGAAAAAGACATGTCGTTCGCCGAGGAACTCCTCGGCGCGGTTTGCATCCGGCTCACGCAGACGACGGGACCGCGCTTCGGCATCTTCGGAGAGGTCGAGAAACCGCTGGAGCGCCTCGTCGACAGTTCGGAGCCCATCGTGATCCGCATCGCCATGAGCGCTGCCGATCTGGCCCTCGATCGGGCTGTCTTCGCCTGCCACAACCTCGTCGAGGCGTGGCGCATCGCTCGGCACCTCCGGACAGAACGCAACCTCAGCGTCTGGCTCGTCTGCGCTGATCTCGACTTCGACGACATCGTGCCCCCGGCGCTCGACAAGCCGGGCACCGTGTACATGCGCCCGCCTTTCTTCGGCTTTCGCCTGCCCGCCTATGACGGCGGCACCCCTCTCGATGCAGAGATCGAGCTGCTGATCTCCTGTGAGGCGGAGCGGCTCTGGGCCAACTCCCCGGATCAGCTACGCGCCGAGCTGATCGGGAGGCTCGATGCGGTGCTTCGTGATCCGGACACCGACATCTGGAGCTTGTTGCCTTTGCTGGGGCGCCTCGGGCAGCACCTGCCGGCGGACCTCCGTGCCGCCGTGGTGGAGCGGCTGCCCGACGGTGTGCGCGAGGCAGTCCTGCATCTGGAGCGTGCGCGCGAAGCTCTGGGGGTGTCTGCCGCTGGCCCTTCCACAGGAGCCCCTGGGTCGCCCTCTGGGGTGTGAAAGGCATCCTCCCTCGCCGCGGAGATCCTCCGGGGTGTGTGGTGGTGCGCGCACCGCCTTTCGAAGAGGACTTCCAGATGAACGTGGGGAGGATGCTGGAGGCGGATGCGGCGGTGGACCAGGGCGTGGCGTTCCTGCGTCGCCACCTCGAAAACCTTGCACACTGAACCTTGGCGAGCGCGCTGGACCCGTATGCGCGAACCTGGAGGCTCACGAGGTTCTGCACGTTCTCGAGAGCATGGTTCGAGCTCCGCGTGCTACCTCGAAGCGAGGTGATGCAAGGCTGGCGATTGACGAAGTACGACCCCTCTCGACGGAATGCGGCGGGGCACTATCTTCCTGAGGAGTGGACGTCGGTCGCCGACATCGGGCGGTCCATGGCAGGGAAGGTGCTCACCGTCGAGGCGTACCTGCGCACGGAGGAGGCCTACGTGGAGACTGTGATGGCCTTCCATGAGGACGCTGGAGCGCCGATCCTGTGTGCCTGCGGCGTCGAGGCTGCAGGGAGCGACCCCGGACTCCCCGGCGACGTGGCGAAAGCACCTCCCCTGGAAGGCCAGGCCGTGAGGCGTGGCGAGCTTGCCGCCTTGATCCGGGCCTGCCTCAGGGAGATCTTCTGGTGCAGGCTGGAGGCCGAGGATGGCGGGTGCGCGATCCACTTCGGATACGACTTCTACGTGTACCTCACCGGCAGAGACCTGACGGGACGGGTGCGCGACGTGGCGCACGCAGGAGGGCTGTTCCTGGAGCCCTTCCAGTCGCCCTACGCCACACCGGCATGAGTCAGTAGGCCTCCTCGTCGCGCCTAGCGCTGCTTGCAGCTCGACCGACCAGCTCGGTCCTCCCTACTGGGATAGGCTCTTAGCCGTCGCCCTGATCGTGGTGCTCTGCCGACTGACCAGCCCAGAGGAGGTCAAGGCTGAATTCAAGCTCTTCAAAGGGCGGAGCACGCACCGTGAGGCTGCCGTCGGCCGTCGTCTCGATGACCCACTTCCCGTCGGGGCCGAGGCGTCGCACCTCCAGCGAGCGTTCCATGGGGTCGATGAGCCACACCCACGTCACGCCCTCTCGCGCGTAGATCGGCATCTTCCGGAAACGGTCGTGCGACGCCGTCGACCGGGAGAGGATCTCGCACACCCAGTCCGGCCGCAGCGTGAAGGTGGCCGTCGTCGGGAGGACCGGCAGCCGCTCCTTGCGCCAGCCAGCGAGGTCTGGAACCAGAGTGGCGGCCGACGACGCGAACTTGATGCGTAGCTCGGTGAGGATGATCCAGCCGTCTGGACCTCCCACGCCCATGCCGAAGGGCCGCCGATCACCATCCCGAGGCGCGAGGATGCGCGCGTGTGTGGCGGCCCGGGGCGCGCGAACGTGTACAGGACGCCCGCGATGATCTCCGCGATCCGGTCCTCCGGTACAGACTCCAGATCGTCGTCCGTGGCTGTCCCAGATCGGTTTTCTGCGGATTCGCCCATCCGTCTTGACGGCATCGGGGACGTGGTACGTCTGATCCCTGTGGCCTGCTCCGCTACCCACCTTACGCGAGAAAAGCGCGCGCCATGCAGCGAGACATGCCTCGTTGCTCAGGCGACGCGGGCGCGGCGCCGCCGTGGAGGTCGGGGGACGCGAAGGGCAGGGTGGAGGATGACCTCGGTTCTGGTCCTGCGGGGTCGGGGATGTGAGAGGGTGGAAGGCGTCGGGGGAAGTTGATGGCGCAGAGCATTCAGGAGTTCGAAGAGGTGTTGCAGGGGCTCCGCAGCACGACGGCGCCTCCGGTGGATGCGAAGGCGCTGGCGGTGGCGCGCGGGGGGCGGGAAGCGCTGGAGCGCGCCCTGGAGGCGGCGGAAGCGGACGACACCTGGGACCACCGGCTGCTGAGGCTCTTGCTACAGGCCGTGGCGCTGAGTGACGCGCCCGGGGCGGGGGTGGACAGGGCCTTTGCGCGGCGGGTGCTGGAGGAGGTGGTGCGGCGGTGGATGCAGCCGTCGGGGAGGTTCGGAGAGGCGGAGCAGCGGCTCGGGGTGGAGGCGGAGCGCGGGTTCCAGGTGCTGGGGGCGGCGCTCGGGCCGGAGGACCGGAAGGTGCTGGCGCCGCTCCTGGAGGGGAGGGGCGCGCTGGGCACGGAGGCGCTGCTCCTCGGGTGGGCAGCCGGCCTGGAAGGGCTGCGCAGGCCACCGTCCGAGCGGCAGGCCGCGCGGGTCGGAGCGGCGCTCGCGAGGCGGGGGGCGACCGTCGCGGAGGTGATCGCTCTGGCAGGCGGCCGTAACTTCCGGGTCAGGGCAGCAGCGGTGCGCGCGCTGGCCTCGGATCCGGAGGCCATCCCACAGCTCCGCGAAGCGATGCGCGACGAGAACCGGAGCGTGCGCGAGGCGGCGGTCGGTGCACTCGCCCTGGATCCAGGGGCAGTCCCGCTGCTTCGCCAGGCGCTGTGCGACGAGGGGTGGGGCGTGCGCGCGGCGGCGGTGGGCGCTCTGTGGTCGGATCCAGAGTCCCGACCACGAATTCGCGAAGCCCTGCGCGAC
This sequence comes from Chondromyces apiculatus DSM 436, assembly GCF_000601485.1. GTDB lineage: Bacteria > Myxococcota_A > Polyangia > Polyangiales > Polyangiaceae > Chondromyces > Chondromyces apiculatus. Next base: position 45,365 of record NZ_ASRX01000057.1, read on the forward strand.
GGGTGGTGGAGGGTGGAGCTGGCAGCGGCGCGAGCGCTGTCGTCGGACCCAGAGTCCCGAACGCAACTCCGCGAAACACTGTGCAGCGAGATGGCGGATCTGCGCGCGAGGGCGTTCTGTGCGCTGGCGCTGGCCCCGGCGTCTCGACCGCAGCTCCGCGCAGCGTTGCGCCACGAGGCGTGGAGAGTGCGCGCGGCAGCGGTGGAGGCGCTGGCGTCGGACCCAGAGTCCCGAGCGCAGCTCCGCGAAGCGCTCGGAGACCTGTGGTGGATCGTGCGCAGGGCGGCGGTGGGTGCGCTGGCGTCGGACGCCGAGTCCCGACCGCAGCTTCGCGAGGCTCTGCGCGACGAGTGGTGGAATGTGCGTGCGGCGGCGGTGGAGGCCCTGTCGTCGGACGCCGAGTCCCGGCCGCAGCTCCGTGAAGCGCTGCGCGACAAGGACGCGATCGTGCGCGCGGCGGCGGTGAAGGCGCTGTCGTCGGACCCAGAGTCGCGACCGCTGATTCGCGAAGCGCTGCGCGACGAGGACGGCGATGTGCGCGCAGCGGCTTTCGGCGCGCTTCCGCCGGACCCTGAGTTCCGCGCGCAGCTCCGTGAAGCGCTGCGCGACGAGGACGGCGATGTGCGCGCAGCGGCGGTGGGTGCGCTGTCGTCGGACGCCGAGTCCCGACCGCTCCTTCGCGCAGCGTTGCGCGACGAGGAGGGCAACGTGCGTGCAGCCGCGGTCGCCGCGCTGCAGCCGCGGGTGAGGACGCAAGCCTCGCCCCTCTCGGAGCTTCCGTGCGTCCAGGCGGCGCTCCGTCTGGCCAGCCGCCACGACCCGCAGCTTGACGCGGTGCTCCCCTCCGCCCTACCGGGCAGCCAGGAACGGCTCGCGCGGTTCCTGCAATCGCCGAGAGCGGTGCCTCTCGAACGAGATCCGCAGTTCGCCGAGGACCTCCTCGGGGCCGTCTGCGTCCGCCTCACGCAGACCATGGAATCGCGCTTCCGCATCTTCGGCGAGGTGCAGGAGCCGCGGGAGCAGCTCGCCGATGGCTCGGGACCGATCGTGATCCGCATCGCCATGAGCGCTGCAGATCTCGCCCTCGACCGCGACGTCCTCGCCGTCCACAACCTGGTCGAGGCGTGGCGCATCGCCCGTCACCTCCACACGGAGCGCGACATCACCGTCTGGCTCGTCTGCGCCAATCTCGACTTCGACGACATCCTGCCCCCCGTGATCGACGCGCCAGGCACGGTCTGCATGCGCCCGCCGTTCTTCGGCTTTCGCCTGCCCACGTCGATCGGCACGTCTCTTCATGCACATGAATGACGAGACGAACATCGCCTCTCCACAGGCGAAGCGTCAGGCGACCCGCACCCTTCGTCGCGTTCCCTGGCGCGCCGTGATGTGGGCGAGCCTTGGCTTCCTCCTCGCGGCGCGCATCGAGGCCAGGCTCATGTCTGCCGGGTTCCCCGCGGATGGGCGCGCGGAAGGGACCGCGGGCGCGGGCTTTCAGCCGGGGGATCGCGCAGGCACGACATCGCCCGGACGGCCTCCCCTCGTCCTCGGGATCTACGGAGCAGGGCCCACCGGAGAAGGCTACGTGAATGCGGAGTTGAAGGCGCTCGCGGACGAGGTGGGCGGGCAGATGTTCAACGGTCCAGGCAATACCCCCGAGAGCTTGCACTGGACCTTTCCCATCCTCTCGGCCATCGATGCGCATTACCTGGAGGGCGGGAGCACGAAGGACCGCGCGCCAGCGACGCTCGTCCTGTTCGGCTACAGCATGGGGGGACGCGCTGCGGTCGTCGTCGCTTCATTGCTGGCGAGGGACCGGAAGTACGACCACATCAGGGTCGCGCTGGCGGGCATCGATCCCGTGGAGCTCGGCAACAGCGCCATCGACGTGCCGCTCCCCGCGAACGTCGTTTCCTGGGTCAACTACTACCAGCACGACGAGCGTGGCGAGGGGATCGCCGCGCTCAGGTGGGGCTGGGTGCCCGTGGACATCGACTTCGCCAGGGTCAGCGGCAGTCCTTTCACGCCGGGCCCGAGGACGGGACCTGGCGTCAACCACAGGCTGAAGACCGGGGCCGGAGGTCGAACCGTCGACCACGTCACGCTCCCCAGCCTCCCGGAGGTGAGCCTTGGCTTGCGCGCGTTCGTGGCGCTGCATCGAGGTGAGAAGACGACCCCGTAGTCACCTGTCGCGACCTTGAGGCGCACCGCCTCCGTTCAGGCGTTCAGGCGACCCACGCGCGCCGCCGGGTCATCCGTGCAGGCCCTCCGAATGCCCGCCCGCTCAGGAGGTGCGGCGCTGCCGCTGGATCCCCGAGCCTGAGCAGGCACGCCGCGACGCCCGCGTAGCCCACCTGGAACGCCGGTACCCTGACCCCCGGCCGATCGGCCTGCCAGAGGCGCCGGCCTTCGTGCTCGTCCGCGAAGGCCTGGAGCAGGCGGAACAGCACCGCCGCGTCTGCGAGGTAGGTCGCGTCTGCCGTCTCCTGGAACATGTCGACGAGAAACTCCACGTTGCCCGCGAGCCCGTGGCACTGCGAGGGACCGATCCACCGCGCCCCCCGCGCCACGGTGCGGGCTGCGCGCGCCGCCATGTCCCCCGCGCTCGGCAGCAGGTTGCAGGCCGCCGCGTGCAGGAAGAACCGCCCGATTCCCGTGGCGCCGTGGCACCAGTGCGCGTCGTGCGGCGGTCCGTTCTCGACCACCGGCCAGGCGCGCCCGCTCCCGTCGGCGAGGGCAGGGACGGCCTGCGCGGTCAGCCAGCGTGCAGCACCCCGCGCGGCTTCCAGGAAGTGGGTCTCACCGCTCGCTTCGGCGAGGTCGAGCAGGCAGTCGGCGATGCCGGCCGCGCCGTGGGCGTAGCCGAGCTGCGGGGTGCAGCTCTGGCGGCCAGAGGCTTCGAGGGAGGTCCAGCGGGCGTAGCCCTCGTCGTCGCGCTCGGCGACGGTGAGCAGGTGGGCGCCGGCGCGGAGGGCGGCGTCGAGGTGCTCCTCGCGGCCGGTTGCGGTCCAGAGCCAGAGGTGGAAGCGCAGGCGGCCAGCGGCGCCGTTGTAGAGATCGGGGGAAACGAAGGGCAACGTGGCGATGAAGCGGCCTCGCGCCTCGGCGGCGGCGCACAGGGAAGGGTCGTCGAGGGCGCGGCCGGCGGCGAGGAGGGCCGTGCCGACGCCCGCTTCGCCGAGGTACAGGCCGGCGGCGGGAGGCCCCTCGGGGCGAGGCGCATGGAGGAGGCCCATCGCGGCGCGGGCGAGGGTGGCGCGGTGCGCGGTGACGCCGAAGGCGGTGGTCAGGGCGGCGAGGGCGAGGACGATGCCGGCGGTGCCGTGGCCGATGTCGCGCGAGGGGAGGCCGTGGGCCGCGGGGTGGAGGTCGGGCCAGAAGAGGCCGTCCTGGGGCGCGGGCGCGGGGGCGGGGGCGGGGGCGGCGGCGTGGACGAGGGTATCGGCGAGCTGCCAGGCCAGATCGAGCGCCTCGGCGCGCACGGGACGGGCGGAGGGCAAGGAGGGCAGGGGGGCGATATACGAGGCAGGCGGGGCGTCAGACGCGGGAGGCGGGAGGACCTCGGGGTAGACGGGGTGGGGGAAGACCTCCTCGGCGTCCGAAGGGTGGGCGTCCGGAGGGTGGCGGAGGAAGGCGAGGACCTCAGTGGGAGCAGGACAGAGGATGGATGTGGGAAATGCGGGGCGCGCGGCGGCGCGGGCGCGGAGCGAGGGCGGGAGGAGGGCGTCGGCGAGGGCGGCGGAGACGTCGGCGGCGGTGGCGAAGCGGGCGCGGGGATCGGGCGCGAGGCAGCGGGTGATGACGGCGCACAGGGCGGGCGGCAAGGCGGGGTTGAGGACCTCGGGGGGGCGGCCGTGGAGCGGGGCATCGCGGGGGCCCTCGGCGGGCTCGGCGCCGGTGGCGACGAAGTAGAGCAGGGCGCCGAGGGCGTGGATGTCGTCGGCGGGAGAGGGAAGCGCGCCCGCGATCTGCGCGGGGGAGCGGTAGCCGCGGGTGCCGCGTCCGTGGGAGAGGAGCGCGGGGAGGCTGGGGCCGTGGGCCATCTCGAAGTCGATGAGGCGGATCTCTGCGGGATCGCTGCCGAGGAGGACGTTGCTCGACTTGAGGTCGCCGTGGGCGAGGCCTGCGGCGTGGAGCTTGCCGAGGAGGGCGGCGAGGGCGCGCCCGAGGGCGACGAGGCGCTCGGGGGGCGCGAAGATGCCGCGGGCGGCGTCGCGCTGGACGTGGGTGGTGAGGGTCTCGCCGGCGAGGTCTTCGAGGACGAGGTGGAGGTGCTCGTCGTCTTCGAGGATGTCGTGGAGGGCAGGGAAGCCAGGGTCGGGGCCGAGGCGGCGGAGGACGTCGGCCTCGTGGCGGAGGCGAGCCGCGTCCCAGCGCTCGACGCGCTTGAGGACGCAGCGGCGGTACGCCTTGAGATCCAGGGCGAGGAGCACGGTGCTGCGCGGGGAGCGGTGGAGGGTCGCGGCGGGGACGTAGCGGCCAGCGATGACGCGGGTGGCGGTGGCGCGCGGGAGCTCGGGGGCGACGCCGGCGGCGACGAAGGGGTCGACGGCCCACGCTGGTGAGGCGTACGCGGTGGGGCGTCGGTCCGGGACGAGCTGGCCGTCCGGGGCCTTCATGGCGGGGACGAGTTCGCCGGTGGGGAGCTGGAGCGCGCGCTGGCCGTAGCTGCCATAGCGGTAGAAGACCCGGCTGCCGGGGCGGAGGGCGCGATCGGAGGGAATGGCGGGGCCGGGGAGGCCGCGGGTGACCTCGTCGAGGCGGGCCGCGAGGCGCACGGCCTGGTCATCGTCGCGCGGGTAGACGGTGACGAACTTGCCGACCTGTGCGAGTCCGCTGTCGCCCTGGTTGAGGGCGGTGAGCGTCGCCAGGGACCCGGCGACCTTGAAGACCGCCTCCTCGGCGAGGAGGACGGGCAGGGCGCGGCGGAGGATCTCCTCCGCGGAGGCGACGGTGGCCGAGAGGTGAAGCTTCCATCCCTGCTCGGGTGTGGCGTTGCCGCCGTCGTGGAGGACGCGGATCCAGGGGTCCTCCGGCCCTCCGTCGCAGCTCGGCCGCCTTCCGGTGGCACGCGCATGCAACGCGAGACACGAGGACGAGACAAGGTCGAAGAGAGGGTCCGTGGGCGGCGAGCCTGGCTTTGACGCACTCGATGCAAGGTTCATGGGCGGGGCGCCCGTACAGGGCGCGAGGAGCGAGAGGTGGAGGTCGCAGCGAGAGACGTCGTCGAGGGACGTCGAGAAACGTCGAGGGACGTCGAGGGACGTCGAGAAACGTCGAGGGACGTCGAAAAACGTCGACGCATATCCAGGTGCGCCCCCGAGGGGGCGCGCCCGGTCGATAGCGTCAGAGGAGGCTGGCCAGGAGGCACTTCGGGGCGAGGCAGCCCTCGTCCTCGCCGCCCACGTCATTGGCGGGCAAGCCGTGCGTCTGCAGCTCCTCGCAGAAAGAAGCGTCGTTGCGAGCCTGGTCGAGGATCTCGTTCAGGTTGGCGCGCACATTGCCGAATTGATTGATCATGGTGATACCGTTCTTCCTTTTTTAGCGCATCAAGAGCATACGAAGATTGGTATGAGGAGCATGGCCCCCGCATACCAATCGTCGTGGACTCACGGGCGGCCACTGCAGCGCACCCGGGTGATTAAATGATGCGGCAGCGAGGGACTGTCAAGCCGAGGCCGGGTGGCACGCGGGGTGCGCCAATGGCGACGTGCCCGACGGAGCGCCGGAAATGAAGGTGATTGCAGGATGCTCGGAGCGTGTGAGCCGCGAGGGCGGAAGCGGCCGAAATGGTCGGCGCGAGGGCTCGGCGCGTGGGGGCGAAAGCCGCTGGAGGGCGCGCATGAGGGGGAAGGGCACGCAGGGCCGGAGGTGGCATCCGGGAGAGCGCGGGGCGGAGGTGGCGTCGAGCCGCGCATCCTGAAGGGGCCGCGGGTGGTGAGGAGGCGCCGACGCCTGTCCTCGCCGTGCGCCCAGGCGCTGGAGGATTCCGTCACTCCAGGACGCCCTGCGTCACGGTCAATGTCGTTGACGCAGTCGGATGCCTCCTGGACAGTAAGCGTCGCTTTCTGAAACCGCGCGAACCCGAGGGACCCCATGGCCTCCACGCACCTGGCTCCCGGCACCTCCGGGAACATGCACGCGTCGATAGGATCCAGCGACGCCATTGATGTCCGGGAGTTCTCCGTCCAGGAGAGCATGTCTTCCCTGTTCGCCATCACCCTGGTGGTGCTGAGCGACAACGAAGCCATCGACTTCGACACCGTGCTGGGCAGCCCGGGACGATTTCAGCTCCGCTCGGGGAGCCACGAGCGCTCCTGGACCGGCCTCTATCGCCACATCGAGCAGGTCGGCGCCGAACAGGAGGGGCTCTCCACGTACCGGCTTACCCTCGTCCCCGAGCTGTGGCTCGCCACCCAGCGCCGCAACCACAGGATGTTTCAGCAGCTCTCGGAGCTCGACATCGCGCTCCTGCTCCTCGACGAGTGGAGCATCCCCACGCGCGTCAAGGTGACCTCCTCGTACAAGAAGCGGAAGTACCGCGTGCAGTACGCGGAGTCCGATTACACGTTTCTCTGCCGGTTGCTCGAGGACGCGGGCATCTCCTTCTACTTCGCGCCCGCGGGTGACGGCACGACGGAGTTCGTGCTCTCGGACGCGCCCCACCGGGAGGAGCGACGGGAGCCGGCGATCCCGTTCAGGGACGACGTCTCCCTGCAGCACGGGGAGCACCTCACCCGCGTCCGGGTGGCGCAGCAGGTGCGGCCGGGGCGCTACATCATGCGCGACCACGATTACCGCCGCCACCCCACCAATCAGCCGCTCTCCAGCGCCGAGGCGTCAAGCGTCGCGGTGGAGAAGCGGCTGGAGCGCTATCACTACACGCCGGGCGCCTTCCTGTTCGGCACCGACAAGGGTGACGCCACGCCGAGCGCCGACGACCGCGGCAAGACCCGGGTGGACGACGCCGAGGCCGCGCTGCTCGCGCAGAAACGGCTGGAGGCGAAGCGCGCGAGCGCCAGGGTGTGCACCTTCGAGACCAACGCGCTCGACCTCGCCCCGGGGGTGGTGATGAGCATGGAGGAGCACCCCCGCCCCGATCTGGATCCCAGCCACAAACTGCTCGTCGTGGAGACGACGCTCGAAGGGACGTCCGTGGGCGCCTGGACCCAGCGCTGTGAAGCGCGCAGCGGCGACCTCGCGTACCGGCCGCCGCTCTCCACCCCGAAGCCCCGCGCGCTCGGGGCCGAGAGCGCGACGGTGGTGGGGCCGCGCGACGAGGAGATCCACACCGACGAATTCGGGCGGGTGCGGGTGCATTTCCACTGGGACCGGGAGAGCCAGATGGATGAGCAGAGTTCCTGCTGGATCCACGTGAGCCAGCCCTGGGGAGGCTCCGGGTTCGGCGGCATCAACCTGCCGCGCGTCGGCCAAGAGGTGCTCGTGGAGTTCCTGGGCGGCGATCCCGACCGGCCCGTCATCGTGGGGCGGCTGTTCACCAACCTGCAGAAGGTGCCCTACAAGCTGCCGGCCAGCAAGACGCAGAGCGGCTGGAAGAGCAGCTCCACGAACAAGACCGGTGGCTACAACGAGATCATGTTCGAGGACGCCGCCGGGCAGGAGCTGGTGCGCATCCAGGCCGAGCGCAACCTGTCCAAGCTCGTGAAGAACGACGAGACCATCACCGTGGGGCACGATCGGACGAAGGTGGTCAAGAACAACGAGGACATCACCATCGGCAAGAACCTGACGAAGCACGTCAAGGTGAGCGAGCGCGAGGTGACCGGGGTGAGCCGGAACATCGTGGTCGGGGTGAACCGGTCCGCGCAGATCGGGGGCGTCGACTCGACGATGGTGGGCGAGACGCACGTGGTCATGGTGGCGCCTCCGGGAGAATCGCTCCCGGAGAGCGCCACCTCGATGCTGGTGAAGCACAAGAAGATCGTCTTCTCCACCGGAGCCGGCGCGAAGATCACCATGGAGGGGGCGAAGATCACGCTCTCGGCCGACATGATCTACGTGAAGGGGAAGAAGCACACGTTCCTGCGGGGAAAGCGGAGCGTGCGGATTCGGTCCACGCAAGGACCCGTGCACGTCAACGCGCGTGACGACCTCAGCCTGGGTTCCGAAAAGGAGGCCTGGCTCAAGGCGCGGCGCAACGTGCAGATCAGGACGAAGCGCGACACGGTGATCAAGGCGGTCCGTCACGCGGTGGTCAAGACGGACGGCATCATCAAGCTGAACTGCGACGAGGATCCCACCGATGACTGAGCGAGCTGCGACGGTCGGCTCCGTCACCGAGCACGTGAAGGCGGGTCTCTCGTCCGGTCCCGGCTCGCCCAACGTGCTCATCAACGACCGGCGCGCCTGGCGCGCGGAGATCGATCAGCACGAATGCCCGGAGCACCACCGCGAGGTGGTGTACGTCGGGTCGACCCGGGTCCTCATCAACAACCAGCGCGCGGTGCGAGCCTCCGATTTCCTGGAGAGCAACGGCGCGAGCGCGCCGAACCGGATCAATGGCGGATCGCGCAACGTGCGCATCGGGATCGCGCGGGTGGGCTTTGCGAGCCCCGAGGCCATGGCCGGGTACGGCAGAGACATGTGTGCCCTGAAGAGCGTCTGGGAAGACCTCACCCCGGAAGAGCGGCAGGCGCGGTACGAGGCGGCCATCGCGGAGCACTTCAACAGGCTGGGCATGCCCCCTCCGACCCTGGAGCTGTTCTCCAACCAGCCAGGCGTGGGAGCTTACTGGAACCAGAGTAGCTGGCTGATCGGCCTGCCGGCAGAAACGTTCACCGGCCCCTTCAACGACTGGACGATGAAAGAGGCCACGTACCACGAGTTGATGCATGCCGAGCAGACGGTGAGCGCGCTCCGGGAGCGCGCCGGTCGGCAGCCCACGCCCGGAAGGGAGAGCGAGGCGAGCGCCACGGATCTGGGAGCGGCGTCCACGCCAGTCACGGCGGAGGACCTGGTGACCATGACCGGCGTGCCTTTCGAGGTGGCCCAGCGCGCCGTGGAGACGCCCTACGCTCCTGGCTCCGCCGAGGCCCTTCAGGGGCGGGTGAACGCCGAACAGCACCTGACCCAGGCGGGCAGGGAGCGGAGCACCCAGGTCAACGCGGCGATCTGGGACGCCTCGCAGCGCATCCAGGAGGCTAGAGACGCAGGTGACGAGGCGGCCGAGCGGCAAGCGCAGGCGGATTACGAGAGAGCGCGCGCGGCCTACGATCACCTGCCAGGTGGCTCCGACGCCAACGCAGCGGCCAACGAGTTCGCGCGCAGGTGGCCTTGCTGAGGCGAGGGCACGCTGTGGAGAAGGGACGCCGAGGAGAGAGCCATGAACACGTCGGAGCTCGTGGACTGGATTGCGCGCTGGTTCGAGCCGACGTTCGGCGAGGCGGAGGCGCAGGCGAAGTTCGGAGTGATGAACGATCCGAAGGCGCTCATGGCCCGCGCCACGCCGCACGAACCGCGGTTTCGCGACGTGGTCTTCGAGCGCATCAACCATCCCGCGGACACCCTGTCAGGCGTGCAGCTCACGCTGGCGCAGCCGGAGACCATCCCCTGGGCCGAGGTCGTGGCGCGCTACGGGGAGCCGCAGCTCCTCGGGGTGCCGTGGGATCACTGGGGGTCGGCCGTGATGCACGGGTTCGCCGTGCACGAGAAGGGACGGTCCGGACAGCTTGTGCTCGCCATCCGCGGGAAGCCAGGAGCCACCGCGACCGTCGAGCGGGTGATCCTGCGCCGCTTCCCCCCGCGCGGTGACGGGCGCGCACGCTGACCTGTCGAGCGTCGCGCGCTACACCTCGCGCGCCTCGTTCACCGCCCTCCGCACCTGGCGGGAAAGCTCGACGTCCTCGAGGGTTCTGTCCAGCCACAGCCGTTCGATACGCATCAGCGCTTCGCGGGGGAGCGTCAGCTCGGCGAGGATCTCTCCGACATTGCCCCGCTCGGACCCGATCACCAGCCGCGCGTAATCGGTAACGAGGAGCGGGCCGCGCTCTTTCTCGAGCTGTGCCACGTATGCCTCGTCGAAGCGCTTGAGCAGCGCCGTCTTTCCGCAGGTGGTCTCCCTCTTGATGGCCGCTGCCCAGTGCGCCTCGACAGCCGCCCACGCCGCAGGCGTGAGGCCATGCTCTTCGAGGATGCTGGACCGCTCCGGGCGCCGCCTCGCCAGCGAGGCCGCAACCGTCGCGCAACGTTCCAGGGAGACGTGCTCCGGATCGGGAGGCGGAGCAGCGGCAGGCAACGTCGGGAACGCGGGGGCTGCCTGCGTAGCCGGCGGTGGTGCCGGAGATGGTGCCGGGAAGAGGAGCGCTGGCGGCATCTCTGGCGCTGCGGGTGACAGCGGAACCGGCAGCGCTCGAAGCGGCACCGTGGCCGCAGAAGAGGTGGCTGCGGCGAGAACACTCCGGTCCGGATCTGGAGGTCTTTCCAGAGGGCTCTGGAAGGGCAGCACCCGGGTTCCGGGCACCAGGAGAGGGGCGCTCACGGTCTGTCCTGGCGATGCGGCCGACAGCGCCCACCGCGGACGTTCCTCCGTCGCGCTCGCGACGCTCGGCACGCTGGCGACTGCCTGATCCGACGCCGGGAGCTGCGTGGCCGCCCTGAAGGGAAGCACAGGGGTCGATGACGGGCCCTCCAAGGGGGCGGATGCCGTTCGTGCCACGTGCTCGCCTCCCGCGTGCGCGCGCGTGTCTTGCTCCGCGCCGAGCAGGATGGTCACGCCTGCACGTGGCGGCGTTCTCCAGAGGGTGTCCTCTTCATCTGCGTTCGGCTGGATCTTTCCGCGGCGCGCCTCTCGGTGCGTGGCTACCCACGCCTCCACCCCCGCTCCCTCGGCGCGCACCACCACCTGCCCTGCTTCTTGCGCGTGCCGCAGCCAGATGTTCCCGCGCCACACCAGCGTGCACACGCCCCGGTCCGTGTCGATCCAGAGCGTATCCGCCACGAGAGGCAGTTCTTCGTGCGCCCCGTCGGCCCGCTCCGCCACGGCGCGCGGGATCACCTTCGCCAGCCGCGTCGCCAGCCGCGCATGCTCGCGGTGCAGGTTGTCCAGCAGGATCTCCTGGTCTGGCTGCAAGGCTTCCAGGTGCTGATCCGGAAGCGCCGCGTTGAAGCAGCCCGCGTCCAGCCCTTCCGGGAGCGGCGCCTCGGACCACCGCGCGATCGCCCAGCCTCGCGGCGACCGCTCGGCTCGGGTGGGGCAGTCAGGGGCCAGCGGACCGAAGCCGATGGGCGGAAAGCGATCCTCGGGCCACGCCACGTGGCTCCCGCGCGGTTGCAGGTTCGGCACCGGCACCACGCCCCGCCAGTCGGGCGCCTCGAAAGGCATCCCTGGCGGATTCGACGTGCCCGGCCCTCCAGCAGCCTTCTCCCAGCACAGCGACATCGCGGTGAACTGCGCGGTTTCCGAGAGCTGACCCTCTGGCGAGAAGGCCCGGTCGCCCCATACCTCGACACCCTTGCGCACCTCCCCCACCTGGAGCCACGCCAGCAGCGAATGCACCGGCCGGCCTCCGGGCGCGAAGGCATGCCCGACCACGAGCACCTCGGGGCGCAGCTTGAAGGGGATCAGGTCGCTCGGGGCAACCAGACTTCGGGCTGGGTTGCCGTCCCAGTGTCTGTCTTCCGGGGTGGGCGCCTCCTGCTCCTCGGCGAGCGGCGACAGATGGGGCGCGAGCCGGTAGGTGGCCTTGCACACCACGGTCAGCGCGGTGTTCCCTCGTCGAGGCTGCCATCTCACCGAGGCCACCTGCAGGGGGCACGCCGAGATCACTTCCACGCCGTGAGGATATCAAAGCCGCGGGAGGCGCAGGCAGGCAGTGAGTAGACCGGTCTGTACAGGTCTGCCTTGACCTGGAGGTAGACCGGTCTGTATACGCTTCCTTCATGTGCGCTTCACCGGCGAGTGACCGGGTCCTCCACACGGCGGCCAGCCTTTTCTACAAGCGGGGCATCCACGCGGTGGGGGTCGACACGGTGGTGTCGGCGTCGGCCGTGGCGAAGATGACGCTGTACAAGCACTTCCCCTCGAAGGACGCGCTGGTGGCGGCGGCCCTGGACGAGCAGGGGACGCAGTGGCGGGCGTGGTTCTCGGCGGCGGTCGAGGCGGTGGCGCCCACGGCGCCGGAGCGGATCCTGGCGATCTTCGATGTGCTCGGGCACTGGTTCGAGACGGAGGGGTTCCACGGGGATGCGACGCTGAATGCGGCCGTGGAACTGCGGGGGACGGAGCACCCGGCGTGGGAGGTGGTGCGGGCGCACCAGGGGTGGCTGCGGGGGTTCATCGGGGGGCTCGTGGCGGAGGCGGGGCTCGATGAGCCGGAGTGCACGGCGGATGCGCTCTACCTGCTGATGGAGGGGGCCATCGTGGGGGCGCAGGTGGGGATCACGGCGCACCCGGCGGCGGCGGCGCGGTGTGCGGCGGGGGTGCTCGTGGAGGTGCGCTCGGTGGCGCACCGGCCACCGCGGGAAGCGGGGCACGGGAAGGCTCGGGGACAGGGGCAGAGACAGGGACAGGAGCAGGAAGAGGTGGGTCAGTGAGCGTTGAGATCAAGTCGATGCGCGACATCGAGGCGATGCGGGTGATTGGCCGCATTGCCGGGGAGCAGTTGCTCCATGTGGGGCGGCTTTTGAAGGCCGGGATGACCACGGACGATATCAACACCATCGTCCACGAGGACACCCTGAGGCGGGGGGCGAAGCCTTCGCAGCTCGGGTATCACGGGTTCCCGAAGAGCGTGTGCACGAGCCGGAATGCGGTGGTGTGCCACGGGATTCCGGGGCCGGAGCGGTTGAAGGAGGGGGACATCATCAATGTCGACATCACCTCGCACCTCAATGGCTTCCACGGGGATACCTCGGCGACGTTCTACATCGGCACGCCCTCGAAGGAGGCGCGGCATGTGACGGAGGTGTGCCGGCGGGCGCTGGAGCTGGGGATTGCGGAGGTGAAGGAGGGGGCGCGGCTCGGGGATGTCGGGGCGGCGATCCAGCAGTACGCCGAGGGGCAGGGGTGCAGCGTGGTGCGGGGGATCGTGGGGCACGGGATCGGGCGGACGATGCACGGGCCGCCGGATGTGTCGCACGTGGGGAAGCGGGGGACGGGGCTGCGGCTCAAGGCGGGGATGGTGTTCACCATCGAGCCGATGATCAATTACGGGGGGCACGAGATCGAGCACCTGGCCGACGGGTGGACGATCATGACCAAGGATCGGTCGCTGTCGGCGCAGTTCGAGCACACCGTGGTGGTGACCAAGTCGGGGTGCGAGATCCTGACGGCGCGGCGGGAGCCGCTCGTGGGGAGCGAGGTGACGGCGACGGGGGAGCGGCTGGCGATGGCGCCGGAGGCCGTGGCCATGACGTCGATGCAGCTTTGAAGGGTGGGGGAGTGTGGAGGGGCGTCCGGTGGGATGCCCCTCGGCGTGGGGAGATCAGGCGGGGGTCGCGCCGAGCTTCTTGCGGAGAAGCTCGTTGACCAGCTTGGGGTTGGCTTTCCCGCCGGTCTTCTTCATGGCCATGCCCACCAGGGCGCCGAGCACGTTCTGGTTGCCGGCGCGGAAGCGGGCCACGGTGTCGGCGTTCTCGGCGAGCACGGCGTCGATGGCGGCCTCCACGGCGCCGGTGTCGCTGATCTGGGTGAGGCCGCGCTTCTCCACGATGGCCTTGGGGCTGCCGCCCTCGCGCGCGAGCTCGGCGAGCACCTCCTTGCCGAGGGGCGCGGAGAGCGTGCCGGCCTCGACGAGGGAGACCAGCTCGCCGAGGGCGGCTCCGGAGAAGGGCAGGGCCTTGGCGCTCGCGCCCTTCAGCTCGCGGCGCACCTCGTTGACCACCCAGCGGGCGATGGCCTTGGCGCTGGGGTGCGCGGCCACGGCGGCCTCGAAGAGCGCCTTGAGGTCTGCGTCACCCGCCAGGATGCGCGCCTCTTCGCCGGTGATCCCGTGCGCGTCCTTCAGCACCTGCGCCTCGGGAGACAGCTCGGCGCTCACCCTCGGCGCCGCAGCCTTCCCCTCCGCCTTCTGCGCTCCCTTCTGCGCAGCCGCCTTGCCGTCTTCTGCTTGCTTCCCGCTCTCCGGGGTAGCGACCAACGGGAGCGTAGGGGGCGCAGCCCCCTCGTTGGCACCGGCCCTGCCGGAGGATTGGCGGGACCAGGTGTCTTTCAGGGCGACGGTGCGGTTGAAGATGGGGGCGCCGTCGCGGGAGTCGACGGGGTCGACGAAGAAGAAGCCGAGGCGCTCGAACTGCACGTGGTCGCCGGCTTTCGCGGCCTTCAGGCTCGGCTCGGCGAGGGCGCGCAGGGTGGTGAGCGACGTCGGGTTCATCTCGGCGCGCAGATCGCCGGAGCCGGGCTGCTCCACGTCGAAGAGCCGATCGTAGAGGCGCGCTTCCACCTCCACGGCGTGGCGTGCGGACACCCAGTGGATGGTTCCCTTCACCTTCTTCCCGCCGCCGCCCCGGCTCTCCGAGTCGTGCGTACAGCGCAGCGCCTTGATCTCCCCGGTGGCCTCGTCCTTTTCCACCCCGGTACACGTCACCACGTAGCCGTGGCGCAGACGCACCTCGCGCCCGGGGGCGAGCCGGTGCCAGTCCTTCGGCGGGGACTCCAGGAAGTCGTCGCGCTCGATGAAGATCTCGCGGGACAGTGGCACCTTGCGGGAGCCCTCCTTGCCCACGTCAGGGGGCCAGTAAGGGGCGTCGAGCTCCTCCACGTGGTCCTCGGGCCAGCTCTCGATCACCACCTTGAGGGGGCGGAGCACGCACATCACCCGGGGGGATTTCGGGTTCAGATCCTCGCGCACCACGTGCTCCAGGAGGGCCACGTCGACGATGCTGTTCGTCTTGGCCACGCCCACGCGCTCGCACAGGTTGCGGATGGACTCGGGCGTGTAGCCGCGGCGGCGCATCCCGGCGAGGGTCGGCATCCGCGGATCGTCCCAGCCGTTCACGTGCTTCTCTTCCACGAGCTGGAGCAGCTTCCGCTTGCTCATCATCGTGTAGGTCAGGTTCAGCCGCGCGAACTCGTACTGACGGGGGCGGTTCGGCAGATCGAGCGCCTCCAGGAACCAGTCGTACAGCTCCCGGTTGTTCTCGAACTCCAGCGTGCAGATGGAGTGGGTGATGCCCTCGATCCAGTCGGAGAGCGCGTGGGCGAAGTCGTAGAGCGGGTAGAGGCACCAGGCGTCGCCGGTCCGGTAGTGGTGTGCGTGGCGGATGCGCACGATCGGCGGATCGCGCATCTTCATGTTCGGGTTCGCCATGTCGATCTTGGCGCGGACGACGTGGGCGCCGTCCTTGAACTCGCCCTTGCGCATCCGCCCGAGCAGGTCGAGGTTCTCCTCCACGCTGCGATCGCGGTAGGGGCTCGGCGTCCCGGCCTCGCTCACGGAGCCGCGGTACTTCCGGGTGTCTTCCTCGCTCAGGCTGCACACGTAGGCCTTGCCGCGGCGGATCAGCGCCTCGGCGAAGCCGTGGAGGCGCTCGTAGTAGTCGGAGGCGTAGAACTGCTTGTCGGCCCAGTCGAACCCGAGCCAGCGCACGTCGCGCTGGATGGCCTCCACGTACTCCACGTCCTCGGTCGTGGGGTTCGTGTCGTCGAGCCTGAGGTGGCACACCCCCTGGTAGTCACGCGCGAGCCCGAAGTTCAGGCAGATGGCCTTCGCGTGGCCGATGTGGAGGTAGCCGTTCGGCTCGGGGGGGAAGCGCGTCACCACCCGGTCGCGCCGCCCGGTCCGGAGGTCGTCGTCGACGATCTCGCGGATGAAGTTGGAAGCAGCCGAGCCTGAGGCGCTCGCGTCGGCCGGGCTCCTGGCCGGTGTGCTCGCGCCGCGCTCGCTCGTCGTCGCCATGGCGTGGGATCTCCTGGTTAAGCCGATGAGAGCGGCGGAATCTACGACACCATGGCCGGGCTTGCGACCCCCTCCTGTGAGGTGTCCCGGTACACCTGCGCGCGTGCCCCTATCGCGACGGGCGTTGCGGACTAGACTCCGCCCGCCCATGCCCCGGGAGCCGCTGCTCACGCGCCCGTTCCTCCTCGCCTTCGTGGCGCACCTGATGCACGCGATGGCGTTTCATCTCTACCTGCACTTGCCGGGCTACCTGAAGCTCCAGGGCGCTGGGGAGGACCGGATCGGCATCATCTACGGCGTCACGGCGGCCACGGCCATCGTCGCCCGCCCCGCGCTCGGGCGCGCCATCGATCGCCGGGGGACGAGGCCGGTGATCCTCGGGGGCGGCCTCCTCGCCACCCTCTCGTGTGCGCTGTACCTCACCGTGCACGGCATCGGCCCCTGGACTTACGTCGTGCGCATCGTCCACGGCGTCTCGGAGGCCATGCTCTTCGCCTCCCTCTTCGCGCTCGCCGCCGAGGTGGTCCCTGCGTCGAGGCGCATCGAGGGCATCGCGCTCTTCGGCGTCTCCGGCATGCTCCCCATGGCCTTCGGGGGCCTGCTCGGGGACCTCATCCTCGCGCGGGCGCCGTACTCGGCCCTGTTCATCACTGCCGCGGTCCTCTCGGCGGTCGGGCTCCTGGTCTCGCTGCCCCTGCCGGCCCCCGTCCTCCACACCGATCGTCCCCCCTCCCGCGGCTTCGTCGCCGCCCTCGTCCAGCGCGATCTCCTGCCCCTCTGGTTCGTGGGGATCTCGTTCGCGATCGTCGTCGTCGCTCCCTCCACCTTCCTCAAGACGTACGTCATGGCGCGGGGCACGGGCTCCGTGGGCGGCTTCTTCGCCGCGTACGCGCTCACCGCGGTGGGCCTCCGGATCGTGCTCGGATCGCTGCCGGAGCGGATCGGACCGAAGCGGGTGCTCATCCCTGGCTTCTTCCTCCTCGCCGGGGGGCTGGGCCTCCTCGCCACGGACCCGGAGCCCCTCGTCCTCCTCCTCGCCGGCGTGCTCTGTGGCGTGGGCCACGGCTACGGGTTCCCCATCGTGCTGGGACTGGTGGTGACCCGGGCGCCGGCGTCGGAGCGGGGGGCGGCGCTGTCGATCTACACCGCCCTCTTCGACGGCGGCATGCTGCTCGGCGGACCGCTGCTCGGGGCCATCATCCGCGCCGCGGGCTACCGGGAGATGTTCACGCTGACGATGCTGATCGCGGTGGTGGGCACCCTGATCTTCGCGCTGTGGGATCGGCAGGTGATGCGGCCGGCGGCGTGAGCGTGCGGTGCGCGTGACGGGGCGAGGTCGTAAGCGTGACGGGGCGAGGTCGTAAGCGTGACGGCGCGATCTCGTGGTGCGCTCTGGATCCAGTCAGCGCAGATCCAGAGGCGATGTGGATCCAGATGGATCGGTGCGCCTCCACCCGGCACGTTTCAGCCCAAGAATGCGTCGCCTGACTTAGCCGCTCGTGTAGGGTGGGCGATCGCACCCGGCACGCGACTTGCCGTCGCGCCGCCCGGGGTACCAGGAGGTTCTATGCAGGTGTCGAAGCGGTGCGCGGAAGTTGCGGGGGCCTTTCGCCGAACATCCTTGAGTCTGGCAGCGTTGCTGCCGCTGCTTGCGGTGGGGTGCATCGTGGCTCCGGGCGACGAAACGGCGCCGCAGGACGACGAGGTGGTCGAGGACGACGCGGACGCGCTCACGGTGACGGCGCCGGTCAGCGCTTACTTCGACGCGGCCACCACGGGCGGCTACGTCGACGGCTACCGGGTCATCGGGAGCACCACGCCCCCGAGCTGGTCGTGGGGCAAGACCGAGCTGCTCGAAGGGCGCCAGAAGTACCGCACCGAGGGCTACAACCTGCGCGTGCAGAAGCTCCGGAACGGCGACACCTTCCAGAGCAGCGAGTACCCGCTCCGCACCTACAACGGCGCGCTGAACCAGCAGCTCGTCGACGGCTTCAACCTCGCCTACAACAACGCCTGTGCCACCGGCACCGGCGCCTGCCCGGACAAGGGGCCGACGCGGCCCGAGGCGCGCTACGTGCTCCTCCACCACGGGCCGAAGACGGCGGCGCTCAACTGCAGCACGACCCGCGCGCCGGTGCTCCTCGTCCACGGCGCCATGCAGAACGGCAACGTCTGGATCCGCCCGAACGGCGACAACGGCAGCGGCCAGACCTACCCCGGCACGACGCAGAAGGACGGCTTCGTCAAGGCGCTGGAGGACGCGAACATCTGCACGTACGCGGTCACCTTCGGCAACTTCCACGGCGACAACTTCAACCACGCCATCAACCTGGCGAACGCCATCGCCCGGGTGAAGGCGCTGACCGGGCGCAGCAAGGTCAACGTGGTCGCCTGGAGCAAGGGCGTGCTCCCGGTGGACCTGTACCTCGCCAACGTCTCCTCGTGGACCGACTGGGGCACGAAGTACTTCGAGCAGATCGCCGCGGAGCAGGCCAAGCAGGTCCCCGCCTTCCGGCAGGACGTGCGCACCTACGTGGCGCTCTCGGGGCCGCACCTCGGCATCGATCTGAACTTCCGCCACCCGTACAACCCGCTGCTCATCTACAGCACGGCCGAGAACGCGCCGCTCGGGCAGGGGCCGGTGACCTGGAGCTTCATGTCGGCCGTGCAGTGCGTGACCTGGGGCTACTCGGACTCGCCGGACGACCTGCCCATGGGCAACCCCTACGCCTACTCGGTCTGCGAGAACCGGGGCGGGATGTGGCCGGACTTCTGGACCCGCATCTACACCTCGAACATCACCGGCCTCGACACGACCGGCAAGCCCGTCTACGCGAAGAGCCTGAAGGTGCTCAACACCGAGCAGGGCGTCACCGCGTCGTCGTTCAGCTTCGACAAGTACAACCTGGCCATGTGGGGCTCGGTCGACGAGTCGGGCAAGTACGTCTCGCCGTACCTCGGCCAGCTCCAGGCGGCCTACGATCTGCGGTCCTACTACCCTATCCCGAACCGCCAGGACGATCCGGTGAGCTACGACTGGTCCACCCTCGACACCGACGAGACCAAGTGGCGCGACTGGATGTCCATCAAGCTCGGGTACAACCCGGTGCCGCCCTACGTGCTCGGCGGCTACGTCGACGACGACGCGGGCCACATCGCCTGCCGGCAGCACGCGTACACGCCGGGCAGCTCGCCCTGCACCGCGAAGCATGCGTACTACCACGCCGCCACGGCCAAGTCGTACCTCTGGGGCTACGGCACGTACGACCTGATGGGCGGCATCGGCATCCAGGCGACCACGGAGATGGGCGGCAACTTCATCAACCGGCTGAAGAGCCGCGGCCTCAGCCCGAACGTGGACTACCTCTACGTGCTGCACGGCACCTCGTCCGGCCAGCCGGGGAGCATCTTCGAGATCGACGGCATGGCGACGCCCTCCAGCGATCCGCACGGCGACGGCGTGCTCTTCGACGTGAGCATCGCGGCGCGGGATCAGCTCACCCAGGGCTGGACCTCGACCCAGAAGACGTCGAAGTCGAAGCAGGAGGGCCTGCCCTACGGCCACCTGGAGATGGGCGTGACCCCGGCGGTGTTCACCAAGATGATCGCCCAGTTCAACGCGCTGCCCTGAGCGCTTGACCCGGTCCCGAGGGTCGGGGACAGTCCGGCCTCCTTGCGAGGCCCGCGCACACCCTTCGTCCCCGCCCTCGGCCAGTCCGACTTCCGCGCCTACGCCACCGAGCTCCTCGCCGCGGGTGCGTCTCCGGTGCACGAGCTGGTGGCCGTCTTCGATGGCAAGCGGGCGTGGGTGCGACAGGTCGACGAAGCGCTGGCGGCGCCGTGATAGAGGGGGCGTCGATGCTGACGCTCTCCGTCGACCCGCACCCCCTCCTCGAGATCGCCGCCTTCACGGCCACCTTTCCCCGCCGCCTGGGCGAGATGCCCGCAGGCGAGGCGCTGCGCGGTCTCCTGTCCCTGGCGGCCCTTGAGGCCCCGGAGGCCCCGGCGCCGATGCGCGCGGACGACGCGGTGCGGGGCGCCATCCGGGACCTGCTCCGCCACGGCGGCTACAAGCCCACGGGCCGCGGCAAGCCCGCGTCGGAGTACCTGATCCGCGCGGTGACCGACGGCGCGCTCGGGACCATCAACCTCGCGGTCGACGCCTGCAACGTGGTGTCGCTGCACAGCGGGCTGCCGATCAGCGTGGTCGATCTCGACCGCGCCAAGGCGCCGCTGCGCGTCGGCGTGGCGCCCGCGGGGGCGGAGTACGTGTTCAACGCCTCCGGGCAGACCATCGCGCTCGGGGGGCTGCTCTGCCTCTTCGACGCGGAGGGGCCCTGCGCCAACGGCGTGAAGGACGCGCAGCGGACCAAGACGAACGACGACACCACGCGGACCGTCTCGGTGCTGTGGGGGACGCGGGCGCTCCCGGGGAGGGCTGCGGAGGCGGCGCAGTGGTACCGGGCGCTCCTCGCCGAGGCTGGCGTCCAGACCGAGGACGTGGGCTAGAGGCGCCAGGGGAGAGGCCGAGGGAAGCGCCGAGAGAGGCGCCGCCTACTTGGCGACGTCGATCTCGAAGGCGCTGGCGTCCGGCTCGGCGAACCGGAGCAGGGCCTGGCCCTCCTCGTCGAGCGCGCTGCGCTCGGCCTTCGCCAGGGCGCGGAACGGCTCCAGGGTGAGCGTCGCTGTCTTCCGCTTGCGCGCCACGCTCCACGTGCCCGCCACCCGGCCGTCGAGGAGGAAGGTGGGCAGGATGCGCAGGTTCGTCGCCTTCGAGACCAGAGGCCGGTGCTCGTCGGCGATGATCCGCGTGCGATCGGCGTGCCCGAGGATCAGGGCGTCGAAATCGGGGAGGAAGCGCGGGGGAGCCGGGGTGTCCTCGGCGGGGCGCGGCGCGTCTGGCAGATCGAACAGCTCCTTGCCGCGCTCGTCCACGAGCACCAGCAGCTCGGGCCGCATCGCCTCCACCACGGCGCGCAGGCCTTTCAGGCCCGACCAGCTCTGCATGTCTGCCACCGTCGCCGGCCCGAACGCGCCGAGGTAGCTCCGGACCAGCGCCTGGGAGGCGTCCCCCGTATCGAGCGGCCCCCCGAGCCACGAGGTGGCCACCGCGAAGTCCGCGTTCGCCGGGTAGCCCCAGGTGTCGTCCGTGGGCACCATCACGAGCGGCAGGTGCATGCGCACCGCGAACCCCATGGCCCGCTCGTCTCCGCCTGGAAAGAGGCCGACCAGGTGGTCGCGCAGGTCCTCGAAGGTGCGCGGCTGCTCCTCGAAGAAGGCCTGCGCCTCGGCGACGAGCCGGTCGATGTCGAGGGCCGTGGCGCGCTCGCGGAGCACGCCCTGCATCCCCTGAGTGAGCAAGGGCTGGAACCCCAGCCGGAAGCGGCGGTAATCGCGGGCGCTGACCAGGTGCAGGGTGGCGCGCATCAGCGTCCCCCGGACGAGGGTGCGGTCCGCGATCGCCCGGGAGAGCTGCTCGCGCTGGAAACCCTCGAGCCTGGACCACAGGGCCAGGTAGGGCGGCCTCGCGAGCTGCGCCTGAAGACCTGCGAGCCGCTCCACCGCGGCGGCGGGGGTGACCTTCTCCCGCTGAAGGAGCATCTGCCGCGCCAGGGTGGCCCGGTTCAGCGCGCGCAGGCTGAGGGCGGTGCCCTTGGCAGACGTGGTGGCTGGAGCCTTCGCGGTCTTCGTCGCCCGAGGCTTGGTAGACGTGGTGGCTGGAGCTCTGGTGGCCTTGGTGGTGCGGGTCTTGGCGGGCATCGGGAGGGTCTTCCGTCGCAGTGGACGGCGCATCCTACCCCGCGGTTCCCTGACCGCGCGCCTCGTCGCTGCACGCTCCCTTTCCCAGGTCCGCCCCGGGTCCTCGGCTCGTCGTTCGAGCGAAGCCACGGGGGTAGCGACTATCGGGAGCGTAGGGACCGAAGGTCCCTGCTCCAGGGTACGCAGTACCATCGGGAGCGTAGGGACCGAAGGTCCCTGAATTGCCGTACGCAGTACTCAGAAGATGTCGAAGCGCTGGGCGCTCGTGCCATTGCAGTCGTAGTGCCAGAGCTGCACCCCGGGGGAGGTGCTGCTGTTCGGCACGTCCATGCAGCGATTCTCCTTGCCGACCCAGGAGCCGTCCTCCTGCAGCCGCCACTTCTCGCTCGCGCCGCCGTCGCAGCGCCAGATGTGGTGCTTGTCGCCCCGGTCGCCGTCGCCGCTGTCGATGTCGTAGCAGTAGGCGTTGTTGCCCTTGCTCAGGAGCTGCGTCTCGTCGGTGTAGATCCAGCGCTGGTTCGCGTCGCTGTTGCAGTGGAACTGGATGATGTCGGAGCCGTTCTGGTAGGAGGCGTTGGCCACGTCGAGGCACAGACCGCTGTTCTCGTTGGCGAGGTTGAACTCGACGGGGACCGAGCGCCGCACCCCCATGTAGGGGAGCTTCCCTCCGAAGGTGTTGAAGCTCTCGCGGCTGATCATCGACGCCCCCCAGCCGACCGCGAGGTACATCGTGTGGAACTGATCGAACAGGCTGCCGCCCCAGAGGTTCATGAGCTGGCGGTTGTTGTTGGCCGAGTTCGCGAGGTGCCTCCAGCCGCTGCCTGCCTCGACGTTGCCGCAGATCACCCACTTGTTGGTGTCGTACTCGTCGAAGTCGTCCGCGTTGCCGTGGTAGGTGAAGTCGCCCGCGCTGCCGGCATTGGGGCACACGAAGAAGTTGGCGTCCCCCTGGTGAATCCGGACGTAGTTCTCCTGGTTGTCGTTCTTGTCGTTGATGGGCCCGCCCATGATCAGCACGATCACCTTGCCGCGTAGCGCGTCGATCGTCGGCCAGCCCTTGAAGTACACCCCGGCGCGGATGTTGTCGTACTGCGTGAAGTCTTGCAGATCTCTGGGGCGAAAGAGCTTGGTGCCGAGTTCCTCGCCGATCTGGTGGTGCAAGATGCTGTGCTGCAGATCGCTCCAGGCGACGAAGGCGTTGCTCACCCCGACCTTCAGATCGATCTGCAGCGTGATCGGCTCGTGCCCCGGGTGCGCGTTGCTCCAGGTGCGGATCTTGGCCAGGCAGGCCCGCAGATCCCCCTGGCAGTTGTTGGCGTTGTCCGGGTCACCGGCGCTGTGCTTGACGGGGAACTGGAAGTAGAAGTTCGGGAACTCGTGGATGTCGATCTCGAGGGCGCGGAAGCCTAGCTGGAGGGCGTCCTCCAGGTTGCCGAACTTGCTGGGGTTGTAGGTGTTGTGAGGGCGCGCGAAGTAGGCGCGATCGTACGGCAGGGAGCCGTGGATGCTGCCCGCGCTCGGTGCATTGGCGAGGGCCTCTCCCGCGCTCGACGCGGCGAGGAGGCCAGTGACGAAGCCAAAGAGGCCATGGCGCAATGTCTTCGGGTGCATGAGGGCTCGCTCCGGGGGGCGCACCGCGGAAGCTTGAGATGGTCGCATGCATCTCGGGGCCGTGGGCGCGCGGATAAGGGGAAGGCACGCCGTCACGGCGCGATGGCGTCGCGGTGCAGCGTCGGACGACGACTGGTCCAACGACCGGTGCAACGACCAGTCCAACGACCGGGCCGCGCAGCTCCGGTGTGCGCGTCCTCGCACTGGAGCGGTCCTGCGGGTGGGATCGCGCGTCGAACAGATGCGCCGCCAGATGACGCGGCCGCGCGGATCGCGCGAGATCAGGACGAATCGCGTCGCATCCGCGCGAACTGCGCGATCCGGGCAACGTTGCCCGGATCGCGCCGTCGCGGGCGACGTTGCCTGGATCGGGACGTCGTCCGGTGCATCCTGCGACGCCTACACCAGCGACGCATCCTGCGACGCCTCATGGACGAGGGCTGTCCGCGCCGGCTTCGCGGTGGTAGAGCGGGTGTCCCGTGAAGCGCATCGCCCCTGCCGCGGACCGCAACAAATCCCCCATCCTCGGCGTGCTGCGCCCGCTCTTGCCTGACGGCGCTCGGGTGCTCGAGATCGCGAGCGGGACAGGGCAGCACATGATCCACTTCGCCTCCGCGCTGCCCACGGTCACCTTCCAGCCGAGCGACGCCGATCCTGCCGCGCTGGAGAGCATCGAGAGCTACCGCGCGGAGGCCGGGCTCTCGAACGTCGCGCCACCGGTCCTGCTCGACGCGGCCTCGGCGTCATGGCCCGTCACCTCCGCCGACGCGGTGGTGTGCATCAACATGATCCACATCTCCCCCTGGTCGAGTTGCGAGGGCCTGTTCCGGGGCGCCGCGCGCATCCTGCCGCCGGGCGGGGTGCTCGTGCTCTACGGGCCCTACTGCTTCTCGGGCAGGTACACCGCGCCGAGCAACGAGGCCTTCGATGCGTCGCTGAAGGAGCAGAACCCCGCGTGGGGCGTGCGGGACATCGACGATCTCTCCCGCCTCGCCACCGAGACAGGCTTCGTGAACGAGGCCATCACGGCGCTGCCGGCGAACAACCACGTCCTGGTGTTCCGCCGGCAGGCGTGAGGCTTGAGGCGCGCTACAGCGCCTTCCGGTAGACGCGGTACTTCTTGTACAGCTCTGCGCCCATCGAGCGGATGCCGAGGTTGATGGGGGCGTCGTCCTCGCGGGTCCACGACAGCTCGCCCCAGCGGTAGCCCTTCGAGATGCCGCGCTTCGCGACCTCCACGTACATCGCCGCGGAGAGGCCGCCGTAGCGCTTCACGTTGCTCCGCAGCTCGCGGCGGATCCCGAGGAGCATCAGCCGCGACGACCGCGGGTGCTTCACCTTCAGCCGGAAGGCCGCCTTCGCCCAGCCGAAGGGCAGGAGCTTGCCCTCCAGATCGCGGATCGCCTCGTTCATGTTGGGCAGCATGATGCACATGCCCATGGACTTGCCGTTCACGTCGGCCATGAAGGCGATGTCGGGGTCGACGATGAGCTTGAGGTCCTTGCCCATCTTCTCGATCTCGTCCGGGAGCGCGGGCACGTAGCCCCACTTGCCCTCCCAGGCGTCGTTGTAGATCTCCATGATGGTCTTGATCTCCTCGTCGAAGCGGGACATGTCGACCGAACGGAGCTTCACCTCGGGGAGGGCCTTGATCTGCTCCCAGGCCTTCAGGGTCCGCTTCGGGAACTCCAGCCGGTCGGTGTACCGCCAGCAGAAGAGGTCCTTCTCCTTCTCGTAGCCGGCCGCCTCCGCGAGGCGCTGCTGGTACGGGCGGGAGTGCGCCATCATGATCACCGGCGGGTACTCGAAGCCCTCGATGAGCACCCCGACCTCCTCGTTCGGGTAGAGCGAGAAGGGCCCCATCACCCGCTTCATGCCCCTGTCGCGCAGCCACTTCTCGGCCGTCTCGAGGAGCGCGTTGGCCACGTTCTGGTCGTCGATGGTGTCGAAGAACCCGAAGAACCCCGTGGCGTCCTTCCACACCCGGAGGTACTCGCGGTCCACGGACGCCGAGCAGCGGCCGACCACGCGCCCGTCCTTCCAGGCGGTGAAGAGCGCGACGTCGGCGTGGTTGAAGAACGGGTTGTGCTTGGGCGAGAGGCGCTGCTTGATCTCGAAGTCGAGCGGCGGCACCCAGGCGGGATCGAAGCGGTAGACCTCGTGGCCTGCGGCGATGAAATCATCGACGTCGCGGCCCGGCGTGTGTTCACGGATCTGGATGGACATGGGCGGTTTCCAGGGGGGGTTCAGACGAAGCGGCGGGAGGATGCGACAGGGCGGTCAGGCAGGTCAAGGCGCGCCTGGCGAGAAAAAGTGAAGGTCCGTTGGAGCACCACCCGCTGATGCGCCCATCGGATCGGCCTCTTCGCAGCGCGCGGAGGGGTCCGAGGGCGCCGGCGCTCGTGTAGACTCGGGCACCCCTCCGGAGGCGCCGAGGCGCCTCCCTGGGCAAGACGCGCAAGACGCGCAAGACGCGCAAGACGCGCAAGACGCGCGAGACACGCGAGACACGCGAGACACGCGAGAAGCGAGAAAGGTGAGGTCATGGTCGCGAGCGCAGTGGGCTCGTTCGTCTCGGAGATGCTGAAGCCGAACCTCGAGCTCAAGGTCGACTCGGGCGACGTGCTCGACGTCCGCTCCTTCAAGATCCGCGAGCGCTTCTCGAACCTGTTCGAGGTGGTGATCACGGCGATGTCGTCGAACCCCGAGATCGACTTCGAGGCGGTGCTCGGCAGGCCGGCGCTGTTCCGGGTCCACAGAAACCGCCTCGTCGCCAGCGCCGACCGCTTCTGGTCGGGCGTGTGCAACCGCATCCAGCAGGTCGCCTCCGTCGTGGAGGAGGAGGGCCTGTCGACCTACGAGCTGACCCTCGTCCCGCGCCTGTGGTTCCTCACCCAGCGCCGGAACTACCGGATCTTCCAGCAGCTCTCCGATCTGGAGATCGTGGTGAAGCTCCTCGGCGAGTGGGGTGTCGAGCACGAGCTCAGGGTCGACCAGGGGGCCTACAAGAAGCGCAAGTACCGGGTGCAGTACGGCGAGAGCGACCTCTCCTTCGTGTCGCGGCTCCTCGAGGACGCGGGCATCACCTACTACTTCGAGCAGGTCGGCGAGGAGACCAAGATGGTCCTCAACGACGCGCCGCAGGACAACCCGCCCCGGGGCCCGATCCAGTTCATCGAGAGGCCCATGGTCGACAAGGACGAGGACTTCGTGACCGAGGTCCGGATCCAGCAGCAGACGCGGCCGGGGCGCTACACCATCTTCGACCACGACTACCGCCGCCCCGCGAGCTACAAGCTCCACGGCACGAGCACCTCGGGCAACGCCATCGAGCAGCTCATGGAGCGGTTCCACTACGTGCCCGGCGCCTTCCTGTTCCGCACCGACGGCCGCGAGCCCACCCCGAGCGCGGACGACAGGGGCCCGGCCCGCCACGACGAGTCCGAGGCCTCGCGCATCGCCCGGCAGCGCCTGGAGGCGAAGCGCGCCTCGGCGAAGTCGGTGACCATGAAGGTGAACGCCATCGACGTCCGCCCCGGCTCCGTCTTCACCATCGCCGACCACCCCCGCCGCGAGCTGGAGAAGCGGCTCCTCGTCGTCGACGCCGTCTACGAGGGGACCTCGTTCGGCGCCTGGTCCCACCAGGTCGAGACCCGCAGCGCCGAGTCGCCCTACCGCCCCCCGCTCATCACCCCCAAGCCCAAGGCCGACGGCTGCGAGAGCGCCACGGTCGTGGGCCCGGCTGGCGAGGAGATCCACGTCGACGAGTTCGGCCGCGTCCGCGTCCAGTTCCACTGGGATCGCGAGGGCAAGATGGACCAGGACAGCTCCTGCTGGATCCACGTCAGCCAGCCCTGGGGCGGCGCGGGCTTCGGCGGCATGAACCTGCCGCGCATCGGCCAGGAGGTGATCGTCGACTTCCTCAGCGCCGACCCGGACCGCCCCGTTATCGTCGGCCGCGTCTACACCAACCTCCAGAAGGTCCCTTACGCCCTGCCGCAGAACAAGACGCAGAGCGGCATCCGCTCGAACAGCTCCCCCTCGAACGGCGGCTACAGCGAGCTGATGTTCGAGGACCGCGCGGGCGGGGAGCTGGTCCGCTTCCAGGCGCAGAAGGACTTCACGGGCCTCGTCAAGAACGACGCCCGCATGAACATCCAGAACGACCGCACCCACAACGTCGGCAACAACGACACCGAGAGCGTCTTCAAGGACCAGACGATCCGCATCGGCAAGGACCGCAAGGTGCGGGTCAAGAACGAGCAGCGCCACAGCGTGGGCAAGGACATCTTCGTCCAGTCGGTGGACGGCAAGACCACCCACAAGTCGAAGGACACCGTCCTCACCTGGAGCGACAAGGCGATCGTCCTCGCGGCCGGCGCGAACTCGTACATCAAGATCGAGCTCGACAAGATCATCATCCAGTCCGGCAACGTCTACATCAACCCGGGGCCCTCCCCGATCACCGCGCCCGAGCAGCCGGAGATCACGGACGCCCAGGAAATCAGAGGGTTCATCGGCCGCCCATGAAGATCCGCAAGCTTTCCGTCGACGGCTTCCGCGGCCTGCCGGACCGCGAGTTCAGCCTCATCGACCCGCGCAGCGACGCGGCGTTCAGCCTCGTGCTCGTGACCGGCCCCCGCGCGAGCGGCAAGACGAGCTTCCTCGACGCGATCATCGCCGCGAAGGAGCAGGTGGGGCCCTACGGCCCCGAGCAGCCCGCGTCGAGCCTGGTGCGCCTCGACGCCACGGCCGCCAAGGTCCGCGTCGACTGGGAGCTGTCGAACGCCGAGCGCGAGCGTTTCGGCATCGGCAAGCGCTCCCTCCTCAGCGAGTCGATCTTCGGCGGCTCGGTCATGCCACCTCCCACGCCCGACCCGGCCCTCGAAGCCCTCCTCTCCACCTACGACCCCGACCCGACCCTCGGCAAGGTCGAGTACTTCCACGCCGCGCGGCGCCTCGCCCTCGGCACCACCATCGACCTCTCCAGGACCGCTGGCGACGCCTTCGACCGCATGACCCGCCTCGGGCGCGACGACATCAAGTACGCCCCCCTCCTGCGGTTCATCGTCGAGGCCGGCCTCGGGCTCGACGTCAACGCCGACGGCACCCCCAAGGCCCCCGGCCGCGTCTCTGCCGCCTTCGAGGCGCTCTGCCCGACCAAGCGCATCGCTGGCCTCTACCGCTCCGGCGACGCCATGCTCCCTGCCTTCCTCGACGCCCAGAACCGCGCCTACAGCCTCGCCCAGCTCTCCGACAGCGAGATCGACGCGCTCCTCTTCGCCGCCACCTTCGTGCGCGCCGGCGTCAACGAGTCCCTGGTGCTCATCGACACCCCGGAGAAGCACCTCGGCGGCGGCGACGCCCGCGAGCTCGTCCTCGCGCTCACCCGCCTCGGGCACGACAACCAGCTCATCGTCGCGACGCGCTCCGAGCCGCTGCTCGCCAGCGTGCACTCGGACCAGGTCATCCGGCTGGGGTAATCATTCATCATGGCGCTCTACGAAGCAGACGAGGTGTCGTTCGAGGTCCCCGACGGGTACGTCGACCGCTCCATGAACATGTTCATCTCCCCGAGCCAGGGCCCCCGGGGCCAGCCGATCAGCGTGGTGATCACCCGCGACCCGCGGACCGAGGAGACGGTGCGCGACCAGGCCATCCGCCTCCTCAAGGACGTCGTCGCCGCGCTCCCCGGCGGCAAGCTCCTCGGCCAGCGCGACCGCGAGGTCGGCGCCCAGCCCGCGCGCGAGGCCCGCCTCCAGGCCGTCCAGCAGCGCGTCCCCACCTACGCCCGGCAGACCTACGTCGGCCACTACGGCACCCTGCTCACCATCACCGTCACCTCCCCGCGGGGCGCCGCCCAGCAGTGCGACGCCCAGACGGAGCGGCTGCTCGGGAGCATGCGGTTCAAGAAGACCCACTGACGCGGAAGAGGCCGTCGACGATGCCGTTCTACCACACGCAAGAAGCAGGCTTCGACATCCCCGCCGGCTGGACCGACGGGAGCGTCAACATGCTCGAATACCGCCGCCCCGAGGGCCTGATGCGGCTCGTCCTCGCGCGCACCCCCGAGGGAGGCAAGGCGCTCTCGGCGCTCGTCGAAGCGCGCCTCGTCGAGCAGCGCCGGCAGCTCCCCTTCTACGAGCTGACCCGCCGCGCCGAGGCTTTGACCGCGGGCGTGCCCAGCATCGAGACCGTGGCCACGTTCCGCGAAGGCGACCAGGTCTCCTACCAGCGCAGCCTCTGCCTCGTCTTCAAGCCCTCGTTCCTGGTGCTCGCCGTGCACGGCCCGGTCGCGCTCCAGGCCGACCTCGACGCCATGTTCGAGCAAGCCGTGACCACCCTGCGCCCCCGGCCCCGAGGCAACTAGCGCCGCCGCCCCGACGCGGCCCCCGAGAGGCAGAACCCGGAGTCCCCCATGGCCGATGACCCGAAGAAAGACCGAGCCGCGCGCATCGACGACCCCATCGCGCACACGCGCGCCTTCGCCGGCGCGATCGCGGGCGCGGTGCTCGGCGCTGTCGTCGGCGTGGCGCTCGTCGCCGCCACCGTCCTCTCCGGCGGCGCCGCGCTCCTCGTCGTCGCCGCGGTCGGCACGGCCCTGTCGGCCACCGCGTTCGGATCGAGCCTCGGCGAATTCCTGGGAAGCAAATTCTTCACGGGGAACATCGACGGAAAGATCATCCAGGGCGCGCGCAGCGTCTTCGTCGGCTCCTACACGCTGAAGGGAGCCCGCGCGACCGACCTCGTGGACTGTCACACCGGCCAGAAGATCGCCTTCGGCTGCAAGACCATTTACATCGAGACCCTGAACGCCGCGCGCTTCGACATGGAGACGCAGTGCTCGGGCAAGATCTTCGACGGCTGCGTCTCCGTATTCTACGGCGGCGACGAGATCCAGGTGCTCCCGAAGCGCGTCGGCGGCGAGGTCGCGCCCTGGTTCTGGTACGGCCGCGAGGTCGTCGACTGGGCGGGGACGCTCCTCGGCCTGTACACCGGCCCCCTCAAGCTCGGCTGGACCCTGTGGAACAGGATCGACGCTGCCGTGTTCGCCCTCGACAAGGCGGCCGGCTACATCGCGACCATCGCCGAGCAGAACGGCTATTTCGGCGTCGCCAAAGCCATCACCACCGTCACTGACAGCGTGCCCTACAAGGTGGTGACCCTCGGCCTCGGAGGCCGGTCCAACGCGACCGGCGTGCGCGACGGCTTCCGCGCCATCCCCACCTCCGGAGGTCCGGGCGGCGGACCTGGCGGAGGTCCGGGCGGTGGACCTGGCGGTGGACCTGGAGGTACGCCTGGCGGTGGACCCGGCGGAGCACCCGGTGGCGGTCCCGGCGGTGGACCTGGAGGTGCGCCTGGCGGCGGTCCCGGCGGTGGACCTGGAGGTGCGCCTGGCGGCGGTCCTGGGGGTAGTCCCGGCGGTGGACCTGGTGGCGGCCCCGGAGGCGCACCTGGCGGAGCACCCGGCGGTGGTCCTGGCGGCGGTCCCGGAGGTGGTCCTGGCGGAGCACCGGGGCCTGGCGGAGCACCTGGCGGAGCGCCCGGAGGTGGCCCTGGTGGCGCGCCTGGCGGCGGTCCCGGAGGTGGTCCTGGCGGAGCACCGGGGCCTGGCGGAGCACCGGGTGGTGGTCCTGGTGGCGGTCCTGGTGGAGCACCTGGCGGAGCGCCCGGAGGTGGTCCTGGTGGCGCGCCCGGAGGTGGCCCTGGTGGCGCGCCTGGCGGAGCAC
>NZ_ASRX01000058.1 GCF_000601485.1 Chondromyces apiculatus DSM 436
CACCTGGTGGAGCACCGGGACCTGGTGGAGCGCCCGGAGGTGGCCCTGGTGGCGCGCCTGGCGGAGCACCTGGCCCTGGCGGAGCGCCCGGAGGTGGTCCTGGCGGAGCACCTGGTGGAGCACCTGGCGGAGCACCTGGCGGCGGTCCTGGCGGAGCACCTGGCGGAGCGCCCGGAGGTGGCCCTGGTGGAGCACCTGGCGGCGCCCCCGGCGGCGGTCCCCCCTGACTTCTCTCCAGCCGCGCGCCTCAGCGCGTCGAGCGCTCTCCCTCGGCGTCCAGCTCCAGCACCTGCCCCGTCGCGTCGCCCTCGTCGAGCCGCACCAGCGCCTCGACGACCCGCTCGGTCGTCACGATCGCCGGGAAGCTGTTCGGCGCCAGCGCGTTCGCGCGCACTCCGATTGCGGACAGCTCGTCCGCCATGTGGCACGTCAGGTAGTTCAGCGCGGCCTTCGAGGCGCTGTAGACCGCCTGGTGGTGGCCCGTGTAGATCCGCAGCCCCGACGTGCTCGACACGTTGAGCACGTGGCGCCGCAGCGCGCGGTTCTCGTCGGGCGTGTGCCGCCAGCTCGCCTCGTGGAGCTGGGACACGAGCTGCATCGGCACCATCACGTTCAGCTCCATCTGCGCGCGGAACGCCGGCCCCAGGCGCTCTGCCTCCACCAGCGGCCCATGGAACTGCACGTCGGCCGCCGCGTTCAGCAGCACGTCCACCCGATCGAACCGCGTCAGCGCGAGCTCCACCACCCGGCGCACCTGCCCGGTCTCCAAGAGGTCCGCTTGCACGGCGAACACCGGGTGCTCGTTGTCGGGCACGGACGCGGTGGGGTTGCGCGGATCCCGCAGCCGCTGCACCTGCGAGGGCACCTCCGGGTGCCGCGTCCGGTACACCGCCACGATGTCGTACTGGTCCGCGTACGTCCGGCAGAAGGCCTCGCCCAGCCGACCGCCGGCGCCCGTCAGCAAGCACACCCGCTTCACGAACCCGGCCATCGCTCGATGCTCCCTTCTCCCCAGCGCGCCACCACCTCGTCCCGGCGCCGGTGCAGCCAGAGCGCCACGCAGTTCCGCGGCGCCTTGCGCGTCCCCAGGAAGGCGTGGAACGACTGCGGCGTGCACGCGAAGGCCACGAGCGTGTTGCTCCGGGGAGCGACCTTCGCCGCGGGCCGATCCACCGCGCAGCGCGCGCTCGTGTAGAGGCCGGTCTCGCCGCCGTCGCCTTCGGTGTACGGACCGTTGGCCAGGTAATACAGCATCGCCACCGCGCGGACCCGCTCCTGCGCCGGCACCGCCTCGCCGAAGGTCGTGCCGTGCTGGTAGTCGCAGCGACGCACGTCCCCCACGTTGATCCCGTCGGCGCGCCGCGCCTCCACGAACCAGCCCGGGTTCAGGTCGTTGTGCACCCACCCGCTCGGGCTGCCCACCGGGTGGTGGTGCAGCGCGGCGTCCACGTCGCCTGTCGCCTCCACGCCGAAGAGACGGGCCAGCAGATCGTGCATGCCGCGCGAGAGGAACAGCGACAGAGGCCCCGTCGTGTCCGGCCCCAGGTTGTACACGGCGGCCCCGTAGCCCGGGACGCGCCGCGCGAACCTGTCACGCTCCGCCGGGTCTCGGGCCACGCCGCGGCCGAGGATCTCCAGGAACGCCGCCTCCAGCGCCGCCGCGACCTCGGGGCGGAACACGTCCCGCGCCACCACGTGCGGAAAGGGCAGGGACCGCATCCAGAACTGCGGCTCGGCGAGCGCCTGATCTAGCGCCTGATCTAGCGCCTGATCCCGCGTCTGCGCCAGCGCCTGACCCCGCGCCGTCGGACCCTCCTCTCCGTGGGCGCCTGCCGGACACCCGCACGGGCGTCCTCCCCGGGTGAGCGCCCCGGGGCGCCCGGGCGCGCTCCCGAGCGGCAGGGCGTGTGGAGGCCAGGTCGTGCCCCGCGGCGTCGGGATCATCCTCTCCCTCCGCGACCGCCGGGCACCGGCAACGCCCGGCCCAGGGCCAGCACCAGCAGCGCGAGCGGCTCCGTCTCCGCCGGGTCCTGCTGCGCGTGCGGCTCGGCCACCGCGCGCACCCGGAACTTCGGGAAGAGGGGCAGCTTGTCGGCGAGCATCTCGGGCAGGTACACGGGCAGTGGCGCGCCGCTCCCCGTGGCCAGGGCCGCGCACAGGCGCACGCCTCCGAGCACCGTCCGCCGCTGGTAGCGCCGCTCCTCGATCAAGGTCCGCTGCACCGTCGCGTCCAGGTAGTCGGCGGGGAGCGTCCGGTTCATCTGCGCGAACGCTTGCCGGATGCGGGTCGAGGCGCCCTCCACCAGCGGCCCGCCGGCGGCCCGGGTCTGGACCACCTCGGACGCGGCGTCGACCGCGTCCTTCAGCTTCTTGTCGGCCGCGGTGAGCTGCGAGGCCACGGTGATGGTCGTCTTCAGCGCCTCCAGCGGATCGAAGCTCATGGTCAGCTCTCCGCCCACCACCACCAGCGGCCGGGTGAGGATCCCGTCCTCATCGATCGACTCCTCCACGGCCCGCGTCACCCCGAAGGCATCGAGCGGCGGCACCCGCGCCAGCGCGCGCGCCACCTCGCGCCGGTCGCGCGTCGCTTGCGGCTCCTGCACGGCCTCCTCTCCGGTAAGCCACTCGGTGGTCCGCGCGGTCTCCCGCAGGTACGACGCCCAGGCGGCCTGCTGACGCACCCGCTGCGGCGCGCGCTCGTCGAACCACAGCAGATCGACGTACTCGCTCGGCGGTGGGAGCCTGGGGCGCGGCGCCGGACCCGCCCCCGAGCCCGAGGGCGGTGTCTCCAGCGGCGTCGCCGCTGCGTCCGACGCCGCCGAGAGTCCACCCAGCGCCGCGCGCGCGTCGTGTGCAGGCACGCCCGCAGGCTCTGGCGGGCGCGGAGACGGGGACCAAGAAGGCGTCGACGCCGGCACCCAGGCCGGAGGCGCCGCGGCAAACCCGGCGCCGCGCTCACCTGCGCCTGCGCCCATCGGTGCGACGCCGAGCGCGCTCTCCTGGGAACCGCCCAGGAATCCACCGAGCGGAGCGGAGGCCATGGGAGGAGGCGCGGGAGCCGCCGCAGAGAACGCCGGAGGGGCGACCATCGCCGGAGACGGCGCGGGTGACAGCGGGGGGACGCTGAGAGGCGGCACGCTCATGGGAGGCGCGCTCATGGGAGGCGCGTTCATGGGCGGCACGCTCATGGGAGGTGCGCTCACGGCAGGCGCGTTCACGGCAGGCGCGTTCAGGGGCGGTGCACTCATGGGCGGTGCACTCATGGGCGGTGCACTCATGGGTGGCGCGCCCAGGGGAGACGCTCCGAGGCCTGGAGCTGGAGCCGCTCCGAGGGGCGGAGCCATGCCCGGCATCATCGGTGGGGGCGCGTGCATGCCCGCGACGGCACCCGGCACCGGAGGGACACTGCGCGACGGGGCCGAGGGCGCCGGCTGCGCGCCTGGCGGCGGCACCTGCGCGAAGACCATGGTGTGCTTCTGCATCCGCACCGCGTCGGGTGTGGACGCCGGAGCGAGCGACACGTCGAGCGCTGGAGGCGTCTGCAACATCTGGGCGGGGACGCCCTCCGCGCTCATGAAGGGGAGCCCCACGTTGCGCGCCTGCATGCTGCTGCTCTCGGGGGAGCCCTCGGGGGCGCCTGGACCTCCCCGCATGAACGGCAGGGCGGCGTACCGGCTTGATGCGCTGCGCGGCGGCTCGCTGGTCGCCTGGACCGGGGGCGCGACCGTGCTCTGCTCGTCCTCTTCGCCCCCATCTCCGTTGAACGTCGGCTCGATCTCCACGCTCGACGACGACGGCGCCCGCGTCGTCATGACCACCCGCCCCTGCTCCTCGGGCTGCCGGAGCGGGATGCGCGCCCGGTACGTCAGCGTGCACAGCAGGCGATCCGTGTCGATCCACAGGGTGTCCGCCGAGAGCGCCACCGTCTGCGGCCCACCCGAGCGCCCCTCCACCACCGCGAGCGGCTGGATGCCCGGCAGGCTGGTGACGAAGCGCGGCACCGCCGGGTGCAGGTGCTCCAGCACGATGCGCGCGTTCGCCGGCAAGAAGTCGAGCTGCTGATCGCGCGGGGCTGCATTGAAGAAGGCCGGATCGAGGTCGTCGGGCAGCGGCGCCTCGTACCACCGCGCCGGCACGAAGGTCGCCACGAGGCCCCCGAGCCTGTCGCGCCGCTGCGACCACGCGGGCGAGAGCGGCCCGAAGCCCACCGGCTCCACCACCTCGCCCCCGCTGCGCACCATCACCCCCGGGCGCACCAGGTTGGGGAGCCGCACCCGCCCCATCGGATCGACGGCCCCCGCGCGCACGCCCACCGGGTTCGTGGTGTCGGGACCCCCCCCGGCGCGCTCGTAGAAGAGCGGCATCCGCGCGAACCGCGCCCCTTCGAGCAAGGTCCCGTCGAGCCGGATCCAGCGGTCGTGCTGCACCTCGACCGACTTGTCGACCTCGCCCACGAGCAGCCGCGTCGTCACCGCGGCGACCGGAATCTGCTGCGGCGCGTACGCCGATCCCACCAGCAGCACGTCGGCGCGCGCCTTGTGCGGCACCAGATCGCTCGGGACCCGCAAGCTCCGGCCCACGTCGTCTTCCCAGTGGCTGTCGAGATCGAGGATGGGCTCCTGGTGATCGGCGAGCCGCGACTCGCCCGGCGCAAGCGCGAAGGTGGCCTTGCAGATCACGGTGAGCGACCAGCCCTGAGAGGCACTGTGCCAGCGCACCGAGCGACAAGGGAGTGAGGTGCTGGAGACGACCTGCATGGTGAGGTCTAAAGGCGTATGCAGCGGCCCTCGCGGGGTCAACACCCTCGGATGCGAGGCAAATCGCCCCGCGCCGGTATCCTCCGTGCGATACTGTGCAGCGCACGGGACGCCGGAGCGCCCCGACTCATGCCGTATGCGCCACGTCTTCCTTCACGCTCCTGCCGATGCTCCTGCCGCGACGTCATGCGCTGCTGCGCGGCGCGCCCCCGCGGCTTCGCTGCTGACGATCGCGAGGATCGCGACGATCGCCGGCGCCCTCACCAGCGTCGCGTTCGTGGAGAGCGCCGCCGCGCAGCCGCCCCCTGGCAAGCCGACCACGCTCCCCGCGCTGCCACCGAAGCCCTCCAACGCGAGCAAGCCAGGCGCCTCGCCACCTCCGAGCGACACCGCCCCGCCTCCCGACGCCTCCGCGCCCCCGACGGAGCCGCCGCCCCCTGCGACGCCGCCGCCCCCTGCAACGCCGCCCCCTGCGACGCCGCCGCCTCCCATCGAGCGCGGCAGCCTCCTCGACTTTCGCTCGGACACGCCGGGCGGTGATCTGCGGCTCCTCCTCGGCGCCCCGAAGCCCCCCGACGATCGGCCGAGGCGCGCGCTGATCTGGGCCACCGGCAGCCTCGCCTTCACTGGCGTCGCGCTCGGCAGCGTGTTCGGCGCCCTGGCGCTGGTGCGCTGGAACGAGGTGAAGGACCTCGCCCCGACCGGGTGCCGCAACCCGGCGCTCTACACCGGCTGCACCCAGGAGGTCTCCGAGGTCGAGATCGAAGCCTCGTCCTTCGCGACCATCTCCACCTTCTCCTTCCTGACCGGCGGCCTCGCCCTCGCCGGAGCGAGCATCCTCTGGCTCACCGGCCCCCCGCAGGCGCGCGGTCGCCCCGCGGCGATCCAGGTGATGCCGGTGCTCGCTCCCGGGAGCACCGCCGGCGCTCTCGTGCAGGGGACGTTCTGATGAAGCGCAGCACGACGCATCTCGGCGCACCTCTCGCCGTGGCCCTCGCTCTTGCGCTCGGCGGCGGTTGCGCCGAGCTGATCGGCATCGAGGAGGTCCAGGTCCTCGGCTCGTCGGGGAGCGGCACGAGCGGCACCGGCGGTACCGGCGGAGCGGGGCAGGGCGGCAGCGGCGGCGCCTCGGGCACGGGCGGCGACGGCGTGGGTGGCGCGGCTGGCGTCGGTGGTGACGGCGCCGGTGGCGACGGCGTCGGCGGTGCTCCGGGCACGGGCGGCACGGGCGGCATGGGCGGCAGCGGCGGGGTGGGCGGCGCGCCCT
This sequence comes from Chondromyces apiculatus DSM 436, assembly GCF_000601485.1. Taxonomy (GTDB): domain Bacteria; phylum Myxococcota_A; class Polyangia; order Polyangiales; family Polyangiaceae; genus Chondromyces; species Chondromyces apiculatus. The sequence continues at coordinate 6,025 of NZ_ASRX01000058.1, forward strand.
GAACCCCGAGGCGCGCTACGCTCTCCGGACCTCGTCGCACACCGCGGCGGGTCACGAGGAGAGAGCGCATGGCGAGAGCGACATGGGAGGGGGCGGTGCTGGCGGAGAGCGACACCTTCAAGGAGGTCGAGGGCAACGTCTACTTCCCGCCTTCGGCCCTGGTGCGGGAGCACTTCCAGGACAGCGCCACGCACACCACCTGCGGGTGGAAGGGCGAGGCGAGCTACTACGACGTCGTCGTCGACGGCAAGGTGAACAAGGACGCCGCCTGGGTGTACCGGGAGCCCAAGGACGCGGCGAAGCAGATCAAGGATCACGTCGCCTTCTGGCGCGGCGTGAAGGTCGAGCGCTGAGCCGAGAAGCATGATCTCTCCCGGTCTGAAGGCAGAACGCGGAGGCCGCGGGTGCGTCGGCCCCGCCGAGCCCTGCGCCCCGTACATTGCGACGCGAACGGGGCTACGTTAGGGTCCGTCGCGCCCACATGAAGATCTCTCGTGTCGTCATCCGTGAGCTGAAATCACTCACGGCGCGCGATGACTCACTTCGTCTGGATCCAGGAGGTTTCCCGGCGAGCAGCGTGTGCCTGCGCGGCCTGAATGGCAGCGGCAAGACGAGTTATCTCCAGGCGGTAAGCTCGATGTGGCGCCTGTTTCGTCGCTGGACTCAGAAGGGCAAGCATGTCCCGCCGAGGGCCGGTGACCCGTTGCACGCAGCGGGGCTGGTCGCTTTGCAGCTCACCGACCTTCCAGGTCCGGAACGGTCGGTGTGGCTCGTGTACGGGCAGCGCGATCTGTGGGAGGAGGTGCCGGAGCGAGGCAACATCCCCGTCGCGGGAGTGCTCGCATCCGGGAGCAGGGGCAACCTCAAAAGTCTCCTCGGCCGCGACGAACCTCTCTATCGCTTCTGGGACGAGAGCGCGACGAAGCTCGAGCAACCTGCCACGGGAGATGGCGCCGAGCAGATCCCCAACATGGTCTACATCGGCGCGGAGGATCGGTTCATCCAGCCGCTTCGCGGCGATGAAGATCTGTTCGACCTGTCGCCCGAGGCAGCGTTCCGGTTTCTGGCTCGCTATGAGCCTTCGGACAGGAAGTCAGGACACATCGAGAATTCGATGGCTGCCCTCCTTGCAGTCAACCCGCAGCGCTTCGAGGAAGTCTCCCGGAAGCTCCAGCAGGTGCTGCCTCGCCTGAAGCTGCTCAACCGTGCGGACCTCAGGACACGCAGGCCCCTCGTCCAGCTCAAGAGCGGCGCGGAGGTGAAGCTCGATGACCTCTCGGCGGGTGAACGGGCAGCCATCATCGCCCTGTTCACCGTGGCCCGGTGGCTGAGTCGGGGCGGCGTGGTGCTGATCGACGAACCCGAGCTGCACCAGCACATCTCGCTCATGCGGAGCAACCTGGCGGTCCTGGAGAGATACGTGACGCACGAGATGGGCGGCCAGCTCCTCGTCGCCTCCCATGCGCCGGAGGTCTGGGACCACTTCAGGATCAATCGGCTGACGCTCGACCTGGATCTCACGAGCGAAGAGGCCGCGTCTTGAGCTCCCGCGACATTGCCAAGCTGGTTGGTGAGGCGTGGGGATCGCACTGGGACGAGATCCACAACCTGTCCATCAAGGCAGGGAAGAAGCTGCTGCTGGTCGAGGGGGACGATGACAAGGACGTGGTGGAGCAGCTCTTCGAACAGGTCGAACCTCTCTGGATGACCAAGGTCCACGTCGGCGTCGCAGGTGACCGGGGCAAGGTGCTCCGCAAGCTCGAAAAGCATCCGGATTGGTACGGCCTGGTGGACCGAGACGTCTGGGATGAAGCGGACGTGCAGCAGCAGACCTCGGCCCTGCCCGGCCTGAAGGTGACAGAGGCCTGGTGCATCGAGAGTTACTTCTGCGAGCCGGGTTTGCTGGAGACGGCTCTGGGCTTGCCTGCAGGCTCAGTCCAGCAACCGATCACGCCACAGGTGGATGGCTGGCTTTGTTACGGGGCCATCTGGTGGACGCTTCAGCGATGGCGCGAGAGCTTCGCTGCCGCGCTGCCTTCCTCCGATTTTGGGCACCCAGCCAAGGATGCCTGTCACCCCGTCCAGGATGAGCCCACCCTGAGGAAACGGCTGGATGGCTGTCAGGCGAGCCTGCACTCCATCCCGACGGATCAGATTGTTGCCGCCATCCAGGCGCGCTTGAGGGAGATCGACGCGCTCGCGGTCGCCGGCAAGCTGGAGAAGGGCATTCACGGGAAACGGTTCTTCAAAGAAGTGATCGTTCCAGCGCTGAACAAGGCCGACTCACAGCGAGAGGCCGACGAATGGAGGCGCATCGTGGCGGGGAAATGGAAGGCGAGATGGCCGGCGGATCTACAAGCGTTCGCACGCGATCTCGTTCGGTAACCTGAGCCAGAGCGCTGATCGGAAGAGCGTCGCGCTTCCGGTGCGCCCATTCAGAACGTGAACGCCGCGCTCACCAGGGTGCTGTCCGCGAGCCACGAGCGGCAGGCCCCCATCTCCGCCGGGCGCGCGGGGACCCCGGGCGGCAGCGCGAACGACTGGTCCACCACCCGCAGGCGGAGCGGCGCGGCACTCGCGGGCACGTCGAGCATGAAGGCCAGGCCGTCGCTTTCCAGGCCGACGTGGCGGAAGCCCCAGCGCCCACCGGGCCAGAGGGGCTCGGTCACCACGGCGGGATCGACCTCGTGCCCCTCGACGTACGCGGCGAGCACGCGGGTGTCGCCCTCGACGAACACGTAGGCCCACGGGGCGCCGCGCGGGGAGCGCAGCCGGAAGCGCAGCGTGCGCCGGTCGCCGTGGCGCTCGTCCTTCTCGGCGACGAGCGTGGGCGCCTCCAGGGCCTTCACGAGCGAGGGCGCGGGTGTGGACGCCTGCGCCTGGCGCACGGTGACGCCCTCGTCCGCGAAGAAGGCCGGCAGTGGCGCGCGGGGAGCGTCGGCGGGGAGGAAGCGCGCGCTCCATCCGCTCGGGCGCCGCTCGTCGCTGATCCAGCGCGCTTCTCCGGCTGCGTGATCGAGCGTGTAGGTGAGGCAGGTGGGCTGCGGGTGCGCGGCGTCGAAGCGGGCACCGAGCGCCGCAGCGCCGAAGCACGCGAGCGCGACGAGCGCACCACCCGCCGCGGCGCGCCGGAGCCACCGCGCGTGCGCGCCGAGAGCGGGCTCGCCGAGAGCAGACTCGTCGAGGGCACGCTCGCCGGGGGCGGCCATCCGCCGCGTGAAGGGCGGCACGAGCATGGCGAAGAGCACGATCAGCCCCGCGGCCACCCCTGCGCGGGGCATCTGGCCGGCGAGCATCACCAGGTAGACGAGCTGGCTCGCGAAGTAGCCGGCCGCGGCGGCGGCGAGCGCGCCCACGGCGAGCGCACCCACGGCGGACGCGCCTCCAGCGGTCGCGCCCCCGGCGAGTCCGGAGGGCGTCACGGGCTTTCCGCGCGAGGCCGCGAGGACCCAGCTCGCCGCGAGCAGGAGCGGCAGCGTGGCCACGTGGCTCGTGCCAGGGAGCTTCACGAGAAGACCGACGGTGAGCACGCTCCAGAGCAGGAGCCCGGCGAGCATCCAGGCAAACGGCGCGCGCGCCGCGCTCTTCTGGCTCCGCGCGAGCCCCGCGCCTGCGAGCCCCGCGCCGACGACGCCGGCGCGCAGCAGACCCACCTCGGAGGGATCCCCGGCGCCCGTGCCCGCGTACACCGGGTGCAGCCGCGAAAGCGCCGTCCACGCCAGCGACACGCCAGCGATGACGAGGCCCGCTGGCCAGAGCTGTCCCAGCAGGGCGCGCAGCACCTCGCGGGCCTTGACCTGACGACGCACCTTCACCGCGGCGAAGGCCACCAGCGCGAGCGCGAGGACGCCCAGCGCCACCGCGAACGCCCCCCCGTACCGCACCAGGACCAGGCGGCCGACGGGGAAGAACGTGTCGTCTCCTCCGCCGCGGAGAGCGGCGAGATCGGCCGCCCCGAGCTGGTCGAGGAGCGCCAGCGCGAGCTCGCCCTCGGCCTGGAGCGTGCCGAGATCCAGGGCCGCCGCGGTGTCGGCGCCCTGGTGGTAGGCGGCCACGCCGTCGGCGAAGGCGATGTTCACGCCAGCCATCCCCAGAGGCCCGCGCGACAGCACCCCGAAGTCGGTGCCGGGGTGGATGAGCCGCGTCGCGTCCGTGTAGAGCGAGGACGCGGCCGAGGTCACCGAGGCCTCCGCGATCTGCGCGGTGAGCCACGCGCCCGGCGTCGACAGGCCCACGATCACGGGCACACCGCCGGAGCCCCGGGCGTCGAGGTTGACGAACGCCCGCACCTTGCGCGCCCAGGGGTGAGCCTCGGCGAAGGCGTGGGCGCCGAGCATGCCCCCCTCCTCGGCGTCGGTGAAGAGCACCACCACGTCGTTGCGGAGCGGGCCCCTGGCGCGCGCGGCGCGCATCACCTCCAGGATGGCCGCGACGCCGCTGGCGTTGTCGCTCGCGCCGGGTGAGCCAGGCACGGAGTCGTAGTGCGCGACGAGGAGGACGGTCCCCGTCGCGTCGCTGCCCCGGAGGCGACCGATCACGTTGTGCACGCGCGCGGTGTCGAAGGGGAGGCCGTAGAAGGTGCTCACGGCCTGCGCGGGCGCGGTGTCCACCTCGGCGCCGAGGTCGATGAGCGCGGCGGCGAGCCAGGCCCGGGCCTCCGCATGGGCGGGGCTGCCGACCGGCCGGGGTGCCTTCGCGAGCTGGTCGACGTGCCGGCGCGCGCGGTGGGCGGAGAAGACGTCGGCGGGAGCCGCTTCGTCGCGGGGGGTGGGGAGCAGGAAGGTCCAGAGGGCGAGGAGGACGCCGCAGAGGAGCGCGAGCAGCAGGAGGAGGGAGGGCAGAGAGGAGGGGGCCGAGGGGAGAGGCGGCGAGGGAGGTGCCGGGGAGGGAGGTGCCGGGGAGGGAGGGGGTGAGGAGGTCATGGAGAGGTCGGGGTAGGCGAGGGGAGGTGCGGAGGGGTACAGCCCAGACAGAGGTGGGCAGGCGCGGGGGCGATGTCGCGCTCGTACGCTGGCGAGCCAATAGGTGGTCAGGGCTGGAGAGGGGAAGTCAGGAGATCCGGGCGTGGGGCGATCGAGGGTCGAGTGGATGCCCTGAAGCCGGATTTTGCCGTCGGCGTGGAAAAGACGGCGCCGGGAGCTGAGGGAGGGCGCCGGGACCTGATTTTTTTCACGCCGGGGAGAAAATGTTGCACCGGGGGTAGAACAGGGGCGCCGGGAGTTGAGCGGAGGGCGCCGGGAGTTGGGCGCAAGGGGCGCGGTCTACGGTCGATAACGAAGCGCTTCGATAAGGGCGCGGAGCGCGGGCGTCACGTGGTGGCGGCTCGGGTAATACAAAAAATTGCCGGGGAAAGGCGGGCACCAGTCTTCGAGGACGCGCACCAGGGCGCCGGAGGCCAGGTGGTCGGTCACCTCGCTCTCCCAGGTGTAGGTGAGGCCGATGCCGCCGAGGGCTGCGGTGATCATCAGGTCGCCGTCGTTGCAGATGAAGGTGCCCTCCGCGCTCACATTGAGGACCCGGCCATCCTTCTCGAACTCCCACCGGTAGAGCGCCCCCGACGAGACGTGCCGGTAGTTGACGCAGCGATGGGCGCCGAGGTCGTGGGGGGTGCGCGGCTTCGGGTGGCGGGTGAAGTACTCCGGCGTGGCCACGATGGCGGCGCGCTCGTCCGGCGCGATGCGCACCGAGACCATGTCCTTGTCGATCGACTCGCCGATGCGGATGCCGGCGTCGAAGCGGCGCGCCACGATGTCGGTCCAGCCATCCTCGACCGCGACCTCGACGGCGATGTCCGGGTGCTGCCGCATGAACGCCGGCAAGCGCGGCCCGAGGAAGCGCCGCGCGGCCGTGCGGTGCACGGTGAGGCGCAGGGTCCCCGCCGGGCGTTCGCGGTGCGCGACGAGGTGATCGACCGCGGTGGTGATGTCGGCCATGGCGGGCCCGAGCGTCTTCAGCAGCCGCTCGCCAGCTTCGGTCGGCGCGACGCTCCGGGTGGTGCGCTGGAGGAGGCGCACCCCGAGCCGCTCCTCCAGCGCGCTCATGGAGTGGCTGAGCGCGCTCGTGGAGACGCCGAGCTTCGCGGCCGCCTTCTTGAAGCTCCGCTCCTCCGCGATGGCGGCGAACACCACCAGATCGGGCCAGTCTTCGCGCCTCATTGTTGAGCAACCCTCATCGAGGCATCCCGAGCCGGGGCTCTAACGCATCGGTCCGGGCTCGCCTAGGTTCACGTGCATGTCCCAGACGAGAGCCTACGTGGCCAGCTCCGCGACGAGCGGCCTTCAGCCCGGTACCATCGAGCGGCGCGAGCCCGGCGCCGACGACGTGGTCATCGACATCACCCACTGCGGCGTCTGCCACACCGATCTCTCCCAGACCCGGAACGAGTGGGGCGGCTCGGTCTACCCGCTGGTACCGGGGCACGAGATCGTGGGGGTGGTGCGCGCGGTCGGCGCGGCCGTGAGGGAGTTCCGGGTGGGGGAGCGGGTCGGCGTCGGCACCTTCGTCGACGGCGGGCACTCGCTGGGTGTCTGCGCGCGCGAGCACGAGCACCGCGACCACAAGCACTTCGTGCCGACGTACAACGGAAAGGATCACGAGGGCCGCCCGACCTACGGCGGATACGCGCAGTCCATCGTGGTGAAGCAGGGCTACGTGCTCCACATCCCCGACGGGGTGCCCTCCGACGCGGCAGCGCCGCTGCTCTGCGCAGGCATCACCATGTACTCGCCGCTCCGGCACTGGAAAGCCGGCCCCGGCAAGAAGGTGGCGGTGGTCGGCCTCGGCGGCCTCGGGCACATCGCCGTGAAGATGGCGCACGCGATGGGCGCCGAGGTCACCGTGCTCAGTCAGTCGCTGAGCAAGCAGGCCGATGGCGCGCGGCTCGGCGCCGATCACTTCCACGCCACCAGCGACCCGGAGACGTTCAAGAAGCTCGCCGACACCTTCGACCTCATCCTGGTCACCGTGGGCGCGACCCTCGACTGGAACGCCTACATCGGCCTGCTGCGCATGGATGGCGCGCTGGTGCTGCTCGGCATCCCCAGTGGTCCGGGCTCGGTCGATGCCTTCCCGCTGATCGCCTCCCGCAAGACGCTCTCCGGCTCCGGGGTGGGCAGCATCCCCGAGTGCCAGGAGATGCTCGCTTTCTGCGCGAAGCACGGCATCGTCTCCGACATCGAGACCATCCCGATCCAGCAGATCGAAAGCGCGTTCGAGCGCCTCGCCAGGGGGGACGTGCGCTACCGGTTCGTGATCGACATGGCGTCACTCGGCAAGTAGCCGGTGCGTCGTGCCGGGTCAGGGCGTGGAGGTGTTCTCCCAGGGCGCGTCGGTCGCCATGTCGGTGAGCCAGGTGAGCAGGGCCTGGTTCAGCGTGGGGAGCGCCTTGCCGAAGTTCAGGACCACGTGGCGCGGCTGGGCGATGTCGTTGTTGACGATGAACGAGGCGAACTGTGGATCGCTGGCCTGGCTGGCGATGAAGTCGTTCCGCTGCCGGAAGGCGCGTTCGTGCCCGAGGTTCCAGGGTCTTCCGAGCCGGAGCAGGCGGAGAGGAGGGCGGGGCCGAGCGCGAGGAAGAGCGCCATCGAGGAGGGGCGGGTGGCGCGAAGAGGTGAAGGGCAGGAGCGGGACGAGCAGGAGGAACGAGGACACGCGAGGCGCATCCTCCAACTCTAAGCCTGCTCGGGAAGTGGGCGCTGAAGATCAGGCGTGGAGGCGTTCGGCGATCTGGACGGCGTTGAGGGCGGCGCCCTTGCGGAGGTTGTCGGCGACGATGAAGAGGTTCAGGGCGCCGGGGACGCCGAGGTCGTCGCGGACGCGGCCGACGAAGACGTCGTCGGTGCCCACGGCGTGGATGGGCTGGGGGTGGCGGCCGGGGGCGTAGGGCTCGTCGAAGAGCTTCACGCCGGGGGCGCTGGCGAGGAGGCGCCGTGCTTCGACGGCGTCCATGGGGCGGTGGAACTGGACGTGGACCGACTCGCTGTGGCCGGTCACCACGGGGACGCGCACGGTGGTGGGGGAGACGGCGATGGTGTCGTCGCCGAGGATCTTGCGGGTCTCGTTCACCATCTTCAGCTCCTCCTCGGAGTAGTCGGAGCCGGGGCTCGCCTTCCAGTCCATGAGCACGTTCATGGCGAGCTGGCCGGGGAGGATGGAGGCCGGGGGCGCGGCGCCGTTCATGAGGGCGTGGTGCTGGGCGAGCAGCTCCTCCATCGCGGCCTGGCCCTTGCCGCTCGCGGCCTGGTAGGTGGAGACCACGATGTGGCGGATGCGGGCGGCGTCGTGCAGCGGCTTCAAGGCCACCAGCATCTGGATGGTGCTGCAGTTGGGGTTGGCGATGATGCCGCGGGGGCGCTTCGCGGCGGCGTGCATGTTGACCTCGGGCACGATGAGCGGGACCTCGGGGTCCATGCGCCAGGCGCTGGAGTTGTCGATGACCACGGCGCCGTGGGCGGCAGCGGCGGGGGCAAGCTCGCGCGCGGTGGAGGCGCCGGCGCTGAAGAGGGCATAAGTCACGCCCGCGAAGGCCTCCGGCGAGGCGACCTGCACCTCGATCTCGCCACCGGCGAACGGGAGCTTGCGGCCCACCGAACGCGGGGAGGCGAGGGCGATCACCCTGCTGGCAGGGAACCTCCGTGCCTCGAGGGTGCGCAACATCTCTCGACCGACGACACCGGTCGCCCCGACCACTGCTACGACGCACGACATGATCGGCTTCTATCCCCTGGAAGGGATCCGGGCAAGTCTGGGGGGGCGCGGAAGATGCGGGCGGAGTAGCATGGTCGAACGCATGAGCGAGCGGACGGCGGCGATCCGACGGAGACGTGGTGGTGCGTGTGTCGCGGCGGTCCTCGCGGCGCTCTCGGTGCGCTGCGGTGGCGCGCAGCCAGCGGCAGGCATCGAGGTGACGGCAAAGGAGAGCGCGAGCGCGGGGGTACGCGCGGACGCGACGTCGAGCGCGGGCGCTGGCGCGAAGGGAAGCGCGGGCGGCGGCGCGAAGGGCGTGAAGCTGGGGGTCGGGGGGTTCGTGACGCCGGCGCGGCTTCTGCCGGATCTGGTGGGGGAGAACGGTGTCATCGCGTACGAGGACGGGCACCGGCGGTTGCTCGTCGCGCGCATGCGCCTGCTCGCGCACGAAGATGGGTCGATCGAGAGGGCAGCGGAGCTGTTGCCCCACGGGCGGGTGATGTCGCTGCCGCTGCCGTCGCGGTTCGGCGGGGGATACCTGTTTCACGGGTCGAACCGCGGGGGGACGCAGATCTGGCGCGCGGAGGGGTGGCTCGGGAAGCTCACGCCGGTGGTGCAGCTCCCGTCGGAGGTGGCGGAGGTCATCGCGGGGTTCGACAGGCTCTACCTGCGGCTCTCCTCGAACATGCGGCTCGTGGCGATCGATGCGCAGAGCGGGGCGGCGTTGCCGCTCGGTCCGCTGCCGCTGTCGGGCGGGTACGGGCAGATCGTCTTCGCGGATGGATGGCGGGGGCTCGTGGAGTCGGATCTGCGCGGGGTGCTGGCGACGTTCGACGCGGGGACGACGTGGCAGCCGGTGCGGGTGGAGCGCAAGGTCTCGGATCTGCGGCTCGTCGGCGGGGATCCGGCGATGATGACGTCGGACGGGTTCTACGCGGTGGATGCTCGGGGGAACGTGACGTTCAGGCCGCCGCTCGCAGGGGAAGAGGACGAGGCGCTCGCGGTGCGGCCACCAGGGCTGCTCGGGCGCAGGCCGCTGCGGGCAGCGGTGGAGGACGGGTGGCCGGAGGCAGACGGGACGGCCGTGGTGGCGCGCGGCGGGGCGATCGCGCGGGTGTCGCTCGCGGACGGGGCGGTCAAGGCGCTGGTGCCGGAGGCGTACCCGGAGCGGCAGGCGTCGTGTCACGCGGTGCGGGTGGGCGGGGCGGGCTCGCGGGGGGAAGGCGCGCGGGGGGAAGGCGCGCGCGCAGAGGCCTCGCCGGGGCCAGGGTTCGGGTTCGTGTGCGGGGAGAGGGACGGGGCGACGGCGATCTATGCGTTCGAGGCGCCGCTCGGGATGCGGGCGCTGCATCGCTTCAAGCGGCCGCGGTTCGTGGCGCCGAGCGGCAACGGGTCGCTGGTGGTGCGGGGGCCTTGCGGGGAGGAGGAGGCGACGGCGGGGGTGCGGACGTACTGCGTGCTCGCGCCGGAGGGAAATGGGCTGCGGAGCCGCGAGATCCGGGTGAAGGCGGCGCGCCAGGACCTGGGGGTGGAGCGGGTGGTGGCCCTCGCGGACGGGCGGGTGGCGGTGCTGGTGCCGCCGCGGGACGGGGCGAGCGGTCAGCTCACGTTGCTCGAAGGGAACGAGGCGACGACGAGGGCGCTGGTGCTGCCGGCGAGGCCGCGGGGCGCGGGGCGCGATCTGCGGCGGGGGATGTGGCTGGAGGGGTTCGAGGAGCGGGAGCCAGGGGTGCTCGGAGGCTGGGTGGAGGCGGGAGGCCCGATCCTGGGGGTGCGGATCGACGTGAAGGACGGCCGGGTGAAGGCGGGGGAGGCGCGGCACGATCCGACGGGCGCGATTCTCTCGGGGCGGTTCGCGATCTCGCTGGGGGAAGGGGACGTGGCGGCGGAGTCGATGGACGGGGGGATGACCTGGCAGACCATCGAGGTGCCGGAGCCGGACGAGGAGCACGGGGCGTCGCCGACGCGGGCCTGCGGGCCGGTGGGGTGCGTGATCAAGGGGTGGATGCGGGTGGGGTGGGGGTCGGCGGAGGGGAGCGACGATCTGGCGGTCGCGGAGACGCCGGCGATGCTGCACACGGCGCTGCGGACGTCGCCGACGCTGTCCTTGTCGTGCGGGGCGGTGGGGTCGTCGACGCCGCCGCTGCCGCCGCTGCCAGAGAAGAGCGCGTCGTCCGGGCGGGTGCAGGGCCCGGTGATGGTGGGTTCGCCGCACAGCCCGCGGCGGCCGGAGATGTCAGTTTCGGGCTGGAACCCGTTCCGGAACACGCCACCGCCGACGCTCGGCGCGGACGAGATCGGGTTCGACAACGGGGCGCCGCACGATCTGGTGACGCTGCGGGCCTACGTGTGGGGGAAGAAGGGCGCAGACTGGGCGCGCGGGGGGCGCTTCCAGGTGCGGTTCGACGACAGGTTCGATCCGGGCGGGGGCGTGCGATCGAGCGCGGTGAGTCCGTCGCCCTGGCCGGACGAGACGGCGGCGGCGGAGGGTATCGGTGGGTACTCGTACGGCGCTGCCAACTGGGGCGCGTTCCTCGATCCAGGGGGGCGCGCGGCGATGGGTCTGCTCTGTCGCGGGGCCGGGTGCGAGCTGTACGGGATCGTGGAGGGGCAACCGGTGCTGCCGCTGCGCGATGGGTCGGGGCGCATCGGGGCGTTCCCGCGGCCGGTGCCGTACGGGGTGGTGAGGGCGGGGGAGGCGTGGTTCTTCCTCACGCCGGCGGCGGAGAGCGACAAGCTGGCCCTGTGGCGGGCGGACCTCGGGGCGGCGCGGATCCTCAGGCAGTACGAGCGGCTCGACAGGGCGGTGCGGATGCACGTGTCGTACGAGATGCCGCGGCTCGTGCGGCGGGCGTCGGGCGCGGGGGTGGGGCTCCTGGTGTCGATGCCGCCCGAGCCGGAGGTGCGGTCGGGGTCGTGGGTGGTGCTGCCCGTCGATGCGGAGAGCGGTGAGGTGGGCGAGGCGATCGCGCTGGTGCGGAAGGATCTGTCGAACGCGACGGTGCAGGCGTGCGCGCCCGGACAGGACGGGTGGGTGTTCGACACGGCGCTGGAGACGTCGCCGAGCTTCTCGCTGGCGGGGAAGTACGTGTCGGTGGAGTCGCCGGAACTGCGGCTGCGGGTGGATCCGGGGACGGCGTGCGTGGAGTCGATCGGGGCGCGGCTGCAGGGGGAGTTCACGCCGGAGGGCGGCGCGCGCGGGGCGCCGGCGGGAGTCGGGGCGGGGGCGCGGGCGGTCCCGTTCGCGGCGACGGAGCGGCCCTCGGGCAAGCGGTGGAACTTCCAGTGCACACTGCGGGAGCAGGGCGGCGGGGCGAGGTAGCGAGGGGCGGCGAGGCAGGGCGGCGAGGCAGGGCGGCGCATGCGCAGTCCGCCGGGGACGCCTGGTGAAGGGGGGTGGCGCTCTCAGCGGGGAGCGACTGTGCGCGGGGGAGCCGTCGGGGAGGCTGCGCGTAGCGACCGGGCGTGAGGAAAATGCTCCACGGTGCGCTCGGGATCTCGCGCTCGGGTGGAGGGCGCGTGCAGTGCGTTCTCGGCGGCGATCGTCGCTTGAAATCGCGCGTCGGAGCGCTGCCGTTGCAGAGATGTGGGCGCGATCGTCAGCATCGTAACGGGTGCATGCAGACGGATCCGGGCCGGAATGATCCGGCTCCGGAGCCAGTCAGGTGCGAGTCCAGAGTCCTTTCGAGGAGAACAACAATCATGCGCCGCACGATGATGGGTTTCGCTTTGCTTTCGATGTCGATATTCGCCGGGCTCTTCGCAGGAGGGTGCGATGACGTCGATGAGCTCGTGAACTGCCAGGAGATCTGCCAGAACTACGCGGACTGCGTCGACAGCGAGTACGACGTGGAAGGCTGCCGCAACGAGTGCGAGACGAAGTCCGACAACGACAAGGACTACGCTTCGGACGCAAACGTGTGCGAGGCGTGCCTCGATGGAAAGGCGTGCGCCGAGCAGATCGAGTGCTTCGACGACTGCCCGGTGATTCTCTGAGGTGAGAGGGGCGGAGGCGCGGAAGGGGCCGCGTCTCCGTCTGATCGGGTCAGGGCTGGAGGAGGAGGGCGCTCTCGAAGCGCTTCGTGTAGAGGCGGGGCGCGCCCAGGGGAGCGCGGGCTGGAAGGTCGCGTGGGCGCCGAGGCTGACGGCACATCCGGAGTACTCCGCGACCATGATGGGAGTGGGGTCGAGGACGACGCCGGCGGCATTCACGCGGGCCGCGAGGATGCGCGAGATTTCAAGCGAGACGTCGTGCCAGGCGACGAGGTACACGCCGTTGCCAGCCGTCGGTGTCGTGGTGCTGGCTCCACAGGAGGAGGGCGCGCTGACCATCCCCGACGACGAAGGGCTGTGAGCCGTGATCCAGGTAAAAGTCATCGCGCTGGGGGAGGGAGACGCCGGAGGGGGTGACGACGTTGATCCCGAATCCGTCGTCGCCGTACGGGGAGCAACCGCTGCTGCCGTCGAGGACCGCGCCATCCGGCGCGAGGCGGGCCCCATAGGTCTGTACGGGGCGCGAGTCGTTCCAGACGGCGAAGTCGGTGGTGCCGTTCCACGCGGCCATGGGTCGGCTCTGGTTACCGACCGCGGGGCCCCAGACGGGAGCGTCGATGCCAGGAGGAGGCGAGGTCGCAGGAGGGGGCGAAGGAGTCACTTCGACGGTGCCGCAGGCGACGATGCCGGGCGCGAGGAGGCCGAGGGCGAGCAAGCACCAGCGCGGGCGCAGGTGCTTCTGCAATGAACGCGAGGACGTACGAAGGGCCATGACGGAGTCCCTTTCTTGCGAAGGGCGAGGGTGAGAACTGGTCGACGGTACGGCCGACCAGAGACGACGACAAATGACTTTTCTACCCGGGTTGTAGGGGAAAAGTGGGGGCGAGCACCGGCGCAGGGGGAAGAGGGGTGGATGAGGGCGGTGGGTGCCTGAGACGGAGGGGGGCTCCGCGGCATCGGAACTTTCGTGGGCAGTCAACGTGCTCACGACGCAGAACGATGGCCTGCGCGGTGGACCGAGGCGCTGACGGTCACCAAGGAGGAGACGCGGATGAGATGGATGCGCCAGATGATGGCTCTCGCGTTCGCCACGGGTGTTCTGGGCCTCGCAGCCGTGGGTTGCGAGGAGGCCGCCGAGGACGCCATCGACTGTCCGCAGATCTGCCAGACGTACCGGGACTGCGTGGACGGTGAGTACAACGTGGATGCGTGCCGCGACGACTGCGAGATGCAGGCTGAAGAGGACGACGCGTTCCGGAACTCGGCGAAGGTGTGCGAGGCGTGCCTCGACGGGAAGGCCTGCGACGATCAGATCACCTGCTTCGACGAGTGTCCCATCGAGCGGTGAGTTTTCTGACGCCCGGCGCGCCTCGCGGGGGCTGCCTCGTCGGGCCGGGAGGATGCGCCGGGGAGCGGGTGGCGGGAAGGCCCGTGGGCCACGTTCCTCGTCGACGGCCCGGGTTCAGTGCGATTACCCTGGGCCGACGCATGAGCGCCTCTGGAACCAGGGCGAAGAGGCGCCCGCAGCGGGGGGGCGTCTGGGCCGCGGTGATGCTCGCGGTCGTGGGGTGTAGCCACGACTGGGAGACGTATGATCCCAGGCTCACCGCGGGGAGCGGCGGAGGCCCCAGCGGCACCGGGGGCAGTGGCGGTCAGGGAACCACCGGGATGCCGTCGGGGGGCGGGGGCCCAGGCGGTGGGATGGGGGTG
>NZ_ASRX01000059.1 GCF_000601485.1 Chondromyces apiculatus DSM 436
GTGAGTTTCCGGTCAGGTATCCGGTTCCCTGCTGAAAGAACTACTTCATGCGCCTCGCGGAAGCCGCTGCTACTTTCAGGGTTACCTTTACCTGTCCATGGCTCCTCTTGGTGCCCAGTCGAGCTATTTACTTGCGCCTCTGTTTGCCTCGTCCCAGCCAACAAATCCTTCCGTCCAATGGTCCTGATTCAGCACCACTGCGCTCACGTAAAAACCATCTGGATGATCGCGGAACCCCGGCTGTAGTTTGAGACGTTCGACCGCCTCCTTCGCTTTCTCTTCGTCGGAGTAAACGCCAATCAATTTGATGTTCTCCGCACCGTCTGGGGATTCATACACATGCTGAACGAGGTGTACTTGGTCCATACCTATTTATCTTTCGGCATCTCGAAGGCGCGGTCGCCCCACTTCTTGATCTGATTAAACTCAGAAGACGGCCCCGTGTCGCTCCACCCGCCTTTTCCGTACTTCTCGTCCATCAGCCTTCTTGCAAAGTCTTTTCCACTCTCTTCTACCGTGGGTCGGTTCCCGCGTGCCCAGCTCGGAACGTCTTTTGACCCCCCTTTGCCGCTGACTCCGGGCTTAGGCACCTTATCGGCAGCGCCTGTAACCTGGACGCCACTGGCCGGCGCTTTTCCTCCCGATGGCTTTAGCGCCTTCTCCCCGATCTCCTTCTCCAGCTTTTCGGCAGCCGCCTCGACGCCCTCCTTGACGACCTTCTCCCCGGCTTCCTCGACGACCTCCTTCCCGGCCTTGATCGCGAACTTCCCGGCCGTCGCCGCCTGTCCCCCGATCGGCAGCATCGCCGCGACCGAGAGCGTGCCCATCAACGCATTCTCTGCAGCCTTCGCCTGATTCCCCGCGATGGCGTACCCAGCCGCTTCCACGCCGTGGATGACCGCATTCACCCCGTCCGCGATCTCTCCGAGCCCAGGGACCAGCCCCACCACGTCCAGCATGGTGTGCACCGCAGAGAGCCCCTTCTCCCACCAGCTCTCCTCCTCCTTGGTCTCCGGCTCCGGCGTCGGGCTCGTCTCGCCCTCGATCTCGCCTAACGGTCCGATCTTCACGCAATCCACGTTCTCGACGAACACCACCCGCCCGCGGGTGTTGCCCACCCCGTCGGGACCGTCGCAGTTCATCTCGTAAATCGAGGTGTGGTACGTGACGTGGTGGCCTTCGACGGTCACCGTGGTGCTGTGCGTCACGGGCTTGCAGTAGCCCTTGTTCACGCCGCTGATCACGCCGCCGCCCACGCCGGCCTCGTCGCCGTAGACCGTGGTCAGACGGCTATCCATCGTCATGACGGCCTCGCCTGTCATGCACACGGTGGTGGCGTGGCGGATGCCGTCGCTGAACCGCCCCAGGATCTGGTACGGCACGGGCGCCATGGTCGGCGGTGTCCGGCACACGTCGGGCGTGGTGCTGAGGACGATGGCCTCGCCGGTGACCCGCAGGCCTTCGTTGTCAGCCATGGCTCCTCCCGGTGGGATGCGCCATCCGCGCCTCCAGGACACGGATCGGTTTCGTCTTCACGACCGGCGCGCGCCAGGTGAGGTGGGCCTGGCCAGCAGGAACGTCGAGGAAGAGGGTGTCCAGGAAGACCGGCGCGATGGCGAGGGAGCCGTCCATGTGCCGCAGGAGCAGGCCGAGTTTGTAGCCCGGCAGGTAGCAGCGCAGCGCGCCCTCCGGCGTCATGCCTTCCAGGGTCACCTCCTCGTCGCCGTTCAGGAAGTCGGGGTAGATGAGGTCCGGATGCGCGGCGTTGTGGAAGGTGAACTCGAAGTCCTCTGGAAGCTCGGGCCAGCGGCTGCGCTGCCACGGCTCGTCGAAGGTGCCGGCGCGTGCCAGCCGCGGCTGCCAGGAGCGCGCGATGGGCCCGAGCCCCTCGGGGGCGTAGGCCTTGCCCACCTCGGTGACGGGCTGCTCAGGGGAATCGATCTGCGGTGCAGGGATCGGCGCGTCGCCCTGCGGGAGTTCGTCACCGACATGGCCGACCCCGACTGGGTTCTCCTTGCACAGACTGGCGCCTCCCCAGTTCGTCTTCCACGTCCCACCGAAGGCGTGCTCGTAGCGCAGCGGGACCTCTGCCACGGGCTCCGGCTCCGAGAGGGTCCAGCCGTCGCCCTCGCGTGTCCAGTGGCGTGGGCCAGTCACCCGTAACGCCTTGCTCAGCATCCCCACCTGGACCCGCACCGCCCACTCCGGGAGCGGTCGGCCTTCGGGCGCGTGTGCCACGGCGTTCACCAGGATGTCGGCGCGCGGCTTGAAAGGCGCCAGGTCGCTCTCCACATAGACGCTGGATTCATTCGGCGCGCCGTGCCAGACGTCCACCTCCACGAGGGCGCGCTGCTCGGGGCTGGGGCGCAGCGCGGCGCCAGGCACGAGGTCGAAGGTGCCTCTCATCACGAAGACCCCGAACTCGCGACCGGCGACGTCGCGGGCGTCGAACAAGAGCGTCCGGAAGGGCGTGTAGTTGCGCACGATCATCGAGGCCTCCTGCCCGCTCCGGGCCTCAGTTGAGGTTGATCTTCTTTCCCTTCACGTTCACCTCACCGGAAGCCTTGAACTCGAACTCCACGCCCTTGATCTCCACCTTGCCGCTCTTGTCGAGAGTGATGCTCGCCTCGCCGACGGTGATCTCCAGGCGCTCCTTCACGTCGAGCTTCATCACTCCAGGCGGCAGGTCGGGCTCCTTCGCGGCGGCCACGGTGGCATCGCTCCCGGCCGCGCTCGCGCCTGCGATCGCGCCTGTGCCTGCGGTCGCACCTGCACCTGCGGCTGCGCCCATGCTCGCGCCTGTGGCTCCGCCTGCGCCCGCCTCTTCCTTCTTCGGCTCGGGTCCGACGGTGATCTTCATCCCCTTGCCGATGCTCTCGGTGCGGCTCCCCCCGATCTTGACCTCGTGCTTGCCAGCCACGGTCTCCGTCACGTTGGCACCCACCACGAGGGCGCGGTTCTTGGTGATGGTCTCGGTCACGTTGCGGGCGACGTTGGTGACCAGGTTGCCGCCGACGGTATCCACGCGGTTGCGCTCGGTGATCACCGTCTCGTCGCGCTTGACGAGGCGGCGCATGTCGCGCTCGGCCTGGATGAAGATCATCTCGCGGCCTTTGGCGTCCTCGAAGAGCAGCTCGTTGAAGCCGTCGCCGCCAGGGGATGAAGCGGTGCGCCACGTGGACACGGTCTTGTTGTCGGGGAGCTTGTGCGGGACCTGGGTGGTCTCGCCGTGCACCCGGCCGATGACCACCGGGTGGTCGGGGTTGCCCTCCAGGAAGGCGACGATGACCTCGTGGCCGACGCGCGGGATGGTCATCAGTCCGTAGCCGGCGCCCGCCCAGCCGGTGCTGACGCGGATCCAGAGGGAGCTGTCGTCGCTGAAGGGGGCGTCACGGTCCCAGTGGAACTGCACGCGCACCCGGCCGTATTCGTCGGTGTGGATCTCCTGACCGGGGGGGCCGACCACGATCGCGCTCTGGATGCCGTGGATCTTGGGAGGCGGTGTCTTGAGCGCCGGTCGGTAGGCTTCGTCGGCGAAGACGGCGGTGCACGAGAGCGACCACTCGCCGTTCGGGGTGCCCTCGAACGACAGCTCGGTGATCAGGAGCTTCCGGCTGGGGGACAGCTCCTCGCGAGGGTGGTCGAGCAGCGAGATCAGCACGCCGACGTGGAGGTCGATGACGTTGGTCTCGAAGGTCATGAGGATGCGCTCGGCGCGCAGGCTCTCCAGGCCCTTCGCGGCGAGCTGCTGGCCGGCGCGCTCGTCTTGACGTACCGCCCCCTTGTCGTCGCCCGCGAGCTTCTTCACCTGACCCGTCACGAGTTCCGCGAGGCCCTCCGAGACTCCCTTCGTGAGGTCGCCTGCGACGTCGCCGACGACCTCGCCGAGCTTGCCGCCCACGAGGTCGGTGACCGCCTCGTCGACCTTCTCTCCGAGCTTCTTGCCCTGCTCCTCGATGACGCCTTTGATCTTCTTGTTCACCGCGTCGACGACCGCCTTGCGGAGCGTCTTCTCCAGGTCGATGTTCAGCTCGCGCTCGACGCCGAGGATGTCCCCCGTGACCTTGCCGGCGATGTCGCCGAGGATCTCGCCGGACACGTCGCCCGCGATCTCGCCGATCATGTCCGCCGCCACCTCGCCGAAGCCGCCGCTGAGCACGCGCTTGATGGCCTTGTTGAGCAGCGAGGTGACCTGCTTGTCGACGAGGGTCGTGACCTGCTTGTCGACGAAGTCGACCACCTCCTTGCCAGGATCGCTCTTCTCCTTGGCGGTCCCCTCCGCGCCGCTGCCCCCGCCGCTCTTGAGCGCAGCGGCGGGCGCCGCCTCCTTGACGATGATCGCGGTCGATCCAGGTAGGTAGCGGTACTGCTCCAGGGTGTTCTCGCCCGTGCCGGGTGCGGACGTCGAAGAGAGCAGCGCATACCTGGGACTGCGTCGGAAGTCGTGGTCGCGGCTGGTGTAGCGCTCGGGGGTCACGCGCTGCGCGAGGCGCAGGCTGCTCACATAGGAGAGGTCCGCAATCTCGCTCGGATTCTCCACATACTGGATGGGGCTCCCCGCGTACGTCTCGCCGTCCTGCGGTCGGTCCGTGAGCACCATCTCGGGCCCGTTGTCGCCCTCGACGAAGAAGAAGGAGATGCCTGCCTCTTCGAGGTGCCGGCTCAGAAAGTCGTAGTCGCTCTCGTCATACTGGACGCGGTATTCGAGCTTCGGGTACGCGGCGGCGTCGATGCGCCAGGTGGCCTTGATGTGCCACTCCTGGAGCAACTTGTCGGCGATGTCCGGGATGGAGAGGCGCTGAAAGATGCGGATGTTGCGGCGCTGGGTGAGGAGCCACAGCCGAGGGACGATGCGGAGGTAGTAGGTCGAGAGGCCTGTCGGCTCGGGCTGAACCAGCTCCATGTGGGAGCAGATGCCGGTCCACGTTCGGCCACCTGCGAGTAAGTTCAGGAGGTCGCTGACGGCCTTGAAGCCCGCAGGCTTGCGCAGGAACGACTCGCACTGAAGGCCGTGGTTCTGGGATCGCGCCCACACCGAGACGCTGAACAGGTTGGACATCGATTCGTGCACCGAGAATCGGCGCACCGACAGCGAGGGTTCGCCGCAGTCAAACCAGAGCGACAGTAATCCCATGCGCCTCTCCTCCGCCCGAGCTGGCCGCCCCCTGCGATCGCAAGGAGTCGAAGCGACAACGACGGTATCCCCGGGTGAGGAAGCTCCGCAAGCCTGCGCACTCGAGGAGGTGCAATGACTCTCCGAATGACCGGGACGGTCTCGTGCAGGAGATCGACACTCTTTCTGCGGGAGCCAGGAGAGTCTGCTGGGAGAGCCACGGGAGCCTGTGGCCATGCGTCCGGAGATGTCTGCGAAGGCCGCGGAGTCTCCGCGGAGAGAGGCAGCGTGCACTGGAGGCACTGGACGAGGATCCTTGGAAAGAGGTGCTCGCTCTTCCAGGACAGTTCTGCGCTCCTCGGAGGAATCGGTGAGGGCACCCAAGTCCTTTCCCCTGTCTGCTCAAGGGACCTGCCGGGCACGCTGCGAGACGCCAGCAGTGTCGTCGAGCAATGCCGGTCGTCTCTCCCAAGAGCTTCGGCGGGTTCAGGAGGACCCGACGGAGCTGCTCGCGAGAGCCTGGGGAGGCTCCTGCGAGAACTCCCCGGGTCTGTCAGGAGCCTCGGCGGCTTCAGGGGTGTGCCCGGCAGGCCCCTGAGATCCGGACAGACGCTGGTCCCATGGCCTCCAGAGGGCATGGTGGTAGGCGCCGAGGCTCCTGCAGGAGCGTCCCGGGTCTCTTGAAGGAGCCTCGCGAGCCTCTTCCTGGCGACCGGGGAATCTCGATTTCTGGTGACAGGCCCGGATGCTGGCAGCCCGCGCGTCAGCCTTTTCAAAGGTCGATCGTGGCAGGCGCCTCCCTCTCCGCGCGTGGGGATCCGGAGGCGATACCGGCGCATGGGGACCGGAGGCGATACCAGCGCATACAGGCTGGCGCAGGAGCACGAGGGCCCGTGCAGCACACCGCAGGAACGAGGTCCTACCCTGGAGGCGATGTCGTACCCAGGCCTGCGAGGGTCTGCTCCGCTGACGTCACCAACATACAGGCTGCGCTTGACAGCCCGCAACGGAACACTACAGTGGCCGACGATTGCGCGTGGGGTGTGCAATCGTGACCGGCACTGCCCCGACGGGACCCCGTGGGATTCACCCGCGTGTTCCCGGCCGGGAGTGGAGCCAGGAGGACAACATGGCCAATGACCCGTTGAATCCGGAGATCGGTGAGCGATTCATCGATGCGCGTGAATGCGATTACTTGATCGATGTGGAGGCGCGCGAGCTGCTCGGGCTGCGCACGGCGCATGAGGGGTTCCAGGAGGTGCTCGGCGAGATCGAGGGGAACGCAGTGGCTTGGGGTCCCCTGGCGGGGATGACCACCACAGACACGGACACGCTGGCGGTGCTGAATGCACAGATCGCGAGGGTCGAGATGTTCCTCGGTCCTGCGGCGAAGCTTGCCGAGATGCTGTACGAGACGCGCTATGTGCTGGAGGACCGGCGGCAGCGCCTGGTCCTGAACCTGGGGGCAGCGGTAGAGCGGCGGGGCAAGGAGATGCCGGAGCTGCTCGCGAAGTACGAGAAGACGCGGGCATACCGATCCGCTGCGGGGAAGAAGGCGGCGAAGACGCGGCAGCGCAATGCGGAGCAGGGTCAGGCAGCGGCGCGGGCGGCGGGGGAGAAGCCCTCGGCAGGCGCGGAGATCCCGGCAGCCACGACGCACGCTGCAGTCTTGGCGCCATCGGCAACCGCGACGCAACCGGCGGTCATGATGCCAGCCGCAATCACGACACCGTCAGCGAGCACGGTGCGACCGGAGGTCCAGATGCCGCCGGGAATCACGGTGCAACCGGCAGTGACGGCACTCTCCGCATCGGCAACGGCGACGCAACCGGCAACGGCGACGCAACCGGCAACGGCGACGCAACCGGCAACGACGACGCAACCGGCAACGACGACGCAACCGGTAACCATGGCCCGTTCCGCATCCACGGCGCACACCGGCAGCAAGGCACATGCCCCGCGCAAGGTGCGCGCGCGAGACAAGGAACGGCCGAAGTCCGAGAGGGACGCAGCCAGCGCTTCGTCGACGGCGGGCTGAGTCAGCCTCCACAAGATCGGACGCACCACGTGCTCCTGCGTCAGGCGCATGGTGGTGCGTCCGTGCGACGGTGCAGCATCATGAGCCGTATTACGCGCAGTGTGCCGTGCACGTGCCACTGCTGCTTGGGCGGCTGTGCTTGACAGGGGGGAGCGCTTCAGAACACTTCAATGATGGTATCTGCGCTGGTCACCTCGGCAGTGGCGCCTCTGGAGGTGCCCAGGCCCGACGTGTCGGCCGTCGTGACCGAGGACGACACGCCCGTGGACAACTTCCCTTCGGAGAAGCAACAGCGCCTGCTCACCGAGCCGCTCTTCAGCTCGTGGTCGGGGCCGCCACCGACCGAGCCGGGCGTGTTGCGCCCCTTCTTGGTTGCTGCCAACGTCGGGCTGTTCGCCACGCCGAAGGAGCCGCCCCTCGTACCCGACGTGCTCCTCAGCCTGGATGTGATCCTGCACCAGGATCCGCGAGCACCTCCACTCAGCGCGCCTCCCCTCGACCGTGGCGCCCTACTTCACGCGCGCCGCTCCTCCGCCTTCCGCGTCCCGGCAGCAGCGAATCCCCGTCGAGTAGTCGGCATAGGACCGCGGGTGCGCCGTCACCAGCGCATCGCATCCCGAACGCGTGGACCGCGCGTAGAACCCCCCGGCGAAAGCCCCATCCGCATCATCGACCCACTCGTCGAGGTTCCCGACCATGTCGGCGATGGCGTCATTCCCCCAGCGACTCCAGCAGCGCGGCGTCGCCCCTGTCTCGTGGAGCAGAGGGTCTCCCGCGTGCTGCAGACGGTTGAGGCGGGGATCCAGGTGCCCGAGGGAGGCGTTGTCGTGGAGCATCGCCGCGGGGTGCGCGTCGCGGTACACGTTGCAGGCGCCCGCCTCGAAGGTGTCACCGTACGGATAGCGGGTGCGGTCCTCTCCGCGGCACGCGAGCGCGTGCTCCTCGGGCGCGCAGAGGCGCTTGCCCACCGCCTTGCAGGCAGCATCGGCCACCAGACCCGTGACGTAGCCGCTGGGCCGGTCCCCGAGGCGCGCACGGGCGGCCAGCTTGTGGGTGCGGCCCCGCTGCCACTCGGGGAAGAACGGCAGCGGCATGGCGCGGGCGTGGAGGTCCCCGAGGCGCTGCCGGCCCGTCGCCCACTGGGTCAGCACGAAGTCGAGCAGGTTGGGGGTGGGCGGGTAGTCCGGAGAGAGATCACGCCCGGAGTCCGCGTCGACGAGGCTGGCCTCGTAGCGGTCGACGCAGAACAGCGTCCCCCCCTCGGCCACACGCGCTCCATCCACGGCCACCATGTCGGCCGGGCACGGTGGGACGGCGCTGCGTGCGGCTGACCCCTCGCCCGGCGCGGCTGTCCCGGCGCCCGCGGCAGGTACGGCGCTCGACCCGGCTGCCCCGGCGCTCGCGGCAGGCGCGGCGCTCGCGGCAGGCGCGGCGCTCGACGCGACTACCCCGGCGTTCGCGGCAGGCGCGGCGCTCGGCGCCGGTGCCACGGCACTCGACGACCTCCCCGGCACGGAGCCGCCCGTGGGCAGCGGCGGCGCAGCGAGGACCACCTCGGCCTGCGACGTCAGTCCCTCGACCGCACTGCCGAACCAGCGCAGTGTCCCATCCGGCGCCCACACGGGATCGCCGACCACGCAGGCGCCCGGCGCATCGGGCACGGGCAGGTCGACGAAATCTCCCGGCGTCGGGGCGGGGTAGGTCTTCCGGACGGGCCGCCCATCGACGCAGGCTGCGGGACTGGCGTCGGCGGGCCAGGGCCTGGAGGCGCGCTCGTGGCCCTGGTCATCGAGCCAGACCACGTGCCGACGCTCCCGATCGGTGAGCAGCGCGCCACCCTCGGGCAGCGGGATCAGACGCACCGCCGCACTGCCTGCCGCCCTGGGCAGCGATGTCGGCTGCACCTGGCCCGGGCGCCCGTCCGCGTCGAGGGCGAAGGCGACGATGCGGCGCGGATCCGCGGTGCTCGGACCGGCCATGAGGGCTCCCCCAGCACGCCGCTCGCAGGCGTCGAAGTGCGCGCGCACGGGCGCAGGAACGGGCGGGAGTGGGGTGAGCGCGCCGGAGGGCGCGAGGGCCGTGAGGTGCAGATCCCCGCCCATCAGCTCCAGGAAGAGACCACGCCTGGGCCCCCCGACGAGGGCCGTGGCGTCGGGGTGAGCGCGCCCGCGCAGGCTCTCGATCACCGCGGGCGTCGGCAGGAGGCGCACGAGATCGCTGCGCGCCATCCAGTACGACGCGGCGATGCGGACCATGCCGCCCCGGTCCGCAGGGTGCTCCGGAGCGCGCAGCAGCGTCGTCGCGCGCTCAGGGAGGGAGGGACTGCCGGCGTCCTCGATCGCGCCCGTGATGCTGACGCGCCGCAGCCGACCCGCTGCCCAGGCCAGCCCTTCTCCATCAGGGAGGAACGTGCCCCAGGAGATACGCGCACGGGGTGCCGGGAAGGGATGGTCCTCGCGGCGAGGCTGGCCGTCGGCGCGGGACGCGGAGAGCAGCTCCCCCGCGACCTGGAAGAAGCCTCGACCGCCGGCCCAGGCGACGAGGCCAGGATCATGCCGCGGCTGCAGCGGCGCGCGGCGAGGGCCGAGGCCAAGGATCCGATCGAGCACCGTCGTCTCCTCTGCGGTGAGTGAAACCGACGCGGCGAGCCGCCCGGGGTCGAGCAGGCAGGTGGCCTGCGCGCCCGTGTAGCGCGCGAACGAGGGGGTGATGCGGGCAGCTTCGCAGCGACCCCCGCGCTGCTCGATGCCCGCGTAGGCCGCGCCAGCCTTGCCGAAGAAGAGGCGCGGCTCCTCGTGACCGCGGATGAACCCGTACTCCAGCTCGCCCTCGGCGGGCGTGGCGCTGTACGTCGGGTCGTGGCGGCCATCCTGCTGGAGCGTCGCGGCGACGATGCGCGCACGACCGAGCGGAGACTTGTCGCCAGGCTTCGCCGGAGCCTCGGTGTACACCAGCAGATCGATCGCAGCGCCGCGCCCCCCCGCGTCGATGAGCGTCATCCCGTCGAGCGGCGGCCGGAAGCGGAACCCGGTGGGCGTCGCCTGCGCATCGAGCACGCCATCGAGCGAGGCCCAGCGCAGGAGGACGTCGAGCTCGGGCTGGCGCAGGGGCTTGATGACCCCATGCCCCCCCTTCTTGGCGGCCGGCTTCTTCCCGCGCCCGGAGCCGGCTTTTGCGGGCGTCTTCGCGGGGGCCTTCGGGGTCGGCTTGCCCGCACGCGCGCGCTCGGGAGCCGGTTTCACGGGCTTCGCCGTCGCGGCACGCGGCGTGGAGGAACGAGGATCAGGGGTGGCCAGCGCCGGCGCGACATCGAGCAGCGCGAGACGGTCGCCCACGGCAGCGAGGGCGTGCGCGCGGATGGACGTGCAGCGGCGGGTGGGCTCGCGCGCGGCATCCATCGCAGCCCCCGCCGCGTGCGTCGTGAAGCACAGCGCTCCCTCGCGGGAGGTGAGCAGCGTGGTGCTGGCGTCCGCACGAGGGAGCGCGGTGATCACGTACTCGCCGTCGAGGCGGATCTCGGGCCCGAGCTTGCCGGTGACGCTGTCGTGAACGCGCACCCAGCCGGTGCGCTCCGAGGAGGTGCTGGCCACGAAGAGCAGCGCGCGCGGATCCAGGGTGGGCTCGATGGTGAAAGCGAGCGGCTCAGCCGTGAGATCCCCGAGCGGTCTGCGCCGCACGATCTCGGCGGAGGCCCCCGCGCCCTCACCGCCCCCAGAGCGCACGGTGGCAGGTTGCACAGCAGATCCAGCCCCGGATGTACCGTGCACGTCGGGAGCGGTCTGGGTACGGGAGGCACGGGGTGAGCAGCCTGCCGCCGTGAGCAGGGTCGAACCAGCAGGCGCGCGCGGCCCCGGGGAAAGGGCGGCACATGCCGCAAGCGCGCCGAGGCCCGTCAAGAGCGCTGTCCTTCGACGTGGCACGATGGCTGCAGAACTTCCGTGGTTGTGGTCGCGACGAGACCACGGAGTGTTCCCATGAAGGCATCGTTTCATCGTTCCTGGTTCTATCTCGGCTCGGTCGCTCTGGTGATGGTCGCGTCGGGGTGCGTCAGCGATCGCACCCGCGACGCGCGCTCCCCGGGCCGCTCGGAGACCTTCGAGTCACGCGCCCCCGAGGCGAGCGACGAGGGACCTGCACGACCGGTCATGGCTCCGGATTACCACGCCATGCACGACGATCCGCTGGGCATGCACGGGCGCCCCCGGCCCGGCCTCGACGCCGCGTTCCCCGGCCAGCCCCAGACCGATCTGCTGCCCGACCCGCGACGCACGGACACCAGCCGGGGCGAGATGAAGATGAACCACCTCCCCGACCAGCAGGAGCCGCGCTCCGCGACCCTGGCGCCGCGCAGCGCCGGCCAGGATCAGACCGCCGCGGGCGAGCAAGTGTCCATCTCGCCGGACGCCATGAGCGAGCGACAGCTCTGCCAGCAGCTCGCCGCCGCCGGCCGCCTGGAGGTGCAGGACATCGAGAACGGCGTCCGGATCATCATCGCCCCCAAGACGGCGGCAGAGCTCGCGGCCGTCCGGGAGACGGCCCAGCGCATCGAGTCCCGCATGCAACCGGGATCGGCGGCAGCACCACGCGGAGAGCCCTCCACACAGTGCAAGCTCTTCGAGGTGGGCCAGCTTGGCGCGCGCGCGAGCATCCAGGAGAGGCCGAACCAAATCCACCTCATCCTCACCACCACGGACACGCTGAACGTGACCGACGTCCGCCGCGAGGCGCGCGCCTTCGTGGCGACGGGCAGCCCAGCGCCGCCCGCGACGCCTTCCAAGCCTTCGAAGTGACGTCCCCGAAGTGACATCCGGCGAACGGCGCTCGACCCGGCCACCCGACCGGGTTAGCCTCCGCGGCTGGGGTACTTCCATGAGCAAGAAGCTGGACGACGAGCTGGCAGAGGCCCTCAATCTGGGCGCACACACCGACGCGCCACCCGTGGAGAAGTCGACCACGCGAAGCACGCCTAAAGCCGCTTCGAGCCGGGCGAGCCTGGGTCTCCTGGCCGTGCTGCTGGTGATGGGCGGCGCGATCGTGGCGCTCTTCATGGTGGGCTTCAAGGAAGCCGCCGTGTACGCGCTGCCGGTCGATCAGCTCATGTCCCAGAAGGACAAGCTCGCAGGCCGCAAGGTGCGCGTGGAGGGAGAGCTCGTGAAGGGCACGCTGGTGAAGCGTGACGACCCTTGCGAGTACCGCTTCACCGTCCACGGCCCGCAGTCCGAGATGCCGGTGAGCTACGCGCAGTGCGTGATCCCCGACACGTTCCGCGACGTGCCTGGCGTGCAGGTGACCGTGGAGGGCACCCTGAACCAGGCAGGGACGTTCGACGCCACGCTGGTCATGGCCAAGTGCACGTCGAAGTACGACCCCGAGACGCACGAGATCCAGGGCGCCGAGGCCGCGACGGCCCCCGGCCCGCTCTCGCAGAAGTGAGGCGCTGACCGGGACCACGTCGCGAGGGCGCCGCGCCTGCGGCGCTGCCGTGGTCCGAGACGGAGGGCGCCGCGCCTGCGGCGCCGTCGAGGATCAGCCGAAGGTCAGGGGCAGAAGATGCCGCACGAGAAGAAGACCTCGTCGAGGCAGTAGTAGTCCCACGCATCCGTGCAGCAGAACGAGTCGGAGTCGCAGACGGCCGTCACGCAGGGGTTGCACCCGTACTGAAGGGCAGCCCCCGTCGTGCAGATGTCGTGCGCGCACGTGTCGGGGCAGGCCTGTCCGCACACGGTGGTCACCGCGCTCCTGCAGACCTCGTCCCACTCGGTCGTGCAGCAGAAGCTGTCGAACGCGCAGACCTGCGCGACGCACGGATCACAGGCGCTCGCGAGGGCGACCCCCATCGTGCACTTGTCGTGCGCGCACGTGACCGGGCAAGGACCACAGTCCTGCAGGCAGGTCATGCAGGTCTCGCCCGCGCTGCACACGGCGTCCCCGCAGACGATCCCTCCACCCGAGCTGCTGCTGCTCGTCGTGCTGCTGCTCGTCGTGCTGCTCGTGCTGCTGCTCGTCGTGCTGCTCGTGCTGCTGCTCGTCGTGCTGGAGGTGGAGGCGCCACCTTGACCGCCTCCCCCGCTGCCCGCGCCGCCCACGCCAGCATCACCCGCGCCGACGCCCGTGCCCACCGTGACGCCACTGCCCGTCGTCGCCGTGCCCGTCGTCGCCGTGCCCGTCCCGGAGCCGCCGCCCGCGCCGGATCCCGGACCGGTGGGCGCGGTGGAGCCGCCTTCGGAGCCCGTGCTCTCGCCGGAGCCCACCGAGGGCTGTCCGGGGAGTTCGGTGCCCGTCGCGCACGCGACACCCACCACCGATGCGCCAAGCCCAACCACCAGCCAGGGAACCCACGCGCGCGCCATCGTGCACCTCGCTCCCCTCGGCGTCCCCGACCACGAGGCCGGAATACCGCAGAGGTAGAGACCATCCTAACCCTGTGTCCCATCGATCGGGCAAGGACCCGCCCGCAGTCCACGCCAGCAGAGCGCGGAGGCTCACCTCCATCAAGGAGGCGAGGGCAGCCATGGATCGAGGTGATGCTCGGTGACGGCGACCTCACGCGCGACGGCGATGTGGCCATCCGCTCCATGATGCACCTCGTGGGTCTCCGAGAGCGGGTGCTCCTGCCGCGAGTACAGGACCACCCGGGCCCCCTGGGTCTCGGGCTGCCTCCTGAGGAACGCCACCACCCCTTCGCAGTCCAGCTCGGGCATGTCCGTCTCGATGAGCACGAGATCGGGCTTGAACGCGACGAGCAGCCCACGCAGGCCCAGCGTGTGCTGGGCACGGACCACGTTGAGCCGGCGCCGGTTCAACGCGAACTCGAGGATCCGGGCGCAGTACGGGTCGCTGCCTACGATGACGGCCGTGGACACCTTCATGAGAGACCTCGGAGGTGCAGGGATCGCGGTGATGGTCGTCTCGCCACGACCTGAAGCGTCCGTCGTCGGACGCGACGCGAGCCTGCGGAGAGGCTCCTTCCTCATCCCTCGCGAGAGCGGAGGAGCGGGGTTCCTGTGAAGACCCGACAGACGCGCGCCGATGCTCCGAACGTGCGGCGTGCCGGGCCAAGCGACGTTCCGTGTCACACATCATGCCGAACGCAAGTGCAGCCGAAACACGCGCAATTCGCGTGCACTCGTCGAGGATGCACAGCAGCAAGGTGGCGTTGGGTAACACAGCGCTGAGGCCAACAAGCCTCACGTGATGTCCGGAGACCTCACGCCTGCTCACCCCGACGCTCGCCTGCTCTTCTCCAGCGTTCCTGCCCAGCGTTCCTGCCCAGCGTTCCTGCGGGGTTCTTGCCGTCCGCTGTTCGCGCCGCCGTGTGACGTGCTAGACCCCACGGTGATGCGAGTGTGTGCGGTCATCCCGGCCTACGATGCAGAGCGTCATGTGGGCGAGGTCGTTCGCGCGACAGCGAAGGTCTGGCCTTCCCGGGGCGCGATCTTCGTGGTCGATGACGGATCCCACGACAGGACCGCCGCGATCGCCGAGGAGGCAGGCGCCGTTGTGCTGCGGCACGCCCGGAACCGCGGCAAGGGCGCGGCCCTGCGCACCGGGATGCAGCACGCGCTGGACGCTGGCTTCGACGTCGCGGTGACGCTCGACGCGGACGGCCAGCACCCGCCCGCCGAAGCGGTGCGCCTCCTCGACGCGACCCCGGACCCAGAGGCGCTGGTGCTCGGCCTCCGCGACCTGCGCCGGGCCGGCGCCCCCCGCGCCAACCAGATCTCCAACGGCATCTCCGACTTCTTCCTCTCCCTCTTCGCGGGGCGGCCGCTGCACGACACCCAGTGCGGCCTCCGGCGCTACCCGCTCCGCCGCACCCTGGCCCTCGACGTGCGCGACGACGGCTACGCCTTCGAGGCCGAGGTGATCCTCCGCGCCATCGCCGGGCAGGTGCCCATCGTGGAGGTGCCCATCGAGGTGCTCTACCCCCCGGAGAACGAGCGGGTCACCCACTTCGACTCCGTGCGCGACCCGGCCCGGATCATCGTGCGGGTGCTCGCGACCCTGGCCCTCACCCGCGGGCTCCGCCGCGTACCTGCCGGCGTGGAAGCTCCCCTGGGCAGCACGGCGCGCAGCTCCACAGGAGCGCACGTCGAGGCCGACGACGAGCGCAGCCGCGAGCGCGAGCGCGACGCTGATGCTGTGGAAGCGCAGGCCCCCCAGGCTTCGCCGTCTCCCCAGTCCTCCCAGTCGCCTCTCTCGCCGCCTGCGCCGTAGGATCGCACGGTGACGGCTCCCTCCTCGGCCGACGGCGCGCCTCCCCCGCAGAAGCTTCCCTCGCCGCCGGCAAAGCCCGGCTTCGTGGCCCGACACCGGCGCAAGCTCCTCGCCCTCGCGGTGCTCGTGGTGGCCATTCCGCTCGGCCACCTCGGCATCACCCTGGGAACACGGATCGAGCCCCCGCCCATCGCCGAGGTGAAGGGTGAGGTGGTGGAGAGCCCCTCCGGGCTACGCGTGCTCGGGCGCGGCTACGCGCGGCAGCGGGGCAAGGTGATCGAGGTGCGGCTCGCCGGAACGCCGGAGGAGATCGGACACCAGCACGGCCGGCTCCTCTACCGCGAGATGGTGGAGAACGAGGGCATGCTCCAGGCCGAGTTCGCGCACTTCGTCCCGCTCGCGCCGCTCCGGTGGCTGCTCATGGACCTCTCGCGGGTGCAGTTCCGGGGGGTCACCGGCGGCATGACCGAGGCGCGGCAGCGGGAGATCGCGGCCCACGCGCGCGCGTTCTCGCCCGACCCGTTTGCCGATCTCCTCCCCACCTACCACCGCATGGTGTTCCTGCACGCGCTCTACGACATCTCGCTCTCCTTCGAGCGGTCCCCGCTCATCGGGTGCACGAGCTTCGCGCTGAGCGACGGCGCCTTCGAGGGAGGCGGCGCGGTCCTCGCGCGCGCCTTCGACTTCGAGGTGCTGCCCATCTTCGACGAGAACAAGGCCGTCTTCCTGATGCACGAGGAAGGCCGCATCCCCTACGCCTCCGTCTCGTGGCCGGGCCTCGCCGGCGCGGTGAGCGGCATGAACGCCGAGGGCCTCGCGGCCGTGGTCCACGGCGGGAGGGCCATGCGCCCGCGCACCACGGGACAGCCCGTGGCGCACACCATGCGCGAGCTGCTCGGCCGCGCGCGCACGGTGGAGGAGGGCCTCACGCTGCTCGCCGCGACCGAGCCGATGGTCTCGCACATGATCTTCCTCGCCGACGCCTCGGGCGACGCCGCCGTGGCCGAGCGCGCCCCCGGTGCGCCGCTCCACGCGCGGCGCGGGAGGGGCAAGGTCCCCCTGACCAACCACTTCGAGGGCCCCCTCGCGGCCGACCCGGCCAACCGGCGGGTGATGGCCGAGACCTCCACGCAGGCGCGGCGCGCCCGGCTCGACGAGCTCCTCGCCAGCCTCCCCCCTGGGGCGCCCGTGGACGCCGTGGTCGGGGTGATGCGCGACCGGCGGGGCGTGGGCGGCGCGCAGCTCCCCCTCGGTGATCGACGCGCCCTCGACGCCCTGATCGCGACCCACGGCGTGGTCATGGACACCACCCGGCGCGCGCTCTGGGTGAGCGAGAGCCCGCACCTCCTGGGGCGCTTCCTCCGCTTCGATCTCCGGAAGCTCCTCGACCCCGCCTACACGCCCGACACGCCCAATACGCCCGGCGAGAGCGAAGACGTGCTCGACGCAGTCCCGGCGGATCCGGCGCTCACCGACGGGACCTATGATGCCTGGGTCCGCGCGGGCTCTCCCCACCCGGACGAGGCGGGCCCGAGCAGCCCGCCAGGTGAGCCAGCGCCAACGCCAACGCCGGCGCCTGCAAGCAAAGGAGAAACGCGATGATCTCGATGGGGCGGCGGCAAGTTCTCGGCGGAGCGCTCGGGTGCGTGGGCGCGCTGGCGCTCGAAGGACAGGCCCGCGCCGACGCGGTGGACGACGCGCTCAAGGAGATGACCCAGGCCCGCGCGGGGGTGAAGACCCTCCTCGCGCCGTTCACCCAGAAGCGCGCCATCGGCCTGCTCGCGACGGAGGTCGAGAGCGCGGGCGAGATGACCCTGGTGCTGCCGGATCGGCTGCGCTGGGAGCTGAAGCCGCCGGATGCCGTCACTTACTGGGTGACACCCGAGGGCTTCGGGTACGCGACCCCCAAGGGCGGCGGCGCCACCGGAGCCTCCGCCGCCGGGCGCTTCGGGGCGGTGCTGGGTGACCTGCTGATCCTCCTCGGCGGGGATCTGGCGAAGCTCCGCAGCCGGTACGACATCGCCATTCCCAGCCGTAAAGACGGCCTCACCCTCTCGGCGAAGCCCAGGGCGCCCGAGGTGGCGAAGCTCGTCACCCGGCTGGAGCTTTCCGCCGGGCCGGAGCTGTGGTCAGTCAAGCGGGTGGTGATCGAGGAGCCGGGCGGCGACCGCAGCGAGATCACCTTCGGCCAGGTCCAGCGGGACGCGAAGGTGGATCCTGCACGCATGAAGCCGCCCCGACCCTGATCCCCGTGGAGGAACCTTTGCCATGAGCGAGTCGTTGATCAACGCCGAGATCCCGGGCGACATGTCCGCCTGGTGGATGCCCTTCACCGCCAACCGGCAGTTCAAGGGGGCGCCACGCCTCCTCGTCGGGGCGAAGGACATGCACTACAGCAGCCACGATGGCCGCCGCATTCTCGACGGCACCGCCGGCCTCTGGTGCTCGAACGCGGGGCACTGTCGCGAGCCCATCGTCCGCGCCATCCAGTCCCAGGCGGCCGAGATGGATTTCGCCCCCGCCTTCCAGATGGGTCACCCCAAGGCCTTCGAACTCGCCTCGCGGGTCGCGGCCCTCGCCCCTGGAGACCTCGACCACGTGTTCTTCTCGAACTCCGGCTCCGAGGCCGTGGACACCGCCCTCAAGATCGCCCTGGCCTACCACCGGGTCCGCGGCGAGGCGGCCCGCACCCGCCTCATCGGGCGCGAGCGCGGCTACCACGGCGTCGGCTTCGGCGGCATCTCCGTGGGCGGCATCGGCCCCAACCGCCGCACCTTCGGCCCCCTCCTCCCCGGCGTGGACCACCTGCCGCACACCCACGACCCCGCAAAGAACGCCTTCTCCCGCGGCATGCCGCAGCACGGCGCGGAGCACGCCGACGCCCTGGAGCGCATCGTCGCGCTGCACGACCCCTCCACCATCGCCGCGGTGATCGTCGAGCCCGTGGCCGGCTCCACCGGTGTGCTGGTCCCCCCCGTGGGCTACCTGGAGCGCCTGCGCGCCATCTGCGACAAGTACGGCATCCTGCTCATCTTCGACGAGGTGATCACCGGCTTCGGTCGCCTCGGCGCGCCCTACGCCGCCAACCACTTCGGCGTGGTGCCCGACATGATCACCGTCGCCAAGGGCCTCACGAGCGGCACCGTCCCCATGGGCGCCACCATCGCCCGCAAGCACGTGTACGACGCCTTCATGCAGGGCCCCGAGCACATGATCGAGCTGTTCCACGGCTACACCTACTCGGCGCATCCGCTCGCCTGCGCCGCGGGCCTGGCGACGCTCGACGTCTACCGCGACGAGCGCCTCTTCGAGAACGCGAAGGCGCTCAGCCCCGCCTGGGAAGAGGCCGTGCACGGCCTGCGCGGCGCGCGGCATGTGGTCGACCTGCGCAACCTCGGTATCGTCGCCGGGGTCGAGCTCACCCCCCGGGACGGCGCCCCGGGCCGGCGCGCCTTCGACGTCTTCGTCCGCTGTTACGAGCAGGGCCTCCTCACCCGCGTCACGGGCGACATCATCGCCCTCTCCCCGCCCCTCATGCTGAAGCAGGAGCACATCGACGAGATGTTCGGCATCCTGCGCCGCGCGCTCGATAGCGTGGACTGAGCGCGCCCGGGATCCGGACGGCCGGAGAGTCCCAGGACCGGACAGCCCGGAAACCTCAGAACCTTCACATCGTCCGAGCCGGGGAACCATCCATCGCCCCTCGTCGAGGGGCGTGGGTGCCGGCACGGACGCGGCCATGGTCGCGGGCACCTACACGGGTACCTGCGCAGCCACGTAGCGGAGCTGCGCGATGCGTCAGGGCCCGGAAAGGCGCGCCACGCCGCGGCGGAGGTGTATGCTCGCCGCCCGCCACGGACACCCAGGGAGGATCGCATGTCATCGCAGGATTCACGCATGAACCGTCGCGCGTTCGTCGAGCTCGGCGCGACAGTGCTGGCCGGGGGCCTCCTCGGCTGTAGTAGTACTTCCGGGGTGCCTACCGCCCTCGAAATGCCCACCACCGCTGGCGTGAAGCCCTCCACCGACGCCCCGCGCGTCACCTACTTCTCCCGCTTCGGCGTCACCGAGGCCATGATCCGCGAGACGATCGGCGTCGCCATGTCCCGCGGCGGCGACTACGCCGACCTGTTCTTCCAGCACCAAGTCGCCAACAACCTCTCCCTCGAGGACGGCCAGGTGAACCGCGCGTACACCAGGGTCGAGCTGGGCGTCGGGGTGCGGGTCGTGAAGGGCGACCAGACCGGCTACGGCTACACCGAGGAGCTGACCGCCGACGCCCTCCGGCGCGCCGCCCAGACCGCGGCCGCTGTGGCCGACGGCCCTGCGCGCCCGGGCCCGCAGCACTTCAGCGTCGACCCGCTCCCCCAGCGCTACCCGGTCCGCACCACCTGGGACGCCATCAAGCCCGAGCAGAAGCTCCCCATCCTGACCACCGCCAACGAGGCCGCCTTCAAGGCCGATCCGCGGGTGAAGAAGGTCAGCATGTCCCTCGTCGACGAGGCAGGGGCCATCCTCATCGCCGACAGCCAGGGCCGCCTCGTCGAGGACGTGCAGCCGATGACGGCGCTCCGCATGTCCTGCGTGGCCGAGCAGAACGGCCGCCGCGAACAGAACGGCTACAACGTCGCGGGCCGGCAGGGCCTCGACTTCTACACCCCCGAGCGGATCGAGCGCGTGGTGCGCGAGGCGACCGCGCGCACCCTGATCCTCTTCGACGCCGTGGACGCGCCGGTCGGCGAGATGCCCGTCGTGCTCGCCGCGGGCTCCTCCGGCATCCTGCTCCACGAAGCCATCGGCCACGGCATGGAGGCCGACTTCAACAGGAAGGGCGTCTCCATCTACGCCGACAAGATCGGCAAGCCCATCGCCAAGCCCTTCGTGAGCATCGTCGACGACGCGACCAACGAGTTCGCGCGCGGCGCCATCAACGTCGACGACGAGGGCAACGCCGCCGGCGTCACCACCCTGGTCGACAAGGGCATCCTCGCGACCTACCTCCACGACGCCATCTCGGCCAAGCACTACGGCGTCAAGCCCACGGGCAACGGCCGGCGCGAGAGCTACAAGCACGCCCCCCTGCCGCGGATGCGCTCGACCTACATGCTGCCCGGCCCGCACCGCAAGGACGAGATCATCGCCTCGGTGAAGAAGGGCATCTTCTGCTCCAGCTTCAGCAACGGCCAGGTCTCCATCGGCGCCGGCGACTTCACGTTCTACGTGAGGAACGGCTACCTCATCGAGGACGGCAAGCTGACCCGCCCCATCAAGGACGTGAACCTCATCGGCAACGGCCCCAAGGCGCTGGAGCAGGTGGACATGGTGGCCGACGACCTCGTGATCGACGAGGGCGGCTGGACCTGCGGCAAGGACGTCCAGTCCGTGCCGGTCTCCCAGGGCATCCCCACGGTCCGCGTCGCCGCCATGACGGTGGGCGGCCGGGCGCAGAAGAAGGGCTGAGGGAGAGAGCCATGAGCGACACCATGCTGGACATCGCCAAGCAGGCGCTGCGCCTCGCGACCCAGAAGGGCGCCTCCGGAGTGGCCGCCAAGGCGACCCTCGACCGCGAGGTCGGCGTCACCTGGCGCGACGGGAAGCTCGAAAAGATCAGCGAGGCCTCCACCCGACGCCTCGACCTGGAGCTGTACGTGGACGGCCGCTACACCGCCGTGTCCACCAGCGACCTGCGCCCCGACGCCCTCGGCCCCTTCCTCGACAACGCCATCGCGCTGACGCGCACCCTGACCCCCGACCCGTTCCGCGGCCTGCCCGACCCCGCCCTCTACAAGGACCAGTCGACCGCGGATCTCGAGCTGGACGACCCCGGGTACACCGCGGTCACCCCGGTGGAGCGGCGCGCCAGGGCCCAGGCCATGGAGCAAGCCGCCCGCACCGTGAAGGGCAGCGACGCGATCATCTCCGTCACCGCCCAGTTCACCGACACCTCCACCGAGAGCCACCGCGTCCACTCCAACGGCTTCGAGGGCTCGCGGCGCGCCACCGAGTACAGCGCCTCCGCCGAGGCCACGGTGCGCGACCCGAACGGACGCCGTCCGGAGGACTGGTCCGACGTGACGGTGCGACGCTACGCCGACCTCGCCGATCTCGGCCTCGTCGGCCGGCAAGCCTCGGAGCGCGCCCTCAGCGCCGTGGGCGCCAAGAAGATCCCCTCGGCCGTCGTGCCCGTCGCCGTGGACAGCCGCGTCGCCGGCAACCTGCTGCGCCGCATGCTGAACCCCCTCTCCGGCGGCTCCCTGCAGCAGAAGCGCTCCTTCATGGAGGGCAAGCTCGGCAAGACCATCGGCAGCCGCCTCCTCACCATCGACGACGACCCGCTCCTCCCCCGCGGCCTCGGCTCCCGCCTCTACGACGGCGAAGGCCTCACCGCGCGAAAGCGCCCCCTCTTCGAGGACGGCGTGCTGAAGAGCTACTGCATCGACGTCTACTACGGCCGGAAGCTCTCCATGGCGCCGACCTCCGGCTCGTTCTCCAACGTCACCTGGAAGCCCGGCACCAAGAGCCAGGCCGAGCTGCTCGCCGACATGAAGAATGGCGTCCTCATCACCGGCTGGCTCGGCGGCAACTCGAACGACACCACGGGCGACTTCTCCCTCGGCTTCAAGGGCTTCGCCGTGCGCGGCGGCAAGATCGCCGAGCCCATCGCCGAGATGAACCTCTCCGGCAACCACCTGGAGACCTGGAAGAAGCTCGCTGCCGTCGGCAACGACCCTTACGTGTACGCCTCCTTCAGGACGCCCACCCTGATCTTCGACGGCCTCCAGATCGCCGGCACCTGACCCTCGCCCCGCGCCTGTCTCACGCCCGCCGCGCCCACCGCAGGGCTTCGTGGGCCATCGCATCTCCTGCCCACCTCGCCTAAGACGCCCCCATGGTCTCGCACTCCTGGAAGGTGCCGACGTGGGTGGCCGCGCTCCGCGGCGAGGGCGACCTGCCGTTCCGCTGGCTCGAACCCGAGGACGCGGCGACGCAGCGCGACCTCCTGCGCGACGTCTGGGAGCTGGTCCCCTTCGCCGACGACTTCAAGGAGCACGGCGCCGAGCGCATCGCGCGCAGCACCCCCGTCGCCCTGGGCCCTGCCCGGCGCGCCCGCGTCGGTGAGCGCCAGGAAGATCTCACCCTCCTCGTCGACCCCGAGCACCCCGACCACCTCCTCGCCTCCCTGGGTGAGCGCATCCCCCCTTCCCTCTGGATCCCGCTCGGCCGCACCGCAGCGAGCCTCCGCGAAGGCCTCGCGCCGTACCTGACCGACGACCAGCGCTCCGCGCACAGCTTCTCGCGGGTGCAGCGCGTCTTCAAGGGCACCGCCGAGCAGCTCGGCCTGGAGGGCCTCGACGCCCTGATGGAGATCATCACCCTCTCGGAGACCTGGCTCGACCCCTCCTTCTGGAGCAGCGCGCACGAGGACGATCCCTGGCCCGCCGACACCTCGTCCCTGTCGATGCTGCAGCTCCGGCGGCTGATGGAGCTGAACAAGCAGCAGCACCCCGGGCAGTTCCCGGCGTTCTCCTTCCGGACGCTCTGGTCACGCAGCGTGCTGCGCATCGAGGAGCACATCGCCCAGAGCTTCGTCTTCGAGCTTCGCTACGAGCCCTCGCGCCACCCCGAGGTGATCCGCGCGCTCCAGGAGATCCTGCCGCTGCCCATCCCGGAGGACATGCCCGTGGACCTCGTGGCCTCGCTGCTGCGCGGTCCGACCGTGACCCAGGGCGCTCTCCACGACGTCCTCCAGCAACACGGGCCAGCCCCCTTCCTCGCCCTCGCGCAGTGCGCCCTCGATCCAGGGGGCACCACCGCGCTGGAAGTCCTGCGCGCGATGCTGCCCGACCCGAAGCTCCAGGGCGTTGCCGTCGAACTCGCGAACTCCTACGGCCACGTGGGCCTGCTCCACGAGGCCCTCACGACCACCGACGATGACGCGCTGAAAGAGCAGCTCGCCCACCACCTCGTCCCCCGGGTGGAGGTGCCAGACGACGACGGCGAAGGAGACGAAGAGCCCGACGACGACCTCGACGAGGACGACAGCGAGGACGCCTTCGACGACGACGACGGCTTCGACGACGACGGCTTCGACGACGACGGCTTCGACGAGGACGAGGACGACGGTGACCTCGACGACGAGGATGACGGTGACCTCGACGAGGATGATGGCGACGGCGGCGACGGCGATGGCGACGACGACGGCGACGAAGCCGGCGAGGACGATGAGGATCTCGACCGCGGCGAGGTGAAGTCGTGATCAAGCTGCTCCTGCGCGCGCCGCTGACCCGTGACGAGATGGATGGCTTCGCCCGCGGCGAGGGCTTCGCGCCCACCCGCGACACCCCCTGGACCTCCGGCATCCGCACCACGAGCTGGGCGCGCGGCGACGACACCCTCGCCTGCATCACCGACGCCTCCGCGGGGGCGAGCCTGCTCGCGGTGCACGGCCCGGGCGAGCACGCTCTCGCCCAGCGCGCCCGGAAGCGGCTCGGCGGCCAGGACACCCCGGAGGTCCTCGCAGAGGCCCGAGGTGCCCGCGATGCAGCACGCCGCGTGCGCTCGCTGATGCACCTCGGCTTCCTGCTGCACGGATCACCCGACGCAGCGAACGCCGAGGACGAGGCCACCGCGCTCCTCCGCCAGCGCCTCACCGACGCGGACCAGGCGACCCGCTGGGCTGCGTACCGGGTGGCGCTGAACCTCGGCTGGCCCTCGCTCGACGAGGCGATGGCCGGAGCGGCGCGCCAGCACGAGGACATGCAGCCGGCGCTCGAACGGTGGAAGGCCCACCGCCAGCGCGAGGACGCAGCCAGGGCCAGCGAAGAAGCCGCGCGACAGGAGGCAGCGCGCCTCGCCGG
The DNA here is from genome assembly GCF_000601485.1 of Chondromyces apiculatus DSM 436. Taxonomy (GTDB): domain Bacteria; phylum Myxococcota_A; class Polyangia; order Polyangiales; family Polyangiaceae; genus Chondromyces; species Chondromyces apiculatus. The sequence continues at coordinate 24,227 of NZ_ASRX01000059.1, forward strand.
CCTCTCTCGCCTGGCCAGCGAGCGGCAATGGACGCAGCTCCTCACCGAGGCTTCTGCTGTCATCGCTGGCGGCCAGGCTTTCGCGGAGGGCTTTCGCCACCACGCCCTCGCGCTGGAGGGGCTCGGTCACCTCCCTGCCGCCATCACCGAGATGCTCGCTGCCGCTGCCGTCGCGGCCGACGACGAACGCGCCGTCATCGACGAGGCCCTGCCCCGGCTCACCTCGGCCCTCGAACCTTCCCCCGAGGCCGCCGAGGAGGTCGTCAACGCCCTGCTCGACGTGCGCGCGTGGCTCCCCGAGCCGCTCCGCGACGAGGCCCTCGTGCGGGTGCTGCGCGGCCTCCTCACCGCCCGCACCGGCGCCCAGGCCGAACTCACCCTCGCCCTCGGCGCCATGCTCGACAAGACCCTGCGCGCCGAGGCCGTGGAGGTCCTCGAGCAGGCAGCGACGCTCGCGCCCGAGCTTCCCGAGGCCTGGTACACGCTCGGCAATGCGCGCGCCCAGCTCGGACAGCACGCCCTGGCGGCGGCCGCGTTCGAGGAGGCCCTGAAACGGCTCGACCCCGCCCGCCCCCGCGCCGGTGCGTCCGCGCGCGCTGCCCGCCTGTACGCCCACCTCCGCAGGCGGGTCACCACGGCCGCGATCACCTCCGCCCTCCTCCGCTCCACCCTGGAGGACCGGCAGTACGCGCGCGCCCTCGACGTGGCCGAGGCCGCGGTCGCCCGCGATCCTGGCAGCATCGTCGCCTGGGAGAAGCGCGCGCTCGCGCTCACCTTCCTCTCGCGCCACGAGGAGGCCATCCAGGCCTACGGCGACGCCCTCGCGGCCATCGCGCACATCACCGCCCAGGCTCCCCCCATGACCGGCGACGTGCGCGGCCTCCTCCACTTCAACAGGGCCTGCGAGCAGGCGCGGCTCGGCCGCAAGCAAGAGGCGCTCGCCGATCTGCGCGAGGCCCGCCGCTTCTCCGACGACTGGGGCCCGAAGGCCCTGCACGACGACTACTTCGCGCCCCTCTGGACCGACCGCGACTTCCTCCTCGTCGCCCACGGCCGCGAAGACAGCCCCCCCACCCGCGCCGAGGTCGAGCAGCTCACCCGCCGCTCCATGGGCCTGTTCTTCAGCGGCGAGGGCGACGAGGCCGTCGAGGCGGGCGAGGAGGCCGTCAGCCTCGCCGAGATCCTCGGCGACCCCGCCCTCCTCTCCGACGCCCTCAAGGCCCTGGGCAACGCGCTCACCTACGTCAAAGGCCCCGCCCAGGGCATCTCCCGGCTCGAACGCGCCGTGCAGCTCGCGGAGCAAGCCTTCCCCGACCACCCCGACCGACGCGCCGAGGCGCGCCACCTGCTCGGCGCCGCCCACCACGCCGGCGGCGACCACGACGCAGCCTCACGCCACTACCGCGCCGCGCTCGCCGAGCGCATCGCCGCCATGGGCGAGGGACACTGGCTGCTCGCCAAATCCCACGGCGACATCGCCCGCCTCGAAGCCGACCAGGGCCGCCTCACCGAGGCCGTCGCCAGCATCGAGCAGGGCCGCGCGCTCCTCCGGGCCTTCCTCGACGGCGCGCTCGACGCCGCCCCCAGCGGCGACGACCGCATCGAAGCCCTCTTCGACCTGACCACGCTCTCCTCGAACCTCGGCCGCGTGCACCTCGACGCTGGCGCCCTCGCCCCTGCCGTGAGCGCCCTCGACGACGCAGCCTCCGGCCTCGCCTCCCTCGTCGCTGCTGGCCGTCGCCCCGCCGCGCCCCTCGTCCGCAACGCCCTCCGCCACGCCACCTTCGCCCTGCAGCGCGCGGACGACGAGGCCCTCCGCGACCGCGCCGCGCGCCTCGCGCAGCAGCTCTTCGAGATCCTCGAACCCTCCCCCCGCGCGCGTGCCGAGCGCCTCTACTGGGCCCACCTCCGCGCCGGCGCGCGCCAGCTCGTCGAGGGCGGCATTCCGGAGCAGGCCATCGCCGCGGCCATGCGCGACGCCCTGCGCGGCGAGGGCTTGCCGGAGCCCCTGCGCGCACACCCTGCCTTCCAGAACCTGCCGATCGAGCTCGCCACCCGCCTCGGCCAGCGCGGCGACCTCGTGCTCGTGGCCATGGCCCTCTCCACGGCCATCGAGGGCGGCAGCCTCGACGAAGCCCTCGAACAGCTCGAAGAGATCGCCGTCGCCGGAGCGCAGATGGGTGACCCGCCGGACACCGAGGAGGACGGTGCATGAGACGGCACGCCGGGCGCTTTTCGAGCACGATGTTTGCTCACGCAATTACCTGCACGCGCGCCATCACGCGCCGGCAAAATGGTCGAGCTACCCGGAACTAGTCTTGTAGGGCGCGCGAGAAACGTCGGGGGCAACGCTGTCCGGTTGCAGCAGAGCCCCCGCCGGACCACCACGGGCCCCGGGAGGATGTCATGGGTTCGAGACTTCACTTCGAGGCTGCAGCCGGCACCCACATCGGGCCAGTACGCCGGAAGAACGACGACAGCTTCGCGGCTCTCCCCGAGCTCGGCCTGTTCATGGTGGCCGACGGCATCGGTGGCCGGCCTGGAGGCGACATCGCCTCCCGCATGGCCGTGGACACCGTGCGCACCTGCTTCGAGGAAGACGACCCCGACGAGACCTGGCCCTACGCGATCGAGCCCACCCAGGAGCGCGAGCAGCTCCAGTTCATCCACGCCGTGCGCACCGCCAACAACGCCATCTTCGAGCGGGCCGTGCGCACCCCCACCCTGCGCGGCATGGGCACCACCTTCACCGGCGTCTACGTGCGCGGAGAGCGCGCCTTCGTGGCCCACGTCGGCGACACCCGCGGCTACCGCCTCCGCCGCGGCCAGCTCGATCTCCTCACCGACGACCACTCCGTGCTCGGCGAGGCGCGGCGCTACGGCGTCCTCCTCGACGACTCCGTCGACGACCGCCTCGCCGGCATCCTGATGCGCTCCGTCGGGACCGAGCGCCGCGTCGATGTCGACACCCGCGTGGAGGTGCTCGACCCCGGCGACGTCCTCCTGCTCTGCTCCGACGGCCTCTGGGAGCCCGTCGACGAGGCCGACCTGCGCGCCACCCTGGCGAGCGACGACACCCCCGACGACATGGTCACCCGCCTCATCCACCACGCCCTCGAACGCGGCACCACCGACAACGTGACCTGCGTCGTGGTCCGCGTGGCCTGACCCGACGCGCTTCCCACGTCACCCGCCTGCCACGTCACCCGCCTGCCACGTCACCCGCCCCAGCGTCACCCGCCTGCGCCGCGCACCACGATCGCCGAGAGCAACCTCCCGCTGCGTGCCCCCTGGCGCCGGTACGAGAAGAACCTCGCCTCGTCGCACACCGTGCACCCCCGCACGTCGTCGATCGCCTCCGCCGCGACCCCTGCTTCTTCGAGCTGCGCCCGCACCACCGCCCGCAGATCCACCCGCGGCCGCTCCCCTTCGCGCCGGATCACCGCCGCCTCTCCCAGCGGAGAGCACCCGGCGAGATCCTTCGCCACGTCCTCTCCCACCTCGAAGCAGCACGCCTCGATGTGCGGCCCCACCGACGCGCACAGCGTCGCCTCCGCCCCCGCAAGCTCCCGGAGCGCCCGCACCCCGGCCGGCACCGCGCGCGCCACCGTCCCTCGCCACCCGCTGTGCACCGCCGCCACCGCCCCGCTCCGCCGATCTGCGATCAGCACCGGCGCGCAGTCCGCGCTGCGCACCCCGCATGCCACGCCCGCCACCCGCGAGAGCGTGATGTCTCCCTGCGCGCGGATCACCGCCTCCCGATCTTCCTCACCGGAGAGCACCCGCGCCTCCACCCCGTGCACCTGGCTCAGAAAGTACACCCGGCCTGGCGGCACCCCGAGCTTCCGGGCCACCCGGGCCAGATTCTCCCCGACCGCCTCCGCCGCGTCCCCGGTGGACACCGCGAGGTTCAGGGAGTCCCACGGGGAGGCGCTCACCCCCCCGCGCCGCGTGAAGAAGGCGTGCACAAAACCCGCCTCCGCGAGGAGCGCACTCTGGAGCGCCTCGGCTTCCACCAGGGGTTCACGGCTCATGATGTTCTCCGGGACTCCCGTTCATAGACGAACCCCGGTCCCTCCGTGGTATTTTCGCCCCCTCTATGAGCGCTGCCGCCCAGGATCCGTACATCGGACGCGAAGTCCTAGGGGGGAAGTTCAAGATCCTCCAGAAGATCGGGTCCGGCGGGATGGGGGCCGTCTACAAGGCCTCCCAGCCCGACATGAACCGGATGGTGGCGATCAAGATCCTCCACCAGAAGCTCACCAACCGGAAGGATCTCGTCTCCCGCTTCCGCCGCGAGGCGCGGGCCATGGCCCACCTCACCCACCCCAACACCGTGCGCGTGGTGGACTACGGCGAGCTCGAAGACGGCGCGCTCTACATCATCATGGAGTACCTCGACGGGCGGAACCTCAACCAGATGGTGCGCAAGGAGGGCCCCATGCCCGTCGAGCGCGCCCTGCCCGTGCTCATCCAGGCCTGCGGCGCGCTCCAGGAGGCCCACCTCCAGGGCATCGTCCACCGCGACCTCAAGCCCGAGAACATCTTCCTCTCCACCAACGCCGGCCTGAAGGACTACCCCAAGGTCCTCGACTTCGGCCTCGCCAAGGTCACCGAGCGCGAGCTGCGCCCCGGCTCCATCATGCTCACCCAGGAGGGCATGGTCTTCGGCACGCCCGAGTTCATGTCTCCCGAGCAGGCGCAGGGAAAGGTCCTCGACGCCCGCAGCGACATCTACTCGCTCGCGGTCATCCTCTACGAGGTGCTCACCGGCAAGCTGCCCTTCGAGGCGCGCACGCCGATGGAGCACATCCAGATGCACGTCAACAAGCAGCCGATCCCCATCGACGAGCGCGTGCCTGGCAAGACCTTCCCGCCCGGCCTCTGGGGCGTACTCAAGAAGGCGCTCGAAAAAAAGCCCGACGACCGCCACGCCTCCGCCGCCGACTTCGCCGAAGCGCTCAAGCCCTTCGCCGGCTCTGCGGGCAAGGGCTTCACCGCGATGATGCCGGCGAACTCCTCCTCCGTGCTGGAGCAAGCAGCCAAGCAGCATGCCGCCGCGCTCGAAGCTGCCAAGCCGCCGCAGAACGCACCGGTCGGCCCGGCGCCCATCCGACCGGCGCCCACCGTGCAGATGGAGGCCCACCCGGGCATGCCGCAGAGGCAGCTCGCGCCGACGCAGCGCACCTCGACCTCGCCCCTCCTGCTCATCGCGATCGCCGCGGGATGCCTCATCGCCGGCATCGTGCTCACCATCGTCGCGATGAAGCTGTTTCAGCAGTAGCCGACACCCCGTCTGCTGGGCCGTGCCACAGGCGGCGTGCTAGCGTCCGGAGGCGCCTGGATCGCCCGGGATGCAACAGAACGGCCCCGGCGTTGTCCATCCGAGGCCATGGAACCCGAGCAAGCAGGGAGGCGAGGCGTGAAGGCCACGATCGTGCGTTGGCTGAAGCGGATCATGGTGGCCCTCCTCCTCCTCGGGGCCGTCGGCGCGGCCGTGGTGGCGCTCGGCATCAAGCGCTTCGAGGCGGACCTGCCCTCCACGGCGGAGCTGAAGAACTACCAGCCCCCCCAGGTCACCCGCATCCTCGCGCGCGACGGCGCCGTCATTGGCGAGCTGTTCACCGAGCGGCGCACCGTGGTGCGCATCGCCCTGATCCCCGCCCACATGAAGCTCGCCGTCCTCGCCGCCGAGGACGCCGCCTTCTACGAGCACACCGGCCTCAACTACCTCGGCATGCTCCGCGCCATCGCCGTCAACGTGCGCTCCACCAGCAAGCGCCAGGGCGGCAGCACCATCACCCAGCAGGTCGTCAAGAACGTGCTCCTCACCCCGGAGCGCACCTTCGACCGCAAGGCCCGCGAGGTCATCCTCGCCCGCAAGATCGAGCAGGAGCTCACCAAGGACGAGATCCTCGAACTCTACCTCAACAAGATCTACTTCGGCCACAGCCGCTACGGCATCGAGGAAGCCGCGCGCTACTACTTCGGCAAGAGCGTGCGCGACGTCACCCTCGCCGAGGCCGCCATGCTCGCCGGCGTGGTCAAGGGCCCTGGCGTCTACTCCCCGCGCATCAACCTCCAGCGCGCCACCGCCCGCCGCGCCTTCGTGCTCGACCAGATGCTCGCCAAGGGCTTCGCCGACGCCGCCCAGGTGGAGGCCGCCAAGCGCGAAGCCGTCACCCTCGCCCCCGAGCCCGAGTCGCTCAACGAGCTGGCCCCCGAGGTCGTCGCCGAGGCCCAGCGCATGCTGCGCAAGCTCGCGGGCCCCGCCATGGATCGCGGCGGCTACACCGTGACCACCACCATCGACCCCGCCGCTCAGTCCGCGGCCCGCGCCGCCGTCCGCAAGAACCTCGACGCCTACGCCAAGCGCCACAAGCTCCTCGCCCCCCTCAAGCGCGCGAAGAAGGAGCCGGCCTCCTTCGACGGCACCCCGTCCGGCTACCGTGTCTTCCGCGGCGTGGTCACCGGCGCCGACGACGCGAAGGGCACCCTCAGCGTCCAGGTGGGCACCCTGCGCGGCGTCGTCTCCCTCAAGAACGCCGACCGCTACAACCCGAAGGGCCTCAAGCCCAGCGAGTTCGCCGAGGTCGGCAAGGTCGTCCGGGTGAGCCTCATGGGCGCCGCGCCCCCCTCCGTCCCGGAAGACCCTGAGACCGAGGACGGCGACCCCACCCCCGCCGCTGCCGCGAGCGCCGTCCCCACCGCGCCTCCTCCTCCCCAGACCGCCCCCGTCCCTCTCCGTCTGGAGCTGGGCCCCGAGGGCGCCCTCGTCGCCATCGACGTCCGCACCCGTGAGATCCGCGCCCTCGTCGGCAGCTACGCCGCCACGCGCGGCGGCCTCGATCGCGCGACCTTCGCCAAGCGCCAGCCCGGCTCCACCTTCAAGCCCTTCGTCTTCGGCTACGGCATCAAGGCCCGCACCATGACGCCGGCCACCATCCTGGAGACCAACCCGGCGGCCCTCGGCAGCAACTACAAGCCCCAGAACTACGACGAGAGCGAGGGCCACTCCCCGGCCCGCCTGCGCGAGGCCCTCGCCCACAGCGTCAACGTCGCCGCCGTCTCCGCCATCGGCCGGCTCGGCCCCTCCAACGTCGCCGCCTTCGCCAACTCCCTCGGCATCCACGCCAAGCTCGGCACCGACCTCTCCCTCGCCCTCGGCGCCTACGAGATCACCCCCCGCGAGATGGCCACCGCCTACGCCACCATCGCCGCCGGCGGCCTCTACGAAGAGCCCCAGCTCATCGTGAAGATCGTCGGCCCCGACGGCGCCGAGCTTTCGCTTCCTCCCCGCCCTCCGTCCCACCGCGCCATGGAGGAGTCCGAGGCGTACGTGCTCACCAACGTCCTCACCTCCGTGGTCCGTGACGGCACCGGCAAGGCTGCCCGCGCCCTCGGCCGCCCCATCGCCGGCAAGACCGGCACCTCCAACCAGGCCAAGGACACCTGGTTCGTCGGCTACTCCACCGATCTCGCCTGCGCCGTGTGGACCGGCTACGACGACGCCGCCCCCCTCGGCACCGGCGAAGCCGGCGCCAGCGCCGCGCTCCCCGCCTTCATCGAGTTCATGAAGAAGGTGCACGACAAGCGCCCCGTCACCGACTTCCCCGCACCCCGCGGCATCGTCCGCGTGAAGATCGACCCCAACACCGGCCTCCTCGCCTACGAGGGCCAGGAAGACGCCATCGAGGAAGTGTTCCTCGCCGGCACCGAGCCCAGCGACATCGCCCCGCTCCCCGATGGCGGCGTCGACGGTGGCGAGGAGGACGGCGGCGACGGCGGCGACGGCCTCGACGCCGGTGTTGCCGCTGCCGACGAGGAGAAGAAGGCCGAAGAGGTCCCCGAGGTGGTGCTGGACCCCGGCGTGGAAGCGAAGCCGACCAAGGCCGAGGAGCCCACGCCGAAGGGCGAAGAGGGCAAGAAGGACGAAGGCAAGAAGGACGAAGGCAAGAAGGACGAGGGAAAGAAGAAGCCTTCCACCGAGCACCCCGCCGAGCCGCCGCCGTTCTGACGAACATCGCCGTCGCTGGGGCCATCCCCGACCGCACTTGAGTGACGCGCCTTCCTGGCTCACCCTCCGGCCCCGTTCCAGGATCCCGCATGCTTTCTCACCGCATCCTCTCGACCCTCTCTCTCGGCGCTCTCCTGGCCCTCTCGGCGTGTTCCAAGGCGCCCGAGCCGCCCACCGCGCCCGAGCAACCCACCACGCCCGAACAGCCCCCGACGGGAACCCCGACGGGCGGCGACACCACCACCGGCAACACTGCGGGCGGCGGCGCCTGCACCACCGACGCCGACTGCGTCGCCGCCTCCTGCTGCCACGCGACCGCCTGCGTCCCCAAGGCGCAGGCCCCCAAGTGCGACGGCATCATGTGCACCCAGGAGTGCCGCGGCGGCACCCTCGACTGCGGCGGCGGCTGCCTCTGCACGAGCGGCCAGTGCGCCGCCCGCTTCGGCGATCAGAGCGGGCCCGACGCCCCCCAGTGAGCCGCGTCCCCGCCCCTCCTTGACGGCCCTCGCCCCAGGGCCGACCCTCCCCTCGCCGTGCGCCAGCCCCTCTACAGCCTGCACCCCCGCGACCTTTCCCCCCACGTCCTCGCGATGGTCGGCCTCCCCGCCCGCGGCAAGACCTCCATCGCCCGCAAGATCACCCGCTACCTCTCCTGGCTCGGCCACCCCACCCGCGTCTTCAACGTCGGCAACTACCGCCGGAACCTCCTCGGCGCCCACCACCCCGCCAACTTCTTCGACCCCCAGAACCGCGAGGCCCGCCGCACCCTCGACGAGATGGCCATGGCTGCCCTCGACGACCTCCTCGCCTGGCTCGGCGGCGGCGGCGAGGTCGCCATCTTCGACGCCACCAACAGCACCCGCGCCCGCCGCCAGATCGTCTCCGAGCGCTGCCGCGACAAGGGCTACCCGGTGGTCTTCATCGAGTCCATCTGCGGCGACGAGGCCATCGTCGAGACCAACGTCCGCGAGACCAAGCTCCGCTCACCCGACTACGAAGGCGTCGACGCCAGCGAGGCCGTGCGCGACTTCCGCGCCCGCATCGCCCACTACGCCCGCGCCTACGAGACCGTCACCGATCTCGAGAGCAGCTACATCAAGATCATCGACGTCGGCCGCCAGCTCATGCTGAACCGCATCCACGGCTACGTCCCGGCCCGCCTCGTCCCGCTCCTCATGAACATGCACGTCGCCCCGCGCCCCATCTGGCTCACCCGCCATGGCGAGAGCATCTTCAACCAGCAGGGCCTCCTCGGCGGCGACGCCGACCTCTCCCCCCACGGCGAGGCTTACGCCCGGAACCTCGCCGCCTTCATCCGCGGCCGCGCCCGCGAGCTCGGCGAGGCCTCCGGCATGCCTGGCGAGCCCGCCTGGATCCCCGACGACGTCGTCGTCTGGACCAGCAGCCTCCGCCGCACCATGCAGACCTCGCGCCCCCTCACCCAGCGCTCCATCTCCTGGCGCGCCCTCGACGAGATCGACGCCGGCGTCTGCGAGGGCATGACCTACGACGAGATCCGCCTGAAGATGCCCCACGTCTTCGAGGCGCGCTCCGCCGACAAGTTCCGCTACCGCTACCCGCGCGGCGAGTCCTACGAAGACGTCATCCAGCGCCTCGACCCGCTCATCATCGAGCTGGAGCGCCAGCGCAGCCCCATGCTGGTCATCGCCCACCAGGCCGTGCTCCGCGCCCTCTACGCCTACCTCATGGACAAGCCCCCCCACACCTGCCCGAGCCTCCCCATCCCTTTGCACACCGTCATCGAGCTGATCCCCACCGCCTACGGCTGCGAGGAGCGCCGCTTCCAGCTCGGCCCCGAGGTCCAGAGCGTCGGCGAAGCCGCCATCGCCCACCCCTGACGCCTCTCCGTCCCCCCCTCTCCGTCGCCCCCTCTCCGTCCCCCCCTCTCCGTCTCCCTACCGCTTCCGCCCGCCCTCAGCTCTCCGTCAGCAGCGTCTTCAGCGCCCCTGGCGCCACCTGGTACGCCTTCCGGCAGTAGTCGCAGGCGATGTCCAGCACCTGCCCCTCGGCCACCATCTCCTCGATGTCGCTCCGCGGCAGCGACGCCAGCGCCGCCACCACCCGGAGCTGGCTGCACCGGCAGGCGTAGCTCAGCGCCGACGACTCCAGCCTCGTGAACGGCATCCCGTAGAGCACCTCCTCCAGCAGCTTGTCCGCGGTCACCTGCGGATCGGCCAGCACCTCGTCGAGCCGCTCGAACTCCCGCAGCCGCTCCGTCATCACCATCAGCGGACCGCGCTCCACCTCGGGCAGGAGCTGCACCAGCACCCCGCCCGAGCGCCCCACGCCCTGCTCGTCGAGCAGCGTCGCGACCGACACCATGGTCACCACCTGCTCCGACTCCTGCATGTACGCCATCAGCCCCTGCGAGATCCGCCCCTCGCGCGGCAGCTCCACCACCCCTTGCTGCAGCGCCCCGTTCGGCAGGGTCCGCATCACCTGGATCAGCGACCCCTCCCCGATGGCCACCTCGCTCCCCTTCCCCAGGTTCACGAGGCCCCGCGTCGTCCCGTCCGGGTGCGCGTCGGCCACCAGGCTCCCCTGCCCCGCCCCCTTGACGATCACCTGCACCCGCAGCGTCGGCGCCATCGCCTCGCGCACCAGGATCGCGCCCGTGAGCAGCTCGCCGAGCCGCTGCGCCGTGTTCCCCGTCGCCGCTTGCGCCGCCACGGTCCCCCGCACCGTCGCGGTGGTCAGCGCGGTGATCACACGAAAAGCGCCATCCTGGGTGATGGCACGAACGACGGTATCCGAAGGCTCACTCACGGAGCACTCTCCTGCGCCATCCAGGCGCGTTGCATCGGGGCTTTCACGCGGCCTCCATACCAACGGGGCGACGACGTGCACACCCTTGGACAGCCCAACCTGCAGCCGCGCCTCCTGCTTGGCAACTGCCCCGCCACCCTCCCCAAGCCCCGCCAGCCCCCGGCGCTGCTCCCCCTTCCCCCGCAGTGCGACCGCACCTCTCCGGCCGCATTCTCGTACGCCCTGTGGAAAACCTTGAGACGTATCCGCAAAGCACTTTGATTCCGCTGAGTTACGCAAAATTGCGCGTTTCCCAGCCTGCCCGAGTGGGCTAGATCCAGGAGAGGGGATCCTCATGATCAAGCGCGCGCCGGACAACCGGGACGAGCCCTTGGAGGTCGCGCCAGCCCGTTTTGGCTGGGGTGAGACGACTCCCTTCGAGGGATTCGTACCGAGCATTGCCACCGCCGGCGCCCTCGCCGCGGAGCTCGACCGCGTCCTCCGTGGCCGCGCCGTCCTCCCCCGCCCTGCGCCGCCTTCACCGGCTCTGCGGGCGCGCTGGTTCGACGACGCCCTCACCCCCGCTGTCGCCGCTTGCCGCGTCGCCCTGGCGCCCCCCCTCCGGGTCGCCTTCGACGCCGCTGTCCTCGTCCTCGCCGAGCTGCACGCCCCTGCCGCCGTCCCCTCCCGCGCCCTCCTCCTCTGCCGCACCTGGAGCGGCACCCCGGAGGCCCTCCGCGAGATCGCCACCATCGCCGACCTCCTCAACGCCACCCGCGCCGTCGAGGCCGCCCTGCGTGTCCTCCGCTCTCCCTTGCTCCGCCCGAGCGCCGTCATCGAGGAGCTCGACGGCCGCCTCGCCCCCGACTTCGGCATCATGGACGTGCTCATCGACGCCGCGGCCAGCACCCCCTCCAGCCGCGGCTAACGCAGCGTGGAGCAGCACGACGGTCTCAGGATGAAAGGGTCGCGACCACCGGAGCGTAGGGGCCGCTAGGCCCCTGATCCAGGGTACGCAGTACCTAGACCAGCCCGCTCCGCTCGAAGAGCGCGTCGAGCCGCGGGGCTCGCCCCATGAACTCCTGGTAGAGCGCCGACGGCTCCTCCGTGTCCCCGCGCGACAGGATGCTCTTCCGGAACGCGCGCCCCACGTCGCGGCTGAACAGCCCCTCCTCCTGGAACCGCGAGAACGCGTCCGCGTCCAGCACCTCGGCCCACTTGTACGAGTAGTACCCGGCCGCGTAGCCCACGGGACTGGAGAAGAGGTGCGAGAAGCTCGCCACCATCGCGTAGTCCTTCGGCAGCGGCACCGCCGCGTGGGCTTCGAGCACCGCGCGCGCCACGTCCATCGGGTCGCTGTCGCCGGGCTTCCAGTCCATGTGCAGCGCCAGGTCCAGCTCCGCGAACCCGAGCTGCCGCATCTGCGCGTTCGCCGCGCGGAACGAGCGCGCCGCCCGCATCCGCTCGAACAGCTCCTCCGGGATCGCCTCGCCCGTCTCGTGGTGACGCGCGAACAGATCGAGCGCCTCCCGCTCCCAGCACCAGTTCTCCATGATCTGCGAGGGCAGCTCCACGAAGTCCCAGGCCACGTTGGTCCCTGCCAGGCTCCGCACGTCCACCAGGCTCGACGCGTGGTGCATCATGTGCCCGAACTCGTGGAACAGCGTCTCCACCTCGTCGTGGGTGAGCAGCGCCGGCCCCTCGCCCACCGGCGGCGTGAAGCTCCCGGCCAGCACCTCCAGGTGCCGCGCGTCGCCCTTGCCGTCGTGGGCCCCGGTCACGATCCCGTGCATCCAGGCCCCGTCCCGCTTGTCCTCCCGGGGCAGGAAGTCCAGGTAGAACGACGCGCTCTGCGTCCCGTCCTCCTCGACCACCCGGTACGCCTGCACCGACGGGTGCCACACCGGCGCGTCCTGCCACGGCTCGATGCGCACCCCGTAGAGCTTCTTCGCGATCTCGAAGAGCCCTGCCACCACCCCCTCCTTCGGGAAGTACGGCCGCAGCGCCTCCTGGTCGAAGTCGTACCGCGCCCGGCGCAGCTTCTCCGCGTAGTAGCCCACGTCCCACGGCGCGAGCGGCGCCGCCCCGGCCCCCTCCAGCTCCCGCCGGAACGCGTGCAGATCCTCGTTCTCCTTCCCGAAGAACGGCACGGTCCGCTCCCGCAGCGTCTTCACGAAGCGCCGCGCCTCCCCGCCCGAGCGCGCCATCCGGTCTTCCAGCACCAGATCCGCGAACGTGGGGTAACCGAGCAGCGTCGCCTTCTCCTGCCGCAGCTCCAGCACCCGCCGCAGGATCGGCCGGTTGTCCACCTCCGCCGCCGTCGCGCGCGTGTTGAACGCCCGCCACATCTTCTCGCGGATCTCGGCGTCGTCGAGGTACGTCATCACCGGCAGGTAGCTCGGCGCCTGCAGCGTGAACCGGAAGCCCTTCACCCCCTTCTTCGAAGCGCTCTCCCGCGCCGCCACCACCGCCGACTCCGGCAGCCCCGCGAGCCGCTTCTCGTCCTCGACCAGAAGCTCGAACGCGTTCGACGCATCGAGCACGTTCTGCCCGAACTTGAGCGTGAGCTGCGCCAGCTCCACCTCGATCGCGCGCAGCCGCTCCTTCTCGGCCGGCGGCAGGTCGGCCCCGCTCCGCCGGAAGTCGTCCATCGTCTTGCGGAGGAACCGCTTCCGCGCCCCCGTCAGCGCCTGCGCCTCGTCCGTCGCCTCGAACGCCTTGAGCGCCTGCCACACCCCGTCCGACAGCGAGATGCCGCTCAGGAAGTCGCTCACCGCCGGCTGCACCGCCGTGTACGCCGCCCGCAGCTCCGGCGTCGTCGCCGCCGACTCGAAGTGCGAGATCACGTTCATGGCGCGGTCGAGCTTCGCCGTGACGTTCTCCAGCGCCTGCAGCGTGTTCTCGTACGTGCGCGCCCCCTGCACCCGGGTCAGCGCATCCAGCGAGGCCCGCGCCTCGTCGAGCAGCGCCTTCACCGCGGGCTCCACGTGCTCGCCGCGCACGCGATCGAACGGGACCTCGTAACCGAAGGAAAGAAGCGGATTGTCGTTGGGATCGCTCATGGGCAGTCCCCACTTCGTAAGTCGGACATCGCCCCACGGCAACCGGCGGCCAGGCGATCCCGGATGGCCGCGCTCAGCCTGGCCCGCCCAGCAGCACCCCCTCCTCCACCGGCAACGACCGGAACGTCTCCGGCCTGCAGAAGCTCTCCGGGTCCTCGAGCACCTCGTGCAGCCGGGCGTCGGCCAGCGCCACCCGCGCCTGCGCCTCGCGCGGCAGCGCCCCGGCCACCTCCAGCACCTCCGTCATCGCCCGTACCGGCGGCCCACCCCGCGCGATCTGCTCGTACACCGCGTGCCCGAACAGCAGCGCCACCGCGCGCCCCGCCCCGATCGCCTCGGCCACCGGCCCCGCTGCGCGCCCCGCGAGCCCCTCGCGCACCTCCCCCGCGGCCCCTGCCTCGACCAGGAGCAGGAGCCCTCCCTCATCCAGGATCGCCAGCCCATCCTGCTCCCGCGTGCGACGCCCTGGCAGCTCCCGCACCCCGGGCGCCACCCACTGCGCGAGCGTCGCCGCCTGCCGCGCGCTGAGCTGCCGCTTCGCCCGCGGGAACGACGCCCACACCAGCAGGTTGAAGAAGTCGTGCCACGACCGGGGCCGCGTCGGGAGCCATCCCTCCAGGTGGATCCTCCCCTCGTAGAGGCCCGAGACCTCGATCACCTCGCGCTCACGCCCCCGCCTTCGCTTCGGCCGCGGCGGCTGCTCCCGGATCGCCACCGGCAGCCCTGCCCCCACCGCGCGGTCGTAGTCCTCGATGCTCGGCCAGTCCGCGAACCCCGAGAACGCCTGCGCCGCCGCGCTCACCGGCCAGAACAGCCGGCTGCGCTCCATGAACCCCGGATCCCACGGCTCTGCGGCGCGCCCTCCCGCTCCCACAGCGTCGCCCCGTCGGTGTTTCTAGTCCGAGCCCCGGGCCGAGCCCTGCGAACCCTGCGAACCCTGCGAGCCCTGCGAGCCCCCGCCAGCCGCCCTGTCCGGTCCTGCTGCCGGCGGCCGCGAGGACTTCGCCTGCGCCTCCGCCGCGGCTTCCGCCGTTGGCTCCCCCAGCACCTGCGCCAGGGGTTCGGGCGGCGGCCGCGACGACCCGGCCCGCATCCCCTCGACCATCACCGGATCGCTCTGCTCGACCAGGTGCGCGAACCCCGACGGATCGATGTAGTGCCCCGACCGCTGCGCCTTGGTCTGCAGGTAGAAGCGGTTGAACTCGTGGGGCGGGATCACGTGCGGGATGCGGCCCGCCACGTTCACCCCGTACATCGAGAGCTGCTTCATCTTCTCGGGGTTGTTGGTGATGAGCTGGATCGAGTTCACCCCGAGGCTGAGCAGCATGTGCGCCGCCACCGCGTAGTCCCGCTCGTCGTCGCGGAACCCGAGCGCCAGGTTCGCCTCGACCGTGTCGAGCCCTTGCTCCTGCAGCGCGTACGCCCGCACCTTGTTCACCAGGCCGATGCCGCGCCCCTCCTGCCGCAGGTAGAGCAGGATGCCCCGCTCCGCCTCCTGGATCTTGCGCAGCCCTTCGAGGAGCTGGTCCCGGCAGTCGCAGCGCAGCGACGCCATCACATCCCCGGTCAGGCACTCCGAGTGGAGGCGCGTGGGCACGTCCGAGGCCCCCACCACGTCGCCATGCACCATGGCGATGTGCTCCTTCGCGTCCCGGTTGTTCCAGAACGCGACGATGTGGAACCGCCCGAACCGGGTCGGAAGCTCCGCGACGGCCGCTACCCGGACGCAGACCTGACCGGGGCCGTAGCCTTCACAGTCATGGTCCCGGTCCCGCTCGACCAGGCGCGCCAGGCTGTCGTAGTCAGACAAAGTGCTCCACCAGTACCTGGATGGGATGCACCAGCCGGTGACCCTTCACTGGCTATTTGTCGCGTGCGTGCGCACGTCTACACAGAGAATCAGTGGACCTGTGGGGGATCGAACCCCAGACCTCTAGAGTGCGATTCTAGCGCTCTCCCAGCTGAGCTACAGGCCCGTGACGTTGGGACGGCGGACTCTACTCTGCAGTCCCATTCTGTCAAGACCGATTGAGCGGTCTCGTCTCAAGCCGCCTCGGGACGCCTCAGGCCGCGGTCTTCTCCGACCGGGCCTGGAGCGCCGCGAGGAGCTTCTGCACGCTCGCCTTCGCGTCCCCGAAGAGCATCAAGGTGTTGTCGTAGTAGCAAATCGGATTGTCGACCCCCGCGTAGCCGGCGGCCATGCCTCGCTTCAGCATGATCACCTTCCCCGCGTGCCATGCCTCGAGCACCGGCATCCCGTAGATGAGGCTCGACGGATCGTCGAGCGCGCTCGGGTTCACGATGTCGTTCGCCCCGATCACGATGACCACGTCGGTCCCGCCGAAGTCCTCGTTGATCTCCTCCATCTCCTTGACGATCTCGTAGGAGACGTTCGCCTCGGCGAGGAGCACGTTCATGTGCCCCGGCAGGCGCCCGGCCACCGGGTGGATGGCGTACCGCACCTTCACCGCCCGCTGGGCGAGCAGCGAGGTGATCTCCTTCACCGCGTGCTGCGCCTGCGCCACGGCCATCCCGTAGCCCGGCACCACGATGACGCTCTTCGCCCCGAGGAGCAGCTCCGCCGCGCCCTCCACGTTGGTCTCGTTCACGGCCTTCGCCGGCCCCGCCGCGCCGCCGGCCGGCTTCGCCCCCGACTGCTCCCCGAACCCGCCGAAGACCACGTTCCAGATGGAGCGGTTCATCGCCTTGCACATGATGTAGCTCAGGATCGCGCCCGAGCTGCCCACGAGGGCCCCGGTCACGATGAGCAGGTCGTTGCCGAGCATGAAGCCCGCCGCCGACGCCGCCCACCCCGAGTAGCTGTTCAGGAGCGACACCACGACGGGCATGTCCCCGCCGCCGATCGCCAGCACCAGGTGCGCCCCGAGCACGCTCGCCACCCCCGTCGAGATCAGGAGGAAGGTCACCCGCGAGGTGCCCCCTTCCTGAAACGCGAGGCCGGCGAGCGCGAAACACCCGAGCACCAGCAGCGCGTTCAGCGCGTGCCGCGCCGGCAGGAGCAGCGGCTTGCTCCCCAGCGTCCCGCGCAGCTTCAGGAACGCCACCACCGACCCGGTGAACGTCACCGCCCCGATGAACACCCCGAGGTGAATCTCCGTGTGGTGCGCGACCTCCGGCGGCATGCCCCCGTGCACCGCGTCGATCTCCGTCGCGAGCCCCACGAGCGCCGCCGCCGCCCCCACGAAGCTGTGCAGCACCGCCACCAGCTCCGGCATGGAGGTCATCGCCACGCGCGCCGCCAGCACCGCGCCGACCACGCACCCGACCCCGATCGCCCCCGCGAGCAGGCCGAGCCCCTCCGGGCGGATGGCACGCATCGCGTGCGCCCCTCCCTCCGGATCCGGCGCAAGCAGCGCCCCCAGCGTCACCGCCACCGCCAGCGCCATCCCCAGCGCCCCGCGCGTGTTTCCCTGCCGCGCCGTCTGCTGGGCGGAGAGCCCCCGCAGCGAGGCCACGAACAGCAGGCTCGCCAGCAGGTAGGCCACATTGATCAGGCTGATCCGCATCGCGCTTCCCCTACCTCTGGAACATCCGCAGCATCCGCTGCGTCACCAGGAACCCGCCCGCCACGTTGATCGACGCGAGCAGCACCGCCACCGCCCCGAGGATGGCCGCGACCGGCACCCCCACGCTCCCGCTCGCCGACAGCAGCATGCCGCCGATGAGGATGATCCCGCTGATCGCGTTGGTGACGCTCATCAGCGGCGTGTGCAGCGCCGGGGTCACGTTCCAGACCACGTGCCACCCCACCACGCACGCCAGCAGGAACACCGTCATGTGCTGCACCAGCTCCCGCTGCCCGAAGAGCCCCACCGGCACCAGCACGAGGAGCGCCGCCACCATCCCGATCCGCGCGGGCCACGGGCTCGACGGCGCCTCCGGCTTCGCCCCGTGCGCCCCGCCCGGCGCTGACGGCTTCTGCGGCGCGGGCGCCCCCGGCCGGATCGTCGGGCTTGGCGGCGGCCAGAGCAGCTCCCCGTCGTGCACCACCAGCATCCCCCGCTGGATCTCGTCCTGCATGTTGAGCTGCCACACCCGCGCCTTGCCGAGGATCTCCTCGATCAGCGTGGCCACGGTGTTCGCATAAAGCTCGCTCGCCTGGAGCGCCATCCGGCTGAGCAGATCGGTGTGCCCGTTGATGAGCACCCCGTACCGCTCCACCGTCTTGTCCCGCTCCGTGAGCGCGCAGTTGCCGCCCTGCTCCGCCGCGAGGTCCACGATCACCGACCCCCGCCGCATCCCCACCACCGCGCCCGAGGTGATCAGCTCCGGCGCCTTCCTCCCGGGGATCAGCGCCGTGGTGATCACGATGTCGCTCCCGCGGCAGTGCTCCGCGATGAGCTGCTGCTCCGCCGCGAGGTACGCGTCGCTGACCTCCTTGGCGTACCCACCCTTGCCCTCGCCGGTCTCGCCCTGGAACTCGAAGGGCACGAACTGCGCCCCCATGGACTCGATCTGCTCGCGCACCACCGGCCGCGTGTCGAAGGCCTTCACCTGCGCCCCGAGCGACCGCGCCGCCCCGATCGCCGCGAGCCCCGCCACGCCGGCCCCGACGATGAACACCTGCGCCGGCTTCACCTTCCCGGCCGCCGTCACCTGCCCCCCGAGGAGCCGCCCGTAGCAGTACGCCGCCTCCACCACCGCCCGGTAGCCCGCGACGTTGCTCATCGCGCTCAGCGCGTCGAGCTTCTGCGCCCGGGTGATGCGCGGCACCGCGTCCATCGCCAGCACCGTCGCCTTGCGCGCCCGGAGCCGCTCCACCAGCTCCTTGTTCTGCGCCGGCCACAGGAACGAGATCAGGCGCTGCCCTTCCCGCACCCGGTCCACCTCGTGCTCCTCCGAGTCCGGCACCTCCATGGGCGCCCGGACCTTGACCACGATGTCCGCCTCGCCCCACACGTCGGCGGCCGTGGGCACCACCCGCGCGCCAGCCTCCGCGTACGCCGCGTCCTCGAACCCGGCCCCCGCGCCAGCGCCGCTCTCGACGATGACCCGCAGCCCCATCTTCAGGAGCCGCTCCACCGACGCGGGCGTCCCTGCCACCCGCTTCTCCCGTGGATCGACTTCCTTCAGTACCCCGACGAGGAACGACCCACTCCCCGCCTCCCCATCCGCCCCTTCAGCGCCCCCCTTCGGAGAGCCATGCTTGTCTTCGGCCATGCGGGCCGGAGCATACCGGGATCACGCCGTCCGCACGAATTCCTGAACCATGTCCGGCAAATGCCGCGGATTCCCGACCCACCCCCAGGCACCCGTCCTGACCACGAGGCCCTCTCCCGCGCCATCTTGCCCCACCCGCGACGACGAGCCCCCCCTCTGTCGCGGCATCTCGCCCCTACCGCGACGGCGTCTGCGGCGGCTCCGGATCGTCCACCGGCGCCGCACCTTCGGGTGCTTCCCCGCGCTCCCGCGGCTCCCGCGGCTGCGGCGGCTGCGGCGGCGTCCCCGGCTCTCCCCCCTCCCTGGGCACCGCGAGCCTGTGCGGCGGCGGAGGCGCTTCCTTGAACACCGACGGCGGCGGCGCCGCGACCGGCGCGGGCACCCCTGCCTTCTTCGCCAGCGCGTCGGCCTGCGCCTGCGCCTGCGGGTTCACGAAGGTGAACACCTTCTCCTGCTCCTGCCCGTAGCTGTCGGTGCGCCCCCACTTGGGGTTCCAGTCCTTCACCCAGAACACGTCGCCGGACACGATCACGTCCTGCGGTCGCCCCGTCCTCTCCGGGTAGCGGAAGAGGTACTCCTTCATCGCGTCCCGGTAGCCCGAGTTCGACCCGAGGTGCATGCGGTTGAAGTAGTCGCTCCAGATCTGGTTGTACTCGTAACTCTTCGCGTGGATCAGGTCGAAGTCCGGCTCCTTGCCCGTGAACGGGTTGAGGTGCCGCCCGTCGATGGTCACCGCATCGACCACGATCGTGCCGTCATCCATCACCGGGTTCGGCGAGAACATGAACCAGCCCTGCAGGAACCGGAGCTTGTGCGAGAGCACCTTGAGCGGCTCCGGCTGCGGCACCCGGATGCGCCGGTTGATGCACCACAGCTCCACCGCCGCCTGGTTGATCGCCCCCGCCCACATGGCCACGATGGCCAGCTCCCGCAGCACCGACACGAACCGCTTCTTGCCCCGCGCGAGCGGCGTGGGCGGCTCCGCGACCCCCGCCGCCGCCGGCACCGAGAGCCCCAGCACCGCCCCGAAGTCGTTCCGATCCATCGCCCGGAGCGCCGCATCCACGAGCCCCCGGATCCCGGGCAGCCGCAGCTTCCAGGCCATCACCGGCCCGAGCGGCAGCGCCGCCACGATGTCCGCCAGCGCCGCCGCGCCTTCCTTCGTCGCGCCTTCCTTCGTCGCGCCTGCCTCCGTCGCTTCCTTCGTCGCCCGCGCCGTGAGCTTCCCACCGAGCCCCGGCCGCTCCTCGAAGGTGAGCAGCGAGAACCTGTCCATCCGCATCAGCACCCGGCACGCCCACAGCGCCCCCGGCGACGTCGGATCGAACCCGACCACGCGCGCCCGGTGCACCCGCCGCATCGTCTGCGCCGCGACCTCCCAGTCCTCTTTCCCGAAGAGCAGCGTCGAGAACACGCAGAGCGCCCACGCGAAGGGCCCGAGCACGAACGTGGTCCCGAACGCGAGGTGCAGCGCGTTCATCATCCCGATCACCAGCCGCCGCGCCCACACCCGCCCGATCGGCGCCAGCAAGCACACCGGAATCGACGCCTCGAACGCCAGCGTCACCCGCGTCATCGCCAGGATCGCCCACCCCGGGATGTACTCCCGCACCAGCGCGATCGCGGGGTTCACCATGCGGTCGACGTAGAGCACGTAATGCACCGCGGTGCCGTTCTTCCAGGCCGTCCCCGTCTTGTGCACCACGTTGAAGAAGTAGATCGACGCGAGCTGGAGGATCAGCACGAGCCCCAGGATCGTCACATACGCATTCGGCTTGTACGGGTCGTCGACGTGGCTCCTGTCATTGAGGTCCTCCGCCGAGCGCTCCTTGCTCCGCGCCAGCGACGCCCGCATCGCATCCACCGAGAACCTGTCCCCGAGCGGCAAGAACGCCGTCCAGAGGAGCAGCAGGTTGTGGACGACATAGCCGCCGTTCTCGATGAGCAGGACGCGCCCATTCATGCTCGCCACCCAGAGCAGCGAGAGCACCTGCGCAAGCTTCGTCTTGTACCCCACGAGCAGGCACACGTACGTCGCCAGGATCACCGCCCAGAGGACCCACAGCTCCCCGCTCGTGGAGAAGGCGTTGAAGATGGTGAAGTTGTCCGCCCCCCTCCGGAACAAGTTCACGTGGTTCGGGAGCACGCCCTCCACCGAGAACATGTCCACCCAGTCCCAGGTGCGCCGGAAGAGGTCCCCGATCAGAAACAGGCCGAGCAAGATCCGCGTGAACCCGAGCGTGCGCCTGTCAAACGTGAAGTACGCATCCCGGAAGAGGTCCCACCACGAGTACCGGAGCCCCTTCGGGTCATAGATCGGCGTGAGCACCTCATGAACGCGCCCCCAGAACGAGAGGCCCGCAGCCCCCCCTCCCTCCGGTGCACGAGAGGGCTCATCCCCGGTCACGACGGCACTATCAGTGTGGGCTTTCATGGCTACGCGCGGCCCGGCACGAGCAACCGCCCGGTCCTCCCGCCGAGTGGTACCCCAGCTTCGCCCTCCTTGGTACTGCGGTACTGCGGTACTGCGGTACTGCGTACCCTGAAGCAGGGACCTGCGGTCCCTACGCTCCCGATGGTCGCTACCCCCCTCCGGAGATGCTGCGGTGCTGCGTACCCTGGATGGTCGCTACGCCCCTCGCGGTTGCAGCGGGCCGCCCACGCGGCTAGCAGGAAACCAACCTCGTGATGCTCGATGCCACCGAACGGAGAGCGCTCGTCGGCTCGTCCCTGGTGGCGACCACGCTGCTCTGCCTGCCCCGCCAGTGGGTCTCCGCCGGCATCGCCGCGGTCCTCACCATCGCCCTCTACACCTGGCACGTCAGGCGCTCCGCCCGCGAAGCCGCCGCTGCCCCGAAGCCCCCGCAGCCAGCCGCGCCCGCCGAAGCTGCTCCCGCCGAAGCTGCTCCCGCCGAAGCTGCTCCCGCCGAAGCCGCGCCCAGCGACCCTGCACCTGCTGACGAGACGCCGCCCCGCGCCACCTCCGACCCGCCGCCGAGCGGCCCACCGCGCGCCGCGTAACCCGGCCCCGCTTCGCCATCGGCGTCTCTGATTTCCGCAAGCTGCGCGAGGCGGGCAGCATCTACGTCGACAAGAGCGCCCTCATCGACGACATCCTCGGCGCCGGCGCCGAGGCGCTCCTCATCCCGCGCCCCCGCCGGATGGGCAAGACCCTGAACCTCTCCATGCTCCGCTACTTCTTCGAGAAGAGCGCCGAGCCCCGCGCCCCCCTCTTCGACGGCTCGCCATCGCCCGCTCCGAGCACGCCCGCCCCCATTTCCAGCGCTACCCGGTCGTGTTCCTCACCTTCAAGGACGTGCGCGCCGCGAGCTGGGCCCAGACCTCGCCGCGAGCCCCGACGCCCTCTGGAGCTTCTTGCTCTTCTCCGGCTACCTCACCGCCACCGAGGTCCTCGTGAACGACCTCGGCCGCATGCGCGCACGCCTCCGCGTCCCGAACCGCGAGCTCCTCGGCGCCCTCGCCGGCCTGGTCGAGTCCTGGATCAAGACCCAGGTCGGCGGCGCCACCGAGCTGTCCCGCATGCTCACCGCCCTGCTCGGCGGCGACGCCGGCGCGAGCCCCATCCACGCCCTCGCCGTGGTGTTCGACGGCAAGCGCGCCTGGGTGCGCGCCGCTCCCTGAACGCCTCCTCCACCGGGAGCTATACGATCCCGAGCGCGCCCTGGATGCCGAGGAGCAACTCCCTCACCTCACCTACGAGCAAGGCCGGACATCCGTCACGGTCTGCGTGTGCGAGCAGCGCTGGACCCAGGCCGCCTTTTGGCTCTCGGCCTTCTTCCCGGAGCCGTGCACCGACCGCATTGAGCAATTCTTTACCGTCCACGCGGGTGGCCAGAGGACCGTCGACCGTGAAGTCTTGATCCAGCTCGTCAAACTTCTTGAAGGCAGCCTTCTCGTCGAGCGCTTCGGTGGCGTCCTTCAGCATTTCCGCACATTGCGCGGAGATGGCGGCCACCGCCTCGCCCCGTGTCGAGATGAGTTTGCTCAGCTTGGGCCACCTGGAGTTGGAAGCTCGCCAGCGCGCGTCGTTGAGCACGGCACGCCCGAGGTCTAGCCAGCGCCGTTCCGCGGCAAGTCCTTCGAGCATCTCGTTCCACTCCGCTTCAGCTTGCCCCAGGACGCTCACCAGGAACGAGGGTTCGAGCAAGTAACTCTCGATGCAATGCCTGCTGAGCGGCCACGCTTCCGCAGCTTTCGCGTCGGTCAGGAGTGCGCGCTCACGCTGAACATCGAGCAACTTTCGGCTCAGAAAGTCCCGATCGCGAATGCCAAATGCGCGCCTCTGGCCTGCACGAACATGCTTCTGGTCCACACGAGCATGACGAACGCGCACTTTGACGTCGGACTTTCCACCTGCAGGCAGCGGCTCTACCAGGGTGGCGATCCGCACCTCCCGTCGCAGCGACTGTACAGCGATCGCCAGGAGCCGGATCGTCGGACCATTCGGCTCGTCCTCGCAGAAGAGCGAGATGTCGTCGAACTGACTCATGCTCCGTCGAGATCTTCGAGGATGATGACTGCGTTCGGGTCGACGTAGCGGAGCATCGTCTCCGAGTGCGTGGTGATGATGAACTGGTTGTCGTCATCGCCACCTGTCTGGCAGAAACGAAGAAGGCTCCGCTGCCATCGCGGATGCAGGTTCAGCTCCAGTTCGTCGATGAGCACGATCGATCTCACGGCGCGCACGTAAACGAGATTCGCTGCGAGCCGCAAAATCTGGCGCTCGCCGCTGCTCATGCCTCCCGAGTAATAGTAGCCACCGTCGCGAATCAGGCGGAGATCGTAGCCGTCATCAGACGGCTTCATGTCGTCGATGGCCGCCGGCGCAGCCAGATCCGCAAAGAGCCTCTTGACCCGGCGCCACTGGCTCTCGCCCTGGGTCTCCGGCTCCCACTTCTCGTCGAGGATCGAGGCGCGGACGAACCATCCGAGCACGTCCTTCGGAGTCACGCGTTCTTTCAGCGCAGAGCTCATGTCGAGCTTGGGCGCATCATCGAGCAAACGGCCGTACCGATTCTGGTCCAGATAAACGACGGCACCGATGTCGTCGAGACACTTCTCCGTGGTCACCTTGCGCTTCAACGCCATGCTCGCCAGCGCGCGACCCTGGAATGCAAGCTGCGCGTGGTGAGGGTTGCTCCGGGTGACACCGTGGTGGGAGGTGGCGGGAGGAGGCCAGGAGAACTCGAACGAGTAGACCGCTGCACGCGCGACGTCGAACGAGCTGCCAAGCGCGCTCTCGAGGGTGCTCAGAGCCTCGTATTCCCCTTCATGGAGCGAGAACTCGACAGAGATGACGATGGGCTGGTTCGGATCGGGACGAAGGGTAGGATCGTCCGGATGGAACTCCGGCCTCCAGCGCGGGTTCCTGGCATGCGCGATGGCCTCGTAGGCGAGGTGGAGCGCGTCGAGCAGCGTTGTCTTGCCCGACATGTTCGGGCCCACGATGACGGTGAGCGGGCGGGGACTTCCGTCAGGCCCTAGAAGTGAAATCTCCCGCTTCTGGATGCGCCGGAAGTTCTCGACTCGGAGTTTATGGAGTCGCACGCTCACACTCCTTCGTGAGCCGCCCGGTCGCCAGATACCGCGCGCAAGGGCCTTTTCCAGCTCGGTTCAGCACACAGGTCCTATACCACGCTGCCCTGTGGCCGCAGAGGCGCTGCCTTGCGCGGGTGCACGCAGCGCAGAGGCGGCACACCGACCGAGGAAACGGGCGACGCTCACGAACAGCGCCGGCCCCGGCGGCTGCTCACGGCCACTGGCACGAGTAGGATTGCCCGACGGCTCCCTGCACGTGGTGGAAGTCGCCCGCCGCATCGATGGTCCACACGTCCTGTCGCGCGTAGATCACCTGCATGTAGATCGCGTGGATCCCCTGCGCTTCCAGCTCCGCGATCAGCGCCGGATCGAGGCCCTCCTCCAGCCGCGGCTCGAAGATGTAGGCGTCGTGGTCGTTGTGGCGTGAAGGCCAGTAGGTCTGCGAGAAATGGCCCGTCAGCACGATCGGGCTGCTCGTCAGGCCCGTGATCTCGGTCGTCGGCCACCGGTGCAGCGGCGCCCTGTCGTTGGACCAGTCCCCGGGCGGCCAGTAGAGCGACGGCGCGATGGTGACCCCGCCCTGGAGCACGCACGTGTCCTCCACCAGCGTCGCCCCCGGATCCGGAGGTCCGCTGCCCGGGCAGGCTGCGAGCGCGATGCTCTCCTCGGGGACCTGGTAGTGGACCACCTCGTCACAATCGAACGGGATGCCGTTGTACGGGGTGCCGTCGTAGCTCACGCACCCGTAGGACGTCCTCGGCGTCGCGTAGGTGGCGCTGAGCCGCAGGGCGTGGTCGCTGGGCGCCACGAGCGGCCCCCGCGATCTCGGCAAGAGGGACTTCACCCCGCTCGCCGTGAGCGTGAAGGTGGTGAGCCCGGCGCCCGCGCCGACAGTGAAGGTGTCCGTCGCGCTCTCCGGCGCGACCGTGTGCGCGGCGCCTGGCCACGCCGCCGGGCTCCCCGAGAGCGCCACCACCGACCCCGCGGGCGCCACCTTCAGGTCCACGTCCTTGAAGAGCGTGGTCTCCAGGACCGCGGGCGTGAGGAACGTGCTCTTCGTCGACAGCGTGGCCCTCGCCTTGAGGCGGTGGGCCGTGAAGACGGTCCCGCTGCCCTGCGCCGACACCGTGCACAGCTCCCTCGGATCGTCGAGCAAGTACGGCGTCAGGCTGGGCGTCGTGTCGCCCTGCGCCACCTCGCGCACCTGCTTCACCAGAAGCTCCCCGGGGGCCATCTTCTTGAACTCGACGTCGAGCTGGAACGAGGGCTTGTCCGGGTACACCTGCATGAACCGGTCCCGCACCTGCCAGAGCAGACCCGCGAGCGCCCCGTAGTCCCCTGACCACTGCATCACGTTCTCCCCGAGCGGCAGCAGCGACGACCAGGAGCGCCGCTGGAAGTACAGGGAGCCGAAGTTGTACACGCGCACCGCCTCGGGCAGCGCCCCGCCCTCGGGGTTGGTGACCGACGTCGCCCCGACCTGCGTCACCATCTCGAGGAGGGGCACCAGGGAAGGGAACCCGTGCGACAGGGTCGCGACGCCGTTCGCCATCTCCTGCGCGTCGGGATACGAGTGGTGGACGAGGACGCCCATCCCCACCTCCGCCTCGTTCACCCCGTGGCGCAGCCGCGCCAGGAACGCGTTGTCGTTGTAGAAGCTCGCGTACACCTTGCGGAGCGCCCGGAACACGCCCCTCTCGCCCGCCTCGTCGGCGTCGCACAGGCTCGGCCCGGCCGCGTCCGCGTCGGTGTCGTCGGCGAGGCAACCGCTGTAGCTGTCATACAGCCCGGCGCCCGTGAACAGCGCGCTGTCCTCCACGTTCGTCGAGCTGCGGAACCGGATCTTCTGCGTCGGCGTGAACGGCGCGAGCGCGGCGATCACCGCCTGCTCCTGCGCCGGCGTGAACACCGTGTCCTCGGTGATCCGCGCCCGCAGCGCCGCGAGGTCGGCCCAGAGCGCCTGCAGGTCCGGCGGATACGTGTACCCCCCGAGCGTGGCCTCGATCTCCTGCCGCAGCGTGCTCCCTCCGGGCATCCCCTGGTCCAGGAAGTCGTCCCACAGGTCGAACGACAGCGCGATCGCCACGTCCGAGTTCTGCGGGATCGCGTCCCGCAAGAGCCCGTAGTTCGCCGCCTTCCCGCCGAAGTGCACGAGGTCCGCGGGCCCGAGGTCGTCGGTGGACCCGACGTAGGACCCCAGCGCCTCCTTCGGCTGGATCCCGAGGTCCACTGGCTCCTTCAGCGCGAGGAGCTGCTGCCTGTCCGCCGCCGTGATCTCCCCTTCTGTACCGGCCAGCGTCACCTGGCAGAAGTGGTTGTCATCCATCAGCACCCGCAGCGCCGCCTCCTGCCCGTCAAGCGCCATGGCGCGCTGCGCGATCTCCGCGCCCTCCAGGAAGGCGAACGGCGTCCCGAACGACGTCGACAGCAGCGCCACGTGAGAGCTCGGCGTCGACGGCGTGAGCGACAGGACCCCCGCCACGAGCGGGATCTCCGCCGGGACCCCCTCCGTGAGCAGGATGTCCTCTGCCAGGAGCTGCCCCTGCGCGTATGCCTCGTCGATCATGTCCGTCGGCACGTAGCGCACCCTCCCCAGCGCCCAGCCGTTCGCGTAGCAGCCATCGCCGGGCACCCATCGATCCGGCCAGCTCACCGGGAACCCGTTCGCCGCGAAGAAGTCACGGTTCGCCACCGCCGAAGCTTCCTGCTCGACCGTCGGGAAATAGAACGCCTGCATCCCCGCGGGCTCCACGATGCTGCTCTTCACCAGGTTGAGGAGGGAGAGCGCCGTCTGCGGGTCGTACGCATCCTGCCGCACGAGCTGGATCCCGTACTCCAGCGTGGTCTCCGGGTCGCGCGGGACCAGCACCACCCCGAGGATCGCCTGCTGCCCCTGCGCGTGAAGCGAGACCTGGTCGTACGCCTCCCGCGACATGCCCATGAACGGATCGAGCCGCTCCGTCGCGAACCCGGCATGGAACGGATAGGCATACGGGTCCTGGTAGTAGACCTTCGTCGGATCCTGCGCGAGCACCGTGAACTTCGCCCACAGCGGCTGCTGCGCGTCGCTGAACTCGTTGAAGAAGGCGTCGTAGGGAACCTCGAGGTCGTTCTTCCAGGTCGCGGACGGCGTGATGGTGATCCCTCCCGGAGAGCCACCTCCGCCTCCGTCCCCACCCGTGCCTCCCGCACCGCCGACCCCTGCACCGCCGACCCCTGCACCGCCGACCCCTGCACCGCCGACGCCATCGCCGCCGACACCTGCGCCACCTGCGCCACCAACGCCTGCGCCACCAACGCCTGCACCGCCGACACCTGCGCCCCCTGCGCCGCCGACACCTGCGCCACCTGCGCCACCGACGCCTGCGCCCCCTGCACCGCCAACGCCTGCGCCCCCTGCACCGCCAACGCCTGCGCCCCCTGCGCCACCCGCGCCACCGACGCCTGCGCCACCGACGCCTGCGCCACCAACACCTGCGCCCCCTTCACCACCTGCGCCGCCAACACCTGCGCCACCTGCGCCGCCAACACCTGCGCCACCTGCGCCACCGACGCCTGCGCCCCCTTCGCCCCCTGCGCCGCCGACGCCTGCACCCCCTGCACCACCGACGCCTGCGCCACCTGCGCCACCTGCGCCACCCGCGCCCCCCGAACCCGAGGTGGATGTACCGAAGCCGCCCGGCGGAGAACCGTACGTGCAAGCGCTTGTGAGCGGGCTACCCGCCGACAGTGTTGCTGTCAGGAGAGCCACCTGGCGCATTCGTTGATGCTTCATTGTCGTACCTCCATGGCAGGGACCCACCCGGCCTCAGAAGAAGACGATCTCGACGCCGGTGTAAACAGGAACACATGAGCCGTTGTCGCTCCGACACGCAGTGGCACATCTCCAGGCGCCACCCGCCGTGACCATGCGAAAGCCACGGAGCGCGCGTCCTACCCGGGGAGGCGAGCGCACGACGCACTCCAGAAGACCTCACGGGGTGCCTGTCGGAGAGCCTGCACGGGCACGCGACCGTCGCACGCGACCGACGCGCGCGACGCGCTTCCGGTCTGCGCGTCA
The DNA here is from genome assembly GCF_000601485.1 of Chondromyces apiculatus DSM 436. Classification (GTDB taxonomy): domain Bacteria; phylum Myxococcota_A; class Polyangia; order Polyangiales; family Polyangiaceae; genus Chondromyces; species Chondromyces apiculatus. The sequence continues at coordinate 52,872 of NZ_ASRX01000059.1, forward strand.
GTCATCCTTCGCTTCGAGCGGAGGCTTGTGAAAGCGCGCCCGCAGCTTGTTGACGCTGGCGAGCACCTTCTTCTGCCCGAGGATCTTCCGTTCGAGCTTCCGCTTCCCGGGGATGATGTCGAGGAACATGATCCCGATGAGGATGGTCAGGATGCCCTGCCCCGGTATCCCCGGCAGCGACAGCACGACGCCGAGCGCCACCAGGGCCAGGCCGAGCAGGTTCCTGCCGACGCGCGCGAGGATCTGCACGCCGGCCGGGCGCCCCGCCATGAAGGGCTCCTCCTCCGACTCCAGGTAATCGGCCGGCAGCTTCACCAGCACCAGCGTCACGACCCCCAGCGACAGCAGGATCGAGCCCACGAAGATCCCCGCGCCGAGGGCGATCTGCGTGCGGTGGGCGCTCGCATAGGCGAGCCACTCGTTGATCTTGTCCATACCGGCTCGACGGCATGATCCGGCCGCTAGCCCCGTGACGTACAGGCCCGCTCCGTCCACGCCCCAGGATGGGATGCTCGGGTGCCCCCTCCGGTCGCCCCTCCGGCCGCAATGAACGGGCTCGGGCGGTGTACGGGAGGGGCTGCTGCAGGGGCGAGGAGGCGCCGCGGAGCCCGCGTGATGGCGCCCGGCAACCCCCCGACCGGCAACGGTCACGCCCGCCGCGGAGGTCCACGAGGTCGCTGCGGCCGTGGAACAAGGTCCGTCGGCGGCCAACCGGTCTTGTTCCGGAACGGGAGCGCCTGGGTCGGAGACCGACCGGTCTTGTTCCGGAACGGGAGCGCCTGGGTCGGAGACCGACCGGTCTTGTTCCTGGGAACAACCTTGGTAAGTCGGAGGCCGACCGGTCTTGTTCCCGGGAACAGCCTTGGTAAGTCGGAGGCCGACCAAGGTTGTTCCTGGGAACAGCCTTGGTAAGTCGGAGGCTTACCAAGGTTGTTCCAGCCCGGAACAACGCCGGTGAGCGACTTACCAAGGTTGTTCCTGGGAACAGCCTTGGTAAGCGGGAGGCCGACCAAGGTTGTTCCCGGGAACAGCGCCGGGGGGCGGAGGCCGACCAAGGTTGTTCCAGCCCGGGACAACGCCAGTAGGCGACCGACGGGTGTTGTTCCAGCCCAGCGCAGGCGGAGAGAGGTCGGCGAGCGGGGGGTGGCGGGCCGGGAGCCGGGGAAAAGGCGGGGAGGACCGGGGATGGTGAGGGGAGAAGGACGGCGGTGGGCGGCCGGAGGGCGCTCTCCCGGAGCAGGAGGGCGGACCACGGGGGCCGGCAGGGGCGCTCCTGCGGTGAAGGGAGAGATGTGGGCGGCCGGAGGGTGCTTCCCAGCGGCGGTCTGGGCGGCTCAGGAGTCGGTCGGCGGAGCGTCGGGCGCCGGAGGCAGAGGGAGCCCCGCCAGCGTGTTGCGGTAGGCGAGCGGGAGGCGCGGGAGGTCGACCCTGTCGCGCAGGGCAGCGATGGCCCCGAGGACGCTGGGCGGGAGGTCGGCCGTGAGCCGCGCAGCTTCGAGGTACACCTCCAGGGCGCGGAGGTGACCCGCGGCGGCACGGGGGTCGCGCACGGCCTCGCGGTTGAGGGCGTCCTCGGAGAGGATCAGCGCGTACGCGGTCACCTTCTCGACGGAGCCGAGGAGCATCGCGGCGCTCGTGGCGTCGAGTTTGTCGAGCATGGAGCGCATGGGTCCGAAGACGCCGTCGGCAGTCTCCTTGAGGAGCATCGCCGCCTCCTCGTGCTTCCCCGCCTTGCGCGCGAAGATGACGCGGCCAATCGACTGGGCGAGCCGGTCGATCATGCGGAGGATGTAGTCGCGCTGGCGGACAGACATGACGCCGGGAAACTTAACCTGGCAAGGTGCCGCCGTCTTCCCCGGGCCGGAGAGGGGCGCTGGCGTTCAGGGGCTCTCGGGCGCGCTGCCGTGCGGACGAGATGTCCAGAGCGCCGACAGCTCCAGTTCGACGGCCTCGAACGGCGCGGCGCGCACCATGGCATCGTCGCTGGAGAACATCTGCTCCAGCTCCCAGAGCTTGCGCGCGCCGAGGTGAAACCCTTCCAGAGACTGCGCCCCAGGGTCGATGAACCAGAGCCAGGTCACGCCGGCCCTGGCGTAGACGGGCATCTTCCGGAACCTGTCATGCGTCGCCGTCGATGGCGAGAGGACCTCGCAGACCCAGTCCGGCGGCAGCGTGAAATAGGGGACGACGGGTACCTCCGGCATGCGTTCACGGCGCCAGCCGGCGAGATCCGGGACCACCACGTCCTCCCCGAGGTGCAGTTCGGGTTCATGAAGGATCTGCCAGCCGCCAGGTCCGCCACGGCCTCGGCTGAACGGCGTGCCGATGTCCATGATCAGGACCGACGCTGCGTTCGTATGCGGACTCGCGGGACGAGGGAACGTGTAGAGGACGCCGCGGATGATCTCCGCGAGCAGATGATCTGGGATCGCTTCGAGATCCGCATACGTGGCCGGTCTCGCTCGTTTTTCCCTGGACTCCGTTGCATGTTCAACCCGTCCAACCCGCGACCACGTCTCTTGCTCGTGGCATCACGCAGCACCTACGTGACCCGCACTCCTACGTCGTAGCGCTCGCCGGGCGGGGACCCTCGAGCAGGTGTCTGTGGCGTTCCAGGTACACCGAGAGCATGAGCGAGAACGGCCACTCGGGCTGCGCGAAGGCGTGAAGCATTTCCAGTTCTTGCTCGGTCATGCTCTTGCGACCTTCGTCGATCATCTTCTGCTGGATGGTCATGATCGTCTCAACCATCAGCCTGAGCTGCCTACTGCGCCTGCCGTCGAGTTCAGGGCGGTCGAGAATGTATTTCATGATGGTGGATCGTCCCTTCGGGGAGCCACCACGAGCACGGATAAGATCAGCCTCGAACGTGAGATGCTCCGAAGAGTTAACTGACGTGTCGCACGGGTCCACGCAGTCAGAGACGGGGATCGAACGATTAGGTTTCTTGACGCCGTTGCACTCGGAGCATGACAGGTAGTGGTGGCTCATCGCTTTTGGTGTGCTGACGATCTCCTCGTGGTTGTACGTGTTGGGCGGGGGCTTTTCTTTCGGGTTGGACTCGCGCTTCTTCAGGAATGCCTTGAGCCACCTCTGCCCGAGCTTTTGGAGCACCTCCGGCTCTTCGAGACGGCGGACCGGAATCATGAGACCTCACCCCGGAGCGCACGGAGTCGCGCCTCGATGTTGAGGTAGGAAAAGTACTCGGGGTTCTTCTCCAGCAGTTCGGCCTCGATGCGGGCGCGGGCGCTGGTGTCGCCAGCGTCGATGGCCGCCTTGCGCTGCTCGATGAGCTGCGAGATCTCCTCGCCGAAAGGCTGCGTCCCGTCGAAGGCGGGCGAGAGGAGGATCTCCTCCACGGGCTTGTTCGCGTACTCGGCCGTCTCGTCGGCGACGACGCAGGTCTTCCGCTCACGGTCGTAGCGGCACACGAACACCTTCGCCCCGGGCACCGCGCCCACGATGAAGGGGGAGTGCGTGGTGGCGATGATCTGGAGGTTCGGGAAGATGCGCAGCACGTCCCCGAGGAAGCGCTTCTGCCAGCGCAGGTGGAGGTGGTTCTCGGCCTCGTCGATGAGGAGAAGGCCCGGGCGTCTTGCAGATCTCGGAGGCGTCCGTCTCGCGCAGGACGTGCACCGCGTACATCTTGCCGAGCAGCGACATCAGATGCTGGACGAGGTAGGCGTTGCCACTGCTCAGGTTGGAGAGCGGGACGACCTGACCGCTCTGGCGGAACATGGGCATGAAGGAGCGTCGGTTGACGTGACTCAGCTCCCCGTCGAGAAGGCTGGTTTTCACGATGGTGCGCATGGTCTCGTAGAGAACATCTCCGTCACGACAGTCACGTGGGTCGTCGCTACCGCGCAGATAATCCAAGGAGCAGATCTGCTCGGTGACTGCGCCATTGCGCTGGATGCCTTCGAGCGATCCTGAGAGGAAGGCTCGTGGGTTCTGTGCGGCGAGGGAATTGATCGAATATGCGTCGGCCGGCAATGCCGAACGCCAGTAGTCGAGGATCCAGGCAGGGCTGGCGCGACCTTCATGCTGAACGTAATGCGGCAAGTAACGTAGTTCCGCATCAGACGGTGCCCAGTTGAAGGTCGCACCTTTGCTGGCTGACACTACTCTCCGGTGATGACCGCGACCGGCACGGCGGGATCCGCCCCTCACGGCAGCAGCACGGTCCCCACCGAGCCTGGCTCTCGCGCCTCGCGCGACAGGTCGCCGGGCTTGAGGTGGCCGAGGATGTGGATGCGCTGCACGCCTTCGCGCAGGGCGGCGAAGGACTCTTCGATCTTCACGATCATGCCCTTGCTGATCACGCCGCTCTCGATGAGGGACTGGCCCTCGGCGGCGGTGAGGCGGCCGATGCGGGAGGCGGGGTCGTTCACGTCTTGCAGCACGCCGGGGACGTCGCTCACGAGGAGGAGGCTCTCGGCGCCCAGCTCGACGGCGAGGCGGTTGGCGACGGTGTCGGCGTTGATGTTGTAGACGTCGCCCTCGTGGCCGGCGCCGATGCAGGCGACGACGGGGAGGTAGGCGTTGCGCATCAGGAGGTTCAGGAGGTCGTGGTCGACGCCGGTCACGTCGCCGACGTGGCCAAGGTCGACAGGGTCGGGGCCGGCGCCGGCGTAGACCTTGGGGGGGCGCTTCGCGGCGCGGATCACCGGGCCGCTCGCGCCGTGCAGGCCCACGGGCTTGGCGCCGGCGGCGACGAGGGCCGCGCACAGCTCGACGTTGAGCTTGCCGGCGACGACCATCTTCATGATGTCGAGGGTCTCGGCGTCGGTGACGCGGCGGCCGGCGACCTTCTGCACCGGGATGCCGAGGCGCTCCTGGAGCTTGGTGGCCTGGGGGCCGCCGCCGTGGACGACGACGATGCGGGCGCCGGCACAGCTCAGGGCAGCGAGATCCGCGGCGATGACGGCGAGCGCCTCGCCGCCCACCACCTCGCCGCCGAGCTTGACGACGAGGGTGCCCTCGAAGCCGGGCTCCTCGGAGACCATGGTGCCGCTCACGGGTAACCTCCAGGGTCTTCGAGGGTGAGGCCCTCGTCGAGGCCGAGGACGAGGTTCATGGACTGGATGCCCTGACCAGCGCCGCCCTTGATCAGGTTGTCGATGGCGGAGAAGCAGGCGACGGTGCGGTGGCCTTCCTCGACGGGGCCCAGCTCGAAGCCGACCTCGGCGTAGTTCGAGCCGCTCACGGCGGCGACCTCCGGGAGGCGCTTCTTCGGGCGGCGCACGAAGCGCTCGCCTTCGAAGGCTGCGGCGTACGCCTCGGCGAGGCGCTCGGGGGTGACGGAGGCGTCGACCCTGGCGAAGGAGGTGGAGAAGATGCCGCGGGTGAGCGGGGCGCTCACGGGGACGAAGTGGATGCCGAAGGACTTCGCGCCGGCCGCGGTCAAGGTCTCGCTGATCTCCGGCATGTGCTGGTGCGAGAGGGGCTTGTAGGTGCGGAGGTTCTGGGCGCGCACGGGGTGATGGGTGGTGGCGGTGGGGGTGATGCCGCTGCCGCTGGAGCCGGTGATGCCCACGGTCTCCACGGCGCCTTCGAGGAGGCCCGCTTTGGCGAGGGGGAGGAGGCCGAGGATGATGGTGGTGGCGAAGCAGCCCGGGGAGGCGACGAGGCGCGCGCTGCGGATGGCGTCGCGGTTCAGCTCGGGGAGGCCGTAGACGGCGGCGCCCTTGAGGAGGTCGGGGGCGGGGTGCTTGCCGCCGTAGTACTGCTCGTAGGCGGCGAGGTCGCGGAGGCGGAAGTCGCCGGAGAGGTCGACGATCTTGGCCTGGGTCTTCTCCAGCAGGCGGGGGACGACGTTGGCCGCGACCTTGTGGGGGAGGCCGAGCAGCACGACGTCGCAGCCGGCGGCGGCGTCCTCGGGTTCGAGCTTCTCGAAGCGGAGATCGGTGCGGCCTTCGAGGTGCGGGTGCACCGCGGAGAGGGGCTCGCCGATGTAGTCGATGGAGGAGACGCGAACGAGTTCGACCTCCGGGTGGATGAGGATGCGACGAATGAGCTCGGCTGCGCCGTATCCGCTGCCGCCGATGATGGACGCCTTGAAGCGCTTCATGGTGCAGGGCGTAGCACCACGGCCAGCGCGGCGGGAGGGGGGTCGGATCTGGTCGCAGAGGGGTGCGGCGTGCGATGCTGGCGCCGTGCTGGAACGCTTGCGCGAGGCGCTGTCGGGGCGGACGGAGGCGATGCTCGGGTTGATCGAGCGGCTCGTCCAGGTGAACTCGTTCACGGACAACATCGAGGGCGGCAACGCCGTCGGGGAGCTGCTTGCCGCGGAGATCAACGCCATCCCGGGGATGCGTACCTGGTCGGTCCCCAGTCAACGCTACGCGTCACACTGGTTCGCGGAGAGCGAGGCGGCGCGGGGCGCCGAGGGCGGGTTCGTGGCGCTGGTGGGGCACCTGGACACGGTGTTCCCGCCAGGGACCTTCGAGGGGTTCCGGCGCGACGGGGAGCTGGCGCGCGGTCCAGGTGTGCTGGACATGAAGGGCGGGCTGGTGGTGATGATCGAGGCGCTGCGGGCGCTTTCGGCGATCGGGGCGCTGCCGCGGGTGCCGGTGCGGCTCGGGATCGTGTCCGACGAGGAGGTGGGGTCGCCGGAGGGGCGGGCGCTCCTGCAGCAGGCGCTCTCCGGGGCGGCGTGCGCGCTGGCGTTCGAGTCGGGCCGCAAGGCGGACCTGATCATCACGTCGCGCAAGGGGACAGGGGCGGTGCGGGTGGTGGCGCACGGGAAGGCGGCGCACGCGGGCAACAACCACAAGGACGGGGCGAACGCGATCTGGGCGCTGGCGCGCTTCGTGGACAAGGCGCAGCGGCTCACGGACTACGACCGCGGGGTGACCGTGAACGTGGGCAAGGTGAGCGGGGGGACGAGCAAGAACACGGTGCCGGAGGACGCGGAGGCGCAGGTGGACTTCCGCTACATCCGCATCGCGGACGGGATCGCGATGGTGAAGTCCTTCGAGGAGGCGGCGCGGGCCGCGGCGGAGGAGGTCCCGGGGACGACGGTGGAGGTGCTCGGGGGCGTGGCACGCGCGCCGCTGGAGCGCACCGACGCGAACGTGGCGCTGTTCCAGGAGTACGCGGGGCACGCGAAGGCCGCAGGGCTGGGGCACGGGGAGGCGGCGCTGGTGGGAGGCGGGTCAGACGCGAGCACGACGGCGGAGATCGGGATCCCGAGCATCGATGCGATGGGGCCGCGGGGGTCGGGGTTCCACACGCGCGACGAGCTGATCGAGGTGGCGTCGCTGGTGCCGAAGGCCGAGGCGCTGGCGGCGTTCCTGCTGGGCAGGGCGCGGGGCTGAGCGGCGCCGGGGGAGCGAAGCGGCGGGGCAGTGCCACGGGGGCGGAGAGTCGATCCAGCCCTCACGCGTGAGCCAGGCGAGGGTCACGCGGATCGCGGCACGGAATCAAATCCCCAGCCAGCGGGCGACGATGGTGGCGAGCACGTCGGAGGTGCCGGAGTGGATGGTGGCGCCGAGGGCGTCGTCGATGTCGCCGGGGTGGCCGGCTTCGTCGAGGTAGCCGGCGCCGCCGCGCAGGGTCATGGCGTCGAGGGCGGAGGCGAGGGCGGACTCGGCGAGGTGCCACTTGGCGAGGGCGGCCTCGGCGTGGGCGCGGTGGCCCTGGTCGAGCTCCCAGGCGGCGCGGTAGACGAGGAGGCGGGAGGTTTCGAGGCGCTGCTTCATGCGGGCGAGGCGGTGGGCGACGGCGTCGTGGCGGGCGAGGGGGGTGCCGCCAGGGCGGCGGTCGCGGGCGAAGCGGACGGCGTCGTGGAGGGCGCGGTCCAGGGCGCCGAGGCGGAAGGCGAGGATGAGGGCGCGCTCGAAGGTCATGGCGACCTGGAAGACGGGGAGGCCGGCGCCCTCGCGGCCGAGGAGGGCCTCGGGGGCGACCTCGCAGGCGAAGCGGACAGGGGCGAGGCGCGCGGTGCGGAGGCCGGAGGTGGGGAGGAGGGCGCCGACGACGACGCCAGGGCCGGGGGGGACGAGGAGGGTGGTGAGGCCGCGCTCTCCGGCGTGGTCGCGGGCGAGGGTGAGAAAGAGGCCGGCGCGGTCGGCCCAGGTGACGTAGCGCTTCTCGCCGGTGAGGCGGAAGCCGTGGTCGATGCGGTGGGCGCGGGCCTCGACGGCAGCGATGTCGGAGCCGGCGTCGGCCTCGGTGGCGGCGATGGTGGCGACGATCTCGCCGGTGGCGAGGCGCGGGAGCCAGGTGGTCTGCTGGGCGGGGCTGCCCAGCCTGGCCAGGGTGAGGGCCACGCCGAAGAGGTGCGCGCCGGCAGCGAGGAGGACGCCGGCGTCGCGGAGGCCGGCGCCGAGGGCCTCGTAGGCGAACGCGGTGGTCACGAGGTCGAAGCCGCCGCCGCCATGGTCGGGGGAGATGGCGAGGCCGAGGGCGCCGCCGCGCGCGAGCACGGTCATGCGCTGGTCGGCAGGGGCCGCGTCGGCCTCGGCGCCGAGGGCGCGCATCCGCTCGGAGAGCTCTCGCTGCGCTGCGCTCCAGCCGAAGTCCACAGGAAGAGCGATAGCAAAACGAGGCAGGGTTCCAAGGGGAATCGGGGGGCGTCAGCGCATCAGCGCCAGCAGGTCATGCGCCTGCGATTGCGCGGTAGTCGATCTTCCCGGTGACCGTTCGGGGGAGGTCGTGGACGATATCGATGCGCTCGGGGACCATATAGGGTGGCAATCGCTCGGCGAGGTGGCGGCGGAGAACCTGGCCGTCGATCGTGGTCGCCGAGGGCTCTTGTTTCGCGGGGGCTTCTATCGCCACGCAGCCACGCAGCACGCGGCCGAGGCGCGGGTCTTCCACGGGCACCACGGCGGCCTGGCGCACGGCGGGGTGCTCGGTGAGGGCTGCTTCCACTTCGCCGGGCTCGACGCGGTAGCCGCGGATCTTCACCATGCGGTCGAGGCGGCCGCGGAAGTAGAGCAGGCCGTCGGCGCCGCGCTCGACGCGGTCGCGCGTGGGGTAAGGGCCGCCGCCGATGGTGGTGGGGCCGGAGACGACCAGCTCTCCGGTGCCGGGGCCCTCGATGAGGCGGCCGCTGCCGTCGTCGGCGAGGAGGGTGCACGCGGCGTAAGGGCAGGGGATGCCGATCGGGACCTCGCGCTCGGCGGAAAGCGTGGCGCGGTCGACGGCGTGGAAGGTGCAGACGTTGGTCTCGGTGGGGCCGTAGAGGTTGTAGAGGGCGGCGGTGGGGGCGCGCTCGGCGAGGGCGCGCAGCTCGCGGGGGGGGAAGACCTCGCCGGCGAAGAGGATGACGCGGAGGGAGGGGTCGAGCAGGGCGCCGGGGGGGAGGGCGGCGACGAGCTTCATGAACAGGGAGGGGACGCCGTAGATGACGGTGGGCTTCAGGGTGGCCAGGGCGTCGCGGAGGGACCTGCCTGCCGCGAGGTCGCGGCGCGCCAGGGTGACCAGGGTGGCGCCGGCGCGGAAGGTGGCGAGGTGGTCGAACCAGGCGAGGTCGAAGACCAGCTCGGCGACGCGCAGCACGCGGTCACCGGGGGCGAGGGCGGTGAGGGCGACGGCCCAGGCGGTGAAGGCGTCGAGGCCGGCCCAGGTGATGGGGATGGGCTTGGGGGTGCCGGTGCTGCCCGAGGTGTGGAGGATGCAGGCGAGGGGTTCGCTCAGCGGCGAGAGCGGCGAGAGCGGCGAGAGGGCCGCGTCGGTGCTGCGTGCGGGGACATCGGGGTCAGGCGCGGTGGCGTCGAGGGCCTGCACGGCAAGCACCTCGCCCGTGGCGTCGAGGGTCACGCGCGCGAGGACGCTGGGAGGGCTGGGCGCGGCGTCGTTCGGCACCGCGTCCGTGGCGCGAGGGGACGCAGCGATCAGGGCCGCGACCAGGGCCTCGGCGGCGGCGTCGTGCACCAGGGCCCGGCAACCGCGTGCGGCCACCAGGGTCGAGAGCCGTGCAGCGGGCGCTCCTGCGTCGAGCGGCACCACCACGCGGCCGCTGCCGAGGATGCCCGCGAGCGCGACGGCCTCGTCGAAGCCGCGTCCCGCCGAGAGGAGCGCCACCGGGGCTCCGGCGCGTACGCCCGCGCGCGTGAGGGCTTCAGCCACTGCCCCGGCCCGCTGCGCGAGAGCTGCGTAGCTCAGCGCGTCGCTGCGGGAGACGAGCGCCTCCGCGTCCCCGCGCGCGGCGAGCGACTCCAGGCGGAGGCGGGAGCCGGCGGGGGCTTGCGCGGGCGTCACCCTCAGGTTCGGCCTGGGGTGGCCTGGGCGGTGACGAAGCGGGCCATGCGCGCGAGCGTGGACAGCTCGTCGACGACCACGTCTTCGTCGGGGATGCGGATGCCGAAGCGGTCCTCCACGAACACGAGGACCCGGGTGAGGGCCATCGAGTCGAGGCCGGCCTCGAAGAGGTCCTCGTCAGGACCGAGCGGGGTCCGGCGCAGCAGGATCTCGTTGACCAGGTGGTCGTGCAGCACGCGCTGCACTTCGTCGGGTGTCACGGGCATGGGGGGAACTGGTGGGGCAGCGGCAGGCAGCGGCGGGCAGCAGCGGCGAGGCGGCGGTGGAGCGCGTCAGGCGACAGGCCTCAGGCGACAGGAGCGGCGCGGCGGGCCAGGTAGTCGATGAGGTCGATCTTGCTGACGACGCCGATCACGGTGTCCTTGTCCATGACGATGGCGATCTTGGCGTCGCTGAGGACGCCCTTGAGCAGCTCGACGCGGGTCGAGGGGGTGACGGTGGCGTAGTCGCTCTCGACCAGCTCGCCGATCTTGGAGTCGAGGGTGCGCCGGCCGTCGACGAGGTGGCGGAGGAGGTCGACCTCGTGGACCATGCCGCGCAGCTTGCCGGCGTCGAGGACGGGGACCTGGCTGATGCTGTGGGACTTCATCAGGTCGATGACGTCGCGCACCTTGGCCGAGCCGCTCACGGTGACCACGGCGCTCGCGGGGCGGTTGCCGAGCAGGTCGCGCACGGTGCCGAGGCCCTTCTCCTCTTCGAGGAAGCCGTTCTCGCGCATCCAGTCGTCGTTGAAGATCTTGGAGATGTACTTGGAGGCGCTGTCGGGGAGGAGCACCAGGATGCGCTCCTTCCGGCCGCTCTGGCGGGCGTACTTCACGGCGCCGGCCACCGCGGCGCCGCCCGAGCCGCCCACGAAGAGGCCTTCGAGGCGCACCAGGTCGCGCGTGGTCAGGAAGCACTCCTTGTCGTCGACGCGGATGATGTCGTCGAGGATGGAGAGGTTCATGGTGCTCGGGAAGAAGTCCTCACCGATGCCCTCGACCTTGTAGGAGAAGGGCTTGGTGATGCGCTGGGTCTTCACGTAGTCGTAGTAGAGCGAGCCCACCGGATCGACGCCGACGAGGCGGATGTCAGGCTTCTTCTGCTTGAGGAACTTGCCGGTGCCGCTGATGGTGCCGCCCGTGCCCATGCCGGCGACGAAGACGTCGAGCTCGTGGCCGCACTGATCCCAGATCTCGGGGCCGGTGGAGGTGAAGTGGGCGCCGGGGTTCGAGGGGTTGTGGTACTGGTTCGCGTAGAAGCAGTTCGGGGTCTCCTCCGCGATGCGCTTCGCCACCTGGTAGTAGCTGCGTGGATCGTCGGGCTCGACCGCGGTGGGGCACACGACGACGCGGGCACCGAAGGCGCGCAGGCTGGAGATCTTCTCCTGCGACATCTTGTCCGGCATCACGAAGACGCACTTGTAGCCCTTCACCGCGGCGATCATCGCCAGGGCAGCGCCGGTGTTGCCGCTGGTGGCCTCGACGATGGTGCCGCCAGGCTTGAGGCCCGCCGTCTCCGCGTCACGGATCATGTTGAGCGCGACCCGATCCTTGTGGCTGCCGCCAGGGTTCAGGTACTCGCACTTGACGTAGATCTCACTGTCCAGGCCCTCGGTGAGCTTGTTCAGCTTGACGATGGGGGTGTGACCTACGGCCTTCGTGATGTCGCTGAGTGCGCCTCGCATCATGGCACGAGCGTTCTAGCTGGCGCGCGCCGACGCCACAAGCGCCCCAGCACGATGGAGGTGCAAGGAATGCCGCCGACGCACGCCAGCCTGCCTTTCCGCCGCGATGCGGCATGGGGGGCGACTGCCCATCGCAGCCATCGGGCGCGCGCCCTCGACGAGCGCCAGTGGCGTGTTCTCGGTGACGATCTCACGGCTTTTATGCCCACGGATGCACGGCGACATGCCAGGGCCGCCTGGTACACTGGTGACGCACCTTGATGGACGTCGGGCACGAGGCGATCCTCCGCGTCTTTCTCGCGGAGGCCGAGGAGAGCTTCCTCGATCTGGAAGAGGCCCTGATCCGCCTGGAGTCCTACCCGGACGACGAGGAGGCGCTGGGGACGCTCTTCCGCCGGGTGCACTCGCTGAAGGGGGACGCCTCGTCGCTCGGGTTCGAGCGGGTCACGGCGTTCGCGCACGCCATGGAGAACGTGCTCGATCGGCTGCGCAGCCACGCGCTCTTCGTGGGACGCGAGCTGGTGACCGTGCTGCTCCGCTGCATCGACGAGCTGCGCCGGATGGTGCCGGCCGCGCCGAGCGGCGGCGACGTGGTGTCGGAGGAGGGGAAGGCGCTGCTCGACCAGCTCGCCGCCATGCTCGGGGGCGGCGCGCTCGACCTGCCAGAGGCAGAGGCGCGGCAGCAGGGGGTGGCGCCGACGTACCGGCCCGGAGGGCAGGCGCGGACGCTGCGGGTGGACGTGGAGAAGCTCGATCGGATGCTCGGCCTGGTGGGCGAGATCATCGTGGCCCGGAACCGGATGGGCAGGGCGCTCGCGAGCGAGGAGGGGCGCGAGGGGACGCGTGAGGGGACGCTCGAGATGGCGCGCGAGGGGGCGCCAGGCCGGAGCGAGATGGCGCAGTCGCAGGAGGAGACGGATCGTCTCTTCACGGAGCTGCGGAGCACCATCATGCAGGCGCGGATGGTGCCGATCGGGCACACCTTCCGGGGCTACACGCGGGCGGTGCGCGACCTCGCGGGCAAGGCGGGCAAGATCGCCAGGCTGAAGATCGAGGGGCAGGAGGTGGAGGTCGACACGCGCATCGTCGAGCAGATCCGCGATCCGCTCACGCACATGATCGGCAACGCCATCGGGCACGGGATCGAGCCGCCGGCCGCGCGGGTCGCGGCGGGGAAGGACCCGTGCGGGCGCATCGTGCTGCGGGCGCGGCACGCGCACGGGGCGATCGTGGTGGAGGTGGCGGACGACGGCGCGGGGCTCGACCGGGGGAAGATCCTGGAGCAGGCGCGGGCGCTGGGGCTCGTGGGCGAGGGGGCGGAGCCGCCGGACGAGGAGCTGTTCCAGTGCGTGTTCCACCCCGGGTTCTCGACGGCGCAGGCCATCACCACCAGCGCTGGGCGCGGGGTGGGCATGGACGTGGTGCGCCGGAACGTGGAGGCGGTGCGGGGGTCGGTGAGCATCGAGAGCCGCGCGCGCGAGGGGTGCACCATCACCCTGCGGCTGCCGCTGACGCTGGCGATCATCGAGGGGTTCACGGTGGGGGTCGGCACGGAGCGGTACGTGCTGCCGCTCGACGCCATCCAGGAGTGCATCGATCTGCCCGAGCGGGAGCGGGAGAACTGCGAGCGGCGGGGGGTGATCAACCTGCGCGGCCGCCCGCTGCCGTACCTGCGGCTGCGCGCGCTCCTGCGGGTGGGAGGGGCGGCGCCGGTGCGGGAGAGCGTGGTGGTCGTCGAGCACGAGGGCAAGCAGGTGGGCCTGGTGGTCGACGAGCTGGAGGGGAAGAGCCAGATGGTGATCAAGCCGCTCGGGCCGCTGCTGCAGGGGCTCCCCGGGCTGTCCGGCTCCACCATCCTGGAGGACGGCGAGGTGGCGCTCATCCTCGACGTGGGGGGCGTGTGCAGGCTGGCGCTTCAGGAGGGGGCGCACGGGGGGCTCGGGCCGCACGGGAATTCCGGCGCGCTCGGGGCGCACGGGGCGCACGGGGCTCTCGGGGCACATGAGGCGCGCGAGCTCCCACATGGCGTGGCGCGGCGCCCGCGGATGTCGGTCCCGCCCACGGGGAGAACATGAGAGAGGTCACGTGGAAGGGCGCGCCATGAAACAGGGGCACACGATCGAGCAGTTCCTCACCTTCTTCGTCGGGGGGGAGGAGCTGGCGATCAACATCCTGCGCATCCGGGAGATCGTCGCCTACCGGACGCCGACCCGGATCCCGGGCGCGGCGGCGGCGCTGCGGGGCGTGATCAACCTGCGCGGGACGGTGGTGCCCATCCTCGATCTCGGGATCAAGCTGGGGCTCGGGGAGCACCCCGTGTCGAAGAACACCTGCGTGGTGGTGGTGGAGGTGATCCTCGACGGGCACCTCACCGGGGTGGGGGTGGTGGCGGAGAGCGTGGGGCAGGTGGTGGAGCTCTCGCCGGGCGACATCGAGCAGCCGCCCGCGCTGGGGATGCGCATCCAGGGGAACGCGGTGATCGGCCTCGGGAAACTGGCGACGTCGTTCTTTCCCATCCTCGACGTGGACGCGCTGCTCGGCCATGGCAGCGAGCTCCACGGGGCGCTCGGCGCCGCATTCGGGGAGGAGCACGCGCGGGGGCTGCCGCCGGGGGGTGGGCCTGAGGAAGGGCGCGAAGCCACGCCCGCACGGCCCAGGGCGCCGCACGCAACGCCGCGGTGATGCCACGTCACGAAGGGACATGAACGACATCAGCGACGCCGAGTTCGCGCTGTTCCAGGCGCTCATCCAGCGGGAGACGGGGATCTACCTGTCGCCCGCGAAGAAGGCGCTGCTCGTGGCGCGCCTGACGGGGCGGCTGAGGGCGACGCAGTGCGCGACGTTCGGGCACTACTACGGGCTGGTGAAGGAGGACCCGGCGGAGCGAATCCGGGTCGTCGATTGCATCACCACCAACGAGACGCACTTCTTCCGGGAGCCGAAGCACTTCGAGTTCCTGGTGCGGCACGTGTTCCCGGAGTGGCAGGCGATGGTCGCCATGGGGAAACGGGCGCCGCGGGTGCGGGCCTGGAGCGCGGCCTGCTCCACGGGCAAGGAGCCCTACTCGCTGGCGATGACGCTCCTGCATCACCTGGGGGGCGACGGGCGCTGGTCGTTCGAGATCGTGGCGACCGACATCTCCACGCAGGTGCTCGACAGGGCGACGAGGGCGGTGTGGCCGATCGAGGACGCGGCGGAGATCCCGACGGAGTACCTGAAGGCGTTCATGCTCCGGGGCCAGGACTCGCAGGCGGGGAAGATGAAGGCGGGGCGGGAGATCCGCGACATCGTCCACTTCCGCCAGCTCAACCTCAACGACGAGGTCTACGAGATCCTGGGGACCTTCGACCTGATCTTCTGCCGCAACGTGCTGATCTACTTCCAGGAGACGACGAAGCGGCGCATCGTCGGCCGGCTCGTCGACAGGCTCGCGCCCGAGGGCTACCTGCTCTTCGGGCACGCGGAGGGCATGAGCGGTGCGGACACGCGGCTGCGGAGCGTGCTCCCCACGGTCTACCGCCTCGCGCCGAAGCCGCGCGCGCCCTTGCCCCCGGCACGGGACTGAGCCGGGTCGAGGCGGTGAGGAGCGTCAGAAGCGGACGAAGTCGCGGTCGTCGTGCAGGGAGGGGTCGCGGCTGGACCGGGCAGCGGGGGGCCGGGGGGTGGCAGCAGAGCGGGCGAGACCCGGGCGCGGCCGCGCGGCGTGCAGGGGGCGGCGGTCTCCGTCGTCGAGGAGGTCGAGGCGGAAGAAGGCGAGGTTCTGCTGGAGGGCCTCGGCCTGGGAGGCCATTTCCTCGGCGGTGGAGGCGAGCTCCTCGGAGGCGGAGGCGTTGCGCTGGGTCACCTGGTCGCCGACGACCATGGCCTTGCTCATCTGGGAGACGCCCGCGGCCTGCTGGCTGCAGGTGGCGGCGACCTCCTGCACCAGCTCCGCGGTGCGCCGGATGCTGGGGACCAGCTCCAGCAGGAGCTGCCCGGACTGCTCCGCGACCTTGACGCTGGACGAGGCGAGCACGCCGATCTCGCGGGCGGAGGCCTTGGAGTGCTCGGCGAGCTTGCGCACCTCGGCGGCGACGACGGCAAAGCCCTTGCCGTGCTCGCCGGCCCTGGCAGCCTCGATGGTGGCGTTCAGGGCGAGGAGGTTGGTCTGGTAGGCGATCTCCTCGATCACGGAGATCCGGTCGGCGATGGCGCGCATCGACTCGACGGTCTCCTTGACGGACCTGCCGCTCGTCTCGGCGTCGGTGGCGCCCTTGAGCGCGAGCTGCTCGGTCTGGCGGCTGTTGTCGGCGTTCCTGGTGATGGAGGTGCTCATCTCCTCCAGGCTGGCGGTCGTCTCCTCCATGGTCGCTGCCTGCTCGCTGGTGCCCTGGGCGAGTGTCTGCGAGGCGGCAGAGATCTGCTCGGAGGCGGAGGCGAGGGTGCCCGCGCTCTCCCGTACCTCGCTGATCACCTGGGAGAGCTTGGCCACCATGGTCGCGAAGGCGTTGCCGAGAACGTCGTGCTCGGAGCGCGGCTTGACGGTGAGGTTCAGGTCACCACTGGCGATGGCGTCCGCCGTCTGGGCCATGTCGCGCGCCGAGTCGACCATGTTCCGCATCGCTACCTGCAGTGAGCCGATCTCGTCGTTCCGGGTGACCTGGATCCGCGTCCGCATGTCGCCCACCGCCACCTTGGCGGCGAGGTCGACCACCTCCTGGAGGGGCCGGGTGATGCCCCGCGCCAGGTAGTAGCTCATCATGCCGCCGAGGATGATGACCGCCACCGGCACGGACCAGGCGAGGAGCGACCCGCGCGCGACGGCGAGGTCGGCCTCGCTCGACTTGTGGGCCATGATCGCATCGTTGATGTCCTCGAGTTCCGTGAGCCGCGCGTAGGTGCGCTCCTCCAGGGGGCCGAGCAGCTCGTTCGAGAGGCGCACGGCGTCCGCGATCTGGTTCTCCTGGGCAAGCTTGATCACCCGCTCGCCGCCCTCCCGGTAGCGCTCGTCGAGGTCCTCGATCTCGGCGACCAGCATCTTCTCCCGGTCCGTCAGGTCGAGGCGCGCGAGGGCCGCCATCCACCGCTCGAACTCCTTGCTGCCGTCGCGCCACTGCCGCAGGAAATTCTCGTCCTTCGTGGCAAGGTAGCTCCCGAGGTCATCGGCCTGCGATGTCTTCGCGATCTCCAGCTCCAGGGCGGCGCGGATCGAGGGGTAGTCCTGGTCGGTCACCCCCTCCAGCAGCGCGCCGAAGTTCTGACCCGAGCGCCCCGACAGGACAGACACGACCAGGATGCACACCACGAACGAAGCCGTGTACGCGGCGAGCCTCCTGCCGATGGTGAGCGTCATGTCCCTGCCTCTTCCTCGATCCCCATGCTGCCCACGCCCCCCAGGCTCCCGCCGCGCCAGAGAGCCCCGGGCT
This sequence comes from Chondromyces apiculatus DSM 436, assembly GCF_000601485.1. GTDB lineage: Bacteria > Myxococcota_A > Polyangia > Polyangiales > Polyangiaceae > Chondromyces > Chondromyces apiculatus. The sequence goes on from NZ_ASRX01000059.1 coordinate 70,212, forward strand.
CACAGGACACCCGGGCCGCGGTGCGGATGTCCCGCCTCTGCTCGGCGAGGGCCACTGCCGCGTGCGAGACGAGGACACTGAGGATCTCGTGGTCGAGGCGGGAGAGGGCGGGCTTCTGGGGGAGCATCCGGTAGATGACCACGGCGCCGAGGATCCGGTGCTCGAACGCGAGCGGAATGCACGCGGTCACCTCGCCCTCCGCGCCTTCGCCGGTGTGCTCCGCGAAGTACGCCTGACCGGTGGCGACCACCTGGCCAACGATCCCGGCGCCCAGGGAGATCGACCCGGGGGGCTCTGGCTCCACCCCGAAGGAGGCCCCGAGCTGGAGCGCAGCGCCGGCCTCGCCGCGGGGCCCGGCGAGCAGCTCGCCGCACCCTTCGCGGTGCTCGTCGCCGTGCGCTTCGCGGCGCTCGTAGATGGCGACCTCGCTCGACCCGACCAGGTTCTCGACGAGTTCCCGGATCGCCTCGTAGATGCCCTCGCGCCCGCGGGCGGCGCGGAGCCGCTGCACGGTCAGGAAGAGGTGGGCGAAGTGGGCGCTCTGGGCCGCGGCCTCGGCGTAGTTGGCGTAGATCCGGCGCGCCTCGCCCTCCAGCTCGGCGATGCGCGCTTCGAGGAGCGCCCGCTCTTCGAGGGAGTCCTCGACTTTACGCCGCAGGAGCAGCGAGCGCCGCATGGCGACCGCGCACGCACACCGGGACGCCACGTCGCCCGCGCGAGACCCGCTTCCAAGGCGGGCACGGCGGAGTCGGCGGTGCGCATTCGAGCGATGATCCGTCGTAGCTGAGCCCATGCTTCACCTCTGCACCGAGCGGCGCGTCATTCACCGAGACATTGTTTGATCTTCTCAAGAAGCTCCACGCTCCGGACCGGCTTGCTCACGTAATCGGTGCAACCGCTGAGGAACGCCTGCTCCATCTGCTCCATCTCGCCACGGCTGGTGACCATGATGACGGGGATGCCCCGGGTGGCGGCTTCAGCGCGCAGAGCCCGGCAGGCCTCGAATCCATTCATCTTCGGCATGACCACATCGAGGAGGATGAGATCGGGCCGCTCGGCAATCGCCAGGTCGACGCCAGCACGGCCATCCTTGGCGGTGATGACGTCGTACCCGCGCTCCAGGGTCAACCGTTGCAGCATCAAGGCCGTCTCGGAATCGTCGACGACCAGGATCTTCTTGCGCCCGACCGCGGCTGCCATTCCGCCCCCCCGCCTCCGACTACACTGTGAAAGCAATCAACGCTGAGATTCTTTGACACATACCACGGGCATCCCCTACGGGACAGCCTGACAGCGGCTTTTGGGGGGCCACCTACAGCTCTGGTAGGCCGGCCCTCATGCCTGTTGGTGGACGCTGTTGGCGGGCCGACGCGTTGGGCGTGGGCTGGCAGCGCGAGGCGACCGGGGCGGACTAGGAACCCGCGAGACCCAGGAGATCGATGGCCGTCCCCACGCCGCGGGACTGCGCCGCCTCGAAGAGCACCTGGGCGACGGCCACGTCCTGCACCGCGAGGCCGGTGGAGTCGAAGACGGTGATCTCGGCGTGCTCGCGGCCAGGTCGCTTGCCGGCGATGACCTCGCCGAGGGTCGCGTGGATCGCGGCGCGCGTGTAGGTGCCGTCGTGCAAGGGCACGTTCACCTCGCCGCTCTCCGTGGCCTGCGTCCAGTCGTCGATGACCACCCGGGCGTCCCGCAGGATGGCCGGATCGAGCTCCTGCTTGCCGTGGGCGTCCGCGCCGATGGCGTTCACGTGGGTGCCGGGGCGCAGCCACCCGCGGGCCACGACGGGGGTCCGCGAGGGGGTCGAGGTGCACACGACGTCGCTCCCCGCCGCCTCCTCCAGGGACACCACGCGGGCGCCCGACTCCGCCGCGAAGCGCTGGCTCGCCTCCGCGGAGGCGTCGGCGGCGAGCACCTCGAAGCCTGCGCCGTACACCGCCCGGTGGGCGTCGAGCAGGTAGCGCGCCTGGACGCCGCACCCGATGAGGCCCAGGGTCTTCGGCGCAGGCCGCGCCAGGAACTTCGAGGCAATCGCCGCCGCCGCGCCGGTGCGCATCGCGGTGATCAGCGTGGCGTCCATCACGGCGAGCGGGAACGCCGTGGCCGGGTCGCTCAGGATGTACAGGCCCATCACCGAGGGCAGCCCGAAGCGGGCTGGGTTCTGGGGGTGGGAGTTCACCCATTTCACGCCCGCGGCGCCGGCAGCGTACGCGGGCATGGCGCGCAGGTCCCCGCCCTCGGCCTCGAAGGAGAGGTACACCTTGCTGGGCATCTGCACCTCGCCGCGCCCGTGCGCGAGGAAGGCGCGCTCGACGGCAGGGAGCGTGACCTCCATGGTGAGGAGGGCGGTGACGTCGTGGCGGGAGAGGAGGAGCGTCTTCCTGGAGGCGGGCAGCGGCACGCCCGGCACGCTACCAGAATCACCGTTCTTGCGTGGACGCCTCCATCAGCCGCGCGACTTCGAGGTCCTCGGGCTTGCCGCGGGCCGTGAGCCCTTCGAGCACGCGGCGGCGGTCCATGGGGGCGCGGTTCTGGCTCAGCTTGAACTTGCCCTCCAGGTGGTCGATGGGCAGGGACAGGCCCACGATCCCGTCGATCAGCGACTCGACGAAGGCCGGCTCGAGGTCCGCGAGGCGCCACGGCACGTCCGAGCCGCGGGGCTCTCCACCACGAGACTCTCCGCCGCGGGACTCCCCGCCACGCGGATCTCCGCTGCGAGGATCTCCGCCGCGGGCGCCGAAGCCGCTCGGCGCGACGCCGCTCATCGCGAGCAGCTCGTCGAGCGCCGGCTCGTAGTTCGCCACCATGTCTTCGAGCATCGCCCGCAGCTCCGCGCGGTCGAGGGGGCCCTCCACCCGCCCGTGCGCGTGCACCACGGCGTAGTTCCAGGTGGGCACCTGCTCGCGGGGGCGCTCGTACCAGCGCGGCGAAACGTAAGCGTGCGGGCCCCGGAACATCGCCACCACCTGCCCGCCGTCGAGCGCGGCCCGCCACACGGGGTTCGCGCGCGCCACGTGGAAGCGGAGCCGCCCGCGCGCGCCCACGTCGCGATCGACGAGGAAGGGGAGATGCGAGATCTCGAGCCCTCCCGCTTGCGTCTGCGCGACGAGGGTGCCGAAGGGGTGCGCCTCCATCACCTCGAAGAGCCGGGCCGAGTCGACCTCGCGAAACAGGCTGGGTGTGTACACCGAGGGGATGCTACCAGCCCCCCGCCCGCGCGCATCACACAGGAGCGACGCCGAGCACGCCGAGCGCGCCGAGCGCACGGACCACCTGCGCTGCGGTGCGCTGACCACCCACCGCGGTGGCCAGCGTGCTCTGCCCGGGGAACACGGAGTCTCCGACCATCCACAGGCCATCCATCACCGGCCTGGGCCACGCGCCGAGGTAATGCCCGAGACCCGCCCGACGTGGAACCCCCCCGACTGCCCCCGCCGCACGCCCCGTGAACCGCTGAAAGGTGCGTGGGGATGCGGTCATCACCTCCATGACCCCCTCTGCCCACTCCGGCGCGCGGGTGTCGAACGTCGCCCGCATCCGCGCCTGTATCCCCGCGATGTATGTCGCCTGTTCCCCGGCGCTCATCGCCCGCAGGCGCGTGAGGGGCACGTGGGTCGACGCGGTGATGGTGCGGCACCCGGGCGGCCCGCGCCCCTCGTCGGCCTCGCCGCTGATCGATACGAACACGTGGTTGCCCTCCATGAATGGCGCGTTGCTGTCGGCCACCAGCTCCAGGTGCTTCGGCCCGGGCGGCGCGCCCTGGGGCGGCCGGACCACGAGGTAGAGCATCGCCGCGCCCCAGCCGCCGTCCACCGCCTCGGCCAGCGCGTCCACCCGCGGCAGCGCGCCCCGCGGCTCTCCGAGCAGGGTGCGCAGGTCGTGCGGCAGCAGGTTCGCGATCACCTGCCGCGCGCGGATCACGCCGGAGCGGGTCTCGGCGCGCCACATCCCGCGCTCCTCCCGCCGGAGCGCTTTCACCCGGCTCGGCAGGCGCACCTCGCCGCCAGCGCGCCGCACGGCCTCCACCATCGCCCACGCCAGCGCCCCGACCCCGCCGCGCACGTGACCGGTGCCGCGCCAGTAGTAGTCCATGGTCGCCATCGCGAAGGGGGCCTCCGCCTCGGCCGCGCTGCACTGCACGGTGATCTGGCACAGGCCGTCCAGGTAGACGGCGAGCGGCGCGCACTCCGCGAGGCCGGCGCGCGCGATCACCGCGCCGAGCGAGCGCCCCATCAGCGGCAGAAGCTCCGCGTACCGCGGCGCCCGGGCGAGGTGCCGCAGCAGCGCCCCCGCACCGAGCGGCGGCAGGAGCGCAGGGTCGTCGAAGAGCTGCCACAGGGTGTCGGCCACGCGCTTCTGCCGGGCGAAGAAGGCCTGGAGCCTTTCGGCGGGTGCTCCGGGCAGCGCGCACAGCGCCGCGAGGAAGCGCTCCCTGTCGCGGTCCACCGGCAGGGTGAGCCCCGGCGCCCGCACCTCGACCACCGGGTCGAGCCAGTCGACCTCCACGGAGAGCCCGTGCCGCCCGAGCCAGGTGGTGAACACCTGCCCCTCGCCGAGGCCGGAGAACAGCGTCGCCCCCGACTCGAACCGCCTCCCGCCGCGCTCGAACGTGCTCGCGCACCCGCCCGGATACCGGAGCGCCTCGCACAGGAGGACGCGCGCCCCGCGCTCCGCGAGGCCGAGCGCTGCCCCGAGCCCGCCGAACCCTGCGCCGATCACCAGCGCGTCGTAAGGCGCGCCCCCCTCGTCCATGTCCAACGCCTCCCCTTTCAGCCTGCGCTGCCCGCGCTGCCCCGCGCGAGCCAGGCGTCGATGAGCTGGCGGGCGATGCTGATGGGTGGGGGGAGCGAGGGCATCTCGTCCCGGTGGAACCACCGCGCCTCTTCGAGTTCGCGCGTGTCCACCTGGATCTCGCCGCCCGCGTAGCGCGCGGTGAAGCCGATCATCACCTGGTGCGGGAAGGGCCAGGGCTGGCTGCCGAAGTAGCGGATGTCCTGCACGTCGATCCCGGTCTCCTCCATGACCTCGCGCGCGACGCAGCCCTCCAGGCTCTCGCCGGGCTCCACGAAGCCGGCGACGAGGCCGTACATCCCGGGCGGGAACCGCGGCTGCCGGGTCAGCAGGATCCGCGGCCCGTCCTCGATGAGGACGATCATCGCGGGGGCGACTCGGGGGTAGTAATCGAGCCGGCACGCCGCGCACCGCTTGCAGCGCTCGTGGCCGCGGATCTCCAGCCCTCCGCCGCACGAGCCGCACACCTGGTGCACGCGGTCCCAGTACTGGATCTGGAACGCCAGCCCGGCCAGCTCGAACAGCTCCTGGTCGACCCTGCCGAAGAGCTTGCGCAGGGACACGAACGCATGGCCCTCGGGCGCGTCCACGTCGTGCGGCAGCTCGGCCGAGAAGCAGGGCCGGTCGTCGAGGGTGCCGAGCACCTGGGTCCGGACCGCGGAGAGCCCCAGCGCTTCGAGCCCGGTGATCAGGGGGACTTCGAGCGGAGGTGCGCCCTTCTCCGCGAGGCTCCAGGCGTCGCCGCGCTGCCTCGTGGTGGCCGTGCCGGAGGGGTCGCACACGAGGACCTCATCACGGCGGAACGCGAACCAGAAGGCGGGAGCCTGCGCGGCCTCCGGAGACCCCTCGGTCGATACGGGTGCCACGGCGGAGCGAAAGCGGGTCGGCATGGCCGGCCAGCGTAGCGCGTCGCGGGGGCGAGACCACGGTGAGTGGCGGGGGTCGCCGCCGCGCGCGTTCCGCGCTAAGGCCCCTCTCCGACCATGACCTTCCAGGATCTGATCCTCGCCCTCCAGAAGTTCTGGGCCGATCGCGGCTGCCTCATCGTCCAGCCCTACAACTCCGAGGTCGGCGCCGGCACCTACAACCCGGCCACCTTCCTCCGCGCGCTGGGCCCCGAGCCGTGGAACGTCGCCTTCGTCGAGCCCTCCCGCCGCCCCTCCGACGGTCGCTACGGCGACAACCCCAACCGCCTGCAGCAGTTCCACCAGTTCCAGGTGATCTTGAAGCCGAGCCCCCTCGACATCCAGGACCTCTACCTGGAGTCGCTGCGCGCCATCGGCACCGAGCCGCTCAAGCACGACGTGCGCTTCGTGGAGGACGACTGGGAGTCGCCGACCCTGGGCGCCTGGGGCCTCGGCTGGCAGGTGTGGCTCGACGGGCTGGAGATCTCCCAGTTCACCTACTTCCAGCAGGTCGGCGGCATCGACTGCCGCCCCATCTCCGGCGAGCTCACCTACGGCCTCGAGCGCATCGCGATGTACCTGCAGGACAAGGACAGCATCTTCGACGTGGTCTACTCGGACGCGGGCGGGAAGATCATCCGCTACGGGGACCTCTACCACCGCGCCGAGTGGGAGTGGTCGACCTACAACTTCGAGGAGGCCGACGTCACCGAGCACTTCAACGCCTTCGACCACTTCGAGGCCGAGGCCCAGCGCCTCCTCTGGCGCGGCGTCGACCGCACCAAGAAGGGCGCCGTCATCGATCCCAAGCAGGCCCTGGTGCTCCCCGCCTACGACTTCGTGGTCAAGGCCGCCCACCGCTTCAACGTGCTCGATGCGCGCGGCGCCATCAGCGTGACCGAGCGCCAGCGCTTCATCGGCCGGGTCCGCGCCCTCGCGCGCAGCGTCGCCGAGTCCTACCTCGCCCAGCGCGAGGCGCTCGGCTTCCCCCTGCTGGAGAAGCCCGCCGCCGCCATCGCGGCAGAGTGAGCGCGGTGCTACGCTCTTCGAGCACATGGCGCACACGCTCACCATCGAGTACGGCGATGAGCTGCTGCTCGGCCTCGGTTTGTCACCTTCGGAGTTCGCCTCGGAAGCGAAGCTCCTTCTGGCCGCCAAGCTCTACGAGCTGGGTCGTCTGACATCCGGACAGGCAGCGGCGCTGTGCGGGAAGTCGCGGGTAGATCCCGCTGGTGTGCATCGATGAGTGAAAAGGACGGCGCGCTGCGCTCGCCGTTGGCCTGAAGGGGACTGGAACGCTCGGATTGCTGGGCAGGGCCAAGAGCCTCGGGCTGGTGCCTTCGGTGCGCGACTGCGTCGAGCGGATGGCATCCGGCGGTGACTGGTTCGACCCGGCGCTGCTGACTCGCTTCTACGCCGCGATCGGCGAGTGATCAGGCCGGGAGTGCGCCCCGGGGAGTGCTCCCTGCTGCGGGAACTGCCCCGAAGCTCACTCGAACAGCGCGTTCATCTCGCAGCGTAGCCCCGGAAACGCCTCCCCGCCGTCCAGCACCTCGCCTGCGCCCAGCACCCGGACGTGATCCGGCGGCGTCAGGACCACCACCCGCTCCGCGGTCGCATCGATCAGCCACACGAGCTTCGATCCGGCGGACAGGTACTCCGTCGCTTTCTTCAGCAGGTCGCTCATCGGCTGCGCATCACCCACGATCTCCACGGCGAGTTCCGGCGCTCCCTCCAGCCATCCCGCCTCTCCGCGGCCCGTCGGCCGTCGCTCCGCGCGCACCATGGCCACGTCGGGGCCGCGCAGCACGTCGGGCTCACGCTTCAGCTTCGTCCCTGGATCACCGGCAGCGACCCGGAACCCTGCGTGCGCTCGCGCGTATGCCTTGAGCACCACCACCACGTTCGCCACCACCGCCGCGCGTGGAATCCTCAGGTGGGGCGTCAGTACCCGAGCTCTTCGAGCCGGTTCGTGAGCCAGAGGGAAAGCACCACGCCCGGGATGAGCAGGGAGAGCGCGAACACCCAGCCGAGTGGCGTGAGCTTCCGGTCGCGCGGATTCACCATGTGACGGCCGAGACCCGTGGCCGCAGAGCCGTCCCCCGGGGCCCCCATCAGCACGAGGAGCAGCCCGCTGAGCATGAAGGACGGCGCGACGAGCAGCGCCTTGTACGAGGTGGTCACCGAAGAGGCCTGAGCCTGTGCATGGCGCAGCACGTCGAAGAAGGAGAGCTTGAGCAGGAACGTTCCGAGGCCAACGAGCAGGACACCGATCCCGCGTGCCTTGAGGTCCATTGAACCGTCGTTCATGGGCCGAGTTAGTGTCCGGGGGCGATTCCAGTCAAGACTCGGGCGTGTCTCAGAACAGCGTCACGACGGGCAGGGCGTCGCCCATCTCCCCTGCCCCGTCGCCGCGGGTCGAGGTGTTGCCGAGGCCCAGCCGGCCGAAGGTGCCGTTGCCCCAGCACTTCAAGGCGCCGTTGCCGAGGAGCGCGCAGGTGTGCTGGGCGCCTGCCCGCAAGGTGCCGACGGTGAGCCCGGCGCCGAGGTCGAGGGCCGGCAGGGTGGCGCCCATCTCGCCGGTGGCGTCGCCGCGGTGCTGGTTGTCGCCGAGGCCGAGCTGGCCGTAGGTGCCCATCCCCCAGCACTTCACTGCGCCGCCCGTGAGGCGCGCGCAGGTGTGGAAGTCGCCAGCGGTCACGCCGATGACGGTCTGGCCTGCGCCGAGGCCGAGATCGATGGCGAGGAGGGCGTCGCCCATCTCGCCCGGGTCGTCGCCGCGGTGCTCCTGGTCGCCGGTGCCGAGGCGGCCGTTGAAGCCATTGCCCCAGCACTTCAGGGCGCCGTCGTCGAGGAGCGCGCAGGTGTGCTCATTGCCTGTCGCAATGGCGACCGCGGTGCGGCCGGTGCCCAGGTCGACGATGGGAAGATCGTCGCCCATCTCGCCGGCGGCAGCGCCGCGGGAGGCGAGGTCCCCGAGGCCGAGCTGGCCGCGCCCGTTGGCGCCCCAGCATTTGACGCTGTCGTCGTCGAGGATGGCGCAGGTGTGGAAGCCACCCACGGCGATGGCCTTGGCGGTGTGACCCGTGCCGAGATCGACGGTGGGCAGGGCGGCGCCCATCTCCCCGGGCCCGTCGCCGCGGCTCGTCGTGGTGCCAAGGCCGAGGCGGCCGCCCTGACCCGAGCCCCAGCACTTGACGCTGCCGTCGCTGAAGAGCGCGCAGGCGTGGCGATACCCCACGCTGAGCGCGGTGACGGCAGGGCCGGACCCGAAGTCGATGGGCGGCAAGGCGTCGCCCATCTCTCCGGGCGCGTCACCGCGGCTCGCCACGTCTCCCTGGCCCAGCTCTCCGAAGGCGTTCGAGCCCCAGCACTTCACGCTCGTGTCGTCGAGGAGCGCGCAGGTGTGGGACCCACCCGCGGCGATGGCGACGGCGGTGCGCCCCACGCCGAGGTCGACGGCGGGGAGGTCGGTCCCCATCTCGCCCGCGGCGTCTCCGCGGTGCGCCGTGTCGCCCAGGCCGAGGCGGCCGGCGGTGTTGAACCCCCAGCACTTCACGTCACCGGCCGCGAGCAGCGCGCACCCATGCGATTCGCCCGTGGCGATGCTCAGGATGGCCTCGCCGGCGCATGTGGACGAGCACCCGTCGCCCCCGCTGGTGTTGCCGTCGTCGCAGCTCTCGGCGCCGCAGAGGAAGCCATCGCCGCAGCCGGTTTCCGCCGCGCTGCAGTTGGCGCGGCAGCCATCGCAGTCGATGGTGTTGCCGTCGTCGCAAGCTTCTCCAGCGGAGATCACCCCGTCGCCGCACACGCCGGTCTGTCCCCCGCCACCTGCACCGCCGCCACCGCCTGCACCGCCCCCTGCGCCACCCTGGCCGCCGCCACCGCCTGCACCGCCCCCTGCGCCACCCTGGCCGCCGCCCTGACCGCTGCCGCCCTGACCGCCGCCACCGCCTGCACCGCCGCCTGCGCCGCCCTGACCTCCGGCGCCTTCAGCACCGCCACCACCCTGGCCGCCGCCGCCCTGACCACTGCCGCCCTGACCGCTGCCGCCCTGACCGCTGCCGCCTTGACCGCTGCCGCCTTGACCACCGCCTGCGCCGCCCTGACCATCACCGACCCCACCCTGGCCGCCCGCACCGCCAGCACTGCCAGCGCCACCGTGGCCTCCAGCGCCTCCAGCGCCTCCAGCGCCTCCAGCGCCTCCAGTGCCCGCTCCACCTTCGCCGCCTGCACCCCCAGGGCCCACGGCGCCCCCTTCACCGCCTGCGCCGCCGGTGCCAGAGGACGTGCTCTCGGCGGGGATCCGGCTCCTGTCGACGGAGGTGATCAGCTCGCAGCCCGTCGCGCCGACGAGACCACAGAGAGCGGTTGCGGCTTGCAGGAGTCGCTTCATGTTGCGCGCGCGGGACATCTTCACCGTCCTGGCTCAGGTCCCCGAGGTGAACGGGGAAATGCCGGGCACGCTACCACGCTCGTTTCAACCGGAGAGCGCGCACGAGGTCGCCGCGATGTCGTCGGTGAGCCAACGACATGGAACGTGCTGCAAGCAGCATCCGGTGACGTGCCCCCTCCTCCGGGAGCCATGCGGCACGCCCCGGCGCGCATGCCGCCAGGGCCAGGCCCCCTCGTGCGACGACGTGGATGCCTTCGCGGCCCTCACACGACCGCGACACTGTAACGATCGCCTGACCATGATCACGGGCGGCCTGCCGAGGCGCGCGCCACGGCTGCCTGGCCTCGACGATCACCGCGCTGCCATCCCCGCATCCCTCCCCCATCCGCGGTTCATCGCCGCCACGCTTCGCAGCGAGGTCACGCTCTACCCGTCGCCGCCAGAACATCGTATGGCTCCATAGTCTCGGCACTCCCTGGCTCGGCGCCGAGGCGGTCTTCGGTGCTTTCAGCAAGGAGTTGCGCGGATGATGGGGCGACGAACTCGATGGCTGCTGCCGCTCGGTACGGCCGCGCTCCTCGCGGCGACCTCGTCGCAGGGATGCTCGTGCGGCGGTGAAGAAGGGCAAGAGCCCACAGGTACGGGCGGCACGGGCGTGGGCGGCGCTGGCGCGCAGGGCGGGGGCGGGGGCCTGTTCGGCACGGGACCCGGGGGCGGCCCGCCGACGACCGTCGACTGCGATGTGCCCTGCGAGCAGGGGAACGTGTGCTCGCACGGGACGTGCGTGCCGCTCACGGAGTGCGTGAACGACAACGAATGCGCGAACGACACGACGTGCGTCCTGGGTACGGGGTGCGTGCCGTGGGAGGGGATGGATCCGGCGAGCGATCCGCAGTGCATCAACGTCATCACGCCGGGCATCTTCGCGCCGAAGGTGAAGTGCGAGTTCAGCGCGGCGCCGGCCGGGGACCCGTTCCCGGGGCACCTCGACGTGCAGGGGACGCCCATCGTCGTGAACTTCAACGTGCCCGCCACCGCGGGGCCGCCGAGCATCGCGGCGTCGTTCACGGTCACGGTGCAGGGGAGCTTCACCGAGGATCAGGGGGTGATCCGGGTGCTGCGCGGGGACTCCTGCGCGCTGGAGGCGAACCTCGGCGGGACGGACCTCGACAACGATGGGGTGGTCGACTGGGTGGTGTCGTCGGCGTCGCTCGCGGCAGGGGACCTCGACGGCGATGGCAGCGCGGAGATCGTGGCCTACGGGGCGGACGGGTCGACGATGGCGTTCACCCGCAAGATGGGGGTGTGGTCGCTCCTGTGGAAGGCGCCGCACCCGCTCGGGGCGGTGTGGAACCCGTGCACCGCGAACAACCACCGCTGCTCGCGCGGGTGGGCGGGGCCGGCGATCCACGATCTGAATGACGACGGGGTGCCGGAGGTGCTGCGCGAGAGCGCGGTCTTCAGCGCCACTGGGCAGTTCATGGCGGCGTCGCCGCCGGGGTACACGAGCTACTCGCAAGGGCTCCTGTCGGTGACGGCGAACCTCGACGAGGACGCGGCCATCGAGACCACCAACGGGGCGCGCATCTGGGAGTGGACGGACGCGAACGGGTGGGTGCCGGAGGCCTACTTCCCGGGGACGAGCACGGTGGGGCCCGGGCACGTGGCGGTGGCCGACTTCGGGGACTTCGGGGGCGACACGGTGCCGCCCGAGGCGCCCGAGCTGGCGGTGGTGCGGAGCAGCATGGTCACGGTGTTCGCGCGGGACGGGGTGCACGCGCAGCCGCCGACGGCGGTGCCGGGCCAGGGAGGCGGCGGGCCGCCCACGATCTCGGACTTCGACGGCGATGGGCTCCCGGAGGTCGCGGTGGCCGGCGAGGAGTTCTACACGATCTACGACATCGACTGCGGGCCCACGCCGCGGCCGAACGGGATGTGCTCGCAGAGCATCTGCGAGTTCGCGGCGGGCGGGGTGTGCCCGCCGAACGGCTACATCGCCTGGTCGCGCCGGACGCAGGACATCTCCTCGAACGTCACGGGGTCGAGCGTGTTCGACTTCGAGGCCGACGGGGTGAGCGAGGTGGTGTACGGCGACGAGTGCTTCACGCGGGTCTACAACGGGCAGACCGGCGACGTGCTCTTCAGCCAGTACCGGTCGTCGTGCACCTGGTACGAGAACCCGATCATCGCCGACGTGGACGGGAACTTCCGCGCCGACCTCGTGGTGCCCTCGAACAAGGCGTGCTCGCCGAACAGCGACGGCAGGCCGTGCGTGGGGCTGGAGGCGAACAACGTGGATCCGCAGTTCCCGGGGCTGCGCTGCCAGGCGGGCACGGACTGCGTGTCCGGGGTGTGCGACAGCGGGTTCTGCCGCTGCACCAGCGAGGCGCAGTGCTGCGGGGCGATGGATGACGCGGCGTGCATCGACGAGGGGCACCGCTGCGCGGCACCTCCCGCGGGGACGCCAGGGGCGGGGAACACCTGCCGCGCGGCGCACCCCAGGGGCGCGGCGGGGATCCGGGTGTACTCGGACGCGAACGACAGGTGGGTGCGGTCGCGGACCATCTGGAACCAGCACGCCTACGCGGTGACCCACGTGAACGAGGACGGGACGATCCCGCGGTCGAGCGAGTGGGATCAGAACTGGACCGTGCCCGGGCTCAACAACTTCCGGCAGAACGTGCCGGGGACGCCGAACGGGACCGCGACGGGTGATGTGACGGCGGGCGCCTCGAACGACGCGTCCTGCACGGGGTCGGCAGCGAGCCTGCAGGCGCCGATCTGCAACCGGGGCGCCGACAGCATCGGCGCAGGCCTGTCCGTGGGCTTCTACGTGGAGGGCGTGAAGGTGTGCGGCACCGTGACCACGATGCCGCTCGCTCCCGGCGCCTGCGAGACGGTGACGTGCACCTGGGACGAGCCGCCCACGCAGATCAACGACGCCGTCGAGGTGACGGTGACGCCCAACGACGACCACGCCTACGCCGAGTGCAAGGAAGGGAACAACGACGGCGTGATCCAGAGCGTGTTCTGCACGCCGCCGCAGTAGCGCAGGGAGCAGTCGCGCAGGGCGCAGCAGTGCAGGGCGCAGTCGCGCGGTAGCGGAGACGGACGGCGCCCCGGGGGGGGGCGGCGCGGGAGCGCGGGGACAAGGGGAGCCGGGAGGCGAGCTCCCCCCGCGGTGGGGGACAAGGGGGGCCGGGAGGCGAGCTCCCCCCCGCGGTGTGAGCCAGGAATATTTCCGGGGAACTTCGGGCGCGCCCCGAGGTCTCAAGTCTCCGACCGATCAGGAGGCTTCGAGATGGTGCGCACGCGCGGCGTGGGGCGGTACGGCCTTGGCATGGGGATCCTGGCGCTGCTGGCTGCCACAGGCGCGGAGGGCTGTAGCGAGGGGGGACGGCCAGGGCTGGCGACGCCGGCGCTCGATCGGCTCGGCAAGGGCGCGGGCGACTTCGCGACCGACCAGCGGGTGTCGTGGGTGTGGGCCGGGCGTGGTCAGGACGAAGCAGGGGCGCTGAGCGCGCCGCGGGGCTTCGGGAGCATGACCGCGCGGGTCCCGGGGACCGAGGCCGTGGTGTCGGGCGTGCGGCTCGCGTCCCACCGGGTGAACACGGTGGTGCGCGACGGGTTCGCGCGGACGACGATCGAGGAGGAGTTCCAGAACGACACGGAGCGGGTGCTGGAGGGGCGCTACGTGTTCCCGCTGCCGCCGGACGCGAGCATCTCGCGGCTCGCGCTGTACGTGGGCGACGAGCTGGTGGAGGGCGAGATCGTGGAGCGGCCGCGGGCGGCGCGGATCTTCAAGGGCATCGTGGACGACACGGTGAGGCCGCGCGATCCGGCGCTGCTCGAGTGGGTGAGCGCGTCGGAGTTCTCGCTGAAGATCTTCCCCATCCCGGCGAAGGGGCGGCGCAAGGTGGTGCTGGCCTACGACCAGGCACTGACGGTGGACCCGCGGGGAGACGGCGGGGAAGTGCGCTACGTGTATCCGCTGTCGCTCGGGTCGGACCGGGGGACGGCGATCGACGATTTCTCGATCACGGTGAAGGTCTCCGAAGGCGGGGGGCTGTCGGAGGTGACGTCGGCTGGCTACGCGGCGAGCCTGCGCGCGGATGGGGAGAGCTCGGTGGTGAGCTACGCGGCGCGGGGGTTCACGCCCACGTCCGACTTCGTGGTGCGCTACCGGAAGGCGGCGGACGCCGGGGCGCAGGTGGCAGCGTACACGCCCGTCACCGGGGAGCGGCGCGTGAGGTCGAAGGCGCGCGAGGATGCGGCTGACGCGACGGGGGCGGCGAGAGCGGCGGCGGCGGCGGCGGCGAAGACGGCGAAGACGGAAGCGGCAGCGGTCGACGAGGCGGGGTACTTCGCGCTGCGGCTCCGGGCGGAGCTGCCGGAAGGAGTGAGCGCGCCGGAGCGGCAGCGGGACCGGGCGATCGTGATCGACGTGAGCCACAGCCAGTCGAAGGAGACGATCGAGGAAGAGGCGCGGCTGGCGACGGCCATCGTGCGGTCGCTGTCTCCCGGGGAACGGTTCGTGGTGCTGGCCTGCGACAGTGACTGCGCGTCGTGGCCGGAGGACGGGCTCGCCGTGGCAGGGAGCGCCGAGGCCGGGGCTGCCGAGGGATGGCTCAGGGCGCGGACGCCAGGTGGGTCCTCGGATCTCGGCGGGGCCATCGCGGCTGCAGCACGGCGGCTCCCGGCGAGCGGGGCGGGGCAGGTGGTGGTGCTCGGGGACGGGGCGCCCTCGGCGGGTGAGCTTTCGGTGCAGAGCATTGCGGCGCGGCTCGGGCCGGTGCTGCGAAAACAGGCGGTGGAGCTGCGGCTCCTGGGGATCGGGCGCTCGGTGGACGAGGTGATCCTCGGGGGGCTCTCGCAGGCGCTCGGGGGTACGTACGAGCGGGTGGCGACAGGCGCGCCACTCGCCGAGCGGGGGCCGGAGGTGGTGGCGTCGCTGCGGTCGCCCGTGATCCGGGATCCGCAGCTCGCGCTGCCGGAGGGAATGTCGGAGGTGTACCCGCGGCAGCTCCCGAACCTGCGGGTGGGGCAGGAGGTGGTGCTGACGGGGCGACTCGCGAAGCGCGACGTGCGCGCCGCTGCGACGGGCGTGGTGCCCGCCGCGCACGCGCCCCACGTGCCACACGCCACGCAGGGCGGGGCGCAGGTGGTGCTGAGCGGGACGCTGGCAGGCGCGCCGTACACGCTGGAGAAGCCGGTGCGGTGGGCCCAGGGAGGTGCGGCGCAGAACCCGCTGGTGCCGCGGCTGTGGGCCAGGGCGAAGATCACCGACCTGGAGCGGTACACCGACGCTGCCTCCGGGAGAGAGGCGATGCGCCTGGCCAAGGAGCACCACGTGATGACGCGGGGAGCCGCGATGCTGGTGCTGGAGAACGAGCGGATGTTCGCGGAGTTCGGGATCGCGCGGAACGGGCGCAAGGAGGCGGACCTGGAGGAGGATCCGTTCGCAGCCGGCGCGCCTGGCAAGGCTGGCAAGGCGCTCGGTCACGGCGGCGTGGGCGCGAGCGCCGAGGTGGGCGCGGCAGGAGCGCCGGGGGGGCCTGCGCAGAGCGCTGGGCCGCAGAGCGTCGCACCCCGCAGCAAGGGCGCGACGGGAGGAGCAGCGAGCGCGGATGGATTCGAGGCGCGGGGGAACCTGTGGGGTACCCTGCCGGATACGGCCGTGGGCGGGCTCGGGCTGAGCGGCGTGGGTGAGGGCGGCGGAGGCCGCGGCGTCGAGAGCAAGCCGGCGGCGGAGGGGGAGGTGTCGACCCTCGGCCACGGCGCCGGGTTCGGGTCGGGCAGTGGGCGCCTGGGCGGCGCGCACAAGTCGCCCTCGCCACGGTTGCGGATGGGCGCGACGACGGTGAGCGGGCGGCTGCCCCCCGAGGTGGTTCAGCGCATCGTGCGGCAGAACTTCGGGCGCTTCCGGCTCTGCTACGAGCAGGGTCTGCGGCGCAACCCGGAGCTGACGGGGCGGGTGACGACGCGGTTCACGATCAAGACCGACGGAAGCGTGGGCGCTCTCGCCAACGGGGGGAGCGATATTCCGGACACGATGGTGACGGCGTGCGTCGTCAATGCCTTCCGGGGGCTGAGTTTCCCCTCCCCCGAGGCGGGCGTGGTGGTCGTGACGTACCCGATCATGTTCAGCCCGCCGAGCAGCAGGCCCATCTTGCCGCAGGGCTCGCTGTCGGGCCTGAACACGCCCGACCCCGCGACACCTTCGTCGTGGTGGTCGCCGAGGAGCCATGGCCATCACTGGTCGTCGCTGCTGCCGACCGCGGCGCACCGGGAGCCCAGGGCAGGCGATGGGGGCGATGCGACTTCCCTCGCGGCGCTGGAGGCGGCGGTGCGGCGCGAGGGGGCGAGCCGGGAGAAGCACGCTTCGCTGGTGCGGAAGCTGCTCGTCGCCGGGCGCACCGAGGACGCGCTCGCGGCGGCGACGCGCTTCGCGCAGATGGATCCGGATCTCGATGTGGCGCAGGAGCTCCTGGCGTACGCGGGGGCGGCGAGCGGTGAAGAGGCGGTGGCGCTCACCGCGGTGGACGCGCTGTCGGAGGTGGGGGCGCGCAACGAGCGGTGGCACGAGCGCGCGGCGCGGGCGTTCGAGGCGTCAGGGCAGGAGCGGAGGGCGTGCGCGCACTGGCGGACACTCGCGGAGCTGAGGCCCCAGCACGATGCGTCGCGCTACGAGTCGCTGCGGTGCCAGGCGCGGCTGGAGAGGGACCTTCCAGGATCGCTGGCAGAGGCGCGGGCCGTGGTGGATCCCGGCCCGAAGGTGAAGGCGCTGCTCGCTCAGCTTGAAGCAGGTACGGTCCCCGCGTTCGAGGCGGCGGCGTACGGCGCGGGGCAGCTCACGGTGAAGGTGAACTGCTCCGGGGAGCGCTCGGCGTGCCCGTGGGTGGCGGTCGTGACGCCTGTGGGCGGGGTGGTGTCGGCGTGGACGCCCGGGATGTCGCGGGCCTCGGGAGACGAGGTGGCGCTGTCGGGGGTGTGGGACGGGACCTTCCGGGTGCTCGCGTCCGGGGGGCGGGCAGGGAGCGAGGCGCAGGTGGAGGTGAGCGCGCTGGGGGCGCGGCGGTCGTTCACGGTGAAGCGCACGGAGGCGCACACGGTGGCGATGACCACGGTGAGCGGGATGAACGGGACCGGGTGGTGAGGGCCTGCCTCGGCAGCGCGGACCGCGCGGTTCGGCCGCGCTGCGAGCGGCGCATGGTGGACGAGGAGCTTACTGGCAGCAGGCGATACGGCGCTGGGTCCCGCACGCGCCCAGGGCGTTGATGTTCCCTCCGGGCTGGATCATGGTGCCGTAGTACGAGGTGGAGGTGGTCAT
The DNA here is from genome assembly GCF_000601485.1 of Chondromyces apiculatus DSM 436. GTDB lineage: Bacteria > Myxococcota_A > Polyangia > Polyangiales > Polyangiaceae > Chondromyces > Chondromyces apiculatus. The sequence continues at coordinate 87,634 of NZ_ASRX01000059.1, forward strand.
CCACCCGTTGCACGCATAGGAGTAGTTGCCGTCGCGTCCGGCGGAGGGAGAGCCGCTGTAGCTCGAGTCGCCGGTGACGCTGACGCTGACGTCGATCCACGCGCCCTCGGTCGGGATGGTCGTCGCGGACTGGGCGCGGATGTACTCGGAGGCGTGGCAGAAGTGGGAGCCGGGGAACTGCGCGGCGCACACGCCGTGCGCTGCGGTGCGGCCGCCGAAGTTGCCCGTGTGGGTGGTCGAGGAGAGCCCGGCGAAGGTGGTGCCGGGCGCGCCATTGCAGCAGGCGAGGCTGCGCGTGCCGGAGCAGGTCCCGAGGGCGTTGATGTTGCCTCCAGGGCCCACCATGGTGCCGTAATACGAGGTGGAGGTGGTCATCCACCCATTGCAGGCATAGCTGAAGTTGTTGTCGCGCCCGAACTGCGGTCCGCCGGAATAGACAGTGCTGCCGTCGGGCGCCACGCTCGGGTCGATCCAGGCGCCACCCGCAGGAGGCTCGGTCGCCGAGTTGGAGAGGAGATACTCGGAGGCGTGGCAGAAGTGAGCGCCCGCGAAGGCGGCGCCACAGGCAGCGTGCGCCGCGGTGCGGCCGCCGAAGTTGCCGGCGAAGGTCGCGACGGTGAAGCCCGCGAAGCCCCAGTCGTCCTCGGAGTGAGCGCCGGAGCCCGGAGGTCCTGCCGGTCCTTGCGGGCCAGGAGCGCCGCTCCCGGCAGGACCCGTGGGTCCCGCGGGTCCGGTGGCTCCGGCAACCCCTGCGGGGCCTGTGGCTCCCGTTGCGCCGGCGGCACCTGCCGCGCCCGTCGCGCCCGTCGCGCCCGTCGCGCCCGTCGCGCCTGCAGCCCCCGTGGGTCCCGTGGGCCCGGCAGCACCTTGCGCGCCGGTGGCACCCGGGAGGCCTGGGGCACCTGGAGCACCGGAGAGGCCCTGGGCTCCGGTCGGACCAGGGATGCCCTGCGGTCCCTGAAGCCCCGGAGGGCCTTCGGGGCCGGTGGGTCCCGTGGCTCCCTGGGCCGTGGCTTCGCCAGGGATGCCCTGGGGACCCTGGGGGCCCGTGGGTCCGGTCTCGCCTGCAGGCCCCTGCGCGCCCGTGGGCCCCTCGGGCCCCTCTTCGGCGCCGCAGCCAGCGATGCCCTGGAGGCCAGCCAGGGCGAGGACCAGAGAGTACCGCGAGAGTCGGGGGGGAAAGCGCGTCGTCATGAGCCGTCTCCGTCGAGGAAGGTGGGCGAAGATAAACCACCTCTCTCCCAGGGCGCGCTCCTATACGCGCCTCGCGCGTTCACGGGGCGTCGCTGGGAGGGGCCCCGCCGGCCCAGCGCGCGAAGACGCGGCGATTGCAACGGCTCCGGTGGAGGTAGGCGTCCCTCACGCCGTCGTCGGGAATGCGCGACGCGCGCAGCTCGATCTCGCGCACGGCCCTCTTCAGGCCGACCCTCGCGCTCTCTTGATCGCCGATGCGCAGGGACGCCTCGGCAGCAGCCGCACGAAACGGGATCTCTGCGAAGCCCGCGCTTCCGAGCTGTTCGAGCTGTTCGAGGTCTCCCTGCGCGAGGGCGGCCGCCTCCTCGGCGCGCCCCAGGCCAGTCAGCGCCTCGATCAAGCAGGCCGTGATGGCGAGCCGGTAGATGGGGGTCTCGTGGGCAAGCGCCCGCGCTGCGCGCGCCATGGTCTCCGCCGCTGCCCACTGGCCCCTCTCGATGGCGACCTTGGTGAGCGTCCAGCGGCTGCACAGGTCGTAGCTGATGCTCGTGCTGCTGTTGAGCACCCGCGTGGCGAGGTCCTCCGCCTCGGCCAGCCTCTCGGGGCTCGGCCGCTCGACGAGCGCATACGCCAGGTAAAACCACGCGTTCAGGGTCGCGTACCCGTCTCCGATCCGCTCGGCCACGGCGAGGGCCTCCCGACAGGACCGCTCGGCGCCGTCGACGTCGGCGAGCTCCACCTGCACGAAGCCCGCCAGGGTGCGCACGAGGGAGAGGTGGTGCGGCGCCCGCGCCTCGGCGAAAGCGGCCACGCCTTGCTCGGCGAGGGACCACGCGCGGTACGGATCCGCGTCGAGCGCGCTCACGAAGAAGGCGTTCCAGAGCATCGCCATACCGCGCACGTAGGGGTCGTGCTCGAAGGTCGACTGGCCAATCGTGTCGAGGAGGTCGAGGCAACCCTGCGCCTTCGCCCGCGGCGCGCGCGAGGGCCTGCGGCAGATCGTTTTGCTCGAGGGATTGCTCGGCGGCGCGCGTGTAGAACGTGAGCGCCCGCCCCTGCTCTCCGCCGCCCCTGGCGTGGCCCGCCAGCTCCACGGCGTCGACGTCGCCCATCGCTTCGAGCCAGTGGCCCGCGAAGAGGTGGCCGGAGCGCCGGTCGTCCTTCGTGAGCAGGCTGTACGCCGCGTCGCGCACGAGGGCGTGGCGGAAGCCATACTCCACCTGAGCCGGGAAGCGACTCTGGCGGCGGCGCTGGATCAGCTCGGACTCCACGAGGTGGGAGAGCCAGCCCGCCGTGTCCTCCGCGGCGCCCCAGAACTCGCAGAGCCGCTGTGTGGGCTCTGTCCAGAAGGCCTCGCCGAAGACGCTCGCTGCGCGCAGCAGGCGCCTCGCTTCAGGGGCCAGACGTCCAATGCGCGCCTGCAGCATGGCGAGCACCGTCTCCGGGACGTCGCCAGCCGTGCCCTCGGCGGCCGTGCGGATGAGTTCCTCCAGGAAGAGGGCGTTGCCCCCGGCAAGCTCCGCGATGCGCGTGAGCAACGGAGGGCCGATGGCATCCCCGAGCACCCCGCGGATGAGCGCCTCGCTCGCCTTGCGGCTGAGGGGACGGAGCGCGATCTCCTGGGCGTGTTCCGCGAAGAGGCCGGGACGTCGGCGTCGCGGAGCACGTCCTCGGCGAGCTTGACGGTGAGCGCGTCGCCCCACTGCAGGTCTTCGAGGATCAGCACCACCGGCTCCGCGGCGCACTCCGCGGTGATCCAGTCGACGAACGCCTGGGTGATCTGCTCACTCATGACCCGCGGGTCGCTGCGCGCGGCGCGCAAGGGTGGGCTTTCGTCGGGGAAGGGCACCCCGCAAAGCTCGCCCATGAACTCGGCGACGCGCCTCGCGTCTGCGTCCGGGATGCGCCGGCAGAGCCGCGCCATGAGCGCAGCACGGGCCTGCGCCGGAGCGTCCCCGGCGCGGACGCCAGCGAGCTGCCGGAGGGCGCCGCCGAGGATGCCGTATGGAGAGCCGGCGGTCAGCGGATCACCGTGGCCGATGAGGATCTCCGCGTGAGGGTGGGCGCTTCGGAGGCGGCGGAGCAGCTCGTGCCTGAGCCGCGATTTTCCGGCGCCCGGGGGGGCGACGACCAGCGCCGCCTGGGCCGCGGAGTCCTCGACGGCGCGGGCCATGAGCCCTTCGAGCTGGACCAGCTCCACCTCGCGACCGACGCAAGGGGTGGGCTTGCCGAGCAGGAGCCTGCTCTCGTCCGGATCAGGGCGCTCACCGCTCAGGAGGACACCGTCTCCCTCGAGCGAGGTCACGAAGCGAGCGTCGAGGAGACCGGCGGTGAGCGTGTCGATCCACACGCCGCTCCCGGAGGGCGTGGTGCCCGCCGCGTGCGCACTGTGGCTCTCGAGCAGGAGCGCTGCCCGATCGACGGCCTCACCCACCCGGAGACCCTGGCCGCTCAGCGCGCGCCCGGTGGCGAGCGCAATCCGCGCCTCCGGCCAGAGTTCCCGCGCGTGGAGCGCGCCCCGGGCCGCGATGCGCGCGAGGTCGGTCGCGACGCCGTTCGACGAGAGGGTGGCCAGGAACGACGCGCCGACCACATCGTCCACCTGGAAGCCGAAGCGAACGAGGGCGCTACGCACGGTATCGTGCAGCGCTGCCGGCGCTCCGACGCTGCGCGCTGGTGCCGCGGCGCTCCCCCCTTCGGGGAACATCACGAGCACCACGCAGGCGAGCGTCTGCTCTCCGCTCTCCCGCGTCGACGGCGGTTCGTACGACCACTCGGCCGTCGCGAGGGTCTCGCTCCCGTGAGTCTCGGAGGGCATCTTCGCGAGGAGCGCGCAGAGCGCCGCCGCGTCCCGCGGGCGGCTCGCCGGGTCCTTGCTCATCATGCGCACGAGCAACGCTGCCCAGGGCTCGGGGACGGATGGCCGCAAGGACTGGATGGGTGTCTCGGCGTCGAAGAGGATCCGCGCGAGCACTCCCGCCAGGTGCGACGCGTTGAAGGGCACCTTGCCAGCCAGGCACTCGTAGAAGATGACCCCGAGCGCGTACACGTCCGTCGCCGGCAGGATCACCTGGGCGCTCCCCGCCTGCTCGGGCGCCATGTAGTGCGGGGTCCCGAGGACTGTGCCGGAGATCGTGAGCTGCCTGGTAGCACCTCGGCCTCACGCGCGAAGCGCTCGGCGCCGAGGCCCTCACCGAGCGAGAGGTCCATGAGCTTGAGCGCAACGACCCGGCCCTCCTGCCGGTCGAAGGCGCGGTAGACCGAACCCATCCCTCCATGGGCCACCAGCCGCTCGATCTGGAACCGATCCGCGATCACCGCGCCCTGCTCGCCAGACATCGACAAACTCCGGGATCAGCTCGCCCCCCAGACTTCCCCTTGGCGACGCTTCCACCGCGGAGAGTCAGATAGCCGCTGCTTCTGTCTACCAGAGCCGAACGGAAGGCGTCAGGCCCGTTCCGGTGCGCACCGGAGGGCGCCGCGCGGGCGGTGTCGCGCCCCACGGTTGGCTTCGGTATACGTCATCCATGAAGTCCGGCCCTCTGCGCTACGCGAAGGCTGCGTTCAACGCGCGGCCCCTCGGCATGTTCGTGGCGCCGAACTGGATCCTGCTCGGGGTGTTCGCGCTGCTCGGCGTCCTGAACTGGGGCTTCTGGGTGCTCGGGGCGGGGCTCGAGCTGGCCTACCTCTTCGCCCTCACGAACAGCGCGCGCTTCCAGAGGCTCGTCGACAGCGAGGAAGCGACGCGCAGGCTCGCCCCGGCGAGGGCGCGGGTCGACGAGGTGCTGAGCAAGCTGGGGTACGACGACCAGGCGCGGTACGGGCGGCTGCGCGGGCGCTGCGAGCGGCTCCTTCATGATCCGCAGGGTGACGAGGCGGCGCTGGCCGTGCAGAAGGGCGCGCTGGACAGGCTGCTCTGGATGTACCTGCAGCTCCTCCGGACCCGCGGCGCGCTGGACGCGCTGCTCCGCGAGGCCGAGGGGCGCGGCGAGGGAGAGGCGGCGCTCCTGCGGAAAGCCAAGGGGATCTCGGAGCAACAGGAGCGCGCCGACGCGGAGCTGGGGCGCAGCCTGGCGGCGCAGGCCGACCTCCTGCGGCAGCGGGCTGCGCGTCAGGTGGAGGCGCGGACCAAGCTGGCCCAGGTCGAGGCGGAGCTCGCGCGCATCGAGCACCAGGTGGAGCTGATCCGCGAGGACGCGGTGGTCACGGCCGAGCCCGGCGCGGTGCGGCTGCGCATCGACGCGGTGACTGCCGGGCTGAACGAGACGATGTCCTGGGTGCGGTCCCAGCCCGATCTGGGCACCGCCGACATGCTGGACGAGACGCCGGAGCTCCTGGAAGCGGAAGCCGAGGCGCGCGCCGAAGCCAGGCGCTGAGGGGCTGCGCGAGAGCGCGGGCACCGACGGGGACGCGACGACGCGACGACGCGACGGAGAAGAAGAGGAGACGAGCGATGAGTGACAAGAAGGGCGGGGGGTCGGGAGGCGCCGGGAAGATCATTTCCCTGGTGCTGATCGCGGCCCTGATCGGACTCGGGCTGTGGATCGTGCTGCGTCAGGGGGGAAAGGACGCGGCGGACAAGCCCACTCCCGGAATGGTGGTGACGCCCCCGAAGGCCGATCCGGGCGCGGCAACGGACGACGAGGGGGGGCTCGTGGACGCCAGATCGGAGGTGCCCAGGCTCCCACCTGCGGGCGCGAACACGCCGAAGGGCGACACGCTGGACATCGAGCTGAGCAAGTACGCCGGGTACTCTGGGCTCATCGTCGCGAACGGTGGGCTCGCCCCCGCCGAGGGCTCGGTGCTGCAGAAGAAGTACGGGCTCAAGCTGAACATCCGCCTGTCCGAGGAGGAGGACTGGGGGAAGCTCGCGACCGGCAAGCTCGCCGCGTCGGCGACGACGGTGGACGTGCTCGCGGTGTACGGGCGGCAGCTCGGGGCGGTGGTGCCGGCGCTGATCGGCTTCTCGCGCGGCGCCGACGGGCTGGTGGTGCGGAGCAGCATCAAGCGGATCAACCAGCTCAAGGGGCGCGTGCTCGTCACGTCCCAGTTCAACGAGGCCGACTTCTTCGCGCGGTTCCTCGCGCGCGAGGCGGGGCTCCCGCTCAACGTGCTCGCGGGCAAGGACGCGACGCCGGACCCGGAGAAGGTGAACCTCGTGTTTGCAGAGGACGCCGAGCAGGCCGGGAAGATCTTCCTGAAGGACGTTCAGGGAGGGAGCGAGCAGCTCGCGGGCTGCGTGACCTGGGCGCCGTTCACCGACGAGGTGGTGAAACAGAGCGGGGGCAAGGCGCACGCGCTGGTGACCAACACCAACCTGCTCATCGTGGCCGACGTGCTCCTCGTCAACAAAGGGCTCGCCGAGCAGCAGCCGAAGCTCGTCGGCGCGCTGGTGGACGGGCTGCTCGAAGGGAACCGGATGGTGCGGGAGAACCCGGAGGCCCACGCGGAGGTGATCGCGAAGGCGTTCGGGTGGCAGCGGGCAGAGGTCGGGGGGCAGCTCGCCAAGGTGCACCTCGCGAACCTGCCGGAGAACCTCGCCTTCTTCTCGGGCGCGATCGACGCCGCCGGGAGCTTCGGCGGGATCTACCAGTCGGCGCTGATGGCCTACGGGAACGAGCTGATCAAGAACCCGGTCTCCGAGGACAAGCTGGCCGATCTGAGCCACCTGCAGGCGCTGGAGAAGTCGGGGGCGTACAAGGACCAGAAGATCCTGATCGCGCCGATCAAGAGCGGCGGCTCGAAGACGCTGGAGGGAGACCCGCTGCTCGCCAAGGACATCCGGTTCTTCTTCGAGCCGAACTCGGCGAAGCTCGATCTCACGGGCGAGGGCAAGGCCACGAACGAGGAGAACCTCGCGGCGATCAAGAAGCTGCTCCAGGTGAGCCCGGGCTCGACGGTGCTCCTGCGCGGGCACGTCGACGACGCCATGGTGGCCGAGTTCCGGAAGCTCGGCGGGGAGGCGCAGGTGCAGAAGATGGCGCTCTCCGCAGTGCAGCTCAGCAAGGACCGCGCGGAGGAGGTGCGCAAGCACCTGACGCAGAAGTTCAAGCTCGAACCGAAGCGGGTCGACATCTTCGGCGCCGGCTGGAACGAGCCGGTGAGCAAGGCCGATCAGGACCTGAACCGGCGCGTCGAGGTGCACTGGTTCACGCTGGAGTAGCCGCCTCGCCGCCCGCGCGGAGCCCCTTCAGGGGAGGGGCTCCGTCGCTTCCCACCCTCGCCTCCAGGCTGCGAGGTCGGCCTCAGGCGGGGTCGTCGGGCAGGAAGTCGCGGCGGGTGCAGATGGCGACGAGGGGGAGGCCAGCGGCGCGGATGGCGTCGGCGCCGCCTTCGAGCCGGTCGACGAGGGCGATCACCCCGACGACCTTCGCGCCCGCGGCGTGGAGCTTGTCCACGGCCTTGAGGGTGGAGCCTCCCGTCGTGATGACGTCTTCGAGCATCACCACGCGCCCGCCCGCGGGGAGGTTGCGGTCTCCCTCGATCTGCCGGCGCGACCCGTGGTCCTTCACTTCCTTGCGGACGTAGAGCGCTGGCAGCGGCGTGCCGCGCAGGTGGCTCATGAGCGACACCGCGCTCGCGAGGGGGCACCCGCCCAGCTCCACGCCGGCCACGGCATCGCAGCCAGGCAGCGCGTCCAGCGCGTCGAGCATCAGCGCGCCCACGAGGGCGTGCCCCTCGGCGGTGAGCACGGCTTGCTTGCAGTCGATGAAGAAGTCGCTCTCGCGGCCAGAAGCGAGGACCACCCGCTTCTTCTCGAAGGCGCGCTCGCGAAGGAGGTGAACGAGCTGCTCGCGGGCGCGGGGCCCGGTCAGCTCGTTCACCGACCGCCGCCCCGCTTGCGCACGGCAGCCTTGGTCCCCTTGCGGATGGCGGGCACCACCGGCGGGGGCGGACCGCCGGCAGCGGCGGAGGACGACTCCTCGTCCTCGGACGCCTCCAGGGCAGGCTCGGAGGGCACGGAGGGCGGCGCTTCCTCGACCGGCAGGGCTACCGGACGCGAGGCAGGCGGCGGCGGCGGCGCGGGACGCGGAGCGGCAGCGCGCGGAGCGGCAGCGCGCGGGGCAGGC
>NZ_ASRX01000060.1 GCF_000601485.1 Chondromyces apiculatus DSM 436
GGGAGGGGGGTGGTCATGGGGCTGGCACTGGGGGTGGTGGGGCGGCGGGCGCGGCGGAGGGAGAGGCTGCCGCGGGCGCGGCTGACGCGGAGGGGGGAACGGATGGGGACGAGGGCGCGGCGGAGGGGGCGGCGGAGGCGTTGGGCACGGCGCCGGGGGTGCTGGGGACGAGCAGCTCCAGGACGCGGTTGGCGTGGCGGAGCTCGAAGCGCGTGAGGAAGCTCAGGCCGAGGAGGCCGTCGACGCCAGGGCTCAGCTCGTCGACGATGACGGCGGGGACTTTCCTGGCTTCGAGGCCCTCGACGGCGACGGCCGGGAGGAGGGTGAGGTAGCCGGTGCGCTGGCCGTTGGCGGTGCGGAGCTGGACGGTCTGGGCGCCCGCGAGCTTGAGGCCGAGGCGGTCGGCGAGGGCGCGGGTGAAGGTGACGTAGCTGGCGCCGGTGTCGATGATGAAGGGGGCGGTGATCTCGCCAGGGCCCGCTTCGCCGAGGCGGACCTGGGCCTGGAAGTAGTCTCTGCCCTGGGCCATGCGGAAGACGGCGCGCTTGGCGCCGGTGGTGGCGCAGCCGCCCTTCTGTTCGTGGTCGGCGATGCGGGCCTGGAGGGCCTCCGCAGGGGCGCTGGCGGCGTGGTTGAAGAGGAGCTGGCGGAGGACGGAGGCGGCCTCGCAGTGCTTGCCCTGCTTGTCGTAGACGGTGGCGAGCTCGGTGGGGAGGTCGAAGGCCTTGGGGTAGAGGAGCAGGGCCTGGTTGAAGTCGGCGGCGGCGGCTTCGAGGTTGCCCTGCTGCTGGTAGGCGCGGGCGCGGAAGGCGCGGTGGAAGGGGTTGAAGGGCTCGGCCTCGACGAGGGGGGTGAGGTCTCTGGCGGCCTGCTCCCACTCGCCGAGGTTCTGGTGGGCCTGGGAAGAGAGGGTGCTGAGGCGGGAGTTCTGGCCGCACTTGGCCAGGAAGTCGGCGGCGCGCTGGATGACGGCGCGGTTGTCGCCAGCGTCGAGGAGGTAGCCGGCGAGCTGCTCGGCTTTCTTGCGGTCGCAGGGCTCTTTCTTCAGCGCGGCGTCGAGCTTGAAGATCTCGTTGGTGTGCTCGCCGTGGTCGAACGGGGCTTCGTAGCTGGTGGTGGCGCGGTGGGTGACGAAGGCGATGGCGCCGAGGGCGAGGAGGGCGATGGCGCCGCCCACGTACGGGGCGCGGCGCTTGGAGCGCGCGCAAGGGGCACAGGAAGCGTCCGTGCCGACCTGGATGCGGCAGATGGCACAGAGGGCGGAGTAACAGCGGACACAGGTGGTGACCGCGGGGACCTCCGTGTGGACATGGCAGGTGGGACGCTTCTTGGCCATCGCGAGGGGTCATGCCGTGAGGGGGATGGGGCGGCAAGCGCGGTGGGCGTGGGGCATGGTGGGGCGGTCCCCTGGATCTTTCGCGGTCCTCCCATGGCTCCCTGCGCGCGCGTGCCGGGCCTCTCCCCGCCCATGGTCCCCTCCCGGCCATGGTCCCCTCCCGGCCATGGTCCCCTCCCCTGCCCTCCCGGGGTGAAGTTCGCTTGACCCGTGGGGGCGACCCCATCGATGCTGCGGCGCCGACGTAAGTCCGCCCTCTACGCATCCCCGATCTCCCGCGGACCTTCGCGGCAGGAGCGCTTGCGGTGACGACAGCGAACCTCATCGACCTGAACAACCTGAAGCGGCTCGCCGAGACCGGTTCGCCAAACCTCTCGGAGACGCTGGAGAAGTTCCTGCAGCAGCCGGATCCGCAGCCGGCACAGCCGGTGCGGCAGGGGGCGCTGACGGTCGATGCGTTCCTGCGGATGCTGTCGGCAGCGCAGGCGCAGCGGACGCCGCAGCGGCGGCGCGAGAAGTCGACGGAGGCGTGGCAGCGGTTCCTGGAGCAGACCGATCCGGAGCCGCCGCCGCGGTTCCAGCTCGCAGACCTGCTGGTGAAGCTCTACGAGGACGGGGCGGAGCCGGTGCGGGCGGAGATGCTGGAGGCGTTCCAGTCGGCGCCGCTGGTGTTCGGGGCCTGGGGCGGGATCAAGCGGATCTACAAGCTGGCCGAGGCGCGGCTCGATGCGCAGATGTTCGGCGCGCTGGCGTACCGGTTCGACGTGGAGCTGACGCGGTTCGGGCGGCGGGAGGTGTCGCGGGGGACGCTGATCTACCTGCGGCGGAGGGCATGGCGGTTCCTGCGGGAGCTGGGGCGGTCGGTGCCGGAGCTCTACCCGCAGTTCGCGGTGGAGGTGCTGCGGCACTACGACACGGGGACGAACTTCCGCGCGCTGTGGGTGGCGAACCACGTCTGGGCGCACGGGAGCAAGAAGTACAACCGGCAGATGTTCTTCGCGCAGAACCCGCCGAGCGACATGGTGAAGTTCCGCGCGTACCCGGAGGCGTGGAAGCGGTCGCCCGACGCGCTGATGCTGCTGCTGGAGGTGTGCAAGAGCGATCCGGCGGCGCGGTTCGCGATCGAGGGGATGCGGAAGGACTTCCCGGAGCAGCTCCGGAACGTGACGCCGGAGTGGCTGGGGAGGCTGGCACACCGGCCGCTGGCGAGCGCGCACGAGTTCCTGGTGGAGACGCTGCTCGGGTCGCCGGAGCTGCACCAGGCGAAGCTGAGGGCGAAGGGGCTGCACGAGGCGGTGCTGGCGCTGCTCTTGTCGCCGAGCGACAAGGCGCGGACGTACGCGATCGAGTACGCGCGGGCCCACGCGCAGGACATGGAGGCGGAGCGGCTCGTGGGGCTGCTCGCGACGAGCTTCCGCGATACGCGGGGGTTCGCGGCGTCGGTGCTGACGGGGCGAGGGCCGCGGACGCTGGGGTACGCGCTGCTCGGGCGGCTCCTGTCGGTGAGCGAGGTGAACGGCTGGGCGGTGAAGGGGCTGTCGGAGTCGTTCGACAGGTCGGAGCTGCCGGAGAGTTTCCTCATCGACATGCTGTTCGGGGACCGGGCGCAGCAGACGTGGTCGCAGGGGTACCTGCAGAGCCGGTACGAGCAGGAGGAGCTGGGGCCGGAGCTGTGGAAGAAGGTGCTCGACGATCCGCGGAGCAAGCAGGTGTCGGGGGCCGCCGACCACGCGATGCGGATGCTCGCGAAGTACAAGGCGTCGCGGATCGGGGCAGCGTGGCTGCTGGAGGGGCTGGCGCGGCCGGAGATCAGCAGCAAGGTGGCGCAGCTCCTCAAGGACGCGGACAGCCTGCCAGGGCTCGACGTGGAGCGGGTGAAGGGGCTGGTGTTCAGCGCGAAGACGCGGGACGCGGCGTTCTCGGTGCTGGGGAACCGGAAGCTGGTGACGTCGCGGCAGATCGGGCTGCCATGGCTCCTGGCGCTGGCGCGGCGGGCGGATCCGCAGCTCCACACGTTCGCGCGGCGGTATCTGCTGGAGCACCTGAAGCCTGGGGACTTCGCGGAGTCGGGGGAGCGGGAGGCGGGGATCGCGCGGCTGTTCGAGCTGGCTCTGGGCGACAAGGAGCCGGAGCCGATGCGGGCCTTCGGGCAGACGTACCTCAGGTGCCACCACCCGGTGCTGGGGCCGGAGCAGCCGGAGGTGAAGGCGCTCGGGTTGAAGCAGGCGCTGACGCAGGACTCGTACACGGCAGAGCGGGTGTGGCCCGGGCTCTTCGATCACCGGGAAGACGTGCGGCGGTTCGCGGCGGCGGTGACGCGGGTGGAGCTGCGGCGGTGGGGCTACCAGGCGCGGGTGTACGCGCTGGCGGAGAGCGAGGCGCGGGAGGTGCGGACGCTGGCGTCCGATGCGCTGCGGAAGGTGGGTGAGCCGTCAGCCGTGCCGACGCTGACGCTGCTGCCGGAGGAGCTGTCGCCCGAGGCGGTGTTCGGGTTGACGGAGAGCACGAAGCGGGCCGCGCGGGAGCTGGGGCTGGAGCTGATCCAGAAGCACTACGCGCGGCTCGGGGGGCCGACGCGGCTCGGGTGGTTGATGCAGAGCGCGGACCGGGACGTGCGGACGTTCGCGGTGCGGCTCCTCTGGGAGAAGCACCGGCCGCGGGATCTGCCGGCAGGGTGGAAGCCGCGGGGAGCGCGGGATCAGGCGTCGCTGCCGGCGGACTTCGGCGAGGGGGGGACGTTCGCGGACCTGCCGGCGCTGCAGGCGTTCCTGCGGTACGTGATGTTCGGTCTGCCCGGGGGGCGGCAGGCCGAGGGGCGTGACGAGGCGGCGTCGAAGCGGAAGCTGCCGGCCAGCGTGGCGAAGCGGCACGTGGTGGAGGTGGTGCGGGATCTGGCCGTGGAAGACGCGGCGTTCGCGCAGGTGGTGGTCCCGCTCCTGTCGGAGCTCACGGGGTCGATCGCCAAGGGAGAGTGGCAGGCGTGCCTGTCGGCGCTCATGCACCTGCGCAAGGCCCACCCGGGTCTTGCCATCGAGGGGATCCGCGGATGAGCCATCAGATCGAGCATTTCGAGAAGGTCCGGGCACTCGCTGCCACGTCGCGGCTGCTGGCAGTGGGCGGGGTGCGGGCGGCAGCGCGGGGGGGCGCAGGTACAGCGAGCGAGGTCACGCTGTACGACGACCACGCGAACAAGCGGCTCCGGTCGATCGCGGTGGACGCGCACGTGCTCGGGCTCGCGTTCGTGCCGGTGGCGGGCGGCGGGGAGCCGGCGCACCTGGCCGCGGCGTGCAGCGACGGGAAGCTGCGGGTGCTGTCCGTGGCGGAGGGGAGCAGCGCCGGGGGGAAGGGCGTCGCCGCGCACGCGGGCGTGGCGCGGGCCGTGGCGGCGTCGCCACGCGGGGACCGGCTGGCGACGGTGGGCGACGATGGGTCGCTGAAGCTGTGGACGCTGGGCGCGGGGGCGGCGCTCACGGCAGGGGCGACGTTCGCGCTGTCGACGGCGCCGCTGCGCGCGGTGGCGTTCGATCCGGGGGGAGAGCTGTGCGCCGCCGCCGGGGACGACGGGGTGGTGCGGGTGGTGACGCTCGCGTCGGGCGCGGTGCGGGAGATGCCAGGGCACAAGGGGGGCGTGCTGGCGCTCGCGTTCACGCCGCGGGACGGGCGGCTTGCGTCGGCCGGGGAGGATGGGACGATCCGGCTCTGGTACCTGGTCGGCGAGGTGGAGTTCGAGAGCCGCGGTGAGGGCGGGACGGGCCACACCGGGGCGGTGAACGCGCTCCTGTTCCTGCCGCCGATCGAGGCGCAGGTGGACGGCAAGGAGGTCAGCGACAGGTTCCTGTCCGCAGGCGAGGACGGGAAGGTGAAGGTGTGGCGGCTCGAGGACCGCCGGAAGCCGCGGACGATCGAGACGAGCACGCAGGCGCTCCAGGCGCTGGCGTTCGCGCCCGGGCTGCAGCAGGGGACGGGGATCCTGTTCTACGGCGGGGACCGGCGGACGGTGTGGCGGCAGGCGGTGGACGCGGCGGGGCTGCCGGTCGATCGGAATTACGAGCTGAGCCACGGGTTCGCGTCGCTGGGGAGCGCGATGTCGGGCGCGAAGCCGGCGCGCGAGGCCGCCCTGAAGAAGGCGGCGCAGATGACGGAGCCGGAGGCGCTGGAGCTGGTGCTCCAGGCGCTGCGGCAGGACAAGGACGCGGAGATCCGGTCGCAGGCGGCGATGGAGCTCGCGGTGAACGGGGTGCGCGAGGCGCGGCCGAAGCTGCGCGAGGCGCTGGACGACGCGCACGCGATGGTGCGGCAGTCGGCGTTCGAGGCGCTGCGGGAGCTGGACAAGGACAGCCCGCTCTCGGCGCTGCGGGCGGCGCTCGCGGCGAAGTCGGCGGACATCCGCTGCAGGGCGCTGTCGGCGCTGCCGGCGCTGAAGGATGCGTCGCCGCTCGTGCCGGGGCTCATCGCGGACAAGCTCTCGGACCGAGACGCGACGGTGCGGCTGACGGCGCTGTCGGAGCTGATGCGGCTGTACCCAGGGCAACCGGAGCCGCTGCGGACGGCGTTCGAGCGGGGGCCGGCCGATCTGCGGGCCGAGGTGCTGCTGCAGGCGACCACGGCGGGGTGGCTGTCGACGCCGGTGCTGGGGCCGATCGTGGCGCGGGCGCTGGACGACGAGAACTCGGACGTGCGGCGGCTGGCGTTCGCGGCGAAGGTGATCGAGCGGCGGGCGCTGTCGCACGTGCTGGAGGCGAAGGATCCGGACCTGGGCCGGACGGTGAAGGACATCGCGCGGCGGCTGGCGCAGGCGAAGCTCGGGCTGACCAAGGGGCCCGTGGCGATCGAGGCCGCCGGCGGGGCGACGGACGCGAAGGGGAAAGACGGCAAGGGGAAGGACGGCAAGGGGAAGGACGGCAAGGGCGCGGTCCAGGTGAGCGAGGAGGCCATCGCGCAGGCGCGGGCGTCCATCCCGGGGGTGGGCGCGGCGGGCGCGGAGCCGGCGGAGGCGGACCTGGAACCGCTCTTGACGGCGATGGCGTGCCGGACGCCGGACACGGCGGTGCGCGGGGCGTGGGGGCTGGCGCAGCTCGGGGACATGCGGGCGCTCGGGGCGCTGCTCCAGCTCACGCGGGAGCAGGATCCAGGGCTGCGGCGGCTGGCGGCGATGGCGCTGTCGGTGCTGCACGACAGCCGCGCCGAGAAGCGGCTGGTGTGGATGCTCGACGACGCGGACGCGTCGGTGCGGGCGGCGGCGCTCGATGCCTTCGGGCAGCTCGCGCTGAAGGCGCGGGGGCCGCTCGCGGTGGCGCAGGTGGCGCTGCGGTCGTCGCACCAGGATATCCGGGTGCGGGGGCTCGACGCGCTGGTGAAGCTGCCGGCGGAGGGGGAGCGGCCGGCAGAGGCGGAGGCGCTGCTGGCCGACGCGGTGGAGGACGAGGCGGCGAAGGTGCGGGGCGAGGCGTTCCGCACGCTGTGGTCGTGGCACGCGAAGGATCCGGAGCGGGCGCTGGACAGGGCGCTCGCGGCGCGGTTCCCGGATCTGCGGCTGCGGGCCGTGGAGGAGCTGCGGGCCGCGGGGGACAAGCCGTGGGCGCGCGAGCGGCTGGAGAAGTCGATCGGGGACCGCGACGCGGCGGTGGCGCAGGCGGCCTACGAGGCGGTGGTGAAGCTGCGGGGGGTGGAGGTCGCGGAGCCTCACCTCGCGGCGATGGGGTCGGTGCACCCGGCGCTGCGCGTGGCAGGGGCGCGCGGGGCGCGGGCGGCGTCGGCGTCGGCGCTGCGGAGCGCGCTGCTGAAGCAGCTCGAGGACGCGGAGCCGGGGCCGCGGATCGCGGCGGTGGAGGCGCTCGCCAGGGTGCTCCCAGGCGAGAACGGGCCGATCGCGGTGGGGCTGCAGTCGAGCTTCCTGGACCTGCGGGTGCGCGCGGCGGAGCTGTGCGCGGAGCGGCGGGAGGAGCGGCTCGTCGATCCGATGCGGGCGCTGCTCGCGGACAAGGAGCTGCAGAAGCAGGCGGCGGCGATGCCGGCCGTGGCGGCGCTGCGGCGGCGGGCGTCGAGCACGCTGGCGACCCTGGGGCTGCAGCGGCTCTTGCGGTACTTCGCGACGGAGCTGCTCAAGGACGAGGATCCGGGGGTGCGGGAGCAGGCGGCGCGCGGGCTCGCCATGGCGGCGCGTCCGGGCGACGAGGGCTTCCTGCTCGATGCGCTGGGGCACCAGGATATCGCGGTGCGGTCGTGGGCCGCCGACGGGCTGGCGCGGCTCGGGGACGTGCGCGCGCTGCCGGTGCTGATCGGGACGCTGCGGCACGATCACGCGCCGATCCGGGTGGCGACGATCATGTCGTTCGCGGCGCTCGGGCCCGAGGGCTTCGGGGGGATGCTGCAGGGGCTGGAAGACCCCTCGCGGGAGGTGCAGGAGCTGGTGTTCGCGCTGGTGATGGCGCGGGATCTGCGGGCGTTCCGGCGGGGGGATCCGCCGGATCTGCTGACGAGCGCGCTGTCGTCGCAGCGGAGCGACGTGCGCTTCGCGGCGGCGCGGGCGCTGGAGCTGCGCACCGATCCGGAGGAGTACCTGGCGCACCTGATCGAGGTGCTGACGCCGCCGAAGCCCGCGGGCGCGGGGAGCAGCGTGGGCAAAGGCGCGGAGGGGCGCGAGGAGAAGGCGGACGGGGAGAACGCCGCCGGGGAAGACAAGCGCTGGCCGTCGGAGCAGGAGCGGGCGCGGATCCTGGTGGGGCTGGCGGAGGCGCTGGCCGGGGACAGCGCGGAGCAGCGGTACGCGGCGGCGCAGGTGCTGCGGCTGCGGGCGAAGGCCGGAGAGTACTTCCGCGAGGCGCGGCAGGTGGGGCAGCTCCGGGCGGCTGGAAAGCCGTACCTGGCCGACACGACGCCGCGGGGGCCGGAGGAGACGGACGCGGCGCCGCAGAAGGGGTGGCTGAGGCGGCTGTTCGCGCGGGACGACGGAGGGCGGGCCGCGGAGGCCGCGCCGGCGCCCGCGGAGGGGGTGCGCGCGAAGGTCGGCGGGATCGTGCGCAACCTGTTCGGGCGGGGGGAGTCGGCGGCGACGGCGGCGACGGCTGCGGCGCGCGAGGCCGAGGCCGGGGTGGTCTCGGTCGCCGAGCAGCAGCGGCTGCGGTGGCTGGCCTTCGGCGCGTACCTGGGGCTCCTGCGGCAGGTGTCGCCCGGGGACGACGAGGGGCACCGGGTGCGGCGGGACGCGATCGACAGGATCGTGGATCTGTGCGCGAAGGGGCACGTGAGCGAGACGGCGGCGATCCCGCCGCTGACGCGGGCGCTGGAAGATCCGAACCACCTGGTGCGGAGGGCGGCGCTCGCAGGGCTGAAGGCGCTGTTCCCGGCAGGGTCGGAGGAGCCGCTGGCGCTGGCGCTGGGGTCGTCGTCGGCCGACGTGGCGCGGGCGGTGCTGGACGAGCTTTCGCAGCGCGGTGAGGCGGCGCGGCCGCGGATCGTGCGGGCGCTGAACGCGCCGGTGTCGGAGGTGCGGCGGTACGCCTTCGAGATCCTGGAGCGGTTGAGCCCGAAGGGGAGCCTGGAGCCGCTGCTGGCGGCGCTCGGGAGCGAGCACGCGGATCTGCGGCTCGGGGTGCTGGACCGGCTGGCGACGGCGAGCGACGCGCGGATCGTGCCTGCGCTCTACAAGGCGATGGAGAGCGAGCACGACGATCTGCGCCTGCGCGCGGCGGAGCTGACGGCGCGCCGGCGGGACGACCGGGCGGTGGACGTGCTCGCGGCGTTCCTGCGCGCGGATCAGCCGGCGAACGTGAACCGGGCGCGAGAGGCGCTGGTGGCGCTGGGGAGCCCGGCGGCGGTGCAGGCCGTGGCGACGTGGATGGAGGAGCAGTCCGAGGCAGGCGCGCGGGCGGCCGGGGTGCGCGCGCTCGGGGCGATGCGCCACGTGGACGCGCTCGGGGCGTTGATCGGCCGCTTCGAGGACGAGGCGGCCGAGGTGCGGGCCGCGGCCTTCCAGGCGGCGCTCGACGTGGTGGGGGCGCCCTGGGGGGTGGACCGGCGTCGTTCGGCCGAGGAGCTGGAGTCGCCGAAGGTGCCGACGGCAGAGGCGACGGCGCAGGCGCTCCGGTTCCTGCGCGCCGCCGCGCACGCGAAGGATGTCGCGCTGCGGCTTTCGGCGGCGCGGGAGCTGGTGTTCGGGGATGACCCGGAGGCCGGCGAGATCCTGGTGCCACTGTTCGCGGATCGAGATGCGCCGACGCGCATCGCGGCGGTGAGCGCCTACGCGAAGCGGGTGATCGAGAAGCAGGCGCCGACGGGGCCCGTGGAGGCCGTGCTGCGGGCGGGGTCGCGCGAGCTGATGCTGGCGGCGGCCGAGGCGACGGCGGCGCGGGGGCTCGGGGCGGCGCTGCGGCCGCTGCTTCTGTTCTCGCGCGCCGGAGAGGGCGGGGAGCGGGAGCGGGCGCTGCTCGGGCTGGGGACGCTCGGGGATCCGCGGGCCACCGAGGAGCTGGAGACCGTCGCCGGCGGGGGGACGAAGGAGGCGCCGGTCGAGGTGTCGATGCAGGCGGCGGCCACCGAGGCGCTCGGGAGGCTCGCGGCGAAGCAGGCCGAGGGCGAGGCGCGGAGGCGCCTGGTGGGGCGCGTGGAGCAGGCGCTCGAGGCGGAAGCGAACGACGTGCGGATGGCGGCAGCGCGGGCGCTGCGGTGGCTCGGCGGGGAGCGGTCGCGGGTGCTGCTGGAGAGGACCGCGCTCAGCGAGGATGGGTCGTCCGATGCGTTGCGGGTGGCCGCCACGGTGGAGCTCGGGCACCTGGGCGACATGGCATCGGAGCCGGTGCTGGCGCGGCTGCTCAGCGAGGGGAGCGCCGAGCTGGCGCGGAGCGCACGGAAGGCGCTCGATCGGCTGTTCCCGAAGGATCGGATGCGGGTCGAGCTGCTCGCCGTCGAGAGCACGCGCGACTACATCGCGGAGCCGGCAGCGGCGTACCTGGCCAAGGAGGCGGATCCGGGAGAGGTCGTGCCGCGCCTCGGCAAGCTGAAGAACGAGGGGCTGCGTTCGCGGCTGACGATGGGGCTCCTGGATCGGCCCACGCTGCCGGTGGGGGCGCTGATCAAGCTGCTGGAGGAGGAGCACGCTTCGGCGCGGAAGGCGGCGGCGTACATCCTCGGGGCGCAGGCCGACCGGGTGACGTCGGACGCGGAGCGCGAGGCGCTCCGGGGGGCCGCGGTGGCGGCCGAGAGGAAGACGGCGGCGCGGTGGGCGAAGGTGCACGGCGCGGAGCGGGCCGTGGAGGCTGCCGCGTGGCGCGACCTGGTGTGGGCGCTGCGGGGATTGCGCGCGGTGGCTGCCTTGCCGACGCTGCGATCGGTGGCACGCGGGGGAGACGCTGTCGCTCCGGAGACGGTGCGGCGTGAGGCGGTGCGCGGGCTCGGGGCGATGGGCGCGGCAGGGGCAGGTGCGTCGCCGGACGTGGAGGCGCTCGGGGCTGCCTTGAAGGACATCGCGCCGGCAGTCCGCATGGCGGCCGCGGCCGCGCTGGCGGCGCTCTCGCCGGACAGCTCGGCCAAGGCGGCAGCGAGCCTGGTGCCGTTCGATCCGGTGGCCCTCGGTCCTCTGGCCGCGGCCGCGACGCCGGCGACCCGCGCCACGCTGACGGGAACCGAGCCGGGACGGCGCCTGGTGCTGCCCGCGGTCATCTCCCGGAAGGAGGTGGAGCCCCTCCTCGCGCTGGCAAAATCCGGCGCCGATGTGCCCTCGCGGCTGGACGCGATCCATGCGCTGGGTCGCGTGGGCGGAAGCGATGTCATGACGTTGCTGGAAACTCTGGCGTTTGATAAGCAGAAGACGGACATCGCGTTGCGGAAAGCAGCCTACCGGGCGTACCGCAGGGCGAAGCGGCGCGCGGAGCGAGAGGACAGGGCGAAGACCCTGCAGACGATGAACGCGGCGAAGAACGCTGACAGACCGGCCGGAGCGAACGCATGACAACGACCCCCGCGCGCTCGGTGCAACTTCGCTATGCGGCCCGGAGCGAGGTGAGCGCGACGGCGCTCGCGTCGGACGTGCGGGTGGCGCTCGACGGCGGGCGCGGGACGGTGGGCGTTCGCGGGCGGGTGAAGGATCCGGCGCTGTTCCGCGACACGCTGATGGCGGCGGCGGCGATCCTGCAGAGCGATCTTCGCTACAAGGGCCGGGACCGGACGGCGTACCTCGCCTACCTGATGAAGCAGGGGAAGAAGGCGACGGCGGCCATCTGGGAGGCGCAGAAGGCGTTCCTCGACAAGGCGCTCGACGAGGACACGAAGACCTCGGGCGCGCTCGATCCGGTGCTGACGGTGCACCCGGACGAGGTGTCGCTCGAGGTGTTCTCGCGCGACGAGAGCGCCTATGCGCGCGTGGCCTTCGCGAGCGATCTGTTCGAGGGGCGCGAGGCGGCGCACGGGACGACGTTCGCGGACCTGTCTCCGGAGCTGATCGCCCAGGTGGACAGGCTCCGGCCGTACGCCGCCGTGGATCTGGATGCCGGGGTGAGCGTGGCGGGACGGGCGCCGGGCGAGGATCGGCCGGTGTCGGTGCCGTACACGTGGCTCCGCGGGTTCCTGCAGGTGCAATCGGCGGCGACGCTGCCCGCCGTGACGTGCGAGCTGCAGCCGGTGGACCTGTACAACGCGCTGTTCACGCTGCGGACGCGCAAGGCGAAGACCTCGCCGCGGGGGCTCAGGTTCGAGCTGGTGCCCGGAAGGGCGCCGCGGATGATCGTGGAGCCCTGGGAGATCGTGCTGGAGAGCCACGGGCCTGCCTTCAAGGGGGCGCCGCGGGTGGTGCGCACCTTCGGGCGGCAGCGGCTGCTCACGCTGGCGCGGGTGCTCCCCCACGCGAAGCGGGTGCGCGTGCAGCTCAGGGGGCCGGGGTTGCCGGTGTTCTGGGTGATCGACCTCGGGAAGGCGACGCTCACGGCGGCGATGACGGGTTGGACCGAGAGTAGCTGGGCGAGCGCCGCGTCCTTCGACGCGCTCATGCCGCACAGCGCGGCGTCCGAGGTGGAGCTCGGAGCGCTCGCGACGCGGCTCTCGGCGCTGCTCGTGGAGCGGGGTCCGCTGGGGCTCTCGGCGCTGTCGGAAGCGGCAGGTGTGAAGACGGAGGCCGTCCGGGCGGCGATGCAGCTCGAATGCCTGCGTGGTCGGGCCATCTTCGACGTGGCGCGGGAGGTGTACCGGCCGCGGGCGCTGTTCACCGAGGCCGTGGACGAGCAGCTCATTCGCTACGGATCTCCGCGGGAAGCGCGGGCGCACCGGCTGCTGGGGACACCGGAGGCACCTGGCGCGGGCGAGGTGAAGATCACGAAGATCCACGAGATCGCCGGCGAAGGGGTGGAGATCCACGGGCAGGTGACGGATCTGGAGGCGCGCCGGGAGTTCCCGCCGCACTTCACCATGGATCTCGAAGGGCGCGTCTCCGATGCGTCCTGCACCTGCCCCACCTTCCGGCGCAGCGGTCTGCGCGAGGGGCCCTGCGAGCACATGATCGCGCTCCGGCTGGCCTATGCGCGCAAGCGTGTCGAGGAGGACGCGCTGCGGCAGACCGAGGAGGGGCGTCAGCTCATCCGGGCCGAGACGCGCACGTATGTGCGCCGGGACGAGAGCGGAGCCGAGACGGTGTACCGGGTCTCGCTCGACGACCGGGTGGTCTACGTGCAGTGGGGAGCGCGGAGCGCCACCGGCTGGTCCGGTGCTGCGGCGACGGCTCCGGTGGAGTCGCGCGCATCAAGCGTGAGGCACCAGCGCATTTGGTTTGACACGGACCGTGAAGCGCGAGACGCATACTTCCGACGTCTGGAAGATCTCGCGTCCGAAGGGTTCGTGGATGCCGACGCTGCGTCGGCGTGAGCAGGGACAGGAGGAGGACGAGGCGACCGGGGTTTCCGTGTCGCGCCACGAAGTGAGGTACTGAACGCACCAGACTCCGCGCCTTGAGCGCAGGAGCGGCGTCGCGCCGCTCTGGAGTAACCACTGGTCATTCTCAGCAAGGTAGCCTGTTCTTGGTTCTCTTCGGCGCTACGCGCTCTACGGCGCCGGGAGATCTGAGACAACGCCTCGACCGCCGTTTCTCCCGGCGCCGTAGAGCGCGTAGCGCCGGAGAACCGGTGAGGCTACCGTGCCCCAAGAGAAGAAGGTGATGCGTTCAGCGCCTCGCTCCGCGGCGCGACCCGGCACTCCCATCGCCCGTTCCCTTCGTCGCCGTCCGAGCCCCGGGAACGAGCCGTGACCGCCAAGATCGACCCGATCGTCCAGGCAGCCCAGCCAGCCATTCTTCCCGTCACCACCGCGCCCTCGGTGAAACCCGCGGGCACCCCGGAGGAGCGGCAGCGCGCCCACGAGGAGCGCGTCGCCCGCTGGAAGGCCATCACCGAGGCGGGCGGGATCGACGCCTGGGTGCAGGCCGAGCTGACCTCGCGGGGCCTGCTGGTGAGCGGCGATCCGGCGCGGATGTCGGAGCGGGAGCGCTCCCAGTGGAAGGAGCGCAAGAAGGCCGAGGTCAAGGAGCGGCGCACGCTGCGCCGGCTGGCCTGGAAGGCCTACCTGGGGACCCACATCGCGCACCTGGGCCAGGGGGTTCACTGGGAGGACAAGAAGGGCGCCGACAAGTTCGATGTCCCCCAGCGCGAGGAGCGGGCGAAGGCGCTCGGTCTGCCGCAGCTCGCAGGCGCGGAAGATCTGGCAGCAGGCATGGAGCTGTCGGTCGCGCGTCTGCGCTGGCTCGCGTTCCACCGCGAGGTGGACACGGGGAGCCATTACCGGCGCTGGACCATTCCCAAGCGCGACGGGAGCGAGCGCCTGATCACGGCGCCCAAGAAGGAGCTGAAGCGCGCGCAGCGGTGGGCACTCCGCAACGTGTTCGAGAAGCTGCCGGTCCACGGCTCCGCACACGGGTTTCTCTCGGCGCGTTCGATCGTGACGAACGCGGCCGTGCATGCTGGCGCGGACGTGGTGATCAAGATCGACATCAAGGACTTCTTCCCGACCGTCACCTGGCGACGGGTGCGGGGGCTGCTCCGGAAGGCGGGCCTCGCCGAGGGGCCGGCGACGCTGCTGGCGCTGATCTCCACGGAGGCGCCGCGGGAAGTGGTGCAGTTCCGGGGCAAGACGCTCTACGTGGCGAGCGGGCCACGGGTGCTGCCGCAGGGGGCGCCGACCTCGCCAGCGATCACGAATGCGCTCTGCCTGAGGCTCGACCGGAGGATGGCGGGGCTCGCGCGCAAGCTCGGGCTCCGTTACACGCGGTACGCAGACGATCTGACCTTCTCGTGGAAGTCTCCGGCCACCGGGGAGACCTCACGCGAGGTCCCCAGGGCCCGCGCGCCGATCGGTCCCCTCCTGCACGGGACGCGCGAGATCCTCGGGGCCGAGGGGTTCCGGCTGCACCCGACGAAGACGGCCGTGATGCGGCGGGGGGATCAGCAGAAGGTGACGGGCCTGGTGGTCAACGCGGCGGGGCCGTCCGTGCCGCCGGTGCGCGTGCCGCGGGAGAAGGTGCGGGAGCTGCGCGCGGCCATCCGCAACCGGGAGCTGGGGCGCGAGGGCAAGGGAGAGACGCTGGCCCAGCTCAAGGGGCTCGCGGCGTTCGTCTTCATGGCCGACCCGGTGCGCGGGCGGGCATTCCTCGATCGGCTCGCCGCGCTGGAGACGCGCGCGGGCGGCTGAGGCACAGGCGGGCGGAATGCGACGGCTTCGGGGCGCGGGTGGTTGCCCCCTCGACAAGCACCCAGCGTTGGTCCAGGACCATCCGGCATGGTCCCGGTGAACGACGTCAACGACGGCTCCCCTCCCCTCCCCCGCGTGGATGAGGCGGTGCTCGCGCCCTACGGGTGGGGAGCGTGGCAGCAGGAAGCGCTCGCGCAGCTCGGCAGCGGCGGCGATGAGGTGGGCCGCGTCTGCGCCGAGCATCAGGGCATGTTCATGGTGCGCCTCGCTGGTGGAGAGCGCGCCGCAGCCCTTCCAGGGCGTATGCGTCGGGCCGTCAGCCGTGGGGAGGCGGAGTGGCCCGCGGTGGGCGACTGGGTGGTCGTGGACCTGCCTCCAGGAGGGTCGGCCGTGATCCGGGCGGTGCTGCCACGAAGCACGCGCCTCGCCCGGAAGGCGGCAGGCGAACAGCGGGGGGAGCAGGTGCTCGCCGCGAACCTGGATGTGGCGTTTCTGGTGAGCGCGCTCGGGCGCGACATCAGCCCGCGTCGCCTGGAGCGCTACCTGGCGCTCACCATGGAGGGAGGGGTCACTCCCGTCGTCCTGCTGACCAAGGCCGATCTTCACGTCGACCCGAGCCATGCCGTCGCGGCGGTGCAGGCGGCGGCTCCGGGAGTGCCCGTGCACCTGCTGAGCAGCCACACGGGCCAGGGACTCGAAGCGCTCGACGCTTACTTCACGGGAGGGCGCACCGGGGTGCTGCTCGGGTCCTCGGGGGTGGGCAAGTCGACGCTGCTCAACCGGCTGATCGGCGCGGAGATGCAGGTGGTGGGGACGCTGCGGGCCGACGGAAAAGGGCGCCACACGACGACCCACCGGCAGCTCTTCAGCAGGCCCGCGGGCGGGGTGATCATCGATACGCCGGGGATGCGTGAGCTGGGCCTCTGGGATGCCGAGGCAGGGGTGAGCGGTGCCTTCGCCGACATCGAGGCGCTCGCGGAGCGCTGTCGGTTCAGCGACTGCCGCCACGAGCAGGAGCCAGGGTGCGCCGTGGCCGCCGCCGTGGCTGCCGGAGAGCTGGATCGGGGACGCCTGGAGAGCTTCCTCGGGCTGCAGGTGGAGGCGCGCCGGGCGGCTGCACGGGGAACCCAGGGGCGCGGGGAGCGCGTGCTGGGAAGGGCGCTCCTGGCACGGCTGGGGCGCCGTCGTCGCTGAGCCCTCCACCGCCGCCTCTCGTCAGGGAGAGCGCACCGCCGTGCAGGTGCTCAGCGAGGCAAAGGGGGCGCGATGTTCCCGGGAGCGGAGCCGGGAGGTGGAGACTCCGTGGGCGCCGTGGGGGATTTGCCGCTGTCCGGCCTGGATGGAGCGCCATTGCGGGGAGACGGTGAGCCATCCTTGTCGGCTGGAGGAGGATTGCTGGGGTCCGGCGGAGGGGTGCCGTTGTCAGTCGCAGGCGGCTTGCTGCCATCTGCAGGCGGGGAGCTGCCGCCCACTGGAGGTGCACTGCTGTTCCCGGGAGCCGTCCGCGCGCCGTTCCCGGGAGCGGATGGGGTCCTCGTGGTGCCCTTGTTCTGTCGCTCTTTCTCCGTCGCGGAACGCTTGTCGTTCTCCGTCGTGGAGCGCTTGTCGTTCTCCGTCGTGGAGCGCTTGTCGTTCTCTGTCGTCGAACGACTTTCTTCTTCGGCCTTGGTCGGTTGCCGCGTGTCGCCTGGAGCGATCAGCGCGGGGGTCATCTGGTTCTCTATCCCGACGAGGTCCGTCTGCGTCGCTGCGCTGTCGAACCTGGTCAGCGCCGTCCGCGCCGCGCTCGCGCCCGTGTCGAGCCGAGGATCACCCGCAGGCTCCTGGGGAACCATCTGGCGGCGATCCGTGGAGATCGTGCCGGAAATCCCGATGGTCCAGATGGTCCGCAAGCCGCCGTTGGTCTGTCCCAGAACGGAGGGAGGATCGAACGTTGCGCGAACGAACTCCAGGTCGAACGCGCCGTACATCTGCAACCCGACCAGGAGCGGAACATCCATCCGGGCCCCGGCCGCCGCCGTGATGGTGGTGAGCGTGCCTTCCAGGGAAGGAGGGACGAGGTCCGGGTCGGGGAGAACAGGTGGGTTCGCCGCGATGGGAGCGCTCCCGATCGCCGCGCGGGCGACGCCGGTCATCACCACGTCGCGGAACTTGCCCCCTTTGAGCGGCAGGAAGCTGAGCTGCGCGATCGCGTTGTGCTCCTGGCCGTACCCGATGCGCGCGCCGAGCGAGGTGTACTCGTAAGCGTAGTCCAGCATGAAGTCGTAGCGGCCTGTCGCATAGGTCAGCCCCGCGCGGGCCGCGGGGGCGACCACGGCGGCGGTGGATCCCACGATGGGCGGCGGGCTCGCGACCGTCACGCCAGCGCCGATCCGCGTGACCGTGCGGCTCCCGAACGCATGCGTCCACAGGAAGAGCGCCGTCCCTGCATGGACGTCGGCGCTGCCGCGGTTCAGGTAAATGTCGAGCAGGGCGTTGTAGTAGTGGGTGTAGTTGTATTCGAACTCGGGACCGACCGCGTCGACGTCGCTCAGCTCGTAGCTGTACCGCAGCCTCGCCAGGGCCTCGTGCGTATCGACCCCGACGGCCCTGGGATCTTCGCCACTGACGGCGCCGGTCTGCTCGTAGCTCGCGGCCATGTCGAGGAACGAGCGTCGGGAGGTGGTCACCGAGAAGCCGGGACCCGTTGCGATCGTGTACTGAAGCCGCTGCCCGTACAGGAAGGGGTCGCGCTGGGCGAGCGCGTCATCCGCCCGGACTCCAAGCCGCGTCGCCAGGTAGCCGCCGGTGTTCCACGACAAGCTCGTCCGTGGAGAGGTCTGCCAGGCAGCGCGCCCGTCGAGCGCGGCAGAGGCGCTATCGTTCGGGATCGATGGGGCAGCGCCGAGGGTGAAGTACGCGGCCCGGGCGTAGGAACCTCCGAGGGAGAACCCGTACTCGGCACGCGGGGCGCGCGCCAAACCGGCAAGGGAGCCCTCCGCGCCCGTCAGGAGCGCTCCCGTACCGATGTCGGTCACGCTGGCAGCAATGCCCTGCTCCACGGCCGCGCGCGCGGTCAGGTCGGCTTCCCAGAGCGGCAAGAGAAAGGGGAACACTCTTCATGGCAGATGCTCCAGCCCGTGCCCCCGTCGCGAAGGAGCGACGTCCGCGTCGCTCCCACCCTGCGAATGAGGTCCCCAGCGTACGCGCGGATGCGCAACCGCCTCATGGTGGGTGGCCTACCTCTGCGTAACAAAGACAACATCTTGAACCCCCAATCGCCTAGCCAAACGTCTCAGTCGCTCCGCGTCCTCTGGGTCACGCGGATCTTCCCCAACCGGGTCGAGCCTCTGGCTTGCCCCTTCCAGCGACAGCAACTCGCCGCGCTCTCACGCCAGTGCGACGTCGAGGTGCTCGCCACCATCCCCTACTATCCAGGTGCCGGGCTCCTCGGCGAGCGCACCCGCCCAGCCAGGCTCTCCGTCGTGCCCGAGCGCGACGAGATCGACGGCATCCATGTGGAGCACCCGCGCGCCCCCTACCTGCCAGGCGCCGGCAAGCTGCTGGCGGCCGTGAATGCACCCCTCTACCTCGGAGGGTTGCTTCCCCAGCTTCCACGGCTGCGAGGCCGGTTCGACGTGGTGATGGGGGCCTTCC
Organism: Chondromyces apiculatus DSM 436; assembly: GCF_000601485.1. Classification (GTDB taxonomy): domain Bacteria; phylum Myxococcota_A; class Polyangia; order Polyangiales; family Polyangiaceae; genus Chondromyces; species Chondromyces apiculatus. Next base: position 18,635 of record NZ_ASRX01000060.1, read on the forward strand.
TGTACCCGGATGCATGCGCGGCTGCTGCGCTGGCACGCCTCCTGGGTATCCCGTACGCCGTGAAGGGGCATGGCACAGACGTCAACGTGGTGGCGCAGTGGCCCTCGGTGAAACCCCTGGTGAGGGCCGCCCTCCGCCGCGCCTCCGCCGCCTTCGGGGTGAGCCGTCCCATGGTCGACATGCTCGTCGAGATGGGTGCCGCGCCAGAGCGGACGTCGCTGGTGATGAACGGGGTCAACCGGAGCGTCTTCCGCCCGCAGGACAAGCTCGAAGCACGCCGCGCCCTGGGGCTTCCCGAGAAGGCCCGGATCATCACCTTCGTGGGCACGCTGGCAGCGCACAAGGGGGTGCGAGAGCTGGTGGCGGCGCTCGATGGAGTGGCCCAGGCTTCCGGCGATGAGCCGACCTGCCTCGTCATGGTGGGCGACGGGCCCGAGCGGCACGCCCTCGAGGAGGAGGCAGCACGGCGCATCGAGGCAGCAGGAGGCCAGATCGTGATCCCGGGGCCGCGCCCGCTCGAGGAGGTCGCGCGCTACATGGCAGCGGGGGACATCGTGACCCTCCCGAGCCATGCAGAGGGAACACCGAACGTGATCCTGGAGGCGCTCGCCTCGGGGAGGCCGGTGGTCGCCACCAACGTCGGCGGCATCCCCGACGTGATCGAGCAGGGTCGCACGGGCCTCCTGGTCCCGCCGGAAGACGTCCCGGCGCTCTCGGAGGCGCTCCGCGACGCCCTGACACGGCACTGGGATGAGCAGGAGATCTCCGCGGCGGCCCCGCCATCCTGGGACGAGAGTGCCTCGCGGCTGCGGATGTACCTCGAACGCGCCGCCTTCGGGGATTCGATGCCGCTCGCAGCATGAGCTTGGGCTAAGCTCGCGCGGCCTGGATGTCGCGCCCTGCCGCCAGCCCGCCGCAACCCTCCCCTGCCCCCCTTCGCGTCGCGACGGCGGAGGGCACGTCGCTCCATCAACTCGGCGTCAGCTTTCTCGAGATCGCCGCCATGGTGGGCGGGATGGGGTTGCTCGCGGCCCAGATCCTGAAGCGCCTGGTGCGCTTCAAGGTCGACTGGGACGAGCTGAAGCGGAACATGTACAAGATGGGGGTCAAGTCGATCGCCATCGTGATCTTCACCGCGCTGTTCACCGGGGCGATCATGGTTCTCCAGGCCGCTCCGCTCGTGGAGCGCTTCGGCGCCTACGGCCTGATTGGATGGGGGGCAGGCTTCGGGACCCTGCGTGAGGTGGCGCCGCTCCTGACCGCGCTGATGATCAACGGCCGGGTGGGCGCCAACAACACGGCCGAGCTCGGGACCATGGTGGTGACCGAGCAGATCGACGCCCTGCGCGTGCTGGCCATCGACCCGGTGAGCTTCCTCATCGCCCCCCGCTTCGTGGCCATGGTGCTCACGCTCTTCCTCGCCACCATCTTCGCCGACGCGCTGGCGTTGCTCGGGGCGGCGCTCACGAGCGATGCGCTGCTCGGCGTGGCCCCTGCCGTCTTCTACAACGGGTTGACCAGCGGGCTGCTCGGGCTCGGGGACGTGATGAACGGGCTGGCGAAGAGCGTCGTCTTCGGGGTGGTGATGGCGCTCGCGAGCTGCCAGTACGGCCTGAGCGTCACGGGCGGCGCGCCAGGCGTCGGTCGGGCCGTCAATGCCACGGTCGTCGCCTCCGCGGCCGGGATCTTCATCCTCGATTACTTCGTCTCCTTCACCCTCGAGTGATTGCCTGCGCATGGCCACCTCCGCCCCTCACCCGAGCGCACCTGCGGAACGACACGTCGCCCGCACGCCGCAGGTCCCACAGGGCCCGCAGGGCGCGCCGCCACCGGCAGATCTGCCGGAGATCGCTCCCGCACCAGGCGGCGTCGCCGCGCTCGGCGCAGAGGCGATTCAGCTCTTCCAGCAGGCCTCCGGGCTGGCCTCGGTCTTCGTGCGCACGCTCTACTACTGCGTGAACGGGCGGCGCGAGCGGGGCGCGGTGCTCCTGCAGATGTACGAGATCGGCAACCGCTCGATCTTCTTCCTCTCGCTGGTGATGAGCTTCCTCGGGATGATCCTCGTCTACCAGGCAGGTACGCAGACGAAGCGGGTCGTGCCGGATCTGACCATGCTGGGCGCCAACTACCTGGAGCTCCTGGTGCGAGAGCTCGCCCCCACCATCGGCGCGCTGATGCTCGCCACGCGCGTGGGCGCCGGCATTGCCGCCGAGATCGGATCCATGGTGGTGACCGAGCAGGTCGACGCGCTGCGCATGAGCGCCGCAGACCCGATCGATTACCTGATCAAGCCCCGCTTCCTCGCCAGCATCCTGATGACCACCTGCCTGATCATCTGGAGCTCGGTCATCGCCTTCGGCGCGGGGATGGCGATGGCCTACACCAAGTTCGACGTGATGCCCCGGACCTTCGTGAACGTGAGCCTGGTGGATGCGGGGGACCTGACTGTGGGCCTCGCCAAGTGCCTGGCCTACGGCGCGGCAATCCCCGTTGTGGCCGGCCACTCGGGGCTGTCGACGTACGGCGGCAGCGAAGGCGTTGGCTGGGCGACCACGCGCGCCGTGGTGAACTCCTCGCTGGCGGTGATCATGCTCGACGTCGTCATCTCGACGGCAGGCTTCCTCGTCTTCCGCTGAGGCGCGCGCGACAACCCCGGGCTCACTCGATGGGACCTTCGGCACGCCCGTGGATGAACTGCTGCACCACGGGATCGGAGGCGCGCCGGAAGTCTTCCTGGGTCCCCAGGAGCTTCACCAGGCCCTGGTAGAGCATCACGATGCGATCGGAGATGCTGAAGATGCTGACGAGATCATGGCTCACCACGATGCTCGTCACCCCGAGCGTGTCGCTCAGCTCCCGGATCAGCTTGTCCACGCGGCGCGCGCTCACCGGATCCAGGCTGGTGGTCGGCTCGTCGAACAGCACGTACCGGGGATCGAGGGTGAGCGCCCGCGCGATGGCGACCCGCTTGCGCATGCCGTCGCCCAGCTCGGGCGGGTAGCGCTCGGCGAACTCGCGCATGTGCACCTGGTCCAGGCGCCGGCGGGCCTCGTCGAGCGCCTCCTTGGGCCGCAAGCTCCGGTGCTTGCGCAGCGGAAGCGCGACGTTCTCCGCGCAGGTCATGGAATCGAAGAGCGTCGAGTGCTGGAAGACCATGGCGCACTTCATCCGCACCGGGTACATGCGCGCCTCGTCGAAGCGGCTGATCTCCTCGCCATCGAGCCAGATCTCTCCCCCGTCCGGGTAGAGTAGGCCGACGAGGTGCTTGATGAGCACGCTCTTGCCGACCCCTGACTGACCGATGATGAAGAAGACCTCTCCATCACCCACGTCGAACGACACGTCCGTCAGCACGGTCTTGGCGCCGAAGGACTTGCGGACGTTGCGGAAGGAGATCATGGGCGACCGAGCCCCCGCCGTGGTGTCGCCTCACCACCCGGCACCACCGAACCCGGATTTCCCTCACCTCCCACCGCGCAAATCGGCCATGATCGAGGGCGCATGGCGAGCCCGCGTTCGATAGAGGTCAAGGTCGGCATCCTCATCCTGACGGCCGTCGGGCTCCTGGCCGCGTTCATCCTGGTCATGGGTGGGCTGAATTTTCAGCCCACGTACTCGATCTACATCGACTTCGACAACCCGGGCGGCCTGCAGCCTGGAGCCCCCGTGAAGATCGCGGGGGTCAAGGTCGGCAAGCTCGGAGAAGTCCAGTTCCGCGGGGAAGTCAACCCTGCCACCCGCCAGCGCGACCCCCTCGTCCGCATCGAGGCCCGCATCGAGAAGCGGTATCAGAAGAGCATCCGCGAGAACGCCGTGTTTTATGTCACCACCCAGGGCGTGCTCGGGGAGCAGTTCCTCGCCGTGGAGCCGGGCTCCGGGGACCGAGGCGAGCTCCCGCAGGGGGCCGTGGTGCGTGGGCTCGACCCCCCGCGGCTCGACATGCTCCTGGCCGAGGGTTACGAGCTCCTCCACTCCACCGTCTCCGCCATGCGCGAGAACCGCGAGGAGATCTCCGACGCCTTCGACGGCCTCCGCAAGACGCTCCGCGGCACCGGCGATTTCATGCACCGGAACCAGGACCGCCTCGACCGCATCGCGGAGAACGTCGAGCAGATCAGCCTCGATGCCAGCGATACGGTGAAGCAAGCGCGCCAGAAGTACGTGGAGAACCCGCAGATCGACCGCATCCTCGCCAACACGGAGCGCGTCACGGCCACCGCTGCCCAGGACCTGCCGCCGCTCACCGCGGACGCCCGCGTCACGCTCGCCAATGCCCGGCGCCTCTCACAGACCGTCGGGGGTGAGGCCGAGCAGGTCAAGCTGCGCAAGATGCTCGATGACGTTGCTGACATCACCAGCCGCGCCCGTGCTGCCACCACCGACGCGCAGGCCATCCTCGCTCACGTGCGGCGAGGCAAGGGCAGTGTCGGGGCGCTGGTGATGGACGAACAGCTCTTCGACGACCTCCAGGAGATGGCCCGCGATCTCAAGCACAATCCCTGGAAGTTCTTCTGGCGCGAGTGAGCTGCGAGCGACACGGCGCGCTGGACGTCCCCGAGCGCGTGCGGTGCGCTCGCTGGCTCAATCCTTCAGCCGCACCAACGCAGCCCCTTCGGTGACGGCTTGCCCCTCGGTGATGAGGACCTCGGCCACCTCCCCCTCTTCCTCGGCCTCGACGGGCATCTCCATCTTCATGGACTCGAGGATGACCACCACCGTGCCTTCTTCGACCGTGTCGCCTGGCTTCACCTCAATTTTCCAGACGGTGCCCGTGATGTGAGCCTTGATCACTTTCGCCATGGGGTCGCGACCCTAGTACATTGCGCATGGCCTGAGGAGACCGAAGCCGAGGTCGCTTTCTCCTGGACCTCCTCCCCTTTCCTCCGCTGCGGAGCTCGGTTCGTCGGGGCTTCGTGCCCTCCTGACGGCTGAGTTTCTCCCGTCCCTGCACCCCGCCCCGGGCGGCGTGTCTTTCCAGATACCAGCGCGCAGAGCGACGAAATTGGTTGGTTTACCACCAGCCCATCGCGATAATCTGCGTCGCGCGTCGCGCGGGGAGCTTCACTGAACAATTGCGCGAGAGTCGCTCTGTGCGTCACAATCCCCCTGCCTTCCGTGAATGCCAGCCCGGGCACGCTGCCGGCGGGCCCTGGAAGGAAGCCCCGCCCGGCCTCGCTGGCTGGACCTCACGCCACCACCGTTCGTAAATACGCGCCCGCTTCGAAGGAGCCACGGGTCATGTCGGAACAGAAGGAAAGCTCGGTCCTGTTCTCCCTCAAGGAGCTGATGAACCTCGAGGAGGATCGGATCAAGACCGAGGAGCACGCCAAGGCTGCCGCGGCCACGGCCGCTGAGCAGGCCCGACTCGACGCGGAGCGCCGGGCGCGTGAGGCAGAGGAGTCGCGCATCCGGGCCGAGGAAGAGCGCCGCCGCGTGGAGGAGCAGCGCTCCCGCGAGGAGGCTGCCCGGCTCGACGCGATCCGTCATGCAGAGGTGGAGCGCGCGCGCGTGGAGGCCGAGCAGCATGCGCGCATCGCGGCGCTGTCGGCGCAGCAGGAGCATGAGCAGAAGCTCGCTGCCCTCAAGCACGACGAATCGAAGAAGAAGCTCCGCAAGCTCCTGATCGGCGTGGTCTCCGGTGTCGTCGTGCTCGGCGCACTCGCAGGTTTCCTGGTGAAGAGGGAGATCGACGAGCGCGACCGGCAGACTGCGGCTCAGCAAGCAGCCATGGCCGAGGCCAACGAGAAGCTCGCCAAGCTCGAGGCCGAGCGCGTGAACTCGGAGAAGAAAGAGGCAGAGCTCAAGCGCCAGCTCGACAGCGCCAAGGACGAGGCGACGCGCCTCGCCCTGCAGAAGCAGCTCGAGGCCGAGCAGGAGAAGCAGAAGCAGATCAAGGGCGCGGCCGCAGGAGCTGGCGCTGGCAAGGGTGCCGGCGCAGGCGCGGGCAGCAAGCCCTGCAACTGCTCCCCTGGCGACCCGCTCTGCAGCTGCCTGTAGTCGCCGGAGAGCTTCGTCATGGCCACTCTCCCCACTTCCTCGCGGGACCAGCACCGCACGAGCCTCGGGGGGAGCACGCTCGACGAAGCTCGCCGTCGCATCATCTTCCCGCTGGACTACCCCTCCCTCGAACAGGCCCGCGCCGCGGCTGAGAAGATCGCCCCTTCAGTCGGCGGTCTGAAGATCGGCCTTGAGCTCTTCGTCCGCGAAGGGCCTCGTGCCGTGCAGATCGGGCGCGATCTCGGCCTCGACATCTTCCTCGACCTCAAGCTCCACGACATCCCGGAGACGGTGGGCCGCGCCGTCGCCGCAGCGGCAGCGCTCAAGGTCCGCTACCTGACCGTGCACGCAGCGGGCGGCGCTGCCATGCTCTCGCGCGCGGCGCAGGTGGCCTCTCAGTCGGAGGGGCTGCTCCTCCTCGCCGTGACCGTGCTGACGTCGCTCGACGAGGAGGATCTGAGGGCGCAGGGCATCCCCGGCGGACTGGAGGCGCATGCCCGACGCATGACGGAGCTGGCGCGCGCCTCTGGCATCCCCGGCGTCGTCGCCTCCCCCGTCGAGGTGGCTGGCCTACGTGGCGCCTTCGGGAGGGATGTCCTCCTGGTGACGCCTGGAATCCGTCCCGGCCCCCGGGATGGCCGGCGCTCCACCGACGATCAGAAGCGTGTCTCCACCCCTTCCGAAGCCATCGCGTCAGGGGCCGATCTCCTCGTGATCGGACGCCCCATCCGCGACGCCCAGGACCCACTCTCGGCCGCGCGCGCCATCGTCAACGAAGTCGCACGCACGCTGAGCGCTACCAGCTCCCACGGTAAATGAGGATCGTCTACGGGCTCCAGCCAGTGCGTGAAGCCATCCGGGCGCACGGCAACAAGATCGACTGGGTGCTGGTCCAGCAGGATGCCGGCCCCAAGCTGGACGCGCTCGCGCGTTACGCCGCCGACCAAGGCATCCGTGTGCAGCGCGGACCCCGGTCCGACCTCGACAGGCGCACCGCTGGGGGGCGTCACCAGGGAGCACTGGCGGGCGTCCCCGAGCTTCCCCTCGTGGGTGTGGATTCGCTACCGCTCGAAGACCCCCGCTCCCCCGAGGCGGGCTCCGTGTTCATCGCCCTCGATGGAGTGATGGACCCGCAGAATTTTGGTGCCGTGATCCGCAGCGTGGTAGCCCTTGGCGCCTCGGCCGTCATCTGGCCGGAGCACAGCTCGGCGCCCCTGTCGCCCGCCACCTTCCGCGCCTCCGCGGGAGCCGTGGAGCACGCCACGCTCTGCCGGGTGCCATCCCTCCCGGATGCCTTGCGAACCCTGACAGACCGCGGGGCTACCGCAGTGGCGCTGGACGCGCAGGGCCCGGTGGAACTCGGGGAGTTGAAGCTCACCGGCCCGGTGGTTATCGTCGTGGGCGCCGAAGACAAGGGCGTGCGTCGGCCTGTCCGCCAGGCCTGCCAGCACGTCGCCAGGCTGCCCATGGCGGGAACCATCGGCTCTCTGAACGCCTCGGTTGCAGCAGCGCTGGCCCTCTACGAGGTGCTTCGCCAGCGCCAGCAAGCCCAGCGCTAACGCCCCCACCGCCACCGCGTCTTACCTCGTCTCCTCCCGGAGTCGCCGCGCCATCCTCTCGTCCTCCATCCTCCGCGCCATGGCGTGATCCCGCAGACACGCTTCCTCTCCCTCCACCCTCCCCGACGTTCGCTCCGGCCCTCTTCACGCTGTCGGCTGCCCCTGCAGCACGTCCGCTGCCATCGTCTGCCCGCGCCTTCACAGGCAACGAAAGACCACGGCGGCTGGCTGTCGCAGCTCCGATGGACTCGCCTTCCTCGTGGTGGGAGTCAGGTCACCATGCCTTCCACCCACGGAGCGGTGAAAGTCAACCAATTCAATGACTTAGCCAACAGGATGAAAGCCTCTTTCGAGCATACGCCGCCTTCCTCGGACGTGCTGAACGCAAGGGCAGCAATACGCCCCTGCCAATCCATTGAATGGATTGTGACTCGGCGCTGGGGGCGTCTCCGAAAACAGGAGACGATTCATGGGTTTGTACTTGTGGATTCGCCCTGAGGAGCCTGCTTGAACGAAAGGCTTCGGGCAGTGGTTGAACAACGCCCCGAGGGCACTCAAGTGCGCGTCAACGCAGTGATTTTCCCTCGACTCAGGAGAGGGGGCCCCCGCGCGCGAGCACGCGGGACCAGCGCTGCAGCGCTTCCATAACCTCTTCCAGATGGGTGTCCTCCCCGAGCGACACCCTCACGGCGGAGGATGCCCGCTCTGGACCCACCATCGCGGTGAGGACCGGTGATGGCTCTGCCGTGCCCGCGGTGCATGCCGAGCCGCTGGAGACGGCGACCCCCTCCAGGTCGAGCGCTGCGCAAAGCTCATCGCCACGCCACCCTGGCCACGACAGGTTGCTGACATGGGGCGCGCGCTCGGCCGTCCCGTTCTGCACCGGCTCCCTCCCCACCGCACGCCCGAGCCTCACCAGCTCCTCCTCCAGCCGATCGCGCAGCTCCCGCAGCTCGGCATACCGGCTCGGCGTGGTCAGCGCCCGTTCTGCTGCGACTGCAAAACCTGCCGCCGCGAGGGGATCCTGCGTCCCTGGCCGCAGCCCTCGCTCCTGAGCGCCTCCCCGGAGGATCGGCCGCACCTGGACCCCAGGCCGGGTGACGAGCGCCCCGATCCCCTTCGGCCCCCGGAGCTTGTGGGCGGCCACCGTCACCAGGTCCGCCCCCTCCCAGGCTGCCGCCGGAACACGACCGACGGCCTGGACCGCATCCACCAGGAGTCGCGCTCCCCGCCCCCGCACGATCGCTGCCACCTCGCCCACGGGCTGCAGGACCCCTGTCTCGTGGTTCACGGCCTGAAGCACCACCAGCCGAACCGGTGCGTTCCTGGCTGCCCGGTCCACCGCGTCGACCACCGCCTCCGGGCTGACACGGCCCGAGGGCCCCGGCTCGGCCCACGCCACGTGGATGCCCTGCTCGGCCAGCGCCTCTGCCGCCCGGCACACCGACGGGTGCTCCAGGCGGGACACCACGAGCGCCCCAGGCACCCCTGGCGGAAACGCATGGGCGATGGCCAGGTTGTTGGCTTCCGTCCCGCCGGACGTGAGGATCACATCCCGCGCATCCAGCCCCACCAGCGCGGCGACCGCCTCACGCGCCCGCTCGAGCCAGGCCCGCGCGCGCCGTCCGGGTCCGTGGACGCTGGCAGGGTTCGCCCAGGCGTGTTCGGCGGCCTGACGCATGGCCGCCAGCACCTCGCGATGAGGGGGCGTCGTGGCGTTCCAGTCGAGGTAGATGGTGCTCCGGTCGGGCATACGCAGACATGCGTGCCGCCCGCCGCGCCCTCAGTCAACTTGCCGGATGATCGGCCCATCGATGAGCGGGGCTCGCTTCGCCACGGTCAGGTAGAACGCCGAGCCACCGAGCCGCACCCCCTCGATCACCTCGCCCGAAGGCGACGCCACCCGGATGTCGCCCCCCAGCCCCTGCGCCGTGCGCCGCGCGATCGCCAGCCCGATCCCCACCCCTCCATGGGCCCGGGTCGCCGACCCGTCCACCTGGTAGAACGGCTCGAAGATCCGCACCACCCGCTCCGGGCTCACCCCGGCACCCGTATCTGCCACGCAGAACTCGTAGTGGTTCGCGAGCACGCTCACCCGCACGCCGGCCGTCCCGCCAGCAGGCGTGAACTTCACCGCGTTGTCGAGGATCTGCGTCATCGCCCGCTGCAGGCGCCCCGAGTCCCCCCACCCGGGCAGCGGCCCTCGGGGCAGCTCCTCCACGAGCTGGATCTTCGCCTCCGCGAACCGGTCGGCCACCTGCGCCACGGCCCGCCGCGTCGTATCGAGGAAATCGTACTCCCCGTGGTTGAAGCGCATCCGACCCGTCTCGATCCCGGTCACGTCGAGCAGGTTGTCGATGAGGCTCCGCAGGCGCCGCACACACTCGTCCATCGCCCGCAGCGCCTTCTGCTGCGACTTGTTCAGCGGCCCCAGCTCCTCGTCGGCGAGCAGCTTCACGTACCCCACGATGGGCGTCATCGGCGTCGCCAGCTCGTGGGAGATGTTGCGGTAGAACTCGGTGCGCGCCGCGTCCAGATCCCGCAGCCGCACGTTGGCCCGGCTCAGCTCCGCCACCTTCTCCTCCAGGTGCGCCACGATGCGCTGGCTCTGCTCCCGGAGCCGCTGGGAGCGCAGCGACCCTGGGGCAACCTCCCGTACTCCCTGGAGAAACCCGGCGATGACCGCCGAGAACGACCGCGCATCGATCGGCTTTTGCAAGAAGCCATCGCAGCCCACTGCGAGGCTCGTCTCCCGGTCGCCCTCCGCGGTGATCGCCACGATGGGCACCCCCGCGAGCGACGGCTCCCCCCGCAGCCGCAGCGTCACTTCGAAGCCATCCAGCCCGGGAATGTTCAGATCGACGAGCACCAGATCTGGACGAGCCGAGCAGGCAATGCGCACCCCTTCGAGCCCATCGGCCGCTTCGACGACCTCGTGCCCTGCGTTCTGGAGGAGCTTGCGGACGAGGAGACGATTCGCAGGATCGTCTTCGATATGGAGGATCTTCGCCATCCGATCTGGATCTTACCCTCATGAGGCCCCCATCCCGCCACCTTCCAGCAGGCCAAGTCGGCGTTGAGCCTCGCTTTTCTGCGGACACGCGGACACCAAGGGCAGTTGACGGGGGGGCGCCATACCTTCATAGGGGTCCAACCATGCGGTTTCTGCCTTCTGCAGCGCACACACGCCACCCTGCGCCCGTACGGCCCGTCCGCCTCGCGCCCATGCTCACCCTGCTCGCAACCCTGAGCGGCTGCCAGAGCGGGAGCGGCGCTGACCCCTCCGCCTCTCCCGCTGCCTCTGGATCTCCACCCGCATCCGCGATTCCTCCGGCCGCGAGCGCCTCTGAGCCACCCCTGCACAACGGCACGCCGCCGACGCTCACCACGGCCGAGGTGCCCGAGATCATCGGCGCTTCCCAGATCCTCATCGCCTACAAGGGCGCCGAGCTCGCCCCACCCACCGTCACCCGCTCCCGGGACGACGCACAGAAGCGCGCCACCGAGGCGCTGACCCAGCTCGAACAGGGCAAGACCTCCTTCGAAGACCTGGCGCGGACCTGGTCCGACGACACCTCGAAGACAGTCAACGGCGCCATGGGCAACTTCAAGCGCGGCGTCTTCCCTCCTGCCCTCGATGACGCAGCCTTCAAGCTCAAGGTCGGCGAAACCTCGGGCCTCGTGGAGACCCCGCGCGGCTTCCACATCCTGCGGCGGAGCCGATGAACACCCCTCCCCGGGCCCTCCCCTCCCGCATCCTCTCCTCCCGCCCCCTCCCTGCCCGCCCTGCCTACGCGCTCGCCGCGCTCTCGGGCCTGCTCTACTTCCTCGGCTTTCCCGGCGTCGACCTCTGGCCCCTCGCCTTCATCGGCCTCGCCCCCCTCATCGTCGCCCTCCGGGGCCAGACTCCCCGGCGCGCCGCGGGCCTCGGCTGGATGGCCGGCTTCATCATGACGATGACCGGCTTCTACTGGCTGCTGAACATGCTCAAGGTGTTCAGCGGCTTTCCCACCGCGCTCTGCTTCGTCTTCATGATCCTCCTCTGCGCGTACCAGGGAGGTCGCATCGCCCTCTGCGGCTACCTCTACGGCCGTGCCGAGACCCGGGGCTGGCCTCCGGCGCCCGTCTTCGCCCTCGCCTTCGTCGCCAGCGAGCTCGTCTACCCCCTCCTCTTCCCCTGGTACTTCGGCGCCTCGGTCCACAATGCCCCCGTGTTCCTCCAGGTCGCCGACCTCGGCGGCCCCTACCTGATCGGCCTCGTCCTCGTCGCCGCCAACCTCGCCGTCGCCGAGATCGCCAAGGCCTGGCTCGACCTCCGGCAGGAGCGCCTCGCACCCGCTGCCGCCTCCGAAGCCCTGCCTCCCGAGGATCGCGACGCTCGCGGCCTCAAAGCCGCCCTCCGCCGCCGCCCCGTCCTCCTCGCGGGTGTCGCCATCCCCGCGCTCGCCGCCCTCTACGGCCTCTACCGGATGCGCGCCGTCGACAGCGCCGCGGCCGTCGCCGAGCCCATCAAGGTCGGCATCGTCCAGCCGAACCTCGCCCTCTTCGACCGCAAGAACGCCCTCCGCATCCACCAGCAGCGCACCCAGGAGCTGAAGTCCCAGGGCGCTCAGCTCGTGGTGTGGAGCGAAGCCTCCATCCCCCGCATGTTCCCTGAAAAGGGCCACGAACTGGCCGTCCAGCGCGACATCACCAGGCGGCTCGGCGTCCCGGCCATCATCGGCACCCTCCTCCACCGCCCTGGCCCCACCCGCACCGATCCGGGCTTCAGCTACAACACCGCCCTCATGGCCGACGAGGAGGGCAAGATCGTCGGCCGCTTCGACAAGCACTACCTCCTCGCGTTCGGCGAGTACCTCCCCCTCGGCGACACCTTCCCCAAGCTCTACGAGCTCTCACCGAACTCGGGGCACTTCAACCGCGGCACCTCGCTCGACCCCCTCGTCTGGAAGGACCACAAGATCACCGCGATGATCTGCTACGAGGACATCCTCCCCGACTTCGTGAACAAGCTCGTCGCCCAGGGAGATCCGGACCTCTTCGTCAACCTCACGAACGACGCCTGGTTCGGCGACTCCACCGAGCCCTGGATCCACCTCGCCCTCGCCAAGCTCAGGTCCGTCGAGCACCACCGCTACCTGGTCCGCGCGACCAACAGCGGCGTCAGCGCCATCATCGACCCCGTGGGACGCGTGGTCACCCATGGCGGCACCTTCCGCGAAGAGACCGTCTTCGGCGAAGCCCGCTTCATGCGTTCCCGCTCCCTCTACAACGTGATCCGGGACGTCCCCTGGTACCTGGCCACCCTGGCGATCCTCGCCATGGCCATCGTCTCCCGCCCCCGTCGCCCCTCGGCGCCCCCTGCCCCTGCCGTCACAGAACCTGCCTAGAGCCGTCCGGCAGGCACCGCGCGGCGCCTGCCCAGCTCAGACCTTCAGCTTCGAGGAAACCCACGGCGAGAGGTCCTGCCCAGGGGCTCTGCGCGGTAGATGGCGCGGGCGGTTCGCGGGGAGTGGGGTCCCGACGGGATTCACGCCCGGCGGGGCGAGGGGACGCGCGTCCCCTCGTGGAGACTCTAAAGCTTCAGCGCCTTCTTGAAGCGCTTCGCATCGGCGAACATGTCCACGTTGGTGAACACGTACGTCGCGTCGCTGTGCTTCGCGCCCCGCGCAATCTCCGCCAGCCTGTCGATCGCCGGGTCCTCGTAGCGTGATTTGTGCCCTGCCGGCCCGTGGAGCCGGTAGTACGCCACCTTCAGCTTCGAGAGCCCAGCCGTGAGCGGATCGCGGGCCGCCAGCGCCCCCACGTCGCTCACCAGCTCGTCACACTCGTCGGGGTCCCACCCCTGCGGCGGCTCGAACACCACCCGCTCGAAGCGCTTCTTCACCCCACCCAGGAACTCTCGCAGAATCCCCTTGTTGGCCTTCGTCGCCGCGAACTCCGGCGGCCCCACGAACACGGCACACTTGGCAAGCAGCTCCTCGGCGACGGCCTCGATGCTCTTCAGTGCCGTCTCGATCACCTTTCCGTCCCTGAAACCCTCCTGACCGATCTCGCGCGGTCCGAGCAGCGCGAACTGAAAGCCCTCGGGTGCTTCGCGGCGCCATCGCCGCACAGTCCCAGGTCCTGGAAGGGACACATGGGTCTCCTGCACCTCGACAAACATGAACTCGCGGAAATACCGCGTCGCCGGCACGGGAAACCCGGCGCAGCCGACGGTAACATTGGCCGCCATCGCCGCACACCCTAGCCCACCACTGGCCAGGCGAGAAGCGGCGCCTGTGTATTTTCCACATCAAGCCGTCGGATCAGAGCGCAGCCTTACCCTTCCTGGCACGCCATCGCGCTTACCTTTCCTGGCACGCCATCGCGCTTACCTTTCCTGGCACGCTCTTGCGCGTGCCCTCGCACTTGCCCCTCGCTGGCACGCCCTTCCTGGCACGCCCCGGCTTCCACGCCGGCCCGGCCCTCCTGGCACACAGCGCGGCACACCCTCACTCCCTGGCCAGCCTGGCACACCTCACCCACATCGGCCCAGCCCCGGCACGCCCTCTCGCTCGCCGCTCAGGGCACCTGCCGCCTGCGCCCCCCGCGCCGACTCCCGCCACCCTCGGCCCCTGCCACAGAAGCAGCCCGCGTCGCCACCGCCCCTGCCGCGCGCTCCATCTTCTTCTGCAGCCGCGCCTTCCGCCGCTCCTGCGCCGGATCCGTCTCCGCCGTCCCTTGCTCCACCATCTCCAGCGCCTTCGCGAACGACCGCACGTGGTGCTCGTAGAGCTTCGCCAGCGCGAGCCGCACCCCCGCATCGTCCACCTCTGCCGCCAGCGCCTCGTAATCCTTGAGCGCCCGCGCCCGGTCTCCCCGCGCCCTGGCGATGTCCCCCCGCGCCCGCAACGCGGCCGCCCCGCCCCCCTGGGCCACCGCGGCCTCTGCCAGCTCGGCCGCGCGCTCCAGCGCCCCTGCCCGCCGCAGCGTCGCCGCCACCCCGGCCAGATCCTCCCCGATCAAGCTCCCCAGCGGCTCACCGTACAGCCCCACCAGCGCCACCATCGCCAGCACGTCTGCCGCGTTGTGCTCCACCACCCCCAGCAGCGCCCCCTCGTCCCCCGACCGCAGGAAGTGCGCGTACGCCTGCACGATCTCCCCGCCCGGCGTGTCCCCCACCCGCACCCGCCCGAGCACCTCGTGCTCCAGCGCGATCAGCGTCCGCGTCTTCAGCCGACCCTTGTGGATCCGCCGCGCCATGTGCACCAGATCCAGGTGAGGCACCTCGGGCGGTGGCGGCAGCCGGTTCATCACGAACCGCGTCCTCAAGAGCGGCATGTCGAACGCCTTGCCGTTGTACGTCACGATCATCGACGCCTTCTCCAGCCGCTCCCGGAGCCGCCGCAGCATCGGCCCCTCCTCCCCCAGCCGCCGCAGCAGGAACTGCTCCACCACGAACCCGCTCCCCCCTTCCCCGGACACCTCCTCGTCGAACCACGCCAGGCCGATCAGGAACGGCACCGTCCCCGTCCCGCCCGCGAGCCCCGTCGTCTCCGTATCCAGGTAGAGCGCCCGCCGCACATCGCAGCCCGCCAGCGCCGGATCCAGCGCGAGGAGCGCCAGCATCGCCCCCTCCGCGTCGCGCGCCGCCACGAGTGGCGCCCGCCCCACCCGCGCCGCCGGCAGGGACCGCACCCGGTTCGTGTAGAGCGGCCCCTCTTCCGTCTGCTCCAGGAAGAAGGGCAGCTCCTCCCGCGTCGGGTCTGCCCGCGGCGTGGCTGGCATCCCGCGCCCCACGATCCGCGCGATCCGCTCCCGCAGCTCGTCCAGGCTCGGCCTCTCCGGCGCCACGGGGGCCACGGGCATCACGGGGGCCACGGGCGTCACGGGGGCCACGGACGTCACCCTCGCCGCCGCCTCCTCTGCGCCTACGGGCGTCACCAGCGTCATCGCCGCCGCCTCCACCGCGCCTCCCGCAGCACCTCCTGCAGGAACCCCGGTGCCCTCCTCGATGGGAGCCTCATCGATGCCCGCCCACCTGCGCGCAGCCCCCGCGGCGGCGCCCTCCGGCTCCCGCGTCACCACCCGCAGCGGCCCTGCGGCTTCCTCTGCGGTTTCCTTGTCCCCGCGCGCTTCCCCGGGCGCCCCTCCTCGGGACATCCCCCCGCCCATCGAAGGAAGACGCGACAGCTTGGCCTTGAACGACGACATCGGCCCACCGCGACCATCCCATGGCCCTCACTGGACATCAAGTCAGTGCCCCGGCCCCGTCCGCTGGCGCGCGGAGGCGTGCCCGAGACCCAGGGACGCGGCGCGAGGGGATCGAGGAAGAGCGCCTCTTCGCTGCCTGGGCGGGCTACCCGCCCGCCGCCCGCTGAAGCTGCAGCGCCTTCCAGCGCGTCTCCTCCAGCTCCCGCTCCGGATCCGAGTCCGCCACGATCCCGCCGCCCGTGAAGTACTCCCCCTCTCCCCCTGCCAGCACGGCTGTCCGGATCCCCATCGCCAGCGTGAAGCGCCCCCCGTGCGCCACGCACCCGAAGGCCCCCGTGTAGAGCCCGCGGCGCCGCGGTTCGAGCCCCGCGATCACCTCCATCGCCCGCACCTTCGGCGCCCCCGTCACGCTCCCGCTCGGCAGCATCGCCTCCAGCACCGCTTCCCGCCCCAGCCCGGCCCTGGCCTGCGCCGACAGCCACGCCACCCGGTGGTGCACCGTCCGGTGCGTCACCACCCGCGGCGCCCCCAGCATCCGCACCGACCCGAACGCCGCCACCCGCCCCAGATCGTTCCGCTCCACGTCCACGATCATCGTCAGCTCGGCGCGCTCCTTCGGGTCCCCGTCGAGCTCCACCACGAGCCCCGCGTCCTCCTCCGCGCCCTTCCCCCGCGGCCGCGTCCCCTTGATGGGCGCCGTGTACATCCGCCCGAACCCCTCGTCGCCCATCGCGGCCATCGCCGCGCGCGCCCCCTCCTCCGCGACGCCGACGCCTCCCCGCTCCGCCCTGCCCCGCCCTGGCTCGGCCAGCAGGAACAGCTCCGGCGACGTCGACGCCACCCACACCCCCGCCTCGATCTCCAGCAGCGCCCCCAGAGGACTCGGCGCCCCCTGCGCGAGCTGCTCGTACAGCCCCAGCGCGTCCCCCTCCCGGAGCGCGAGCCGCAGCCGCCGCGCCAGGTTCACCTGGTACAGATCCCCTTGCCGGATCAGCTCCAGCGCCGCCCGCACCCGCGCCACGTGCCGCTCCGGCGCGTCATCGTCCTCCACCGCGACCCGCACCCCACGCCTCCCCGGCAGCACCCCCCGCCCTTCACGAAGCGCATGCCGAAGTGGCTCCAGCAGCCCCTCCAGCGCCTCCCGCGACACCCCCACCCCCCACACCTGCCCCTCCCGGTGATCCACCCCGATCACCGCCGGATAGCGCCGCCACACCACCTCCTCCACGAGCGCCGCCGGCCGCGTGTCCACCCCGCGCCACCCGGGCCGCTCCAGCCCCCGCCGCGCCTCGTACGGCAAGACCCCGATCCACCGCGGAAACCCCGCGAGCCCCACCGGCACCGCCTTCTCCGCCGGCGCCGCCTCCAGCGTCTCGCGCTGCCACTCCGGATCGTCGCCCAGCGGATCCAGCCGCGCGCTCCGCCGATCCGGCTCCGCCGCCACGAACGACCACCGCCCCAGCCCTTCCCCGAGCGGCGCCGTCACATCCCCCCGCCCGGGTCCCTCCGCCGCATGCAGCAGCGCCAGATGCCGCGCCCCCGCCGCACTCAGCACACGGGCCAGCGCACACGGATCAGGCGGGAGCGAAAGTTGCCGGGCGACGAGCACCCTCCGCCTCTAGCACCCTTCCTACCCGCAGCACCCCACCTTCCAGAAGGCCCTGCCCCCCGTAGAAGAACGGCAGGTTGCGCGGCCCATGCCCCACGCCCACCCCGGTCACGATGGGCACGCCGAGGGGTGCCATCAGGTCCACCAGCAACTCCTCCAGCGTCCACCCCGCCTCCGCGGGCGCCGCGCACCCCACGAACTCCCCGAGCAGCACCGCCCGCACCCCCGACAGCGCCCCGCTCTCCACGAGCTGCACCACCATCCGATCCAGCCGGTACGGCGCCTCGTTCACGTCCTCCAGCACCAGCAGCGCCCCCTCCGCCTGGAGCCGCCACCGCGTCCCTGCCAGGCTCGCCAGCACGCACAGATTCCCCCCGAGGACCGGCCCCTCCACCCCCTCGGTTCCCCCTCCCCGCACCTCAGCGCGCACCTCTCCCCGCAGCACCGTCTCCCGTCCCCCGGCCAGCACCTCGCGCACCGCCTCGCGCGTCGCCGCGTCCGACTTCGTCGCCAGGTAACCCAGCGTCGGCGCGTGCACCGCCACCGCCTGCGTCCGCTGGTGCAGCGCCAAGAGGAGCGCCGTCACGTCCGAGAACCCCACCACCATCCGCCCCGGCACCACCTCCGCCCAGGGGATCCCCGGCAAGAGGTGCACGCACCCGTACCCCCCGCGCGCCACGTACACCGCGTCCACGTCCGGCGACGTCAGCGCCCAGCGGAGGTCCGCCCCCCGCTCTTCCGCCGTCCCCGCCAGGTACCGGTGCTGTGCCCGCAGGTTCGGCCCCAGCACCGGCACGTACCCCCACGCCTCCAGCAGCGCGGCTCCTGCCTCCATGTCCGGCATGCTGGGCATCCCCGCCGGCGCAACGACCGCGACTCTGGCACCTCGGTGGAGCATGGTTGACCGGGCACACCCTACGATCGCCCTCACACCCCGGTCAAAGAAGCCCGCGCTCCCTCCTGACCCGGCGCTGGCCTCGGGCCACGGGGCAGGAGTAGAACCCCCAGGGTGACGCTCCGCCTCCTCCGCTTCCTCGCCGCCGCCTCCTGCCTCCTCGCCGCTGCCTGTGGCGACGACGAGACCCGCACCCTCACCCTCGACATCGTCACCGGCCACGAGACCACCGCCCTCCGCGACGACCCCCCTGTGGTCGACGTCCAGATCGTCGCCACCGACACCACGGGCGCCGCCGTCGCCACCGCCTCGGCTCCGCCCGGCGGCACCTTCGACTTCGGCGACCTCGCCACCGACGTCCCCCTCACCTTCGACCTCACCGGCACCGACGCCACGGGCGCCCCCGTCGTCCGGGGCCGCTCCCTCTCCGGCATCGTCCTCGGCCAGATCCAGAGCGACGCCCTCCCCCTCTTCGTCCAGCGCCTCGGCGCCTGGTCCCGCCCCCCGGACACCCTCCCTTCCACCCGCCTCGGCGCCGTCGCCGTCTCCATCGCCGAGCGCTACCTCGCCCTCACCGGCGGCGCCTTCGAGGGCGACGACGATCCCGACAGCTCCCTCGCCTACGACCTCCTCGGCTGGTACGGCGACCGCGCCGTCCCCCTCCCGCGCGTCCCCCGCTCGGCCATCTCCCGCGGCACGGCCATGCTCGCCATCGACGACAGCGGCGCCACCCGCATCGATTTCGCGAGCGGCGTCGTCACCGAGATCTCCCCGCCCGAGGGCCTCACCTTCGCCGACGTCGCTGGCGGCGTCCCCCTCGAAGCCGCCGACGGCCGCACCTTCCTCGTCGGCGCCACCCGCCCCGAAGCGCCCACCACGGCCGTGCTCGTCGTCGACGCCGACGGCTCCTTGCGCGCCGCCTCCCTCGCCGCCCCGCGTGTCGCCGCCGCCGCGGTCTGGCTCGACGGCGTGGGCCTCGTCATCGCGGGCGGCAACGCCACCGCCCCTGGCGTCGAGGTCCTCGCCGCCGAGGCCACCACCGCCACCTCCCGCCCCTTCCCCCCCGATCCCACCGCTGGCGCCGGCGCCGTCGTCGGAGGCCTCGGCGACGTGGTCCTCATCGGCGGCCTCCTCCCCGGCGGCACCCCTGCGCCCACCCGCCGCCTCGCCCCTGCCTGTGCCACCGACTGCGCCCCGGCGCCCCTGGACACCGCCCTCCTCCCGGCCCCCCTCGCCGACGTCCGCGCCTACGCCTTCCCCGCGGGCCGCGCCCTCGCCCTCGGCACCGACGCCACCCCCGACGCTGGCGCCCACACCCGCTCGTTCCTCCTCGACCTCATCACCGGCGCTGCCTCCGAACTCCCCCTCCGCGAGCCCCGCGCCGGCGCCTCCGTCATCCCTGCCCCCAACGGCACCCTCGCCCTCCTCGGCGGCGTCCTCGACGACGGCTCCCCCGCCCTCACCCTGGAGATGCTCTTCCCCGAGTGACGTCGACGAGGAGCGTGGAGCCGTCCAGCCTCCCGAGCAGCGCCGGAAGGGAGCGGCGCTCCATGCTCACGCAGCGCGCTGCATCGCGACGCGCTGCACGATCTCTCGGCGGGCGTTGTCGTTCGCGGCCTCGTCCGTCAGCTCCCAGGGGATCTGCGCCACGTCCACCGCGGCGTGCTGATCGTACCGCTCGCGGTACCGAGGAATCCGCGCGTTGAACGGCGCCAGATCCAGCGCTCTCTCCAGGAGGTCCTCCACGAGCGGCGGTGGAGAGCCGAGCATCACCACGGAGACCACCATCCACTCGTAAAGCGCGGCGCGGAGTCGCTCATCCTCCGTACGCTCCAGGCCGGTGCGGCAGAGTTCGAGGCATCGCTCGTACTCTGCAGTGTTCAAGGCATGGAACGCCAGGTGGAGGTAGGGCCAGATCAGCGGTGTTCCCCGGGCGACGGCGCGCTCGAAGTCCTGCATCGCCAGGGCATCCTCGGCGCGGGCCACCCGCAGCCTCCCGCGCGCCGTCAAGGCGGCGTCATTGTCTGCGTCCACATTCAGCGCCTCGGAGTAGGCGTGAAGCGCCCGCTCCGTGTCCCCCAGGTGCTCGTGACAGACCCCCATCTCCACATACCCCTGCACGAGAACCGACTTCCGTTGCTGCGCCGGGACCGCGCTCTCCAGCATGACTGCGCGCTCCAGGATCTCGATGATCTGCGCGTAGACCTCCCGGCCGGCAAAGCCGGGTTCCCGCTGCGCGCCCACCAGCAGCGCGTGACCCGCTGCAAACAGCGCCCGCGACGGTGCAGCACCTGCCCCTCACGTACGCGACCATGTACGGAGGGGAGTTCGGCACCTGCACCCGCCGCAGCAGGTGCAGGACCAGTTCACAGTCCTTCGCCTGCTGCCTCCAGGCCGCGTCCAGCAATCCCACGTTGCAACGGCGCACTCATGAGAATTTCAACGGAGGAGACGACAATGCATGATGCTCGACGACGGCTCCCCCGCCCTCACCCTGGAGACGCTCTTCCCCGAGTGATCTCCTCACATCTCCTGCCGATCGCTCCTCCTGCCGAGCCCCCACGATGCGTCGCCTCACCGAGCGCACCTTCCAGAGCCTCTCCCTCCTCGCCTTCTCCCTCTGCGTCGCCTGCACCGTCGCCTGGGTGGTGACCGGCAGCGGCCCCTACCCGTTCTTTCGCTCCCTCCAGCTCGACGTCGACCCTGAGCGCAACGACGCCACCGCCGCGTTCCTCACCTTCCTCGCCACCTTGCTCCCCGGCCTCGCCCTCATCCTCCTCCTGCACCGCCACGCCGACGTCCCTCCCCTGCGCGGCAAGCGTGATGCGCCCGCCCCGCTCACGTTCGGACAGCGCCCACAGGCGCGGGACGATGCCGCCCGGGACACCGAGCGCTTCGCCATCAACTTCGGCCTCGCCGCGGGCGGTGGTGTCGCGGGCGCCAGCGTCCTCGCCGGCTGGTATCCCGACTGGTTCGGCGACGAAGCCACCCTCCAGCAGGCCCTCTGCTTCGCCGTCCCCCTCGCGATCCTCGCCGGCATCCGGCAAGGCCGCACCTGGAGCGCCCGCATCCTCTACACCGTGGCGTTCTGCGTGGTGTCCGTGGGGTGCCTGCCCACGACCTCCATCTACCTCACCATGCGCCCTGACCCGGTGCTCACCGCCGAGTTCCTGCTCCCGGTCATGATCGGCGGCCTCCCCGGCGGCCTCCTCGTGCTCCTCGTCCACAGGTGGACCAGGCGAGAAAAGTACCCCGGCCGCTGGGACACGCCCCCACCTCGATGAGTGCTCGCGCAGGGTGCACGCCGCACAGCCCGCTCCGGTCCGGTAGCATCCCTCCCATGCTCCCTCGCCACCTGCTCCGGGGCGCCTCGGCCGTCTCTTTCCTCCTCGCGCTGTGCCTGACGGGGTGCCTGCCCATCCCCCACACCATGCGCGAAGCCCCTGCGCTTCACGGCACCCTCCAGCACCATGGCACCCCGCTCGCCAGGGCCCTCGTCCGCCGCAGCATCAACCCGCCGTACGCGCAGCAGGACTGCGCTGGCGGCGAGGAGACCCGCACCGCTGCCAACGGCACCTTCTCCTTCCCCGAAGAGCGCTACTTCACCCCGGTGATCATGTTCGGCGACCGACGCGACACCTGGCGCCTCTGCATCGCGCTGCCCGGCGGAGGCGAGGCCGTCTGGCAAGACGACGCCTGGTGGGGCGGCCCTCCGGAGCAGCGCCTCACCTGCGAGGTCGGCGCCCCCTCGCCCATCGCTGCCGCGCCCCCCAGCGCCACGGCACCCTCCACGTCTGCGGCGCCGTCGTTGATTGCCGCGCCCTCGTTCGCGACGCCCCCGCCCGCCACGAGCGCCACGAGCGCCACAAACGCCACGAGCGCCACGGACGCCACGAACCGTCCCCCTCCGGCCAAGGCGGTGGCTTTCACACTGAAGCCGCTGCCCCACGTGACCCACCTCGAGGCGAGCACCGCAGGGTGCAGGGTCGCGGAGGTCCGCTGATGGCCCGCCCTCCCGAGCCCACGCCCACGTTCGCGGCGCTCCGGGACCACCTCGCCGTGTACGCCGGTCCCATGGACGCCGTCTGGCTCGACGACGAGCGGGTCACCCCCCAGCCCGGGGGCTTCTACGGCGGCTGGATCACCGCGGAGCTGATCGGCCCCTTCAAGGGCGGTCCGGGCACGCTCGGGTGGTAGGGTTCATCCCAGCAGGATCCGGCCCTTTGACTGCACCTGCACGCTCGCGTCGCCTTCGAGCTGCACGGCCGCGTTGGAGCGGAGCAGCGCCTTGTCGTCGGTCAGCTTGAGGAGCGTTGCGTCCTTGCGCAGCCGCGCCATGTCGCTCCGGACGCTCACGCCCGAGGTGGGACCACCCAGCTCCACGTACTGGTTCTTGAGGGCGAGCTGCCACTGGGTGCCCCCCAGCTCGAGCCTGCCGTTCGCGCCGTCGACCTTCAGGCCCCACGGCGCGGCGGCGCCTCCGGCGAGCAGGCTCGCGGTCCGCGCCGCCGTCAGCTCGAAGTCGTCGTGAGCATTGAGGGTGGTCGTCCTCTGCGCCTCGTCGAGCTTCAGGAACTGCTGCGCGGCGGTCTTCAGCTCCACGGTGCCTTCCGAGGTCCCGGCGGCGGTGGAGACGGTGATGGTGGCCTTCGGCGCCTCGTTCGGATCGCAGGCCGAGAGCTTCAGGGCGTCGGCGTCCATCTCCACGCTGGTGCGCACCTTGTCCTGAGCTGCCACGCGCTCCACCGCCGAGAGCTTCACGCTGCCCCGCGAGAGCAGGTCGACGAGCGTGGAGGAGGTGAGCAAGAGCCGCTCGCCCCCGGCGACCTCGGTGTCCTTGCGGGCGTGAATCACCGTCTGATCGCTGGAGGTGACCACCACCTTGTCCTTGGAGGAGAGCGTCGCGTGGTCCTGCCCGGCGAGGAACAGGCTCTCCTTCCCGAAGACCACGGTGTGCCCCTCGGAGCCCACGATCTGCCGACCCTCCTTCCACTGCTCGGAGCTGGCGAAGCCGAGGAGCCCCGAGCCCGCGGCCTGCTTGAGCGCGGGGATGGCCGACCAGTCGATGCGCGAGATCTGCCCGAGCGCGTCGAGGGGCTCCGGGGCGCCCGTCTTGATCTTCACCGACTTGTCGGAGTCGGCCCACTTCACCCGGGGAATCGCGCCGATGTCGAACTGCCGCTTGGCCTCGGTGATGAGCAGGTTCGAGCCGAGCGCCGCGTACGCATCCAGCCCCGTGCCGGTGGCCAGCGCATAGATGCTCCACAGGGCCAGCCCATTGCCGGCCGTCGCGGCGATGAGCGAGCGGGTGTTCTCGATGCTGTCCTTCGCGTAGCCGACGTTGACCATGCCCCCGTCGCCCTCCAGCGTGTCGGCGGCATCCTCCTCCTTCGCCTTCGCCGCCTCGAAGTCCGCCCGCGCCGAGGTACTGCCCTCGTTCGCCGTCTTGTACGCGCCGATCGTCTCTTCCACATCGAGCGTCGTCGACTGCCCATCCTCGGGGTAGTCGGCGACCGTCACCGATCCCTTGCAGGTCGCCTTGGCCTTCTCCAGCGCCTTGGCGAGGTCCTCTTGCGCCTTCTTCAGCGCCTCCCGCCGGAGCTGGAGCTTCCCCTTCTCTGCCTCCTCCTCGCTCTCGCGGGTGTACGCCTCGATGGGGTCGTCGTAGGTGGCCGCGACGGCGAGCTTGCCCTCCTCCGCGGCCGCCTCCTGCTCCGCTTCGAGCGCCGCGAGGGCAAGCTCGTCCTCTTCGAGCCCGAGGAGCGCGGCCTCCTGCGCCGCGATGGCGTCGAGCAGCGCCTTCGCGGCCTTCCCCTCGGGGGAGTCCGGGTCGTAGGCCGCCGCTTCGAGCACCCGCTTGAGCTTCTCCAGGGCCGTGGCTTCGTCCTCTGCCGCCTCGTCGAACCTGGACTTCATCCTGGTGCGGTGCAGCTCCAGCGAACTCTGGACGAAGTTCGCCCCCTCCTGCGCCGCTTCCAGCGCGCCCGACATGATCCCGAGCCCGGTGTCGATCCCCGAGACCACGGCTTCCACCACCATGGGATAGGTGAGCTTCCCGGCGATGCTCGTCACGTGGTTCGCCATGGTGTTCACGTAGATCCCGAACATGTTGCCCATGGAGGTCAGCGTGTTCGCGGAGGCGCCGGTGGCGGCCGTGAAGTTCGTGAAGGCGGAGATGCCCACCCCGTCCTCCGGGGAGTTGGGCGCGCCGAGCTGGAGGGTGGCGCTGCTGCGCGGGGTGGAGAGCTTGATGCGCTCCGAGCCCTCGGTGTCGTCGAGGTTGATCTCGTTGCCCGAGCCCGTGCGGAGGATGTTGCGGGGGGCGTTGTCCGCGCCGACGGGGCTCGGGGTGGTGGGGTTCGGCAGGGTGCCCATGATGATCGGGCGATCCGGATCGCCATCGATGCAGGTGAGCGCCACCTCCACCCCCGGGCGCAGCGGGAAGTGCATGCCGTAGCCGGGCCCTGCGTGCGGCTGGGCCATGCGCACCGGGCGCGAGGCTTGCCCCGCGGCGCTGTCCCAGGTGTCGAAGATGAAGCGGACCCGGTAGCGCCCCTCGCCGTCCACCTGGGCGTACTTCTCGCTGCGATCGGCGGCATCGATGGCGCCCGTGAGCACGCCGTGGACGCGCGGCTTGGGCGTGACCCGGGGGGGCCGGTACGGCGTCGCGTTGCGGATGGCGCGGAAGGTCGCCGTGTAGGGCTCCGCGGTGTCGACGCCGCCCGCGAGCGCCGGGAGCCTCGCGGCGTGGACCACCTCGGTGAAGAGCAGCATCACATCGCCGAACGGGTGCCCCTCGATCTTGCAGGTGGCGCCCGCCGCGAACGCCGGCAGATCGGCCGCGCCCTGGAACACCTGGCGCTCCGCCGCGCGCTCCTCGGCCCGGAGCCGGGCGATGCGCGCCCCCTCCTCGGGCGTCTTGAAGTGCGAGCCGTACTCGATGACCCGCCCGCCGTGCCCGCTGTCGACCTCGGCGAGGGCGGTGAGATCGAGCTGAGGCGTGCGGTAGTTGTAGTCGCGCACGACGTACTGCGAGGGAATGAGGCGGGTCTCCGTCTCCAGCCGGTAGACGTCGCGCTGCTCCCCGCGCGCCCTGAAGTCGGCGACCCCGCTCTCCTGGAAGGGCTGAAAGCCGCCGTTGTGATCGGTCACCACCAGCACGTCACGGCCGCTCGCGTGCTCGAAGAAGAAGCTCATCCCCAGGTGCTCGAGCAGGCGGGAGACGAAGGCGAGATCGGTCTCCTTGTACTGCACCACGAAGTCCCGGCGCGGGTACGTCTCCCGCAGGCGGAAGGTGAAGTCGCGGTCCTTCGCGAGCCCGATGTACTCCAGGATGTGGGTGACGATCTCCGGGACGCTCAGGTCCATGAACACGTCGAGCGTCTCGTGCAGGGTGAGCTGGTAGGCGCGGGGGACCAGGGTGACCCGGTAGGTGACGTGCTTCGACTCGGTGTCGAGCTGATCGCGCACGAACGAGATCATCCCGTGGACGCGGCGTAGCTCCTCGCCCCCCCGGGAGAAGACGAGCGTGGCCTCCGCGCCGGCCAGCACGTCGCTGTCGATCCCCTGCGAGGCCTCCGCGACGAGCACGACGTCGAAGCTGAAGAGCTGCGAGATCACCTCGCGCCCGCGCAGCTCCGCGACGCGCACGGCGCCGGGCGCGAGGGCGTCGGACTCGAACTGAATGTCCACGTATCGGTCGTCGCTCATGCTGCTCCCCTCCGATCAGGGTGCGTGGAGGTTCCTGGGAGCAGCAAGCATAAGCGGGGCCCGGGTGCGCCGTTCGCCCTTTCTGCGCGCCCCGATGCGCTGGACCGGCCGTGTAGCGCCGCGCGCAGGAGCGCTTCGCCGCTGGCGCGCTTCGCCGCTGGCGCGCTTCGCCGCTGGCGCGCTTCGCCGCTGGCGCCCTTCAGGGCATGCAGCCTTCGAGCGTGGCGAGCATCACCCAGAAGGCGCGCGCCTTGTTCTCGCAGCTCGCCTGGGTGGCGTGCGAGTAGTTGTAGCCGTTGGTGTCGGGCGCGTTCCAGTCCGGGTGCTCCATGGGCACCTCCACGCCGCCGAGCATCAGGCTGTAGCGTTCATCCCCGGACCAGGCGTCCAGATCCTCGTGGTCGTAGAGGATCTTCCCGTTCGCCTGGGCGTAGCTGCGGATCTGCTGGTTGCGCGCCTTCCGGTTCGCGCCGTTGTACGTCTCCTCGGCCGTGCCCGTCATGTAGATGAAGGTCACATCCGGGAACTCCTGCTCCAGGCTGTTCATGGTGGTGAGGTAGTCGTCGATGGTCGCCTGGGTCTGCGAGGAGATCTCGAAGGACCAGGCCCACGCCGAGTAGCGGATGGAGGGGTTGTTCGTGAGGATGGTGCGCAGCTCGTTCAGCCCGGCCTCCGAGTCCCAGTACTTCGCGGCGCTCACCGCGTCGGTGGTGACCATCCCGGCCCACACCCGGAGCGCGCCTGGGGTGTTGGGGATGCCCATGTAGCCGGTCTGGAAGCCGTATTTCGCGTCCTTGTTGCGGAGGCTCTTCGCGCCGTGGGTGATCTGCGATCCGTGCGACCGGTGCCCGTAGTGAACGATGACGTTCGCCTTGAGGTGGTCGAGGCAGCTCTGGGGGATGTCGGCGAGGTCGACGTCCCCGTGATCGAAGGTGCGCAGCGCGGCGGGATCGGAGGGCGAGAGCGCGCTCGCGGCGGCGTGGAGGTCGTCCTCCGGGCCGGGGAGGGCCGCGCCATCGGCGCTGGCGACACAGCCCGTGACACCGGCAGAGAGGAGGCCTGCGACGAGGGTGAAGGATTGAGAAACTTGGAGGCAGTTCATGGGTTCACCCCCGGCCCTAGCAGCCTCCTTGCCAGCGCCCCGGGCGGCTGACGGGGGGGCGGGGCTGGCGGCCGCGCGCCTCACCGGCCACCACTTGCAGGCGGCGACGCTCCTTCGAAATCGGTCGTACGAGCCGCTCTGACCGCCGGGCTTGTCCGCGATGCCGAGCCGACTCACCTCCGCCGCGATCCGAGGGGCGTCAGCATCGGTGTACCCGCGGAAGCCGCCCCGCCCGGGCTTGGCGCCTCTGGGGACGACACGCCGCTTCAGCTCCTCTTTCGCGTCCCGGATCATGCCCACGTTCTTGCCGAGGTAGTCGTCCGGTTTGCGCCAGCTCTGGTTGGCGGCCTTCACGGCGTCGGGCCACAGGAACCACCACGCTTCCATTTCCCTCCCCCCGCGGCTCAAGGGTTGCCCCCCAGCGTGCCGCTGAACCACAGCTCGCCGAGCCCCATCTTCCCGGCCAGCTTCTCCTCGATGCGCTGCACTTTCTCCGGATCGACCGCGGGCATCCGGGTCGCGCCAGTGTCCTGATCGCGCTCGACGACGATCAGCTCCGAGGCGTTCAGCCGGTTCACCAGCGCGGGCGAGTGGGTGACCACCAGGAACTGCGTGCGCTGCGAGGCCTCCCGGAGAAGCTCCACGAGGCGGTCGAACACGTACGGGTGCAGGCCGTGATCGATCTCCTCGGCGCAGGTGAGCTGAGGCGGCTCCGGATCGTAAAGCATGGCCAGGAGAGCGAGGACCCGGATGGATCCGTCGGAGGCATCCGCGAGTGAGGTTCGGCCCTGGAGGCCGCGCTCTTCGAGCTCCACGGCCACGCCCTCTTCAGCGCCGCCGATGGAGCGGAAGTGGATCTGCACGAGGCCCGGGATCATCGCGCGCGCATCCTCGACGAGGGCACTGAAGGTCTCCTGATCGCCGGCGAGCTTGCGGAGGAAAGGCGCCAGGTTGCTGGCGTCGGAGTCGAGGCGCTCGCCGCGCCGGAGGGGCGCCGGGAGACGCGCAGCGTTCACGTTGACGTCGAAGACACGAAACGTGGAGAAGAGCTGCGCGATCTTGCTCACCTGCTCACCGCCACGCTCGGGCGCGAGGCGGGGCAGCGTCGAGAGTCCCAGCGACACGCTGGTTTTCTGGGGATGGTGAGCTTCGACGAATCTGCGGACAGGATCTTCCTGGAACCTCAGGGTGTAGACGTCCCTGGCAGCGTTGCTCGCGTGCCTGGTGACGCGTGCCTCGATGGTGATCTCGATGCCGCGCTTCTCGTCTCCTCGAAAGCGGACGCGCTCGTAGCCTCCGCGCCTCTCCAGGGCGGGCCGCAGGTCCTCGCGCACGGCGTCGCCGAGGAAATGGATGAGGTCCAGGAAGTTCGACTTGCCGCTCCCGTTGGAACCGACGAGGACATTCAGCGCCTGCAGCGCGACGTCGACGTCGCGGAGGCTGCGGAAGTTCCTGGCGCGCACCCTGAGCAGAGGCCGCATCCGTGCCACCCTACTTCGCTCCTGGAAGGCCCGGCCAGACTTCTGTGGCGTTCGGGGTGCAGGACCATGAGCCAGTGACGTTCGGTCACCGATTCCCGTATCGCCTGCGTGCCCAGTCGACGATCCGCACCAGGAGCAGCGCGCCGAGCACCGTGCCGTAGATGGCGGGCTCGGTGACGTCCTTCTTCACGCGCATCACGAAGTGCACCACGCCGAGCGCGGCGGCGAGGTAGGCCATGCGGTGGATGCGCTTCCAGCGCGCGTTCCCGAGGCGCTTCATCATCCGTGCGGTGGAGGTCACGGCGAGGGGGATGAGCAGAAGCAGGGCGGCGACGCCCACGAAGATGAAGGGGCGCTCGGCGATGTCGTCGGCGACGGCGGCGAGGTCGAGGCCCTGGTCCACCGCGGCGTACACCAGGAAGTGCGCGCAGGCGTAGGCGAAGGCCAGGAGGCCCAGGGTCTTGCGGATGCGGATGGGCCAGGTCCAGCCGGTGACGATCTTGAGCGGGGTCGCGGCGAGGGAGGCGACGAGCAGGGCGAGGGTGAGGATCCCGAGCTGGTTCATCACCTCGGCGACGGGGTTCGCGCCGAGGGCGCCGCGCGCCGCCGCGAGGGCCAGGGACGCGGCCGGGATGAGACCGCCGGTGATCACGGCGGGGACGAGCCAGCCGAGGCGCGCAGGGCGCGGAGCACCGGGTGCGCGGGGGCGGGTCTCCGGGGCGGCGGCAAGGGAGAGATCGCGCATCAGTAGTTCTGCCGGAGGTCCATGCCGGCGTAGAGGCTCGCCACCTCCTCGGCGTAGCCGTTGAAGGGGAGCGTGGGGCGGCGGCCGAAGTCGCCGATGCGCCGCTCCGTGGCCTGGCTCCAGCGGGGGTGCGGGACGGCGGGGTTCACGTTGGCGTAGAAGCCGTACTCGGTGGGGGCTGCCTCGTTCCAGGTGGCGCGCGGGCGCTGCTCGGTGAGGGCGATGCGCACGATGGATTTGATGCCCTTGAAGCCGTACTTCCAGGGCACCACCAGCCGGAGGGGCGCGCCGTTCTGGCCGGGGAGCGCCTTGCCGTACAGGCCCACCGCCAGCATCGCCAGGGGGTGCATGGCTTCGTCGAGGCGGAGGCCCTCCACGTAGGGCCACTCCAGCACGGGGTTGCGCTGCCCGGGGAGCTGCTGCTGATCGAAGAGGGTGGTGAAGGAGATGTACTTCGCGCGTGAGGTGGGTTCGAGGCGGCGGATCAGGTCGCCAAGGGGAAAGCCGAGCCAGGGGATGACCATCGACCAGGCCTCCACGCAGCGCATGCGGTAGATGCGCTCCTCGGGCGCGAACCACCCGAGCAAGGTGTCGATGTCCACCCGCCGGGGGGTCTTGATCTCGCCGGCGAGCTCCACGGTCCAGGGGCGCGGGTGGAGGGTCGCCGCGTTCTCGGCGGGGTCGCCCTTGTCCAGGCCGAGCTCGTAGAAGTTGTTGTAGGTGGTGACGTCGCCGAACGGCGTCGGGGGCTCGTCCGTGGAGAAGGGGCTGCGGGCGCTGGCTGCGCTGCCCGGCGCGCCGGGAGGGACCGCGGACGGAGGCAGGTCCGGCAGCGCCGAGGCAGCAGGCGGGGGGGTGGCGCGGGAACCCCCGCTCAGGGCGATGAGGCCCGCACCCATCGCCGAGGCGGTGCCCGCGAACAGGGCGCCGCTCTTGAGGAACTCGCGCCGCCGCAGGTAGAGCGGCTCGGGCGTGATCTCGCGCGCGGGGGGCGGCCTGGGGAGCTTGGGCATGGGACCTCGGCGCCTCAGTGTAGACGGTGGGCCCGCAGAGCACACGTCGAGGCCGTGACGGCTGCGACGACGCGACGGGCACGAGGGCCACGACCTCGGGGGGCGCGAACCGGCTCCCGTCGCGCCCAGGATGTTCGTGGGGTCGACCTCCCTGTGCAGGAAATCCCGCTGTGCTGTTCGTGGGTCGCACTTCCTGTGCTCCCCGAGCCGCTGTGCTGTTCGTGGGTCGCACTTCCTGTGCTCCCCGAGCCGCTGTGCTGTTCGTGGGTCGCACTTCCTGTGCAGGAAATCCCGCTGTGCTGTTCGTGGGGTCGACCTCCCTGTGCAGGAAATCCCGCTGTGCTGTTCGTGGGTCGCACTTCCTGGGCTCCCCGAGCCGCTGTGCTGTTCGTGGGTCGTGCTTCCTGGGCTCCCCGAGCCGCTGTGCTGTTCGTGGGTCGTGCTTCCTGGGCTCCCGGAGCCGCCGTGGGCCTTGCCCACCAGATTTCGCGCACTTGCAGGTGGACGCGCGAGGTCGCTCACAGGTCGTCGACCAGCACCTCGGCGGCGCCGAGCCGCACGCCTGGCAGGAAGGCGTCGCCCTCTTCTCCTTCTACGTCCACGTCCCGGCGCTCCACGTCCCGGCGCTCCACGTCCAGCCGCTGCCGGGGAATCTGTACCGGTCCCGGTCTCTCCACGCCCGACGGCTCTCCGTCGGACCCCGCCGGGACGACCGCGTACCAGAACGCACCCCCGAGGTTGCCCCCGGCGCGGTGACGCCCCGCGGGGGTGAGCACCACCCAGCCCTCGGGCGTCGGCAGCAGCCAGGCCAGGCAGCGCTGCCGGGGCACGTCCCACAGGCCCACGGTACCGTCCTCGGAGGCCGAGGCGAGCAAGCGCCCGGCGGGATGGAAGGCGACGCAGGTCACCGGGCCCGTGTGGCCGCGGAGCACCCCGAGCGCTTCGCCCGTGCCGGGATCCCAGAGCCGCACCGTGGCGTCGTCCGAACCGGAAGCCAGGAGCGCGCCGTCCGGGCGCCACGCCACGCTCGTCACCCAGTTCTCGTGCCCCTCCAGCACCCGCAGCCGCGCTCCCGTGCGCGCGTCCCAGAGCTGCACCGTGCCGTTCCCGCTGGCCAGGGCGAGCCATGCCGCGCCGTCGCGCCCTTCCTCGCGCCCTCCGTCGCGCTCTCCGTTGTCTCCGAAGCGCGGGCTGAACGCGAGGCCGAGCCCCCAGGCCGGGGGGCGGCAGGAGAGCACCGCGCCCGCCTCGCCGGTCCGCGCGTCCCACAGCCGCACGGTGGCGTCCTTGGACGTGGAGGCGAGCCACGCGCCGTCGGGGCTGAAGGAGAGCGCCGTCACAGCCTCCGCGTGGCCGGTGAGCACCGCGCGCTCCTCGCCGGTCCGCGCGTCCCACAGCCGCAGCAGGGCGTCGTCGGTGCCCGTGGCGAGCCACGCGCCGTCGGGACTGACGGCCACGCACCGCACCCAGGTGCCGCGCCGGGGCAGCGTGAGGCACACCTCCCGCGCGCGCAGGTCCCAGACCAGGGTGGACCAGCCGAACCCCCCGCTGACGAACCGCTCCCCGTCCGGGGAGAAGACCACGGGGGTCGTGACGCCGGAGGGCTCCGTGGAGAGCTGGGCGAGCGCCTGCCCTGCGCGCGGATCCCAGAACCGCGCGGTGAAGTCGGTGACGCCCGAGGAGAGCGTCGCGCCATCGGGGCTGAAGGCCACGCTGCGGAGGCCCTCCAGCGGGGGTTCGAGCACCCGGAGCGTCGCGCCGGTGCGCGCGTCCCAGATCCGCACGGTCATGTCGAAGGAGGCCGAGGCGAGCCATTCCGCGTCCCCTTCCCCTCCGGCGTCCCCTTCCCCGCCCGGATGCCAGGAGAGGTCGCGGAGGTCGTCGTCGTGGCCGGAGAGGACGTGGAGCGTCGCGCCGGTGCGCGCGTCCCAGATCCGCGCGGTCTTGTCGAAGGAGGCCGAGGCGAGCCGGGTCCCGTCCGGGGACCAGGCGACGCGGGTCACCTTCTCGCCGTGGCCGCGCAGGACGAGGCGGGTCTCGGCCGAGCGTGCATCCCAGATCCGCACGGTCGCGTCCTCCGAGCCCGTCGCCACCTCGGCGCCGTCCGGGGACCAGGCGACGCTCGTCACGTCGGCGTCATGCCCGGCGAGGACGTGGAGCACGCGGCCCGAGCTGACCTCGTGGATCATGGCGGTGCGGTCGCGCGAGGCGGAGGCGATGCGGGCGCCATCGCCGCACCAGGAGACGCCGAGCACGGCGCCGACGTGCCTGGCGCCGTCGTGCCTGGCGTCGTCGTCGCCGGGCTCGTCGTGACCGGCGTCGTCGTGGCCGGAGAAGACCTGGAGGAGCGTGCCTCCAGGCGCGTCCGCGCCTACGCCCGCGCCCGCGCCCGCGCCTACGTCCGCGCCTACGCCCGCGCCTACGTCCGCGCCTATGTACCAGAGACGCATCGTGCAGTCGTGCGACCCCACCACGAGGCGCTCGCCCCGCGGGCTCCAGGCGAGGTCCGTGACGCCGAGGGCATGGCCGCGGAGCACGCCGCGGAGCGCGCCCGTGTGGCCGTCCCAGAGCCGCACCTCGCCCTCGTCGTCCCCCGAGGCGAGCCACGCGCCGTCGGCGCTCCACGCCACGCAGACCACCTTGCTCCGGTGTCCACCGAGCACCCGGAGGCCCGCGCCGGTCGCGGGGTCCCAGAGGTGCACCCGGCGATCCAGGTCCCCCGTCGCGAGGCGCCTCCCGTCGGGGCTGAACGCCACCGCGAGCACCTCGGAGCGCACCATCCAGGTCGGTACCGCCAGGCGCGTGGTCTCGTCGAGGTCATCCATGCACCCACCCTACGTGAGGGCACCTGGGTGCCGGTAGCGCCTGCGGAGCCTGCAGAAAACCCAGGCGGTGGGACGCAGGGCGGGAGGCGTGTCCGCATTGCGGGGCGGGGGGCGCGTCCATTGCGGGAGGCGGGGCGCGGGCGGGGGTACGCGTGCATCACGGCATGCCAGGAAGTGCTCCCGGAGCCGCGCGTCCCGCTAGAACGGCATCGATACGTGCCGGATCCCGCTGCCGGCGATCGGGGTCGTGTGCATTCATGGAGGAATCTTCGGCGGTGAGCCGCACGCGGGCAGCAGGGCCTCGCGATCTCGCGGCCTCACAGCCTCGCGACCTCGCGGCCGGGCGGGGCTTGGCAGGAAGGGGCGCGACCGGGCAGGTCGGCAGCGAGATGGCCTCTCCAGGGGATCACCGCCGAATGGGGTGGGACCGAGGCGGGACACAATGGGTAGGGTGTGAATGAGGTGTGGCGCACAGGGAATGCACGAATGAGGGGAATGCATGGCCGGATGAGGGAATACGGGACGGCAACACGTAAGGCATGAATGGTCCGGGGCGCGCGGGGTGGGCAGGGTGCAATGCGGGAATGTACGTGGACGAAGGGCGGGACTGAGGTATGCGTGGGAGACGCGCCGTGCATTCCGTGCCGGGCTGCGCTGCGTTTTCTGGCCGCGGACACCTCATTAGAACGCTGCATGAGGAACATGCACATGCGCGCATCCGAGCCTTGTTTTCAACGAATCCCCCGGCCATGCTTTTTCGAAGAGACGACCCGAGACAAGGCAAAGGAGACCTATGTCCAGTCATGACGTCCTCGACGAGAACCTCGCCCAGCAGTTCCTCTGGCGGATCTCGATCCCGGATCTGGTGGCGCTGAAGGAGGCCCGCCCGAAGCAGTTCGTGGCCCAGGTGCAGGTGCGGGAGGCGCCCGCAGGCGAGGTGCGCGCGCGCTGGGAGCGGGTGGGACGTGATTGCGCGGATCTCGCGCAGCAGGTGGCGCGGGCCTGGGAGATGGCCGGGGGCGCGCGGCAGGCGGCAGCGACGGGGGCGATGCTGTCGCGGGTGCGCCGGATGGGCTTCGACGTCATCGGGATGAGCGCGCACCCGGAGGAGATCCTGCGGCTATGGCGGCTCGTCGCCCGGCACCACGGGGCGCTGCCGCGCAAGGGCCGCAAGGACGGGATCCACGCGCTGAGCTTCGTGCCCATTCCGACCGAGTCGCCCGAGATGCCCGAGCTGCTCGTGGAGGCCGCGATTGCAGGGGACGAATGGCTGGCGTTCCTGCTGGAGCAGTCGCTCCAGGACGAGAACCCGGACCGCCGGTACCCGGGGGCGAGCGCGAGGCTCGCCGAGGTGCTCGACGTGGGGCCGACCTGGAGGGCGCAGGCGATCGCAGGGCGCTTGCTCTTCATGTTCGGCGAGGTGGAGGCGGCCATTCCGGCGCTGCGGCGGGCGCTGCGGCGGCCGCACGCAGGGGTGAGGACCATTGCGATCGAGGCGCTGCTGGAGCGTGCGCCCGAGGCGCTGACGGCAGACGACGTGCAATGGCTCCTGGAGGACGCGGTGAAGCACCCGCCGCCTCCGGGGCGCGGGACGCGCAGCCTGGAGATGATCGACGAGTACGGGCAGGCGCTGATCGCCGCGGTGGGGCGGGTGCGTCCGCCGGAGGGCTTCCGGCCGCTCGGGATCCTCGCGGACGGCGGCGGGCTCGATGCGCGCGGGCAGCGGGCCGGGCTCGATGCAGGCTGGGCGATCCGCGCGCTCGCGGCGGGGTATCCGGAGCGGGCCGTGCTGTGGATCGATCGGGCGCTCTACGGGTCGCGATCGTGGCGCCGGTACGATGCGGTGGAGGCGGCGGGGGCGCTGCCCGAGGAGCTGGCAAGGCCGCGTCTCCTGGAGGCGGCCGCAGGCCCCGGGCGCTACCCGGTGGAGCGGGCGCAGGCGCTGTGGATGGAGCGGTTCGGAGAGAGTTGCCCGGTCGATCCGCTGGCAGGCCTCTGCGTGGAGATCCTCGCGGCGCCGCCGAGCGAGAAGCTGCTCGGGAGGCTTTCCGTGCTGCGGAGCGGCCCCGACGAGGCGCGGGGGCGGATGCTGGAGGCGCTGCTCGCCGAGGCGCCGGTCGAGGCGCTGGTGGAGAGGTCGGGCGCGAACGGCGTGGGAAGCGGCGCGAGCGGCGCGAACGACGCGAACGGTGGAAGCCTCGACGCGGAGGCGCGGGAGACGCTGGCGCTCCTGGTGTTCAACCTCAGGGATCCGGCGGTGTCGCCGCGCGTCCCGGAGCTGCCGGTCTCCGAGGAGGCGTGGGCGGAGCTCTTGCTGCGGCGCTTCGGAGCAGCGGCGTTCGAGGGGCTCGCGGCGCTGGCGCTGCGGGGAGCGCGGGTGGGCGCGGACCACGAGTGGCTGGAGGTGCTGGCGGGGCTCGACCGGAAAGGGCTGCTCTGCGAGGCCTTCCGGGAGCGGCTCCGGCAGATCGCGCGGGAGGCGCTGACGTCGCCGCGCTACCAGGAGGGGACAGGGCCGCTCTTCGCGCTGAGCTGCCTGGGCGCGCCGGCTGACCTGGCGGACCGGCTTTGGCACGCGGCGGTGGAGCGGACGGCGGAGCGGGCGTCCTGCGAGGACGAGGGGCGGTCGTCGTCGGCGTGCGCGCTGCCGTACGGGGCCTACTGGGCCGGCGAGGCGCTGGCGAAGGTGAAGGGCGCGCCAGGGCTGGAGGCGCGCATCGCCGAGGAGGGCGAGGCGGCGCTGCGGGCCGGGGATCACCGGAAGCTCGAACGCATCGTGCGGATCGGGTGCCAGCGCAGGACGCCCGTGGCAGCCCAGCTCGGGCAGCGGCTGCTCGACGGGGTGGACGCTGCCGAGGGGTCGGTGGAGGCGGCGGTGCTGTGCGGGTACGCGCTGCACGCGGCAGGGAAGCTCGACACCGGGTGGGTGCTCGCCGCGCTGCGGGCGCCGGAGTCGCTGCGGTTCTCGGTGGCGGCGCGGCTGTGCAAGCCAGAGGCGTCGGCCGAGGTGGTGGCGCTGCTGTCAGCCACGCTGGGGTCGAAGGCGCGGGGCGGGGCGGCAGCCGCAGAGGCAGCCGCGGCGCTCCTGTCCCTGAAGGCCCTGGCGGTGGAAGACAGCCGGCTCGACGGGATCCTGCGCGAGGCAGCCGGGACGCCGGCGGCGAGGAGCCAGCTCGCAGGACTCCTGCTCAGGCTGGGGGCGCCGTTCGCACAGCTCAAGGGGCATTTTCTGGAGCTGCTCGTAGGGGTTCCGGCGGCCGTGAGCACGGGGAATGGAGCGAGCGCGGTGAGTGCGGTGAGCGCGGCAGGGGCTGCGGCCGTGAGCGCCTACGGGGTGCTGACGACGCAGGAGCCCGAGGGGCTGCGGGAGCTGCTCGGCGCCGCGTGGACGGCCGGGCCACACCCGGAGATCCGGCAGCGGCTCGGGAGAGAGATCGGGGAGCTGGGCGAGGCCGAGCGCTACTGGTGCCACGACGACGAGGACGAGACCGTCGACCCCGATGACGGCTGCGCGTTCGACGACGAGGACGAGCTGGATCTGGATCTGGAATGATCCCGCGCCTCCCGCGCTGACTCAGGGAGCGTCGTCGCCACCCTTGGCGGCGCTCTCGCCGCTCCCGCCACCCTCGCCACCCTCGCCACCCTCGCCACCCTCGCCATCCTTGCCGCTCGCGGCGGCGGCCATGGCGGTGGCCGAGGTGTCAGGCTCCCAGAGGACCTCGGGGGCACCGAGGAGGAAGGAGGCCCAGCGGCTCCAGACGAAGAGGGCGTCGCTCAGGCGGTTGAGGTAGCCGACCGGGTAGGTGTCCCCCGCTTCCTGGCGGTGCAGGGCGACACAGAGGCGCTCGGCGCGGCGGCAGACGGTGCGGGCGAGGTGGAGGTCGGTGTTGAGGCGGGCGCCGCCAGGGAGGACGAAGGAGCGCAGGGGCGCGAGGTCCTCCTGGGCGAGGTCGATCTCGGCCTCGAGGCGCTCGATCTCTGCCTGGGTGACGCGGGGCTGCCTGGGGTGCACGTCCTCGGGCAAGGTGGCGAGGATGGAGCCGAGGTTGAAGAGCTCGTGCTGGACCCGGTGGAGGGAGCGGCCCAGGCCTTCGAGGCGGTCGCGACGGTCAGCAGCCACGGTGGGCAGGGCTTCGAGCAGGGTGTGGCGGGCAGCGCCGATGAAGGCGTTGAGTTCGTCGACGGTGCCGTAGCTCTCGATGCGGAGGTCGTCCTTGGGGAGCTGCTGGCCACCCACGAGGCGGGTGAGGCCCCCATCCCCATGGCGGGTGTAGACGCGGTTGATGGCGATGCGGGGGGCGCTGAAGGTGCGTTCCTGGGTCACCCGGATGCGGTAGAGCCAGCCTGGCCTGCGGTCAACCCGAGGTCAGGGCGCGATGGGGGCCGGCCGGGAGGGAGGTGCCCCCCGTGCGTGCGGTACGCAATCGTCCGTCGCGAGGTTGACGATGATCGGGCGCCGGTGGGAGATTGCCGCTCATGTCCTCCCTGGAAGTGCGATCTCGTTGCAGCATGGTCCGTTCCGCGCTGGCCGCCGCGCTGGTGCTCGCCGCGTGCGCCGGGCCTATCGGGTGCGGTGAAGAGGCGGTGGTCGGGAAAGATCCGGCGGGGAGCGCAGACGCGGCAGAGCAGGCGCGCATCGAGAGCAGCCGGAAGAAGATCGACGAGGCGTCGCTGGCGACGGACGAGAAGCGGTACGCGGACGCGAACAAGCTGCTCAAGGAAGCCGAGGCGCTGAACATCGAGTCGCACCGGTTCGAGATCCAGGAGGCGCGGGAGAAGCTCGACAAGCGCGAGGCGAAGCTCTGGTCGAACGAGGTGTCGGAGCAGCTCGACGGCAAGCAGTGCGCGGAGGCCTTCGCGTCGCTGTCGAAGGAGTTCGAGGCGCGGAAGAGCGAGATCTTCAAGGCCGAGGTGAAGAAGCTGGTGCACACCCAGGCGGTGGCCTGCACGAGCGGGAAGCTCGATGAGCTGGCCACGGCCGGGAAGTTCGGGGAGGCGCGGAGCTTCCTGGGGAGCCCGAGCACGAAGGTGGTGCTGGGCGAGGCGGCCTGGAAGAAGCTGTCGGCAGAGACGGAGGGGACGGCCACGGAGGCGATGGCCGGGCAGCTCGCGGAAGATCTGCAGGCGAAGCGCTGGGCAGCGGCCGCCGACAAAGTGGACGCGGCGGTGAAGCGGGGAGACGTGACCGAGGCGGCAGGGCAGAACCTGATGGGCCGGGTGCGGGCCGCAGCCGCGCCCGAGCTGACCGCGAAGGCAGCACAAGCGGTGGGGTCGCGGAGCGCGGCGGCAGATCTGAAGGACGTGGACGCGCTGATCGCGCGGCTGGGCTGGGAGGTTCAGGCCAGCGATCTGGCAGGGATCGCGAAGGACAAGGCCATGCCCGAGGATCTCGGGAAGAAGCGGGCAGCGCTGGCGACCTACGTGGAGACGCAGCGGCTGAAGCTGAAGCCGCTGAAGAAGGCAGAGAAGCGCTGGATGCACGGGCTGGTGCCACTCGCGCCCGCAGGGAGCGCAGAAGGGGCGTCGCGGCGCGATCTGAAGCAGGGGACCGCGGTGTGGGTGCTGGGTCAGACGAAGGACGTGGCGCTGATCACGGAGGCAGATCCGGGCGGGGCAGCGTTCAACGCGGCGCTCGATCTGGCCGCAGGCTGGGTGCCGGTGCGGACGCTGGCCAAGGAAGACACGGCAGAGTGGCTGCCCCCGAACGATCAGTTGAAGGGTCTGCAGGTGTGGGGGCCGCTGCGGGAGAAGCAGGCGTTCCTGGAGCTGGGGACGGTGACCGAGGTGAAGGGCGAGGAGGTGACCGTGACCCGGCTCGCCGACGACGTGGCGGTGAAGACGACCCGCGACAAGCTGCGCAAGGGTCAGCTCGTGAAGGGGATGAAGGTGCTGACGCTCTGCGATCAGGAGAACCAGCCCGCGACGATCTTCGAGCACATCCAGGGGATGCGGGTGGCCCGGGTGCAGTGTGACAGCGGTCTGCAAAAGGAGCAGCCGCTCTCCTCCCTGCGAAGCCGGCCCGACCTGCTCCCCGCGAGCAAGTGAACACGCCGGCCCCTTAAAGGAGCCACGATGACCACGTACAGCGACATGATGGCGAGCGTCCGGGCGTCGATCCGGGAAGTGACGCTGGGTGACCTGAAGCGTCGGCTGGAGGAGAAGGAGCCGCTGACGCTCCTCGATGTGCGCGAGAAGGAGGAGTTCCGGGCGGGGTCCATCCCGGGGGCGATCTCCATCCCGCGGGGGTTCCTGGAGATGCAGGTGGAGCAGAAGGTGCCCGATCGGTCGGCGAAGATCGTGGCCTACTGCGCGGGAGGGACGCGCTCGGCGCTGGCGGCGAAGACGCTCGCGGACCTGGGGTACACCAACGTGGAGAGCGCGAACCCGGGGTTCACGCGGTGGAAGGATCTGGGCTACCCGGTGGAGACGCCGCCCTCCCTGACGGACGCGCAGCGGGAGAGGTACTCGCGGCACCTGCTCCTGCCCGAGGTGGGCGAGGCGGGGCAGGCGAAGCTGCTCGCGGCAAAGGTGCTGCTCCTCGGAGCCGGAGGGCTCGGGAGCCCGGCGGCGCTGTACCTGGCAGCAGCCGGGGTGGGGACCCTGGGGCTCTGCGACGCGGACGTGGTGGATGCGTCGAACCTGCAGCGGCAGATCCTGCACGCGACGTCGCGGGTGGGGACGCCGAAGGTGGAGAGCGCGGAGCTGGCCATCCGGGATCTGAACCCGGACGTGAAGGTGGTGAAGTTCCAGGAGCGGCTCGACAGCGCGAACATCGATCGGATCTTCGAGGGGTTCGACGTGATCGTGGACGGCTGCGACAACTTCCCGACGCGCTACCTGGTGAACGATGCGTCGGTCTGGAAGAAGAAGCCCGTGGTGCACGGGTCGATCTTCCGGTTCGAGGGGCAGGTGACGACGTTCCTGGCAGGCGCGGGGCCCTGCTACCGGTGCCTGTACCCGGAGCCGCCGCCGCCCCACCTGGCGCCGAGCTGCCAGGAGGCAGGCGTGCTCGGGATCCTGCCAGGCGTGGTGGGGGTGATCCAGGCGACGGAGGCGATCAAGTTGATCCTGGGGCGGGGGACGCCGCTCATCGGTCGGCTGCTGACCTACGATTCGCTGCGGATGAAGTTCGGGGAGCTGCGGCTCCGGCGCGACAAGAACTGCCCGGTGTGCGGCGACAACCCTTCGATCACCGAGTACATCGACTACGAAGGGTTCTGCACAATCCCGAGCTGAGGGCGGCGCAAGGCGGCCATGGCGATGGCCAAGATCGCGTCCGCAAAGCGTGCGTCGAGGGGGCCGTGCTGGAGGAGGCGGCGGTGCCAGATGGCGCCGAAGATCATGTCGAGGAGCACCTCCACGTCGACGCCGTCCGCGATCTGGCCCGAGGCGCGGGCAGCCGCGAAGCGCTCGCGGACGAGCATGCGGCGGCCCTCGGTGAAGCTGTGGAAGAGGACGAGGAAGTCCGGGTCGAGCTGGGCCTCGGCCATGAGCGCGCGCAGGAGGTGCGCCGGCGGCTGCTCGTGGTTGCTCAGGGAGAAGATGCGGGTGAGGAGCTGCCGGAGGTCCTCTTCGAGATCGCCCGTGTCGGGGAGCGGGACTTGCTCGTCCGTGGCCTCGCTGAGCGCCTGGAGCAAGACCTCCGCCTTCGAGCGCCACCAGCGGTAGATGGTGTGCTTTCCGACGCGCGCCTCACCGGCGATGGCGTCGATGGTGACCGCGGCATACCCGCGCTCCGTGGCGAGCTTGAGGGCCGCAGTGAGGATGGCCGTCCGCGAGGCCTCGCTCCGCTTGCGGCCGACACGGGGACGCTCCGACTCCGACATCGGCGCATCCTGCCAGAAACCCCCATTCTTCTTGACGGCACTGGTCGTGTCGTTATGTTTCGGCACTGTTGGTGCCGAAACTCGGCGGGGCCTCTCCCTCAGGCTGGATCACGGCTGCGGAGGCCTAGAGGAGCACATCCATGCGCGTTCTGATGTCGTTCGTCGCGGCCCTTCCCCTGTTTGCGCTCGCCTGCGGCGGGGACTCCGGGGACGGCGCGGGAGATACGGGGAGCGGCGCGGCGAGCGCCGGGTTGCCTTGCGACGTGGACGCGGTGCTGGAGAAGAGCTGCCGCTCCTGCCACGGCGACGCGCCGAAGTACGGGGCGCCCTCGCCGCTCGTGACCCACGCCGATCTGCAAGCAGCCTCGCTGAGCGATCCGTCGCGGAAGCTGTTCGAGCTGGTGCGGGAGCGGATCCACGACGAGGTACGGCCGATGCCGCCGGCGCCGGCCTCTCCGCTCGACGGCGCGAGCGCGAAGGTGATCGACGACTGGGTGGCCGCAGGGGCGAAAGCCGGCAGCGAGAGCTGCGGGGATACGGGAGGCGGGGACGAGGACGTGCCGGCGCTCGGATGCACGCCCGACATGACGATCGCGCCGGCAGCGCCGTACGAGATGCCCAAGGAAGTGGAGGACGAGTACGTGTGCTACGGCGTCGACCTGGAGGTCGGGAGCAAGCGGCACATCATCGGTCACGCGCCGCGCGTGGACAACAGCACCATCGTGCACCACATGCTGCTCTTCCTCGCCGACGCGGCGTATCCCTCCACGCCCCAGCCCTGCGCAGGCGGCAACATGGGGCGGCTGATGGGGGTGTGGGCGCCGGGCGGTGGAGGGATCGAGCTGCCGGAGGAAGCGGGCTTCGCGATCGAGGGGACGGCCCACTTCGTGGTGCAGGTCCACTACAGCAACCTGATGGGCCTGTCGGGGGAGAAGGATGCGTCGGGCTACGCGCTCTGCACGACCGATCAGCTCCGGGCGAACGACGCCGACATCCTGGCCTTCGGCACGAACCAGATCGCCATCCCTCCCAACGGGACGCAGGACGTCACCTGCGGGCTGACCATCCCCTCGTACTTCCCCTCGGTGACGACCATCTCGGGGATGCCCCACATGCACAAGCTCGGGACGCACATCTCCACGACGCTCACGCCGGAAGGCGGAGGGACGGCCGTGGATCTCGGGACGGCCGATCCCTGGAACTTCGATCTGCAGGAGTGGACGAGCGTGCGCACCACGCTGAAGCCCGGCGATCACGTGGAGACCCGCTGCGCCTGGGCCAACCCGACGCCGCAGCAGGTGACCTTCGGCGAGGACACCAGCGACGAGATGTGCTTCGGGTTCGTGATGTACTACCCCAGGATCGAGCACCCGCAGTGGGTGTGGGGGCTGCCCGCGGTGATGTCGTCCTGCACCCCCACGCCCTAGAGACCTGACCAGTCAAGCCGCAAGCCGGAGCTGCTGGTCAACTACCGCCAATCCGAGCTTGCGTGCCTTCGGGTTGTCCCCGTCAAAGAGGCGGTGTCGAAGCTCCCGGAGGAACACGAACACACGCCTCTTGGCGCACCGTTTGACGATCTTTTGCTCCCGCGACGACAGCTCAACCGGCGGCTTCCACAGGGTCGGCATGCACCACCTCCGCCGCCCTTTGAGCAGATGCAAAGGGCGCCGTCGATCCCCTCACGCGGAGGTGCTTGTTCTTGCCTGGCTCTTCGCTGATCAAGTCTCTAGGATCCGGGGCGCGCAGGATCGCGATCAGGAGAGGGTCTTGCGCTGCGCCGAGGCGCGCTTGCCGGCGGGCGCGGGGTACGTGAGGACGATGCGCTTCTCGGGGCGCTCGATGCGCTCGATGCGGCTCGTGACGATGTGCTGCTCGTGGCCGTCGGTGTCCTCGCGCGTGAAGTAGATGGAGGCGCCGACCCGGGGGCCGTCGCAGTCGGGCATGGGGAGGCCGTGCGGTCCGCTGCGCACGGCGCCTTCGAGGCGGAGGTTGATGGCGATGTGGGAGGCGCGGAAGCCGCTCCCCTCGCGGTCCCGCACGGCGACGCAGATGCCGTCGCGTACGTGGTACTCGGTGTTGCGGGTGACGAACACCCGGTGCCTGCGTCGCTCCGGCCCGTGGAAGTCGAACATGGGACAGCTCCTCCTCTCGTGCGTGTCGCCCGCCATGGTGGGCACACGTGGGATGGTGGCAAGGAGGCGCCCGTACGGCCAAGTTCGGAGGCGTTCACGCAGGGACCTGGGCCAAGGGGGCGCGCGCTCGGCACGATCGCGGGTCAATGAGCGAGCGTCGAACGAGCGAGCGTCGAACGAGCGAGCGTCGCCTGGTGGGCCCTGGTCTGTCGAAGAGCCGTCCCCCCTCCATCCTGCGCAGGCGGGTGGTGGAGCTCTGGTCGACCACGGAGGGAGAGGTGCGGGCGCTGTTCGAGGCGGCCGACGTGGTGAGCGAGGGGGCCGCGCGCGTGGAGGGGGACGCGCTCGTGTACTACGGGAGCAGCAGCGTGCTCCTCGTGCCCCCGGATCCGGCGACGATCCGGCAGCTCGGGTACGTCCTCGCCCAGGATCCGC
The DNA here is from genome assembly GCF_000601485.1 of Chondromyces apiculatus DSM 436. Taxonomy (GTDB): domain Bacteria; phylum Myxococcota_A; class Polyangia; order Polyangiales; family Polyangiaceae; genus Chondromyces; species Chondromyces apiculatus. The sequence continues at coordinate 62,160 of NZ_ASRX01000060.1, forward strand.
ACGCGCGGGTGCGGGCGCTGCGCATCGCACACCGGGAGGCGAGCGCGCGCGCCGGCGGGACGCTGACCCGCGTGCAGGCGGAGATCTCCTTCGGCGAGGGCCCGGGGCAGGTGCGGATGTCGCGAGGGCGGCCCGCGCTGGCGATCGGTGTCGACGTCTCCGCGGTGGTGATCGCTCACGGCGCGAAGGCGCGACATGCGTGACGGCGGATCTCGCGACGGGGACGATCCCCTTGACGCCCGCATGGACGTGGAGAACGGAAAGTTCCCGGTCCCCCGGGACCGGTCGCGCGTGATGAGCAACAAGGAACGACCCAAGTCCGGCACTTCCGACAAGGTGATCCATGTCGTGTTCGGGCCGGGTGGCGGGCGCGTGGCAGCGCCTCACCCGCCGCGGCCGCGGCGCCCGCAGGGAGGACAGGCAGGGGCAGCAGGGTCAGGAGGGCCGGAGGCGCCGGAGCCGCCGTCGAGCAAGGAGCCGCTCTCGGACCTGTTCACGACGAGCGAGGTCGCGAAGCTGCTCGGGGTGTCGGCCGGGCGGCTGCGCACCCTCGACCGCGCGGGGATCGTGGCGCCGAGCGGGCGGCGGAAGGGCCGCCGGGCGTACACGTTCTCGGATCTGATCGCGCTGCGCGCGGCGCGGGATCTGCTGGGGCGCCGGGTGCGGCTGCGCGACGTGGCGCGCGCCATCGAGAACATCGTGACGGCGCTGCCCCGGGTGACGCGGCCGCTCAACGAGCTGCGCATCGTGTCCGACGGACAGGCCGTGGTGGTGCGGAGCGCGGCGGGGTCGTTCGAGCCGCTGACGGGCCAGATGGTCCTCGACTTCGAGGTGAACGAGCTGCGCGACGACGTGGTGCGCGTGCTGCGCCCCCGGGTGGAGAAGGACAGGTCGCGCACGGCTTACGACCTGTACATGCGCGCCAGCCAGCTCGATGAGGACCCGGAGACCATGGACGACGCCGAGGCGCTCTACCGGCGCGCCCTGGAGATCGATCCGTGGCTGGCGATCGCCACGACGAACCTCGGCAACATCTGCTTCCGCCGCGGGGACGAGGCGCAGGCCGAGGTGCTGTACCGGAAGGCGCTGCAGATGGATCCGGAGCAGCCGGAGGCGCAGTACAACCTCGGCTACGTGATGCTCGATCGGGGCCAGGCGCCGGAGGCGATCGCGTTCTTCAAGGGCGCCATCGAGAGCGATCCGCGCTTCGCCGACGCCTACTACAACCTGGCCATGGCCTACGAGCAGGTCGGCGAGTCCGCGAAGGCGCGGCCCTGCTGGCGCAAGTACCTGGAGCTCGAACCGACCGGGACCTGGGCAGAGATCGCGCGCAAGCACCTGTGAGCCACGCATCTCCGCGGCGCCGCAGCGTCGACGCCGGTGGATGAGAACGACGTGCGTCGAGGATTTCTCACGATGCCGTTGATCTCGCGTGGTCGTTGTACCGATACTGCGTGCCCATGAGCATGAATTCTCCGCCTGGCGGCGGCGCGTTTGGCGGCGGTCCGCCTGGTGGCTTTGGTGGCCCGCCGGGTGGCGGCCCGCCTGGTGGCTTTGGTGGTCCTCCTGGTGAAGCGCCTCCGGGTGGGGCGTTCGGAGGTCCGCCTGGACCGCCTGGACCGCCGCCCGGTGGGGCGTTCGGAGGTCCGCCTGGGCCGCCTGGACCGCCTGGACCTCCCGGCGGTGCGTTCGGTGGACCGCCTGGGCCGCCTGGACCTCCCGGGGGATTTGGTGGACCGCCTGGGCCGCCTGGGCCGCCCGGTGGATTCGGTGGACCTCCCGGCGGTGGGCCGCCCGGTGGATTCGGTGGACCTCCCGGCGGTGGGCCGCCCGGGGATCCAGGTGGCTACGGTCCCCCGCCCGGGGGCTTCGGTGGGCCGCCCGGCGGACCGCAAGGGGGAGGCTACGGGCCGCCTCCGGGAGGCTTCGGGGGCCCGCCCGGGGGCTTCGGTGGACCGCCCCAGCAGGGCTTCGGTGGGCCGCCCATGGGTCAGCCGCAGAAGAAGGGGCCCCCGGTGGGGCTCATCGTCGGCCTCGGCTGCGGCGGCATCGTCCTCATCGGGATCATCGTGTCGGTGGTGCTGTTCTTCAAGGCGAAGAGTGCCGCCGAGGAGATCCTGAACTCCCCCGAGATGAAGAGCCTGGGTGATCCCGGCATCGGGGCGCCGTCGGACGGCAGCCTGAAGGCCGAGCTGCGCGACCTCCGGAGCTTCAAGGGCAGCCTGGGTGGGAGCCGCTACTTCGTCGGCGAGATCCACAACACCGGCACGGCGAACATCGGCTTCCCGATGGCCAAGGTGACGCTCTACGACGCCTCCAACACCGCGGTCGAGAGCGGCACCTGCATGAGCGTGGTCCGCGCGCTCAGCCCCGGCGAGAAGGTGCCCTGCACCTTCATGGTCACCGGCAACAAGACCTGGAAGAGCGAGAAGGTCGAGATCACGCCGCAGCGCGCCTTCCTCACGGGCGAGGTGGCGAAGCTCGACATCACCGACGTGAAGTTCACGCCGAAGAAGCAGGCGTACAGCGCGCACGACATCTCGGGCAAGGTCACGAACCAGTCGTCGTTCCTCGCCAAGAACGTGATGGTGATCGTGTCGCTCTACGACAAGGCCGGCAAGATCGTGGGCGCGACCCAGGCGCCAGTCGCCGGCAACAACCTGGCGACGGCCACCTCGGCGCGCTTCGAAGCGAAGATCTTCGACGTCGCCGAGACGCCCGACCGCTGGCAGGTGATCGCCGTCGGCTACAGCGAGTGATCCGGGCCACCGCCGCCGTGGCCACCTCTCCCAAACCGTGTAAGCTGCTCGCTCTGTGAGCGAGCAAGAGTTCTCACGACACCTGGCGTCGCGTGTGGTCGATGCGCTGAGGGCGCGGGCCCGGATCGCGGTGGTCAAGGGGGGCGCGGCAGCGCTGCTGCGCGAGCTTCACCTGGTGATGGTGGAGGACGTCGCGGCGCTGTTCCGGCTGGCGCGCACGGGAGGACGCGCCGCGCTGGCGGAAGGAACCGGGGCGCTCGGGGAGCGCATCGGCCAGACGCTCCGGGACTCCGAGCACGTGGAAGACATCTTCGTCGACGGGCCGACGCTGCGTCAGGAAGCGGCAGAGGCGCTGCGGAAGGCGCTGGAGGAGGCCGTGCGCGCCAGCGCGGCAGCCCAGGCCGAGGCGGCGGCGATGCCGGCTGCCACGACAGAGCGCTCGGGCCTGTCGCCGGTGCAGGTCCGCCTCGACACGCTGGGTTACGTGGCCGCCACGGTGAGCAAGCGGGCCCCGGAGGCGTCGCTCCGCGAGGCGCTGGCGAGGGCTGCGGACGACGTGGGCGGCGCGCTCATGGCGTTCGATGCGGCCGCGCGCGCGGCGTCCTTCGCGCTGGACGAGGACGATCCGGACGCGCGCCTGGAGCTGGAAGAGGCGATCGAGGACGAGCTGAGCGCGTTCGTGCAAGGGGGCCTGGTGGCGCTGCCGACGGTGATCCGGCGGGTGGACCTCGGCAGCCCCGTGGCGCCCGAGGAGCGCGCGACGCTGCGGCGGCGCTTCGATGCGGCCGCCGCGAGGACCCTGCTCCGGAGCGGGTGCGGCGCCGCATGGGAGCTGGAGGACGCGCGGACGCTCAAGGTGACCCTGACCCCGCTCTCGGAGCAGGACGCGCTCCACGCGGACCACCACGTGAGCCTCTTCGCGCGGGAGATCGCGGCGCTGCCGTCGTTCGAGGGGAGCAGGCGCAAGGAAGACGAGCGCGCAGGGAGCGATGTCGACGCCCCCGCGTACGGCGAGTCGGGGTTCGAGAGCGTGGAGGAGACGGTGGTGACGGGCGGGGAGGCCCCGCACGCGCCTGGGTATGGCGCGCCAGAGGCCGAGGAGGCCAAGACGGACGCGACGACCACCGCCACGAGGGCGCCCACGCAACGCGGGGCGCGGAGAGCGTCGGAGAAGGACGAGGGCAAGGGGGCGCCGAAGAACGGTGGGGCGGGATCCGAGGTGGGTCCGGGCAAGCCCGCAACGCGCCCGCGCTGAAGGGCTGAGGGTCCGTCAGGGGGGCTGGCCGTCTGGCGTGGGGCGGGCGGCGGGCGGAAGGCGGGTGGCGCGGTAGACGAGGACCACGGGCACGCCGTCGAGGCCGCCCACGTGGGCAGGGCGGGTGGTGCCGAGGGCGACCCAGGCCTGGTAGGCCTGGTCGAGCATGTGCTGCTCGTGGTGGTAGAGCGCGAAGTCGGCGCCCGCCACGGTGCCGACGCCGCGGATGTCCCTCCGGAGCCGGCCGTCGCGGATCAGCATCTCCCAGGAAGGCCAGAGGGTGTCGTGGATGTAGACCGTCCCGCGCTGCGGCACCTCGGCGTTGAGGTAGTCGACCACGGAGCCGGTGGTGTAGCCCCAGAAGGTGCGGTTCAAGCCGAGCGTCGCCGCGCCGGGCGCGCCGCCCACGAGGGGCGTGTAGGCCGAGAGCGCGAAGGGGTGCGCGTGGAGCGTCTCCACCACGGGGGCCGCGATCACGGCGGCGGCGAGGAGGAGAACCGGTAGAGGGCCCCGGCCGAGGTGCGCGCGCACGGTGTCGCGGCCGGCGCGACGGAGAGCGATCGCGGCGCGCCGGGCGATGGCGGCGAAGGCCGTGCCGGCGAACAGGGCGAGGAACGGGTAGGCCGTCATCCAGTGCTTGGTCCCGCCGAAGATGGGCGTCTTCGGGGAGAGCCAGGCCGCATAGATGGCGGCGATGCCGAGGAACCAGAGCAGCTCGGTGGCGGCAGGATCTGCAGGGGGGCGGCGAGGGCGCGCGATGCGCGACCGGACCCACGCGATGCTGTCGCCGAGGCCGAGGCGCGCGGCGAGGCTGACCAGCGGGAACCCGAGCCGCGTCCGGGCGGCGGAGAGGAGGCCGAGGGCCGCGAGGACCAGGGTGATGGTGGGCACGGTGGCCGCGGTCATCACCGGCGCGTAGGTCCTCGGCATCGGCGGCGTCCAGTAGGTCACGCCGAGGAACTCCATGTTGTAGTAGTCGTGCTGGAGGTGGAACAGCGCGTACTCGCGCAGGCGCGCGAAGGTGTCGCGCCAGATCCACGGCCAGGTCGCGATCAGCACGGGAGGGCCGATCAGCGCCATCGCGCCGAGGGCGGCGAGCGCGCGGCGGCGTGGCTCCTCATGGTCCTCGCGGGTGATGAGGGCGCGGAGCTCGAGGGCGGCGGCGTGGGCACCGCAGACGATGGGCAGGAACCAGGAGTTGTGCTTGGTGTTCAGCGCGATGCCGAAGGTCAGCCCGCAGAGCAGGGGCCAGAGCGTCCCGCCGTCGCGGAGCGAGCGCCAGTAGCAGTAGGCGCACAGCATCCACACGGTGACGACGGGGGCGTCGAAGCAGGCGAGGTGCGCCTGGTAGAAGTACCGCGGCATCATGGCGAAGAGCGCCGCCGCGACGAGCCCCGCGACGCGACCCCGCGCTGCCGCGCCCCAGAGGTAGACCAGCGCGACGCCGAGCCCGGACAGCACCATGGCCGGGAAGCGGTAGCTCGTGCCCGGCATGGCGAAGAGGCCGAGCTTCTTGTGGAGGTAGTGGCTGGAGAGCGCGAAGAGCGACTTGATGAAGGCCGGGTGCTCGTGGTTCACGGACCACGCGGCGTCCACGGCGCGCGGGGCGACGGCGGCGCGCGGGTCCGAGGCGAGGAGCTGGAACCAGGCGGCGTACCGGTCGGCGGCGTTGAAGTAGAACCCTTCGTCGCGCGCGTAGCCGAGGTCTCCCGCGGTGCCGAGGAGGAGGGCCACGAACCCGAGCGCGAGCGCGGCGGCGATGGCTCGGTCCACCCAGGGTGAGCGCGGCGGCTGGGTCATCGGGAGTCCGCCTCGAAGCAGAAGTGACGGTGCTGGTAGTCGCGCGCGCTGACGGCGAACTCCACCTGGGCTTCGGTGGCGCCGGCGTGGGCGCCGAGGGGCATCTCGAACGCGGCCCAGCCATCGCCGTCGCGGTGGGTGGCGCGGCCGATCTCGTCGCCGTTCACCCGGACCGTGAGGGTCACCGGGGCGCCCTTGCGTTCGCGCTCGACGAACCAGGACATGCCGGAGTGGCCGCGGATCACCTGGCCGAGCGGCACGCCGTGGAAGCGGGTGATGATCTCGCCGCGCGCGAAGGGGTGCGACCAGATGCAGCGCCGGGGTCGGAAGTGCTGGTCGGGGATCACCGTGACGCCCACGTTGAAGAAGACGCCGCCGGGGCACTCGAAGCGCGCGGCGGGGAAGGTGGGGTGCCCGCCGAGGCCTCCAGCCACCACGCGGGCGCTCGGGTTCCAGGGGCAGGTCAAGGGCGGCTCGGTGCCGCGGACGTCGACGCGCGCCGGGCGGAGGCCCTCGACGAAGTCGAAGGCCACCCGGGTCGCGGCCGGGTTTTCGAGGCGCCGGACGAGGAACTTGCCGCGCTCCTGGCGGGCGACCTCGCGAAAGCCCGCGAGTTCGTCGGCGTGCTGGCCGAGGATGGAGATCTCGACGGCTGCGGGGTAACGGCTCTCGTCCGGCCTCGCCGCGTCGCGGAGCGGCATGAGCGCATCGCCGAGCGCGCGGCGCGCCAGCGGGTCGGCCCAGGGAGGGGCGACGACCACCAGGTCTCCGGGCTGCTTCAGGGCCTCGACGGGGGCGCGCACGGCAGCCCAGTCGTCGAAGCGGGGGGCGCGGTGGCTGGCGTAGACGTGGCCCCCCAGCTCGGCGAGGCCGAGCACGGGGATGAGCGTGAACCCCCAGCGCGCCCAGCGCCCCCAGCGCATCCAGCGCGTCCGGCTCACGCGGCGGCCTCCCCTGCCCTGCCGCGGAGGCGCGCTTCGCGGCGCCCGAACGCGAGGAGGCCGAGCACCGTCACGGCGCAGAGGATGAGCCCCGCGCCGAGGCCAGGGGGCGTGTAGCGAAGCCTCACCCGCGCGGCGCCCTCCGGCAGCACGAGCGCCACGGAGGCGTCGTGGTTCACCACCCGCCCGTCCTCGGAGTGCCAGCCTTCGTCGTAGTTCATGTTGTACACCAGCAGGTCTCCGGCCCGAGCACCCGTCACCTCCACCGTCGCGGTGTTGAAGGTCCACCCCACGATCTTCGCCTCTCCCCTGCCCTCCACGAACACCTCGCCGCGGTAGGCCGGGTCGCTGGTGGCGCGGGCGCCTTTGCGGCCGAAGGGGGGGGTGCCGTAGCAGTTGATCACCCCGGTGTTGCCGAGCATCGCCGGGTACAAGGGGCCCGCCCAGTCGCGCCGCTTGTACTGGTACGGGGGCTCCTGCGAGAAGCTGAAGGGCTGGCCCTCGCGGATGCGGTCGGGGAGGACCATCCACATCGCGCTGCGCATGGGGAGCTGGGCGACGCGGGCGATGTCCAGGGCCAGGGCGAGGACGGCGAGCGCCGCCACGAGGTCGAGCCAGGGGCGCCGCAGCGCGTGGCGCATGAGGATGCGGCCGAGCGCGGAGGCGGCCACCACGCCGAGGATCAGCGCCGCCGGGTAAAGGAAGCGCGACGGCACGTGCTGGGAGCGGAACACGGGCAAGAAGCGGTGGAGCAGGGTCCACGGCGCGAGCGGGTGGAAGGCGCCGAAGCCGAGCAGGACGAAGAGCAACCCTGCGGCCTTGAGCACCCGCTCCCGCGGCCCGGCGCGGAGGGCGACGCCGACGGCGAGGACGAGGAGCCCAGCCCCGCCGAGGTACATCCCCCACTCGTGCCAGCCGTATGGCGAGACCCGCGCCGGGCGGTCGGAGAAGCCCTGTTGCGGGGAGATGAGCATCTGCACGAAGGCGCCGAGATCCATGGTCTCGGTCGACTCGATGAGCCGCGGGGCCTTGCCGAACCCATCGAGGAGCGGCAAGAGCTTGGGCGCGGAGAGCCCGATGCCCGCGGCGCCCATCACGGCCAGGGTGACCAGCGGGCGCGTCGAGCGCTCGGAGACGGCGAGCCCGGTCGCGTAGAGGCCGAGCAGGAGCGCCGTGTGCGGCAGCGGGTAGATGCCGCCGCTGTAGACCAGCATCGCGAGCGCGCCGGCGCCGAGGGCGAGATCGCGCGCGCGTCGCGGGTGTCGCGGGTATCCGCTGGAGGGGTAGGCGCTCCGGGCACCTTCGTAGAAGGCGAGGCACCAGGGCATCCAGGCGTAGGCGAGGTGCCAGGTGTGGCCCGCGGCGGTCTGCAGGCCGAAGCGGCCGTTCACGGCCCAGAGCGCGATGACGAGGGCCCGGGCGGCGTAGCTCCGCGTGAACCTGCCGGCGAGCACGTAGGCGCCGAGAGCGCCGATCAGCGCCATGCCCAGCGTCTCCAGCCGGAGCGCGACGCTCATGGGCAAGGTGAGGTAGAGCGGCAGCCAGGGGGAGACGAGGAGGGTCGCGCCCTCCACGTAGCCCCACGCCGGGAAGCCCCCGCACGCGAACGGGTTCCACCAGGGAAGCTCGCCGTGCTGGAGGAGCCCGCGCCGCACCAGCTCGCGGTGGGAGGTCTGCACGTCCCAGTCGTGGAACCCGAACGTGCTCCAGGCGCGCAGCCAGGGGGCCATGACCAGAAAGACCGCCGCGAAGAGGACGAGCAGCGCGGTGAGCTGGGCCGCGTGCTGCAGGACGAGGCGGCGGCGGCGAACGCGGTCTGCTTCGGTGGAGCCCTCGGTCACGGGGCGCGGACCATACCACTGCCCCTCACGCTTGCGGCTGTCCGCGCTCTTGGCTGGTCGCCGCGCGCTCGAGGGGGAGCACGCGATCCGCGGCCCACGGCCCGCCCGGGCGCCACGTGAAAACCTTCACATCTGGTGGCCTGAGGTAACCTACCCCTGTGACTGCTCCGGCCCCTAACCCCTCGACGACCCCTGGCTCTTCGCCGCCCGACGCGGGACCCCCTGGCACGCGCACGTCGTCCGGGTTCTTCAAGGTGGCTTCCGCCCACGCCCGGGAGGCGGTCGAGACGGTGTACGCGGCGCGCCTCGCTCCGCCCCTGGACCCCTCACCCGTGGCCCGCCTGGCGTACGGAGCTGGCCTCCCGCTGGCCGTGGCGAGCGCGCTCCTCGCCCACCCCGAAGCCGGCCGCAGGTACCGGCGGGTGTGCTTCACGCAGGCGGCGCTCGTGCTCGGGATCAGCGTCGCCCTCGGCGTGAGCTGGGGCCACGTCACGAAGCTGCTCGGGCTCCTGGGGGAGACGAGGATCCAGATTTCTTCGAGCGGCGACGTGATCCGGCAGAGCGCCAAGGTCACCCTCGATCAGGGGCTCGCCTTCTGGTCGTCGCTCTACGCCACCCTGTGCGCCGTCGAGTGGGCGGTCATCGCGCTCTCGCGGCAGTACCACGACGCCATCGCCCGCGATGCAGCGCTCCTGACCGGCGCGATGCCAGAGGACCCTCCCCTCACCCCGCACGTGAGCGTGGACATCCCCTGGATGTGGACCCGCGGGAAACGCTACCTGCGGGGGTGGATGGTTTTCCTGGCCGGCGTGCCGGCGCTGTCGTTGCTCCTCGTCGTGCCCGGCGTGGGCCGCACGCTCTATGCCATCGCCTCCGCGGTGTGGGGTGTCTACTGGCTGGCGGTGCTCGTCGCTGCCAAGAGCGCCTATGCCTGGAGAGAAGAGGGCACGGCCCCGGCGCCGTGGTTCGTGCGGGGGTGGGACTGGTTGACCAGCTCGGTGCTGCTGTTCCAGTGGGGGTTGCCGCGGCTCTACGGTCAGATGCTGCGGAAGTGGACGCAGCAGGTGTTCTCGCCTGCCGCGCGCTTCGAGCGGTCGCCGTGGGAGCTGTCGGGCGTGGCCATCGCGCGGGTGCTCGGGGGGATCCCCGGCTTCTACCTGCTGGTGCGGCCGCTCATCCCGGTGGCCGCGCAGCACGTGCTGCGGGCCCAGGACGAGCGGTCGTAGGCGATCAGGGCAGCTCCACGGATCAGGGCAGCTCCACGGAGTAGACCAGGGTCCCCTTCGGGCTGCGCAGGGCTCGCTCCTGGATGACCGCGCGCAGGGTCTTCCAGGGGCCATCGCGGTCGACGTAGGCCTCCTTCAGCTTCAGGGCTGCCGCCTTGTCGCCGCGGGCCTTGATGCCGAGCACCTCGCGGGCGAGCTGCTCGACCGCGCCGGGGAACTTGGCCATGTCCATGGTGAAGCAGCCCTTGTCCTTGCCGTTGGCGGCGGCCTCCTCGGCGCGCCAGGTGAGCACGCCCTTCTCCAGGAGCCTCCCGGCCTGGATCGCGGCGAGCTGCGGGTAGGGCTTGGCCTTGCCGTCGGAGGTGGTCATGCCCTGGGAGATCTGCCCGAAAGCCCAGAGCACGTCCCCGGCCAGCGCCCGCTCCGCCGTGGTCTGGTCGATGACGCTCCGGTCCTTGAGCCAGCTCGCGAAATAGAGCGCCGAGGTCTGCGCCTTCAGCTCCTCCAGGGTGGCGGCGAGAGGCCCGCCGAAGGACTCGTCGTCCGTCTTGCCGTTGGCGCGGTACTCGTGGGAGGGGCCGAGGTTGTGCGCCGCCTCGTGCAGCACCGTGCTCATGGTCTGCATCCCGGGCTGGACCGTCAGGAACCGCACGGCGTCGCGGCAGATGAGGGACTCCACCGTGGCGCGGGTCGCGTCGAGGCTGTCCTCGTCCTCGAAGAGGTTGGTCATCGCCACTGTCCGCCCTCGCCCTTCGTTGGCCACCTTGCCCCAGTTGGGCAGGCTCTGCCCCACCGTCGCGCCGGAGGGCGAGCGCGAGTCGCCCGCGTTGATCACGATGTCGATGAAGTCCGGCAGGTGGAACGACACCTTGCGCGCCTTGTAGGGCGCTCCGGCGAGCTTGGCGAGCGCCTCCTCCATCTCGGCCTTGCGCGGGTCGAGCTTGCGCTGCCACTCGAGCGATGCCTGGTTGATGCGGGCAAAGCTCACGTGGAACCCCGCCTTGCGCGAGCAAGGGTCGGCGTACGTCTCGTCCGGGCCGATGCGCAGATACCAGCGCGAGTTCTCGGCGTTCATGCGGGACCAGGCCTCGTCGGCGAGCTCCCAGCGGTTGTCGAGGAACGCCTGCGCCGCCGCCAGGAGGTAGGCTTTGAGCGCGGCCTCGGACGGGCTCTGGATCGCCGCGGCCGCCGCCTTGAGCGCGCCGCTCACGGCGGTCATCTCTTCGCGGTAGGCCTCGGTGTAGGGTACGGCCTGTAGCTTGTTGCCGCCTCCGGGGGCCTCGGTCACCACCGTGAAGGGGCTGAGGAGCGTCGCCTGGTCGGGCCGCTTCTCCAGCGCCTCGCAGAACTTGCCGCCTTGCTGCAGCGATGCCGGGTACATCCCGGCGATGCGCGGGGGCCGCGAAGGCAGGGCGCTGCAGTCCGGGTTCTGCTCGGTGCGCGGCTGCGCGCACCAGGGGCCCTGGTTGCGAAAGAACAGCGTGCGGCTCGCCGGATCGACACCGGCCAGGTCCGCGGCGAGTCCCGCCGCGCCGCGCTGCTTCAGGTAAATGCGCTCGATCGTCGCGGCTGCCGTGAGCACCTGCCGCACGAGCGCCTGGTCCTCTGCAGATGCCTGGCGCAGGTCGGTGCGCACGAGCGAGGGGCGCCCCTGCGCGAGTTCCTGCTCCACGGCCTCGCGACGTCGCCGCTCGGCATCCGGGAGGCCGGCGCGGTCCAGCCCCTTCTCGTGCACCCGCGCGATGGCGGTGTAGGCGTCGCGGAACCGCTGGGTGAAGCGACCCCCCTCCACCCACTGCGGAGGAGCGCCGCGCGTCCACAGGCCGACCACCTGGGAGGGCTCCACCTTCCCCGGCGAGGCGCTGTCCGAGACCCAGAAGAGCGGCAGATCAAGTTCCTGAGCGATCTCGTTGAAGGGGAGCCGCGGGACCGCGTTCAGCGGCGCCTCCGCGGTGGCGGGCCCCGGCGCCGGAGCGCTCACTGCCGTGTCGGGCGGCGGATCTGGCGCGGGGGGCACCTCGGGCGGCGAGGTGGGCGTGCAAGCCGCAGCGGTGAGGGTGGAGAGGGCCACGAGGGTGGAGCACCCGCGGGTGAGGAGACCTTGAAAGGCACGCAACTGGCGCATCGCGCGCATCGTTGCCGTCTCCACGGCGCGGGCGCAAGGTTCCGCGGCGCGGGCGCAAGGTTCCGCGACGCGGGCGCAAGGTTCCGCGACGCGGGCGCAAGGTTCCGCGACGCGGGCGGAAGGTGAAGAGGCACCGTGGTACGCTCCCGACGAATGAGCACGGAAGCCCCTTCCTTCGAGCCCTTGCTCCAGTTCTGGCTCGGCGACCCTGGTGGCGATCCGCTGGCCAACTCCAGGCGGTGGTTCGCGACCGATCCCGCCTTCGATGCGGAGGTGCGCGAGCGCTTCGGTGCGCTGCTGGCACACGGAGAACGGGGCGCGCTCGAGTCCTGGCGCGCGACGCCACGGGGATCCCTCGCCTACGTGATCTTGCACGACCAGATCCCGCGCAACGTCTTCCGGGGTACCCGCGGCGCGTTCAAGCTCGACGCGCGCGCCCTGGAAGCGACGCGGGTGGCGATGGCGCGCGGCTTCGAGGACGCGCTAGGGCCGATTGAGCGCTGGTTCCTGTACATGCCCCTGATGCACGCCGAGGATCTCGACTGCCAGGAGCGGTGCGTGGAGGCGTTCACCCGCCTCGCGCACGAGACCACGGGCCCCGTGCAGGAGGCCGTACGTCAGAGCCTCGGGTTCGCCGAGCACCACCGCGCGATCATCGCGCGCTTCGGGCGCTTCCCGCACCGGAACACCAGCCTCGGGCGCACCTTCACCGCCGAGGAGCTGGAATTCTTGCAAGCGGAAGGCGCAGTTCCCTAGACACGCGGCAGACGCGCGGCAGACGCGCGGCGCGGGCGCGCCTCGACCTGCGGAGCACCGTTCGCGAGGAGGTGGCTCAAGGTGCAGGCGGGGGCAGCGCTCCGTCGGCAGGAGCCACGCCGACCGCGACCGCAGGATAGGCGGGGTCTTCGTCCACGCGCTGGTTCGCGAAGAGCAGCGAGAGGCCGGCGTGGGTGGTGACCCACGGGGCCGAGGCGAGGACGCTGGCGCTGCCTCCGAAGACCGGGGCGATGGCGCGAGAGAGCGGCGCGTCATTTCCGGCACCGTCGAGGAAACGCGCGGCGAGCCCGATGGTGGCCCGCCCGGCGCGGCTCGTCGCGGCGTGATAGACGCGGAGGATTGGCCTCCCCGTCGCGGAGATGGCGAGCGCGGGCGCCGGTGCTCCCACCCCGGCATCGTCGTACGGCGACTCCTCCCCTTCTTCGGCAGGCGGGGAAGGCGCGAGGGCGGGAGCGTTCCCGAGGCGCTCCCACTGGATGCCGTCCGCCGATCGGGCCTCACCGATGGCCATGCCCGAGGGCAGCGCCACCTCGTAGAACATCCGGAACGATCCCTCGGGGAGGCGCACGACCCCCGGCGCGGCGGGGACCACCCCCTGCTCCCAGCCCCCCGGCGCAGCGACGAGGACGGGGCCCTCCTCGCGCGTGAAGGCGAGGCCATCGCTGCTGCGCGCGAGCCCGATCCCGCCCGCGGCGGCGTAGTAGAGCCATACCTCCCCCTCGACGCGCAGCGCCGAGGGGGCCCCCACGGAATCTCCCTCCCACGCAGCCTCCGGCTCCAGCACCACCGTGGCGCGACGTCCGAAGGACCGCCCGTCCTCTGCCTGGTGGTGGACCACGGCATTCGGCGGCGCTGCGGGATCGGCCGTCTCTCCTTCGGGCACCCGGGTGGCGGAGAAGTAGCCGCTCGCGACCGCCGTGCCGGGATCTCCGTCGGCGTCGACCACCGACGGGTCGCGGGTGAAGCTCGTGTCGTCGTTGATGGTGAAGGGAGCGACGCGCGTGGCCCCGAGCTCTTCCTGGGCGATGGCGCGGAACGGGCCGGCCGCGGCATTCGGCAGCGCGTCATCACCCGGGCTCGTGGAGGGCAGCGTCGCACAGCCGGCGAGCGCCACGACGAAGGAGCAGACGGCGATCCGAGGTGACTTCACGGTGGAAGGATACCCTGACCGCGGCTCAGGAAGGCGTCCGCGGTGAGGCGGCACTGGCTGCGGGATCGGCGGCCATCCTCGTGGCCCGCGCCTCCACCCGGAGCGCGGCGAGGCGCCCCAGCGCGCCAGCGAGCGCCGGGTACACCCCCGCGAAGACCTCGCGGTAGAGCCGGTCGTAGATTGCCTGCTGCGGGCCCGGGGTGAACGTGGCGCCTCGCGAGGTCATCGCGTCGACCGCCGCCCCGAGGTCCGGAAAGAGCCCGGCTGCCCACGCTGCCAGGATCCCTGCGCCCAGCGCGCTCGCCTCGCTCGCGCCCGCCCTCACCACCGGCTTGCCAGTGACGTCGGCGAGGATCTGGCACCACAGATCGCTCCGCGATCCACCGCCCATCACCAGCAGCTCGTCGATGGCCCCCGACGCGGCCTCCACAGCTTCCGTGTGGAGCCGCTGCTCCAGCGCAATCCCCTCCAGGATCGCGCGGTAGAGGTGCGCCGGAGCGTGGCCGCCGTGCCACCCGAGGGTGATGCCGGTCGCGCCATCGTCCCAGTAGGGGTTCATCACGCCGTTCCAGTACGGGACGAGCAGGAGCCCATCGGCCCCGGGTGGCAACCCTCGCGCCTCGCGCTCCAGGCCCCCGAGCACCGCCTCCGCATCGCCTGCCGCGCGCCCGAGGAGCCGCTCCACCAGCCAGGAGAGCGTGAACGTGCCTCCCTTGAGATCGGTCTCCAGGAGGTAAGCGCCCGGCGTCGCCGCGTACATGGTGCGGAAGGCGCGATCGATGCGGTAGGCGGGCGACACCACCCCGGACACGATGGCCGTGCCCAGGTTGAGGTATGCCGCGCCGGGCCCGCGGAGTCCGGCCCCGAGGGCAGCAGCCTGGCCATCGCCGGCGCCTGCCACCACCGGCACACCCTCGGGGAGCCCGAGCCTCGCGGCGGCATCCGCGCTGAGACCGGCGATGACGTCTCCGGGCGCGCACAGCGCCGGGAGCTGGTCGCGCACGAGCCCTGCGAGCGCCAGCAGCTCCGGCGAAAACGCGCCGGCCTCCATGTCCATCAACCCCAGCGGATCCGCGCTCGCCCGGGAGGTCGCGACCCGGCCCGTGAGGCGCCACGAGAGCAGCGCATGGACGTCGAGCACGCGCGGAGAGCGCGCGCGGAGCGACGGCGCGCCGCGACCGAGCAGGAACAGGAGCTTGTAGAGCGACGGCGTCGTGCACGGAGGCTTGCCGCTCACCGCGTGCAGCCGCGCCTCGCCGAGGACCCGCACCGCCTCGGCCACCTCTGGCCTGCAGCGGGCGTCCATCCACACCAGCGCGGCATGCAAGGGTACGCCGTGCTCGTCGGTGACCACGAAGGTCTCCCGCTGGTGGGTGATCCCCAGTGCCCTCACCCGCAGCGATCCGTCAGCGCCGAGGCCCGCGACGGCTTCGCGCGTGGCCGCGGTGGTCGCCTCCCACCAGGCCTCCGCGTCCTGCTCCCAGGCATCGGGCCCCGGGTTCATGAGCGCGATCGGCGCCCGGCCCGTGCTCACGGCCCGCCCCGCGGCATCCCAGGCGATGACCTTGCAGGCCGTGGTGCTGCAGTCGATCCCGAGGACGACCGCGTCGTCGCGCTGCGCGCTGCTCAACGAGCTGCCCGGAGCGCTGTCCAGCGCGCTGCCCCCCATCCCCCGGTCCACCATGACGCGCCTCCTATCCTGCGAAGAACCGCTCGAACGGCATCTCGAGAGGCGCCCCGTCCAGCGCCACCGCCATCATCTGTCGGAGGAGCGGCAGCTCCCCGGGCTGCAGCTCCCCGCGCGCCTCGTAGACCGCCAGGCCCTTGCGCATCACCGCGAGGATCTCCAGGCACTCGAGGGTGGCGCCCTCCATCCGCTCGATCGACGCCGCGACCCCGAGGCCGAGGCCGAGCCATCGCCCGAAGCGCCCCGTGCGCCCGCCGTTCATGGTCACGTCGAGATCCCCGACTCCCGGCAGCCCGGTCACGGTCAGCGGATCGCCGCCGAGGAGCGCCACGATGCGCATCATCTCCCGGATGGCCTGAGCGAAGACCGCCGACTCCCAGTTGTGCATGGCCACGCTCCCGGGGGCGCCGCCGGCCTTCTCGTGGAGCCCCGCGCCGAAGGCGACTCCCATGGCGTAGGCATTCTTCAGCGCGGCGCACACCTCGGCGCCCACCACGTCGGCGCAGGGGAACACGTGGTAGTAAGGTCCGCGCAGCACCTCGGTGAGCCGCGCCAGCGTGGCCGCGTCGCGCCCCGTGACCACCACGCAAGTCGGCACGCGCCGCGCCAGCTCCCCGGCGATGCAGGGCCCGGCGATGGCCGCAGGCACCACCGCCCTCCGCACCGCCTCGGGCAGCCCTCGCTGGACCGCGTCGGGCAGCACGGCGAGGCGCCCCTCGTGGAGCCAGAGGCCCTTCGTGATCATCACGATCGGCACCTCTGGCCGCGCGAAGGGCGCGATGGTCTCGGTCGCCCAGCCGATGCCCGCCGAACTCACCCCGAACACCACGAGCTCCGCCCCCTCCATCGCCGCAGGCAGCTCCTCCGCCGCGTAGGGCCGGATGGCGGCGGGCAGCTCGAGCCGCAGCGTGGGGTGGACATGCCTCTCCTTGAGGCTGTCGATGATCGCGGTGTCGAGGTGGGTCCCCACGAGGCGGACGTCGTGACCACGGTCGACGAGCGGCACGCAGAGCGCGCTGCCCATCATGCCCGCGCCGAGAACGGTGATGGTGGCCATGGCGGCGGGAGGGTAGCGCACTGCGTGCCCCAAATCAGGGCCCCACCGCGCGACGGCGCGGAGACGTGCCTACGGATCCACGTAGTCCACACCGGAGATGACGGCCTCGACCTCGGCCTCGAGCGGTGATCCATCATCCATGAACCCGGTGGCCCAGAGCCTGACGCGGTGCCCGACGTGGGCGTGTGCGTCGGTGGTGTTCAGGAAAGCCGTGAGGCCAGCGGCCAGGCGCCAGCCGTTCACCTCGTCGAGGACCTCGAAGCTCTGGATCCCGCCCTGAGGGGTCAGCGCTTCGCCCGTGTCCAGGTCCTCGACGCCGTAGGTCAGCACCATCTCCGGCCCGCACGAGCCGCAGCGGACGCTGATCCAGATGTGGTAGCCCCCCTGTCGACCCCCGATGATGGCGAGGGGAGCCCCGGGCTGCACGGGCTCGAAGTCATCCTCTCCGCTCCCCACCTCGAACGCTCCGGGGTCGGCTGGCTCGAAATCCCCGGCTCCCATCGCGTCCGCCTCGACGTTGCCGCACGCTGCCGAGAGCAGGAGCAAGAAGGGGATGCAGGAGCGCAGCGTCGCGGTGGAGGTCGGGTGCGTGGGGGGCATGGGCGCAGGACGGGAGGCGGAGGCCCCCACCAGCGTCGTCACTATGCAGCAGGCACGCCAGGAATGTGACCGCTCCGAGGCACCGCTTCATGCCTCCGCAGGCGCCAGCAAGCGATGATGTGAAGGGATCTCGCCGGAGAGGCTGACAGAGATGCCGTGCGTAGAGACGTGCACGGCGCCCTGGGCTCACGCGGGCTGGGGCTCGTTCGGGGCCTGGAAGAAGCCCGAGTCGAAGGGGTCACCGCCGCTGTCGAACGTGCTTCCACTGTCGAACGGGTCTGTCCCGCTGTCGAACGGGTCACTGCCATCCTGTCCGCTGTCGAACGGGTCTGTCCCGCTGTCGATGGGACCCGAGTCGGGGATGATGACGCCGCCGTCGAGTCCGATCACCGGACCGCGGGGCGCGGGCTCGCAGCCCCATGCCGCCGCGGTCCCCAGCGCTGCCAGCACCACCACCAGGCAACGCGCGACCCTCGTGACCGTCACTCCGCCGTGTCGTTCGTCGCTCATTCCACGCCCAGTTTACCGCCAGGATGCAGGTGTGCGAGGCAGGCGAACCCTGAATTCGTCGAGGCAATCTCCCTCCGTCCCCGTACGCCTCTGCCCGCTTTCGGCAGCATCACGACGGCATGCGCAGGTATCGAGCGCGTGCGGGCCCTGCTACGAGGCGCTCATGACGCAGCCCTCGCCACCTCCGCCATCTTCGCCCCACACGGCGACCACGCCCGCGCTCCGCACCGCCACGCTCTTCGTGGAAGGTGGCGGCCTCCGGGGCGCCTTCAGTGCGGGCGCGCTGGCGGAGCTGTCGCGGCCCGGCGGACCGCGCTTCGACGACGTGGTGGCGGTGTCCTCGGGCGCCCCCACCGCGGCGTACATGGTGGCGGGGCAGATCGACGACGGTCTGCGCATCTGGGAGGACTACACCCATGGCACCCAGCTCATCTCGCCCCTCAACTGGCTGCGCGCCTCACCCCTCATGGACATCGAGCGCCTCGTCGGGGTCTTTGCGCGGGTCGTACCTCTCGACGCGGGGCGCCTCCGCGACGCGCACGCGGCGCTCTGGATCGTGGTCACCAACTGCCACACCGGACGCGCCGAGTACGTGCGCGCGACCCCGGAGAACACGCTCGGATTGCTCCAGGCCACCATGGCCATCCCCATCGCTTACGGCAGGGTCGTGCCGGTCGGCGGGATCCCCTACATCGACGGCGGCGTCGCCGACGCCATCCCCGCGCACCACGCCCTCTCGCTGAAGCGTGATCTCACCGTGGCGGTGCTCACCCGCCCGCGCGGCTACCGCCGCACGAACCAGCCAGCCCTCACCTACGCCATGGGCCGGACTTACCCAAGCCACCCGGAGATCGGCCGCACCCTCTCGACACGCTGGAAGGCCTCGAACAACGCGCTGGAGCTCATCGAGGATCTCGAACGCAGGGGCGAGATGGCGGTCATCCGTCCTCCGGGCCCGCTGCCCGCGGGTCGTCTCAGCACCCGGCGGGAAGACATCCTCGCGACCATCGAGGCCGGGCGAGAAGCCGCACGGACCTGGCTACGAACCCTGGTTCGGCGCTGACGGACCTCATGGATCCGGTACGCTCGTTCGATCGTGCGCGTGAGGCCCTCCAGACGGAGGCGCCCGTCCCGCGCCGATCACGTCAGGAGGCACCATGACCACGACCGTCGCCCGCCGAAGATTTCTGCAAGGCTCCCTGGCCATCGCGGTGGTCGGGTTCGATCGCGGTCGCGAGAGCTGGGCCAGCGGCCCGGGAAGCGCGAACGTCGTGGCCATCCCGCAGCTCGATGGCCAGCTCTTGATGAACCCCGCAGTGCTGGCCGCCGCGGCCGACGACTACGGCCACATCGTCCACCGCACCCCGCTCGCCGTCCTCGTGCCCGGGTCCATGAAGGACATCGTCAAGCTCGTCACCTTCGCCCGCCTCCACGGGATCCAGGTCGCCGCGGCGCGCGGCGTGGGCGAGAGCCACAGCACTGCCGGGCAGGCGCAGGTCGCCGCCGGGGTGGTGATCGACATGTCGGCGCTCGCGACCATCCACGAGATCAACGGGAACGACGCCCTGGTCGACGCGGGGGTCAGGTGGATCGACCTGCTCGAAGCGACCTTGCCCCGCGGCAAGAGCCCGCCGACGCTCACCGACTACATCGAGCTCAGCGTCGGCGGCACGCTCTCGGTCGGCGGCGTTGGCGGTCAGGCCTTCCGCCACGGGCTCCAGGTGGACAACATCCTCGAACTCCAGGTGGTCACCGGAAGCGGCGCGCTCGTCACCTGCTCCCCCTGGCAAAACCCTCTCCTCTGGAACGCGGTGCGCGCCGGCCTCGGCCAGTTCGGGATCATCGTCCGGGCGCGGGTCCGCCTGGTCCCCGTCAAGCCACGGGTCCGGGTCTACAGCGCGACCTACACCGACCTCGCGGCTCTCACCGCCGATCAGGAGCTGCTCATCGAGGATGGCCGCTTCGATTACGTCGAAGGCTCCGCCTCGGCAGATGGGAGCGGCGGCTGGATCTACGCGCTGGAGGCCGCCTCGTATTTCAACCCGGGGAGCCCCCCGAACAACACCGCCAAGCTCGCAGGCCTTCGCTTCGATCCTGGCACGAGCGCCACCGTCGACCAGAGCTACTTCGACTTCGCCAACCGGCTCGCGCCGACCATCGCCTTCCTGGAGCAGATCGGGGTGTGGCAGCTCCCCCATCCGTGGCTGAACCTGTTCCTGCCCGGGCCCGAGGCGCCAGCGTTCATGCAAGCCGTGCTCGACGCCACGACCCTGGACGACACGGGCCAGGGCCCGATCGTGTTCTATCCGTTCAAGCGTGCGCTCCTCGGCGCGCCGTTCGCGCGGGTGCCGGACACACCGCACGTCTTCATCTTCTCGCTCCTCCGCACCGCGATCCCGGCAACCCCGGAGCACGTCACGGATCTCATCGCCCAGAACCGACAGATCTATGAGGAAGCCCGCGCCATTGGCGGCAAGCGCTACCCCATCGACTCGGTGCCCATGAGCCCCGCGGACTGGGAGGCGCAGATCCATCCCCTCTTCCCGCAGTTCTCGCTCGCGAAGCTCCTCTTCGATCCGCTGCACGTACTCACCCCCGGGCAGAAGATTTTCACGTAGAGGTGCCGGATGAAGCGAGCCCGCAAGCGAGGAAGTGGCACGCAGGATCTCGACGCAGAGATCGACGCCCTCTACGCCCTCTCGCCGGTGGCGTTCACCGCCGCCCGCAACGCGCTGGGAGCGCGCTTGCGCGGGGAAGGCCACAAGACGGAGGCGACCAAGGTCAAGGGCCTCAAGCGGCCCGGCCCCACCGCCTTCGGCGTGAACCTCCTTCACCGGCAGCGCCACGACGATCTTGAGGCGCTGCTCGAAGCCGGGGACGAGGCGCGCGCCGCCCAGCTCTCCGCCCTCAAGGGTGAGCACGTGGAGGATCTGCGCGCAGCCCTGGACGCCCGCAACAAGGCGGTCACGGACGCGACGCACCTCGCGGCAGAGCTGATGCGGGAGGCCAAGGTTTCCGTGAGCGCGGCGGTGGAGGATCGCCTCCGCCGCACCCTGCAGGCGCTCGCCGACAGTCCGAACGGGCGTGATCTCCTGGCGGGGGGACGGCTGCTCACGGACGTGGATCCGCCTGGTCTGTCGGTGCTGATGGGGCTGGAGGCGGCGCTGCCGACGCGCCCACGCCGCGCGGGTGACCGGGATCGGGAGCTTCGCAAGAAGCAGGTCGAGCAGCAGAAGGCCACCGCGCGCAAGCTCGCCGAGGCCAAGGCCCGTCGAGAGCAGCATGCGGAGGAAGACCGGGAGCGCGCCGAGGCGAAAGCGCGGGCACGCGCCGAAGCCGATGAGGCCCAGACCAAGGAAGAGGCGGCGCAGGCGCGGGCGCGCAGGAAGGCCGAGGCCGACAAGACGCGTAGCGAGAAGGAGGTCGAGCAGCAACGGAAGCGCCGCGAGGCCGAGCAGCGGCGCAAGCAGCAGACCGCGGAAGCGAAGGCGCGCAAGCACCAGCAGGTCGAGGAGACCCGGCAGATCGCAGCCCTGCGCCGGCGCGTGAAGGCCGCCGAAGGTGACGCCGCCGAGGCGCGGCGCGCGCAGACTGAGGCCGAGAGGGCCGCGGCGCGCGCCCGCAAGGAGGCCGAGCGGACCGCCCGCCTCGCGGAGAAGGCCGAGCAGGGCGCCCGCAAGGCAGAGGCGAAGGCCACGAAGGTCGAGGAGGATCTCGCCGACCTCGAGCGGGAGCTGCGTGACGCCCTGCGGTGAGCGCTTCGGGTCACCCCGCCGAGGAAATCAGGGGAGCGGCTCTCGGGATCGTAGGGAACCACGCGGTCCCTGATCTACGGTACGCACCACCGTGACCGGAACGCGCATCGCCACCGGGCTCGCCCTCGGCGCTTACTTCCTCGCACTCCTCGGCGTCGGAGCCCTCGCGGCCCGGCGCATGAAGAGCTTCCGCGACTACATCACCGGCGGGGGCAGCATCCCCGCCTGGATGCTCGCGGTGTCCTTCATGGCCAACTTCGTCAGCGCGAACTCCTTCGTGGGGCACGCCGCGAAGAGCTACGAGGTGGGCCCCGCGTTCTGCCTGGTCGGCGCGTTCCTGGTCGCCGCGTGCGCCCTGTCGTTCCACGTGTTCGCCCCGCGCTTCGCCGACTTCGCGCGCGAGCACGGCACCACCACCCTGCCCGACTTCTTCGAGCGCCGCTTCGGCTCCCGCCCCCTCGCGGTGCTCGTGCACTGGGTGGTGGTGGCCGCCACGCTGATCTACATCCTCGCCGTGGTGCGCAGCACCGCGCTCGTCGCCGCCGCGGGCCTCGGCCTCGGCTACCCCACCGCGCTCGGCCTCATCTACGTGATCACCGTCGCGTACTGCGTGCTCGGAGGCCTGTGGGCCGACGTGTTCACCGACGTCATCCAGAGCGTGGTGCTCGTCGGCGGCGCGATCGCGCTCTTCGTGGCGGTGCTCGTCGCCTCTCCCGATCCTGCGGCCGGCCCCCCGCCTCCCCTGCGCCCCATGCCGCTCGGCGCGCTGCTCGCCATTGGCCTGAGCGGCTCCGTCAAGCTCCTCGTCGACCCCAAGCAGGTCCTCGTCTTCTTCGCCTTCGGGGATGGCCAGGCCGCGCGGCGCTTCCGCTGGCTGGCGCCGCTGTCGCTGCTCCTCGTCCTCGGGTGCCTCTTTCCCGTGGGCTACCTCGCGCGCGGCCTCACCCCTGCCCCCTCCGAGGTCGACGCGCTCGTGCCGACCCTGGTCTTCGAGCACCACCTCCTCGGAGCGGGTTTCGGCGTCCTCTTCTTCATCGCCATCTTCGCGGCGTCCATGTCCTCTCTCGACTCGGCGCTCCTCGTCGTCGCCTCGTGCCTGGAAAAGCACGTCGCGGCGCCGCTCGCGCGCACCGCGCCCAGCGCGACGCGCGCCAGGGTGCTGCTCCTCGCGGTATCCACCGTGGTGCTCCTGATGTCGTTCTGGCCCCTGGGTGGCGTGGTCGAACTCGCGACGCTCTCGGGGGCCCTGCTCGGCGCGGCGCTCCTGCCGACCATCTGCGTGGGCCTCACCAGGCTGGAGGTCCCCGCCTCGGCCGCGCTCGCGTCGGTCCTCGCGGGCCTCGTCGGTGCGCTGGGTGGCAAGCTGCTCCCGGCCGCGCTGGGCATCCGGTCCCCCTGGCTGCAGGACGTGTTCGTGGGAATCGCCGCTTCCACGCTGGTGCTCATCCCGTGGCTCCTGACGCGGCCGCGCGCGGCGTGAGCCTCGCGGCGCGCCCCGGCCTGCGCCGGGGTCACACTGCCAGCGCCGCGCCGCCCAGCATCGTGCGGCGCTCTGCGATCCATCGCTGCGCCTCGGCCTCGTCGGGCAGGAAGACCACCGGGTGGTTGTGCGCCCCCGTGAAGAGCTGGAGCGCGCCCGTGACCAGCGTGGACAGGATCCGCGCCTGGAAGCTGGCGTTGTAGATCACCGTGCCCCGCATGGGGATGTCGATCCCGGCGCAGAGCGCCTTCCTCGCGTCCGCGTTGATGCTGCCGAGCCGCGACACGTCGGCCATCACCAGCACGTAGCCATGCGCCTCGGCCGCGAGGCGGTACTGGGCGAGCATGCGGAGCACGTCGTCGGCCGAGATGTCGCCCTCGATCACCAGCCTGACCACATCCGACGTTTCGAGCACGATGGTGTGGCGCCCGATCGGCACCCTGGACCGCGGCGCCACCTCCAGCTCCGAGATCTCTGGTGGTGGTGTGAGACGCCTGATGGATGTCTTGAGCATGCAGCCTCCCCTCGGGGAACGAGGCCTGCAGCCGGTGCACGCCAGAGCGCTGCTCTCGTCCACGGCTCATGCCGCGCCGCGAGCCACCAGCCGTCCGCAGTGCTGCGGACATCCCCACCTCCCCGGGTCGAGAATATCACGAGGTCCAGGCCCGTGAACCACGTCGCGCAGGGAACCTGCCCGTCACGGATCGTCAGGGTGCGGAAGCCCCCGGCACGGCGCCGCTGTACTCGGGACGGCAAAGGACGCGCAGGAAGCCGGTGGGCAGCGGGATGTACGGCGGGTGCGGGGCCGCGTGGGCCTCGGTCATCTGCTCCAGCATCGACTGCCCCCAGGTCGCCGTGAACCCTGTGTCCGTCGCATACACCGGATCGGAGAGCGCCTCGTCGAGCGAGACCCACCGCACCCCCTCCTTCTCGTACGCGGTGAGGAGCCGGTCCATGGCCCGCGCGTCGAACGCGCCCACGTGAAGGAGCAGCACGTGCTTGATGGGTCGACCGTAAGTCTGCCTGGCCGTCGCGTCGGACCACTGGAGGGACGCTCGCCCGTAGTTCACGAAGGCCCGCTCCAGCACCTTGATCGCCTCCTCGTCGCGGCGCTCCATGCAGCGCGTGTAGGGCTCGTTCCACGCCCAGTCGGCAAAGTCGATGGTCACCTGCGCGATGCGGTAGCCGTGACCCGCGAGGTGGGCCCGGATGGCGTTGCGGCTCGGCAGGTCGTGGCCCTCCTTCAGGAACGGATACCGGAACACCTTCCATGTCCGCTCGTCGGCCTTGCCCATCAGCGCGCGCAGGAGCGGCTCGTTGCGATCGATCTCGCCGAGGTAGGCGTCGAGGCCGATCTGCTCCAGGTGCGGATGGCTGTAGGTGTGATTTCCGAGGGGATGTCCCGCAGCGACCCAGGCTTCGAGCGCCGCGCGATCCTCCGGGTGCTCGGCCAGCTTCGCCGCGTTGAGGAAGCCGTACACCTGGGGCACGGCGTGCGCGCGAAACACCTTGAGGAACTCCTGATGGATCGCGAGGCGGGTGACGCCCGCGGGCACGGGACCGTGGGCGGGCAGGTCGTCGACCGTCACTGCCACCTCGATCGGACCTGCGCTCCCTGGCCTCGCGGCCGCTCGACTCACGGCCAGCGCCTGGTTCGCCGACCGGGGCGCCACGGGTGCGGCGGTGGTGACGGGCGTCACCGCCACCGGAGGGGGCCCTGACGCCTGACCCGGCGCCACCGCGTCGCCCGGCCCTGGAGCGCCGCAGGCAGCGACGGCGAGCAGCGCCACGTGAAAGATGCTCCCGGAGCGGCTGGACGGCATGGCCCCCTCTCGCTCCATACGCCCTGGCGTGCAAGGCGAGCCTGCGCGGGCATGCCGGCGTCCGGTTCGGGAACACGACAGGCCCCTCCGGCGTCACAGTCTCACCGCCATGTCTTCCCGCCGCTCCCTCGCCGCGACCTCCTCACTCCTCGCCGCGCTGCTCGCCGGCATCGTGGGGTGGTCCTGGTCGCACCTCCTCGCCTCCCCGGCCGTCGGCCATGCCAGCCTTTCCCACCGCCTCACCGCCGCCACCTTCGCCGCAGCCATCTTCGCCTTCGTGGGCTGGGCCCTTGCACCGACGGCCCCCACCGACGACGGCAGGCCCCCGCGGCCTTCCCCGCTCCTCCTCGTCGTGCTCGTCCTCACCGGAGGCGCCCTCACCGGCGCCCTCACCGCCTCCATCCACCAGGACGACATCCTGTCCTCCATGTTCCTGGGCATCCTCGGCGCAGGCTTGCTCCTCCTCCCGGTCGCCGGGCTCGTGGTGACGCTGCGGCGCGCCATCCAGGTGCGCCGCGGCTCGGTGGTCGCCAGGGCGGAGGGGCGCGCCGCCCTCGCGCTCCTCGCTGCGGTCCTCGGGTGCAGCACCACCCTCCTCGCCCCGGACTGGCCTGCAATCCTGGCTGGCCTGGCCGTCTCGACGCCTCCCGTCTTCGCGCTGATGGTGGTGTCCGCGGCGCTCGTCGTCGGCGTCCTCCTCGCCGACCTCTGCGCCCTCGCGCGCGTGCAGCACCTGGCTTCCGCGGGCGACGTGCCCGAAGGCTCCCCGGGAGCACCGCTGGCCAGGATCAGGGGCGACATCGACCTCGGCGTGGGCGACGCGATCGCCGCGCACCACGGGCCAGGGACCGCTTACCGGGGCGGCGGCCGCCTCCTCGTGCGCGTGGCCGGCGATCCTGACCAGGCGGCGCTCGCGCTGGGACGCTGCATCCGCCGGGGCGCCTTCCTGGTCGCGCTCCTCGAAGCGGTGGCCTTCCTGCACGGCGCCGTGCGCAGCCTCGATCTCGCGGCCGACCTCGGCGCCGAGCGCTGCGAGCACGGCGACGTGCACGCCTGCCGCGAGGCGGCGCTCCTCGCGGAGCGCGCCGGCAGACCCCTCCCCCTCGCGGCGGGGCTCCACGAGCGCGCCTGCAACCATGGCGAGGAACAGAGTTGCCTCGCCGTCAGCCTGATCCAGCGGCGCGCCTCGGCGCCCTGACGAGGCACGCTCACTTCGGGACGGGGACCTCCGAGCCGATCTCGCCGGCCGGCAGGACGCGGATCGTCACGTGGCTCGGGTGCGCCCCGTCGCGGTGCACCCGGTGCGTCGCCTGCACGAAGTCGAGCTCATCGGCCTCGAAGATGTTCGGTACGAACGACTGCGGGTTGCGGTCGATGAACGGGAACCACGTGCTCTGGACGTGGACCATGATCCGGTGTCCCTTCTTGAAGGTGTGCATCTGGTCCCACAGCGTGAAGCGCACCCGCGTCACCGTGTCGGGCTCGAACGGCGCCGGCTGCGCGTAGCTCTCCCGGAACCGCCCCCGGAACGCCTCTGCGCGCACCAGCCGGTGGTAACCGCCGAGGTCTTTGCCCCCGTCTGGCGTCTCGCCGACCTTGCCGGGGTGGACGTCGATCACCTTCACGACCCAGTCGGCGTCGGTGCCGGTCGTGGAGACCCACAGCTCAGCCTCCACCGGCCCAGCCAGGGTCAGGTCCTCCTCCAGTGGCTCGGTCTGGTACACGAGCACATCGGGGCGCCGGCTCGCGAAGCGCTGATCCTCGACCATGTACTTCTTCGCCCAGCCTGCCGTGACCTCCTCGGTGTACGGCACGGGCTTCGCCGGGTCGCTCACGTAGCTGTCGAAGGCGTCCCCCTTCCCCGTCGGCGCCGTGAACGCGAGGCGTCCCCCCTCCTGCATGTAGAGCGTCAGCTCCTTTGCCTCGACGGGAGGCCAGGCGTTGAAGCCGCGCCAGCGGTTGCTGCCCGTCTCGAACACCAGTGCTTCCGGCAAATTCGGCGGCGGCCCGCCCTGGAGGTGGTGACGGAAGAACGGCCACTCCACGTGCTCCCGGAAGTACTCGGAGGTGTTCTGCCCGAAATCGATGTCCCCCATGCTCTGGAACGAGGGC
The DNA here is from genome assembly GCF_000601485.1 of Chondromyces apiculatus DSM 436. GTDB lineage: Bacteria > Myxococcota_A > Polyangia > Polyangiales > Polyangiaceae > Chondromyces > Chondromyces apiculatus. Next base: position 89,058 of record NZ_ASRX01000060.1, read on the forward strand.
GACCTCCAGCCGCCGTGAGACCAGGGGCCGAGCACCACGGAGTTCTGGAGACCCGGGTTCTCGCGCTCCGTCGTGGCGTACGTCTTGAGGGGCCCGTAGAGATCCTCGGTGTCGTACCACCCCCCGACGGTGAGCACCGCGGGGCGCACGTCGTGCAGGTGCGGCAGGATGGATCGCTCCTGCCAGAAGGCGTCGTAGTTCGGGTGGGCGACGATCTCGTTCCAGAAGGCGATGCGGTCCTGGAAGAGGAGATCGTTCACGTTCCGCAGCGAGCCGAGATCCAGGAAGAACTGGTAGCCATCGGGGGTGCCGTGCTCGAAGGGCTCTGGCCACTCCTTGACCAGCCCCTCGCGTGCCTGCCCGAACGTGGCGAAGAAGTTGAACGCGAGCGGCAGCACGAAGGCGCCGTGCCGGTGCATGTCGTCCCAGAACCAGTCGGCAATGGGCGCCTGGGGTGAGACGGCCTTGAGCGCCGGGTGCGCGTCGATCATGGCCATCGAGGTGTAGAAGCCCGGATACGAGACACCCAACTGACCGACCCGGCCGTTGTGGCCCTCGACGTTGGCGAGGAGCCAGGCGATGGTGTCCCAGGTGTCGGTGCTCTCGTCCACCTCGCCAGCCGCCTTCCCGGCCCGGTGAGGCCGCACGTTGACGAACTCGCCCTCCGACATGAAGCGGCCCCGCACGTCCTGCGCGACGAAGATGAAGCCCTCCCGCACGAACGCCTCGCTCGGCCCGAGCCCTCTCTCGGGGAACTTGTCCTCGCCATACGGCTTCACGCTGTAGGGGGTGCGCTGCATCAGGATCGGAGAGGGCCCCTTCGGATCACGCGGCGTGTAGATGGCCGTGAACAGCGTCACCCCATCGCGCATGGGGATGCGCACCTCGCGCTTGCGGTAGTGCTCCTCGACGTAGCGAAGCCGCTCGCGCTGGGCCTCTGCCTCGGGGTCGGACGGCGCCGCATCACGGCCGCAACCCGAGACGTCGGCCGCGAGCAGGGCGGAGAGCGCGAGGAGGACACAGCGCAGCGCGGTTCGCATGGGCCCGCGAGCATAGTAGGCTCGGGGCATGTCCGGCGGCCTGATGCTGACCGACGGGGGTGCCGGGGGCGCTGCGCGCTGCGTGCGCTGCGGCGCCGAGGCGGCAGGTCCTTGCGCGCGCTGCGAGGCGCCGGTGTGTGGAGACTGCTGCGTGCTCACCGAGGGAGGCGCGCGGGTGTGGGCGATCTGTCTACGCTGCGACGCCCGCGGCGGACGCTCTCTCAGGGGAGGGTGGTGGATGGTGATCTCCTGGATCGCGCTCCCCATCCTCGCCCTGGCGGCGGCGGTGGCGCTCCTGGAGTGGCTCACCCGCAGGTGACCCCACGGAACCAGGCCCCTCCAGGCTGCTGAAGCATCCGACGATCTCAGTGGCGCCACGTGGGCGCTCGCCGCTCACCCCTCTACCGCGTGCCCTCTCCGGAGGAGGCTCTCCAGCACGTCGAGGAACGCGATCGGGTCCACCGGCTTCGGCACGTGCATGTCGAACCCTGCCCGCAGCGCCCGCGCCTCGTCCTCCCTCCGCGTGTACGCCGTCAGCGCCACCGCCAGGGTAAGGCCACCGTCCTCGGGCGGGAGCGCGCGCACCTTCCGGATCAGCATGTAGCCATCCTCGCCCGGCATGGCGATGTCGGCCACGAGCAGGTCGGGGCGCGTCCGCTCCACCGCCGCGAACGCCTCGGCCGCGCTGCCGGCAGCGACCACCCGCGCGCCGCAGCGCTCCAGGATCTCGACCAGCACCTCGCGGGCGTCCGCCTCGTCGTCCACGACCACCACGCTCTTGCCGTGCAGCGCGGGAGGGCGCTCCACGTCGGGCGCCGCGGACGCAGGCAGCCCCGCGAGCGCCTCCGCTTCCGCCTGCCGCGCCTTCACGAACGGCAGCCGCACCACGAACGTCGATCCCTGCCCTTCCCCTTCGCTGAGCGCCTGGATCGTGCCTCCGTGCAGCTCCACCAGGCTCTTCACGATCGCCAGGCCGAGCCCGAGCCCCCCGTGGGCGCGCGTCGTGCTCCCCTCCGCCTGCCGGAAGCGCTCGAAGACGTGCGGCAGGAACTCCGGCGAGATCCCTCGCCCGTCGTCCTTCACCTCCACCGCCGCGAACGCCTCGTCCCGCCCGATCCGGACCTCCACGTGCCCGCGCTGGGCGGTGAACTTGATGGCGTTGCTGAGCAGGTTCCAGATCACCTGCTGCAGGCGCGCCGGGTCTCCCAGGATCACCGTCGCGCCGCTCCCGAGCGACGGCGTGAGGGTGATCTGCTTGGCCTCCGCGGCGGGCCGCACCGTCTCCAGCACCGCCTCCACCACCGTGCCCAGGTCGAGCGGGCTCGCCTCCAGGCGGAGCTTGCCGCTCACGACCCGGGAGATGTCGAGCAGATCCTCGATGAGCTGCGTCTGCGCCCGCGCGTTGCGCTCCACCGTCTCCAGCGCCCGCTCCTGCCGCTCCGCGGGCAGGCGGGTCGTGCGCAGGATCCGCGTCCACCCCAGGATCGCGTTGAGCGGCGTGCGCAGCTCGTGGCTCACCGTGGCCAGGAACTGATCCTTCAGCTCACTGGCCTCCTCGGCCGCGGCGCGCGCCTGCTCCGCCCGCGCGAGCAGCAGGTTCCGCTCGGCCTCGTGCTGCTGCTGCTCGCGCAGATGCTCCTCCGCGAGCGCCTCGCTCCGGCTGCGCGCGAGCACCCGCTCCGTGACGTCGATGAAGACGGCGATGATCCCGTCGATCTCCCCCGCCTCGTTGCGCATCGGCTGACAGACCAGATCGGCGTACACCGTGGCGCGGGTGCTGCCGTCGCGGACCGGAAGATCCAGGTGTATCTCCGTGCGGGAGAGGGGCTCGCCGGTCCTGTACACTTGATCCAGGTCCTCGACGACCCCCTGCACCGCCGACCCCTGCACGATCTGCCCCACCGTCTTGCCGATGAGGTCCAGGCCCTGGAAGGGGCTCGCCACCAGCGGGTTCGCCAGCTCGTAGACATGGTCCGGACCGCGCAGCATCGCGATCGCCACCGGCGCCTGCTCGAACACCTGCGCGAGCCGCAGGCGCTGCCTCTCCGCCTCCCTGAACAGGCGCGCGTTGTCGATGGCGAGCGCCGCCCGCTCCGCAATGGCTTCGAGGAAGACCACGTCCTCGGGGCTGTAGTCGCGGCCCGAGGTGCTCATCGCCGCGGTGAGATACCCGAGCTGCCGGTCGCGCACGCACAGGGGTGCGAAGAGGATCGCCTTCACGCCCACCTCGCGCGTCGCCACGACGTACGGGTCGTCCGCGGGCAGCCCCGCGAGCACCTCCCGGTCGTAGTCGGCGAAGTACCGCACCCTCCCCGTCCTCAGCGTGTCCTCGATGATGGGCAGCAGCCCGACCGGGACCGGCATCCGCCGCGCCCTCCGGACCGCCGCGCCCTGTCCATCCGTCGCGGCGTCTGTGAGGCGCTGGATCCGGCCTTCCTCATCGAGGATGCTCACCGCGCTGGCGTCCGCGAAGGCGGGCACGATCAGCCGCGAGAGCGCCTGGAGCCGGCTCTCGTAATCCAGCGAGTCCCCCATGACCACGGACACCTTCGCGAGGAGCGCGAAGCGGTCCCGGGTGGCCTTCACCTCCTCCGAGAGCCGCACCCCCTCCCCCTCGGCCGCGGCGAGCGCGCTCCCCGCCTGCTCCCCGAGCACCACCGCGAGCTCGTCGAGCGCGGCGTGCACGAGCGCGCCCCCTCCCCCCTCCAGCGGGATCCCCCCCCGGGCGCAGCCGCCGCACAGGATCGCGCGCAGGTGCCCGATCTCGCGCAGCGCAGCCGCGAGCCCCTCCCCGCCAGCGCCCACGCGCTCGCCGCGCTCGACATCGCCGCGCTCGACGTTACTGACGCGCGCGATCTGACGGCCTCGCCGCGCGGCCTCTTCCTCATCCTCCGGGCACCCCTCGAGCGCCCCACGGAGCTGGTCGAGGAGGCCCCCGATCCGCCCACCCAGCGCCGGCCCCCCCTGCCCCTTCGCCTCGGGCGCACCTGCGGCGTCCACGACCCGCTGCGTCCATGCCGCCAGGAGCACGTCGCGCTCCGCGTGCAGAAATGCCGCGAGACGACGTGTCGGAGAAGAGCCAGGATCGAGCGGGACGATCATCCGGTGCGACTCAGTGGCGCTGCATCCGGAGAGCGGTCACGGAGAGCCGTCACGGAGACGCAGGGCTCGAACAACGACTCCAGGGAACCACCGCGGAGCGTGACGTTACTCCGCGGCCGGGGGCGACACCACCCCTGGACGCATGCCGCTCTCGTGACCTAGACTCCCGCCCGCTGGCCGGGAATTTCGAGGAGGGCGAGATCATGCCGACAGGCAAGGACGACAGCAGAGCCAGCGCCGGCGGCGCCCCCCCAGAACAGGCACGCAGCGGATGATCCTCCACCCTGGCACCCTCTTCCACGAGCGCTACCGCATCGTTCGATCCATCCAGGTCGGCGGCATGGGCGCCGTGTATGAGGTGCTGGACGAGAAGACCGACAGCGGCCGTGCCCTCAAGGTGCTCCTCCCCGGCACCCTCCAGAGCGCCGACCTCCGCGCCCGCTTCGAGCGCGAGGCCAAGATCACCGGCGGCATCGAGAGCAACCACGTCGTCCGCACCCTCGACGCTGGCTTCGACGACAGCACGAACGCCCCCTTCCTGGTCATGGAGCTGCTCCGCGGCGAGGAGCTCGGCGCCCTCGTCACCCGGCAGGGCCGCCTCTCCCCGAGCGAGGCGCTGCTCTTCCTGCGCCAGGCCGCGCTCGGCCTCGACAAGGTGCACGCCGCCGGCATCGTCCACCGCGACCTCAAGCTCGGCAACCTCTACGTCGTCACCCAGGACGACGGCACGCCCTGCCTCAAGATCATCGACTTCGGCGTCGCCAAGGCGATGGCCCCCGTCGGCGGCGAGGCCGGCCGCACGCGCCCCCTCGGCACGCCGCTGTTCATGGCTCCCGAGCAGATCCGCGGCGACGGCCGCATCGGCCCCACCGCCGACGTCTTCGCCCTCGCCCACGTCGCCTACGTGCTCCTCACCGGAGAGCCCTACTGGACCGAGGAGGCCGACGAGGCCGGCTCCATCCACGGCTTCATCCTCGCCATCATCCAGGGCGCCACCGATCCGCCGACCTCCCGCGCCCTCCGCCGCCAGGGCGTCACCCTCCCCGCCGCCTTCGACGCCTGGTTCTTCCGCGCCACCGCCACCCGCCCCGAGGACCGCTTCACCCGCGCGAGCGAGACGGTCGCGGCGCTCGCCGAGGTGTTCGGCCTCCCTGGCGGCGTCCGCATGCCGAGCGCCCCGGCCTGGCCCACCCCCCCGAACGCCCCCGCCGCGTCGCCCTCCCTGACCACGCCCCTCTCCATCTCCGCGCCCCTGCTCTCGCCCGCGCCCCCGCACGCCTCCCCCCTCCCACGTCCCCCTTCATCCCAGATCTCTCCCGTTACCGGCGCGGTTGCCATCAGCACCTCGGCCCTCGTCCACGAGTCCCAGGCCGTCCCCGCGAAGTCGAAGGGCCCCCTCCGGCTCGCCCTCGCCGCTGGCGCCGCCCTGCTCGTGCTCGTCCCCGCAGCTTTCTTCCTCTTCGGGCGTGGAACCGACCCTGATCCCGCGCACGGCACCGGCACCCCTGCCACGGCGGATCCTGCCGCCGCTGCATCGAGGACCGATCTCTCCCCGAGCATCGCGCCCTCTCCCACGCCGAACGTCGCCAGCCCCACCGGTGCCGTCGCGACCCCGGACCCTTCCGCGAGCGCGGCTGCGAGCGCGGCTGCGAGCACGGCTGCGACCGTACCTCGCCCCCCCACATCCAAGACCTCGGCGCCGCCCCGACCGCGGCCCTCCACCTACCATCCCGGCATCGACTGATCCCTAGATGACGACCTCGCCCTTCTCCCCACCGGCAGCTTCCCGCACCTCTCCTCGCCGGGTGACCCTGGCAAGCGTGGCGGCCCTCGCCTTCGCCCTCATCGCTACCCCCGCGCAGCCCGCGCACGCGGACGCCAGCGACACCCAGCGCCGCGCCACCAGCCAGACCCTGTACAACGAAGCCGTCGCCGAGATGGAACGCGGCGACATCGCCAGCGCCTGTCCCAAGCTCGAAGAGGTGGTGCGGCTCGAACCCTCGGGCCTCGGCGCCAAGATCACCCTCGCCCGCTGCTACGAGAAATCCGGCCGTCTCGCCAGCGCCTGGGCCATGTACGCCGCGACCGAGGAGGGGGGCCTCCGCGAGAAGCGCGCCGACCGCTGGCGCCCCGCCCGGCAGCGCAAGGAAGCCCTCGAACCGAAGCTCGCCCGCCTCACCCTCAACGTCGACGACGCCGTGAAGGACCTCCCGGGCCTCACCATCGAGCGTGACGGCATCCCCGTCGGCTCCGGCCAGTGGGCCGTCGCCGTCCCTGTCGACCGCGGCAAGCACGTCATCCGCGCCACGGCCACCGGCAAGGAGCCCTGGGAGCGCACCATCGAGATCAAGGAAGACGGCGAGCGCGCCGAGCTCCGTGTCGACGCACTCCGCGACGCGCCCGAGAGCCCGGCCGACAAGCCGGCGCCGCCCCCCACCCCCACCCCCACCACGCCC
>NZ_ASRX01000061.1 GCF_000601485.1 Chondromyces apiculatus DSM 436
TCCATCCCTCCCCCACCCGTCTCCATCCCCCGGGCACCCTCTCCCCCTTCATCACCCCCCGGCGAAAGCCCCAGCCCTTCCAGCGCTGCCCGTGCCGCCGCCTGCTCCGCCAGCTTCTTCGAGCGCCCGCTCCCCTGCCCCAGCATCTCCCCATCCGCCTCTGCCACCGCCGTGAACATCCGCTCGTGGTCTGGCCCCTCCATCCCCACGATCCGGTACCGCGGCGACGGCCCCCCGCGCGCCTGGATCCGCTCCTGGAGCTGGCTCTTCGGATCCCTCCCGATCCGCCCTCCCCCCTGCAGCTTCCCGATCGGCCCCGACGTGATCCGCCGGCTCAACGCCCGCGCCACGTCCAGCCCCCGATCCAGGTACACCGCGGCCACCAGCGCCTCCGTCGCGTCTGCGAGCACGTTCGTCTGATCCCGCTCTCCGGCCACATCGGCTCCCCGCCCCAGCCGCAGCGCCGCCCCCAGATCCACCGCCCGCGCCCACGCGGCCAGTGCATCGGTGTTCACCAGCGCCGCCCGCATCAACGACAGCTCCCCCTCGCGTGCCTCCGGGAACCTGTCCATCAGGATCTCCGTCACGCACAGCCCCAGCACCGCATCACCCAGGAACTCCAGCCGCTGGTTGTCCAGCCGCCGCGCTCCTCGCTGCTCGTTCGCGAAGCTCGCGTGCGTGAGCGCCTCTTCCAGGTGCGGCAGCTCCCCCGCCAGCTCCGGCAACTGCCCGAGCTCCCCTGGCAGCGCCGAACCGTCCACGCGTCGCTCCCCTCCCTTCAACCGACGTGCAGCCGATCGCAGAGCGTGGCCATCTCCGCATCGAGCCCCGTGATCCCACCCGCATCATGCGTGGACCACGACACCCGCACCTTCCCCCAGCTCAGCAGCATGTCTGGATGGTGATCACGCCGCTCTGCTGCCAGCGCCACGCGCATCACGAACCCCACGGCCGCGCTGTAATCCGCAAACGAGTAGATCCGCTCGAGCGCCTCTCCCGCACGCGCCCACCCGGGGGAGACCCCGAGGAAGGCCGCGACCGCGTCGCCAGAGAGCAGCTCCCGCTTCGACATCCAGCGCCGACGATGGGCCAAGCGGCGGGAGATCGCAAGAGCCGCTAAACTCCCCCCGTGCTCGAAGCGTGCCCCTTCTGCCGCCAGCTCTTCAAACCTGGCGAAGTCAGCACCTGCCCCGAGTGCGACCTTCCCCTCGCCGACCTCTCTCGCCTTCCCCCCTCCCACGACGCCCAGCACCTCGATCCCGATCTCCCCGAGCCCCCGCACCACCAGACGCTCCCCTGGACCTATCCCGGGCGTGGCCGCGCCCTCCTCCTCATCCTCGCCCTCCTCGGCCTCATCGCCTTCTTCGTGCCCTGGGTTCACGAAACTGCGCCTGAGCTTCGCGACCTCAGCGGCTTCGATCTCGCCCGCCGCCTCTTCTGGATGTGGGCCCCCCCCATCGCCTTCTTCGTGATGATCCCACTCGTCCTCACCCGGCGATCCATCCACCGCATGCGCGGCGCCCGCCTCGCCATCGCCCTCCTCGCCACCACCGCCCTCCTCACCGTCGTCCTCCGCGTCGGCTTCACCCCCCCCACCACCACCCTGCGCCCCGTCCGCTTCACCTGGGGCGCCGGCCTCTACGCCACCGCCGCCCTCGCCATCGCCACCCTCGCCGCCTCTGTCCGCTTCGGCGGCCGCCTCCCCCCTCCGGTCGACACCACCCCCCGCACAGCGTAACCTTCCCCTGCTGGCCACCCCGGCCCGCGTCGAAGGTGCGCCATGGGCAACAAGCCAGCCATCGACCGTCGCCAGCCCCTCCGCGACGACGAACCCTTCGACGTCCCCGCCGCCGTCCTCTGCGCCACCTGTGGCCAGCCCGACTGCGCCGGCTGCCTCCCGGCCACCGAAGAAGGCTCGGGCATCGTCGCCGTCATCCCCTGGGAGCGCCGCGACACCGGCACCTGGACCCGCCTGTGGGCCACCTCCAAGGCCACCACCCTCGGCGCCAGCACCTTCTTCGCCGCCCTCCCCGACGGCGCCCTCGCCCCTGCCCTCCGCTTCGCCTTCCTCGCGGAAGCCCTGGCCGTCCTCGCCATGCTCACCGCCCTCCTCCCCCTGGGCGCCATCGCCCTCCCTGGCCTCACCCTCGAACTCACCCGCAACCCTGCCGCCCGCGCCAGCGCCTTCCGCTGGCTCGCCCTCGGCGTCCCCGCCCTGGTCACCTGGATGGTCATCGCCCACGCGGCCCATGGCGCAGCCCTCGACCTCGGAGCCCGCCGCCAGGGCGCCCGCCCTGCCCGCCGCCGCGCCCTCCGCTTCGGCCTCTACGCCTGCGGCTGGGACCTCATGACCGGCCCCCTCGGCGCCCTCACCTTGCTCTTCAGCCAGGGGAAGAAAGGCATGGGCGACCTCCTCGCCACTGCTGCCCGCGCTCCTGGCACCTCGGCGGTCGCCTTCCTGCAGGGCATCCACGGCCTCCCTCCCGCCGCTGTCGCCCGCGCCCGCCGCACCAGCAGCATCGCCGCCGCCGCCCTCACCCTGCTCTCGGGCTTCGGCATCATCACCGCGCTCATCCTCTTCCTTTGAGCGCGCGCAACCTCCGAACTGAGCGAGCGCAGCCTCCGAACGCGGCCTCAACCACACGGCCGGGACAAGGTCCGCTTCCTGAGGCGACGGGCGTCAGGCCCGAAGCGGCAGAACGCTCCGGAGATCGCGGGTGGATCGCGGAGTGGGGGCCCGACGAGCTTTGCTCGGCGGGGGGCGGGGGCGCGAGCCCCTGCCGCGGGAATTAATGCTGGTGCTGCTGATCCTTCGGCGAGGGTGCGAGTGGCTTCCGGCTCGACGGCAGCGCCCCCGGACGTCGCGCGGGCTGCAGCTCCCCTGCCCCTGACACCTCCAGCAGCGCCACCGCCTCTGGATTGAAGTTCTTCACGTGCTCCTTCCGGAGCCCCTCCAGGAGCTGCTTCACCCGCGCGTCAGCCTTCTGATGCGCCAGCACCTGCCGGATCCCCGTCGCCTCTTGCTCCAGGGGCCGCGTCACCGCCTTCATCCCTTGCCGGCGCCACACCACGGCCCACCGCCCTCCCTCGGCCACGGGCTCCGGCACCAGCTCACCGTCCTTCACCTGCGACGCCGCCGCGAGCAGCGCTGGATCCACCCTGATCTCCGGGTCTGCCGTCGACCCGTCAGGCAGCACCGCCCCGAGGTTTCCCCCGCGCAGGCTTGTCGACTTGTCGAGCGACTTCTCGCGCGCGAGATCGTTCCAGATCTGCGGCGTCGGCGGCACCTTCTTCAGCTCTGCCAGGATCCCCTCCGCCTCCTCCCGCGTCCCCACCAGGATCCGCCACAGCGCCACCCGCGAGGGCGCGTTGAACTTCTCCCGGTTGCGCTCGTAGTACACCCGTACCTCGTCGTCCGTGACCGGCGACTCCTTCGCCACCTCGGCCCGCAGCCGCGCGAGCAGCGCGCCCCGCAGCAGCGCCCTCATCCGCTCCTGCACCTCCGGCATCTTCTCCATCGCCGAAGCCTCCGCCCCCTGGGCGAAGAGCAGATCACGCACCACCACCTCGTCCACGAAGCGCGTCCGGATCTCCTCCGGCGTCTGACCGTAGGCCCGGAGCTGGAAGGGCGCGAGTTGCCCCATCCGACGCTCCACGTCCCCCACCGTCACCGCCTCGGCCCCCACCCGCGCCACCACCGCATCTCCCCGCGTATCGGCCTGCACGGAGCGGCTCACCGCCACTGTCGCCCCCGCCGCGAGCACTGCGAGCACCACGAGATCCAGCCCGAGAGCCGCCGATCTCCCCCACCGCGACCACAGCGTGCGCATCGCCCGCGTTATTGTCGCGCCACGGGGTCGGGTCAAGGACCCTGGCAGCGCCCCAGCACCGCCGCTGCCGCCGCGATCACCCACAGCGGCCACGTCACCCGCAGAAACCCCAGCACGTCTGCGAGTGCCCCCCGCCGCGCCCGCCGCGCAGACTCGGCGACGCCCACCCGCCGCACCTCCTCCGTCGCGATCGCCCCCCGCTCCTCCTCGTCCAGCGGATCCACCCCCGACAGGAAGTGCAGGTGGTGCGTCACCTCGTGATCGAGCGTCTCCTCGATCTCCCCCCGCACGTCGAACCCTGGATCCTCGCGGAACGCCGCCTCGAATGATCGGTAGAACACCCGCACCTCCGGCGCCCGCGCGATCCCCAGCTCCGGGTCCACCCCTCCCGGCGTGTAGCACCCGAGGAGCGGCTCCCCCCCGTCGTCGCAGAGCGGCACCCCTGCATCCACGAACAGATCGACGTTCCGCACGCCCCGCGACCGGTACACCCGCTCCGCCGCCCCCCGCACCTCCTCCTCGAACGCATCCAGATCCGGGAACGCCGCCTCCCGCCTCCGCGCCCTCCCGCGCACCGTCCGGCGCCCCCACGCCTCCTCCACCTCACCCCGCGACAGCTCCCGCTCCAGCGGCACGTCCAGATCGTTCCGCGCACCGCACCCCGCGCACCGCTGCACCCCCACCAGCCTCGCCGGGTACCGCGCCTCCATGTACAGCTCCACCACCGCCGCCCACGCCCCCTCCGGCGCCTCCGCCAGCGCATCCGCGATCGCCACTGCACGCCGCTCATTCCCGAGCCCCGTCACCCCCATCGCCGCCGCCACGGCCGGCGTGATCCGCAACGACCGCTTCCCCGCCGCCACGAGCAGCGCCATCGCCTCGTCCACCGTCCGCTCCGCGAACCGCACCCGCCGGCACACCCGCCCTCTTACGCGCAGCGCCGGCAGCGCGTGCCACGCCCTGACATCGAACGGCCGATCCAGCTCCGGATCGTGAAGCTCACCGTCCGTGAACGGCCCCACCTCCAGGAGCGGCGAAGGCGCCACCGCGAACGCCTCCCCGCAGTTCCCGCACGTGAACTCCCCCGCCTCCTCCGGCACCACGCCCGCCCACGCGAGCAGCGCGCGCAGCACGTGCGCATCGTCGAGCCGCATCTCCCCGACCGCGACCGCCGCCCCCGCGTCGTCCGTCACCACCTCCGCCCCGCCGAGCACCCGCAGATCCCGCAGCCACGGCGCCTCGCCCCGCGCCTCCCCATCCGCCGCGACCTCCGCAGCCCGGGCCCGCGCCACCGCGTCCGACAGCCGCACCACCCGCCCCGAAGGCAGGTGCACCCGCCCTGGCAACCTCCGCGCCTCGACGCGGCTCTCGCTCTCGCTCTCGCCCACCAGGCCCGCTCAGCGCTTCGATGCAGGCGACAGCCGACCCTCGCTCACCGGCTGCAGCGACCGCAGCGACGACGAAGGAGGCCCGCTCACGCCGGACTGCTCGTCGTCCATCAGCTCCGGATCCGACCGCCGGTCCCGCCCCTTGGCCCGCCCCGAGATCGGCGCCCGCTCACCATCTCCCGAGGGATCCGGCGCCGCCGCGCCCACCCGGTGCAGCGTCGGCCGGAGCTGCATCCGCCCGAGCCGCTGCGACGTCGAGCTCACCGGATGCACCGACGGCCTCACCCCCAGCGGCGTGGCCCCGGTCCCCAGATCGATGTACCGCGTGATCGCCAGCGCATACACCAGGCTCCGGATCGTCTCCTCCGGCGCCACCCTCGAAGCGAGCAGCGCCTCCAGCGTCGGCGCCTCCACCCGCAAGGCCCCGAGCACCGAAAGCTCCTGCCCCCCGAACCCGAACGTCCCTGGATCCAGCGCCGAGTGCACCTTGAGCGGCAAGGCCGCGATCCGCTCCAGCATTGCCTCGCGCTGCGTCGAGCATCTGCCGTGCTCCCGCAGCCCCGCCCACAGGAGCGCCAGCGGCGCCACGCTCGCGGGCTCCCCGCCCCACTCCTCCAGCGCCGCCTGCCGATCGAAGTAGCTGTACTCCGTCTCTGGAGGCAGCGCGAACAGCCGCACCATCCGCTTGACGAACTGGACCTCTGCCACCCACTCCAGCGTCACCGAGTCCACGCACCCCGACAGGAGCAGCACGTCCCCGATGAGCCCCCGCGTCGCCAGCGCCGCCTCCACGATGTCCGCCGGCACCAGCCCATCCTCGACGAGGAGCTGCCCGAACAGCGCGTAGTCGTCCCCCGGCCGCACCTTCACCGCCGCCCCGCGCACGAACTGGATCACGTGCTCGGCGCCCCCCGGCTCCGTGAGCGACATCGCCCCGGTGAGCTGCCGGTCCGCCGCGTACACGAGCAGATGCGCCATCGGCGTCCCCTCGAGCTTCCCGGCGGCGGTCACAGCGCCCGACAAAGGCATGATCGTCGCTCACGCTATCACAGCCCGGCAACCCAACACCGGCTTTCCCGCGCCGGTCACCTCGCCTGCCACCTCGGCGTACCCTCACCCCTGGCTGCGGCCGGCATGGTCCTGGTTTACCGTGCTCTCCATGCCCCGCGGCCATGTCCTCGTGCTCGATGACGAACGCTCGATCCTCACCACCTTGCAGAAGGCGTTGACCCTGGAAGGCTACACCGTCGACGTCGCTGGAGGCATCGCCATCGCGGACGACAAGCTCCAGAAGCGCAGCTACGACATCGCCCTCTTCGACGTCGCCCTCCCCGACGGCGACGGCGTCGATCTCCTCAAGCGCCTCCGCGCCTCCGGCTCCGACCTCCCCGTCATCGTCATGAGCGGACACGCCACCATCGATGCCGCCGTGCGCGCCACCCGCCTCGGCGCCCTCGACTTCCTCGAAAAGCCCATCTCCACCGACCGCCTCCTGCTCGTCCTCGACAACGCCCTCCGCCTCGTCCGCGCCGAGGCCGAAGCCAAGATCTTGCGCGCGCAGACCGGCAAGATCGGAGAGCTCATCGGCGACAGCCGCGCCATGCTCGACCTCCGCGATCAGATCGCCCGCGCCGCCAAGGCCACCGCTACCGTCCTCGTCACCGGCGAGCGCGGCACCGGCAAGGAACTGGTCGCCCGCGCCATCCACCTCGCCTCGAAGCGCGCCAAGGGCCCGCTCGAAAAGATGAACTGTGCCGCCGTCCCCAGTGAGCTGATCGAGAGCGAGCTGTTCGGCCACGAAGCCGGCGCCTTCACCGGCGCCACCAAGCAGCGCCGCGGCAAGTTCGAGCGCGCGAGCGGCGGCACCCTCTTCCTCGACGAGGTCGGCGACATGCCCCTCTCCATGCAGGCCAAGCTCCTCCGCGTCCTGCAGGAGCGCGAGATCGAGCGCGTCGGCGGCAGCGAGACCCTCAAGGTCGACGTCCGCGTCGTCGCCGCCACGAACCGCGACCTCACTGCCGCCTGCCAGGCCGGCCAGTTCCGCCCCGACCTCTACGACCGCCTCAACGTCCTCCCCCTCGCCCTCCCCCCGCTCCGCGCCCGCCGCGAGGACATCCCCCTCCTCGCCCGCCACTTCCTCGCCCTCGCGACCGAGGCCAACGACCGCCCTGGCATGAAGCTCAGCGACGCCGGCCTCACCGTCCTCGCCGGCTACAGCTACCCCGGCAACGTGCGCGAGCTGCGCAACGTCATCGAGCGCCTCGTCATCCTCACCCCCGACGACACCATCGACGCCGACGACGTCCGCACCTGCCTCGGCACCCCCGTCACCGGCTCCAAGATCAGCCTCTTCCGCCCCGGCGTCCCTTACCGCGTGCTCTCCGAGGAAGCCGACCGCATCCTCATCGAGGAGGCCCTCGCGCACTACGGCGGCCAGATGGCCGGCACCGCCCGCGCCCTCGGCATCGAGCGCAGCCACCTCTACAAGAAGTGCCGCGCCCTCGGCATCCGCAACGCCGACAAGGGCGAAGGCGACGATCCCCCCGCCGGCTGACCCACCTCCGAGAAAGCCGAAGGCAGCGACGACGCCGACCAACGTCGCGCCATCGCCGCCCAGCCTCACACCGACCGACGCTCAGCGTGCGACGACGGCGCCGCGAGTCGACGCAGCGCCGTCACCGCCCGGCCTCGCGCCCGCCGACGCTCAGCCCTCCTCGGTCTCGCCCTCTTCCTCCGGCTTCGACCGCTTCGGGCGCACATCGAGGAAGAACCGCTTCACGTAGTCGCGCTGCCGCGGGAACCGCGGCTCCAGCGTTGGCGCAAGCTCGCCAGCGCCAGCGCCAGCGCCGACTCCACCACCAGCCGCGTCGCCTCGCTCTTCCTCTGCAGCAGTGTCTTCTGCCCTGTCTCACGGTCCTTCAGGAACTGCTTCTGCTGCTCCGCCCTGCGCGTCAGGTCCCCCTGGATCGCCACCTTGTCGTCGAACCCGGGCACCTCGTTCAGCCGCTTCACCGCCTCCAGCACCGCGCCTGGCTCCGCCGCGAGCGGCATCTTCACCAGCTCGTCCACGCGCGATCCGAAGGCGTGGTTCGCACCGAGCCCGCTCTTCCCTTGCAGCCCGAGCTTCGTCCGCGTGTTCGCCGCGCGCACCCCGCGATCGAGCACCTCGTCCCCCATCTCCACCTGGCCCTGCGCCACCTCCGCAGGCCCCAGCTCGTGATCCTCGATCGCCAGGTGCACCGTCCTGAGCTGCGTCGAGAGCGGCGCGAGCTTCACGCTCTCCGCCTCGAAGAAGGCGATGTCCTCCTCCGAGCGATCCAGATCCGCCGCGACCGCCGCCGCCATGGCCCGGAGAAGCGCAACGACCTCCCGCGCCGACGCGTGCACGCACTCCGCACGCACGGCTGCTCGCCGCGGCGACGTGCTCGACGAGCTTCCCTGGGTCCGGTATGGCGACGCCGTGGGCTGGCTCCTCTCCGATGTCTTCGACATGAAGATGAGACGCGGCGACTACACGCGGCACCCCTCCGGGGCTCCGAGCAGCCTGACGGAGTTGGACGAGAGGGCCCCGCTGATCGCCAGGGCGATCTGCAAGCAGCTTCAGCAGGCAGCTCAGGGCGTCACAAACACGTCACCACCGCACATTTCAAAATGACTCGGAGGGCTGCTCCGTAAGCATGTTCTCGCGCATCTCACGTGCTGCCGACATGCTGGTGCAGCGCGATCCGCTTTGCTACGCAGGTCCTCGTGGGACGCGCCGAGCAGTTCGCCAAGCAGACGTTCGCCAAGGAGACAGAGCGCCTCACGCACGGTGGCGCTGCGTGGCAGGACCCGCCGGAGACCCGCCTCGGACCGCTGCAGGCAGATGGGTTGCTCGTGGTGCGTCACGCCGAAGCGCTCACCCACCTGCCGCAACCCTGGCCCGCAGCGCTCGCCAGCGACGAGACGCTCGTGGAGCTGAAGATGGCACGCGATCACCTCGACGCCGTGGCCGTGGAGCGCGCGTTGCTCCGGCGGCAGGCGCGGCAGGTGCAGCGCGTGGAGGCCGCCGCAGAG
Organism: Chondromyces apiculatus DSM 436; assembly: GCF_000601485.1. Lineage (GTDB taxonomy): Bacteria > Myxococcota_A > Polyangia > Polyangiales > Polyangiaceae > Chondromyces > Chondromyces apiculatus. Next base: position 9,275 of record NZ_ASRX01000061.1, read on the forward strand.
CAGGACGCACCGCGACCACGGCAGCAGCCGCTCTGGGTGGTGGCGCCGCACGTGCCGATGTCGCTGCGGGACGACTACGTGCTCGATCCCCTGGGACCCGGTTGCTTCCGGGCAGGCCCCGCCCACTTTCCGCTCCTCTGGATCGAGGCCAACGCCTTGCCTCTCCAGGATGAGTTGCTGCCTTTCCTGCTCGCCAGGTCGGGCAAGTCCCTCGACGACTTCGTTCGCTGGGCGGCGGCACGACGCCCGCTGCCATGGGTGTACCAGATGCTAGAACTCCTTCCGATGTCGACCGCCATCAGCCAGGAGATCCTCGACGCCTTCCCGCCGACCGACGATCCGGAGCGGATCGCGCGCCGGCGGCAGATCGTCCAGTCGGTGCTCAAGGCCGATGCCGAGCTGAAGCAGGAGATCGTGGACGAAGGCATCCAGACAGGTCGCCTCACGGAGGCTCGCTCCGGGCTGCGCCGTCTGCTCAACCGACGCGGCCTCGGGCTCAGCGCGGCGGAGGAGAGCCTCGTCGAAGGCTGCGAGGATCTCTCCACGCTGGAGCGCTGGTTCGACCGCGCCGTGACGGCCACGAGCGCCGCCGAAGCGCTCCAGTAGCCCAGCACCTCACCTGGCGCTGCTGGGCCTCACCCCGGCGTCACCCCGCCTCTCGCCCTCACTCCGGCAGGAGCTTCGGCCTCGGGCTGGTGCCGCCGCTCTTCTGGATCTCCTGCTGGTGGGCGAGGGCCTGCTTCACCAGGTCGTCGCGCTTCAGCTTCTCGTAGGCCTTGGCCAGCTCGCCGTAGATCTCCACGGCTTCGGCGGGCTTGGGGTGGGCGATGAGGGCGCTGTTCAGCTCGTAGATGGCGGACAGATGGTGGCCGGTGCGGGCGAGGGCGCGGGCGTAGAGGCGGTGGGTCTCGGAGCTGGCGACGTCGACGAAGAGCGCGCTCTCGCCGACGCGGCGGGCCTCTTCCCACTGGCCTTGCTCGACGAGGAGGCGCAGAAGCTGGCGCCACACGCGGCGGTCGTGCTGGTCGACGAGGGAGAGGCGGCGCAGGGCGGAGAGCTCGCCGGCGGTCTCCTTGGCCTTGTGGGCGAGATCGTAGAGGGCCTGGAGGGGCTCGGACTGGGAGGGGTCGAAGCGGTTCGCGGCTTCGAGGTGGGCCTTCATCTTCACCCGGTCCTTCTTCACCTCGGCGAGGTCGGCGGCCTTCATGCGGAGGGCGTAGCCGTCGTGGCCGTCGGCGATCATCTTGGTGATGATGCGGTCGGCCTCGTCGAGCTTCTTCTGGCCGAAGGCGAGGCGCAGCTTCATGTAGTGGGCATCGGGCTGCTTGGGATCGATGCGGAGGGCCTCGGCGAGGACGGCGTCGCCCTCCTGATCTTGCCCATCGGCGTAGAGGGAGAGGGCGAGCTGCACGTGCTTCTTCGCGTCGCGCGGGGCCTTGAGGACGGCCTTGCGGGCGTCGTCGAGGGGGGGCGCGTGCAGGTCGGGGACGTACTGCTTCTCGTAGCGGGAGAGGCGGGGCTTGAGCCAGGCACGGAAGCGGCGATCCAGCTCGGTCGCGGAGATGCCGAGGCCGTTCTGGATCACCTCGGGGGTGCGCTCACCGTTGCCCCAGCGAGGGAGCAACGCGGCGACCTTGGGGAAGCCGAACTCCTCGACCATGAACACCACGATCTGGCTCGCGGCGAAGTAGGCCATGGTCACGTCGGAGACGTCGTCGACGTGGGTGAAGGCGCGGTTGAAGGAGTTCACCGCGGGGACGCGGCCGGCCTTGAAGGCGGCGTAGAGGGCGGGGTCCTCCTCGCGCTGCCACTCGGGGCGGCGCACGATGGTCTCGTACTCGCTGAGGCCCTCGGTGAACCAGCGGGGGACGTGGTTCTTCGAGTACTGGATGGCGAAGACGTGGCCGAGCTCGTGCCAGATCACGTTGCCCCAGTTGAACTCGGCGGCGGCGGGGCTCATCGCGGCGAGGGTCTGGCCGAAGCACACGCCCTGGATGCCCACGTTGGGGAGGCCGCTGGTGCGCACGCTGAAGTGCTCGCTGTCGGCGTACAGCTCGATGGCGACGGGCACCTTGGGGGTGAAGCCGTAGCGCTGCACCATCGAGGACCACGCCTCCTCCAGCATGCGGGGGACGTAGCGCTCCAGGATGGCCTTCTCGTTCTTGTGGTAGCGCAGGGAGAAGCGCTGGCCCTGCACGGTGACGTACGAGGTGGCGATGTCCTTCTCGTAGAGGTTCAGGGTGTTGAAGACGCGGACGTTGAAGCGGTCCTTGTCCCAGGCGCGCTCCAGGGCTTCGACGCCGTTCTTCTCGTCGCCGCCGCGGATGAGGTTCAAGCCGAGGCTCGCGTAGGCCTTGGCGTCGGAGCGGTCGATCTTCACCGCGTCCTGCATCATCCGCACGATGTCGTCGTAGCGGTGCTCCCACTCCGCGTACTCGGCGACGATGCGGTAGAACTCGGAGTAGTCGGGGTTCAGGCCGAAGACCTTCTTGCGCGCGGCCTCGAAGCCGGGCTGGTCGTCGGCGAGGAAGCGGATCGCGGCCTTCATCGAGAGCAGGTCGAGGTTCGTGGGGTCGACCTTGAGGCCGCGGTCGGTGGCGGCGTCGGCGAGCTCGATCTCCAGGTCGCGCAGGTGCAGGCCCGCCTTGACCACCTGGGCCTCGGCGAGGTTCGGGTTCACCTCCAGGGCCTGGGTGATCTCGCTGAGGGCGCCGCCGAAATCCATGGCGTTGTCGAGCTTGACGCGGGCGGCCATGACCCGGACGCGCGGGTCGCGGGGGGAGATCTTGAGGGCCTCCTTCACGACCTCGCCGGCGTGGCCAGGGTCGTACTTGTCGAGGAACAGGTCGGCGCGCCAGAGCAGGAGCTGGACGAGCTTCTTGCCGCCCACCTTCTCGGCCTGGTTGAAGGCGTCGTTGGCGTCGCGCGGGCTGCGGAGGAGGTGCGCGGCGTGGCCGACCATGCTCAGGCCGACGGGGTCGCTCGAGACGATCTTGTCGTTGTTGTAGTCCTCGATGAGGGTCATCAGCGGGGCGCGGGCCTCGCCGCGGCGGCCGGCGCGGATGAGCAGCTCGCCGAGGACGAGGCGCGCGCGCTGGGCCTTGTCCTCGCGCTCGACCTCGCGCACGGCGTTGATGGCGTCGGCGAGCTTGCCGACGCTGGCGAGGGCCTCGGCGCGGAGCGGGGCCGCGGAGGTCTTGACGTCGAGGCTGATGCCGGAGGCCTCGGTGGCGGTCTTCTGGGCCTCGTCGTAGCGGCCGGTGCGCAGCTCGATCTCGGCCTTGAAGAGCAGGGCGTCGGAGCGGGCGGTGCCGGCGCGGAGGAGGGGCGCGAGTTCCTTCTCGGCGTCGGCGTAGTCGCCGCGGTCGATGAGGGAGCGCACCCGATCTGCTGCAGCGCCTGCCGCCGCACCTGTCGCCGCGCTGGCAGCAGGCGCTGGGGCCGTGGGCGCGCGGCCAGCCGGTGCTGGCTGCTGTGCGTGCGCGGTGCCCGCGATCCCCACGGTCCCGGCCGTCACGGCGCCGAGGCAGAGGGCGGCGACGAGGGGCGTGAAGTGCGCGGCGCGGTGGGCGAGGGAGCGGCGGGAAGGGTGGAGAGGTCGCATGGGTCTGGCAGGGCGCGCGGTGCGGTGCATGAGCGCTGGGGTGAACGAAGGATGCAAGCGCGGACGCGCTGGCGCCACCAGGGCGACGATCCTCCCGAGCGGTGTCCGCCGGGCAGCGGGCTCGGGCGGCATGGTATCCCAGGCGGACACGCGCAGCGACACGCGCGGGAAGCGGCGTACGCAGGGGCGCAGGGGCGCAGGGTCGGCCCAGGGTCCAGAGCGCAAGGTCGAGGAGCGGCATGCATGAGCACGGCTCGGGGGCGCGGGCGCCGTTGCGCCAGGGTGGGGTCTCGGGACACAGTGGTCGTGCATGGCGCAAGCGGTGTCCGGAGACCGTCGTACGGTGGTGCTGGCCGATCTTCACCTGGTGAGGGGGACACCACCCGAGGTGAGCCAGGATCTGGCGCGGCTCCTCGCAGACCACGCCGGGGCGCGGGTGGTGTTCGCGGGCGACCTGTTCGATCTGTCGTCGGAGGCGCCCGGGATGCCTCGGCCCAAGGCGCTCCGCGAGGCGCTGGGTGTGCACGCGGTGGTGCGGGCGGCGCTCGCGGAGCACGTGGATCGCGGGGGGGAGCTGTGGCTCGTGGGCGGCAACCACGACGCGGAGGTGGGGGACGATGGGTTCGGGGGGGAGCTGTCCAGCGCGCTGGGGCTCTCGCGGGAGGCGCAGGGGCGGGTGCGGACGACGCCCTGGTTCTTCCGGGAGGGCGGGCTGCACATCGAGCACGGTCATCTCTACGACCCCGACAATGCGCCAGCGCACCCGCTGGTGTCGGGGCAGCGGAGTCTCGGGGTGCACTTCGTCGAGGAGTTCATCGCCCCGACGGGCGCGCACCGGTACTTGCAGGCCAACGATCAGACGCCGCTCAAGCTATTCCTGTCGGCGTTCACCTGGTACGGGCCACGCGCGCCGTACGTGATCTACCGTTACTTCCACGCGGCAATCGGGGCGGTGCTGCAGAGCGGGCCGTTCTACCAGGACCGAGGTGAGGCAGAGGGGGCCGACGCGCGCGTGGCGCGGTTCGCAGAGGCGGCAGGCGTGGGGCGCGAGGTCGCAGACGCGCTGCTCGGGCTGTCGGCGACGCCCACGATGGAGAGCGTGGCGCGGACGTTCTCGCGGCTGTACTTCGATCGGGTGCTGGCGACGCTGTCCCTCGGCGCAGGCGCGACGGCGATGGCGCTCGGCAAGCGGGGGGTGGGCGCGGCAGCGCTCGCAGGCGGGGCGATGGCGATGGCGGTGAGCTGGGCAGCGGGTCACAACCGCTACGCGGGGACGGTGACGGAGCGGCTGGCGACGAGCGCGGCGGGAGTCGCCGAGGCGACCGGGGCGCGGCTCGTGGTGTTCGGTCACACCCACAAGGAGGCGCTGGGAGAGCGCTACGCGAACACGGGGAGCTTCTCGTTCCCGCGAGGCGCGCCAGGGCGGCCGTTCGTGGAGGTCGAGGGGACGGGGACGTTCCCGCGCGCAGTGACGCGCTACTGGGGACAACGCGCCGCCTGAGCGCGGCCTGAGTCGAGGCGATGTTCTCAGGTGCCGGCGCCGCCGCTAGCGTGGGCGGTGAGGGCGCCCTCGACGAGATCGAGGGCGGTGCGGAGGTCGTCGGGGGCGATGGCTCCTTCGCCGCCGCTGGCGAGATCGGCGAGGCGTTCGCGAAGCTCGGCGCGAAGGAGAAGGCGCCCGCCGCCGCAGGCGCGACACACGAGGCCGCCGCGGGCAGGGTCGGCGTAGGCGGAGGTGCCTGGATCACAGGTGCGGCCACAGCGCACGCAGCGGCCGAGATCGAGGCCCCAGCCGAAGGCGTTGAGAAAGCGAAGGCCGGCGACGACGAGGACGGCGTCGGGGGTGAGCGGGGGGTGCTCGGGTGAGGTAGGCGCGCCGGGCGGGGTGTCCAGTTCGTCGAGGAGGCGGTTCAGCTCGCGCCAGACGTCGGGCTCGGCGATGTGGGCGGGGGTGATGTCGCGCACCCAGCGCAAGGCGCGGCCGGCGGCGTCGAGGCGCGGGAGATCGGCGGTGAGGTGAAGGCGTGGGCGTTCGATGGAGGCTTCGACGAGCCCGGCGAGGTCGGCACCCGCGCGCTCATCGAGTTCGAGCCGGAGCAGGTGCATCGGTTCGAGGCCCCCGAAGCGCTTGGTGGAGCGACGGGCGCCGCGGGCCACGGCGGCGAGGAGACCGCGCTCCTCGGTGAAGAAGGTGGCGATGAGGTCGGCCTCGCCGACGGGGACGCGCCGGAGGAGCAGCGCGGAGGTGCGGAGGCGCTCGGCCCTGCGGCGGAGGGGGCGGGCCATGGGGTTCAGCCGGAGCGACCGGAGAAAATTTGGCCCTCAGGTCAGGTGCGAGATACCGGAGGGAGCGACGTCCCGGGAGGCGAGCTCCGGGGGCATGTCGTGGCCGCGGGGACGGAGCACGATGCTCAGCGCCAGCGTGAAGAGGATGAGGAGGAGCACGAACGCGATGGCCACGCCGAAGCGCTTGCCCTGGGACCTGCGCGCGGGTGCCGAGATGGGCATCGGCGTCACCAGCGCCACGCGACGGCTCGCGGTGTACCTGGCGAGGACGTCGTCCATCGCGAGCCCGACGGCCCTCGCATACGCCTTCAGAAAGCCGCGGACGAAGACCTCCCCGGGGAGATCGTCGAAATGATCCGCCTCGATCCGTTCGATCGAGATCACGGGGATGCGCGTGGCGCGGGAGACTTCCTCCACGCTCATCGCCCGGGCCTCACGGGTGCGCCTCAGGTAGCGGCCGATCGAGTCCATCCCAGTTCACCCATCATCGTGCTTCCATCACCTGGCTTATTCCCCTCAAGTTCTTCCAAGCTCCGTGACGGCCTCCCGGGGGAGGCAAAGTGCTCTCCGGTCATGGTGCGCGCAAGAGCGCGGCGCAACGCTGACCTGCCGGGGTCGAGGATGCAAGCTCTCGACACCGCTCGAGATCGGCCCTCGCCTCGTCGCGCTGGCCTTCCCGTGCAACCACGCGGGCCCTCGCTTCGAAGGCGTCCTGCATCCGCTGACACTCGGGCTGCTCGGTCTCGACCGCGGCCGTGAAGGCCTCCCGCGCGAGCTGAAGCTCGCCCCGTTTCTCGTAGGCGAGGCCGAGGCGGTAGTGACCCACGCAGAAGAGGGGCTGGGCCGCGATCGCGCGCTGGAGCGCGTCGATGGCGAGATCGGCGTTGCCCTTCATGAGGTAGGCCCAGCCGAGGTTGCCCCAGGACTTCTCGGGGGAAGCGTAGAGGATGTCCTCGGCGAGGGGCTTGAGGACGCCGATCGCGTCGTCGTAGCGACCCTCGTGCACGAGGATGACGCCGAGGGTGTTCTTGGCGTCGCGCATCTCCGGGCGGATCTCGATGGCGCGGCGGGCCATGCGCTCCGCCTCGTCGAAGCGGCAGTCGCTGGAGCGCGCGTCGGAGGCGCAGAACATGAGCATCACCAGCGCGCCGAGGTGCGCGGCGTCCGCGTTCTCCTCGTCGAGATCGAGCGATTTCTCGATGTGCGCCAGGGCCTCGCGGAGGCGGCCGTTCTGGAAGGCGTCGCGGGCGAGGTCGTACTCGGCGAGCGAGCGTTGCTCGTCTCCTACCCCGCCGGGCTGCGCGGCTGCACAGCCGGATCCGAGCGTCAACCCGAACATCAACCCGAACGCGGCGCCGACCGTCACGCTGGACCGCCGCGAAGACAACCGCCGCGAGGACACCCGCCGCGAGGACGGTGTCTGCACGAGGGCGGACGCGGTCGCGCGCGCTCGCCCTTTTCGTGCAGGTCCTCGCTCGTGCGTCATGCAGCTCCGGTCCTCATCATCGGGTCACTCGGCGGTTCCACCGCGCTTTTGCTGCTTCCGCAGCATCGGGACCACGACGCGGTGTGGCGTCATGGCCGGAATGGCCATGGGTTCGGCCTCAGGGACCCCCTGAGTAAACCAGGGCAACAGTTCAGTCAACCTGCGAATCTGCCTGGAATGACGCTTTGCGCGATGCGTCTTGAGCTGTCTGTTCCGTCCGCGCCCGCGCAGAAGTAAGCTTGTCTGAGCCTCTGTTTCTATCAACGTCACGTCGTCGCGAGCCCGCGCAGCCCCACCGTGGTGCTCACGAATCGCCGCGGATCTCGTCCTTCACGCCGAGCAGGTGGTAGAGGCGGCGGAGCGCGTCGAGGTCGGGGATCTCGAGCCGCTCGTCGGAGACGCGCAGGTACTGCCCTTCGCGGAGCTGCTGCACGGCGCGCTTCACGGTGTCGACGTCGAGACCGACGCGGATGGACAGCTCCATGGGCGAGACGGAGAACGAGATGGCGCCGCCTCCACCCTCGTCACGCGCTTGCTGCGAGAGCTTGAGGAGCGCGTTGACGACCTTCGACTGGGTGTCGGAGAGCATCATGCTCTCGATCTGATCCTCCGCGTCGCGCAGGCGGGCGACGAGCTGCTTCACGATGCGCAGCGCCACCGCGGGGTGGTTGTCGAGGAGGCTCTTCAGCGTCGCCTGATCGAGGGCGAGCGCGACCACCGGAGAGAGCGCGATGGCGGTGGACGAGCGCGGCACGCCCGCGAGCAGCGCGGACTCGCCGAGCAGGTCGCCGCTCTTCAGGACCATCAGGCTCCGCTCGGCGCCGCGCACCCGTTTGATGAGGCGCACCCGCCCCTCCTCGATGAGGAAGGACTCGGTGCCGGGATCTCCCTCGCGGAAGATGACCTCGCCGGCGGCGAAGTTGCGGCCGAAGCGGGTCCGCAGGCGCTCGGGATCGGGGGCGCCAGGCGCGCCGCTCACACCGAAGGGCGCCGTGGGCGACACGCGGGGCGGCAGCGGGTTCGGCGGGAGACGCGGCGGCGGCGCGGACGCCACCGGCGGGACAGGTGCTGCGGGCTGGTCGGCGGATGAGCGCTGGAGGTCGGGGGGCGCCAGGGTACGTCGGGCAGGGGCCGGGGGCGCGGGAGCTGCACTTCCTGCCGGCTGGGGAGCGTTGGGGCGCGCGGCACCGGCCTGGGGTTCGGGCTCCTTGTCGCCTCGGTTCTCAGGGGGGCGAGAGGTCATCGCGGGGGAGCATATCCCGGCTGGGCTGGCTTCGCGTCGGGCGCGCGCACGTACAGGGGCTCGATGGCGGCGGCGTCGAGGTCTTCGCGGCTGGAAGGCCCGCGCGCGAGCCTCTCGGCCGCGAGCCGGCCGATCCAGGAGGCGTCGGGGAGGCCGAGGCCCGGGCCCTGTGCGAGGTGAGGCCGGAGGGCGGGCAGCTCCTCGGCGACCACCCCGACGACGACGACCCGTGCTCCCTCTGCGAGCGCGGCGAGCGCGGCGGGGACCTCGTCGCGCGCGAGGTGGCGAGGTGCAACGCGCGGGGGGGCATGCGGGGCGTCGTAGACGGCGAGAAAGAGCTCGCCCTTCTTCGCGTCGATGACCGGGACCACGAGGTCCCCCGGGGCTGCGGCCGAGGCGAAGGCCGCGGCGGCCATGGCTTCGAGCGAGATCACGCCCACGGCCGGGGTGGCGAGGGCGAGGGCGATCCCCTTCACGGTGGCGACGGCCACGCGGACGCCGGTGAAGGAGCCAGGGCCGATGTCACAGGCAAGGGCCTGGATGTCGGCGCGGGTCGCGCCTGCCGCGGCGAGGGTCTCCTCGATGGCGGAGATGATCCGCTCGGCGTGGCCATGGAGGTCGTCGTAGCTCATCGAGGCAAGGACGCGCTCGCCGTGCTTGCCGTGATCGCTGTGCTCGACGTCGAGAAGGGCCACGCTGCCGCGGGGAGTGGAGGTGGAGAGGGCGAGGATCTTCATGAAGGATGGGCAGCGACCGGGGGGCGTGTCAGGATCCCGGGAACGGGATGGCGAGGCCGGTGTCTGGCAGAATCGGTGACCACCGGCAACGCCTACCTGGAGATGCCCGCGATGCGCGATGCCATGCGCAAACCACCAGTGCTGTCAGCCGCCGGGGGTGAGCGGAGGCCCGGGGCCTCGGTGGCGGCGCTCGTGCTGTCGGTCCTGGTGCATGCGGCGCTGTTCAGCGCCTTCCGCACGGCCACGGGTGGGGGAGCCCACGCGCACGCGCAGCCGCCGAACGAGCCCGCGGATCTGTGGGTGGGAACCACGGCGGCGCTGCCAGGGGCGGGCGACGTGCACGAGGTGGAGGTGGAGGTGACGGAGGCGGCGCCAGCAAAGGCAGCCCCCGCGATCGTCACTCCGGCCCCTGCAGCACCTGCAGACCCGGCCGTCCCTGCAGAGCCGGACCCGAGCCCGCCCGCGCCCAGGCCGGAGCCAGCAGCGCCGCGAGCGACCGCAGCGCCACAACCGCAACCTCCGAAAGAGGCTACACCGAAGGCGAAGCCTGAAGCGGTGAAGCCGGCCGAGGTGAAGGCGAAGCCGGAGGTGGCCAAGCCGGAGGACGACCCCTACGCGGAGGCGCCTCGGTCGGCAGAGGCCGTCTCAGAGCGGGAGAAGCGACGCTCCAAGGTGCGCGCGCAGGAGAAGGCTCAAGGGACGACGCAGGAGAACGAGCCCGCTCCTGCCAAGGTGTCGAGCGCGAACGCCGGACAGCCTGCAGGGCGCGACGGTGGCGAGGCGCACTCGGGCGGGGATCGCGGGCAGTTTGGCGCGGAGGGGGTCAACGGCACGCGCAGCCTGGGGCGGGCGTTCACGCGGGCGATCCCGCCGGCATGTCAGACGGATCCTGTCTGGCGCGCGCTGCCCGCAGGGATCGCGGGGACGGCGCGGGTCGTGGTGGAGATCGACGCCGCGGGGCGGGTGTCGGGCTGGAAGGCGGAGGGAGCGAAGCCCGCACCCCACTTCGAGGGGCTGATGAAGCGGACCCTGGCGATGCTCGGAGCCGGCGTGTTCGCCGTGCAGGGCGGCGAGGTGTCGGCAGGTTCGCAGACCCTGGAGCTGGGCGCGGAGGTCATCGAGACGGGCGAAGCCGCAGCCCCCGACGCGCTGGCGTGGAAGTTCCAGGAAGGGCGCGGGGAAGCCTCGTTCGTGCCCATGGCAGGGAAGCGGGTCGAGGTGCGGCTGCGGGTGATCCGCGCTGCCGTGTCGGGGGCGAGACCGCCTGGTTGAGACGCGCCAGATGGCCGGGTCGTCTCCGGAGTGCAGGGGATTGCGCGGGATTGTTGCCGGGCGTGGTCAGCACGCGGGTCCGCGCGCTAGGGTACGGGAATGGAAGTGCGCTCGACGTCCAGGTGCTCCCAGTGCGGGAAGCCAGCCGCTCCGCCCGCGGAGAACCCTGCGTTCCCCTTCTGCTCGCCGCAGTGCAAGCTCCTGGATCTCGGCAGGTGGCTGGACGGGAGCTACCGGATCCCCGGTCCGGCTGTGGACCCCGGCGAGAGTTCGCGCTCGGAGGAGGACGAGACATGATCAAGCGTCGCGTGCAGTGTGCCTCGATCCGGCTGGGCGCGTTGACGCTCGGTCTGCTCGGGGTGGTGGCGTCGTCGGAGGCCCATGCGCAGCCCGCGCAGCCCGTGGCGCCTGCAGGCGGTACAGGCATGGGCCCGGAGGCCTCACCGGCGCCGACGGCGGCCCCGAACCCTTACGATCCCTCGATGCAAGCCGGCGGTCTGGCGCCTCCCCCTCCCATGCAGGAGCCACCGCTCACGCCGGTGACGCCGCCGAGCACCACGGAGCAGCGCCTCGACGACGCCAAGAAGGACGACTCGGGCCGCGGGCTGGAGTTCTTCTACCTGAACGTGGAAGGCGGCTTCCAGCACGTGGGGCTCACGACGTTCTCGGTGAACGAGGAGGAGCTGACGGCAGGACTCACGGCGAGCTCGGCGAGCGGGGCGATGGTCGGCGCCGGGCTCGGGCTGCGGCTGTTCGTGCTGACGCTCGGCGCGCGCGCGCGGGCTGGGTTCTTCAGCGACTGGCAGCTCTTCAGCCTGGGCGGGGAACTCGGCGTGCACATCCCCATCGGCCGGCTCGATCCGCACTTCGATCTGGGCTTCGGGTACGCGGCACTCGGGAACGTGTCGAGCGCGATCCAGGGCGCCGAGGACGCGGTGCGCATCCGGGGGTTCTACGGGCGGGTCGGCGGAGGGCTCGATGTCTACGTGCTGCCCGCGCTGTCGATCGGCGCGAACGTGAGCGGTGAGCTGCTCGGGATGACGCGCCCCGGGCTCTCCCCGAGCGAGCTGGCCGCAGTCCAGGAAGATCCGGGGAGCGACCCGGAGCAGAGCCGCGCGGCTGCACTCAGCGCGGATGGCACGAGCTACGGCTCGTCACTCGCGATCACGGCCGTCATCGGGCTGCACCTCTGATCGGAACCGCGCGACCGTTGAGCGCCCTCTCGCTGATCCTCGGGCTCGTCGCGGTCGCGGCACCCGCCGTGGTGTGGTTCCTGCTGCTGCGGCGCGTCCGCGGCGGCGCGCGCAGGTTCACGGCGGCGCTCGCCGCGGCGGCACTCGGGGCGCTGGCGTTCGTGCCGGCGGCGCTCCTCGAAGGTCTGCTGATGCGGTGGGCCGGGCTCGATCGCCACGCGCGCGCCATGGACGTGGCCACGCTGGTGTACGCAATCCTGGTGGCCGCCCCCATCGAGCAGGCGCTCAAGGTCGCCGCCGTGACGCCGCTCGTGCGCACGCGCAAGCTGGCGGCGCCCATCGACGGGATCCTCTACGCCTCCACCGCAGCCCTCGGGTTCGTGACGGCGCACAACGCGGTGTTCCTGTGGGGGCGCGCGCTGCCATCCGTCGACATGGTGCGGGTGCTGATGGCCGTGCCCGGGCACGTGGCGTTCGCGGCAGCGTGGGGATACGCGCTCGGACGGGACCGGCGTCACCGGATCGGGGGGCGCTGGTTCAACGCGACCTGGCTCGCGGCGACGCTGTTCAACGGCGTCTACGACCACCTCGTCTACGCACGCGCGCCCATCGCCATGCTGGGCGCGCTGCCAATCCTGGTCGCCGTCGGCGGGATCGCGCTGTCCGCCGCGCAGGATCTGCTGCGCCGCGACCAGCTCCCGTCCGATCCACGGGTGCGGCGTCTGCTGAGCAGCATCGCGCCTCCGTCGATCGGCGCAGTGCGGGCAGCACTGCGGCGGACGGAGCGTCCGGTGACGCTGACCTGGATCGTGTTCGGAGCGCTGGTCACCACAGGCGTGCTCACCGCGATGCTCGTCGGGAGCGTGGCCCTGGGACACTACCTGGGCATCGACTTCGCCGCCGTGGATCGGGCCGAAGCGAACACCCAGGCGATGGTGCCCCTGGCGCTCATCGGAGGCGCCGCGCTCCTCGCGTTCCCCGTCGCCGGCTACCTGGTGGCGCGCGCATCCGCGACACGCAGCGTGCTCGAACCCGCAATCGCCGCCGCACTCGCCATCGTGGGCTCCCTCGTGCTGCTCGGCCTCGCCGCCCCCATCGCCGTGGTCTTCGCGATCGCCTTCGCCCCCATCGCCTTCGGCCTCGCCTGCGCAGGCGCCTGGATGGGGATGACGCGGTAAGTCGATGGAGGCTCGTGCCCGCTTCAGGCGCTCTTCGCACCGCGCTTGTCGCTCTTCGCCAGCTCGTGCTGGAACTTCTCAAGCAGGTCCTTCGCCGCCGCGCTCAGCTCCTTGGGCACCTCGACCTGCACGAGCACCTGCAGCGCGCCCCGCCCGCGACCCTCGCCACGGCCGTCGAGCTTCGTCACTCCCTTGTTCCTCAGGGTGATGACGTCATTGGGCTGGGTCCCTGCGGGCACCACCACGTCGACCTTGCTCTCGTCGGGAAGCTCCACCTCGATGGAGGTGCCGAGCGCCGCGCTGACGAACGGGATCTGCAGCCGGTAGACGAGATCCGAGCCATGCCGCTCGAAGCGGTCGTCCGGGAGGAGATCCACGTCGACGTACAGGTCACCAGGAGGTGCCCCCTGCGCGCCCGGCATGCCTTGACCGGGAACCCGCAAGCGCTGACCACCGTCGATGCCCGCGGGAAAGGTGACCACCACCTTCCGTGACTTGTCCACCGCACCCGCGCCCTTGCAGGCAGAGCAGGGCGTCTTCACGACAGACCCCTCACCGCTGCACTCGGGGCAGGTCTGCGAGAACATCACGAAGCCGCGCGCAGTCGAGACCTGCCCCTGACCGTTGCACGTGCCGCACGTCTTGCGCTTCGTCCCGGGCTTGGCGCCCGTCCCGCTGCACTCCTCGCAAGGCCACGGCGTGCGCAGGAGGACCTCGCGCTTGCAGCCGACCAGCGCCTCCTTCAGCGTGAGCCGCTGCTGCACGCGCACGTCTTGACCACGCGCGGGGCCACGGCGACCCCTGCCACCACCACCGCCCATCCCCCCGAAGAACTCGGAGAAGATGTCCTGGAAGTGGGAGAAGATGTCGCCGTCGAACCCGCCCCCGCCCTCCAGGCCAGCGTGCCCGAACTTGTCGTAGCGAGCGCGCTTGTCGGCATCGGACAGGACGCCGTAGGCCTCGGTGGCTTCCTTGAAGCAAGCCTCGGCGGCGCTGTCCCCGGGGTTCCGGTCCGGGTGGTGCTTCAGGGCGAGCTGTCGGTACGCCTTGCGGATGTCGTCGGGAGAGGCGTCGCGCGCAACGCCAAGGATTTCGTAGTAATCGCGCTTTTCACTCATGGGCGGCCAGATCGCGGCGTCAGGGCGCCGCGGCAGAGGAGAGATGAGGAGCCGCGCCAGACGATAAGTCGCAGCACGCCGAAGTCAACGCTGCGTTGCGTCAGGTGAGCCTCACTGGCCGCGACGCTGGAAGGTGGGGGTGTCCCAGTCACCATCGAGGGGCGGGACAAAGCTCGACCGGTCCCGCGCGCCGCCAGCCGCGCCTGCCTGCGACGGCACCGGCGGCGCTGCAGGCCTGCGGCTGGTCGGGAAGGCGACATCCTCACGGCTCTGCGGGCGCTGGGTCATCGGAGGCGCGCTCACGCTGGTGCGCGCCGACATCGGCGCAGTCGACGCCGCGATCGGGGAGAGCGCGTGCGCGCTGCCGCGGCCCACGGACGACGACGCGAACTGCTGCGGCACCTCGACGACGGGGTGATCGAAGCCGGTCGCGATGACCGTCACCTTGATCATGTCGCCCATGCTCTCGTCGATGGTCGCGCCGAAGATGATGTTCGCGTCCTCGTGCGCCTGCTCCTGCACCAGGGTCGCGGCCTCCTCGATCTCCTTCATCCGCATGTCGGGCCCGCCGACGATGTTGATGAGGACCCCCGTCGCGCCCTCGACCGAGATGTCGTCGAGCAGCGGGGAGCTGACGGCCATCTCCGCGGCGAGGCGCGCGCGGCCCTGACCCTTGGCGCAGCCGGTCCCCATGAGGGCGCGGCCCATGTTCGACATCACGGTCTTCACGTCGGCGAAGTCGACGTTGACGATGCCGTTCTGGGTGATGAGGTCGCTGATCCCCTTGATGGCCTGGTACAGCACCTCGTCGGCCTTCCGGAACGCCTCGACGAACGAGAGATCCTCGTCACCGAGCGAGAGCAGCTTCTGGTTGGGGATGGTGATCAGCGTGTCGACGTGCTCCGCGAGCATCGCCAGGCCGAGCTCCGCGCGCCGGGCACGCTGCTTCCCCTCGAAGAAGAACGGCTTCGTGACGACGCCGACCGTGAGGCACCCCTCTTCACGGGCGAGCTGCGCGATCACCGGGGCGGCGCCGGTGCCCGTGCCGCCGCCCATGCCGGCGGTGACGAAGACCATGTCCGCGCCCGAGATCATTTCCTTGATCCGGGTCACGTCCTCGAGCGCCGCCTTGCGGCCCTTCTCGGGGTCGGCGCCGGCGCCGAGGCCGCGCGTCACGCTCTGACCGATGTGCATCTTCGTCGGAGCGAGGCTCGCGCCGAGCGCCTGCGCATCGGTGTTGACGACGATGAACTCCACGCCCTCCAGGCCGAAGTTCATCATCGTGTTGACCGCGTTGCCGCCGGAACCGCCGCAACCGATGACCTTGATGCGGGCCTCGTAGCCGGCGTGTTCAGGGGCGAACTCGATGGAGAAAGTCATGAAATCCTCCCGGGGGATGTGCGTGCAGCCGCTCTGCCCGCCGCCTCGCGGGCACTCGATTGCTCTCTCAGGGGCGCGGGGGCTCTTCGCCTCGCGCCGGACGCGCAGTCAAGGGATGCTTCATCGCCTTGACGCTGTCTCTCGTGAACCTTGAACGGGGCCGGTCGAAGCCGACCTCTCCTAACAACTTTTGAATGCTCCGTCATGCTCAGAAAGCAGCACGGAGCCAGCTCCAGAACCTCCCCCCGGACTTCTTTTCGATCCTGGTGTCATCGGAAGCGTCACGCAGCACCTCACGCGAAGCCTCGCGCACCTCGCGACGTGATTCCTTGATTCTGTCGCGGCGTCCATCCATTCGCGCAACTTCGGGCGGCGGCGGCGTGAGCGCCCGGGCCTGCGCGAGCGCGTTGGCCCCGTATTGCACGAGCCCCACACCCGTCGCGTACTGAGGTCCGGCCACGAGCTGGGTGATCCCGCGCACCCCCACCGGGACCCCGAGGCGCACCGGCATCCCGAGGATCTCCTCGGCGAACTCGGTCATGCCCTCCATGAGCACCCCGCCACCCGTGAGCACCGCGCCCGCGGAGAGCTGCTCGAGCAGGCCGGTGTCTTCGATGCGCTTGCGAATCACCGCGAAGATCTCCTCCACGCGAGGCTCGATGATATCCGAAAGTACGCGTCGTGCGGTCCGCCGTGGCGGGTGTCCGCCGACACCCGGGACCTCGATCTCCTCCTCGTCACCCACCATGCGTCCGAGCGCGCATCCAAAATTGCGCTTCAGCCGCTCCGCCTCGCCCATCGGGGTGCGCAGGCCCGCCGCGATGTCCGCCGTCACGTTGTTCCCGCCCGCCGGGATCACGCTTGCATGCGCGATGCCGCCGTCGACGTAGAGGAGGAGATCCGTCGTACCACCGCCGATGTCGATCAGCGCGACACCGATCTCCTTTTCGTCCTCGGACAGTACGCTCTCTGCACTCGCCACGGGTTCCAGAACCACGTCTGCAACCGTGAGACCACAGCGCTCGGCGCAGCGGACCACGTTTTGCACGCAGGAGGTCGCGGCGGTGATCAGGTTCACCTTCGTCCCCAGCCGCACCCCGCTCATCCCCACCGGGTCCCGGATGCCATCCTGGTTGTCGACGGTGAACTCGCGCGGGAGCACGTGGAGGATCTGACGATCGGCGTCCACGGGGATGGCGCGCGCGCCTTCGAGCACGCGCTCCACGTCGAGCCGGGTGACCTCGCCACCGGAGATGGCAGCGACGCCGTCCGAGCTCTGGCACCGGATGTGGCTGCCGGCCACGCCCGCGTACACCGTGCGGATCTCGACGCCGGCCATGGTCTGGGCGGCCTCGATGGCCTCGGTGATCGAGCGAACCGTCCAGTCGATGTTGCTCACCACCCCCTTGCGGAGGCCGCGGCACGGGACGTTCCCCACCCCGAGGATGGTGATCCCGTCTGCGTCGACCTCACCCACGACGGCGCAGACCTTCGTGGTCCCGATGTCCAGGCCCACAACAATCTCGGTCGTCTCCATCCGGCTCTTCATCGCGTGCACAACCCTCATGCTCGGCGGGAAATCACGCCCGGGAGCGGCCCTTTCCGCGGCATCTCGGGATCTCCTCCGAGGCGCTCAGGGCCGGTCCCGTATCGGGCAGGGGGGACGCTGACATGGCCTACGCGATACGGACAAATTTTGGTCGCGCCTCTCATCGCATCCTCACCACGACCCGCTCGGGATGAGCCTCGCTATCGAGGAAAATCACCGAAGCATTGGCCTTGCGGCGCGCGAGCTCGTTCAGGACCTGCGCCGCCTGGGCGATCTTGTCGCGGTACGGTGGACTACCGAGGTGGAGCGCGATGGCCTCCTTGCCGAGGATGAAAACCAGGGTTCCATCCTTCTCGACGTGCAGCTCCTCGACGGGGTAGCGCCGCGAGATGCCCGACCTGTCGATGTCGTCGAGCACGTCGAGGGTGCGCCGCACGGAGAGCACCACGCCCGGACGATCGCGCGCCACGTGCTCGGGCGTGATGCCCGTCACCACGGGGAGGTCCGCCGGATCGTCGTCCACGCGCTGCTTGAACAGATCGCCGTCACGCGTGGCCAGGTAGAGATCACCGCCGATCGCCACGAGCGCGCGCGCCTCGCGCTCGACCACCGCGACGTGGATGGTCGACGGCAGGCGCCGCGTCACCGTGGCCTTCTCGATCCAGGGATCCGCCGCGATGGCCGCCCCCGCCATGGCCGGGTCGAGCGTGAAGATGTTCTTGCCCACCGCGATGGCGCCCGCGTCCGCGACCTGCTGCGCGCTCCGCCGCTGCTCGCCCTCGATCAGCACGGTGCGGATCGCGAAGCGCGGGCTCGACATGACGTAGCGGCGCGCGCCCCACCCCACGCCGATCGACGCGGCGACGACCACCACCACGCCCGCGAGGAGCTGCAGCCAGCGCAGCCCCCGCGGCAAGCTCGGCGCCTTCTTCACGGGCGGCGCGGCCGCGCCGGTCCGCCCCGGAGGCCGGACCGAGACGCTCGTCGCCGGCGGCGCGGGTGAGTCCTCCGGAGACGACGCGCGCCGATCGTTCGGCGGCGGCGAGGACGGTGACGCGGACGTCGTCCCCCGCTTCACCGGCGGCACCGAGTCCCCCTTGCGCGTGTTCGCCTTCGGCGCGGGTGCCTCGGGCGCAGGCGCGATCCTCCGGTTCGGCGGCGGCGGCGCGCTCGAACGACGACCAGCGTTCATGGCTCTCCTCCTCCTGCCAGCGCCGCTCGATTCCCGCGGGCTTCGAGCCGCTCCCGGAGCGCGCGCACCGAGAGGTTCACGTCGCCAGCGCCGAGCGCGATCACCACGTCACCCGGCCGCACCACCCGCTCCAGCACCTCGGGCAGCTCCGCCTTGTCGGCCACGAACGTCGCGTCGTGGTGCCCGTGCTCGCGCACCGACTGCAGCAGCCGCTCCCCGCTCACCCCCGGGATGGGGTGCTCCCCTGCCCCGTAGATCTCGGTCATCACCAGGATGTCGGCCAGGTTGAACGCGCGCGTGAACTCGTCGAACAGGTCGCGGGTGCGGCTGTGGCGATGCGGCTGGAACACCACCACGATCCGGTGGTCCTCGCCCGGGTACGCGCGCCGCGCGGCCTCGATGGTCGCGCGGATCTCCGCGGGGTGGTGCCCGTAGTCGTCGACGAGCGTCACGCCGCCGAAGGTGCCGAGCACCGTGAAGCGCCGCGCCACGCCGCCGAACGTGGCGAGCGCCTGCTTCGTCACGTCGAGCGGCACCTCCAGCTCGTCGGCCACCGCGATGGTGGCGAGGCAGTTCAGCACGTTGTGCGCGCCCGGCATCCGCACCGTGAAGCCCCCGAGCGGCGAGCCGCGCCGGTACGCGTTGAAGCTGGTCTCCAGGCCGCGGAACTGGATGCCCCGCGCCGAGTAGTCCGACTGCGGCGACAGACCGTACGTCACGTGCCGCCGCGGGATGCGCGGCAGGAGATCCTGCACGTGCGGGTGATCGAGGCACAGCACCGCGAGCCCGTAGAACGGGACGCGCATCGCGAACTCCACGAACGCATCCTTGAGCTTCTCGTGCGACCCGTAGTGGTCGAGGTGCTCTGGATCGATGTTGGTGACCACCGCGACCGTCGGCGTGAGGCGCAGGAACGATCCATCGCTCTCGTCCGCCTCGGCGACGAGCAGATCCCCGGCTCCGAGGCGCGCGTTCGATCCGAGCGCCTCCATCCTCCCGCCCACCACCACCGTCGGATCGAGCCCCGCCGCGTGCAGCACGGTCGCCACGAGCGACGTCGTGGTGGTCTTGCCGTGCGAGCCGGCGATGGCGACGCCGTACTTCACCCGCATCAGCTCGGCCAGCATCTCCGCCCGGGCGATGGCCGGGATCCCGAGCGCCTTCGCCTCCTGCAGCTCGGGGTTGTCCGGGTGGACCGCGCTCGAATACACCACCACGTCGACGCCGCGCACGTTCGCGGGCCCGTGGCCGACGTCCACCCGCACACCGAGGGAGCGCAGGCGCTTGGTCGTCGATCCTTCCTTGAGATCGGAGCCGGAGACCTCGAACTCGAGCGAGCGAAGAATCTCCGCGAGACCGCTCATCCCGATCCCGCCGATGCCCACGAAATGGATGTGACGAACACGACCACGAAACATCAAGCTCTCTCCTCTGCAACGGCGGCGCGCTCGGACCTGCCCCCACGATCCTCGCGACCACCGCGACCCGCGAACCAGGCGCGTGGCCTCTCCTCGGCGGCCCTCGCGAGCGCCAGGAGATCCTCCGCGACGCGCTGCGCGGCGTCCGGCGCGCCGAGGGTCGCTGCGGCCTCGGCCATCCGCTCCCGCCTGCCGGGATCCCCGGCGAGCGCGGCGATCTCCTGGGCGATCCGCGCCTCGCTCGCCTCGGACTGCGCGAGCGCGAGCGCGCCGCCCACCCGCTCGACCGAGCGCGCATTCTTCATCTGGTGATCGTCGGCCGCGAACGGGTACGGGATCAGGATCGCCGGCCTGCCGACCGCGCAGAGCTCCGCCACCGTGGAGGCGCCCGAACGCGCCACCACCACGTCCGCTGCGGCGAGCGCCGCGGCGATGTCGTCGATGAACGGCACCACGCGCGCGTGCGCCTCGATCCCCAGCTCCGCGTAGAGCGCGCGCACCTCCGCCTCGCGCGCCTTGCCAGTCTGGTGCACGATCTCCACGTCGAGGCCATCCGCGCGACAGCGCGCAAGCGCCCGCGGGAGCGTCTGGTTCAGCGCCACCGCGCCCTGGCTCCCGCCGAGCACGAGGAGCGACAGCTTCCCCGCGCGCGCCCCGTAAGGTGCCCGGGAGAACGCGCGCCGGAGCGGCACCCCGAAGCGACGCACCGTGCTCGCGCGGAGCCCGCGCGCCGTCTCCGGAAAGTTGATGTACGCCCGCGCCACGAACGGCACGAGCAGCCGGTTCGACAGACCGAGCACGCTGTTCGGCTCCAGGATGGTGATGGGGATCCCGAGCGAGCGCGCCGCGAGCGCCGCAGGCCCACCCGCGTACCCACCGAGCGACAGCACCGCGCGCGCATCGAGCCGCTGGATGAGGCGACGCGCCTCGGGGAGCGCCCGCGCCGCCGCGGCAGCACCGCGCGCGAACCCCCGCGCGCCCCCGCCGCGCAGCGGCAAGATCTCGAGCAGCTCCAGCGTGTCGCCGCGACCGCCCATCACCTGGACCTCGATGCCGCGGGCCGTCCCCACGTACACCACGCGCACCTCGCCCGCCGCGCGCTCGGCGCTCCCGGCGGATCCCATGGCGCGCAGCGCGTCACCGACTGCCACCATCGGGAAGACGTGCCCGCCGGTGCCGCCGCCCGCGATCACGATCGTCGTCAAGGCGCCCCCTCGCTGGCCGAGGCCATCACCACCGCCGACGCGCTCGGCAGCGGCTCCCTCATCGCCGCCTCGTCCACCGCGGGCGCCATCCGCCGCGATCTGCTGATGCTGAGCAGGAGCCCCGCGGCGACCGCGTTCACCAGCAGCGACGAGCCGCCGTAGCTGATGAACGGCAAGGTCAGCCCCTTCGTCGGCAGGATCGCCATGGCCACGCAGAGGTTCACCATCGCCTGCACCCCGAAGAGCGTGGCGATGCCGAACGCCATGAAGCTGCCGTAGTCGTCGTTCGCTTCGAGCGCCGCCTTCACCCCGCGCGAGACGATGACCAGGTACGCGGCGCACAGCCCGACCACGCCGAGGAAGCCCAGCTCCTCGCCGACGATCGCCGAGATGAAGTCCGTGTGCGCCTCGGGGAGGTAGAGCACCTGCAGCCCGCGCCCGAGCCCGAGCCCGCTGAGCCCACCCGAGCCGAAGCTCATCACCGACTGGAACGGTTGGTACGCGAGGTCCGCGCGGTTGCTCTCCATGTCGATCCAGGCCAGGTAGCGCGCGTAGCGGTAGCCGCTGAACCGCACCAGCGCCGCCGCCGCGAGCGCGAGCATCGCCGAGAACGACGCGATGTACGGCACCCGCGCGCCCGCCACGAAGAGCAGCGTGAACGTCAGGAAGAGGAGCACCATCGCGCTCCCGAAGTCCGGCTGCTTCAAGCAGAGCAGCATCAGCACGCCCACCACCAGCAGGTGGGGGAGGAAGCCGACGGAGAACGACTTGATCTGCTCCTGCTTCTTCGAGAGCGAGTACGCCAGCCAGATGACGATGCCGAGCTTCGCGCACTCCGCGGGCTGGATGTGCACCGGCCCGATCGCGAGCCACCGGTAGGCGTTGCCCGCGCGGTGCCCGAGGCCGACGACGGTGGCGAGGAGCATCCCGACCACGCCGATCAGGATCGGGTAGGTGAACGGCTTGAGCCTGCGGTAATCGAGGCGGCTCGTCACGAACATCGCGGCGATGGCCACCACCGCGTACACCGCCTGCCGCTTCAGGAAGAACTGCGCGTCCTTGTAGCGGACCGTCGCCTCGATGGCGCTCGCGCTGTAGACCATCACCACGCCGAACCCGACGAGCGCGATCACCATCGCCGCGAGCACCGCGTCCACCGGCCCTCGCGGCGCCCCGATGGGCGCGTCCACCACCCGCCTCGCAGCGCCCCCGCGCGCTTCTACGTCCGAGCGCGCGCCCCCGTGCTCGGACGCGCCCGACCGGCGCGCGCGCAGCCACCCCGCGATCCCTCCGGCAGCGGATGCGGCGCCCTCTCCCTTCGCCTTCCCCTGCGCCTCCGGCCGCTCCACGTGGCGGTTCCGGGGCGCCGGGTTCGTCGTCCCAGCGGCTCCACGCAGCAGTGCGCTCATGCGTCGTGTCCTCCGGCCAGGGCACGCACCTCGCGCACGAAGGCATCCCCGCGATCCTTGTAGTCCCGGAACATGTCGAAGCTCGAACACGCGGGGCTGAGCAGCACCGCGTCGCCAGGCTGCGCGAGTCCCTGCGCGCGCAGCACCGCATCGCCCATCGACGTCGCGCGCGCCACGGGTACCGCGCCCTGCACCGCGGCCTCGATGCGCTCGGCGGCCTCTCCGATCAGCACCACCGCCCTGCCCCGCGCCCGCAGCGCGTCCACGAGCGGCGCGTAGTCGCCTTGCTTGTCGCGCCCACCCGCGATGAGCACCGCCTTCGGCTCGCCGAGGCCCGACAGCGCCGCCACCGACGCGCCCACGTTCGTCCCCTTGGAGTCATCGTAGAAGCGCACCCCCGCGATCTCCGCGACGAGCACCGTCCGGTGCGGCAAGCCCTCGAAGCTCGCGAGCGCCTCCGCGATGGCTCCCGGCGCCGCGCCCATCGCCGCCGCGACCGCGACCGAGGCGCAGGCGTTCGCCACGTTGTGCGCGCCGCGCAGCCGCAGCGACGCGAGCGGAACCCGCGCGCCCGAGGTCCGGTCCACGAGGTCGTCTCCCTCGACCGTGACGTCGGCGCGCGCGTCCGTCCCGCTGAACGTCACCACCCGCGCGCCACCGCGCGCCGCCTGCCGCGCCACGATCGCGTCTCCGTACGGGATCACCGCCACGTCGTCCGCCGTCATCAGCGTGAACGGCTTGCCCTTCGCGTCCGCGTACGCCTCGAAGGTCCCGTGCCGGTCCAGGTGATCGTCGGTGATGTTCAGGAGCGCGTGCACCCGCGCGTGCAGCGTCGACACCCGCTCCGCCTGGTAGCTCGAGATCTCCACGACGAGCGCGTCGAACCCGGCGCCGATCGCCTCCACCAGCGGCGTCCCCAGGTTGCCGCCCACGAACGTCTTCTTCCCCGCCCGCCCCAGCATCGCCCCGGTCAGCTCCGTCGTGGTGCTCTTGCCGTTCGTGCCGCCGATGAGCGCGATGGGCGCGGAGAGCCAGCGCGACGCGAGCTCCAGCTCCCCGATCACCTCTCCACCGCCGCGCTCGAAGGCGTCGAGCGCCGGGAACGGCGGCACCCCGGGCGACACCACCACGAGCTCCGCGCCCGCGAAGAGCCCCTCGTCGTGACCGCCCGTGACGAGCCGCGCGCCCTCGCCTTCGAGCGCCCGCGCCTCGGCCGAGAGCCGCTCGCGCGGCGCCGCGTCATTCGCGATCACCTCGGCACCGCGCCCGAGCAGGAGCCTCGCCGCGGAGACGCCGCTCCGCCCGAGCCCCACCACCACTGCTTTGCGTCCTCGCATCTCCAAGACGGCCCTCACCTGAGCTTCATCGACGCCAGCGACACCAGCGCGAGGAGGATGGAGATGATCCAGAAGCGCACGATGATCTTCGGCTCCGCCCACCCCTTCTTCTCGTAGTGGTGGTGGATCGGCGCCATCAGAAACACCCGCTTGCCGGTGAGCTTGTACGAGGTGACCTGGGTGATCACGCTCAGCGTCTCCACGAAGAAGATGCCCCCGAGCAGCACCGAGAGGATCTCGTTCTTGGTGAACACGGCGAGCATGCCGAGCCCACCCCCGAGCGCCAGCGCGCCCACGTCCCCCATGAAGAGCTGCGCTGGGTACGTGTTGTACCAGAGGAACCCGATCCCGGCTCCGATCACCGCCCCGCAGTACACGGACAGCTCCCCCGCGGAGGCGATCTTCGGGATGTCGAGGTACGTCGCCAGCGAGAAGTTCGCGATGGTCGCGCCCGCGATGTACGCGAGGATCAGGTACGTCCCCGCGTTGATCATCACCGGCCCGATCGCCAGCCCATCGAGGCCGTCGGTGAGGTTCACCGCGTTGCTCGTCGCCACCACCACGAAGACGGCGAACGGCACGTAGAACCACAGCGGCAGGTCGAGCGGGTACTTCGAGAACGCGACGAACGGGATGGAGAGCCGGGTCTTGATCGCCGCCCAGTCCGACGGGATCTTGTCGGTGATCACGAAGGTGTACGCGATCGCCGCGCCGCCGATGAGCACCTGACCGATCAGCTTGTAGCGCCCGGCGAGGCCGCCCGTGCTCTTGCGCTTGATCTTCAGGTAGTCGTCCAGGTAGCCGATCACCCCGTAGCCCGCGGTGACCGCCGTCGTCGCCAGCACGAACGGGTTCCTGAGATCGGCCCACAGCACCGTGGGCAGAAGCAGCGAGAGCAGGATCAGCGCCCCGCCCATGGTCGGCGTCCCCGCCTTGATCTTGTGCGTCTCGGGCCCCTCGGCGCGCACCACCTGCCCGATCTGCTTGCGCCGCAGCTCGCGGATGAACCACGGCGCGAGCACGAAGGTGAGCAGCATGGCCGTGATGGTGGCCATGATCGTCCTGAAGGGGATGTACCGGAGGACGTTCAGCCAGCGCAGCCAGCCGTAGTGAAACTTGAGAGGGTAGAACAGCTCGTAGATCACGTTCCGACTCCGGACACGGGGAGTGATGCCCCGCCGCGCCCTTCAAGCCCTTCACCCACCTCGCGCACCTCGCGCACCTCGCGCACCTCGCGCTCTGCACGGCGCGCCGCGAGCGCCCGGCGCGCCTCGACGCGATCGTCGAAGGGCTGCGTCACGTCACCGATGATCTGGTAGGGCTCGTGCCCCTTGCCGGCGATGAGCACCACGTCGCCCGGCGCCGCGCGCGACACCGCGAGCGAGATCGCCCGCGCGCGGTCCAGCTCCACCTCGACCCTGGCGCGCCCCCCGCGGAGCCCGGGCAGGATCGCCTCGACAATGGCGCGCGGATCCTCGCTGCGCGGGTTGTCGTTGGTCACGATCGCCTCGTCCGCGCCGCGGCCCACGATCTCCCCCATCAGCGGGCGCTTCAGCGGATCGCGATCCCCGCCGCACCCGAACACGCACCAGATCTTCCCCCCGCCGAACCCCTCCACGCTCCGGAGCACCCGGTCCAGCGCGTCGGGCGTGTGCGCGTAGTCCACCAGCACCACCACGTCGTCGGTACCGGGCACGTCGCAGCGCTCCAGGCGCCCCGCCACCTGCACGGGCTGGCTCAGCGCGCGCGCCGCCTGCGCCACGTCGAGGTCGAGCAGCCACCCCACCGAGAGGGCCGTGAGCAGGTTCGACACGTTGTGCGCGCCGATGAGCGGCGACCGCACCTCGACCTCGCCCGCAGGCGTCCGCACCACCATCTCGATGCCCCCAGGATCCTGCGCGAGCGTCACGGGCGCGACGTCGGCCACCGCCGCCGAGGCCCCGGGCACTGCCGAGATGCGCGCGATCCGGCACGTCGCCGGGGCGCCCTCGCGCTTGTCCATGCGCCGCACCAGCGCCTCGCCGAACGGATCGTCGACGTTCACCGCCGCCGCCGCCGGGCCGAGATCCAGGAAGAGCCGCGCCTTCGCCTCGGCGTAGGTCTCCATCGACCCGTGGTAGTCGAGGTGGTCCTGGGTGAGGTTCGTGAACGCCGCCACCCGGAACCGCACCGCGTCCGCGCGCTTCGCCGCGAGCGCGATCGACGACACCTCCATCACCAGGTGCGTCGCCCCGCGCGCGTCCATCTCGGCCGCGATCCGCGAGAGCGCGTCGGCCTCCGGGCTGGTGTGCGTGGCCGGCAGCTCCAGATCGCCGAACCGGTAGCCGAGCGTGCCCACGATCCCCGCCCGCCCGCCACACCCGTCGATCACCGCCTGCACCAGGTGCGCAGTCGTCGTCTTGCCGTTGGTCCCGGTGATGCCCACGACCTCCAGCCGGAACGTCGGGTGCCCGTAGACCGCGTGCGACGCCAGCGCCAGCGCGAGCGGCACGTCGGCCACCTCCACGCGCGGCGTCCCCTCGGGCACCGCGCTCTGCCCAGCCCCGCCGCCCTCCACCAGCACCGCGCACGCACCGCGCGCGATCGCGTCGGCGATGAACTTCTCCCCGTGCGCGTGCGCCCCCGCCCGGGCGACGAACAGATCTCCGGGCGTCACCGCCCGCGAGTCGTGGTGCACGCCTTTCACCACCACGCCCGCAGCCTCCGCGGGGACGAGACGCGCCCCCGGGATCTCGCGGACCAGCTCCCCGAGGGAGAGCCCTCTCGCCGCGCGCTCCGCGTGGATCTGCATCGAAGGCTCCGGGGCGCTCATGAAGGCGGCTCGAAGAAGAGCTTCACGGCCGCCCCCTTCGAGAGCACCGAGCCCGGCGCCGGCTCCTGCCGCGCGATGCGGCCCGTGCCCTCGATCGACGCGGAGAGCCCCAGCTCCGTGACGCTCTTCAGCGCCGCCCGCGCCGGCAGCCCCGTCAGATCCGGCACCCGCACCTCGCCGATGCGCACCGGCGCCGCCGGCGGAGGAGCCGCGCTCGGTGCGGGAGCCTCTCCGGCGCGCCCCTTCCCGAGCGCCTGGTAGGTGCTCTCGGCGATGTCGCCCCCCGCCTGCTCTGCCACCTCCGACAGCTTCATCGGCGTGTTGCCCCGCGGCGTGACGCCCAGGTAGCGCAGCGACATCTCGCCCACCCGCCGGAACACCGGCCCGGCGACCGAGCCGCCCGCGTAGGTGCCGCCCATCGGCTCGTCGAGCACCACCGCGATGGTCAGCCGCGGCCTGTCGTTCGGGATGAAGCCCACGAACGACGCCACGTAGTGCGTGTCCGTGTACCTGCCCGTGGCCGGATCGATCTTCTGCGCGGTCGCCGTCTTGCCTGCCACGCGGAAGCCGGGGATCGCCGCCTCGATGCCGGTCCCCTCTCCTTCCGTGACGGCGACCAGCATCTCCGAGACGAGCCGCGCCACGTGCGCCGGCACCGTGTCGCGCCGCACCTTGGGCGCCGCCTCGAAGAGCGGCAGCCCCGTGCTGTCGGTGACCCGCTTCACCAGGACAGGCTCCATCAGCCGCCCCTGGTTCGCCACCGCCGCCATCGCCATCGCGAGCTGCAGCGAGGTCACGCTGATGCCCTGCCCGAACGCCGCCGACGCCGTCTCCACCTGCACCCAGGGGCGCCCGCGCGGCCGGAGCACGCCGCTCGACTCGCCGGGTACCGGCAGCCCCGTCACGTCGCCGAAGCCGAAGCGCCGGTAGCCCTCGTAGAGCCGCTGCTCCCCGAGCCCGAGCCCGATCTTCGCCATCCCGATGTTCGACGACAGGCTGAGGATCTGCGTCGGCGTCAGCCACTTCGCCGGGTGCGTGTCGTGGATGACCACGTTGTCGATCGGCATGTTGCCCTCCTCGCAGTAGAGGGTCGCCGTGGGCGAGATGCTCTTCGACGCGATCGCCGCCGCCATCGTGAAGACCTTCATCGTCGAGCCGGGCTCGAAGCGGTCCACCACGCAGCGGTTCCGGCGCGCGTCCGGATCGCTCGACGAGTAGTCGTTCGGGTTGTAGCCAGGCGCGCTCGCCATCGCGAGCACCTCGCCGGTCGACGGCTCCACCACCACGATCGACCCGCCGAGCGCCTCGTATGTGCGCATCGCCGCAGCCAGCTCCCGCTCCGCGGTGAACTGGATGGCCTTGTCGATGGTCAGGTGGACGTTGTGCCCCGCGAGCGACTGCTCGTTCTCCACGCTGTCCGCGAAGATGAGCCTCCCCGACCTGTCGCGCAGGCCCTTCACCTCGCTCGCCTCACCCCGCAGCTCGTGCTCCAGCGAAAGCTCCAGGCCTTCCTTGCCCAGCCCATCGGGCGCCACGAAGCCGAGCAGCGGCCCCGCGAGCTCGCGGTTCGGGTAGAAGCGGCGCCCCTCGCCCTCGATCACCAGACCGCGGATCGGGTGACGCTGCGTGCGCTCGGACAGCCCGCGGATCCCCTCCGCCTCCTGCTCCGAGATGCGGCGCTTCAGCCACGCGAAGCGGCGGCGCCGGCCGATCTTCTCGGCCACCTCCTCGACGGGCAGCGCGAGCACCTGCGCGATGCGCTCCGCGTACTGCTGGCTGCGCATCGGCACGTACCGCTCCTCGATGCCGCGCAGCATCTCCACCGCGTCGAGCGACACGCTGGGCACCTCCACGCTCTCCGCGAGCGGCGCCCCGTTGCGGTCGTAGACCGTGCCGCGCTTCGGCGTGATGTGCAGGCGCCGCTGCCGCTGCCGCTCTGCCAGCTCGTACCAGTCCTTGCCGTCCTCGACCTCGATGCGGTAGGCGCCGCTCACGATCGCCCCGAGGCCGCAGGCCATCAGCCCGCAGAGGATCCCCATCCGGATCCGGATCCAGCGCGCGCGCTTGGGATCGAGGTTCTTCAAGGCGTCGCCCCCGCGCTCGGGCTCTGGCCCTGCCCTTCCGCCCCTTCGGGCGCGCTCTCCGGCTCGGGCGCGAGCCTCGCGGCGGCGCGCATCGAGATCACCCGCTCCGGCGGCGGCTGCGTCATCCCGAGCAGCGACCGCGCGATCATCTCCACCCGCTGCGGCGTCTCGTAGCTCGCCGCCTCCAGCGACAGCACCCGCTTCACCTCGCGCAGCCGCGCCTGCTCCGCCCGCGCGCGCCCCAGCTTGTAGCCGAGATCCACGGTGCGGCCGCGCAGCGCCAGGTGCACCACGAACGCCGCCACCGTCGCCGCCACCGCGAGCGTCCACAGCACCAGGAAAGGACCCCTCTCCCGGCTCACGACAGATCCTCCGACGCCACGTCTTCCCCGTCTTCCGCGTTGTTCGACGCGTCTCCACACGCGTCCTCGCCCGCGTCCTCGCCCCCGTCCTCGCCCGCGTCCTCCGCGACGTCTTCCATGAACCGACGCGCCACCCGGAGCTTCGCGCTGCGCGCCCGCGGGTTCACGCTGATCTCCTCGTCCGAGGCGGTGATCGGCTTCTTGTTGAGCGCCTGCCACACCGCCCGGTTCCGCGTCGCCTGCTTGACCAGGCGATCTTCGAGCGAATGGAACGAGATGATCGCGAGCAGCCCCCCCGGCGCCACCAGCCGCGGCGCCGCGTCGAGCAGCGCGGTCAGCTCGTCGAGCTCACCGTTCACCGCGATCCGCAGCGCCTGGAACGTCCGCGTCGCCGGATCCACCCCGCCCACGCGGGCCGGACCCACCGCGCGCACCACCGCCCGCCGCAGCTCGGTGGTCGTCGAAAGCTCCCCCGCCACCTGCGCCTGCTTGATGCAGCGCGCCACCCGCCGGCTGCGGCGCTCCTCGCCGTAGCGGTAGATCACGTTGGCCAGCTCGTCGTCGTCGAGCCGCTCGATGAGATCGAGGGCCGTCTCGCCGGTCGACACGTCCATGCGCATGTCGAGCGGCCCCTCCATCCGGAAGCTCATCCCCCGGCCCGGATCGTCGAGCTGGATGGAGCTGAGCCCGATGTCCGCGAGGATCCCGTCCACGTGCGCCTTCCCCATCGCCGCGAGGTGCGCCGCGAGGTGCGCCTCGATCTCGGAGAACCGCCCGTGCACCGGGATGAACCGGTCTCCGAACCGCGCCAGCCGCTCCTTCGCGATCCCGAGCGCGCGCGTGTCGCGATCGATACCGATCACGGTCGTCCCCGGGATCTCCAGCAGCGCCTCGCTATGACCGCCGGCCCCGAGGGTGGCGTCCACATAGAGCCCGCCGCCGTGCGCGGTGAACGCCGCAATCACTTCCTGGAGCAGGACCGGCCTGTGCGGCGCGTCACCTTCTGGGGTGGGTGCAGGGGGACTGCTGAATTCGACGGGCAGCGCGTTCATAGCTTGAACTGCTCCGCGATCGCGGCCTTGAAGCTCAAGGCCTCTGCCTCTGACATCTGCTGAGCAGCCGTCCAGCATTCCTGCGACCACAGCTCCGCCGTCTTGCCCATTCCGGCCCACAGCACGCTCGCATTCAGCTTGGCGTGCTCGCGGAGCGACGGTGGGACCAGGATCCGCCCTTGTTTGTCGAGATCACATTCGACGGCCGCCGAGAGATAGCGACGGCGGAAAGCGACGACGTTGGTATCGAACTGGGGCATTGCAGCGACCTTGGCTTCCAGCTCTTCCCATGCCCGCATCGGATACACGTGGATGCAACTGTCGAAGAGTGCGGGCGTAATCACCAGACGCAGATCGTTCGTGGCAGCGAGCACCTCACGGAAGCGCGCGGGGAGGCTCGTCCTCCCTTTGGCGTCGATGGCGTGCTCGTAGTGACCGCGAAACATGTTGCTCACTGGTCCGTGAGCCTGGCTGGCCCCGAAGGCCTCCCCAGACTCGTCCTCTGCACGCCGCTCCGTGGCACTCTTTGCCACTTCCTCCCACGAGGCTGGGACACGCTACGGAGGGGGTCCCTGGGTGTCAACAGTTTGGACCTTTTCTGGCGCCCAAGGGACTACATGTGGGACAATGTGCACCAAGAAGCACCCCCTGAAGATTGCGTAACTCCCCGATACAATTGAGGAGCACGTGTCTCTTGCGCCCGACCTGACGGTCCCCAGAGGCGCCCAAGGGCGATCCAGGGCCGCGTGGTAAGAAGTGGGAAGCCGATCTTGGCTCCGTTGTCAAAAATGCGGATCCCATAGATTTGTGCAGCGTAACTGGGTGCTCCCACCCCCCCGATCGGGGTGCTGACTCCTGGCAAGGGTTCCAGGTGGGGTTTCGCTCCTGCTGAAGATCTGCGCTCTCAGCAGAGCAGAGACCAGACCCAGGGATCTGCTGGTGGGCGAAGTGCGTACTCCCGGTGACGCCCGTCCCGAGGGGGCGGGGCCATGGAGTGGGTGGGGGTGGGGCCCCGACCGGGAGGGTCGGGGCAAGAGGTGGGGAGGGGTGGAGCCCCGGCGAGGGTCACCGGGGCTCAGGTGATAAGGAGGGCAGCGGGGCCGGACCGGCCGGGATCAGTCGACCATAGCCGGCTTCGTCTCCGACTCCTCCTGGGCGGCCTGCTCATTGCGACGCCGGGTCTTCAGCGCCTTGATTCCAACGGACGAGCGATAGAAGCGGGTCTTCTGGTAGCGCGCCATCAGCAGCTCCCCGTCGCTCCGGGATTTCGCCCGGTCCTCCACGGAGCGCGCGAAGCCGTGCACGGCGCGCTGCCGCTGATCGTCGAGCATCGCCCGGGTCTCTTCGAAGATCTCGACCATCTTGCGCGCCGCCGGCAGGAAGACGTCGATCTGGGCGATGCGGTCGCTCGCGAGGGCGAAGTCGTCGAAGTCGGTCTCGGTGATCCCGGCCCGATCGCCGTACTCGGCCTGGTTGGCCATGATCTCCTGGCTCACCTCGTCGAAGCCTTTCTGCGCTGTCTGCATGCCTCGCATCGCTCCTTCGGACAGGTCCGTGAGGAAGCCCTCGAGGGCACGCGCGTCGATGAACACCTCGCCCATCTCGGGCTTGATCGGATCGTTTGCCATCGTCGTATCTCTCCTGCCCCTCTCGCCGGCGCCCGAGTCGCCTACCCATGCGCACGGTGGCGCACCAGGGCGTATATCCAGCGAGGGGGATTCGTTGTCGAAGCCGCGTCCGTTCGTGCGCGCCATCCGGTAGAGCAACGGCCGTTCCCGGTCCGCATCTGCTGGATTTTGCTCGATTCGCTGGAGCCAGAACGTCAGGAAGCGTGGCCCGGGAGCCGCGTGGGCGTGGTCAAAAGCCCACACATGAAAGGTGGCTCACCTGCCAGGAGTGGTCGACGACCTCTCGGGAGTGGTCACCGCATCTCTCCCGAGTGGTCGACGACCTCTCGGGAGTGGTCACCGCATCTCTCCCGACGGGTCGACGACCTCTCGGGACTGGTCGACGACCTCTCGGGACTGGTCGATGACCTCTCGGGACGGGTCGACGACCTCTCGGGACGGGTCGACGACCTCTCGGGACGGGTCGACGACCTCTCGGGAGTGGTCACCGCATCTCTCCCGACAGGTCCGCGACCTCTCGGGACTGAACGACGACCTCTCCAGACAGGACGACGACCTCTCCAGACAGGACGACGACCTCTCGGGAGTGGTCACCTCATCTCTCCAGCCAGGTCGACGACCTCTCCGGACAGCTCGACGATCTCTCCGGACAGGTCACCTCACCTCGCCCAGAGCGGCAGGGGACACTGTCCTCTCCGGAAGCGACGGGCGTCAGGGCCGAAGCGGCAGCACGCTCTGGAAACCGAGGGTGGATCGCGGGGAGTGGGGCCCTGTCGGGATTCACTCCCGGCGGGGCGAGGGGACGCGCGTCCCCTCGTGGAGACTCAAAGCAAGCCGAGCAGGTGGTCCTTGATGGACTGGCGCGTCGGATCGTCGGGGGCGACGCTGAGGGCGCGCTCCCAGGTCTCGATGGCTTTGTTGCGGAAGCCGGCCTTCTGGTAGAGCACCGCCAGGTTCTTCAGGGCGGGGAAGTGCTTGCTGTTCATGTGCAGCGCGGTCTCCAGCTCCTGGATGGCGTCGTAGAGCTGGCCCTGCTTTCCGTAGAGCAGGCCGAGGTGGAAGTGCAGGCGGTAGGCGAGCGGGTCGATCATCGTCCCCTCGCGCAGGTGCTTCACGGCGGTCTCGAAGTCGCCCTCGCGGTAGGCGGCGATGCCCGCCGCAAGGAGGCGCTCGGCTTCGGCGGAGATGCGCTCCTGGTCGCCGCGCACGGAGCGGGTGTGGACCGCGTTCTCGACAGCGGCGACCACGTCGGCGACGCGGAAGGGCTTCTCGATGTAGGCGTCGACGCCGTAGCTCGACTTGAGGTCCTCGGCGAAGCGCCAGCCGCGGTACACCGCGGAGATCATGATGATCGGGATGTGGCCGTAGCGCTGGGTGCCCTTCATCCGGCGGGCGATGTCGAAGCCGTGCACCTCGGGGAGCATGGCGTCGAGGATCATCACGTCGGGCGGGTTCTCCTTCACCATCCGCAGCGCGAGCAGGCCGCGGTCGGCCTCCTCGACGCGGTAGCCGCGCTCCTCGAAGATGCGGCGAAGGAGCCTGCGGATCTCGGCCTCGTCGTCGACGACGAGCACCGTGGGGTGGTCGTCCTGAGAGGCCTCGCGGGGGAGAGTCCCCACCATCGACAGATCGCGATCGGCCTCGCCGAAGTCGGCGTCGCTGAACTCGTCGGCAGCGGCGGCGCGGCTCATGGCGTCGTCGACGATCACCGGAGGCTGGCCGGAGGGACGGCTCGGCGCGGGGGCGTCGAAGGGGTCGGGAGGCGGAGGCGCGGCGAACGGATCGTGGGCCGGCGTGTAGGGCGGAGGCGCTTGTGGCGCGAGAGGCGGCGGCGCTTGCGGCGCGAAGGCCGGCGCTGGCGCCGCGGCGGCGGGGGCCGGCGCGGGCGCGGGCGCGTCGTCGTCCAGGCTCTCGACGATGCCCTCGAAGGAGAACTCGTCCTCCATCAGGCCCGCGAACGAGTTCTCCTGCGGGACCTTCACGGTCGGCGGCGTGGGCTGCTGGACCGGGGCAGGCGCGGCAGGGGCATGCGCGAGGGGCGGCGCGGAAGGGAACTGGCGCCCAACAGGCATGGGCGGCGGGGGCGGCATGGGCGGGGGCGCTGCCGGCCGCGGAGGCTGAGGAGGTGCTTGCCGGGCCTGCGCCGGAGGGGGCGCGGGCGGAGGCGTGTGGCGCGCGGGTGCGGGGGCCTGGGCCGGCTCGGGGGAGCCGCTCGAAGGCGCGAGGCCGGCGCGGCGGAGCACTTCCGGGGGGCACTTCGGGCCCACGTAGAACGGCTCGCCGCTGTCCTTCATGTCGTAGGCGGCGGCGACGGTGCGCATCAGCGGGCCCGCGAGCGCGATGTACGGGAAGACGCGCTTGCCGGTGACGAACTCCAGCTCGTCGATGACCTTCTTGTCGGTGGGCGCGGCCATGGCCACGAGGATGCGGTCCTCGCGCACGAGCACCGGGAGGAGCTTGTGCTTCATGGCGATCTCCCGCGGCAGGATGGAGAGATCGGTGAGGCGGATGCAGACCTGGTTGAGATCGATCCCGGGGACGCCGCTCTGCTCGGAGAGCGCCTTCAGCGCCGCCACCTCCGAGAGGGTGCCGCTCTCGATCAGGCCAGTGGCGAGGGGGACGCCTTTGGCACGGGAGTCGACCAGGGCCTGTTCGAGCTGCGGCTGGGTGACTGCGCGCTGCTGGAGCAGGATGCGCCCGAGGGGTTTCTTGTTGGGATCTTGCGTCATTCCGCGCGTTGGGGGGTCCCGAGAAGGCTAACGGAGATGCGTTGGGTGAGCAAGGAACCGGCCGGTACGGAGGAGGCCTCGGCCCGGGGTCGGGTGCACGAGGAGTGCCCCATCGCGGTGAGAGTGTACCCCGATCGGTGGGGCGGCTGTATCCCGTTGCGCGGCGGGGTCGGCGCGGGGGCAGCGGGGGGTCGGCGCGGGGGTGGCGCGGGGTGGCGCGGAGGTGGCGCGGAGGTGGCGCGGAGGCGGCGCGGAGGCGGCGCGGAGGCGGCGCGGAGTTCAGGGCTCGTCGCCGTCGCTCCCCAGCCACGCGCGCGCGAACGACGCGTACCGTCCGGCGGCAATGGCCTCCCGGGCCTCGCGCACCAGCCGGCCATACAGGTGGAGGTTGTGCTCGGTGATGAGGCGGAGGACCAGGATCTCGCCGGCGAGGTAGAGGTGGCGGAGGTAGGCGCGGGTGTAGCCGCCCGTGCAGGCTGGACACGAGCAGGTGGGATCGAGGGGGGTGAAGTCTTCCTTGTAGCGGGCCTGCTTGATGACGATGCGCCCCCGCTGGGTGAGGGCCTGGCCGTTGCGCGCGTTCCGGGTGGGTAGGACGCAGTCGAACATGTCGACGCCGGTGCCGATGGCGCGGACCAGATCGGAGGGGGTGCCGACGCCCATCAGGTAGTGGGGGCGCGCGCGGTCGAGGGTGGGGGCGACCTCGCCGAGGACCTCGTGCATGCGCTCGATGGGCTCGCCGACGGAGAAGCCGCCGAGGGCGAGGCCGTCGAAGGGCATGGCGGCGAGCTCCTCGGCGTGGGCCTTGCGCAGGGCGACGTCGGTGCCGCCCTGCACGATGCCGAAGAGGGCCTGGTCGGGGCGCTTCGCGGCGAGGCAGCGGCGCGCCCAGCGGGTGGTGGTGGCGCAGGCGCGCTCGAGCTCGGGGCGCGCGGACATGCCCGGAGGGCAGACGTCGAGCTGCATGGCGATGTCCGCGCCGATCTTGCCCTGGACCTCCATGGCGACCTCGGGGGAGAGGGCGAGGCGGGAGCCGTCGATGTGGGAGCGGAAGACGAAGCCGTCCTCGGTCATGGTGCGGCGGTCGGCGAGGGAGAAGGCCTGGAAGCCGCCCGAGTCGGTGAGCATGACGTGGGGCCAGGAGGCGAACTTGTGAAGGCCGCCGGCCCTGGCGATGATGTCGGGGCCAGGGCGGATCCAGAGGTGGTAGGTGTTGCCGAGGACGATGCGGGCGCCGGTCGCCGCCACCTCGGTGGGAGAGAGCGTCTTGACGCTGCCCTGGGTGCCCACGGGCATGAAGGTGGGGGTCTCGACCTCGCCGTGCGGGGTGACGAGGAGCCCGGTGCGCGCGTTGCCGTCGCGTGACGTCTCGCGGAAGCTGTAGCCCGGCGAGTGCATCCTTCGATCAAGCCTTCCCGGAGATGAGCATGGCGTCTCCGTACGAGTAGAAGTGGTAGCGGGCGGCGATGGCTGCCCGGTAAGCCGCGAGCGCCCTGTCCACGCCGGCGAAGGCGCAGACCAGGGCGAGCAGGGTGGACTCGGGGAGGTGGAAGTTGGTGAGGAGCGCGTCGACGACGCGGAAGCGGTAGCCGGGCTGGATGAGCAGGCGGGTCTCGCCCGCGGAGGCGAGGACGTGGCCCGGGCGCTCGGGATCGGCGGCGCTCTCCAGGGTGCGCACCACGGTGGTGCCGATGGCGACGACGGGCGCGCCGCGGGTGCGGGCATCGGCGATGGCGGCGCGGGCCTCGTCGGAGACGAGGTACTGCTCCTCATGCATCGGGTGCTCGTCGAGGTCGTCCACGGTGACCGGCTGGAAGGTGCCGAGTCCTACATGAAGCGTGATGCTGGTCAAGCGCACGCCGCGGGCGCGGAGGCGCTCGACGAGGCGCTCGGAGAGGTGCAGGCCGGCGGTGGGCGCGGCGATGGCGCCGGGGGTGCGGGCGAAGATGGTCTGGTAGCGCTCGCGATCGGCGCCGTCGTCGGCGCGCCGCAGGTAGGGCGGCAGCGGGATGTGGCCGCAGGCGTCGAGCGCCTCGGCGAGGGGCAGGCCCGCGGGGGACGAGAGGCGCACCTCGAGCATGCCGCCGCCGGAGGCGAGCACGTGCGCGGAGAGGGTGCCTGGCTCGCCGAAGTCGAGATCGGCGCCGGGGCGGATGGGCTTCGAGGCGCGACCGAGGGCGCTCCATCGCTCCGCTGGCGTAGGGGTGGATGCTGGCTCGTCGGCGAGCTTGCGGACGAGGAGCAGCTCGACCTGACCGCCGGAGGTGCGCTTGCGGCCGAGGAGGCGGGCGAGGATCACCCGGGTGTCGTTGACGACGACGAGCGCCCCCTCGGGGATGTGCTGTTCGAGGTCGCGGATGTGCGCGTGCGCGACCTCGCCCGGGGGGAGCGCGCGGTCGACGAGGAGCAGGCGGGCGCCGTCGCGATCCTCGGCGGGGCGGGAGGCGATGAGCTCGGCGGGGAGATCGAAGTGGAGGAGGTCGCGGCGCACGGGGCGCTACTAACACGTCGCCGGGCGCGAGGGCTCACCCGGCGGGCGGGTAGACGATGGTGAGGCGGTTCATCTTGCGCCAGAGGGTGGTGGCGCTGATCCCGAGGACGTCGGCTGCCTTCTCGCGGTTGCCCTCGGACTCGCGCAGGGCGGCCTCGATGGCGTGGCGCTCGGCGTCGTCGACCACGTCGGCGAGCGCGCGCCCCACGCCATCGGCGCCCACGCGCTTCGGCTGGGTGGGCGCGGGGAGGATGTCGTCATTGGAGATGACGCCGCCGCTGGAGAGGGCCACGGCCTGCTCGACCATGTTCTCCAGCTCGCGGATGTTGCCGGGGAAGTCGTACTGGGTGAGGGCCTCGATCACGCCCTCACCCGCCTTCGCGCGGCAGTTCATCTTGCGGTTGTACTTGTCGAGGAAGTGCTGGAAGAGGAGCGGGACGTCCTCCCGGCGCATGCGGAGCGGGGGCAGGTTGAAGCGGGCGACGTTGAGGCGGTAGTAGAGGTCCTGCCGGAAGCGCTTCTCGGCGACGGAGCTGAGCAGCTCCTGGTTGGTGGCGGCGATGATCCGCACGTCGACGGAGATGGCCTTGTTCTCACCGACGCGGCGGATCTCGTTCTCCTGGATGGCGCGGAGCAGCTTCGCCTGGAAGGTGAGGGGCGTCTCGGCGATCTCGTCGAAGAAGAAGGTGCCGCCGTCGGCCTCCTCGAAGAGGCCCTTGCGCGCGCTGACGGCGGTGGTGAAGGCGCCGCGGGCGTGACCGAACAGCTCGCTCTCCAGGAGGGTCTCGCTGATGGCGGCGCAGTTGACGGGGACGAAGGGGCGGTCGGCGCGCTTGCTGTTGGCGTGGACCGCCTTGGCGACCAGCTCCTTGCCGGTGCCGCTCTCGCCGGTGATGAGCACCGTCGCGTCGGTCGGGGCGATCTTCACGATCCGGGCGAGGACGTCGCGGATCGGCTGCGAGCGGCCGATGATGTTCTCGAAGCGGTAGCGCTCCTTGAACTCGGTGGCGAGGAGCTGGACCTGACCGGTGAGCTTCCTGTTCTGCAGGGCCCGCTCGACCTTGAGGAGCAGCTCGGGCTCCTCGATGGGCTTCTGGATGTAGTCGAAGGCGCCGAGGCGCATGGCCTCGACGGCGCTCTCGATGGTGCCGTACGCGGTCATCACGATGACCTCGGTCATCGCGTTGGCTTCCTTCACGGCCCGGAGGACGGAGAGCCCATCCGAGCTACCCATGCGCAGGTCGGTGAGGACAGCGTCGTACGCGCCCTTGGCCCCGAGATCTGCGCCCTCCACGCCGTCGGTGGCCTCGTCGACCTCGTACCCTGCCCCGCGCAGCAGCATCGCGAGCAGGGTGCGCATGTTTCGCTGGTCATCGACGATGAGTATCTTCGCCATCACATTCCCCCGCTGTCGCGCCCTGCTCCGGCGGAGTTCCTCGGGCCAGGGCCGAGGGGTTCACCTGGAGTCACGGGCCGCACGCCGCATCTCAGTGCCCCATGGCCGTTCCGGTGTCACCAGAGCCGCGTGCTCCGCAGCGCAGACCGTGGGGTTGGCCGACATTCTAGTGCGCGGGCGCAGGGAGCGCACCGAGCCTCGTGCCCAGGCAGGGAGTCCGGTCCCGAGCGACGACGCGTCACGGCATGCCCGGATCGGTCACTTCCGGATTTGCTGGGCGAGGTAGCCCTGCTCGCCGAGCTGGGCGATGAGCCCGAGCTGGGTCTCCAGCCAGTCGACGTGCTCCTCTTCCCCCTTGAGGATGTCAGCGAAGAGCTCCTCGGTGGTCCGATCGCCCTTGTCGCGGCAGAGGGCGATGTAGTCGTTGAGGCGCTTCACGGCCTTGTACTCCAGATCCAGATCGCTCTTGAACTGCTCGGGCACGGTCTGACCGATGCGAAGCGTGTCCAGCCGCTGCAGGTTGGGCAGGCCCTCGAGGAAGAGGATCCGATCGATGATCGCCTCGGCGTGCTTCATCTCGTCGATCGACTCGGCGCGGGAGTGGGACGCGAGCGTCACGTAGCCCCAGTTCAGGCACATCTTGGCGTGCAAGAAGTACTGGTTGATGGCGACGAGCTCCGCTGCGAGCACCTCGTTCAGCGCGTCGATGACTTCTTTCGACCCCTTCATCCCAACCTCTCGCCAGCCTCTGGGTGGTTTGCCCCCCTCGCTTCGTCGCCGAAACGGTGGGAGGGGCAACCGCCATATGGAGCGTTGGGCACGTCAAACGCAATAAAAAACCAGCCGCCCGGTGGCGTGAACCTCCGGGACGCGGTGCTTGCAGCGTCCTGGTCGGGATGGGCACCCGAGCCAGGGCTGCGTCTGTGCACCCCTTCAGGCCGCCGTGGGCTGCTCCACCGGCCGTTCGGGGTCAGGGATCAGGCTCAGGGAGCGCTTCGCCGAAGCTGGCGCCGCCTTTTCGAGCAGCGATTGGATCGTCGGACGGCAGGATCCGCAGCGGGTTCCTGCGCTCGTACACCTCATCACCTCGGTTACGGAGCAAGCGCCCTTGCAGATTGCGTCGTTGATCTCACTGTCGGTCACGCCCTTGCACAGGCAGACGTACATGCTTCAACCACCTCACCGAAGTCACCGCGAGACGTTGTTGAATGTAGAATTCAGTATCTGTTCGGTCAAGCGTGAGGCGAGGGTGTTGAAGCGAAAGATCAGGGATCTCGCGGCAGCTCCGCGCGGAACGGGAGCAGGCGGAAACGGAGGAGCGTCAGGGGAGGAAAATCACGCGCAGGAGCGCGCAGGAGCGCGCAGGAGCGCGAAGAAGTGCGCGGGGAGGGGTGGTGCGCGAAGGGGATTACGCGCGCCGGAGGAGCGTCACATCGAGAGGCCGCCGTCGACGTCGATGCAGCGGCCGTTGAAGTACTCGCATTCGATGGCGAACTTCACGGCGAGCCAGATGTCCTCGGGGACGCCGATGCGGCCACACGGGATGGCGGCGACGAGCGCGTCGCGGGCCTTCTGGTTCATGCCCTGGGTCATGGGGGTCTCGACCATGCCGGGCGCGACGGCGACGACGCGGATCCCCAAGGGCGCGAACTCGAGCGACCAGGTGCGGGCGTTCACCGCGAGGGCTGCCTTGGCGGCGGAGTAGTTGGACTGGCCGCGGTTGCCGTGGCGCGCCACGGAGCTGATGTTGATGATGACGCCCTTCGAGCCCTTCTCGGCCATGTTCGCGGCGACGTCGCGGACCATGTAGGTGGCGCCGGTGAGGTTGACGTCGATGACGGCCTGCCACTGCGCGGCGCTCATCTTCACGATGGCGCCGGTGTTGCGGTCCTTCTTCACGAGCAGGCCATCGCGGAGGATGCCGGCGTTGTTGATGAGGCCGTTGAGGCCGCCCATGGCCTCGGCGGCCCAGGAGACGAAGGAGGTGACCTCGGCCTCGACGCCGACGTTGAGCTTGCGGGTGTGGATCCGACCGGAGAAGGCCTTGCTCGCCTCGGCGAGAGAGGCGAGCCCTTCCTCGTTCACGTCGCCAGCGGCGACCTGGGCGCCTGCCTCGGCGAGCCGCTCGGCATAGTGGCGGCCCAGGCCGGAAGCCGCGCCCGTGACGATGAACTTGGTGTCTTGCAGTTGCATCCTTAGCTCTCCTGTCCTGATGTGCCCGACGAGGCGTGAGGCGCTCGTAAAGGCGGGCGGAACCTGCGGGCGCTTTTATGAGGTGCCCGGCGGGATGTCCAGATGCGGCGAGGGGATCCAGGGGCGTCACCGTGAGCGGGGCTGGGCGCTTGCACGGGGTGCAGGGGCCCGCTATTCAGCGGGGATGAGGTCAGTCGTATTCGCCGCCGCGCTGATCGTCAGCAGTCTGTCGTTCGTTCCCGGATGCGGGAAAGGGGGGCCGTCGATCCCCGCCACGAAGCCAGACGAGAAGGAGCTGGTCAAAGGGACGGTGGTCGCCGCGACCGAGGCGAGCGGCGGGGTCCGGCTCTACAAGGTCGTGGAGGTGGAGGACTTCCCGCCGCCGCTCACGCGCGAGCTGCACATGGTCGCGTACGATCCGAAGGCCAGCACCTTCGAGGATGCGGCGCGCATGTGGGAGCACAAGGAGAGCCTCAAGGTCGCTGTCGATCACGTGTTCGTGCAGATCAACCAGTTCATGACCCGCGACTCCCGGATCATCCGCAACGAGCCCGTGACCGACGCCGAGCGCGCAGGCTACTTGAAGAGCAAGCGGCAGTGACAGGTCAGGCGTCCTGAGGAGGATCCTGGCCGCCGTCGTCGCGGAGGGTGCGGCTCAGGGTGGCGATGGCCTGCGTGTGGAGGCGGCTCGCGCGGCTCTTGCTGATGCCGAGTTCCTCGGCGATGTGGTCGAAGCGTTCGCCGCCGTAGTAGTGGCGCTCGATCAGGACGCGCTCGCGCTCGGGCAAGGCCTGGACGGCGCGGCGCACGACGCCTGCGATCTCGGCGGAAGCGATGCGCTCCTCGGGGCTGTCGCTCTGGTCGGGGAGGGCGAGCTCGGGGGCCTCGCTCCAGGCTGCCATGCCGAGCACCATGGCTGCGGTGTGGCCGGCGAGGAGGTCGCGGAAGGCAGGGGCTGGGTCGTCGGGGAGCTCGGGGGCGGGAGTGCCCGCCTCGCGCGCGGCGTGGGCGTAGCGCTCGGAGGCGGCGAGGGCGCCGGCACGGGGGGCGTCGAGGCGGAAGCGGCGCTCGCGGCGGATGCCCTCCAGCATGGCCCAGGTGAGCTTTGCCCGGGCGTAGCTGGGAAAGCTCGAACGGGCAGGGTCGTAGCTCGCGACGATGGCCTGGAGGGCCGCGTTGCCGGAGGCGTGGAGGTCGTCGACGGGGATGCGCCCGCCCAGGCGGCGCGCGAGGCGGCGCGCCACCGCCATGGAGAGGTGGATGCCCTCGGTGTAGAGCGCCTGGTCTGCAGCGAGCACCTAGGACTCCATCTCCGGAAATCGCCCAGGATCCATGGCGAGGCGAGGTCTACGGGCAAGGGTGACGGCCATCGGGAGCGCAGGGAAGTGCAGGACCGGGTTGACGGGGTGCAGGTCTAGCCCAACTTCGCGCGGACCGGGCCGAGATCGTCAGCGAGATCGTCGGACAGACGTGCCGTCTCCGTGGCGCCGGGGGTGAGGCGCTCGCCGCTCTGCTCTACTTCGCGGGGGTGCGCCTGGCGCAGGAGGCGCGAGGCGTGCTCGTCGTGGGTCAGCATCTCCGCGAGCTGCTCGCGCATCCAGTCCAGCTCGCGCGCGGGGAGGCGCCCGGCATAGGGGGCCACGGCGGACTCGATCTGCTCCGCAATCCAGGGGTCGGAGAGCAGGGGGTGGGGCATCGCGGCTCTACTTCTCGCCCGTCTTGGTGTTGAGACACTCGTCGAAGGCTTTCACGGTCTTCGACGAGAGCGCGCAGACGATGGACTGGCGGTCGCCGATCTTGCCGACGAGGCTCTCCTCGCAGCCGGCGGTCCACTTCTCGCCCATGCGGGTCGCGACGTCGGTGATGTTCTTGTCGGCCTGGGTCCGCTGCGCCGCGGTGAGCTTGGGGCTGAGCTGCGCGAGCTGATCGGAGCGGGTGACGGTGGCGAGCTGGTTGCCGAGCTGCGCGCAGTCGCCGCGCGAGATGGAGTAGTCGTCGGGGATGGAGGTGTCGGTCGAGGCGGACTTGAGCCCGGGGGCGACGCGCTCGGGCTCGGGTTCGGGCTCGGCGGCGGCGGACGGGGGCTCGGGTTCGGGCTCGGCGGCGGACTCGGGTTCGGCCGTCTCGGGGGGCGGGGTCGAGCCACCACACCCGAGCTGACACGCTGCGAGCGCCATCAGGGCCGGCAGGAACGAGGAGAACGTGCGCATGGAGGGCGAGGGTTGATCGGTTCCGCGCCGATGTCCACAAGCCAGGGGAGGCGGGGGGCGAGGTGCGAGATCACTGCGCCTTGAGCGAGCTGCACTCGATGCTGTCGCTCAGCACGCCGATGCTGCCGGACCAGCGAGAACCGACGGCGTAGGACGACCATTTCGGCTGGTCGAACGCGCAGCGCTGTTCCTTGCTGGTCTTGATGTCGACGAGCTTGACCTCGTACTTCTCGGTCCTCTTGCCTTCGCGGTCGCAGCCGACGCAGGTGCCTGGGCGCTTGAGATCGACCCGGGGCCAGGCGGGGGCCTCGTTCAGGGAGGAGCCGCTCGCCTTGGCCATCCCCTTCGTGCTCCAGACGTTGATCTCGTACTCGCAGCGCTCCGCGTACACGGGCTCCTCGCGGTAGCGGGGTTTGCACTCGCGCGTCTCCTTGAAGGTTCCGTCGCCCTGGTCCTTGCGGCGGGTCTGGCAGTCCTCGCCGTCGGCGACCTTCTTCGAGGAGCGCTGGTCCTTGCGGCGGCTCAGCTCCCGGGCGCCGGCGGGCATGTCGCTGCACCAGTCCGACTTGCGCGCGGGGCCGAACGATTCGATCTCGACGGTGCGCTCCCAGGAGTGGCCCGACACCTGGAACGCGGCGGGCTTCGTCCAGAAGATGCAGGTGCACACCAGACCGAGGGCGCCGACCCCGAGCACGACGAGGAGTGCGAGGATGATCTTGAGGGCGCTGCTCGTCTGGGGCTTCGGGGGCGCCCCGTGGGCGGGCATGAAGCCTTGTGCATGCGCGCGCTGCGCGTCCTGCAGGTTCTCGGTGCCGAACTGCTGACCCTGGGCGCGCACCTGGTCGGCGCGCACCTGCGCGACCTTCCCGGCGGCCATGGGACCGCCGCACTGGGTGCAGCAGTTGACGTTGCGGCTGTTCCAGGCGCTGCACGCGGGGCAGCGCAGATCTGCGCCGACGTACTGATGATCCTGGACGGCCACCTTCTCGGCGTCGGAGGGGAAGTACCGCGCGGTGGCGTCCTGGGGCGCGCCGCAGTTGGCGCAGAACCGGTGGGTCAACCCGAGGAGCTTCTTCTGACCGCAGTACTTGCAGTCCCAGAACATCTCGTAGGTCTTCTCGGAGCCGCTCATG
Source organism: Chondromyces apiculatus DSM 436 (assembly GCF_000601485.1). Classification (GTDB taxonomy): domain Bacteria; phylum Myxococcota_A; class Polyangia; order Polyangiales; family Polyangiaceae; genus Chondromyces; species Chondromyces apiculatus. Next base: position 52,972 of record NZ_ASRX01000061.1, read on the forward strand.
AGGGCCATGCTAATGCATGACCGCATGCGCCGGAGCAGCGGGCTCAGCGTGGCTCATGCCGTTTTGCTGAAGACTGGAGCCAGGCTCTGAGCACCTCTCGGCTCCTGCTCACTCGGTGCAGCCCTGGTCACGCGTCACGCGATGCAGCGACACCGCCGGGTAGCGACCATCGGGAGCGTAGGGGCCGATAGGCCCCTGAGCCAGGGTACGCAGTACCGGGAGCGTAGGGGCCGATAGGCCCCTGATCTAGATTAACGGGTGGCGGCGGAGGCGGGGGAGGCGCCGCGGACGGCGCCGCGGTCGGGGCGGGCGTCGATGGCTTGCAGGAGGCGACCGGCGTCGAGGCCTTCGCCTTCGCGGTGGTGGTAGAGCACGCCGACGACGCGACCGCGGATGAGTTGACGGGGCACGGAGCCGATCTCGCGGCTGTCGAGGGAGGAGGCGCGGTTGTCGCCCATCATGAACACGTGATCGGGGGGGACGACCACGGGGCCGAAGGCGGCGAGATCGACGGAACCGGCGGCGTGGGAGGTTGGGCCCAGGTGTTCCAGCATCTGCCCGTCGCCGAGCACTTCCACGGTCTGGGGCACGCCGTCGATGAGGAGCACGCCGGATTGCACGGCCACGGTCTGACCTGCGACGGCGACCACGCGCTTCACGAGGGGCACTGCGCCGCCGCGGGGATCGGAGAACACCACCACGTCGCCGGGGTGAGGATCTTCGGCTTCCATCAGGTAGCGGCTCGTGAAGGGGAGCCGCACGCCGTAGGCGAGCTTGTAGACGAAGATCCGATCGCCGGGCGCGATGGTGGGCCACATCGAGCTGGTGGGCACGTGGTACTGGTCGGCCACGGTCGTGCGCAGCAGCGTCAGGAACAGCGCGAGGGCGACTGCGCGTGTCGCGATCCAGCGCAGACCTGGCAGCCATTGCTGCATCCGGCTCCGCACGGAGGGCGGGGCTGCGATCTCCACGGGTGCCACCTCGGCAGTGCTCGAAGGCACCAGTGCCGTGAGTTCAACCAGCTCGCCAGCCTGCCCGGGGCCACCGTGTTTGAACATCGGGATTACCCTGAGTAGCATCCTCCGCGTTCCCAGGCCAGCGTCTCTGCATGGCTGAGCCTTCGGTGTCAGAGCGCAACTCGGCGCCCGTCGACGACGGCATGCCGCCGTCCGCACGCTCACGTGCCATGGCCATGCTCACGCTCTGCGGCTCGCTCTCGCTGCATCCGGTGCCGACGGGCGCGGCCATGCACCTCGCGGCGTATCGCGCGCTTGGCTTGCCGTTCACGTATGTGCCTTTCGCGGTCACCGACCTCGAGGGTGCGCTGCGGGGCATGCGTGCGCTGGGGATTCGCGGGCTTGGCGTCTCCATGCCCTTCAAGCAGCAGGTCTTGCCCCTGCTCGACGCCGTCGATCCCGTGGCGGCGCGCATCGGGGCGGTGAATACGCTGGTCAATGACGGCGGCCGGATCACCGGGCACAACACGGACTGGATGGGCGCGGTGCAGGCGCTGGAGGAGATCACCACGCTGGCGGGGCGGCGCGTGCTCCTGCTCGGCGCGGGTGGTGCGGCGCGCGCGGTTGCTTTCGGGCTGCGCGAGCGGGGGGCGGTGGTGACCCTCGCGAACCGTGACCGGGCCAAGGCGGAGAGGCTCGCGGCGGAGGTCGATGCGACGCCGGCGGGGCTCGACGAGGAGACGTTCCGGGGGGATCACGCGATCCTCGTCAATGCCACCTCCCGGGGCATGGCCGGCGTGGCGCCGGGGAGTCCCGTGCCGGAGGGGGTGCTCCGGCCGGGGCAGGTGGTCATGGACATCGTCTACAAGCCCCTGCGTACCGAGCTGTTCGACGCAGCGCAGCGCGCGGGAGCGACGGCGATCCATGGCGGGCGCATGTTGCTTTACCAGGCGGCGGCACAGTTCCAGCTCTACACCGGCCGACCGGCGCCGCTCGCGGCGATGGATGAAGCGCTGCGGACGCAGCTCGGGTAGCGAGAGGGAATCGAGCCGCGGCCGGATCCAGGGTACAGAGGGTCCGTGGGTGGCGGACGCATCTTGACCTCGTTGCTGATCGTGATGGCCGGGTGTCACGGCGAACCTGAGAGCACGGCGACCTCGGCGGCATCGGCGGCATCGCCGACCACGACGGCGGTGCCAGCGCAGGTTCCCGCGGCAGTGGCTGCGCCGGTCACGCCGACGGCACCACCGCAACCGGTGACGCCGCCGGACATGGTGGAGATCCGGGGGGGGCTGTTCCTCATGGGATCGCGGATCTCGGAGGGGTCGCCGGAGGAGCGGCCCATGCACGAGGTTGCGGTGGCCACCTTCCTGTTCGATCGCACCGAGGTCACGGCGGCTGCGTACCAGGCGTGCGTGAAGGCAGGCGCCTGCTCACCTATGCAGGGACCGAGCTCGCTGTGCAATGGCCCCGAGAGCGGGCGCAAGGACCATCCTGCCAACTGCATCGACTTCACGCAGGCCGAGGCGTTCTGCAGCTTCGCGGGCAAGCGCTTGCCCAGCGAACGGGAGTGGGAGTACGCGGCTCGCGGGGGCTCCGAGCTGCGGAGGTTCTCGTGGGGCGAGGAGGTGCCCGACGGCGAGAGGGCTTGTTACAACCACATCGGGACGTGTCCTGTGGGCAGCTTTCCTTCCGGTGCGTTCGGGCTGCGTGACATGTCTGGGAACGTCTGGGAGTGGACGTCGAGCTTCTTCGGCGCGTATCCCGACGAGCGTGCCTCGGGGACGCACCGCGTCTACCGCGGCGGGAGCTTCAGCCGACGCTTCCCCAAGTGGCTGCGCAATGCGCTGCGCAATCGCTACCTCCCGCACGAGTGGAGCGCGTCGCTCGGCGTGCGGTGTGCGCGTACGGTCTCGCCGGTGCAGTGCCCGCAGGACACGGAGGCGCGGCCGGCAAGCGATCCGAAGCTCCCGCCGGCATGCGAGCGCACGCGCGGAGTGCCGGCATGTGAGCCGGCGATGGAGTGGGACGGAGAGCGCTGTGTGCTGAGTGTTCCAGGTGGGGTCACCGCCGCGGCGCACGTCACGCCGAGGGCGACGGGTGACGGACAGCGCGCACCCGACGCGCAGGGTCAGGGCGCAGGGGCCGAGGCTGGGGAGGTGGCCCAGACGTCCGCCAAAACAGACGCTGTTGTCCGGACGCGCACCCCGGCGCATGATGGGGACTGCAAAAAGAACTACCCGGGGCGGCCTGCTGCGTTCCGGTTCACGGGCAAGACGTTCCACGGCCGGAACCCGGCGATCCGCGCAGGTAACTGCGTGCGACGCGACATGGGTGAGCAGTGGACGAGCGCCTGCTGTCCTGGGACCCCGTGATGACGTTGCCTCGCAGGAGGCTGCGGAGCTTGGCGGAACGAGGGCGGCGCGCGTAGGCTGCGCGCGCATGGTCTCGTTCGAGATACGCGCTGCCCTCCCGGGTGACGAGGAACAGCTCCTGGCCGTCGCGCGCCACCTGAACTCGGTCAACCTGCCCAACGACCGAAGCGCGATCCACGAGATCGTGGACATGAGTCACCGGAGCCATAGCGGTGCGATCCAGGATCCGCGGCTCCGGCAGTACGTGTTCGTGCTGGTCGACGTCGGCGAAGGGACACCGAAGGGGGGCACCATCATCGGCACGTCGATGCTCATCGCCCAGCTCGGGCGTCGCAACGCGCCGTACATCTACTTCGACGTGTTGGACGAGGAGAAGTACTCGGCCACGATCGACAAGCACTTCCACCACACCGTGCTGCGCATCGGCTACTCGTACAACGGGCCGACGGAGATCGGCGGGCTCGTGCTCATGCCCACGTACCGTCAGCGCGCCGAGAAGCTCGGGACGATGATCTCCTACGTGCGGTTCCTGTACCTGGCTGCGCACCGCGACCTGTTCCAGGACGAGATCCTCGCGGAGCTTTTGCCGCCTCTCGAACCCGATGGGACGAGCCACCTCTGGGAAGCCCTCGGCCACAAGTTCGTCGACCTGAGCTACGCCGAGGCGGATCTGCTCTCGAAGAAGAACAAGGAGTTCATCAAGGGGCTGTTCCCGGAGGGGACCATCTACGCCTCGCTGCTCCCGCTCGATGCGCAGCGGGTGATCGGCAAGACCGGCACGCAGACGCGCGGCGTGGAGAAGCTCCTGCGCCGCATCGGCTTCCGCTACGCGCACCGGGTGGATCCGTTCGACGGCGGGCCGCACTACACGGCGCGCATGGACGAGATCAGCCTCGTCCAGGAGACGCGGCGCACGCGGGCCGATCGTCCATTCACGCCCCTGCCTGGAGACCGGCAGGCGCTGATCGCGATCACGCGGCCCGAGCCCCCCTACTTCCGCGCAGTCATGGCGCACTTCCGGGACGAGGGCTCCAAGGGGATCGCCGTCGCCGACGATGCGTGGGAGCACCTGCAGCTCCGGCATACCTCGCCGGTCATCATCCTGCATATCCCCTGAAGCGCTGCGCGCGGCGCGTGCGGCGTGAGCGTCGTCAGCATGAACGCTGACGTCCGCTGGCCGGAGCGTGTCCGTCCGGCGTGCTGGCCTACAGCCTCGGTCCAAGCTCGCGTCTTGCGAGCCTGAGCAGTACTCGGACCGGGTGACACCCTGCGTCACGAGCTTGCCTCTCCAATGTTCTGCATCTACAGAACATTGGAACCAACCGGTACCGGAGGCCTGCGATGACCCTGTCAATGGCGATGAACCTGGGCAAAAATGAGGAGCCAAAGCCTCGCGCGTCCTTCAGGGAGGCTTCCCCGTCGGGCGCGCTGACAGCGAGGGAGCTGCGCGTGGTCGCAGCCATCGCCGAGGCAGCCATGCCACCCGGAGCGCTGCTCCCAGGCGCGGGGGGACCCACGGCGACGGCGCTCGCAGGGTGGCTCAAGGACGTGCCAGCACACGTCGCGCGTGGGTTCCGGGCGATGCTCTGGACCGTGGAGCTGGCCACCGTGGCGACGCGGCTCCGGCCGTTCTCGGCGCTTTCGCTCGCGCAGCGCATGGACCTGCTGTCCGGCTGGGAGCAGCGCAGGTCCCCTGCCCTGCGGACGGCGCTGCGGGCGCTGCTCATACCGCTGAAGCTGCTTCACTACGAGCGGGCGGAGATGTTCAGACACGTCGGGTGCCGCTCCGATCTGCCTGTCGTACGCGAGGAGCAGCCGCGGTGGCTGTCGCAGGTCGTGAACGGGCGCGAGATCGACGAAGATCTCACGCTGGAGTGCGACGTGGTGGTGGTGGGTACGGGGGCGGGAGGTGCCCCGGTGGCGTACGAGCTCGCCGCGCGGGGACACGCGGTGCTGATGCTGGAGGAGGGAGACTTCCACCGCCGATCGAGCTTCGACGCGCGGGCGGCGCGGGCCCACCGAACGCTGTACCGCGACCATGGGATGACGGTGTCGCTCGGGAACCTGGGCATCCCGATCTTCTCGGGCAAGGCGGTCGGTGGCACCACGGTGGTGAACTCCGGCACCTGCTACCGCGCGCCTGCGCAGACCTTCGCGGCGTGGCGCGAGGAGCTGGGGTTGCCAGGCGAGATGTCGCCGGAGGGCATGGCGCCCTACTACGAGCGGGTGGAGCGGATGCTCCGGGTGGCGCCTGCGAACCCGCTGCACCTCGGTGCCATCGCGCCGATCATCCAGCGCGGCGCCACGCAACTGGGGCTGCGGCACGCGCCGCTCCTGCGCAATGCGCCCGACTGTGACGGGCAGGGGGTGTGCTGCTTCGGCTGTCCCACGGGCGCGAAACGGTCGACGGACGTGAGCTACGTGCCGGAGGCGCTGCTGAGGGGGGCGCAGCTCGTGACGGCGGCGCGGGTGGAACACGTGAACATCGTGGGAGGGCGCGCGCGGGGCGTGACGGCGACGCTGGCTGGTACACCAGCCGTGCAGCGGGGGGCGCGGCGGGCGCCGCGGCTCACGGTCAAGGCGCAGGCGGTGGTGGTGGCCTGTGGGACGCTGCTGACGCCGCTCCTGCTCCAGCGGAGCAGCGCTTGCCGGAGCAGCAAGTGGCTGGGGAAGAACCTGTCGATCCACCCCGCCGGCAAGGTGATGGCCCTCTTCGACGAGCGCGTCGAGCAGTGGAAGGGGATCCCGCAGGGCTACAGCATCGATCACTTCGAGGACGAGGGGTTGATGTTCGAGGGCAGCTCGGTGCCCCTCGACATTGCGGCCATCGGGGTGCCATGGACGGGGCGGCGGTTCACGGAGCTGATGGAGCGCTACCCGCACCTCGCCACGTTCGGCTTCATGATCAAGGACACGAGCCGGGGTGAGGTGCGCCCGGGGATCGGGGGCTCACCGCTCATCGTGTACACCATGAACCGCGAGGACACGGAGCGGATGCAGCGCGGATTCGCGGTCCTGAGCGAGGTGTTCCAGGCAGCCGGGGCGCGCCGGGTGCTGCCGTTCGTGGCGGGTCACGATGAGGTGAGCACCCCCGAGGCGCTCGCGCAGTTCCGCAGGGCGAAGCTGCGCCCCGGCGATTTCGACGTGACGGCGTACCACCCGCTCGGCACATGCCGCATGGGGCCAGAGCCGAGCACCTCGTGCATCGGGCCCGATCAGCAGGCTCACGACGTGAAGGGGCTGTACGTGTGCGACGGCAGCGCTGTCCCGTCATCGCTCGGGGTCAATCCGCAGCTCACCATCATGGCGATGTCGGTGAGGGCCGCGGACATCCTCGACACGCGGCTCGATCGCTGAAGACAGCTCGCTACGGATTGTCGGCGGCGTCGACGGTCGCGCCGGCGCCCCGGGAGGAGGCGGGAGCGCCCTCCGCGGCAGGAGCGACGGAGGCGGCCGCTGCCGTCGAGGCGTCGGGCAGGCTCGCGCCGCGGCGCTCGTCGGCCTCGATGCGACCGTCGCGCATCCTCACCACCCGCGGCATCGACTGGGCGAACGCCAGGTTGTGGGTGACGACCACGATGGTGGTCCCGTGCTTGCGGTTCACCTCGAAGAAGAGCTGGTGCATCGCCTCGCTGGTGCCCGTGTCCAGGTTGCCGGTGGGCTCGTCTGCGAGGATGAGCTTCGGTGAGAGGACGAGGGCACGCGCCAGGGCCACGCGCTGCTGCTCGCCGCCGGACAGCTCGCCGGGCCTGTGCGTCCCGCGCTCGCCGAGGCCGACCTCGGAGAGCAGGGTGCGCGCCATCGGTTCGAGCTCCTTGCGGCTCCGGCCCTGGATGAGGCCGGGCATCATCACGTTCTCGAGCGCGTTGAACTCGGGCAAGAGGTGGTGGAACTGGAACACGAACCCGATGGTGCGGTTGCGGATGGAGGCGAGCTTGGAGCTGGAGAGGTTGGTGAGGTCCTCCCCGGCAAGCTTGATCCGGCCACCGGTGGGCATGTCCAGGGTGCCGATGCAGTGGAGGAAGGTGCTCTTGCCAGCGCCGGACTGGCCGACCATGGCGACCACCTCACCTTGCTCGATGGTGAGGTCGATGCCTCGGAGGACATGGAGCTCTCGCCCCATGTGCACGAACATCTTGCGGAGATCTTCGACGACGACGAGCGGGGTTGCCATGGCTACTCGTATCGGAGGCCGTCGACCGGAGAGAGCCGCGAGGCTGCCCGCGCCGGGTAGATCGTCGCCACCGTGCAGATCACGAGGGCTGCCAGTGCGACGAGGGCGTAGTCCACGCCGTTCACGTTCACTGGCAACCGGTCGATGTAATAAACGTCAGGATCGAGGCGCACGCCGAACCACGACAGGCCCAGACAGAAGGCCAGCGCGGTGCCGACGCCGAAGATGGTGCCGATGGCGCCGATGATCACGCCCTCCAGCATGAAGATGCGCATCACTGCCCCGTCCGAGGCGCCGAGGGCCTTGAGGATCGCGATCTCCTTGCCCTTCTCGGTCACCATGAGGAGCAGCGTGCAGACGATGCAGAAGCTCGCCACCGCGATGGCGATGGAGAGAATGATGAACGTCGCGATCTTCTCCAGCTTCAGGGCGCTGAAGAGGTTCCTGTTCATCTCCATCCAGTCGCGGACGCGGAGCCCCTCTCCCGCCACCGCCTGGTCGACCACGGGGCGCACCTCGGCGACCCGCTCGGGATCGGGGACGCGGATGTCGATGTGGGTGATCTTGTCACCCATGCTGAAGAACCGCTGCGCCTCGTCCTTCAGCACGTAGGCGTGCGTGGCGTCGTACTCGTACATGCCGCTGTAGAAGATCGCGGCGACGCGGAACTTGCGGGACTTGGGCATCACGCCCGTGGGGCCCAGCTCGCCGATGGGTGAGAGCAGGGTGACCTCCTCGCCCACGAGGACGTGCAGCGACTTGGCGAGCTCACGGCCGATGATGACGCCGGGGTAGGTCTTGGTCTGCTTGCGCAGGAACTCCTTCACGGTGGGATCGACCTCCGCGTTGAAGCGGACGTCTGGCCCCTTGAAGTACGGCTCGCCGCCGGGGCCGCGGCCGATGATCTCCTCGGCAGGAAGATCCACGAGCTTCTCGGGCTCGATCAGGTAGTCGAAGTTGCCGACCTCGAGGTTGTTCTTGAGGTCGATGACCTGGCCGATGGTGTCGGGGTCGATGCCGCGGACCAGCGCCCCCGCGGTGTTGGAGGCGCTCGATCCCATGGCGTCGCCAGCCACGACGGGTGTCGCGGCGCCACCCACGGGGCCGAGCGCGACGCGGACCTTGGCGAGGTGTTCCTCCCAGTCAGCGAAGCCGCCGGGGCGCTCGCCCTCCACGACGATGTGGGCATTGTTGCCCAGGATCTTGCGCTTCAGGTCGGCGCCGAACCCGCCCATGATGCTGGTCACCGAGCAGAGCGCGCAGGAGCTGACGCCGACTCCCGCCATGGAGAGCACGGAGATCACGGTGAGGAACCCGCTCTTCGTGGCGCGGACGTGGCGCGCGCCGACGTAGGAGACGAAGGTCCGCCGCTCCAGCGCGTCGAGGATGACCGGGAGCAAGGCCGCGAGGGCGATGAGGAGGAAGATGGTGCCCGTGACGAGGGCACCGCCGCGGATCAGCTCGTGACGGAGCACGATGGGCGCCGTGCCCCGCTGCACGGGCAGGCCTGACGCCAGGGTCGAGAGGAGCGCGAAGCCCGCGCCGAGCACGCCGCCGAACCACCAGAACATGGCCCGCGGCAGGCTCTGGCTCATGCGGCGGATGCCGCGGAGCACGAGCAGCAGGCTCACCACGATCACGATCGTGATGAACGCGAGGTAGAGCGGCCTAGAGAGCGGCGCCAAGCGCTTCAGGCCTCAAGAGGGGGAAGAGGATGACGTCCCGGATCGACGAAGCCCCGGTGAGCAGCATGACCAGCCGATCCACGCCCATGCCGAAGCCCGCGGCGGGCGGCATGCCGTGCTCCAGGGCGCGGATGTAGTCGGCGTCGTAATCCATGGTCTCCTCGGCGCCGCGTGCCTTCTTCTCGACCTGAGCGCGGAAGCGCGCGTCCTGGTCCTCCGGGTCGTTCAGCTCGCTGAAGGCGTTGCAGAGCTCGCGCCCATCGATGAACAGCTCGAACCTGTCGACGAGCGCTGGATCAGCGTCCTTCCTCCGGGCGAGCGGGGAGACCTCGAAGGGGTAGTCGGTGATGAACACCGGGGCGCTCCTGGTACCGTCGGGGCTCCGGTAGTCCCGCGTGAGGAAGGGCTCGGCCAGGTACTCGTACGCGCAGAACACGCGCTCGCCGGCCGATTCGCACTTCTTCGCGCCCGAGCGGAAGTTCGACCAGTCGATCTCGCGCCCCTTCGACTTCGCAGTCTTCGCCCACTCCTTGATGGGCGCATCGTCGTCGCTCACCCGCTGCGCCACCTCCGGGGGCAGCCCCGCGGCCTCCGTGGCGCGGGCGAGCGCCTCCGCCATGGGAACGCGCGCGAAGCGCTCGAAGGACCAGGTTCGAGGCGCGACCCAGCCCCCGTGCTCGGCCGGGAGCTTCGCGGCGAGCTTCTCGTCCACGTGCCGGAGCATGGCCTCGGTGAGGTCCATCAGCGTCTCGTACGTGGCGTACGCCTGGTAGAACTCGAGCATCGAGAACTCGGGGTTGTGCCTGGTGGAGAGCCCCTCGTTCCGGTAGCACCGGGCGATCTCGTAGACGCGGTCGAAGCCGCCCACGAGCAGCCGCTTCAGGTACAGCTCGGGCGCGATGCGCATGAAGAGCTGCATGTCGAGCGCGTTGTGGTGGGTCACGAAGGGCCGGGCCACGGCGCCGCCGATGATCGGGTGCATCGTCGGCGTCTCCACTTCGAGGAAGTCGCGCGCGTCGAAGAACTCGCGCAGGGCGGAGACGATGGCCGTGCGGGCGCGGAACACCGAGGCCACGGGGGGGTTGGCGACCAGATCCACGTACCGCATGCGGTAGCGGGACTCGACGTCCTTGAAGCTGGTCTTCGTGGGCAGCGGCCGGTAGGCCTTGGTCAGGAGGCGCAGGCCTTCGGCCCGGATGGACAGCTCTCCCTTGTTGGTGGCCATCGCCTTGCCGTGCGCCTCGACGATGTCGCCGAGGTCGAGGTCGTCGAGGCGCTCCCACCCCGCGAGCGCCCCCTGCTCGCAGTAGAGCTGCAGCTCGCCGGTACGATCGCGGAGGCGAATGAAGACCACGCCCCCGAAGGAGCGGAGAAAGAGGATCCGCCCGGCCACCCGGAACGGGGCGGCCTCCACGCGCGCCGCGTCGTAACGCCCGTCCTCGCCGCGGACGCTGGCGAAGTGAGCGCGGACCTCGGCGAGATCCACGAGCGGCGCGCCAGCGGTCACGTCGTTCGCGAAGGGGTTCTCGCCTCGCTCGCGTGCCCTTGTAGCCTTGCCCTTGCGGGCCGCGATGAGCGCGGCCTCCGCGTGCGCCTCGGATTCGGCCGACGGCTTTCCAGATCCCTCGCGGCTCACACGTCCTCCTCGGCCCCGCCGCCCTTCCGGAGCGTTCCTCCGGCTGCGGCGAGCAGGTAGGCCTCGACGAAGCTGTCGAGGTCCCCATCGAGCACCGCGTCCACGTTGCTCGCGTCGGTCCCCGTCCGCACGTCCTTCACCAGCCGGTACGGCGCGAGGACGTAGTTGCGGATCTGGCTGCCGAACTTGATCTCGCTCTTCAAGGCGTTCGCCGCCTGCACCTCGGCGTCTCGCCTGGCGAGCTCCATCTCGTAGAGCTTCGCCTTGAGGATCTTCATCGCCATGGCCCGGTTCTGGTGCTGGCTGCGCTCGGCGCGGCACACGATGTTCAGGCCCGTGGGCAGGTGCCGGAGGCGCACCGCGGTCTCCACCTTGTTGACGTTCTGGCCGCCCTTGCCGCCAGCGCGCATGGTGGTGATCTCGATGTCCTTGTCGTTCACCTGGATGTTGATGTCCTCGTCCGAGTCCGGCGTGACCTCGACCGCGGCGAACGCGGTCTGGCGCGTGTGGTCGGCGTTGAAGGGGCTCATCCTCACCAGCCGGTGCACACCATGCTCCGAGCGGAGATACCCGTAGGCCGACTCCCCCGAGACGGTGAAGGTCACCGCGTCGATGCCCGCCTCGTCGCCGTCCTGGTAGTCGACGATGTCCGTCTTGTAGCCGCGCCGCTCGCAGAACCGGAGGTACATGCGCATCAGCATGGAAGCCCAGTCCTTGGCGTCCGTGCCGCCGGCACCCGGGTGGATGCTGACGATGGCGTTGCCGCGGTCGGCGGGGCCGGAGAGCATGCGCTCCACCTCGGCCTTGTGCAGGCGCGCATCGATCTCTGCGGCTTGCTTCGCCGCATCGTCGAGCACTCCCTCGTCACCCTCGCTGGCGCCGAGCTCGAAGTACTCGAGGAGATCGTCGATCTCCTTGCCGAGCTTCTGGCTGAGGTCGAGCTTGGACTCGACCTGCGCGCGCTTGCGGAGGACGACCTGAGCCTTCTCGTTGTCGTTCCAGAACCCCGGCGCGAGCGTCGTCTGGGTCAGGTCCTGGAGCATCCTTTCAAGTCTAGGGACGTCAAAGATGCCCCCTTAGCGCATCATGGCGCCTTTTGAGGTCGAGGATCTTGTCGCGGGTCTCGGACAGCATGGCCGGGGGATCTATTCGATCCGGCGGTGAAGCGCCAGCACCAGCTCAGGGGTCGAGATCACGACGGATGGCTGCCCGCAGCGCGGAGAGCGCCGTCTTGAGCCCCTCGACCTCGCGCTGCCGCTCCGGTGGGGCGAGCGCGTCGTCGAGCACCTCCAGGTACGATCGGGCGTCGTCCCACAGCGGCCGGGGTCGCGAGCCGGCAGGGACACGGTCCCGCAGGTCGGAAGCTGCGGTCCGGATCCGGGCGACCCGCTCCAGCGCCTCGACGAGGGGCACCTCCCCCGCCGTGTAGCGCTGGAGCAGCCCGCAAGCGTAGCTGCCGCAGACATTGGGCCGCATCAGGTACACGCCGCACTTGGCCCCTTGCTGCTGAGGACAGGGGAGGCGAAAGGCGTCGTACACGGGCGTCTGGACCACCGGGAGCTGCAGCCGCCCGGCCAGCGGCAGCTCCGGCTCCTCCAGCGGGGCGAGGTCGAAAAGCAAGCCGGTGCAGCACAGCCCGCAGGCCAAGCACACATCGGAGCCGTTCGGCTGCTCTCCGGGTTCGGAGCCGTTCGGCTGCCCTCCGGGCGCGGTGCCCGCCTGGGGCTCTTCATCGCTGCTCTCCCGGGTGGAACTCGCGGGGTGCGCTGCCGTCTCGGTCAAGATAGGCGCAACCTATCACGCCCATCAGCATGATGTGTTGGCGCCCGGGTCTCACCAGGCGCATGTTCTCCGCGAAGCATACGACCGCGAGCATCATCACCTGACTTTTCAGGAGGACACACCCATGTACCGAAGCCCCAGCCCGCTACCTGCCGAAGCACGCGCCAAGATCGTGGAGACCCTCAACGCCCGCCTCGCCGACGGCCTGGACCTGCACAGCCAGATCAAGGTCGCGCACTGGAACATCAAGGGTCCGCACTTCGCCTCGCTGCACCCGCTCTTCGAGACCTTCGCGGTCAGCCTGGCCGAGTTCAACGATGCCATCGCCGAGCGGGCAGTGACCCTGGGCGGCCAGATCCGCGGCACGGTCCGGCACGTCGCGAGCGCCTCGACCATCCCGGATTACGCTCAGGAGACGACGCGCGATCTCGACCACGCACGGCTGCTCGCGGACCGGTTCGACAAGTACGTGCAGGGGCTCCATGCCTCCCGGGTGATCGTCGACGAACTCAAGGACGCCGACACGTCCGACATCCTGACGGAGATCATCGGCACCTTCGAGAAGCACGGCTGGTTCCTGCACTCGACCGTCGAGAGCTGAGCCACCGTCACCGGCCTCTCTTCCCGAGCGCTCCGGTCCGGTTCAGCGATATGGGTTCGCCATGTCGCTCGCCGGAGCCGGAGTTGCAGCCTTCGGCTCCGGGGTCGCGGCCTTCGGGCGCGGCGGTGTCCACCTGGAGCCACCCTGCGGAGAGGCGCCTCCTCGGGGAGCTTCACTGGAAGGAACAGGCGCCAGAGCTGTCGGCGCCGACGCGCCAGATGGACCGAGCACCTCGGCACTGGCAGATGCGGGCGGTGCTGCGTTCACGGCCGCGGCCTCTGCCGCAGGTTGCGCAGCGTTTTCCGGCGCTGCAGCCACCCCGGGCGCCTCGTTCCGCAGCGCTGCCGGAGCGACCGCGGGCGCTGCTGGCGCCACCGGCATCGCCGCGGAAGCTGCCACGGGCGGCCCTGACGCCACAGCCTGCGTGGAAGCAGAGGATCGCCGCAGCGCTGACCATGCTGTGAGCCCGCCGCCCACGAGAAGCACCGCTGCCGCCACCCCTGCCATCCACCCTCGGCCACGGCTCCGACGCACGTTCACGGTCACCGTGGGGACCCGGCTGGCCATGGTCATCGAGCCCGGGGTCAGGCTGGGGTGCTGACGTGGAGCAGCCTCAGGGGCAGGGTCATCCGGCAGCGCGACCGGGATGATCTTCGACACCGCGCTCGACACCGAGCTCGCGGCTGCGGGAATCGAGGGGACACCGCGCCCTGGATCCACCAGGTCGCCCCAGGGACGCGCCTCGGCGCCGGCGTTGCTCGACTCGTGCTGCAGCCACACCCGCACGCTCTCGCGCTGGGCGGCGATCTCCTGCCCGAGCAGCTCCCGCATGGTCGCTGCCACTTGCTTGGGCGACGCCACCCCCTCCGGCAGCCCCTCGAGCGCCGCGGCTTCCAGGGCCTCGGCCATCTCGGCCGCAGACTGGTAGCGCTTCGCGAGATCTCGCTCCAGCGCCCGCGCACACACGGCCTCCAGCATTGCAGGCGCAGAGGGCGCGGCGTCGCGAAGCTTCGGGATCGGATCGTTCATGATCCTGCTCAGCGTCGCGCCCTCCGAGTCCGCCTTGAAGAGCCGCCGCCCTGCGAGCGATTCCCACAGCACGGCGCCCATCGCGAACAGGTCGGAGCGCCGGTCCATCTGCCCGCCCCGGGTCTGCTCCGGCGACATGTAGGCGAGTTTCCCCTTCATGCGGTCGGGTCGGGTGCTGGAGAGGCGCGACATCGCCCGGGCCACGCCGAAGTCGGTGAGCCGGGTGCAGCCGTCGACGCCGACGAGGATGTTCTGCGGCGAGCAGTCGCGGTGCACGAGCTGCACGGGTTTGCCGTCGGCACCGGTGAGCTCGTGGGCCGCGTGGAGGCCGGCCAGCGCATCGAGCAGGATGCGCACCACCACCGAGCGCGGGACCATCTTGCCCCCGCTCGCCGCCCTGGCGAGCACGCGCGCCATGGTGTCCCCCTCGATGTACTCCATCACCAGGTAGTACCCGGCCTCCGTGGTGCCGACCTCCAGGATGGGCACCACGTGCGGGTGATGAATGCCCGCTGCGAGCCGGGCCTCGTCGAGGAACATCTCGATGAACTCCGCCTCGCTCGCGAGGTGCGGGTGCAGCCGCTTGATGGCGACGAACCGCTGGAACCCACCGGCCCCGCCAAGGCGCGCGAGGAACACGCTCGCCATGCCGCCCGAGGCGATCTCCCCGATCAGCTCGTAACGATCGAGCCGTCGCCGTGCATCGCTGGGATCGAGAAACTTCACCTGGGGCATGTCGCGCTCCCTCCTTCAGTCCTAGAGCAGGCTAGAAGGTCCCCTGGGCCCCGAGGAAGCCCCCTCGACCCGTGGCGGTCACGATGGGCTCGACGCGGCGGCGGCCTGTCGACGCGCCCCGCCCGGAGCTGCCCCAGTCCGTGAACAGCGCGGACACCACGGTCAGCACCCCCACACCAGCCGTGACCCCGAGGAGCACGTTGGTGCGGGTCTCCTTGCCCAGGGCTTCCTGGTAGAGCGCGCAGCCCGTCCCCTGCCCCACGCACCCCGCGCGGACCGCGTCTTCACCGGGGTTGTTGAGGGTGTCGATCCCGCTCCAGATCGTCACGCCACCGAGCACCGCCGTCGCTGCCACACCGCCGAAGAAGACGAAGGGCGGCAGGCCACCCCGCTTCGAGGGCTCCGTGGCCGCGACGTCGACGGCCGGTGCACCCCTTGCCGGTCTCTCTCCATCGGTCCCGGGGCTGGTTTTCGCCCCTGTTCCGACGCTCCCGGCGCCTCCGGACGGTCCCGGCAGACCCCCCCCCGTGGAGGGAGCACCTGCCTCGGGCTCCAGGCGAAGCTCGCTGCTGCCGCCTGCCTTCGCGTCGACCTCGACCTGCCTGCTGCTCCCCCCCAGGAAGCTCGCGCTGAGCGTCGTCGGCTGCGGATCGAGGTACACCACCCACCGCGTGGTCGCCTCCCCGTGGATGGCGCGGCTGCCCACCGCCACCACGCAAGGCGGCGCACAGCTCACGCTCAGCTTGTGGAGCGATGGCCCGAACGCGGCGAGCACCTCGTTCGCGAGCTTGCTCGTCGCCTCGTCGGCCGGGTAACGCTGGATCGCCAGCGCGGCGAGCGTGGCTGCTCGGGAACCCTGCCCGGCTTCCTGACGCGCCCGGATCGCCTGCCGCAGCGCCTGGGGGCTGGGCACGGCAGCGTCGGCCTCTTCGAACCGGGAGGCTGCAAGCTCCAGCTCGCGCTCCTTGAACGCCGCCACCCCTGCATCGAACGCCGCGGCCGCGCGACGCACCTGCGCCGCATCGGGCGCCTGACCCGTCTGCGGCGCGTCTGGCGCTGCGGAGACCCCGGCTGTGGCCAGGAAAGCGGCTGCGAGCGCAGCCATCGCACTGACGCGGACCATCGGCGTCGATCCTCTCTCCCTTCCGTCAGGCGCGTCAAATGCCTTGATGAGGAGATGCACTCGGGGACCCCGGCCCGCTACGCGCGCGCGTGGCCGTCGTCCAGCACCAGCTCCCGCAGGAGGTCGAGCCCGACCGAGCCTGCTCCCAGCACCTTGCCGTGGAAGGCTTTCAGGTCGAAGCTCGCCCCCTGCCGCCGGCGTGCCTCCTCACGAAGGTCGAGCATCACCCGCTCCCCGACCTTGTAGGTAATCGCTTGCCCGGGCCAGCCCAGGTACCGCGTCGCCTCGCTCTGCGCGTTGTCAGGCCTCAGGAAGGCGCGCTGCTCCAGGATCTCGACCGCCGTCTCGTAGCTCCACCGCTCGCCGGCGTGCACGGGCGCGTCCTCGGGGATGGGGAGGTCGAGGTGCATCCCGATGTCGATCGCCACGCGGTAAGCGCGCATCAGCTTCGCCGCGAGCATCCCCAGCACGTACTCCGGCTTCTCGAAGTACCCGAGTTCGTGCATGAGTTGCTCCGCGTAGAGGGCCCAGCCCTCCGCGTAACCCGGGTACATCACCAGGAAGCGGTGCACCCGGCAGAGCTGCTCCTCGAAGTACACCTGGAGCCCGCACTGCAGGTGATGCCCCGGGAACCCCTCGTGGTACGCGGTGCTGATCTCTCCGTAGAGCGGCACTTGCGCCACGTCGCCCGGCGCGTACCACACCGTCCCGGGCCGCTTGAACCCCTCGCTGGGCGGCACGTAGTAGGCCCCGAGCGCGCCTCCGGGCGGCGCGAGCCGCACCTCGATGTGCTGGATCGGCTCCGGTACGTCGAAGTGGACGTCCTGCAGGTCTCTGAGCGCGCGCGCCTGGCGATCGCGCATGATCTGCAAGAAATCCTCGACCGAGCCCGAGCAGCGCTCCGGGTCGCGCTCCAGCATCCGGATGACCTCCGGGATCGACGCCCCAGGGAGGATCCCTGCGCCGAGCTGCGCCATCTCCGCCTCGATCCGGCGAACCTCGGACCAGCCCCACGCGTAGGTCTCTCGCAGGTCCAGCTTCGCGCCCAGAAAGCGCCTCACCGCCCGCTCGTAGCGTGCCTCGCCCACCCCGTCGGCCTCGACGGCGTGAGACAGGTAGGTCTCGGCGAGGTAGCTCCGGAACTCCGCAAAGGTCCGACGCGCGTTCTCGATGGCTCCCGGCAACCGCGCCCGGACCTGCTCCGGCGCGCTCTCCGCGGACTTGAGCAGCGTCAGGAAGAACGAGGACTCGCCCGCGTGGACCCCCGCCTGCTCCATCGCCGCGTGCACCTGCCGTCGCGCCACCACCTTCCCGGTCCGCCGCCCCTCATCCAGCGAGGCGCGGTAGGTTGCGCAGGCCTGATCGATCGTCTCGAGGCGCGACAGCACGGCCTCCCACCCCTCGGCCGTCTCCGTGTCCATCACATCGAACACCATCCGCATGTGCTGCAGGGTGGAGTCGATGTTGTTCAGGTTGACGAGGTGCTCACCGTGCGCCAGGTCGTCGAGCCGCTCGTCCAGGTAGTCGGCCATCACCCGCCTCGCCAGGCGGGCCCACGGGTCTCCCGCCGGAGACGGCAGGGCACGGAGCTGCTCTCTGAATGACGCGAGCGTGGTGCCCCACGCCGCGGCCCCCGTGGGGCTCCAGTCGTTCCAGGCGCCCGCATTGCAAGGAATGCCCACCATGGAGGCATCCACCGGGCAGCTCGCAGCGAAGGCCTGAACGAACTTGTCGCTGAGATCGAAGATGGGATCGCGGGGAGAAGAAGGAGAAGGGTCGGTCACGGCGGGAGCCTACCAGGCTTCCCGCCACCCGCCTCACTCCTCGCCGCCAGCCGGCTGATGCTGATGCGGCGGATGTCCGTGCAGGCCAGAGGACAGGGGCCCGTCGTGGGGGCCCTCGCCAGGGGGGGCGGCGCTCGTCTGCCAGGAGGCAGGGAGCAGCTTCTTCAGCTTGACCGACAGATCATCGAACAGCGAGTACGTCACCGGCGTCGCGAGCAGGGTGAGCAAGAGCGCCAGGGTCTGCCCACCGATGATCACGAAGCCCGTCGCGCGGTTTGCGCCGGAGCCCGCGCCGCTCGAGACGACGAGCGGGATCATGCCTGCCACGAACGCCACCGTGGTCATCAGGATGGGCCGGAGCCGATCGCGGTTCGCCTCCATGATGGCCTCGAACCGTGGCAGCCCTGATGCGCGCAGCTTGATGGTGTGATCGATCTGGAGGATCGAATTCTTCTTCACGACGCCGAAGAGCACCAGGATCCCCAGCATCGAGAAGATGTTGAGCGACTGCCGGAAGATGATCACCGAGATGATCGCGAAGGGCACCGTGAGCGGCAGCGAGATGAGGATGGTGAGCGGGTGCAGCCACGACTCGAACTGCGCCGCCAGCACCAGGTACATGAAGATGAACGACAGGAGGAACGCGAGCATGAAGCCCTTCGCCGCCTTGGCGAGTTCCTTCGAGGAGCCGATCGGACCTGCCGAGTAGCCGGCAGGGAGCCCCACTTCCTTCACGGCCTTGTCGAGCTCGTCGAGCACCTTCTGCTGAGAGCTCCCTGCCTCCAGGTTGCACGTCAGCATGAACTGCCGCTGCCTGTTGAAGCGCTCGATGCGCGACGGACCGCTCCCCTCGGTGAAATTCACCACGTTGTCGAGCGTCACCGCCCCGAGCTTCATGGTGGGCACCGTCATCCGCGCGAGCCCCTGCGCGTCCGAGCGGTAGGTCGACAGCGCCCTGGCGAAGACCTCGTACTGCTCGCCGCCCTCGTTGTAGGTCGACACCTTGTAGCCGCCCACGAGAAGCTGGAGCGTGGAGGCCACGTCCGCCACCGACACCCCGAGATCCGACGCCTTCTTGCGGTCGATCTGGGCGCGGATCTCGGGCCTGCCCGGCAGCAGCGTGGTGTCGGGATCGACGACGCCCGGGATCTTCTTCAGCCGCTCCAGGAGGCTCAGGGTGATCTCGCTGAGCCGCTGCATGTCGGGCCCTTGCACCATGTACGCGACCTGCGCCTGGGCACCGCCGCCGAAGGCAGGGATCGGACCCACGCTGGTACGCAGGTTCTCGGACGCGAACTTCGGCAGCACCTCGCGCCGGCTCGCATCGATGATCTGCTCCTGGGTGCGGTTGCGCTGCGTGGGCGGGAGGAGCTTGACGTACAGCGTCGCCAGGTTCTGGGTGAGCTGCGGATCATCGCCGATGGTGGTCAGGCTGTAGGCCACGCCGGGCATCTTCTCGAGTTCCGTGGCCATGCGCGTCGCGATGATGCGCGTCTGGTCGAGGCTCGTGCCCTCGGGCGCCCGGACGGTGACGCCGAACTGCGACTCGTCTTCCACGGGCAGGAAGTTCACGTTGGCGAACCTGCCGATCACCGGGATCGAGAACAGCGCCACGAAGCAGGCGAGCACGATCGCCCAGCGGTGCGCCATGCTCCACCGGAGCATCCGCATGTACAGCCGCTCGATGGGTCCGTAGAGCGGCGACTTCTTCGCGGGCCCCTGATCGTGCTGATGGTCGGGCCGCTTGAGGAAGCGCGCCGACAGCATCGGCGTGAGCGTGAAGCTCACGACCAGCGAGACCGCGATGGCGAACGCCATGGTCAGGCCGAAGGAGTTGAGGAAGCGACCGATGATGCCGCTCATGAAAGCGACCGGCAAGAACACCGCGATGAGCGAGAGGGTGGTCGCGAGCACTGCGAGGCCGATCTCCTTCGTGCCTCCGAACGCCGCCTCCCAGGGCGACATGCCCTTCTCCTCGATCCAGCGGTAGATGTTCTCGAGCACCACGATCGCGTCGTCGATGACGATGCCGACCGAGAGCGTCAGCGCGAGCAGGGTGAGCCCGTTCAGCGTGAAGCCCGCCACGTTCATGAGCGTGAAGGTGGCGATGATGCTGGTCGGGATGGCGATCGCGCTGATCAGCGTGCTGCGCGCGTTGGCGAGGAAGAGGAAGACGATGATCGCGGCGAAGAGCGCGCCGAGCACGAGGTGCTCCTTCACGGCGTGCACCGAGTTCTCCACGAACTCCGACTGATCGCGGGCGATCTCGATCTTGTACCCCTCGGGCAGGCGCTTCTCGACGTTCTTGAGGCGCTCCTTGATGCCCGCGACGACCTCGATCGTGTTGGTGCCGCTCTGCTTCCTGACGTTCAGGAGCACCGCCGGGTTCGTGCCGCGGAAGCCGACCGACTCCGGCTCGGCCATGCCGTCCTGCACCTCGGCCACGTCACCGAGGCGGACGGAGTAGCCATCGCGCATCGCGACCATGATGTCTTTCATCTGGTCGACCGACTGCACGCGGCCGCTGGTGCGCACCGTGAGCGCCTTGTCGCCTTGCTCCATGCGGCCGGCGGGGAGCTCGATGTTCTGCGCCGCGAGCGACATGGTCACGGCGCTCGCGCTCAGGTTGTACTTCTGGAGCTTGTCGGGATCGATCCAGATGTTGATCTGGCGCAACCGACCTCCGATGAGCGTCGCCTGACCGACGCCGCTCGCCGACTCCAGCTCGCGCCGGACCACCTTGTCGGCGAACTCCGTGACCGCCCGGACGTCGCCCTTGCTCGACGAGATCGCCAGGGTGAGCACCGGAGCGGCGTCCGGGTCCATCTTCATGACCGTCGGCGGCTCCACGCCCTTCGGCAGATCGGCCATGATCAGGTCGATCTTCTCGCGCACCTCCTGGGCGGCGACGTCCGCGTCCTTCTCCAGCGTGAACTGGACGATGACCTGGCTCAACCCCTCGACCGAGTACGAGCGAAGCTCCTCGATGCCGCTGATGGTGTTGACCGCCGACTCGATCTTGTCGGAGAGCTCGAGCTCGACCTCCTGCGGCGCCGACCCCGGCAGGACCGTGTTGACCACCACGAACGGGAAGTCGATCTTCGGGAAGCGGTCCACGCCCAGCCCGAAGTACGAGAACGTGCCGAGAACGGTCAGAACCAGCACGATCACCGTCGCGAAGACGGGCCTACGGATGCAGATTGCTGCGAGCCACTGCATGGTACTTCCTCAGGGTGCCTTGGCAGGGGTGGTCGGCTCCGGCGCTCCCGCCGCGACGACCACCTCTGCACCGTCCGATAGCTCCGCGACGTGGTCGACTGCGACCTCTTCGCCCTCGCGGAGCGGGCCGATCACCTCGACGAGATCATCGACGCGGCGCCCCGCTTTCACGAGGCGCTCCGAGACCCGATCACCTGCGCGCACGAACACCCGCGCGCTCGTCCCCGAGGTCCCCACCGCCGTCGCGGGGACGAGCACCGCGGGGCTCGGGTTGCCGCCCAGGGTGATGCGCCCCTGCGCGAAGAACCCGGCGCGCAGCTTGCCGTCCGAGTTGTCGAACTCGGCCTCGACGGGCAGCGTCCGGGATGCGGCCTTCAGGCTCGCGCCGATACGCTTGATCGCGCCCTTGAAGACCTGCCCCGGGTAGGCCGCCACCGTCACCTCCACGGCCTTGCCCATCTCGATGGAGGACACTCCGGTCTCCGGCACATCGATCTGCAGCCGGAGCGGGTTGTCCTTCACGACGACCATCATCGTGCGCCCCACGTTGGCGAACTCGCCGAGGCTCACCTGCCGCTCGGCCACCGCGCCGTCGAAGGGCGCGCGCACCGTGGTGTCGCTCAGCGCCTTGGAGGCGAGCCCCGCCTGCGCCTGCGCCGACGCCAGCGACGCTGCCGTGGCCTGCACCCCCGCGAGCGCCGCGTCGTACTGGGCCGCGGCCGACTGCGCGCGCGTCCTCGCCTCGTCCCACTGCGACTGCGACAGCGCTCCCTGATCGAACAGCTTCTTCACCCGCTCGGACTCGGACTTCGCGAGATCCGCGTTCTCCTTGGCCGACCTCACCTCGGGGACCAGGGTGGGGTCGAGGACCTTGCCCCCCTTGCCGTCCGAGAACACCAGCCGCGCCTTCGCCTGGTTCACGGCGGCGCTCGCGGCCTGCGACTGGAGCTGCGCGTTCTTCGCGTCCAGGATGACCAGCGGGTCACCCTTCTTCACGCGCGTGCCCACGTCGGCCGCGATCTGCACCACGATGCCGCTCGCCTGAGCGGCCACCGCGCTCATCTCGTCGGCGGCGAGCGTCCCGCTGATGTCCAGCGTCTGCGGCAGGGGTCGGACGGCCACGCCCGCGAAGTGCACCGACGGCCTGGCCTTGGCGGGCGTCGTGGCGTCGGGCTTCGCGGTGCTGGTCTCGGGCTTCTTGCAACCCGTGCCGAGCGCCGCTGCTGCCGCCAGCATCAGCGCCACCGTGAGCTGGCCGAGATGTGCGCGACGGGGAGAGGGACCCTCGGACGGAAGGCGAAGCGCCTCGCGAGGTCCGGAGCTGCGGAGGAAGGGACCGATCGATTCTCGTCTCATGGGGATGGATCCAGATCGCTCGATGTCAGGCCGGAGCGCCCTTGGTCCTGCCCTCAGTCGCCAGCGGAGGCAACCTCGGGAATCGACCGGACGGTCATCAAGGGGCGGAGCGAGCCCGAGTGGGTCTGTGGGAGTACTCGTGAGGGAGTCGGGAGATGATAGTGACTGATTGGTCAGCTTCGCAAGGGCGTGGGTGACTTCTCGACCCACCTTCCCGGGATCTGTTCGCTCCAGGGCGGTAGCTGACCGCCCTCCCGCGGCACGTCAGGTAGCCCGGGACACCTCGGACGTCCACGTCCATCCTCTCCGGTTCAGTTCCCGCTGCAGGTCACCCGACACCCGGCTCACAGCCGCCATCCCCCTCTGGATCCCGGGGTGTCTTCAGCTCACGCCAGCGCTTCCCGCAACACGTCGCTGGAGAGTTCGACAAGAAACGGCGTCTGCCTGCAAGCAGCGGCGACACGGGCTGCATCCTCGGGCGTGCATGCCTCGCGACCGGCAATTTCAGCCATCTGGCGTGCACGGCCCGCATGGGCCCGCACCCGCAGCTCGGCATAGGAGGCCGCTTCGTCGCGGTCGATCATGAACGCCCAGTCACTCGCCTGGAGCAGGAGCAGCTCCCGGATGGCCTGGTCCAGCGCGCGTCCCTGCTCATGGCCGAGCTCCCTTGCACGGACGAGCGCGACCCGCACCGGCCGCTCTGCATGGTGCACATGGCGCCACAGCCGCGCCGTCCGAGGTCCGATCCACACCGCACCGAAGCCACCTTCTCCCCAGCTCGACGCGAGGGGCTCCGCCATCCCCGCGGCCCCGTGGCGCTCCAGATAATCGCCGGGCGTGACCAGGGTCCCCTCTCCCTCACCCGCACCTTCCCCGGCGCGTCCGGCGTGTCCGGCGAGCCCGCGCAGGGCGTGCTCGAGGAAGTCTGGGCCTTCCAGCCACCAGTGCCCGAACAGCTCGGCGTCATAGGCCGCCACCACCACGGGCGGCACCGTGCCACGGGGCAGACGCGCGAGGTGCTCCCGACGCCGCGCCACGAACGTCTCCGCGTGAGCCCGCGCCTGCACCGCTGCGACGTCAGGATCGTACGGCGCCTTCTCCATCACGGGGCCGGTGATGCGGTGGAGCTTGAGGCCACTCATGAGCCGCACGCCGTCGGGCCCCAGCTCCTCCCCCAGCACTGCTTCCTCCAGATCGAAGCCCACATCACGGTGGAACTCGCGGTACACGGGGTGCCCCGGGTATCCCTCTGCCCGCGACCACACCTCGCGCGTCGCCACGGGATCACGCCCGAAGCACGCCACCCCTCCGCGCGTCAGCACCGGCGCGTACCCACCTTGCGCGGGGCGCGGCGTGCCCATCTCCAGCGCGTGCGCATCGACGATCGTGCACCCCACCCCTGCCTCCGCCAGCACCGCATCCAGCCGCGGGTGCCAGCCACACTCCGGCAGCCAGAACCCGGGTGAGGCTACCTGTGCGTCCCCGTGCACCAGCGCCCCGAAGCCGGCCCTCCCCAGCCGGATCTGGGCGCGGATCGAGGCGGGCGTCGGGAGCAGCCCCGGGAGAAAGGCGTGCGTCGCCGCCGTGGTCCACAGCGCCAGGTGCCCCGCCTGCGCGTGACGCCGCAGCGCCCCGAGCAGATCCCGACCGCACCCTTCCCACGCCGCCCACGTCGCCTCGATGCGCCGCCGGTAAAAGCCGAGCGCCTCCGTGAGAGGCCCCTGTTCCAGCACGCGCGCAGCGCGCCCCGCCAAGGCTTCAACGCGCCCGAGATGCGCCTCGAAGCGCTGACACAGCATGGGGTCGCGCAGCATGGCCGCGAGCGGCGGCGAGACCGAGAGCGTCAGCGGCGCCCGCACCCCCTCGGCCGCCAGACGATCGAGGACCCCGAGCAGCGGCAGGTACGACTCCCACAGGGCCTCGAAGAACCAGCGCTCCTCGATGGATCGCGGGTGCTCCGGGTGCCGCACGTACGGCAGGTGCGCGTGCAGGACGAGGGCGACGTGGCCGGGCGTGGACACCCTCAGCTCCCGACCGCATGGTGCTGCTGCGCCTCCTGCGCCTCCTGCGCCTCCTGCGCCTCCTGCGCCTCCTGCGCCTCCTGCGCCTCCTGCGCCTCCTGCGCCTCCCGCGCCGACCTCACCACCACCCACGCTCGCGTGACAGCAGCTCGATCGCCGCCGCCAGCTTCCGGGGGTCGTGACGGATGAGCCGCCCTTCGGCCAGCAGATCTCCCGTCACCAGCAGCCCCGGAGGCAGCGCATCTTCCGCGCCGATCAGCACCGGCCGCGACCGCTCCGAAGCGTAGGCATCGAGCCGCGCCGAGGCCCACACCGCGTTGTACAGCACCGCGTCGAGCTGCGCCTCGCCGAGGTACATCGCCATGGTCCCCACGAAGTCGTCGACGGTGTAGCCGGGCGTCTCGTTCGGCTTCGTCATCAGGTTGCACACGTAGAGCACCTTGGCCCGGCTCTCCGCGATGGCCTCGCGCACCCCCTTCACCAGCAGGTTGGGCACCAGGCTCGTGAAGAGATCTCCGGGCCCGATCACGATCAGGTCCGCCTCCGCGAGGGCGGCCAGCGCGGGCGGGTAAGCCCTCGCCTCCGGCTCCAGGTACACCGACAGCACCGGCGCCTCCAGGAGATCGGCCAGCGTATCGATCGACGCCTCGCCCCGGATCACCCGATCGCTCTCCAGGTGCATCACCAGATCCACGTGGTCGGCCGTGACCGGCAGCACCCGGTTCTGTACGGCGAAGATCTCGTGCAGCCGCTCCACCGTGAGCGGGACGGAGCCGGTGATCTCCTGCACGGCCGTGAACAGCAGGTTGCGCACCGTGTGACCGCCCAGGCTCCCCGCGCGGAAGCGGTGGCCGAACAGCTCCTTGAGCGCGTCGGGGTGAGAGGACAGCGCCGCCAGGCACCGGGTGAAATCCCCGGGCGGGAGCAGCCCGTACTCGTCGCGCAGCCGGCCCGAGCTGCCGCCCGAGTC
Source organism: Chondromyces apiculatus DSM 436 (assembly GCF_000601485.1). Lineage (GTDB taxonomy): Bacteria > Myxococcota_A > Polyangia > Polyangiales > Polyangiaceae > Chondromyces > Chondromyces apiculatus. The sequence goes on from NZ_ASRX01000061.1 coordinate 78,418, forward strand.
CATCATCGTGACGATGGCGGTGATCCTGGCGTCGAGCGTGCGCAGGCCCGTGAGCAGGGTGTAGTGCCCGGTGCCCCCGCCGATGGTGACGATGTGCGGCCTTGCCATGCCGGCCCGCCCTCGCCTTACGCCGACCTCAGCTCCGCCCCCAGATCCTCGCCGCAGCGCGCGGCCTCCAGCGCATCTTGAGGCCACGGGACACGCCGCTCGCCGGTGCGCATCCGGGACCCGTCTGGCTCCGCGAGGAACGCCCGCAACCACAGCACTCCGCCCGCACGCACCGCGTGAGCCGCCACCGGCATGCGGCAGTTGCCCTCCACCGCTGCCATCACCGCGCGCTCCGCCGACACGCAGGTCGCGGTCTCCGGATGGACCACCGCGGCGAGCGCCTCGTGGGCGCGCGCGTCGTCCACCCGGCACTCGATGCCGAGCGCCCCCTGGCCGATCGCCGGGAGCGACACCTCCGGCTCCAGGATCTCCGTGGCCCTCGCCGCGAGCCCCAGCCGCTTCAAGCCCGCCAGCGCGAGCACGGCGACGTCGACGACGCCCTCCTCCACCTTGCGCAGCCGCGTGTCCACGTTCCCGCGCAGGGGCGTGATCTGCAGGTCTGGCCGCACGGCGAGCAGGGCCACCGCGCGCCGCAGGCTCGACGTGCCCACCCGCGCCCCCTCGGGCAGCGCCTTGAGGGGGGCTCCCGTGCGAGAGACCAGCACGTCCCTCGGATCTTCGCGCGCAGGGATGCACGCCAGCGTGAGCGACGGCGCGATCTCGGCGGGGACGTCCTTGATCGAGTGCACCGCGAAGTCGGCGCGGCCATCGAGCAGCGCCTCCTCCAGTTCCTTGATGAACAGCCCCTTGCCGCCGATGTCCTGCAGCGGCCGATCCTGCGTCTTGTCGCCCGAGGTCACCACCTGAAGCTCCTCGATGACCAGGCTCGGAACGGCGCTCTTGAGGTGCTCCGCGAAGGCACGTGACTGGGCGAGCGCGAGCGCGGATCGACGGGTGGCGAGGACGAGACGCATGACGCTCAGGCTCCCTTGATCCCCGCCGCGTGGGCTGCACCGGGGGGCATGGTGATCGAGACGGAAGGCACGGAAGGCACGGAAGACGCCGAAGACGCCGAAGACGCCGAAGACGCCGAAGACACCGACGGCACAGGTGAAGACGGGGGAACGGATGGAGAAGAGGGCGGGCCCTGCTCCCCCTGGGGTGAGCTGTCGAGATCGAACAGGGCGCGCAGTGCTTCCACGTGATCCTCGGCGCGCTCGTCGCCGGCCAGCCCGCGCAGGCGCGTGGTCGGCACGTGCAGCAGCTTGTTCGTCGCCGCCTCCACCATCATCGCCAGCGCCTGCCGGTCCGCGGCGTTCAGGTGCCGGAGCTTGCCCGCGAGGCTGCGCTCCACCTCCGCGGCGAGGATGGACCTCGTGCGCGCCCGGAGGTCGACGATGGTCGGGGTGAGCGCGCGCGTGAGCGCCCACGCCTCGTACCCCTTCACCTCCTCACGCACGATCTGCTCGGCCCGCGCCGCCTCCACGGCGCGCTCCTGCAGCGACTGCGCCACGATCTGCGACAGATCGTCGACGTCGTAGAGGTAGACGTTGTCGAGATCGTTGACCGCCGGATCCACGTCCCGCGGGACCGCGATGTCGATGAGGAACAGGCTCCGACCGCGCCGCGCCTTGCGGGCCCGCCGCACGAGATCCACCGGGATCACGTAGGTGGGGCTCGACGTCGAGGAGACCACGATGTCCGCCTCGATGACCGACCGCTCCAGCTCGGACCAGGCGCGCGGCTCGCCGCCCACCTCCCGGGCCAGCGCCGCGGCGCGCTCCACGCTGCGGTTCACCACCGTGAGCCTCGCCCCCGCGCGCACGAGGAGGCGCGAGGCGGCCTCCGCCATCTCCCCGGCGCCCACGAGCAGCGCCGTCCTCCCGGCGAGGTCCGCGAAGATCTGCCGGGCGAGCTCGATGGCCACGCTGGACACCGAGACCTGCCCTGCCCCGATGGCCGTCTCGGCGCGGGCCCGCTTGCCCACCTTGAAGGCCCGGTTCATGGCCTGCCCGATCTTCGCCCCGACCGTGCCCGCGCCCCGCGCCAGATCCAGCGCCTCCTTGAGCTGCCCCAGGATCTGCGGCTCGCCGACGACCAGCGAGTCGAGCGAGGTGGCGACGCGGAACAGGTGCAGGACCGCATCGAACCCGCGCGCGCCGGCCAGATAAGGCCGGATCGCGTCCCCCCCGATCGCGCAGAGGGCAGCGACGATGCCGTGGAGCGCCTCGTTCTCGCGCGCCTGCTCCGCCTCCGGGAACGCAGCGCCGCCGGGACGCTCCGAGGTACCCGCGGGCACGGTCACGGCGCGGCGGGGAGCCGCGTAGATCTCCACCCGGTTGCAGGTGGAGAGCACCACCGCCTCGCCGATCGCAGGGTGCGCGACGAGCTGCTGGAGGAACCCCGGCAGCGCCTCGCGTCCCACGGCGAGTCGCTCCCGGACCTCGATGGGCGCTGTCTTGTGAGACAGCCCGACGACGACGATCACCGGGGATGGCCTCCCCGAGGGAGCGCGGGCACGTCGGCCTCGACCTGCGCGCGCGGCTCGGTACGGTCACCGCCTCCGGCAGCGATCGCAGGACGGAACAGGTAGATGACCAGCACCACCCCGGCGCACGCGAGCCCCGCAATGGTACCGTAGGCCGCGCGCCGACCGCGCCACCCCGCCGCGACCCGCAGCACGAGCACGGTGGCGACGAGCAGCCAGGTCGCGTAGCCGAACACGGTCCGCATGATCTCGTCGGGGTGCCCCATCTCCAGGCGCCGCGCCCAGAAGGTGCCGGTCACCACCCCGAGCGTGAGCGGCAGAAAGCCTGCCGCGAGGAAGCGGTGCACCGCGCGATCCAGCGTGTCCAGCGCCGGGAGGTTGCCGGGAGCCAGCGCCGCGCGCTTCCGCTTCAGGCGCTTCTCCTGGACGAGGTAGAGGGTCGCCGCAGCGCCAGCGAGCAGGAAGAAGGCGATCCCGAGCAGGTTCGCGAGCACGTGCGCCGCGATGAAGCCCGACGGCAGCTTGGGCTCGGGCCCGGGCTTGCCGAGGAAGAAGGTCCCGAGGAGGAACGCGAGCCCGAGGGGTCCCACGACGAGGCCGAGCGCGTCGATGCGGAAGCGACGCCGCGCCAGGACGTACGTCGCCGTCGCGAGGAGCGAGGCCACGGAGAGCATGAAGTGCACCGAGTGCACGGGGCACACGTGCGCGACGAAGCTGGCGATGGTGACGTACGCCGCGTGCGCGAGCGCGCCGAGGCCGAGCAGGAGCGGCGCGTGGCGGGTGAACGAGGGCGCCGCCGCCGCGGCATCGAGCGGGAGCGAGGGGAGAGAGGGCCGCCCGATGGGCCGCAGGTCGGGAACGCCTGCGTCCGGGAAGGGAGGGAGCGCGACGGAGGGCAAGCTGGGGGATGGCGCACGCCCCCGCGGCGCGCGGGCCCCGGCCACGTCGAAGAAGAAGAGCGCGCTTGCGCCACCGTAGAGGAGCAGTGCAACCGCGAAGGTGACCGCGGAGAGGGCCTCGGTCATGGGAGACCAGCGTAGCGCGTCTTCGCGCCCAGGTGCGAGCCGGCGCGGGCCTCTCGCCTCAGAGCTTGGTCGACAGGAAGGCGGCCAGGAGGTCCTCGTCCGACTTGACGGCCGCCGCCTGCTTGGTCCCCGAGGGAGGGGCGACCCGGCGGTGGTCGGAGAAGCTGCCCATGGGGGCGCCGATGAAGCCCTGGATCACGTCGTAGGCGTTGTCGCCGATGATCATCGAGCCCTGCAGGATCTCGGCCCCCAGCTCCGTGAGGAACGCCCGCGTCTTGACCTTCCCCACCACCTCGTGGGTGTCCGCGGCGCCGGTCACCTCGGTCAGCACCCGGATGGCCTCGATGATCTTGTAGCGGCGGTTCTCGCCCTTCATGAGGAGCTCATCGCCCCTCAGCTCGATCCGATCGTTCGCAATCCACTCGTCGAGCGCGGCCTGCGGGAAGAAGACCCGATTCCTCATCGGCGCCTACTCTAGCCGAAAGCTCTCGGCCACTACAGCGCCGGAGGGGCCCCGGGGGGCACGGAGTCACGCGGAGGGAGGGAGGCCATGCTGGCGCGCGCATCGCTCCGGACGCCACGCAGGCGGCCCGGGAGCTGCCAGAGCGACTCGCAGATCCCGATCATCACGTAAACCCCGAGCAGCCAGACCAGGACGAAGGCCGGCTTGAGCTGGGTCGAGATGAGGACGCTGGAGCCGACGGCGAAGGCCACCAGGCCCACCGTCCACGCGTTCACCTTCATGTCCTTGAAGGAGCGGAAGCGGATGGTGGACACCATGAACAGCGACAGGACCACCGTGATCCCCAGGATACCCGCCGCGTACTCGGCGCCCCCGATCATCCCGCCCGCCGCGTGGTTGGCCACCACGATGGAGACCAGGATCCCCGCCGCGCCCGGGATGGGCAGCCCCACGATGTACTTGGAAGGCTTGGTCGGTTTGCCCCCCTCGCCCATCGAGAGCACGTTGAAGCGGGCCAGGCGGACTGCCCCGAGGGCCGTGAACAGGAAGGCCGCCACGAGCCCCACGGTCTCGAAGCGGTGGAGCGTCCACTGGTAGACGAGGAGCGAAGGGGCCACCCCGAAGGCCACCACGTCGGCGAGCGAGTCGATCTGCAGGCCGAAGGCGCTCTGGGTCTTCGTCATCCGCGCGACGCGCCCATCGAGCGTGTCGAAGAACATCGCGAAGACGATCAGCAGAGCGGCCCGGTAGAAGTCGTCCTCCGTCTTCGCTGTCGCCGAGATGCGGATCGAATCGAACCCGCAGAAGATCGAGGACAGGGTGATGAGGTTCGGGAGGAGAAACAGCGTCTTCCTCAGTTCCAGACGCCGCCGCTTCTTTACCATCGGGTCCCTCCTTACAGTTCCGACCCGAGAGGCTAGCCTCTGCACTGCGTCATGCGCAAGAACGTTGGCAACAGCGACAGGCCGGAAATATCCGTCTGTTTACGCATTTTCCGAGCTACGTGTGCCTGAGCCACCAACCACGCACACGTTCAACGCGACGCACGAGACGTGCCTGGCTCGCTCCACACACCGTCCGGAACCTTCGCCGCAGCCTCGAAGCGACAGCTCATCGGCCGCACCTCGAAGGCGTTGCGGTCGCTCCCCGCGATGGCGCGGAACAGCCAGGAGTGCGCCAGATCGCCGGTCAGCAGCGCCATCACCCGCGCATCTCCGAGCGGCCTCGCTTCCCAGCCGGAGACACAGGGCGCGGCCTTCGTCCCCTGCAGCACGACCGAGGAGGTGAGCAGCGTCAGGGGCTGCGTCAGCCCACCCGTGCCGCCCGTCCCGCCCGTGCCGCCCATGCTCGCCGTGTCGATCACCGTCACCGGGTGACGCGTCCCGGGGAAGAGCGGCTCTGCCCCCGCGAACATCGGCGCTTCGAGCCTGGCCGTCGACGCCCGCTCCGACGCCGAGCATGGCTTCGGTGCCGCGGGCAGATCCCAGGGCGTCGGCAGCGCGCGGGGTGCTCCCAGGGTGCCATCGCCCTGGAACGCCTGAAACACGGCCCACCCGCGACCCCGCGCCGGGTGCGAGAGCAGGGTGGTCACCCCGATGACGCCTCCCGCATACGACCAGTCCGTCATCCCCAGCAGCCCTGGACCGCTGAGCGGCGGCGTCACCGTGGCCGCATGGATCGTCCACGGTCCCGTCTGCACCGCGTCCAGCGACCCACCCCCGGCTGACGCAGCGCCTCCTGAGGACGTGACACTCCCGGCAGCGCCGTCCCGGTGCGCCAGCAGCACCGTGGTGATGGCTGCGCTCTCATTGAGCTGCAGCATGCCCACCCCCAGCGCACGCCCATCGGCGAAGACCGCATCGCTGCCCACCCGCAGCGCGCGCCCGTTCACACCGGCGGGCCAGGTCGGATAGTCGAAGCGCTGGAGCTTCCCCCGCCCTCCCGGCTCGATGAAGAACGTGTCCGCGCCCTCCGTGTGCGGTCGCACGAAGATCCCCCGCACGGACACCGAGAGCAGCTCCGGATCGTACGCATCCCCCGCGGCAGGCACCACGTCCCCCGTGTCCACCATCCCGGCATCGGGGAGCGTCACCCGCCCCGACGTCCCCTCGATCCAGTTCTCCCAGGCGATCTCCACGTTGCGCATCGGCGTGCCGTCCGGGATCGGCGTCTTCGGAGAGCCCGGCAGGCGCACCCGGGCCGCGGCGTAGCCCTCCATCTGGAAGCTCACATCCAGCGCGGTCCGCGTGCCCTTCCCGGGCGCCGTGAACAGCGGGCGGGTGACGATCTTCGCCTCTCCGCTCCCCGCGCTTCCCGCGCTCCCTGCGCCTCCTGCGCCCCGCGGCGAAGCCTCGGGCAACAGCGCCGCCACCGTCGCGATGGCACCGGTCGGCTCACGCGTGAGCACGGACCACACCGCGCGACCGCGCATCAGCTCGTTGGCGGACGGCATGCCCCAGGCCCCCGCGACCGCGTACTCCACGCGTGTCCACGTCCCACCGCGATCGAGCTCGCACGCCACGGGGGTGCGCACCGCGGGCTCGGTCCTGGCAGGCTCCGGCGACGGCGGCAGCGGGGCCTCCGCCTGCCCGCTCCAGCCCACCCGCGTGACCACGTCGCCCACCAGGCACCCGGCCACGCTGCAGGCCACCGAGAGCACCCCGCCCGCATCCTGCAGGATGGCCGGCGCGATCGGCAGCTCGGCCCAGCTCCCACCTCCATCGAGCGACTCCCACGCCAGGACCGCAGCATCCAGGCCGCGCTCCTGACGCGCCTCCACGGCCACGGCCAGCGCCCGCCGCCCGGCGACGCCGACCATCGCCCCCTCGGCGGGCGGGCTCCCCGTGGACTGGATCCGCCCATCCTCGTCGGTGACGAGCACGACCTGCCGACCGTCGCGCCCGAGCACGAGCCCCACCGCACCATCCTCGGCGGGCACCAGCGCGCTCTCCTCCGAGACCGTGAAGCCCCCGGTCTCCTCGCGCTCCTCGTGCTCCTCCTCGTCCTCGGGCTCGGGGACTGGCCCGTCTCTCTCGGCGGCCCCCGCCGCCGCCCCGGCGCTCCCCTCCTCCTGCACGAGCAGGCGGGGCGCGAACGTCTCGCCGCCGTCGTGCGAGACGAACAGCGCCAGACGCTCGTCCTTGCTCCGCTCGCCCACGAAGTACGCCGAGCGGCCATCCACGGAGAACGTGGGCAGCGCCGCGTACGAGCCCAGCGTGGGCGCCGCCGCGAGGGTCACCACCGGCCGATCGCCCTCCATGCGGATCAGCACCGGCGCTGTCGGACGGCAGGTCTCATCCCCTCCCCGCCCTACCGGCGAGCCGCTCCCGAGGAGATCCGGCTCCTCGTCCCCGCCCTCGCTCTCCGAGCTGCCCGGCTTGCATGCCCCCGTGACGAGCACCGCACCCTCTGGCGAGACGGCGACGCCGAGGCCGTCCACGTGTGGTGTGGTGAGCCGCGCCGCCATCGACCACTTCACGCCACCGTCATCGCTGCGCAGCACCTCGGCGAGGATGAGATCATCCTCCCCTTTGACGCAGACCGCCGCCACGTTCTTCCCGGCAGCGCCGACCTTGATGCTCCCGCAGCTCTCGGTCCCGGGCAGCGCGCGCACCGACAGCGGCCCCTCGAACGTCCCCCCCATCAGCGACCATGATCCTTCGTGCTCCTCGGGCCTCCCGATCTCCAGGTAGCGCACCCCGGTGACCACCCCTCGCCCCATGTGCACGGCCGTCGCCGAGGGCATCGGCTTCGCCTGCGGCACCGCGGAGAGCGCAGGCGGCAGACCGACGCCCACCTTCGTGAACGCCGCCGCGCGGCGCGGCTCCCACGCCACCGATCGCAGCGCGCCTTCCGCCAGCAGCTCCCCTCCCTGCAGCGCCCCCACGCGCCACAGCCCCTCGGGCCCGACCGGCGCGCGCGCCCAGGTGACCCCACCATCCGTACTGTGGAAGAGCGCCTCGGGCACCGCGAGCGCGAGCGCACGACCCCCCTCCCCCGCGACCACGTCGAAGGCCCAGAACGACGCCCCCGCAGCGCCCGCGCCTGCAGGTGACGCGGCTTTCGCGGGCGAAGGGAGCGCCGCTTCCTTCCACGCCCCTTCCCCCTCATCGAGGCGCAGCAGCCCTCCCTCCTCGGTGACCGCCAGCAGGGTCGAGCCCGAGCCCGAGATCCTCCGCAGCGGCAGCGGCGGCGGGATGGTGCGCACGAACGGCCCGAGGGGCGTCGCCGCCTCGTACACCGTGTGGCTCCGCCCGAAGAACCAGAACGCGCTCGCCGAGCGCCGCGACAGACCGACGAGCGGCTCTGGCGCCAGGTAGCGGCTCGGCGTCCCGACGCCTGCGCACACGTCGACGTCCTCGTCCTCGGGCGTCGACACGCTCTCGGCCGGCGCGACCGACCAGCGCTGGCCGCTCTCTGCGACCCCCACGCACGTACCATCCGGGAGCCTGAGCGCCGCTGTCGTGCCGGAGGGTGCCGCCGGGTGATACCCCCAGCGCGCCGGCGAAGCGTACGCCGGCGCCGCGACGTCGATCGCCGCGACCTGCGCAGGAACCGCGGAGGCCCCCGGAGGTGCCGACCCGGAGCAGCCCACCCCTGCGGCCAGCGCACAGACGACGCCCGGCGCGCGCAGGGAGACGGTGCGCCGCGCGCGCCGCGCGTGCCGCACGTGCCGCACGTCGCCGCGCGAGCGCCTCATTCGACCCAGCGCGCCACGAACAGGTTCGTCTCCCCGGGCTGGCTTCCGAACCGGTTCGACGCGAACACCAGGTACTGCCCGTCCGGCGAGAACATCGGGAACCCATCGAACCCTTCGTACTCGGTGATCCGCTCGGCGGGAGCTGCGCCCTCGGCCGTCGGCGGCGCCTCCGTGTCCACCACGAACAGCTCGAAGTTCGGCACGCCCCGGTGCCCCGGCGGCGAGATCATGTCGGACGAGAAGATCACCCGCCGCGAGTCAGGCAGGAAGTAAGGCCCGAAGTTCGCCCGCCCGTTCTTCGTCACCGTGCGCGGGTTCGACCCATCGGCGGCGGCGACCACGATCTCCAGCTTGCTCGGGCGCACCAGCCCCTTCCCGAGCAGCGCCTTGAAGTCCTCCAGCTCCTTGCCCTCGGGCCGGCTGGCGCGCCACACGAGCTTCTTCGAGTCGGGCGAGAAGAACGCGCCCCCGTCGTAGCCCGGGGTGTTGGTGATGCGCTTGATGTCGGTCCCGTCGAGCTTCGACGTGTACAGCTCCAGGTCCCCGTCGCGGGTGCTCGTGAAGACGATGCGCGACCCGTCGAAGGCGATGGTCGCCTCGGCGTCGTACCCCTTGCCCGTGATGAACGGCTGGATGTCGCTGCCGTCGGCGTTCGCCGTGTAGATGTCGAACTCGTCGAGGGGCCACACGTAGCCCTGCGACCTGTCGGGCTTCGCCGGGCACTCCGGGCTGTTCGCGTGGGTGGACGCGAAGAGCACCTTCTCCGGGCTCTTCCCGCCCGGGTAGAAGAAGTAGCTGCAGGTGGTCTTGCCCTGACCGTTGGAGACCCGCTTCGTCTCACCGCTGCCGAGATCCAGCGTGTAGATCTGGTCGCACGCGTTCCCCTCTCGGGTGGACTGGAGGATGAGCTTCCTGCTGTCCGGCGACCAGTACGCCTCCGCGTTCTCCCCGCCGAAGGTGAGCTGACGGAGCTCGGTCAGGTGCTTCTCCTTCGGGTTCCCCTCGACGGGCTTGCCGGCGCGGATGCTGAAGGGGATCCACTCGGGCTTCGCGGTGGTCGAGGCCTCCGGCATCTGGCCGAGCGGCTCTTTGGGTTTCGGCTCGGGCGTGGCGCACGCGGCCGAGAGGAGCGCGGAGGACGCAGAGAGCGCGAGGAGCAGAGGGAGCAAGCGGCTCATGGGCTGCGCACTGTAGTACAGGAGCGCAGCCCTGGAAGCCTCGGCAGCGCGGATCAGACCTGATCGCGGCGCGCGCGCCGGGGCCGCCGCCGGAGCCCGAGCAGCCCGAGGGCCAGCAAGCCCACGCCACCCATCCCCGCCGCGCCCGCCGCGCCTGACGCGCCCGTCGTCTCTGACGCGCCCGCCGTGCGGCACCCGCAGCCGCTCGACTCGCCAGCCGTGCCGGTCCCGCCCGAGGCCCCACCGGAAGCCGCGCCACCTTCACCACCGGCGCCACCCGTCGCGCCGCTGCCCCCGACGCTGACGCCCACGGTGATCCCCGTCGTGCCCCCGCCGTTCCCGCCGGTGCCCGCGTTGGGATCGTCCACGCACGCCCCCTCCGTGCACACCTGCCCGCTCGGGCACGTCGCGCCCTCGCACGAGTCCACGCAGGTCCCGGCCACGCAGTGCGTCCCCGCGTCGCAGGTCACCGTCAGGCAGGCCTCTTCCAGGCACACCCCGCTCTGCGCCTCGCAGGAGAGCCCTCCCGCGCAGGGCGCGCACGAGCAGCTCGTCCTGCACACCCCGTTGTCGCAGACCTGCCCGTCGTCGCACATCACGTTCGCGCAGGGGTCCACGCAGGCGCCCACCCGGCACACCGTCGGGTAGGGGCAGCTCACCCCGTCGCACGGCGCCTTGCAGGTGCCTCCCACGCAGACCTGCCCCGCGTCGCACACCACGTCCGCGCAGGCAGGATCCACGCAGAACCCGTTGGCGTCGCAGACCTTGCCGTCGAAGCAGACGAACTCCCCGATACCGCAGGCCTGCACGCACGTCCCCTTGTCGCAGACGTAGCCTTCCTGGCAGAGGTCCCCGTTGTCGGTGGCGCCATCGCAGTCGTTGTCGATCCCGTCGCAGGTCTCACCCGAGGCCGGCACCAGCCCCTCGCACACCACGCCGCCCGACGCACACTGCGTCACCCCCTGCGCGCACACCCCAGGGAGCCCGGTGTCGCACGGCTCGCCGCCGCCCGAGCAGACCAGCCCCTCAAAGAAGTAGACGTAGTCGTTGTAGTCGCCGTCGTTCTGGAAGCTGTTCGGCGTGGCGCCGACGTTGCCGTCCTCGAACGCGAGGTAATAAGCGTTCGCCGTCACCGTGGAGGCGTAGATCACCCCGGTGATCCAGTTCCCCGGCGGATTGCACCCGCTGCAGAGCGGGTTCCACTTCTGCTCGGAGTAGTGGGTCTGCCCCCCGACCAGCGCGAAGCCGATCTCGCCGTTCAGGTAGTTCGGATCGTTCTTGATGTCGGTCGCCGTGATCACCGTGCCCACCGGCGAGCCCGCGGGCACGATGACGTGGATGTCCGCGAGCGCGGGCGCCGTCGTCGCCGCCGGGTCCACGTTGTACCAGCCGACTCCGAGCGAGGAGCCCGACTGCTTGAGCACGAACGTCGCCCGGAAGTCGCACAGCGGCGAGAACGTGGCCGGCGAGGTCTTCCCATCCTGCTGGTAGTCGAGGTTCTCTCCGCGCTGGGCGAACAGCGTGAAGAGCTGGGTCTCGCCATTGTTGGAGTTGACGGGCATCACCTGGCCGTTCGGCTGGGTGACCAGCGCGGCGGCTGGCGATGCTCCCGCGAGCGAGGCGAGCACGAGCGAGGCGAAGGCAGGCAGGAGGGCGGAGTTCCGCGGCATCTCTCATGGATACCGGAGCTACCTCCTCACTTCAACGTCCCGGCTCGGCTCGGCCTCGTCTCCTTCATCCCCCACCATTCATCCCCACCATCCTCCAGGCCCGCCATCAGGTTCCACGCCTGCCATCAGTCCCTCGCCCGCCTCGCCCGCCTCGCCCGCTCCTCTCTCCCCGGGCCAGCCCGATTCTTTTTCGCCTCCCCTGTCAGACGCCCGGGCCGCGCCGCGTAGGCCGAGGGACCAGAGGAAGCCTGCGCTGCGCAGGCGCGGTCCGCACGGAGCGCGCGCACCTCCACAGCCACGCGCCTCTGGGATTGCCCATCCATGTTCACACCGCGCGCATGCCTGAGCGGCGTGCGCGCGACGAAGGAGATCGTCCATGAAGACCTCGCGGTTCCTCGGCGTGCCTGCGCTCCTCGCGCTCGCCCTCACCTCGTTCGCCGCGTGCACGCAGCAGGACCTGCCACCGATCGTGGACGAGGAGGAGGAAGCAGGCGTCGAAGCCACCGGGGATGCCGTCGACGCCGTGTGCGACACCGGCACCCAGTGCTGCCCCGTGACGGCGGCCTGCGCCGCGCTGACGGACGCAAACCTGCTGGCGATGTCGAACATCGGGAAGCAGCAGCTCGGTACCTGCTACTGGCACGACAACAGCAACTGCCCGACCTGCGCGTGTCCCTTCTACCTGAAGAACGCCAAGTACCCGTGGCCCAGCGGCTACAATGGCGTCGGCACGGGCTGCCTCTCGAGTCAGGCGCAGGTGCTCCAGAACCTCCGGAGCCTCTGCGCGGCTGGCGAGTGCGGCTGCGACTTCTAGGCGTTCCCCCTACCTTGAGCCCCCTCTGCGGCGGGGGGGCCTTCCCCCCGCCCGCGAGGCCCGCGACCCCACCCCCACCCTGACGGTCACACCGCGCTCAGGGCTCCAGCAGGATCTGCTCCGTGATCGAGGCAGTGGTCATGGTGCTGGGGTCGGTGACGACCCACGAGAGCGAGGCCGACTGCACCACGCTGAGATCCTGGGCCCACGGGATGTCGCGCACGGTGAACGGCATCGTGCTGGAGGTCACCTGCAGAGGGCTCGGCAGCGCATAGGGACACGCTGTGGGGACGCCCTTCCAGCGGAGCGATCCCCGTCAGCGTCAGCGTCATGCCCGTCAACACCCGCTGCGTCGGGAAGCTGGCGCCGATCTCCACGTACAGCCGGCGGTCGGAGCGGCGGAAGACGCATGCGCCACACGGAGGTCGCTCGGGTTGAGGATGCACCCAGGGAGCAGCCGCGAGGCTCCTGTACAGCGAGGACCCGATGGGTGTGCCGAGTGGCTGGGCAGGGCCAGCGTACGACACTGCGTCTGCGACATCGCCTGCGAGGAGACCTCCCAGCGCCTGCGACCATGCGGGGTTCTGGGTCGCCTCTGCCGGCGGCGCAGGGACACACTTCATCCCCTGCGCGGGACAGGTCGTCGCGCTCTGTCCTGGCGGACACCCCGCCACGAGCGCCTGGCACCGGTCGACGCGGCGCACCTCGTCCGCGACGCCGGGCGCAGCGAAGTCGGCCTTCCGGAGAAGGAGCGTCCCGGAGCGGTACACCAGATCCATGACCTCGGTGGCCGTGAGATCCGGCCGGTAGGCCCACAGCGCCGCCGCGATCCCGCTCACGGCCGCGGCGGCGACCGACGTCCCTGTCAGCGGCACCGGAAGCTTCACCGGATCCTCGCCAGCGACTCCCCCGAAGGCCAGCGCCGCGAGGCGCGGGCTCCCCCCGGTCCGCGCGCGAACGATGGGACGGTCGGCGTAATCGACGCCGCCCACAGCGAAGAGGAGCGCGTTGTCGACGGGCAGCGACGGCGCGGAGGACGGCGCGTAGAGCAGCGGTGTGGTGCCCATCGCGAGCGCATAGCCGGGCGCCTCGATCGCCGCACACCTGCTGGCGCTGGGCGCGCTCGTCACCGACCAGGCCGCGGGGCAGACCGGCCCTCCGGGCATGACGGTGCCCGCGGGGTGAATGGGCTGGGGCCCCCCGGGATCATTGCCCGCGGCTGCCACGACGAGCGCGCCGTGGCAGGCGGCATGCTCGAGCGCGAGGAACACCGCGCGCTCGGAGAGCGAGAGGCCTCCTGGCACTCCCGGATCGCCGCACCCCGCGTCGGGCTCCCAGCCGACGCTCAGGTTGATCACCAGCCGGCCCCGCGCCGGATAGGCGCCCTTCCACGCCTCCACCGCCCGGAAGATGGCCTGCGCGAGCTGCCCCCGCGTCCCGAAGTAGCCGCCCCTCAGGAGGTTCACGCTCGTGTTCGAGACGTGTGGGAGCGCGAGGTGGGTGGTCACGTGCCCGGTACACGCTCCAGGTGGACATGCCACCTCGCGGGCGATCCAGGCCATGGTGTACCCATGCTCGAGCAGCCCGTGCGGGATCGTCCCCTCGACCGCATCCGGTGAGGAGTCCACCACCGCGATCTCCACGGCGGACGACTTGCTGGCAGCGGGGAGAGGCCCCGCCGCCCCCAGGTGCTCCAGCATCTCCGCGCGCAGCCAGGGGCGCACCTCGGCGGCGAACTGCCCGGCCAGCGGCTCGACGACGACGCAGTCTTCCGTGATCTCCGTGGCTCCCTGCGCCGTGAGCGCCTGGTGGAGCATCGCCACCGCGGAGGGCGGGATCGCGCCGACGCCTGCCATGGACTCGTAGCGACAGAGCGAGGAGAGCCCCGGCGGCGCCGTCGGTCCGAACAGCGGGCTCACGTTCCAGCCTGGAGGAGGCACCGCGCACGCCGCGTGCTGCTGCTGCACGGCGATCCACTGACGCCCGGAGCACCCGACGCCCCCGGTCACCAGCGCCTCGGACGCCTCACCCACCTCCTCCTCCGCGGCGCCCTCCAGGGGTGGCGCGGTGACCTCGACACATGCCGCGCCTGCCACGGACAGCAGGCAGGCGACGGCGCTCGGGACGACCCGCGAGGCGCGGGACGGGTGCGCTGTGCGCGGCCATCGGCCACAGCGCGGGGCGGTGAGATCGTTCTCCATGGACTCCTCGGCAAGGCCCGCACTCGGCGCGAGGCGGGCTGTCCGGGATACGATCCAGCCCGCGCGCCTCTGACACGCTCGCCTCCGAGACCACCCTCACGCTCGTGGCGGCGCACGAACAGCGGTCCCGGGCCTCCCTGCCCGCCACCTCAGGGAACGATCGCGCGAAAGCTCTGCCAGTCCACCTTGTTCCCCTCGCGCACCACTGCGAGCTGCGCGGCACGCAGCGCCTCGGGGAGGCCGAGGGCCGGATCGACCCCCATCGCCTCGTGGACCCCCGTCATCATCCGCTCGGCCAGCGCATCCTCGACGGGCCGCACCGCAGCGAGGATCTCCAGGGCTCCCCCCACCGCGAAGGCCTGCGCCAGCCCGAGCCCCCCGGACGTGGGCTCCTCTCCGCTGCGCCCCGTCTCGCACCCGGACAAGATCACCCGCTCCGGGACCCGGGGCAGGGCCATGATGTCCCCGAGGGTGAGCCACCCTCCCTCGGCGAGCGGCAGCCCGCTCTCCCAGCCATCCCGTCCCGCGAAGACGCCGTGGCCCGCGTAGTGGAACAGCGTCGCGCCCTCGACATCCAGCGCATCGCGCACCGCCCGGTGCGTCGCCGCCGCGCCTTCGAGGTACGCGGCCTGCCACCCTGCCCCGCGCCCCTCTAGCGCAGCCCGCACCGCGCGCGCCTCCCGCCGCGCGGCCGGCAGATCCCCCCGCGGATCGGCCACGAGGATCGCGCGCCTCGACGCCCGGACGGCCCCCCCGGCCACGCGCAGCCCGCCCTCACGGAGGTCCAGCCCGTACACCACGGGCCACCGCGCCACGACCGGCTCCCCTTCCCAGGGAAGCGCGTGCACATCCACGCGCTCCAGCGCCCCGAACGCCGCCACCCGCAGCCGCCGCGATCGCTGCAAGAGATCGCCGAACGGCGCGAGGAGCTGCGCCGCGAGCTGCGCCTCCGGCGCGCCTGAATCCACCTCCCCGAGCCTGCGCGCGCGCACCTCCCCAGCCGTGACCGCGAACCCCACCCACCCCGCGCGCACCGGGTGGTAGACGAGCAGCACCTCGCCCTCCTCGGGCGTGGCGGGTGCTCCGAGGCGCGCCTCTCCGTCACCACCTTCACCACCCTCCCCACCCTCCCCCGCGACCTCGCCCTCTCTTCCCGGCCGCGCGCCGCTCTCCGCGAGCGTCGCCAACGCCGCCAACGCCGCCAACGCCCCATCGAGCGCCTCGCGCAGCTTGCCGTGCGCTTCCCGCCGCGCCCTCAGCACCTCCGCGAGGCGCCCCCGCGAGAGCGTCCAGTCCCGCGCCGCTTCCTCATCGAGCAGGGCTCGCTCCCGGCGGTAGCGCGCCAGCGCCACGTCCCAGCGCCCGCGTGCCTCCGCCGACAGACCGCCGAGCCGCTCGACCCAGCGCAGCGCCGCGAGCATCCGCGCCCGGCTCCGCCGCGCAGCCCCCGCGGCCTCGCGCAGCGCCTCCTGCCCTGCGCCGCGGCCTTCGCGCCCACCCCCCACCTGGC
>NZ_ASRX01000062.1 GCF_000601485.1 Chondromyces apiculatus DSM 436
ACCCCCGGCCCCGCCTCCGCCCCCGGTGCCTTCCGTGCAGACCTCCCCCAGCTCGTACCCGCCCTGGCAGATGCACCGGCACTCCTCGATGAACCCCGCCTCCTCGCAGACCGGCTGCACCGTGAACGACGCCGAGGCCTTGCGCCCCGAGCGCTCCGTGACCTCCACGATCAGCTCGTAGGGCACCCCGTACAGGTCCTGCGACGCCCACTGGTTGGGGCAGGTGGGGATGTTCGAGAACGTCGAGATGTCCGTCGGCACGCTCGACGCCCACCCGTCCTCCCCGGGCCTGAGGTTCACCGTGCGCGACTCCGGCCTCACCTGCTTGCTCACCGGATCCCGGAGCGCGCCCGCGAGCAGCACCGCGCAGGGATCGATGTTCCTCGCCCGCACCCCCGCGAACACCACCCGCCCTCCCTGCGGCGGGAAGATGTTGTGCACCACGCTCCCCTCCTCGACCGGATAGGCCTGGTAGTCGGGATCGAGGGCGATGATCTCCAGCTCGATGGGCGCGTTCACGTCGCCGACCGGCTCGAACAGGCAGCTCGGTCCTTCGGGATCCGGCGGCGGCTTCGGGTCGTCGGGACACCCCGCGATCAGGCCGCAGAGAGGGAGCAGGAGGAGGACAGCGCCTGGAGAGGCGAGGGGGCGCGCGCGCATGAAGGACCCAGGATGCAAGAGATGGGCGCACGCTCCGCCCGGAGCCGTGAGCCGGCAAGGAGTTTTGGCAGGAGCCCCGGCGCGGCGGGTTTTTGGAACTCGGGTCATGCCGTCGGAGCCCGGCGGCGGTCTTCTGGGGCGTGCGGAAGTCCGTGCTTGCTCCTGGTGAAGAAGATCACCGTGAAGTGCCAGGCGCTCCGCCATGACACCCGCGCCACCCGTGCCGCGGGGGTGAGCCAGCGTGGCGCGTTTTCGGCGTTGATCCCGCGTGGGTAACGCCGCGTGGCCGTTTGGCGAGCTTACGTAGATGTGAGTGAGCCCGCGCGGAGACCTCCTCCGGGTCAGGACGGTCGAAGCAAGCTCGCGTGGCCATGGGGCGGGCCTGCGCAGGGGTGGGTGCGCCGGCGTGAGAGCCTCGGCGCAAGCAGGGCAGCGGAGGTGAGCGCGCACCAGAACCGCGGCGAGATCAGGACGGCGGAGGTGGGCCCGCGCCAGGACCGCGGCGGGGGCAGGACGAGGCGCGCAGCGGGGGCAGTGACGAGGCGCGCGGCGGGGAATCTTGCAGGCACGTGGGAGTATGTGGGAGCGATGTCGCCACAAAAGCGTGCTCATGATGTAGCCCGCTCGTTGACAGGCTCTGGACCGTTCTTAACGTGAGCTTCGCCCGGACTTTCCAACCTGTCCGGAGTGGAGACCAACGTCATGAGGTTACCGTCAGACAGCGCGTCGTCGCGCGTTCACGCGTCGTTCGCGAGCTTCACCTGGTCGTCTCTCGAAGCCTGGTCCGAGTTCTCGGCCTTGCCACAGACCGACCGCACCGCCTTGCTGGCCCTCGCGGTTGCCCTGCGCACCCGCATCGACAACCTCCTCACGGAGACACGCGCGACCGAGGATCACGTGATGTTCGCGCGTCCCGCGGCCCGGGCGCGGCAGAACGCCTGGCTCGCGCTCCTCAGGCGCACGGCCGGTGAGGCCCAGGCCATGGTGAGCATCCGGGCTGGCCACAGCTCGAAGGATCACCCGACGGTGCGGGAGTTCCTGCCCAAGCTGCAGGCCACCATCACCGGCAAGAAGATCACCGCGCGTCCAGCGGCCGCCACCAAGGCGGCGAGCCGGCTGGAAGGGCTCCAGGTGGCCTTCCCGGAGAAGGCGGAGCTTGCCGAGCGTCTCCGCACGGTGGCGGTGAGCGCCAAGGCGGCGGTCACCGCGAGCGCTGCCGCGCGCGAGGAGTGGAGCGAGGGGCGCTCCCGGGAGACGGTCGCGAAGCAGCGGCTGCGGCTGGAGCTGGAGAAGACCCACCGGCTGCTCGGGGCGCAGTTCCCGGGGCAGCGCGACTTCGTGGAGTCGTTCTTCCTGCGCGGCACGAAGCCCAGCGAGGGCGAGGAGGACGAGGAAGAGGTCGAGGAAGCGATCGACGAGGGCGCTGACGAAGGCGAGGCCGACGAGGGCGAGGCCGACGAGGGCGCCGAGGTCGACGAGGCCGACGAAGGCGACGAGGGCGCTGACGAAGGCGAGGTCGAGGACGACGAGGTCGACGCGCCAGCGTCTGCCGCCGCCCCGGCGTGATCGAGGACCAGCTCCGCGGGGCCTGACCCTCCCCGCGGAGCGTGGTCACGCCGGCTGCTTCTTCACGGCGCGGTAGGCGCGCTGCGCGCCCGTGACGAGGAGGAGCGCGAGGATGCCCGTGAGCACCCCGAAGAGCGCGTTCAGCGTGGTGGGGATGAGGGCGGCGAGCAGGCCGCCGATGCCCGGCACGCCGGAGGCGGCGTGGGCCGCGCCCTCGATGGCGTGGTGCACCGGGGGGATGCCGTGGGTGAGGATGCCGCCGCCCACCGTGAACATCGCGGCGGTGCCGACGACGGAGAGCATCTTCATCAGCTTGGGGGCGACGAGGATCAGACCTCGGCCGAGCTTCTTCAGGACGGCGCTGGGTTGCTTGCTGAGGTAGAAGCCGGCGTCGTCGAGCTTCACGATGCCCGCGACGAGCCCGTAGACGCCGACGGTCATGAGCAAGCCGATGCCGGTGAGGACGACGACCTGCTTCATGAACGAGGCCTCGGCGACGGTGCCGAGGGTGATGGTGATGATCTCGGCCGAGAGGATGAAGTCGGTGCGGATGGCGCCCTTCACCTTCTCGCGCTCGAAGGCGACGATGTCGACCTCGGGGTTGGCGAGGGCGTTCAGGCGGCCCTCGTGCTCGGAGTCTTCCTCGTTCGCGTGCAGGAACTTGTGGGCGATTTTCTCGAAGCCCTCGAAGCACAGGAAGGCGCCGCCGAACATGAGCAGAGGGGTGATGGCCCAGGGCAGGACGGCGCTGATCGCGAGCGCCGCGGGGACCAGGATGCACTTGTTGACGAAGGAGCCCTTGGCGACGCCCCAGACCACAGGCAGCTCGCGCTCGGCGCGGACGCCGTTCACCTGCTCGGCGTTCAGCGCGAGGTCGTCGCCGAGCACGCCGGCGGTCTTCTTCGCGGCGACCTTGGTCATCAACGCCACGTCATCGAGGATGGTGGCGATGTCGTCGATCAAGGTGAGGAGGCTGCTACCGGCCATGAGAGGGTTCCTCGTTCGCGGAGAGGGAGGGGCGGATGTTGCCGCGCCGTGGTGTGGCCCGTAAAGCGGCCGGTGTCGAGAGCGTGCAGCACGGCGATGCGCGGCGGTGCGCCGCGGTGCTCGGTGGTGGGCAGCGCGGCAGCGCGGCGGTGCAACGGTGCAGCGGTGCGGCAGCGCGGCAGCGCGGCAGCGCGGCAGCGCGGCAGCGCGGCGGTGCGCGGCCGGGGTTCAGCTCCCGTTGCGGTGTCTGCTGGACGGAGGGTCGTCCGCAGGGTCGCGGCGTGGCGCGGGCCGGGTGGCGCGGGTGGAGCCGCCGGAGGAAGGCGGGGGTCCCTCCTCGACCTCGGCGAGGTACTCCGCGAGGAGGCGGTCGCGGAGCAGGGCCGAGGCAGGCATGGGAGGCAGGGTGGGGAGGCGATCGGTCCAGGGGGGCTCGTCTCCGGGTTCCTGGCGTGGATCGGGGCGGCGCGAGGCGTGCTCCTGCACCTCGCGCACGGGCCGCACGCTGGGCTCGACGAGGGTGACGGCGGGCGGCGCGGCGGTGGTGATGTCGTCGAAGTCGGTCCAGTTCCCGGTGCTGGTGAAATGATCTTCGAGGCCCGCCGGCCACGTGGGAGGCGCGGGCGGGATGTCCATGGTGTCGATGCCGTGCCGGGACGAGGGCGCCGGAGGGGATTGCGTGGAGAGGGGCGCCGGGGGCTCCGCCGTGGGATGGAGCGGAGGCGGTGCCGCCGTGGGTCGCGCGCGCGGCGGGACCATGGTGGGTTGATCGTCGGCCCAGGTGTCGGCGTCGTCGATGGGGGTGTTGCTCGGATCCGTGGGGCGATCGCGAGGGATGCGGGGGTCGCCGGGGGCGCGGGGGGCGCGGGAGTCGACCGGCGCGTCGGCATGGCTGGTCGGCGCGACGGGCGCCCTGGCCGTGAGGGGAAGTGCGGGCTGCGCGCGGGCTGCCGTCGCGGGCGGCGAAGGCTGCGCCGTCGGCGCCGAGCGCGCCGTGTAGAGGGGCTGCGCGGGCTGCGTGGGCTGCGCAGCCGGGGCGGCGCTCACCTTGGCAGGAGGTGTCGGCCGCAGGCGGGGATCGACCGCAGGCGCCGCGGTCTGCGCGGAGAGGAAGCCCGCGGCCTGGGCGGCACGCGCGGGGAGGTGGCCAGGGCGCCCGGATTCGGCGGGAAGGCGAGGGGGCGGCGGGACGAGAGGCTGCTCGATCTCGGCGGCCGGCGGAGGGAGCGTGGAGTGGAGGTTCTCCGCGCGGATCTTCTCGAGCAGTGCGGCGCGGTCGACCTGGGGAGGGCGCCGGACGCTGCGCGGTGCATCGGCACCCACGGCGCCCCGCGAGAGGTGGGGGGAGTGCGGGGATTCGGAAAGCGCGACGCCGCGCGGGGGGTCGGAGATGGCGGTGTGGCGCGGGGGGTCGGAGATGGCGGTGTGGCGCGGGGGGTCGGAGATGGCGGTGTGGCGCGGGGGATCGGAGATGGCGACGCCTCTGGGCGCGTGCGGCGCGTGCGGCGCGTGCGGCGCGTGCGGCGCTTGCGGCACGTCGGATACGGTGATGCCGCGGGGAGGATCGGCGAGCCCCGCGCCTCGTGAGGCGTGCGGAGCATCGGAGATGGCGACGCCGCGGGGAGGATCGGAGAGGGTGGCGCTGCGTGAGGGGTCTGCGTGCGCGGTTCCCCGCGAAGGATCGACGGCCGCGGCGCCCGGCGGTGGGGTGAGGGGGCGGCCCATCCAGGCGGCGACCACCGGCTGCCCGGAGGGCGGGGGTCTGTCGTCGCCACTCGCGGGCGTGACGCGCACGCCGCGCTCGATGCGCCGCGCGAGCTGCCCGAGGGGCTGGGTGGTCGGGTTCGCTGCGGGCAGCGGGATCGGGCTGCTCTGCTTGCGCCGCGAGGAGGGCGGGGGCTGCATCTGCAGCGCGGCGGGGGGGCGCGTGCTCTGCGTCGCCTTCGGGGTCGTCCACGCGGCGGTGCCAGGGGCGGTGCCAGGGGCGGTGCCAGGGGCGGTGCCAGGGAAAGGGGTGTTCCGGGCGGAGACCGGGGCGCGTGCGGGGGCCGGGGCTCCGGCGGCTCCGGCGAGGGCCATGCGCAGGGCGCGGGTCTGGCCGAGATCGGCGTCGATGATGCGGGCGATGGCGCGCTCGGGCTCGCCCTCGGCGCGCACGGCGAGGTCGATCTCGAAGGGCTGCTCGAGCAGGGCGCCGGTGGCGTCGTAGAGCACGCGCACGCGCGGGGTGGTGAGGCGGGAGGGCTGCTCGGGCGCGGTGACCACCACGCCGACCTCGGAGGTGCTCAGCTCGACGAGGGTGCCCGTGGGGAGGAAGCCGAGGGCGCCGAGGAGGAGCTTCACCAGGGTGCGCTCCGTGGTGCTCCAGATCCCGAGGAACGAGGTGCTCGATGGGCCGCTGCTCTGGGGACCATTGCCGATCACCCCGATCTGCACCGCGCCGAGGGCGGTGCCTCCGGGGGCGCCGGGGCGCGCTGCGTGGGCGCCTGCGTTGGGGGCGGCGGGCGCGAGGGGCGGACCTCCAGGCATGGCGCCGGGGGGCACGGTGCTCGTCGTGCTCGCGACGGAGGCGCCTGTCGCCGCCGCGCCCGCAGGTGCCGGGCTGGCCGCGGTGGCGGCGGGGGACGCGCCACTCGGGGCAGGCTGGCAGTACTCCAGGAGGCGGAGGAAGACGTCGTCGAGTGGGGTGCGGGGGATCGCCCCGGCGCCGAAGGGGGGCACGGCGCGCAGCTCGGTGAAGGCGCGGGCGACGCCGAGGACGCGGGCGAGCAGCGTCGGTGGGCGCCGGCCGGCGTAGAGGGGAGCGCGCTTCACGCCAGGCCGGAGGGTGAGCGCCTCGTAGAGGATCACCGTGCGCGACATGGAGGGCGTGTGCAGCTTGCCGAGGGCGGTGAGGGCCGCGGCGGCGCTGGCCGGGACGCGCTGCAGCTCGTCCTCGTCGAGGGCGCGGTCGAGGCCGGGCGGGGGGAGGGAGGTGCGGGTCGCGACGCTCGGGGGCGCGGGGACCGACGTGGGGGCGACGCTCCGCGGCGGCGGCTCCGGCGTGCTGTGCGGGGGGTCGGAGGTGGCGCGGCCTTCGGCGCGGGGCTCGTCGATGCGGGGCACGCGGGCGTGCGGGAGGCGCGACGGGAGGCGGAGCAGGCGCCTCCGGCCGGCGTCGTAGAGCAAGGCCGCCGTGGCGAGGGCCGAGAGGGGGCGACGTTCCACGGTGAGCTGGCGGGCGATGGAGAGGGCGACGACGGCGGTGGCGACGGAGAGGACCGCCTCGTCCGGATCGGACTCGGTGGAGATGGCCAGGGTGAGGAGGGGGCGGGGATCTTCCTCGACGAGCGAGACGAGCTTCTGCGCGGCGCGGCGGACCCGGTCGAGCGCCACGTCCTCGCCCGCCCGCAGCTCGGCGTGGGCGGCGCGCATCACCAGGATGGAGGCGGCGTAGGCGCGGATGGAGCGGGTGAGGAGGGGCAGGTCGGGGGCGACGGTGGCGCTCGCCATGGGGGAGGGGACGCTGCGGGCGCGCACGCCGCGCAGCTCGCTGCGGGTGAGGCGCTCGACGGCGGCGCGGTCGCGCTGGGCGTCGGCGAGCATGCGCGCGAAGACGGCGAGGTCGGTGCGGGAGACGGCCTTGTCGAGGGTGATCTCGTTGAGGCCGCAGCCGTTGAGGAGGGCGCCGAGCTCGCGGGCGGTATCGTAGCCCTCGCGCGAGGTGCGGAGGACCTGGCCGTTGACGAAGATGCCCTCCTCCGCGAAGACGAACGAGACGGCGTCGACGCCCGCGACGGCGCAGAGGTCGGTGACCGAGCCGCACGCGGCGGGGATGAGCGAGGCGACGGTCTGGTTGGAGTCGCTGTGCAGGAGGCAGGCCTTGACCACCCGGTAGAGGCCCTGCACGGCGGCGGCGGCGGCGACGCGGCGCACGTCGCCAGCGCCGCTGCTCGGGGCGTCGAAGCGAGACTGCCCGGTGGTCAAGGCTTTCTCCCGGAGGGCGGCGGGCGCAGGCTGGAGTTGTTGCGGCCGCTGCCCGGCGGCGGGGCGCTGGGCGGCGGGGGCATGGTCGAGGCGCGGCGGGAGAGGGGCGAGCTGCCCTCGGAGGCCAGCTCGGCGCTCCTCCGGCGGGAGTGCCGGGCGGCGATGGAGGGCACGGCGCGCGCGGCGGCGTCGCGCACGGCGGGGTTGCTCCCCCAGCGGGGCTTCGTGGCCTCCTTGACGGCGGTGAGGGCCTCCTCGCTGGAGGCGAAGGTGGCGAGCACCTGGGCGGCGATCTCGCGGGTCTGTTCGAGGGCTTCGGAGGGCAGGAGGTGCCTCTTTTCGAGCAGCTCGATGGCGAGGCGCTCGGCGCGTGCGGGGTTCAGGCGGACCACGGTCTCCAGCCACTCGCGGCGCTCCTCCACGGAGCGGTCGTGGAAGCTCGTGGCCTGGATGTGGCGGACCAGGGTGGGGCCCGCGGCGAGGAGGCTGAGGCGGGCGATGGTGCGCAGGGCTTCGAGGCGGGCCGCGGTCTGGGGCTCGTCGAGGAGCCGCTGCAGCTCCTCGCGGATGCGGTCGCCGGAGCCGGTGGTGCGCGCCGGGTTGGCCGCCGCCTCGGTGTCGCGAAGGTCGCGAGAATCACGGGGATCGCGGGGATCGCGCAGGTCGCGGGGGTCGATGCGGCTGTCGCGTGTGTCACGCGTGTCACGCGTGTCACGCGCCGGATCGGGCAGGAGTGCGAGGGCGCTGACCCGCACCTCCAGGTGGGGGTTGCCGAGGGCCGCTTCGAGGGCGGCCGTGGCCTCGGGGGTGCGCAGGCTGGAGAGCAGGCGGAGGATGGTCAGGGCGTGTGCTTCCGGGGCGCGGGGCAGGATCTCCGCAAGCTCGGCCTCGCGGCCCGGGAGCCAGCGGTGGAGGAAGCCGAGGAGCACCTCGCGCACGCGGTCGGACTGCACCCGGCCGTAAGCGTCGCAGGCGGCGAGGAACAGGGAGCCGTCGGGGAGCGCTTCGAGGGCGAGCCCGAGCCCCTCGGCGACGCCGGCGGCCACGGGAGGCGGCGGGGGAGGCAGGCCGGCGGCCTGGCGGCCGTAGGCTGCGTCGTCGCCGGCTGCGGGCTCGTCGGGGCCGTAGGTGGTCAGCTCCTCGAACACGGCGCGCAACGCGGTGGGCGGGAACATGGACGCGGTGAGCGCGCGGTGGACGCCGGGCAGCGAGCCGGGCAAGCCATCGTGCCGGCCCTCGGCCCGCACGGAGAAGGCGCGGCGCAGGGCGGCGTGCACCTCGAAGGCGAGGGCCAGGTTGTGCAGGGCGATCTGGTCCTGGGTCCACTCGGAGAGCGCGGCGAGCAGGGAGGGGGCGTCGCCGCGGCGGGCCGCCTCCAGGTAGGCGTCGACGAAGGCGTCGAGGAAGCGGTCGCGCCACTGCTCGAAGGGGGGGGAGATCTGGGCGCCGAGGGTGCCGAGGGTCATGCGGTCGACAGCGCCGAAGGCGAGTGCCCTCCCGGGCATCCCGGGCGAGGCCGTGGCCGGGCCGTCGCGCAGCGACGCCTCCATGTTGCGCTGCATGACCCGGCCTTCGAGCGAGTCCTCGTTCCAGAGCCGGTCGATGCGGGCGAGGTTCAGGCAGAGGTCGAGGCTCGCCTCGTCGACGGCCTGGGGGTCGCCCTCCATGAACGAGTCGACGGCGAGGTAGGCGATGTGCTCGAAGCGGCGGTCCCAGAGGGCGGTGATCGAGTCCTCGTCGCTGCCGAAGGCGCGATCGCGGAGGAGGATGGCGGCGAAGTCGCGCAGCTCGAGGTCGGTGAGCCCGGGCTTGAGCTGGATGTGGCGGATGCCGTCCGCGAAGAGCTGGAAGGGGATGCGGTCGAAGGGGGCGCGATCGGGCTGCCACACCGGCTGGCCGCCGACGAGGAACGCGCCGGGCGCCACGTCCCAGCGCATGCCGGTGGGGTCCTCGGCGAGCATGCGGGTGATCTCCTCGAGCACCGCGGCGAGCCCGCGCGCCACGTAAGGGTGGCTGAAGCCGTACTGGCGCGCGCTGCCGAGCACCGCGGCGAGCTGCTTCCAGGCGCTCGCGACGCGCTGCATGGTCTCCTCGCGGGAGGGCTGGCCCTCGCGCAGGGGGCCGCCCTCGGCGTCGCTGAACACGTCGTTGGTGCGGACGATGACCCCGGGGCCGCGCACCGGGGTGCCGGGGGTGAGCCGGCCCGCCGCGTTGGCCGCGAGCAGGCCGCGCAGCTCGGCGCGCATGGCGGTGGCGGTCTGGAAGCGGCGGCTGCGGTCGAAGGCGAGGGCGCGGTCGACGAAGGCCACGACCTCCACGGGCAAGCGCGGGGCGGCCGGCGCGAGGGAGGGCGCGGGCTGCGTCGCCGCGAGCAGGTACGCCTCGGCCTCGGTGCGGCCCTTGCGGAGCGGCTGTCCGGAGAGGGTGACGTAGAGCGAGGCGCCCACCGACCAGAGGTCGGCGCGGCCGTCCACGGTCCCGAGGCCCATGGCCTGCTCGGGCGCCATGAAGGCCGGCGTCCCGTAGGTGAGGCCGACCCGGGTGAGGCGGCGGTCCGCTTCGCCCTGCTGTGCGAGGCCGAAGTCGAGCACCTTCACCTCGCCGTCGGCGGTGATGAAGACGTTGGCCGGCTTGATGTCGCGGTGGACGATGCCGAGGGCGTGGCAGCATTCGAGCAGGTCGAGCACCGCGTCGAACACCGCGAGGGCCTGCTCGAGGGGCAGGGTGTCGCCAGGGCGGCGGAGGAGCCGGCGCAGGGTGGTGCCGACGAGCAGCTCCATGACCAGGAAGGGCTCGCCGCGGGCGCTCACGCCTTCGTCGAGCACCCGGACCCGGCCCGCGTGCTCGATCTGGTTGGAGAGCTTGCCCTCCTGGAGGAAGCGCGCCCGCGTCGTGGGATCCTGGCCGAGCGCGGCGTGGAGGACCTTGAGCGCCGCGCGGCGGCCGCTCACGTGCGTTCCGCTGAATACGGCCGCCATGCCACCGATGCCGAGGACCTCGTTGAGGATCCAGGAAGCATTCAGGGGGGTGCCGACGCGGCTCGCCGCTGCGTCGATCAGGGTCGGCTCCGGTGGGGGCTGGATGGTCGGGTGGGCCATGAACCCGGAGTTCGGGGCGCAGCGGGAGGTCATCCCGGAGCCCTCGAGCTGTGGACACGCGGGGCATTGGCAGCCCCAGCGCGAGCATACATGGGTTGACCGCGAGAGGCGCGAAAGTTGACGCTGTTCACAGCGACGCAGCGCAACGCGTCAGCGCTCGGTCTCGGCTGAAGTGCGTGCACAAAAATGCGTGCACACGAAGTGTGGTTCACGTGTGTGCTTTCTGGCCATGGATGTCGCGCTTGAGGTAGCGTGCGCCGCCGTGCGTCGAGCAAACCGGACGGTGGGACGAGCGTTGCTCGGCCTGTGGACCGCGATCTCTCTCCTGGTGGACGCTTCGAGCGCGGTAGCGCAGCCAGCTCCTCCTCCCGAGCCTCCCCGAGTGCCCCCCGCGGCTGGCGCCTCTCCCACAGCGCCGACGCAGCCCGCGCAACCCGCGCAACCCGCGCAGCCCGCAACGTCGACGCCCTCTGCGCAGCCCGCGACGTCAGCGCAGCCCGTGGTACCGGCCGCGGAGGACGCGCCCGCACTGCCTGCGCCTGCGCCCGCGTCTGCGGTGCCGGGTGACCCGGACGCGCCGCCCACGCCTCCGCCTCCTGGTGGCGCGGCGACGAGCCCGTTCCCGCCGGAGGCGCCCCTCGGAGACGCGAGGAAGCCCGATGTCACTCCGCCCCTCGACGCGCCGACGCCGGCTCCGCCGAGCGGGAGCTTCCAGTTCGGCTCCTATGGACGCGTCATGCTCGGCGGCGACCTCACCGGCCGCCCGGGCCGCGACACCGACATCGTCGCCCGCGGATCGCGCCTCGACGAGAATACGTACCTGGAGCTGGAGTTCCGTCGCGAGGACTACTGGAAGAAGACCGACTCCAACACCCAGATCGTGGCCACGCTGGCCTTCCAGCACCCCATCTTCCATTACAACGGCGTGTTCGACGGCGTGGTGGCGATGCGCAACCTCTACCTGGAGTCGCGCGACCTGCTCACCAAGGGCCTGGCCTTCTGGGCCGGCTCGCGCATGTACCGCGGCGACGACATCTACCTGCTCGACTGGTGGCCGCTCGACAACCTGAACACCCTCGGCGCGGGCGCCTGGTACAAGTTCAACGAGGACCGCACGGTGGTCGCGCTGCACGGGGGCCTGACGCGCCCCCAGGACGGCTTCTTCGGCCAGACGGTGGAGCGCCCGTTGCCGCTCAACCAGGTGGGCGCGGCGCAGGTGGACATCCTCTCGCGCCAGAAGTTCATCGGCAGCCTCAAGCTGAACCACCGCATCCAGCTCGGGGAGAAGGCGGGCGCGAAGGGCATCCTCTACGCCGAGACCCACCAGCTTCCGAGCGGGCAGCGCGAGACCGACGCGGGCCGCTTCGACCGGCTCTCCTCGGACAGCGGCTACGTCGTCGGCGGCCAGGTCGGCGCCTGGACGGGCGAGCGTGACACCTTCGTGAACCTCTTCGTCCGCTACGCGCGCGGCCTCGCGGCCTACCCGGACTTCGCGGCGCCGGGGCAGCTCGCCATCGAGACCGCGGACGACGGCATCACCGAGTACACCACCTCGGGCGCGCACGAGTTCCGGGTGGCGCTCGGCGCGAACTACGAGAAGGGGCCCATCGGGGTGATGTTCGGCGCGTACTTCCGCTCGTTCCGCAACGCCAACCCCGACCTCGACCTCAACGACGTGGACGAGGGCATCGTCATCGCCCGGCCCCACTACTTCATCGGGGAGAAGGGCGGCATCGCGGTGGAGGCGTCGTACCAGGCGCAGCAGCGCGGGGTGCTCACGCCCTCGCCCGAGGGGACGCTCGGGGGCGAGGGGCCGGCGGGGCTGCACTCGGCGGGTCTGGCGCGGTTCGGGATCATCCCCTTCCTGTCGCCCGCGGGGCGCGGCGACTACGTACGGCCCCAGATCCGGGCCATGTACGTGATCACCCTGCGCGACGCGGGGGCGCGCGCCCTCTACCCGCAGGACGACGTGTTCGGCCTGCGCAAGGTGGAGCATTTCTTCGGGATCGGGGCGGAGTGGTGGTTCAACAACACCTGGAGCTACGGTGGGTGAGATGAAGAAGCAGCGCACGAACCGTTTCCTCGCGCCGCTCACGGCGCTCGCCCTGGCGCTCCCGCTGCCCTTCGCCACGACGGGCTGCATGCAGATGGACGAGGAGCTCGCGGCAGGCGAGGTTCCCCTCCAGCCGCACGTGGCCGACTGGCGCGACGAGATCATTTACCAGGTGCTCGTCGACCGCTTCGCCGACGGCGACGCCGGCAACAACTTCCGCGTCGACCGCACCGCGCTCGGCAAGTGGCACGGCGGCGACTGGCGGGGCCTCGAAGAGAAGCTGCCCTACCTGGAGGAACTCGGGGTCACCACCCTCTGGATCTCGCCGGCCGTGAAGAACGTCGACACCGACGCGGGCTTCGACGGCTACCACGGCTACTGGACCCAGGCGTTCCTGGAGACGAACCCCCACTTCGGCGACCTCGCCGCGCTCCGGCGCCTGGTCAACGCGGCCCACGATCGGGGGATGAAGATCATCCTCGACATCGTGACGAACCACATGGGGCAGATGTTCTACTACGACATCAACGGCAACGGTCAGCCCGACATCCAGACCTTCGGCGGCGGCAAGCCGGGTCAGGACATCGTGGTGAACGTCACCGAGTACGACCCCGAGTTCGATCCGCGCGGCGTGCAGGCGCGCACCTCGCTCGGCGAGTCGGGCCCGGCCAAGGTGGTGTTCCAGTACGACCCGGCCTCGAACCACGTGCCGCCGGATCTGCCCTTCTTCCAGACGCCCGACGCCTACAACCGCAAGGGCCGCACCTTCAACTTCGACGACCTCGACCAGCTCGTGCACGGCGACTTCCCCGGCGGGCTGAAGGACATCGACACCAGGCGCTGCGAGGTGAAGACCGCCATGGTCGACGTCTTCGCCCGCTGGGTGGAGCTGACCGACATCGACGGCTTCCGCATCGACACGCTGAAGCACGTGGAGCACGAGTTCTGGCGCTTCTTCACCCAGCGGGTGCGCCAGCGCCTCGCCGCCAAGGGCAAGACGAACTTCTTCATGTTCGGCGAGGCCTTCGACGGCAACGACGCCCTCATCGGCAGCTTCACGAAAAAGAGCGTCCCCTCCCACCCCAACGACGAGGCGCTCGGCGGCGACCTCGCGCGCGAGAACGCCGAGTGCCCCGGCGAGGGCCCGCCCCTCACCGGCGACACGCTCGACGGCGTGTTCTACTTCTCGCAGCACTTCCAGGCCTTCCGCGACGTGTTCCGCCAGGGCGGGCCGACCCGGAACGTCGAGACCCTCTGGAACGCGCGCCGCGACAACTACGGCACCGAGCCCCACGCGGACGGCACGGGCCTCGCGCCCACGCAGACCCTGGTGAACTTCATCGACAACCACGACGTGGCGCGCTTCCTGTACACGGGCGCCGGAGCGCCGGAGCTGCCGGAGGGCCGTGATCGCTACCTGGCGCTCAAGAACGCGCTGCTCTTCCTGATGACCGAGGACGGCATCCCCTGCCTCTACTACGGCACCGAGCAGGGCTTCGAGGGCGGCAACGATCCGGCCAACCGCGAGCCGATGTGGGACGGCAACCCCATGCTGAACCTGCCGGCCTACGACACCTCGGGCGACCTGTTCTCCTGGACCCGGCGCCTCACCCGGCTGCGCCGCGGCTACCCCGCGCTCACCCGCGGCGACCTGACGGTGCGCTGGTCGACGGAGGCCACGGGCGGGGAAGAGGACGCGGGGATGCTCGCCTTCTCGCGCCAGGTGGACACGAGCTACGCGCTCGTCGTCTTCAACACCCACACCTCGAACGAGAGCACCACCGCGGCGGGAGGAGTCACCATGGCCACCGGCCGCGAGCAGGGCTCGGTGCTCGTCGATGTGCTGTCGGACGCGCAGACCCCTTACGAGGTGGGCCCCGGCGGGACGGTGGCGGTGACCCTGCCGCCGATGAGCGGCGCGATCCTCGTCCCGCGGGAGCAGATCGTCTCCGGCCTTTGAGCCAGCACCGAGCCCGGAGGAGCACGCGATGGCCTCGGTCAAGGTAACGGGACTCAACAAGCGCTTCGGCGACACGCACGTGCTCAAGGGGGTCTCCGTGGAGGTCCCCGACGGCGCGTTCGCGGTGCTCGTCGGGCCGAGCGGCTGCGGGAAATCCACGCTGCTCCGCCTGCTCGCGGGCCTCGAAGAGGCGGACGAGGGGCACATCTTCCTCGGCGACCGCGACGTGACCCGCCTCGAACCAAGGGAGCGGGACATCGCCATGGTCTTCCAGTCCTACGCGCTCTACCCGCACCTCACCGTGCGCGAGAACCTCGCCTTCGGCCTGAAGCTGCGCAAGACGCCCGCCGCGGAGATCGACAAGCGCCTCGGCGAGGCCTCGGAGATGCTCGGCCTCGGGCCGCTGCTCGACCGCTACCCCAAGGCCCTCTCGGGCGGGCAGCGGCAGCGGGTGGCCATGGGCCGGGCGATCGTGCGGCGGGCGCAGCTCTTCCTCTTCGACGAGCCGCTCTCCAACCTGGACGCGGCGCTGCGCGCGCAGGTGCGGGTCGACATCCGCAAGCTGCACGACCGGCTCGGGGCGACGAGCGTGTACGTCACCCACGACCAGGTGGAGGCGATGACGCTCGCCGACGTGCTCTTCGTGCTCAACAAGGGCGTGGTGGAGCAGGCGGGGCCGCCGCTCGAGATCTACGCGCACCCGCGCACCAAATTCGTGGCGGGCTTTCTGGGCAGCCCCGCGATGAACTTCCTGGAGGCGCGGCTCGAACAGCGTGACGGCCAGTGGATGGCGGCGCTCGGGCGCGACGCGCGCGGCGTGCAGGTCGCGCTCGACGCCGAGGCCTTCGGCGAGGAGCTGCAGGCAGGCCGCCGGGTGATGCTCGGGGTGCGCCCGCACGACGTGGAGCTGTCGCAGGACGGGAGCGGCGCTGCGCTGGAGGTGAGCATCGTCGAGGCGCTCGGCGTCGAGTCCCTGGCCTACGGCACGCTGGCCGGCGCGCACTTCGTGGCGCGGCTCGAACCCACGGCGAAGGTCGGCAAGGGGGAGACGGTCCGGATCCTGTTCCGGCACGTGCACCTCTTCGACGCCGACACCGGCCTCTCCCTCCGGGCCCCAGCCAAGAAAGCGTGAGGCGGGCGATGAGGTCACGGATCCTCGCCTCGTTCACCGCCCTCCTCGTCCTCCTCGCGCTCCTCGTGAGTGCGCGGTGTCCCGGGCTCGTGGCCCCGGCGCGCGCGGAGGAGCGCCCCATCCGGGTGTGGCACGCGAAGCGCGACGCCGAGGCCCGCGCGCTCGGGGAGGTGCTCGCGACCTACCAGGGGGCGACGCTCGACGTGCTGCCCATCCCCTACGACGCCTTTGCCCGGAAGCTCGAAGCGTCGGTGCCGATCGGCGACGGGCCCGATCTCTTCATCGACCAGCACGACCGCCTCGGCAATTTCCGGGGGCGGAACATCGTGGCGCCGGTGGGCGACGCGCTCGAAGGCGAGGCCGCGTTCATCGGGCCCGCGCTCGACGCGGTGCGCGCGCAAGGGGCGATCTGGGGCCTGCCCATCGGGCAGAAGTGCCTGGCGCTCTTCGTGAACACCGCGCTCGCGCCCGAGGTGCCCGCGGACCTCGAAGGCATCGCGGAGCTGAAGAGCACCCTGCCGCGGGGCGTCTACCCGCTCGTTTACGAGGCCCAGGGCCTCTACGCGCACGCCGCCATCCTGGGCGCGTTCGGCGTCCCCCTGCTCACCCCGGACGAGCAGTTCGGGGTGGTGGGGCCCGATGCGGCGCGGTCGCTCACGCTGGTGCGCTGGCTCCTCGACCAGAAGGCGATCCCGGAGGACGCGCAGGGCGCGCTGGTCGGCGATCTGTTCAAGGCCGGGCAGGCAGCGTTCGCGATCAGCGGGCCCTGGTTCACGGGGGGCCTGTCCGAGGCGGTGAAGCAGCGGACCCGGGTGGTGCCGCTGCCCAGGGTGCGGGCCACGGGCCAGCCGATGCGGCCGCTCCTCGGGGTGGAGGCGGTGTTCATCACCCCGGAAGGCGCGCGCCGCCCCGAGGTGCGGGCCCTCGCGCGTCACCTCGCCAGCGCCGCCGCTTCCCAGGTGCGCCTGCGCATCGCGGGCATCCCCCCGGCGCGCGCCGACGTGGAGGTGCCGGCCGACGATCCGTTCGTGAGCGCCTTCGTGGAGCAGGCCAAGGTGGCCGTCCCCCAGTCCAGCTCACCGGCGAGCCGGTCGGTGTGGGACCCGATGGACCGGGCCATCCGCAAGGTGCTGCGCGGGGTCGCCACGCCCGAGGAGGCGCTCGACGAGGCGAAGCACCGCTTCGACGACGTGCGCCGGCCGCTGCCGCCCCCCGCGTCGCCCGCGCCGCTCGCGCTGGTGCTCGGGGTGCTCTGCCTGTTCGGCGCGATGCGCTGGCTCCGGCAGGCGCGCTCCGGCGAGCTGGGGCCGGCCCTGAAGCGCTCCCTGCCCGCCTACAAGTACGTGCTGCACGCGGTGCTGGTGGTGGGGGTGCTGGTCATCGCCCCGCTCGTGGTCGGCGCCGCGACCTCGCTCTTCGCCAGCCGGCAGGAGGAGCCGCAGCGCTACGTGGGGCTCGCGAACTTCATCGACATCCTCACCGCGCGCGGGGGGCCGCTCTTCGCGAGCGGTTCGTTCTACCTGGTCCTCGCGGTGACGCTGCTCTGGACCGCGGTGAACGTGTTCTTTCACGTGACCCTCGGCGGGGCGCTGGCCCTCGTGCTCCACCGCCCCACCCTGCGGCTGCGGGCGCTCTACCGGGTGCTGCTCATCGTGCCCTGGGCCGTGCCGAGCTACGTGACCGCGCTGTCGTGGAAGGGGATGTTCCACCGGCAGTACGGCGCGGTCACCGGCCTCCTCGAGTGGCTGAACGGCGTCTTCGGGACGCGCCTGGAGCCCATCTCCTGGTTTTCGAGCTTCGCCACCGCCTTCACCGCCAACGCGGTCACCAACATCTGGCTCGGCTTCCCGTTCATGATGGTGGTCACCCTCGGCGCGCTCACCGCGGTGCCCGACGACGTGCTCGAAGCCGCGTGGGTCGACGGGGCGTCGCGCTGGCAGCGGCTCACCCTGATCGTGCTGCCCATGATCCGGCCGACCCTGGCCCCCTCGGTGACCCTCGGCGCAATCTGGACCTTCAACATGTTCAACGTGGTGTTCCTCGTCTCGGGCGGAGACCCCGACGGGACCACCGACATCCTGATCTCCGAGGCCTACCGCTGGGCATTCACGCGCGAGGGGCAGTACGGCTACGCCGCCGCCTACTCGGTGCTGATCTTCCTCCTGCTGGTGGGCGCGACGCGGACCCTGAACCGGAGGAAGCTTCCCGCCGAGAGCGCCAAGGAGGCGCAGCCCGCGCCCGGGGACGCCGCGGCGCAGATCCACACGGAGGCCGCGTGAACCGCAAGCCCTCGCTCGCCGAGTCGATCGCGTCGCACCTGGTGCTGGTGGTGGCCGTGGCGTTCGCGCTCTACCCGGTGCTGTGGGTGGTGTCGCTGGCATTCTCCGGCGCGCGGCCGCCCGAGGCGCGGGTGTTTCCGGTGCCGCACGATCCGACCCTCGCCCATCTGGAAGCGGTGGTGCTCAGCACGAAGAAGGTCGGCGACGAGACCATCTACCTCTTCGCCCGGCAGGCGCTGAACTCGATCCTCGTGGCCACCGCGACCGCCGCCGCCGGGGTGCTCATCGCCATCCCGACCTCCTACGCGCTGGCCCGGTTCCGCTTCGTGGGCAAGGAGGCCGGGGTGCGGTCGCTGCTCGCGACGCAGATGTTCCCCACCGTGGCGAGCGCGATCCCGCTCTACCTCCTGCTCGACTACCTGGGGCTGCTCAACTCGCGAACCGGTCTCGTGGTCTGCTACGCGTCGACCTCGGTCCCCTTCGCCATTTTCCAGCTCCGCGCGGTGTTCGAGTCGATCCCCGTGGACCTCGAAGAGGCAGCGATGGTCGACGGGGCAACACGCTTCCAGGCCTTCCTGAAGGTGGCCCTGCCCGCCGCCCGTCCAGCCATCGCCGTGACCGCGCTCTTCGCCTTCATGAGCGCCTACAACGAGTTCATCCTCGCCGCGACGCTGCTCGGGAAGGAAGAGATGTTCACCCTGCCGGTCCTCCTCCAGAGCTACATCGGCGAGTACGACGCGCAGTGGGAGCGCTTCGCCGCCGGCGCCCTCATCGTGTCGCTTCCAGTGATGGCGCTGTTCTACGTGGCCCAGCGCCACCTCGTCTCCGGCCTGACCTCCGGCGGCGTCAAAGGCTAGTACTGCGTACCCTGAAACAGGGGCCTGCGGCCCCCGCGCTCCCGATGGTCGCTACCCCCGATGCCGTTCGTGGCGCCGCGCCAGGGGCCTGAGGACAGTTCGGAGAAGCCTCGCGGAGAATGGACGCGGCTCTTTGGAGCCGCTAACGATGGCGGGCGATGCCCGAGGTGAGCGATCCGTCCGCGCGCGCCGTCGCCGACAGCGGCCCGATCGAGCCCCCCGTGACCAGCCGGGGCCCGGCGACGCGGGTCTTCCGCGCGGTGCTCCTGAGCCGCAGGGCGCGCGAGGTGATCGGGCCCGCGGTGACCGCGGTCGTGGCGCTCCTCATCGCGGCGCTCGACAAGATCGACTGGCACGTCCCGAACCCGCCAGCGATCCTGTCGATGCTCATCGTCTTCGCCTCCTTCCTCGGGGGCATGCGCAGCGGCCTCGTCACCGCGGCGATCTCGAGCTTCTACCTCGCCTCGTACTTCTCCGACTCCGGCGAGCCGTTCGTCTACACGTACACGGAGGACAACCTCCTCCGGGTCATCGTCACCCTGGTGACCACCCCGGCCATGGCGTTCATGGCAGGCATCGCCAAGCGCCGCGCCGACGCGATGGGCGAGGAGTCGCTCCAGCGGGAGCGGGAGCACTCGGCGAGCCTGCGCGCCCTGCTCGAACGGAGGCGCCAGGCCGAGGAGGAGCTGTCGCGCGCCAAGGAGGCCGCCGAGACCGCGAGCCGGGCGAAGAGCGAGTTCCTCGCCAGCGTCAGCCACGAGATCCGCACGCCCATGAACGGGATCATCGGGATGACGGCGCTCGCGCTCCAGACCGATCTGACCCGCGAGCAGCGCGAGTACCTGGAGATGGTCAAGGTCTCGGCCGAGTCCTTGCTCACCATCATCAACGAGGTCCTCGACTTCTCGAAGATCGAGGCGGGCAAGATGGAGCTCGAGCCCATGCCCTTCGACCTCTCGGAGGTGGTCGGCGACGCGACGAAGACGCTCGCCTTCCGCACCCACGAGAAGGGGCTGGAGCTGGCCTACGACCTTGCCCCCGAGGTCCCCGAGGTGCTCATCGGCGACGCGCTCCGGATCCGCCAGGTGCTCATCAACCTCCTCGGCAACGCGGTGAAGTTCACCCCCGCGGGCGAGGTGGTGGTGCGCGTGGGGGTGGACGAGCGGCTGCCCCCGCCGAAGGGCCCGCAGCTTCCCGTGGCCGGCGTGGACGAGCGGGACCTCGGCGACGACGTGGTCCTCCACTTCCGGGTGAGCGACACCGGCATCGGCATCGCGCAGGAGAAGCAGCAGCGCGTCTTCGAGGCCTTCGCCCAGGCGGACGGCTCGACCACCCGCAAATACGGCGGCACCGGCCTCGGGCTGACCATCTGCGCCAGGCTCGTGGAGATGATGGACGGGGCGATCTGGATCGAGAGCGAGCTCGGTCGCGGGAGCACCTTCCACTTCACCGCGCGCCTCCGCACCCTGGACCGCCCGGCGCGCTCCATGCGCGCGCCCATCCCCTCCGAGCTTTCGGGGACGCGGGTGCTCATCGCCGACGACAACGCGACGACGCGCGCCATCCTGGAGCCGATGGTCCGCGGCTGGGGCATGCAGCCCTCGCTGGTCGACTCGGGGACGGCCGCGATCGCGGCGCTCGAAGCTCCGCCGCCGTCCGGGCGCGCGAAGGGGGAGCCGCCCTTCGACCTGCTCCTCATCGACGCGAAGATGCCGCGGGTGGATGGCTTCGCGGTGGCGGAGCGGGCCCGCAAGCTGCACGGCCCGAAGGCCCGGATCATCCTCTTGCTCAGCTCGGTGGCGGTCACCGCGGACACCGCGCGGGCGCGTGAGCTCGGGGTCTTCTCGGTGATGACCAAGCCGATCAAGCCCTCGGCCCTGCTCGATGCTTCGCTCCAGGCGCTCGGCATCCGGGCGCCCGTGTCGCTGCAGGGTGAGGAGCGCCGTCGGGCCGGCCCGAGGGCCCAGGGCCTGCGCGTGCTCGTGGCCGAGGACAACGTCATCAACCAGAAGCTCATGCGCCGCTGGCTGGAGTCCCAGTCCCACCGAGTGCACGTGGTAGAAAATGGACGGGTCGCCGTGGAGACCCTCGCCAGGGAGCGCTTCGACGTGGCGCTGTTCGACGTGGAGATGCCCGAGATGGATGGCCTGCAGGCGGCGCGCGCGGTGCGGGCCCGCGAGCAGCGCGAGGGCTCCCGGCGCGTTCCGCTCATCGTGGTCACGGCCTACGCCATGAAGGGAGACCGCGAGCGCTGCATGGCCGCGGGGTTCGACGCCTACGTCACCAAGCCCGTCCAGCTCGAAGAGCTGTACGAGGCCATCGATCACCTGGCTGCGCCCGCGCAGGAGACCAGCCACGAGGCCGAGCCGGTCATGTCGCTCAGCCCCGCCGCGCTCGCCAGCGCCGAGCCTCATCCCGCCGAACCCTCGCGGGCCACCGAGCCGTCCCCCGGCCCGAAGGCCGCCCCCACCCTGCCTTCTCCCCTTGCGGCTGCGGCCCCGGCCGCAGCCTCTTCCCCCCGCGCAGACGCGGCCGCTGCGCTCTCGGCGCCCGCAGTGGACGTGGTGGCTGCAATGCCCGCGGTGTCCGCAGTGGCTGCGGTGTCCGCAGTGGCTGCGGTGTCCGCAGTGGCTGCGGTGCCGCCGGTGCCGCCAGCCTTCGACCGCGCCAAGGCGCGCGCCCGGGTGGGCGGCGACGACGAGCTGCTCCGCGAGCTGCTCGAGGTGTTCCTGGAGGAGCGCCCGCGCTGGGTTGGAGAGCTCGACGCGGCGCTCGTGGCAGGCGACGCGAAGCGGCTCCAGCGGGCGGCGCACACCATCAAGGGAGCCGTGGACAACTTCGGCGCCGCGCCCACCTGGTCGGCGGCGTTCCATCTGGAGCAGCTCGCGCGCGCGGGTGATCTCGGCGCCGCGCCCGAGGCGTCAGCGACCCTTCATGCGTCGCTCGGCCGCCTCGCCGCCGAGCTTCGCGCGCTGCTCACCGAGCTGCAGGGCGGGGACGCGCCGCCCGCGCAGCAGAGAGGGGTGTGACATGGTGAAGGTCCTCGTGGTCGACGACTCCGCGATTGACCGCCGTCTGGCGGCCGGATTCCTGCGGCGCGCCGGCATGGAGGCCGTGCACGCCGAGCACGGCGCCGACGCCCTCGACCGCATCGGGCGCGAGGCCCCGGACATCGTGCTCACCGACCTGCAGATGCCGGAGATGGACGGCCTCGAGCTGGTCGAGGCCATCCGCCGCAGCCACTCCGGCCTGCCCGTGGTGCTGATGACCGCGCACGGGAGCGAGGAGATCGCGGTGCAGGCGCTCCGGCGCGGCGCGGCGAGCTACGTCCCCAAGCGGGATCTCGCCAACACCCTGGTGTCGACCGTGCAGCAGATCCTGGAGGTCGCCCGGCGCGAGCGCCAGGAGCTGATCCTGCGCGCGTGTCTCCACGCGGCCGAGTGGCACTTCGAGCTCGACAACGACGTCTCCCAGATCCCCGCCGTCGTCGGTCACCTGGAGCAGAGCGTGGTGCGCCTCGGTCTGTGCGACGAGGCGATGAGCCTGCAGGTCGCCGTGGCCCTGCGCGAGGTGCTGGTGAACGCGATCTACCACGGCAACCTGGAGCTGAGCTCCGCGCTGCTCGAGCACGGCGCCCACTTCGACGAGCTGGTGCGGCAGCGCCGCTGCGAGCAGCCCTACTGCGATCGCCGGGTGCGCCTCACCGCCCGCGAGACCCGCGAGGAGGCCACCTACGTCGTCACCGACGAGGGCCCCGGCTTCGATCCCTCCACCCTGCCCGACCCGCTGGATCTCGAGAACCTGGAGAAGCCGAGTGGCCGCGGGCTGCTCCTCGTCCGCACCTTCATGGACGAGGTGACCCACAACAGCCGCGGCAACGAGATCACCCTGATCCTCCGCCGCCGCCCCCCCGACGACGGCTGAAGCCCCGACGAGGGCTGACGCCGAGGGCTACCCGGCAGGCGCGGTGCTAGAACGCCTGCATGGAGCGAGATGCAGCAGCGAAGCCCCGCGGGGGGCTGGTGACGGACCGCGCGCGGATCGCCGCGATCGCGCGGGGAGCAAAGCGGGTCGCGGTGCTCGGCATCAAGACCGAGGCCCAGGGTGATCAGCCGGCGTTCTACGTGGCGGAGTACCTCGCCCGGGTCGGCGTGGAGGTGATCCCTGTGCCCGTCTACTACCCCGATGTGCGCGAGATCCTGGGGCGACCCGTGTACCGACGCCTCGCCGACGTGCCGGGGCCCATCGATCTCGTCGACGTCTTCCGGCGGCCCGCCGACATCGATGCCCACGTCGACGACATCCTCGCCGCGCGCCCCGCGGCGGTGTGGTTCCAGAGCGGCATCCGCAACGACGCCGCCGCCGCGCGCCTGGCCGCCGCCGGCATCGAGGTCGTTCAGGACTCCTGCCTCATGGTGGAGCACCGCCGCGCGGCCGGCGCTGGCTGACGTGCCTGTCACGCGGCCGGCGCTGGCTGAAGCGCCGACCGGCAGCGCGGCGACGCTGCGCGCACCACGCGCCGCGCCCGTCCCCCCGCGCAGGCTCACTGGCAGGTGGCGCCGATGCAGGCGGCGAGCTCCGCGTCGCACTCCCCCTGCACGCACCCGAAATCTCCGCCGCACATGGGCAGCGCGCTGATCGCGCAGGTCAGGAACTGATCGACGAAGAACTGCACGTTGGCGCACCCCTGCGACACGCAGTTCGAGATGCAGGCGATGCTGAAGCCCGGCGGGAACTGCGAAGTGTCGATGCATTGCAGGGCGCAGCCCACCACCTCCAGGCACCCGAGCGGCTGGCACTGGCCGCAGTCCTGCGGGCAGATGGAGCAGGTCTCGAAGCTCTGGCACACCCCGTTGCCGCACACCGAGCACACCCCGCAGTCCTGCTGGCAGGAGGCGCAGGTCTCGTTGGTGTTGCACACGCCGTTGCCGCACTGCGAGCACGTGCCGCAGTCCGCGGGGCAGGCGAAGCAGTTCTCGTTGCTCCCGTTGCACACCCCGTCGCCACAGGACGAGCACGCCCCGCAGTCCGGCGCGCAGGACAGGCAGGTCTCCGACCCCTGGCAGGTCCCGTCGCCGCACGCCGCGCACACCCCGCAATCCCCGGGGCAGGACGCGCACGTCTCGCCCTGATCGCACGCGCCGTTGCCGCACGACGGGCAGAAGCCGCAGTCGGCCGCGCAGGCCACGCAGTCCTCGCCGGCCTGGGCGTCGCAGAACCCATCCCCGCACGCGCCGCACATCCCGCAGTCCAGGGCGCAGTTGCTGCAGTCCTCCACGGTGACGTCGCAGAACCCATCCCCGCAGCCGCCGCAGGAGCCGCAGTCGATGGCGCAGTTGCCGCAGTTTTCCGTGGCGCTGCAGGTGCCGTCCCCGCAACCCGCGCAGGTGCCGCAGTCCAGGGAGCACGACGAGCAGCTCTCCGTCGCGGCACACGTCCCGTCCCCGCAGCCCGCGCAGAGCCCGCAGTCCGGGGAGCAGGACGCGCAGTCCTCGCCCGCTGCACACAGCCGGTCGCCACACGCCGGGGGCTGCCCCTCGATGCCGATGTCGTCCCAGGTACCGGTGCGGCCACATCCGGCAGCGAGGGTGATCGAGGCGAGCACGGCCGCGATCAAGGTCGCCACGATCCGGCCCGAGGTCAGGCGCGGGGCGGCAGGGTCACGCGAAGGTCCGCGGGAGGAAGGAAGATGGGCGGTCATGCGGGGCTCTGTCGGCGAGAGGTGGAAGGAAGGGCTCTGCAGCGCGCGGTCAGGCGTTCAGCGTTTCAGCGAGGGTGCAGAATCGCTCGCAGAATACCTCCATCAGGGCCCGGGGGGCCCAGCCAACGCCGATGTTCGCGGCGGCACGTTCGCGGCACGTTCGACGGACCGCAAGGCCTCACCGGGACGAGAGGCCGGCCGTCGGCCCGAGCGCGCAGTGCGGGAGGACAAAAAATGAAAAGGCGACACCACGGATGGCATCGCCTCTTCGTGCAAACCGAGCGTTCTCCAGGCCTTTCGACCCGATGAACGTCCGGCGCGGGCCCGAATCAGGGCGCCGCGGGAGCCTCGGGCGCCGCGGGGGCGTCGGGGGCAGCGGGGGCGTCGGGCGCCGCGGGAGCCTCGGGAGCCGCAGGAGCCTCGGGGGCCGCGGGGGCCTCGGGGACTGCGGGCTCGGCCGGGGCGCCGCCGCAGGCGACCGCGAAGAGGGAGAGAGCGCAGAGCGAGATGGCGAGCTTGGTCATGGTCGTATCCTCCAGGTTCGGTGAATACCGCTGGAATCTCCCGCGGCACCCCCTGAGACGCCCGACCTCCGAAGAACGGCTCACCAATTTCTTCGTTGAGCCATCCAGCCCCCCCCGGGCGTCCTAAATCCAGGCGAAGTCCCGCGGCGCGCCCGCGTCCACCCGGCCGAGATGCTTGGTCCGGGCGGGACAATCAGGGCGCCCCCCCGGGACTTCGTTATGCTGCACACCATGACCGCGAGAGCACAGCGAGGGCGCCTGCGCCTGGTCGAGCCGTCGCCCGGAGTTTCCCCGGAAGGGGAGGAGTCCGGGCGCGCGTCGCTCGCGTCGCTCCCCAACGTCCCGCCCACGCAGGACGCGGGTGGGACGCTGGGGAGTGCAGGTGCAGGCGGGAAGGCGTCCCGGCGCGACTCTCTCTACCCGCTCCCCCGGCGCGACTCGGCCCCCGAGCTGGAGACGGGGGTGACCCCGGGCACGCCCACCCCGCCGCCGGTCACTTCGGACGCTTCCGACACCTCCGACGCGCCCGCGCGGGGCCGTCACCGCCGCCTCCCCGAGGTGTCGGGCACGCTCGACACCCTGCCCGACGCGCAGCTCGTCCCCCTCGCCCAGCGCGGTGATCGCGCGGCCCTCGCGCTTCTTTACCGGCGGCACGCGGCGTTCGCGATCAACCTCGCCACCCGCATCGAGGGCTCCGCGCGCGACGTGGAGGACATCGCCCATGACGCCTTCGTCCGCGCCTTCGAGCGCCTCAACGACCTCTCCGACCCCGCGGCGTTCAAGTCGTGGCTCGGCTCCATCGTCGTGCACAAGGTCCGCTCGCGCATGCGCCGCGGCCGGCTCCTCAACCTGCTCGGCATGGGCCGCTCGAGCGAGCCGGTGGACCTCGACGCGCTCGCGAGCCCCGACGCCTCCCCGCACACGCGCGCCCAGATCGCCCAGATCTACGCGCTCCTCCAGACCCTGCCCGCCGACGACCGGATCGCGTGGATCCTCCGCGCCGTCGAGGGACACGATCTCGACACGGTCGCGCGTATGGTGAGCTGTTCCCTCGCCACCGTGAAGCGCCGCATCACCCGCGCGCAGCAGTTCCTCGACGAGCATTTCGTCGATCCAGCCACCTCCGAGGTAGCGTCATGAAGCGCCGACACGTGCCCCGCATCGACCCCACCGCGCTGCGCGATCACGCCACCGACGAGCGTGTCGCGCGCGTCTGGGCGCGCATCGACCAGGACCTCGACATCCGCGAGCCCGCCTCTCCGCGGCGCGCGGGCTTCGCGGCGGCGCTGCTCGCGGCGACCATGGCGGCCTTCGGTGGCGGCATCCTCTGCGGCCGCCTCATGGAGCCCGCAGGTGAGGCCGCGCAGCTCGAGGCCCTGCCCTCGCAGGACCAGCGCGCCGCGAACGAGATCATCGCAGCCGGCACCAGCGAGCGCACCTACCCGCTCCCCGGCGGCGGCGCCATCTCCCTCGCCCCCGGCTCCACCATCGAGCTCGAGCGCGCGGAGGGCGGCGCGCTCAAGCTCCGCCTCGTGCAGGGCGAGGCCGCCATCGACACCGTCGGCGTCACGCGCAGCGGCGAGATCGCGCTCGTCGCCGGCGAGGCCCAGGTCTCCACCGCCGCCGCGGGCAGCTTCCGCGTGCGTCACAATGTCGACGACATCGACATCGACGTGAGCGACGGTTCCGTGCGCGTCACCTCTCCGGTCGGCTCCCGCGATCTCGGTCGCGGTGACAGCGCCGCCGGTGTGCCCATCCGCCAGCGCACCACCACGCTCGTCGCGCCTCCGCCCACCTCGTCTCCGGTCCTCCGCAACGCGCCCCCCGCGCCCTCGGTGGCGGAGGTGCCCTCCGTCGAGCCCGCGCCCGTGGCCGTCGCTGCCCCCGACTGGCGCGCCCGCTTCAACGCCGGCGACGACTCCGGCGCCCTCGACATGCTCCGGCAGCAGGGCGGCGGCATCGACGGCGCCATCGCCTCCGCGCGCACCGCGAAGGAGCTGATGGAGCTCAACGATCTGCTCCGCGGCCGCGGCGGCGACCAGGCAGCCGCCATCCGCGCGCTCTCCCGCGTCGTCGACGCCTTCCCCGGCGACCCCAACGCGGAGATCGCCGCCTTCACCCTCGGCAACCTCTACGCCCGCGCTGGCGACCAGGCCAAGGCCGCGAAGTACTACGAGCGCGCCGGCAACCTCTCGCCCGGCGGCAACCTGGCCGAAGACTCCTTCTGCAAGCGCATCGGCGCCGAAGTCCTTGCTGGTCACAAGGAGGAAGCAATCCGGATGGCGCAGGAGTATGTGAGCAAGTACCCCGATGGGCGGTGCGAGGCAGTCCAGCGAATCAACGCGGGCGAGAAAGCGGACGAGGCCGAGGTCGTCGAAGAGCGCGACGTCGAGCCTGCGCCCGCCCCGGCCCAGCGTGACACCGCCTCGCCCTCTCCGGACGCCCCCGCTCCCGCTCCCTGATCTGGCCACCGCGTCCCTCGGATCCGGGTCCCGCGCGCGGCTCGCCTCGGCCCTTGCCGCCGCCGCGCTCCTCGTGGCTCCTGCCATCGCCCACGCGGCCCCTTCCCCCGCATCCACGCCCTCGCCAACCCAGCGCCGCACCACCCCATCCCCGGCGTCTGCGGCCCGCGCACCTGCGGTCTCTGTCGCGTCTGCGGCGCCTGCACCTGCTGCGCCTGCTGCGCCTGCGCCTGCCCCGCCTCCGGTCGAGGTCCGCGTCGCCCTCTCCGCGGCTGCGAGCGGCACCCTCTCCGAGGCGCGCCTCCGTCGCCTCATCGACATCGAGCTCGGCGACACCGCCCAGATCGCCGCCGCCGCCGGCCCCCTCGACGTCTCCGCCGCCCGGGTCTGGATCGATCGCCCCACCGAGGCCCGCCTCGAAATCCAGGTCCGCCTCGACACCCGCCCCGTGGTCCGCCGCGGCATCTCCATCTCTGGCCTCACCGCCGACGTCGCCGCCCGCCTCGTCGCCATCGCCACCAGCGAGATGGTCCGCGCCGAGATTCGCCGCCTGCGCCTCCCCCGCCGCGCCCCTGCGCCGCGCCGCCCCACCCCCGAGGAGGTCGAGCTGGCCTCCCGCGACCTCGACGCCCTCGACCTCGCCGCCGGCCCCGACGCCGCGTTCCTCCCTGCCTCCGCCGCATTCCTCGCCGGCCCTGCCATCTCCCTCGGCCTCCGCCGCCACCGCGTCGACCAGACGCTCTTCGCCCGCTGGCTCGCCTCTCCCCTCGGCGATGGCACCCTCCGCTGGCTGGAGGCCGGGCTCGCCGCCGATTACCGCATCTGGGTCCACCCCTCCGTGCGCCTGAGCTTCGGCGCCTCCGCTGCCCTCGCCTCCGTACGCATCACCGGCGCGCGCGCTGTCGACGCGCTCCCGGGCGAGAAGGACACCTGGTCGGCCCGCGCGGGCGCCCTCGCCGCCATCGACACCCGCATCGGCGGCCCTCTCTGGCTAGGCCTTCACCTCGAACCCGGCGCCGTCCTCCGCGCCGCCCCCTACCAGGACGCCGCGGGCGCCTCCCAGGAGATCGCCGGCGCCTGGCTCGGCTTCGGCCTCAGCCTCACCGCCGAAGCCCTCTCCGCGGCGCCCTGAGGCACACCGCATCGGTGCCTCCCTCGTGCCCCGCGTGCGTGAGCGTAGCCGGGAAGCGCCACGATGCACCTCAGCCCAGCACGAAGTAGAACATCAGCCCCGCGGCCTCGCGCAGCACGTAGTACGGCGTCCCGAGCAGCAGCGTCTCCCCCTCGTCG
Source organism: Chondromyces apiculatus DSM 436 (assembly GCF_000601485.1). Taxonomy (GTDB): domain Bacteria; phylum Myxococcota_A; class Polyangia; order Polyangiales; family Polyangiaceae; genus Chondromyces; species Chondromyces apiculatus. The sequence continues at coordinate 28,536 of NZ_ASRX01000062.1, forward strand.
GCCGGCACCGTGAAGCAGCGCAGCGCGCGCCGCTCGAACAGCAGCTTGATCCTGGCCAGGTGGAAGTAGTGGCTCACCGCCAGCACCCGCCCGAGCCCGAGCCGCCCGGCCATCCCCGCCACGCTCTCCACGCTCCCTTCCGTGTTCACTCCCAGCTCGTCGAGCACGATCGCCTCTGCGGGCACCCCCGCCGCGACCGCCACCTCCCGCATCACCACGGGCTCGCTTACCCCGCTCGGATCCACCCCCCCGCTCATCACCAGCCGCGGCGACAGCCCTTGCTTGTACAGCGCCACCCCCGTCATCACCCGCTCCGACAGCGCCTCCGACGGCGTCCCGTCCGCGTACGCACGCGCCCCGAACACCACGATCGCGTCCGCCGGCCGCCGGTAATCCGTCAACCCGAACGCATGGATGTGCAGCACCACCGCGAGCATCCCCCACCCGAGCGACGCCACTCCCGCCGCCACCCCTGCTGCCACGGCCGCACCCCCGATGGCCCTTCTCGCGCCAGCCTTCTCCCCGACCTCCCCTCCAACCTCTCCACGCGCCGCCACGTGCCGCGGCCACAGGCAGAGCACCCCGTGCAGCACCAGCACCACCGCGAGCCCTGCCGACAGCGGCACCGGAAACGCCGACCGGATCGCCCCCTCCTGCGCCAGGTCCGCGAACGCCAGCGCGTTGTACCCCGCCACCACCGCGAGCGCGGCGAGCCCCAGCCCGAGCGCCACCGCCACCCCGCGCCGCCCCACGCCACCGAACGCGCTCCACCCCAGCACCACCGCGAGCAGCGCGAGGCACGCATCCGCCCCGCCCCGGACACCTGGCAGGTAGAACAGGTGCCACGCCACCGACGACCCCCCTGGCCCGAGCGCCCTCACCGCATTGATCCCCGCGAATGCCAGCACCGCCACCGCGAACCCCCGGAACACGGCGAGCGACACCGCCGTGCGGTCCGTGACGCAGCCGCGCAGCACACGGAGCGCGCGGCGCGCGCGGTGCAGGCGAGACAGCGCAGGGACTGGGGATACGGGGGACACCCGTGACGGAGCCATCGCCCGATCTTACGCCCCGCGGCATCCTTACGCCCCGTGGCGCCAGCGCATTCCCTCCGCGCCTTCATCGCCGCAGTTCTCCGTGCGCGTGAGGGAAGTTCCAGGCCCTCCGCGCGCCTCGACGCTAGGATGTGGATCATGGACACCTCGGCCCTCACCGACCTGCGACAGGCTCACGCCTCTGGCCGACTCATCGCCTTCGTCGGCGCCGGGGTCTCCGTCGGCGCGGGCCTTCCCACCTGGAAGCAGCTCGCGAAGAACCTCCAGAGGCGCGCCCTCGAACGCGGCGCCGACGCCGCGTCCCTCCAGGAGCTCGACGCGCTCATCGACGGCAACCAGCTCCTCGACGCCGTCTCCGCCGCCAAGCCCCTCCTCGGCCCCGACTTCGAGCGCGAGGTCCGCAGGTCCCTCGACGACCGCCACCTCGACGACGAACCCCCCGCGGCCAGGGCCATCGCCGCCCTCGCCCCGAAGCTCTGGGCGGTGATCACCACCAACCTCGACCAGCTCCTCGTCCGCGCCTTCCGCGGCAGGTGGCCCGAGCTGACCGACCCTCCCGGCCACCTCGCCCAGGACAGCCACTACATCCTCAAGATCCACGGCACCCTGAGCGACGCCCGCACCTGGGTCTTCACCCGCGACCAGTACGACCGGGCCATGTTCGCGTCCCCCCAGCTTCAGGACACCATCGGCGCCCTCTACCGCACCCATCCCTTCCTGTTCCTCGGCTTCGGCCTCGCCGACGACAACATCGACCTCACCCTCGGCCAGGTGCGCGCCCGTTCCGGCGGGCAGCCGCCCACCCATTACGCGCTCCTCCCCAAGGGAATGACTGGCCCTTCACGCCGCCGCAAGCTGGAGGACGCCGGCATTCGCCTCATCGAATACCCCAATGCCGACGGTCGCCACACCGACATCACCGACATCCTGCAATGGCTTGCCTCCCCCGACGGCACCCCCTTGCCCGGCCTCGCCGTGCCCGCCGTGCCCGCCGTGCCCGCCGTGCCCGCCGCGCCCGCGGTCACCCCGGCGAACGCCACGCCGACGGCGAGCACCTCCCCCGTCATCCCCGACCTCGCAGCGCCCCTGCCCGCGGTGTCGACCTCCACCTCGCCAACCGCTCCTTCCGCACCGTCCGCATCCCCCGCGGCGCCCGCGACGCCTGCAGCCACGGCATCGGCGGCGTCCCCTGCGCCCGGTGCGGCGGGGCCCATCGACACCTTCATCTGCTACGCCGAGGGCGACGCCGACCTGTTCAAGCGCCTCCAGGTCCACATGGCGCCCATGGTGAAGCGGGAGAAGCTGATCGCCCCCTGGCACCACGGCGACATCCTCGGCGGCGAGGAAGTCGAGCCACAGATCCAGGCGCACCTCGACTCCGCGCAGCTCATCCTCGTCCTGATCAGCGCCGAGCTGCTCGCCTCGGAGGAGCTCGACCTGCAAATCGCGCGCGCCCTCGAACGCCAGACCCAGGGCACCGCGCGCGTGGTCCCCATCCTCCTCCGCCCGTGCACCTGGGAGGAGAGCCGCTTCGGCAAGCTGGTCGTCCTGCCGAGGAGCAAGATCCCGGTCACCCGCTCGGCCGACCGGGAAGAGGCCTTCAATGAGATCGCGCAGGAGCTGCGAACGCTCGTCAAAGGCCTTCAGAGCAAGGGCCTGTCAGGCTTGCGTCGATAGACTGCACGCGCCCCGACCGCGAGCGCCTGCGGGGAGCTGTTGCTGAAAGCGATTGCCGGGCGTGCCTGCGGGGCGCACCAGCGCGTCACGCGCCCCGGGCGATCAGGATACGGCCGCGTTCAGTAGGCCGTACCTTCCGTGCTCAGCTCGGGCCCGAACGCCGCCGGCGCGGGCAGGTCTGACACATGCGACTTCACGTCGCCGCGCAGCCGCTGCGCGTAGTCCTGGATCTGCCGCCGCATGATGTCGAACGCGTCCCTGACGGCCAGATAGGCGTCATCGTGGACGTTGCCGGCCGGCTCGTGGTTCGCGACGAGCTCGGCGCCCGGCACGGTCACATCGATTCGCACGTGGTACGTGGCGCTCCTTCCACCCTTGTGATTGGCACTCTCCACCACGACGTGACAGCTCTGCAGGCGAGGGAAGAACCGCTGCAGCTTGGCTGCCTTCTCGCGGGCCAGCCCCTCGATCCCTCGCGACACTGCCATGTTACGAAACGTGACCTGAACCTCGTTCATATGCTGTCTCCCGTGGGTCGCCTCGGCGCGCCCGATAGGGAGAACCCGATACATGCTCCGTGCCTGGCGTACCCTGGCATCCTGGAAGCACCCGGAGCCCCGGGAGCCCCTGCGCAGATTTGCAGCGTCTTCATCGCGCGCAGCTCCCCTGTGTCCCATCGCCTTGCCTCTCCCGCACGCTTCTCGGAGGGACGGACGCTGCCTGGTGGCTCCGTAGGGCCTGCGATAGCATCGCCTTCCATGCTCCCCGACACCTCTGCCTTGCGCGTCCTCAAGCCTCTCGCGCTTGCTGGCTGGATGGCGCTGGCCGGCGGCGTCGGTGCGTGCGCCGTGCTCTCGGGGCTCGACGGGTACGAGATCGGGGCGGAGTCCAGCGCGTCCGGAGGTGGAGGTTCGGGTGCCGGAGGTGGAGGCTTCCTCCCCACCGTGGGCGCGTCTGGAGGGGGTACAGGAGGGCAGGAGCCTGCGGGCGGTACGGGTGGCGCTGGGGGTGGGGGGATCGTCGACCCAGACGTGGGATGCGATCCCGTCGACCCTACTCTCCTCGCCTGTTTCAGCTTCGACGATGATGACGCTGCGGATGCATCGAGCTTCCACCGCGCCGTCGACGAGAGCAACCTCGCCTACGAGAACGGCATTGACGGGCGAGCTGCGAGGATGAACGCGAGCAGTTACATCCGCCTCGGTGCCAGCGCTGACTGGAATGTCTCGGCGTTCACCGTCGAGATGTGGTTCCGCATCGAGGATACCCCGAACGACGGGGCCAGGTCGGGGCTCTTCGACAGTGACGGTCGCATGGGCATGTGGATCCGTGACGAGGCCGCACACGTTTCTTGCGCGGGACAAGGCACGGAGCTCAGCGGTGGGGATGTCCCGCTCGGCACGTGGACGCACCTGGCCTGCGTCCATGATGGCGTCCAGATGCTCCTCTACAGGAATGGCGTGCTTCTGGATGCCCGCGACACGACTGTGCTCACCCCGTCGAACGGCACGGTGGCCATCGGCGGCAACGCGCCCTCCGGCGACCCCTTCCTCGGCCTCCTCGATGGCGTGCGCGTCTACAACGTCGCGCGCACCGATGCGCAGATCTGCGCCGACGCCGGTCGCACCGACTGTCCAGCCCCCTGAGTCGAGGCAACCCCGCAGCGCCGCGCAGGGCCCAGCGGCTGCCCCGCTGCCTTCACGGATAGCGCTTGCTCAGCATCACCCGCGTGTACGCCACCCGGAACCCCACCCGCTCCGCGTTGCGCTGCGAGCCCGAGCCGGGCAGCGCCACCACCGAGGCCAGGTCACACCCCTGCGCCGCCGCGTAGGCGAGGCGCGCCTCGAGCAGCGCCCGCTGCACGCCGCGCCGCCGGAACCCCGGCACCGTCGACATCCCGAACAGCGACGCCAGCCCCTCTTGCACCGCCACCGAGCCCCCGCCCACGGGGCGCCCGTCCACGTGCGCCACAAAGCAGGCCGCGCGCGGCTCCTGGAACAGCAGCAGGTTCAGGTCCACCCCGTCCTCGGTCACCTCCTCGTCCCCCGCGAACCCCTGCGCCACCAGGCGCGCCCACGCCTCCGCATCGCCGGCCTCCACCCGGCTCACGCGCACCCCGTCCGGCGGTGACGGCGCGGCCTCCTCACTCTCCCAGCCCTCCCCGCTCTCCCAGCCCTCCCCGCGCCGCGCGAGGGGCCGCACGAGCACGTTCAGGAACAGCGACAGCGAGAACCCCCGGCGCCCCAGCGCGTCGACCAGCCCCTGATCCGCGTACGGGCTCACCTGCAGTGTCGCCGTCACCCCGCGGCGCCGGAAGAACGCCTCCAGCCTGTCGATCTCCTCGGCCGACACCGCCCCTGCGAGCCCCAGCCCCCGCCCCTGCGTCAACGGCGACTGCGCCCCGAAGAACCCCACCACGCCGCCCGCGATGCGCTCGACCACCGTCTCCAGCCCGGGTCGCAGCCGCCGGAGCGCCTCGTGGCACCACTCCCCCGCGAGCGCGTCGGCTTCCTCCACCCGGCGCGCCAGCGCGCGGTCTGGCGACTCCTGCTCCTGCATGGGCGCGCATTCTAGGGGCTGAAACCCCGTTTCCCAACCTCTCCGCGCACCCGTCGCGTGCCCGCCTCGCCCATGCTCGCGCGCCGTGCCAGCATGCCCCGATGCTCGATTTCCTGAAGACCAGGGCGCAGAAGCGCGACGAGATCCGCAGCCAGCCCTTCCCCGAAGCCTGGCGCGAGATCCTCGAGCAGAACGTCCCTTACTACCTGCGCCGCCTCGACGAGGCCGACCAGGAAGAGCTGCGCGGCCACCTCCAAGTCTTCCTCGCCGAGAAGACCTTCGAGGGCTGCGGCGGCCTGGAGATCACCGACGAGATCCGGGTCACCATCGCCGCCCAGGCCTGCTTGCTGCTCCTTCACCGCGAGACCGACTACTACCCCGACCTGGAGATCATCCTCGTCTACCCCGCCGGCTACCGCGCCCCTGCGCGCGAGATCGTCGAGGGGGGCGTGGTCATCGAGGGGGACCAGTCGCGCCTCGGCGAGTCGTGGACGCGCGGCATGGTCGTCCTCTCCTGGGAGGGCGTGCTCACCGGCGCCGCCGACATCAGCGACGGCCACAACCTCGTCCTCCACGAGTTCGCGCACCAGCTCGACCAGGAGAGCGGCGCGGTCGACGGCGCCCCCGAGCTGCCGCGCCGCTCCATGTACGCCGCCTGGGCGCGCATCCTCGGCCGCGAGTACCACCAGCTCCAGCGCGACGACGCCCGGATGCGCCCCACCGTCATCGATCCCTACGGCGCCACGAACCCGGCCGAGTTCTTCGCCGTCATCACCGAGGCCTTCTTCGAGCGCCCCCGCAAGCTGCGCGCCTGCCACCCCGAGCTGTACGAGCTGCTCAAGGAATTCTACAACCAGGACCCGGGCCACGAAGGCTGACCTCGCCGGTCGCGAGGGCGCCACCGGATGGCGGAGGTCGCGCCGGGGTCGCGTCGAGGTCGCGTCGGGTCACGATGGCGCCACCGTGTCGCCAGATCGGAGCGCGGGAGAAGCGCGCCGCAAAGGTGCAAGCGCCTCCGCGCCTCGTGTACGATCCGGACATGATCGGGCACCGTCTGGGTTGGCTCTTTCTTGGTGGCACGTTGCTCGCTGGTTGCGTGCTCAGCACTGCCGGCACCCTGCCGGACAGCGAGGAGCCCACCGGCAGCACCACGTCGACGAGCACGACGACCGGCACGACCACCAGCACCACCTCCGTGGGCGGTGAAGGCGGCGTGGGTGGCGCCGGGGGCCAGGGCGCGGGTGACCCAGGCGTGGGCGGCGCGGGCGGTGCAGGCGGCGCAGGCGGTGCGGGTGGCGGTGCTGTGGACCCGGAGCCCGTCTGCGATCCGACCGACGCTACGCTCGTCGCGTGCTTCTCCTTCGACAACGACAGCGCCGAGGACGAGTCATCCGTGGGGCACGAGGTCGACGAGAGTAACCTCGACTTCGAGGATCACGAGGATGGTCGCTCTGTACAGGTCGACAACGGGTCCCATATCCACCTCGGCAATTCTCCGGTGTGGAACAGCGACACGTACACCATCGAGGCGTGGTTCAGGATCGAGGATGCCCCCAACGACGGAGTCAGAGCCGGGATCTTCGACAGTGACGGTCGGGTGGGCATCTGGATCCGCGACGAGGCCGCGCACCTCAATTGCTCCTCGCAAGGGGTCGAGCCTGTTGGAGGTGATGTCCCGCTCAACACCTGGACCCATGTGGCGTGCGTGCGCACCAACACCACGGTGCAGATCTACAAGAACGGACAGCTTCTCGACGCGCGAGACGCCGGCATGGCGACGCCCTCGAACGGCACCGTGGCCATCGGCGGCAACGCGCCCGACGGGGATCCCTTCGTCGGCCAGCTCGACAACGTGCGCGTGTTCAACGTGGCGCGCACTCCCGCGCAGATCTGCGCTGCTGCGGGTCGCACCGATTGCCCGCCGTGAGCCGGGGTGTCGACGCGCGCGGCCAACCTCTCTGCGCGCGTCGTACGTCGAGAGCCTGTTCCAGGTAACGCGCGGGCGTCTCTCGACGCCCTGGTTTCCGTGCTGCTTTCGCGGGCTCCCCTGCGCACCGGCGCGCATCGCTCAACGTGATGAAGCCTTGCCAGAGGTTCTGCGGCACGCTTTCACCATGTCCGCGCTTGCACCTGAGATGCACGAGCCAGCCAGCGCGAAGGGCGGCATCGAGGCGCTGCCGGCCGAGCTTCCGAGCGACGAACCCGAGATGGAGTCGACCCTTCACCTGCTTCAGCTCTTCTTGCTGCTGCAGAGCCTGGATCTGTTCTGGAAGGACCGGACCGACTACTTCGCGGCCGGCAACCGCACCATCTTCTACAGCCAACGGCAGCTCAAATCGGAGCACTTCCGCGGCCCCGATTTCTTCGTCGTGCTCGGCACGGAGAAGAGGCCGCGAAGGAGCTGGACCGTCTGGCAGGAGGACGGCAAGTACCCCAACGTCATCGTCGAGGTGCTCTCGGACAGCACCCACACCATGGATCGCGGCCAGAAGAAGCAGATCTACCAGGACGTGTTTCGCACGCCCGACTACTTCTGGTTCGACCCTGAGTCTCTCGAATTCGCCGGCTTTCGCCTCCAGGATGCGCGCTACGAACCCATCGCCCCCGACGCTTCGGGGCGGCTCTGGAGTGCACAGCTCGGTCTGTTCCTGGGCGTGCACGAGGGCAAGCTCCGCTTCTTCACCCCCGCTGGTGCGCTGCTCCCTGCGGGGGAGGAACTCGCCGCCGGAGGAACTCGCCGCCCAGGCGCAGGATGAGAGGCAGCGCGCGGAGAGCGCCGAGCAGCGTGCGGAGAGCGCCGAGCAGCGTGCGGAGTTGCTTGCGCGCAAGCTGCGGGCGATGGGCATCGATCCGGACGCCTGAGGGAACCAGCTCACTGGTCGTAAGCGGTCAGCGTCGCCAGGGTGAGGTTGGGCAAGCGGCCAGCGTTTCCGCATGCGGCGGAGCAAGCGGGTAGCGTGCCCGCGTCGCGGTCAGGCAAGCGGCCAGTGTCCCCTGACCGCAGTCGGGCAAGCGATCAGCATTTCCGCATGCGGCGGAGCAAGCGGCCAGTGTTCCCGCGTCGTGGTCAGGCAAGCGGGTAGCGTCACCCCGGTGCAGCCGGGCAAGTGGCCTTCATGTCCGCATGCGGCGGAGCAAGCGGCCATCGTTGCCGGGGTGAGGTGGGGCAAGCGGCCAGCGTCGCTGCGTGCAAGTGTGCAAGGGCACAGCGTCGCTGCATGCAGGTGGAGCAAGCGGTCAGCGGCGCTGGTGAGTGCCTTCGGGCGCGCGGTCGCGGAGCAGGAGCGGGCGCTGCTCGACAGCGTGGTGCCGCTCGATGAAGAGCAGCAGATGGCGGCGAGCCGGCTGCAGCTCATTCGCACCCGCGTCTTCAGGAGAGGCACGCAGTTCATTCGCAGGAGCATGGACCTCGAATGGCCGGCGCTCTGCGAGGTGCGCGAGGTGGTCGAGGATCCCGCCGTCATGGAGGCGATCGAGAGGCAGGGGTTGTGGCCGGTGGCCGCCCACCTCCTGGGGCACATCGCGCTGTACGCTCAGGCGCTCGGGCACGAGGCGGGAGCGGCCGGCAGCGCGGTGGAGAAGGCGAGCCACGCCTGGCACGAGGCGTTCAAGCGGTTCGCGGCCCAGGTGCTGCTCGACTACGAGCACGACGAGGCGACGCGGCGCGAGCTGCTCGGTCCCTACGAGGCGCAGCTCGACGAGCAGCGGGCGGTGGAGCGCGCGGCGCGGGCCAAGCGCAACGCGTCGCAGCCAGGGCCCACCAAGCCCACGCCGGACAAGGAGAGTGGGGGCAAGGCGGCCTCCGGGGCGCCGCAGGTGGTCACGCCCGCGACGGTCCCTCTCGCGTCGGGGGCGCAGGCCGGGACGACGGCGCATCCGCCGGTCGCGAAGCCGCCTCCCGTGGCGCCGTCTGCGGTGAAGCCGTCACCGGTTGCGCCCTGAGTCGCAGAGCGCAGGCCAGGCACTCCCGCGGCGTTGCTCCCGGGCGCCGGACCACCGCTGGTCGGCCCGATGGATGGCCGCGCGGCGGGGGCCGAGGGGGTGCCTGGCCGTTCTCCTTCCGTGGCGTCGCGCGTGCGGCGCTCCTCTTCCTGTCCTCTTCCTGTCCTCTCTGCGTGGGGCCTGCACCCGTGAGCTTCTGCACGCCGGAACGCTCACAACGCCGGAACGCTCACACGGATCGCGAGGCCGTCGCGCGTCGCCGCGCTTTGCTCTTCGGGGTGGAGGGCGCGCGTCCAGCCACCTTGCGGACGGGGGAGGGGCTCGGACGCAGGGCCTGCTCCTCGGCGGCTGCCGCCACCATCGCCTCGCGTAGCCAGGTGTGGGCGGCGTCGCGGTCGCTGCCGGTGTGCCAGAGCATGACCACGTCGTAGCCGCCGAGGGGGACGGGCACTGCGCTCAGGGCGAGGGCGAAGGCCTGGGCGACGATCAGCGCCGGGCGCAGGGGGAGCGTGGCCACGGTGGCCGAGGCGAGGAGGACGAAGGGCGCGGCGAGCGCGTGCGGGGTGGAGGCCGCGATCTGGCGGGTGCGGCCGGCGAGGGCGAGGGCATCGTCGATGACCTGTTCGAGCGCTTCGTGGGAGGCGATGCGCACGTGCGGGAGGGCGGTGTAGACGTCGAGGTCGAGGTCTCCGTCGCGGCCCGCGGGGACGCGCTGCCGATCGAACAGCACGCGGTGGCCGCCCGCGGCGCAGATCACGCGGCGCTTGTGGTGCACGGTGTCGTCGCCGAAGGTGCCGACGGCGAGGTCGATGTCGCCGGCATCGAGAGCGCGCGGCGCGGCAGACGGCGGCATCGGGGCGACGTCGACGCGGATGCCAGGGGCGCGCTGCGTGGTGTGGGCGACGAGCAGGGGCAGGAGCGCGCTCTCCAGGCCGTCGGACATGCCGACCCGGAAGGTGTGCTCGGCGCGGGAGGCGTCGAAGGGGGCGCCACCGAAGGCGGCGGCCTGGATCTGCGCGAGCGCCGGGCGCAGCTCGATGGCGAGGCGCTGGGCGCGGGGGGTGGGGCGCATGCCCTCGGCAGTGCGGACGAAGAGGTCGTCGCCGAAGAAGTCGCGCAGGCGGGCGAGGTTGTGGCTCATGGCCGACTGACCGACGCCGATGCGGAGCGCGGCGCGGGTGACGTGCTGCTCGGTGAGGAGGGCGTCGAGCGCCACGAGCAGGTTGAGGTCCAGGCGAGCAAGATGCGTGTGGTTGATGAGGGTCATTACGACAACCGGTTGGCGTCATGATGCGACCGCCGATTACGGTGCGCAATGCGCATCGAGGAGGCGCGCTGGATGCTCATTGAAAAACGCATCGGTCGTGGTGGCTCTTTCCTGGGTCTCATCGCCTGGCTGACCGTGGCGGCCTGCGCGGGCGCGCCAGCGGCGCCGGAGCAGGGCGGGGAGGGGGCTCGGACAGCAGGGGCGCAGGAGAGCCCCGTCGCGCAAGGAGCCGCAGCGGCTGCGGGGGACGGGTCCAGGGAAGCTGGGCCTGCAACGACGGGGGCTGCGCCTGCGCCGGGTGAGGGTGCGGCGGGCACGGGGGCTGCGCCTGCGGCGAAGGGCGGCGCGGCAGGGCCAGGGGCAATGGCGGGGCTTCGCAGGCTCTCGGTGCGCACGCCGGATGGGCTCTCGCTCGCGGCGCAGGAGGTCGGCCCGGCGGATGCGCCCGCCATCGTGCTTGTGCACGGGCTCGGGCTCACCCACCTCGCCTGGATGCGCCAGATCGAGGGCGCGCTCGCCACGAAATTCCGCCTGATCACCTACGATCTGCGGGGGCACGGCGCCTCCGACCGGCCGCGCGAGGAGGCGGCGTACACCGAGGGGAGGCGGTGGGGGGACGATCTCGCGGCGGTGATCGCGGCGGCCAAGGTGCGGCGCCCGGTGATCGTGGGCTGGTCGCTCGGGGGCGTGGTGATGATCAATTACCTGCGTGACCATGGGGACAAGGGCATCGCGGGGGCGGTGTTCGTCGACGCGGTCACGGCGTTCAAGCCGGAGTTCTTCACCAAGGAGAACGAGGGGTTCATGCGTTCGCTCGTGGTGAAGGACGACGCGGCGCGGGCGGAGGGGTCGCGGCGCTTCCTCGACGCCTGCTTCGCGGTGCCTCCTCCGGCGGCGAACCTCGCGCGCGTGCGCGCGGCGGCCGGGGTGCTGCCGGCGGAGGTGACGGAGGCGATCCGGAACATGTCGACCCCGCGCGGGGACGAGACGCTGCGGGGGCTGCGGGTGCCGACGCTGGTGATGCAGGGGGACGCGGACCGGATGCTGACGGTGGCGATGGGCGAGCACACCGCGAAGCTCGTGCCTGGGGCAAAGCTCCTCGTCTATCCAGGGCTCGGTCATGCTCCGTTCGTCGATGATGCGACGCACTTCGACGCGGATCTCGAGGCGTTCGTGCGCTTCGTGGCAAAGTGACGCGCGGTCAGCGGGTGCGGTTGGCGAAAAGGAAGCGGAGGGCGCCGGGGGTGCGGCGGCGCCAGGCGAGTTCGTTGTGGGCGCCGCGGCGGTCGGCGCGGAAGCGGAGGGCCTCGGGGCCGTAGCCGCGGCGCTGGAGCGCGTCGGCGAGGTGGGTGGCGGCTTGCAGCATCTTGCCGCTGGACTCCTTGCCGCCCGCGTCGAGGTAGATGGTGGAGGTGAGGGGGCGGGGGCGCGCGGTGAGGTCCTGGAAGATGCGGCCCTCGCCGAGCCACAGCGAGGGGGACATGGAGAGCACGGCGCCGAACAGCTCGGGGCGGGTGAAGTGGGCGTGGAGCGCGGCGAGGCCGCCCATGGACGAGCCGCCGATGGCGACGTGCTCGGGGGTGAGGGCGAGGCCGATCTCGCGGGCGAGGAACGGCGCCAGCTCGCCGCAGATCCAGCCGATCAGCAGGTCGGCGTGGCCGGGACCGTGGCGGGTCGGCCAGGGGGAGAGTTCCTTGATCCGGTCCTCGTACCCGTGGTCGATGCCCACCAGGATGGGCCTGCGGTGGCGCCGCAGCGAGAGCTTGCCCACGGTCTCGTGCAGGCGCCAGCCGCCTGCGAAGGAGGGCGCGTCATCGAAGACGTTCTGGCCGTCGAAGAGGAAGAGGGTGGCCGGGGGACGGTCGCGGTAGCGGGCCTCCGGGGGGATGAAGACCCGCACGTGCCGCGGCCGGAGACCGGGGATGAAGAACGGACCGAGCTGGAAGAGCGCGCCGAGAGGGTAAGGCATGCAGGTGTCGAAGGAGGCCAGACTTGATACCGCCGCAGTCCTTCGCGCGACGGCGTACCAGGAACAAGGGGGTAGCGACCATCGGGAGCGTAGGGACCCTGGGTCCCTGGGCTTAAAGACCTGGGGTCGGCTCGCGGAGTTTGTGGACCTTGTCTTCGAGGCGGCGGGAGATCCAGACCTTGTTGTCGGCGTCGACGATGACGGCGCCGCAGTCGTCGATGGACTCGACGAGCTTCAAACCCTCCTCGGGGCCGAGGATGAACACGGCGTCGTCGATGGCGTCGGCGGTGAGCGCGTCGGCGGCCCAGATGGTCACGCTGCGGCTCGCGGTGGCGGGGAAGCCGGTGCGGGGGTCGATGATGTGGTGGTAGCGCTTCCCGTCCTTGAGGAAGCTGCGCTCGTAGTCGCCGGCGGTCGAGAAGGCGTGGTTTTCCACCTCGATCATCGCGAAGAAGTCGTTTGCGTTCTTGCCGCGCGGGTCGCGCACGCCCACCCGGAAGCGGGAGCCATCGGGCTTCTTGCCGGACACATAGAGATCGCCGCCGGCCTGGATGAAGAAGGCCTTCAGGCCCTCGGCGCGCAGCACGCGCGCGGCGGCGTCGACGGCGTAGCCCTTCGCGATTCCCCCGAGGTTCATCCGCATCCCCGGCTTGCCGAGCTTCACGGTGCGCTTCGCGGGGTCGACCTGGATCTGCCGGTAGTCGATGAGCTTGCGGGCGCGGTCCACGTCGGGCTTGCTCGGGATGTTGTCGTCGAGGTCCTCGTCGAACTTCCAGAGACCGTGCATCGCCTCGAAGGTGATGTCGAAGACCCCGCGGGACAGGCGGCTGATCCACAGGCTCTTCTGGATCACCTCCAGGCTCTCGGGGCTCACCTCCACGGCGGATTTCCCGGCGCGCTGGTTCACCTGGGAGATCTCGCTGTCGTCGCGCCAGGTCGTCATCAGCGACTCCAGCCGGCGCAGCTCCTTCACGGCTTTCTCGAGGGGCGGACGCAGCGCGTGCTCGTCCATCTCGGCCGTGGTGTAGGTCGCGAGCGTGAGCTGCGTGCCCATCACCTTCGTCTCCAGCGCCACCCTGCGGCCGGCCTGCTTTCCTGCGGCCGAGGGCGTCCCGGGGACAGCGACGGCGGCGGCGGAACTCCCTTGGGGTGTGATGTCGGGCGTGGAGGAAGCGGGGGCGGCGGAGGCAGGCGTTTCGGGCGTGGTGCCTGCGGGAGCTTGCGCGGAGGGGGCTGCGCTCGCGGGGAGTGCGTCCGCGGGCGGGAGGGAGGCCGACCGGTCGGGGGCGGGCTCGGGGGCGGCGCCGCGGGTGCACGCGGTGAAGGCGAGCGCGGCGAGCGCGGCGAGCGGGAAGGCGAGGCGGAAAAGGCGGTTCATCGGGCTGCGGGGGCGCGGCGCCGTGGGCCGTGCCGGAGGTGGGCGGGGGTATACCACGGGCGGTGCCGGGGGCTGTCCGTCAGGGCGTGAGGGCGTCGGCGAGACGTCGGTGCCGGAGGCTGTCCGTCAGGGCGTGAGGGCGTCGGCGAGACGTCGGTGCCGGGGGCTGTCCGTCAGGGGGTGGGGACGTCGGCGAGGACGTCGGCGAGGACGTCGGCGTAGAGCGTCGTGTAGGCGCGGGCCATCTGGGCGGCGCTGAAGCGTTCGGCGACCCAGGCGCGGCCGCGGGCGCCGAGGGCCTCGCGGTCGTCGCGGCTGGCCATGGTGTCGAAGGCCAGGGTGAGGGCGGCGGGGTCGTTCGGGGGCACGAGCAGGCCGGTCTCGCCCTCGCGCACGATCTCCGGGTTGCCGCCCACGCGGGTGGCGACGATGGGCAGACCGCAGGCGGCGGCCTCGGCGAGGGTGAGCGAGATACCCTCGGTGCGGGAGGTCAGGGTGAAGACGTCGAAGGCGGGGAGGGACTCGGCGATGTCGCTGCGCATCCCGGTGAAGGTCACGGAGGAGGTGATGCCGAGAGATGCAGCCTGGGCTTCGAGGTCGCGGCGGAGGGCGCCGTCGCCGATGAGGGTGAGGTGGGCGTCTGCGCGCCGCGCGAGGAGGGCGGAGAAGGCGGTGAGGAGCGTCGCGTGGTCCTTCTCGGGGGAGAGGCGGGCCACGCAGCCGATGTGGAAGCCGCGCTGCGGGAGGCCGAGGCGGGCGCGGGCCTCTGCGGGGTCGCCAGGGCGGAACTCCTCGGTGTCGACGCCGTTCAGGATGGTGACAACGCGCCGGGGGTCGACGCCCTCGATCTCCACGGCGACCTTGCGGGCGTCTTCGCTGACCGCGATGACGCGGTCGGTGAGCGAGGAGGCGAGGCGGTTGACGAGGACCTTGCGTCGGGCGCCGGGGGTGTTGCGGCCGTGCTTGGTGTGCACGAGGCGCGGGGTGCGCTTGCGGCCCGGGATGCCGGTCATGGTGCGCGTCATCATGGCGGCGAGGGCGCCGTAGAAGTGGGGGTTCGGGTTGTGGGTGTGGACGAGATCGATGCCTTCGCGGGCCATCCAGCGGGAGAGGAGCACGGGGAGGCGAGGGTCGAGGCCGGGGCGGCGGCGGATGACGGTGAGCGGCACGCCGAGGCGGTCGAGTTCCGGGGCGAGGGCGCCGGGCTCTTCGAGGGCGCAGACGACGGGGGTGAAGCGGTCGCGGGGGGTGCGCTCGAGGAGGCGCAGGACCACGCGTTCGAGGCCACCGACGCGGAGGGCGAGGACCAGGTGGGCGATGCGCGCGGGGGCGCTCACGCGGTGGCCTCGCGCTCCAGATCGACAGGGACCTCGGAGACGGTGAGGCGGTACTTGCCGCCCTTGGTGAGGGGGATGTCGTCGACCACCTCCACCTTGATGGACGCGCGCTCGCCCAGGAACTCGCGCATGGAGCGCTCGACGCGGGCGGGGGTCTCGGCGGCGAGGCCCTCGTTCGGCATGAGCTTGATGGTGATGGCGCGGCTCTTGTCCTGGTGGACCTGGAAGCGGGCGACGTCGCGGTAGTCCTTGAGCAGGTGCGGGAAGAACTCGCCGGCGAGGAGCTGGCCCTCGGGGCCGACGATCATGTCGAGCATGCGGCCCTCGACCGAGGAGAGCATGGGCATGCCGCGGCCGCAGGAGCAGGGCTTCGGGGCGAGCGTGGCGACGTCCTCGTTCTTGTAGCGGATGAGGGGCATGGAGCGGCAGTTGAGGTCGGTGAGGATCACCTCGCCGGGCTCGCCGGCGCCCGCGTGACGGCCGCTGCGCACGATCTCCACGTGCACGTTCTCCAGGTTGAGGTGCTTGCCCTCGTGGCGCTCGCACTCGGAGGCGATGAGCATCACCTCGCGGCAGCCGTAGCGGTCGAAGATCTTGGCGTCGAAGGCGCGCTCGATGACCTCGCGGTGGTGCTGGAAGAGGCGCTCGGCGGAGGTGACGATTCCGCGCGGCGAAGGGAGGCGCCGGCCCTTCTCTAGGGCGTAGCGCGACAGGTGGTAGAGCGGCGTCGGGTAGCTGATGATGACCCTGGGCTGGAAGTCCTCGATGGTGTCGCACAGGTCCGCGAGCTGGTCCTGCCCGAGTTCCCAGGCGCAGATCATCCGCTTGCGCAGGATGGTCTCGTGGGCGCGGCGCTTGGCCTTGCGGAGAGGGGTCTCGGGCGTGGTGGCGCGCGACCAGATGTGGAGTTCGCGCTCGCCGGGCGAGGCGCCCGCCCAGCCGTCGGCGCGCATGGCGGCGGCGATGCGCGACTCGTAGGTGCGGTGGTCGTAGGAGAACTGGATCGGCTCGCCAGTGGAGCCGCCGGTGCCGCTCTGGTACATCTTCCCGTGGAAGCCCTCGGCGATGAGTTCCTTGCCGTGCTTGCGGATGTCGCTCTTCGTGAGGACGGGGAAGCGCAGGAGGTCGTCGGGGGACTGGACGTCGCGGGCGCGGACGCCGTGGTCGGCGAACCTTCGGCGGTAGAGCGGGACGTGCTGCTCGGCGTAGCGGATGGCTTCGACGACGCGTCGGAAGCTCAGCTCGCGCAGATCAGCCTCGGAGCGCCATTGCGATCTCTCCAGCTCCTGGAGGCGGGTCAGGGTTTCCCTGCCACGCAGTCGGGTTTCATAGAGGGGGAACAGGACGTGGCGGAAGAGGGAAGCGTACATTGCTGAGCAAAGCGTTCTCCCGATTCGCGGACAGTCAAGCCGAGCGCGGCGATTCCGTTCGTCGTGGTCGTCGAATGCCCTCCGGGGGGTGATGCACGTTCCAGCGGGGATGAACGAACCTGCGGTGATCTCTGATGGAGTCGGGTCCGCCCCGAGCGTCTGGGGGCATCGCGTGATGCGCGCGTTGGATGCGCGCGTTGGTGGAGGACTGCGTGGTCGTGGTCGGGAGGAGCGCGGAGGCTGTTACCTCGATTCCTCGCGCGCAGGTCGAGCCATTGCGCCAGGGGTCACGCATGCAGGCGCGTGAGTATCGTCAGGTCATGGGGTCGATGAAAGAGGCTCCCCTGCCGGGGTCGCGGGGGGAGATGACCTGAAGAGCGCCACGAGGGTTCCGCTCAGGATGAGCAGGCCTCCGAGGCTCTCCGTCAGGGTGGGTATCGTCCCGAACCAGACGATGCCGAGGGCGATGCCGCCGAGGGTCTCGCCAGGGGAGACGAGGGCGACGAGCGTCGGGGGCATGTGGCGCGATGCCCATTGCACGGCGGTATGGCCGAGGAGGGTGGGGATGAGCGCCAGCAGGATGATGTAGACGGCGCCGTGGGCGGGGAGCGGAGAGGCCGTGGCGAGGGCACCAGGGGCGAAGGGGAGGACGAGGGCCAGGGCGAAGGCCGCGCTCCCGTAGACGACGGCGGCGTAGGTGTGGGCGGGGAGCGCATCGCGGATGCCGCGCGCGGCGGCGAGGTAGGCGCCGTACA
Source organism: Chondromyces apiculatus DSM 436 (assembly GCF_000601485.1). GTDB lineage: Bacteria > Myxococcota_A > Polyangia > Polyangiales > Polyangiaceae > Chondromyces > Chondromyces apiculatus. Next base: position 45,845 of record NZ_ASRX01000062.1, read on the forward strand.
GGATGACGGCGCCGAGGACGAGCAGGTCGCCTTCGAGGTGGTGCTCGCCGGCGTCGCCGCCGCGGCCGACGAGGAGCGCGCCGAGGGTGGCGAGGAGCAGGCCGAGCTGCTCGGGCCGGCTCGGGCGAATGCGGAAGAGAGCCCAGGCCCAGAGGACGATGCTGAGCGGTTCGAGGGCGACGAGGGAGAGCGCGGCGGGGAGGGAGGTGCGGTCGAGGCCCCAGAGGAAGAGGGCGAAGTGGGCGGCGAGGAGGGAGCCCGCGCCGAGGACGATGGCGCGCTGGCGGGTGGAGAGCGTGGGGAGCGTGCGGCGGATGGCGCCGGCGTTGAGGACGCCGAGAATGAGCGCGGCGAGGGCGACGCGCCCGAAGGCGATGACGAGCGGGTGCACGGGCCGTGCGGCGCGCGCGAGGGGACCGGAGAAGGCGAAGGCTGCGCTGCTGATCAGCAGGAAGAGCGCGGCCCCGCGGGCAGTGGGGGGAGGCACGCCCAGCGCCTAGCATGGGGTGTGAAGGGCGGTGAGGTGGGTGGAGAGGCGGCTGGAGCGAGCGCGACGGTGAGGTGCGCGAGGACCGCGGCTCGGTGGGAGCGCTGCGTATGTTGATGTGGAACCGGAGGCGTGTCCGGGGTATGGGCTGGGCGTCATGCCCGATGCGCCGCGTCCGCTGCCCCCGAAGAAGGAGGTCGCGCTCGCGCTTCTCCAGCGGGAGCCGAGCATTTTCGTGCACATCGATCCACGCCGTCCTGGCGTGCTCGTGCCGAAGTGGTTCGCCAACCAGTCGCAGCTCACGCTGCAGATCGGGATGAACATGACCATCCCCATCGTGGATCTGAAGATCGACGACGAGGGGATCTCGTGCACGCTCTCGTTCCAGCGTACGCCCTTCTGGTGCCGGATGCCCTGGGCCTCGGTGTGGGGGCTCGTGGGGGAGAGCCACCGCGGGGTGGTGTGGCCCGAGGACGTGCCGCCGGAGGTGGTGCGGGAGCAGGCGCAGGCCGGGGCGCAGAAGCCGCCCGCGAAGCGTCCGCGTCCGCACCTGGCGGCGGTGGGGAGCAGCCCGGAGCGGGGGAAGGGCGCCGAAGAGCCGGGCGCCGCGAAGCGTGACGAGGCTGAGGGGGCGCGGGAGGGGGAAGCGCGGGACGGAGAGGCGCAGGATGGAGAGGCGCGGGATGGAGAGGCGCGGGATGGAGAGGCGCGGGATGGAGAGGCGCGCGCCGACGAGGACCGGGCCGAGGAGAAACGCGAGGGGGAGAAGCCTGCGGCGGCAGAGGTGAGGGCGCCGGTGCGGCTTGTGGCGGTGGACCTCTCGGAGCGCCGGGACGAGGCGGCAGAGGACGAGGCGCGTGAGGCGCAGAAGCCGCGTGAGGCGCAGAAGGCGCCGCGTGAGGTTGCCCGGGGGAAAGCTGCAGCCGTGGCGGAGCGCAAGGGGGAGGACGAGGCGCCGGTCGACGGGGATGCTGGCGGTGCTGGCGGTGCTGGCGCGGAGGGCGAGGCCGGCGCGGAGGGGGACGAGGCGCGGGACAAGTCCGGGGCGCGGCAGGGCGGCGGGAAGCCGAAGCGCGAGCTGCCGCCCTACCTGCGGGTGATCAAGTAGCTCACGCTTGACGGTTGGGCCCCTACACGCGAGGGTCGGCCGGCATGCCCAGCGCGGTCCAGCGCGTCCTCACGGCGCTCCTGCTCGTCGCGGCCGTCGTCGGCCTCGAGTTCTCGTTCGAGCACATCATCCCCGATGCGGCCTGGCGGCAGCTCGCGTTGCTGGCGATGGTCAACGTCATCGCGGCCCTGTCGCTCAACATCATCAACGGGATGGCGGGGCAGTTCTCCATTGGCCACGCCGGGTTCCTGGGCATCGGCGCCTACACGGGGGCCATCGTCGCGGGGAACCTGCACCAGATGCTCGGCGGGGGAGACACGCCGTTCGAGCGCTCGTTCATCGTGATGCCGGTGGTGATCCTCTCGGCGGGCCTGGTGGCCGCGGTGTTCGGGTTCGTGGTGGGGCTGCCGAGCCTGAGGCTGCGGGGTGATTACCTGGCCATCGTGACCCTGGGGTTCGCGGAGATCTTCCGGCTGGTCATCGGGACGGCGGATACCGGGGGCGGGACCGAGGGGGCGATCAATCAGGCGCTGGCATCGCTCGGGGGACAGCAGGGGTACGCCGGTCCGGATGGGACGGGGGTGCCCCAGTATGCAGGGCCGTTCTGGATCTTCGGGGCGGTGACGGTGGCGACGCTCGTAGCGTGGCGGCTCAAGTTCTCGGGGTGGGGGAGGACGCTGAGGGCGCTGCGCGAGGACGAGATCGCGTCGGCGGCGGTGGGGGTGGATCCGACGCGGTACAAGGTGACGTCGTTCGTGCTGTCGGCAGCAGGGGCCGGGATCGCGGGGGGGCTGATGGCCTCGCTGCGGGACGGCAACCCCACCGTGCAGCCGGAGCAGTTCAGCTTCGCCACGTCGTTCGATGCGATCACCATGGTGATCCTCGGGGGCTCGGGGAGCGTGAGCGGCGCGGTGCTGGGCGGGGTCCTGGTGACGTTCACCGTGAAGATGATCGAGCAGCTCCAGGGGCTCGACAGCGTGCAGGCGCTGAAGGCGGTGTACCCGAGCCTGGATCTGAACGCGCTCCGGATGGTGATCTACGCCTCGATCCTGGTGGGGCTGATGATCCTGCGGCCGGAGGGGCTGCTCGGGGAGCGGGAGATCTTCCGGAGGAAGTCGCGGGTGAAGGTGACGGGCGCAGGGCCCGCGCAGCCGGTGCCGGCGCGGACCGAGGCCGAGGTGAAGGCGGAGCGGTCCGAAGAGGGGCAGGCTGGAGGCGCAGAGGCCGGAGGCGCAGGTGCTGAAGGCGCAGGTGCTGAAGGCGCGATGGCCAAGGGCGCGCTACCCGAGGGCACGGCGATCGAGCGTGAGGAGCAGCCGCTCGGGAAGGATCGCTCGTGAGCCTGGAACTGCAGCATGTGACCAAGCGGTTCGGGGGGCTCCGGGCGGTGGGCGACGTGTCGTTCACGGTGCCCGAGCGGTCCATCTTCGGGCTGATCGGACCGAACGGGGCGGGGAAGACCACGGTGTTCAACCTGATCACCGGGGTCTACAAGCACGACGAGGGGTCGATCCGGTTCCAGGGGACGGACCTCGGGCCGCTCAAACCCAGCCAGATCGCGCGGTTCGGGGTGGCGCGGACGTTCCAGAACATCCGGCTCTTCGGGCAGCTCACGGTGCTGGAGAACGCGCTGGTGGCTTGCGAGAGCCAGCGTCGGTCGGGGCTCGTCGCGGCGCTCCTCAGGACGCCGGCGTTCTACCGGGACGAGGCGGCGATGACCCGCCGGGCGATGGAGCTGCTCGAGGTGTTCAACCTCGACGGGGTGGCGGACGAGATCTCGACGTCGCTGTCCTACGGGGACCAGCGGCGGCTGGAGATCGCGCGGGCGATGATGCTGGAGCCGAAGCTCCTGCTCCTCGACGAGCCCGCCGCCGGCATGAACTACGGCGAGGCCGAGGGGCTGAAGAAGCAGATCCTGTGGCTGCGGGAGCGCTTCGGGCTGACGGTGGTGCTGGTGGAGCACAACATGCAGGTGGTGATGTCGGTGTGCGAGCACCTCCACGTGCTGGATCACGGCGAGACGCTGGCGCAGGGGACCCCGGAGGTCGTCCGGCGTCACCCGCGGGTGCTCGCGGCGTACCTGGGCGAGGATGTGGAGGAGGAGAGGGGGAGCGCGGACAGCGCGGGTGCCGCGGGTGGCGGAGCAGCGGAGGAGGCGTCGTGAAGACTGCGCACCCTACCCGCAAGCCTCCGTCGACGGCGCTCGGGGCGCCGCTGCTCGAGGTGCACGATCTGGCCGTGGCGTACGGCGGGATCAGGGCGCTGAAGCGCGTGAGCCTGGAGGTGCGCTGCGGGGAGATCGTGGCGATGATCGGCGCGAACGGCGCCGGCAAGACGACCACGCTGAAGACGATCATGCGGCTCCTGCCCATCGCGGCGGGCCGAATCTCCTACGACGGGCAAGACCTCGCGGGGGTGGCGACGGAGGAGGTGGTGGCGCGCGGGGTGTCGCTGGTGCCCGAGGGGCGCGCGATCTTCGTCAACCTGACGGTGCGCGAGAACCTCGAGCTGGGGGCCTGGAACCACAAGGACCAGCGCACCATCCAGGAGACGCTGGAGGACGTGGTGAAGCTGTTCCCGCGGCTCGGGGAGCGCATGAAGCAGGAGGGCGGGACGCTGTCCGGCGGGGAGCAGCAGATGCTCGCGATCGGGCGGGCATTGATGGCGCGTCCAGCCATGCTCTTGCTCGATGAGCCGTCGCTCGGGATCGCGCCGCGCCTCGTCGCCGACATCTTCGAGGCCGTGGCGCTCGTCGCGGCGTCGGGGACGACAATCTTGCTCGTCGAGCAGAACACCCGCCTCGCGCTGAAGTACTCGACGCGCGCGTACGTGCTCCGCACTGGTGAGATTGCGATGTCGGGCAGCTCGAAGGAACTGGCGAACAACGAGGAAATTCGCGCAGCCTACCTCGGGGGGTGAGGGGCTGACCGGAGGCGTCGCGCGCGGAAGCACGTGAAGGCGCGGCTGCACGCGGCTATGCAAGGGAGGGCGCCCTCCCTGATCGGCATGTCATACCGACGGTGCGATGCACAGTGGCGTCGGTGAGGAGCGCTGCGGCAAGGATGACACGCTGTCCCGTCCAGAGGACACATCCAGTCGGATGCGTGACGTTCCTGCGCAGGGTGGCGCGGGACTCCATGACACGAGGCTCCGTTATGGACGCAGCGCGTTCAGAGGCAACGGCAGCGCGAAGGCGTGATGGCGGTGGACCGCGTAACGACGCGATGCGTGCTGCGCAGCGAATGTCTCACTCTTCGCCGGTATCGCGTAGGATGCGCGGGCGCAGGGCGTGAGAACGCCGCCGCTCTGCAGGTCTGGACCTTGCTGTCCAGGACTCGACCGATCCGTACGTGGACAGGTCCGGACTTTGCCAGTGGGTGAGGGATGACGGGTGACGCTGCCGTGAAACGAGCAGCGGTCACCCATGGAGGGTTCTCTGTATGACTCGTGTGCTGGTGATCGATGATGATGTCCGTAGGGCGCAGGTCCTCACGGGTTTCCTTGCTTCACGCGAGTATCAGGTGGACTCGTGTGCAGGCATCAGGGGTGCGTCGGAGGCCGTCGCGCAGCGGCGTCCACACGTCCTCGTCCTCGTTCCTCCCCAGGAGGCCGAGCGCCACGAGCGGCTGGAGGAACTCCGCCGCGCATTCCCGCGCATCCCGGTGGTGGTGGTGACCCTGGCAGACGGTCCGGAGCTGATCCTGGACGTGGAGGCGTTCGCGCCGACGCTGCCGGCGCGACCTTCGCGCAACTTCGCGAGCATCGCCTCCGCGGTCGAGGCAGCCAGCGCGATCTGCTGACGCAGACGCCCGCAGACGCACGCAGGTCACATTCGGCGCGGGGCGGGGACCATCTCGTCGGCGGCTTCGAGGGCGCTCTCGACCTCCTGCAGCAACTCGTCGGCGGCCTGCTGCTCCTCGGCAGCGGACGCCGCCTCGATGCGTTGCTCGACGCGGCGGAGGGCCTCGGCGACGCGCTGGGCCTCTCTGGATTCAGGGGCAACGCGCCGCTTGCGCACGGCCTGGGCTGCAGATTCCACGGCGGGGGTGAGGGTGGCCGCGAGGACCGGGTCGGCGGCCTTGAGCTTGGTGCGGACGCGGTCCGCGAGGGCGAGGAGCTGTCCGGCAGCGGAGCGCGCACGGCGTCGGTGCACAGTCCAGGCGAGGGCGCCGAGGAGGGCGACGCCAAGGAGGACGGCTGCGCCCTGCAGGTAAGGGACGGTGCTCGGCGCGACGGCGACGAGGGCTGGCTCGGGGACCTCGATGCTGATGCGGCCGTTGAGCGAGTCGACCCACTCCCTGCTGGTGATGAGCCGGCTGCGCGCCTGGGGGAGCGTGCGCAGGACGAGGCAGGGGGCCGAGACGCCGGCGGCGCTGCAGGCAGGCGCGGCGTCGCCGGTGACGATGGCGTGAACCTCGTGGGTCACCGGGTCGCGGCTGTTCATGTGCAGGCCCCCCGCCTCCCAGTCGACGAGGCCCCCCGAGTCGACGGAGGCACCACCGGGCGCGTCCTTGGGCCAGGTGGTGGTCGCCGCGTCGATCATCGAGCCGTCGTGCTTCGAGACGAACACGCCCTTCAGGACGACTTCCTGGCCAGGGGAGGCGGCGATGGGCGTGGCGGCCTGATCGAGGGGGAGGATGCGGGTCTGGGTCATGGTGGCGCTCGCGCAGCGTACGCCAAGCGGCGGCGCTTCAGTGGAGGTGGGTGCGCGCTGCGGTCTCAAGGAGCATGGCGAGGACGAGGGGGTCGCCGACGCCGACGTAGGAGCCAGCGTGGGTACCGAGGCGGGAGAGGCGGTCGGCGTCCTTCAAGAACAGCGGCTCGCCGAGGGTGGTGGCGGCGGTGCGGAGGATGCCCTCGCGCTCGGAGAGGATGGCCACGGCGCGGGCCCTGTCGCCGAGTGCGATCAGGCGTGAGGCTTCGGCGAGGGCTTCCCCGGCGGCGAAGCCCTGGACGGTGCGGGTGACGGAGGCGTTCGCGCTGCCTGCGCTCTCGGCGTCGCTGTTCCCGTACGTGACCTTGAGGGGCAGCTCGTCGATGCCGTTCTTCTTGGCGACGCGGTCCTTGTACTTCAGCTCGATGAGGGCCACGTCGCGCGTGCCCGTGCCAGGAGGCAAGGCGAGCTTGAGGAGGATGGTGTGGCTGTCGTCGCGTGCGAAGGCGGGCATGAAGAAGCGCATGCCCCCCGCGACGTCGTCCTTGCGGTCGCTCACGATCTTGTCGCGGCGCTCGGCCTGGGTGTCGGCGGCGACCTCCTGGGCGCGGACGCGCACGGACTCGGCGTCGCTGAGGCGGCGCGAGCCGTAGACGTGGAAGAGCTTGACGTCGGGCTTGAGGCGGACCCGCAGCTCGACGGCGGTGGCGATCGGATCGAGGCGCTTGTCGAGCTCCGTGGTGAGCGCCGGCGCGAGCTGGTCGGCGTCGCGGAGGTAGTAGTAGCCGCCGGCGCCGTCGCTGGCGATGGAGCTCATCAGCGCTCCGTCGTAGTCGGCGCCGAGGCCGAAGGAGCTGGTCTGGATGCCATCCTGGAAGGCGCCGAGCGCCATGCGCGAGAGCTGCTCGCCGTTCAGGATCCCCGAGTTGGCGCGGCCGTCGGACATGAGCAGCACCACCCGCACGGCGTCGGCCGGGACGCCCTTCGCGAGCTTCGCCTGCTCGTAGCCGAGCTCCAGGCCGCGGCCGATGTTGGTGCCGCCGCCCTCGGTGATGGCGTCGATGGTCTGGAGGATGCTCGTGCGCCGCGCGCCCACGGGGCCGTCGGTGACCTTGACCTGGGCGTCGCTGGAGAAGGTGGTCAGCGAGAAGTCGTCGGCGGGATGGAGCTTCTCGACGAGGGCGCGGGCCGCTTCGCGGGCGCGGACGATGGGCTCGCCGCGCATGGAGCCGCTGACGTCGAGGACGAGGTGCACGGAAAGGTGGGGCCTGGACACGGCTCGCTTGGTGGTGGACCGGAGGGTGATGCGCAGGTGGGTCTCGCCGCCGGAGGGAGAGACCTTGCTGCGTTCGAGTTCGGTCCGCACGGTGAGGGCGGCCGTGGTGGGGGCCTCGACGGCGGGGGTGTAGCGGGCGCCGACGTCACTCACCAGCTCGCGCTCGCCGGCGGGGATGATGCCGCGCGCGACGGCGGACTCGAACGCGGCGAGGTGTCCGCCGCCGGGGCGGTAGGTGGTGGCGAAGCGGCCGTTGGGATCGATGGCCGTCTGGGCGATGGAAGGGGGAGCGACGGAGAGCGCGGCGCCTCCGGGAGGCGCCGTGGCTGCGGGTGAGGGAGGGGGAGCGCCGGCGACACCCATGGAGCCCTCGTCGCCGTGAGCCCTCCCCCCCACGGTGTCGGGGCCCTTGGGGTGGCCCGAGCCCCTGCTCGTTGCCGAGGAGCCCTTCATGGAGCCTGGCGGGGAGAGAACCACGTCGGACGGTGACTCCGGGGCTGCCTGGGGGATCACCGGGGCAGGGGCTTCCGCTTCCTTGTGAGCACCATCCGCGGGCTTGGCGGCTTCCTGCTGGACCGCTGCCTGCTCATCGGCTTCCCGCTTGGTGCAGGCCCCCCCGACGCTCATGACGCCGATCAGGACGGCGATGCCGCCGCGTCGCCACAGGCAAGACCTCTGCTGCTCCAGTCCACGCATGTTCAACTCCCTCCCGCGGTCACGGGGTGTGCACCGAGAGATCCGCTGCTGGCGCGGGCCAGCGGAGGAGAGGTGCCACCGCTCAGACGGACGGCGCGCGCATCCGTTCTATGCACGCTCGAAGAAGACGTGGACCGTGCGCCGAGGCTGGGATCATCGCTCCGCTCACCGAAGAACCCAAGCCCTTCGGGAGGGAAGGTGTTCAGGAGAGGTCGTCAGGAAGGGCGTCGAAAAACTCTGCCACCATGGTTTCGAGCCATGCCTGCACCGGTGCGCTCTCACACGCGGCGCGGAGGAGAGGCCAGAGCGCGCCCGCGAGCGCGTCGAAGTCGGGTTCGAGGGTGATGTTGTGGCGATCGAGCACCTCGCCGACGGGTCGAGTCCGGTGCTCGATGTAGAAGGCGGTGACGGCTTCTCTCCGGCGTTCTGCGAGATCCTGGCGCGAGAAGCCGTGCTCCAGGGTGTCGAGTGCGATCTCCTGGAGGAGCGCTGCACCCTCCGTGTCGAGGGGGGCGAGTAGCTCGGAGAGCCGCTGCTTCAGCGTCCACGCGGCGAGGTGCCGGCGCAGGGCGATGTGCTTCGGTTGGTCGGCGCGGTGAATGAGCGCGTCGGCGGTCTCGCGGAGCGCCTTGCGGGAGGAGGCGCGCAGGAAGCTGTGGATCTCCGGATCGAGGCGCCGCTCGAACTCGGCGCGTACCGTCTCGAGGCCCTTGCCGAGGCCGAAGAGGGAGATCTTCTTGAGGAGCGAGGGGAGGCCCCACTCGGCGACGAGCGGGTTCACGCGGAGCGAGAAGTCACGCAGCATGGCGGAGAGGACGTCGGTCATCACCTCGTCCATGGCGTCGTTCTCAAGGACCTGTCGGAGCAGCTTCTCGGGGATGATCTTCGGCCGCGAGACGAGGCGCTCGAGCTTCGGTTGCGCTCCCCTGGGGAGGAGGTCACCAGCCAGCGAGGTGTCGGCGCGGGCAGTATCGAGGAGGCTCTGCAGGAGGGCCGACGCCGCAGGCCTGACGGCCCGCGCGGCGGCAGGGCCGGCGAGGGCCACGTCGAGGGCGCGGTTCAGTGCGGCAGGATCGGTGAGCTGACCGAAAGGCGTCGCGAGCAGCGCCTTCCAGCCCTCGGGGAGCCGTTCGCGGAACTCACGCTCGGCCTGCGCGGAGACGAGCCGCGCGCGCAGGAAGGCTGTCTGCTTCGTCTTCAGTTGCTCCCACAAGGCTCGGCTCATGGTGCCTCCAGAGGGTTGCTGAAGCGGGGCGCGAGGCGGGGCGGTTGTTCAGTCATGTCCGCCGCGATAATGAAGGCACGCGGCGGGCTGCCGTGGGTAGACGCGCCTGCTGTCACGCTTCCGCACAGTGCTGCGATCCCTGTCAACTTCTTCGCTGCTCGTTACACACGGTTGCAACGAATTACAAGTGCGTGACAACTTCCGCGCCGGCAGGTGGTAGCGATGAGGCGCTCGCCGGCGGCTGTGTTTTGCCGGCGTCAGGTGACCTGATGCTCTCACTCGCACTCGGTTTGCTCTATTTCGGTGTCCTCGCAGGGCTGAGCGCTTACGGCCTGCACCGCCTGCACCTCGTGTTCCTGTGCTGGCGACACCGCAAGCACATCGCGTCCGCGCAGGAGGTCACTGCGCTCACGGACGCCGATCTGCCGCGCGTCACCATCCAGCTCCCGCTCTTCAACGAGTCGACGGTGGCGGCGCGCCTGCTGGAGTCGGTCTCGACGATGGACTATCCGGCCGACAAGCTGGAGATCCAGGTGCTCGACGACTCGACCGACGAGACGCAGGCGCTCGTCCGGGCGAAGGTCGCGGAGATCCGCGAGCGCGGCGTGGACATGGTGTACCTGCACCGGGTCGACCGGGTGGGGTACAAGGCCGGCGCGCTCGACGCGGGCCTGAAGGTCGCGCAGGGCGATCTCGTGGCGGTGTTCGACGCGGACTTCATCCCGCAGCCGAGCTTCCTGCGCTCCATCGCGGGGCACTTCGAGGACCCGCGGGTGGCGATGGTGCAGACGCGCTGGGGTCACCTGAACCGGGACACCTCGATCCTGACCAAGGTGCAGGCGCAGATGCTCGACGGCCACCACCTCGTCGAGAACCGGGCGCGGTTCGGCGCGGGCCTGCTCTTCAACTTCTCGGGGACCGGCGGGATCTGGCGGGCCGAGGCGATCCGCAAGGCGGGTGGCTGGCAGCACGACACCCTCACCGAGGATCTCGACCTGTCGTACCGGGCGCAGCTCGAAGGCTACCGCTTCGTGTACCGGGAGGACGTGGTGTCGCCGTCGGAGCTGCCCGAGGACATCTCGGCGCTCCGCGCGCAGCAGTACCGCTGGGCCAAGGGGACGGTGCAGACGGCGCGCAAGCTGATGAGCACGATCCTCAGCGCGGATCTCACGCTGAACCAGCGGGTCGAGGCGTTCTTCCACCTCACGCCGCACTTCGCGTACCCGCTGATGGTGCTGCTGAGCGTGCTGCTCATGCCTGCGCTGGTGCTGTTCCCCGCCGCCGACGCGATGACGATGCTGGCCATCGACCTGCCGCTCTGCGTGGCCACCACGGGATCGCTCGCGGCCTTCTACATGATGGCCGAGGCGGCGCAGGGGCGGCCGCGCTGGGGCGCCCTCTTGCGCCTGCCCATGCTGATCGCGCTGGGGACCGGGCTCGCGCCGCACCTGTCGAAGGCGGTCCTCGAGGGGTGCCGGCAGATGGCCGGCGAGTTCGTGCGCACGCCCAAGCACGGTGACAACAAGGGCCGTTACCGCGTTCGGACCGAGCTGCCCCTCGTCGAGACGCTGCTCGCGCTGATCTCGTTCTCGGCGGTGGTCGCGTCGATCGAGACCGGTCATTACGTGGCAGCACCCTTCGCCGTGCTGTTCACGCTCGGGTACGGCTACGTGGCGTTGCTGGTCGCCCAGGAGCAGTCGGCGCGTCGGCGCGATGTGGCGGCGACCTCGGGCGAGGTCTGGGACGGTGCGCGGGTCAGCGGCCCCACCACGGCTGCCTGGCGCGGCACCACCGAGGAGCGCCCGTACACGGACGCTGCTGCCTGATCTTCTCCGGGCAAGGGTCGCCTTGCCGACCCTCTGGATCTTCCTGACGCACGCTGGCATCCTCCCGTAAGCATTCAGCTAGGGGCCCGTCGAGGGCCCCGCGAACGTCGAGGCGTGGGGGTGTCATGACGAAGTCCGAAATCGTTCAGGCTGTCTACTCTCGCCTGGGGGGGTTCTCGAAGAAGGAATCCGCAGAGCTCGTGGATCTGGTTTTCGAGACCCTCAAGGAGACGCTCGGGCGTGGCGAGAAGATCAAGATCTCGGGCTTCGGCAACTTCGTCCTGCGCGACAAGCGGCAGCGTCAGGGTCGCAACCCGCAGACGGGTGAACCGATCTTGATCACCGAGCGACGCGTGCTGAATTTCAAGGCGAGCCAGATCCTCAAACAGGCGCTCAATCCCCGCGACAACATGGTCGTGGCGACCGCCGTGACCGAGTAGGAGCAGGCTTCTCGTTGCGCCCCCAGCTACCGGCAAAGCTCTATTACCGGATAGGCGAGGTGGCGAGCATCGTCGGCGTGGAGCCCCACGTCCTGCGGTACTGGGAGACGGAGTTCCGCTCCGTCAGGCCGCAGAAGTCCGCGAAAGGGCAGCGGATCTACAGCCGCCGCGACGTGGAGACGCTCCTCAAGGTGAAGGAGCTGCTCTACGCGCACCGGTTCACCATCGCCGGGGCCAAGCGCAAGCTGCGCGAGGGAGGCATCGAGCCACCGCCCGTGGACCAGGTGGCGACCCACGCGGAGGTGCAGCGGATGCGTGAGGCGCTCCTCGAGATCCGCGTCGAGCTCGTCGCACTCCTGGATGAGCTCGGGCAGTCCTGAGCGCGCAGTGCTGCCGGTCGCGCCCGGCGTCTCTCTGCGGCTCGGGGCCCGCTGGGATGCACGCGTAGGGTCCGATCCACAGCCGGAGCTCACCGAGCTGTCATCGGTCGCGGGCGCGCGCGTCGTGGCGTGGCACAGCCTGGTGGGGCCTGACCATGTGCGGCTGCAGGCCCTGTGTGCGACAGCGCCCTCGGATCGGTGGGTGCCTGGCATCGAGGAGATCGTGCTCGACCGGGCGATGGCGCTGACCCGGAGGGGGGTCCCGGGGGAGATTGTGCGCTGGGAGCCGGGTGCGGTGCGCGCGGCCCCCGCAGGCACCGGGAGCAGCTTCGAGCAGGGATTCACGGGGGGCGCCCGTCAGGGAGAGGGCTCGCGTGCTGTCCGGGGTCGGATCTTGCTGGGCTTCGAAGGAGAGGAGCGCAGTGCGCTCCTGTGCAGCGTGCTCTGCACCGAGCCAGCCGTGGCGTCCGCGGCAGGTTCAGGCTGCGAGAGCCTCGTGGAGGCGACAGCGCTGGAGGGAGAACTCGCGGCACCGCCCGCGCCCGGGGCTGTGGTGAGGGGTCTGCTGCTGGTTGCAGAACACCCGCGTCCTGTGGGGGCAGCCCTCGTGCTCGCTGCAGTTACGGGGATTGTGGTGCTGTTGCAGCGTCGACCGCGCCATCGCTGAGTAAGGGGGTCGGGCGCGCGCTGGCGTATGCCGCGGGGGTGCGTGCGCCCCGGGTGTCATGCATCAGAACGGGATGTCGTCGTCGTTGCCGCCGCCGCCGTAATCGCCGCCGTAGTCGTCCTGAGGTGCGGCGGGCTCCGGCGCCGGGGCCGGGCGTCCACCGCCGCGTCCACCCCCGTAGCCGCCACCGCCACTGCCGCCACCGCTACTGCCGCCGCCACCGCCGTAACCACCACCGCGTTGCCCACCGGCACCGCCGCTGCGGGGTCCACCGGCACCGCCGCCGCCGTAGCCACCCCCGCCGCCGCCGTAACCACCCCCGCCGCCGCCGGAGTCTTCCCCACTGTAGCCGCCGGCATCATCCACGCCGCCGCCGCGAGATCGACCACCCCCCGTGAGGAGGATGTTGCTGGCGATGACCTCGGTCTTGTAGCGCTTGTTGCCGTCGCGATCGTCGTAGCTCGACGTGCGCAGTGAGCCTTCCACGAAGAGCGACGTGCCCTTGGAGAGGATCTTGCCGAGGGCTTCCGCGCGCTTGCCCCAGACGACGACGTTATGCCAGTCGGTGCGTTCCTTCCGCACCTTGTCCTTGTCGAGATAGGTCTCGGTGGTGGCGATCCGCATGTTCAGAACGGCCTGACCACCCTGCGTGAAGCGGAGCTCTGGATCCGCTCCCAGGTTGCCGAGCAGCATCACGCGATTCAAGCCTTCGGCCATTGCGCACTTTCCCAGGGTGATGAAGCGTTCAAGCCTGCGTTCATCGAACGCACGGGGACCACTCCCTCCCCCGGGTAGCCTGGTGCGTCAAGAGTCGCGGCGTCCTCTCGCGCGGTTGTCCGCTCCTGGTGATGTCGCCCTCCTCGCACGACTCTGTCCGTGCGGCGCGGAGCTGGCATCGTGGCCAGCATTCCGGGCGGTGGAGCGCTTTTGCCGTGGTGGTTGGCGTGCTCAGCCGCCGCCTTGCTGCTTCATGGCGGCCTCGATCACGTCAGCGAGCAGGACCCGGGCGAGGGAGAAGTAGACGACGATCCCGAGCACGTCGACCAGGCTGGCGATGAACGGCGTGGAGCTGGTGGCCGGGTCGAGGCCCACGCGGCGCAGGAGGAGCGGGAGCATCGCGCCGACCACGCAGCCCATGATCACGATGACCACGAGCGTGGCGCCGATGGTGAGCACGAACGGGAGCGAGTCGCCCCAGGCCCATACGCGAACCATGCCGATGGTGGCGAGGATGAGGCCGAGGACCAGGCCCTGGGCCAGCTCGCGCGGCAGGACGCGCCACCAGTCGCCCGGACGGATGTCGCCCATGGCGAGCCCGCGGATGATCAGGGTGGACGACTGCGAGCCCGAGTTGCCGCCGGCAGAGATGAGGAGGGGGACGTAGTAGGAGAGCGTGGAGACGGCAGCGATCACGTGATCGTAGCGGCGCAGCACCGAGCCGGTGAAGAACTCTCCCACGAAGAGGACCGCCAGCCAGAAGGCGCGCTTCTGGATGAAGGTCCAGAAGCCGGTGCGGAAATAGCTCTCTTCGATGGGCTCCACGGCGCCGAGGCGCTGGACGTCCTCGGTCTGCTCCTGGGTGAGCACGTCCATCACGTCGTCGACCGTGATGACGCCGAGGAGCTTTCGATCCGCCGAGAGCACCGGCAGGGCGAGGAAGTCGTACTTGGCCATGGCCCGCGCGACCTCTTCCTGGTCGGTCTCGGGGCCGACGGAGAACACCTTCTCGGTGAGCACCTCCGAGAGCTCCTCGGTCGGCGAGGCCAGGAGCAGGTCGCGCAAGGAGACGACGCCGAGCAGGCAGTGGTCCGCGTCGACCACGTAGACGTAGTAGACGGTCTCGGCATCCTCTCCAACCGCGCGGATACGCTCGATGACATCGGAGACGCGGAGGTCGAGGCGCACCGAGATGTAGTCGGTGGTCATGAGACCACCGGCGCTGTCCTCGGGCCACCTGGCGAGTTCCTCGACCTCGGCTGCCGCCTCCGGATCGACCTTCTCGAGCGTCTCGAGGAGGGTGTCGCCGACGGGTTCGGGCAACGCCTCGATCAGGTCCGTCCGCTCATCGGCGGCCATCTCGGAGACGATCGAGGCGATCTGCTCGACGCCCATCTCCTCGACGAGGGCCTCTTGCGTCTCCTCGTCGAGGCGCTCGAAGACGGGCGCGGCGTCTTCGGCCTTGAGCGACTTGAGGACCTGCGCCGCCTCGGTGTCGTCGAGGAGGGTGAGCAGGTCGGCGAGATCTTCCTCGTGGATCTCCTCGAGCAGCGCGCCAAGCTGGCCGGGATCCTCCTGGAGGAGCTGACGGACCTCCGGGACCATGGCCACCGCAACGCGCATCATCGCGGCGCCTAACACCACATCTCGGCGCAGCGGGGAAGGGTGATCGCCTCGATTTTCGCTTCCGCTAGGGGGCTCTACAGGGCGGGGCGAGCTTTCGGTCGTGAGGGCCCCACGGGACTTGAGCGCCTGTCCGTCGAAGTGTCTACCAAGTTGGCAGGGCCGCAATCGAATTGACGCCTGGCAGGGGCTGGGTGATGGAAAAACGGTGGTGCTGGCAGCGGCACCGTCTTTGCTCCAGCCAGACGACGCTTGCGGGCAGAGGCCGTCGATCCGTAGCATTCTTGCTGCACAAGGCAGCAGCGCTACCGGGCTTCGGCTCACAACGTTAGGGCTAGCGGGCTGACCGAGAGGAGATGTCGGAGATGACGCGGAACAGACCTCAGCGGAGTCGAGGCCGGCTGGGCGCAGCCGGGCTCGCGGTGGGGGCCATGGCGGTCCTCGGTGCGACGGGCGCATTCGGGTGCCTGCAGCGCCCGGTCGAGCCGGTTGAACCCCGGACGACGAGCACCATCATCGAGCGGATCAATCAGAGCGGCGTCGACAAGATCGACATCCTGCTCGCCATCGACAATTCGCAGTCCATGGCCGACAAGCAGGCGATCCTCGCGCTCGCCGTGCCCGACCTGATCAAGGGTCTGGTGAACCCTCCCTGCATCAACCCCGACAATCCCAGTGATCAGCAGTCGGTGGCGACGCCGACGACCGATTGCCCCGAGGGTTATGAGCGTGAGTTCGAGCCGGTCCTCGACGTGCACATCGGCATCATCAGCTCCAGCATCGGCGGCTACGGCGGCGACGCATGCACGGAGTCCGGTTCTGCGTCGAACAACGACAAGGGTCGCCTGCTCGCCCGGTCCAGCGCCGACGCAGGCTCCGATCTCGTGGAGAACACCTACCAAGGGAAAGGCTTCCTCGCCTGGGACCCTGATCAGAAGAAGGACACTGGCGCTACTGCCAAGCCAGGGGTCGCGGACCCAGGCGACGGCGAGGCCGATCTGGACGCGGACTCCGAACTGGACCTCAACGCGACGGCGCTGATCCCGGTCCTCACGGACATGGTCATCGGTGTTGGCCAGGAAGGTTGCGGCTACGAGGCGGCGCTCGAGAGCTGGTACCGCTTCCTCGTCGACCCGGAGCCCTCCACGTCGCTCGTGAAAGAGGGCACCAACATCGTCCCCCAGGGCCTGGACCAGGATCTGCTGAAGCAGCGCGCCGACTTCCTGAGGCCTGACTCGCTGCTGGCGATCATCCTCCTGAGCGACGAGAACGACTGCTCCATCCGCGAGGGCAGCCAGTACTACCTCGCCGCGACGTACGGCAACAACTACCACCTGCCTCGCGCGCGCACCGAGTGCGCCACGGATCCGAACAACGAATGCTGCTTCTCCTGCGCGCAGACCAAGGAAGGATGCGAGCCGGATCCGAACTGCTTCGCGAGCGGGTCCTCGAACCCGCTGCCGGTCGCGGCCGAACAGGATCACCCGAACCTGCGTTGCTTCGATCAGAAGCGGCGGTTCGGCATCGACTTCCTCTACCCCATGAGCCGCTACACGAACGCCCTGAAAAACCAGCAGGTCCCGAACCGCAAGGGCGAACTCGTTCCGAACCCGATCTTCAGCGATCTGACGGGCGGAGTGGGAAACATCCGCGACGCCGGGCTCGTGTTCTTCGCGGGCATCGTCGGCGTGCCCTGGCAGGACATCGCACGCAATCCGGGCAATCTGTCGGAAGGCTTCAAGACCGCCGAGGAGCTGAGCGCGCCGGTCGGCAGCCTGGGGAGCACCTGGGAAGCGATCCTCGGCGATCCCGACAAGTTCATCCAGCCGGCGGATCCTTTCATGCGGGAGAGCGTCATCCCCCGCGACGGAACCAACCCGATCACCGGCGATGCCATCGTCGTTACGGACGCTGCCACGGCCCAGCAGGAGAGCGTCTACAACGCCATCAACGGGACGGAGTGGAAGCCCAACGTGGCGAACAGCGATCTGCAGTTCGCCTGCATCTTCAAGCTGCCGGAGCCGGTGGATTGCTCGACCAACGCGCCTGGCTGCGACTGCGCCAAGAGTCCGGACATCCCGCTCTGCAGCGGGGTGACGCAGAACTATGCGAAAGCCTACCCCGGCCTGCGCGAGCTGCAGCTCATCAAGAGCGTGGGTTCTCAGGGCATCGTCGGCTCGGTGTGCCCGGCGCAGCTCTCCAACAACCAGGGGTCGGACTTCGGCTACCGCCCTGCCATCGGCGCCATCATCGATCGTCTGAAGCAGGTCCTCGGAGGGCAGTGCTTGCCCAGGTCGCTGGTGCCGAACAAAGAGAAGCAGGTCTCTTGCCTGATCATCGAGGCGCGCAACTCGCAGGGGCAGTGCAGCTGCGATGAGGCCACGGGGCGTGGCCCGATCTCCGACGTGAATCGCCAGGCGGAGTCCGAGATTCGCAACGACCCGTCGGCTCAAGCGTCGGGCTGGGACTGCTTCTGCGAGATCAAGCAGCTCGCCAAGGAGCCCCTCGAGGCTTGCCAGAACACGGTGGGCGACGACGTGCAGGATCCGCAGGGGAACAAGGTGAACGGCTGGTGCTACATCGACGGCACGACCTCGCCGCCTCTCGGAGCGCCGGAACTCGTGGCCAGTTGTGCGCAGACCCAGCGCCGCTTGATCCGCTTCGTCGGCGACGCGGATTCGGCTGCGGGCGCGACGACGTTCATCACCTGCGCTGGAGAGCCCGGTACGGCTGGCGGGGACTGATCCCGTAGGTCGCTGAAGTAAAGGGGAGGCTCGACCCGAGAGGTCGGGCCTCTTCTGTTTTGTAGCCTCGCAGTAGCAGCCTGGCTGTGCTGGATCGGCTGACCCGATCGAGGAGACAGCATCGGCTGTCGGTTGTGGTAAGAGGAGAGCCGTTGGCGCGGAAGAAAATCCTCATCATCGAAGATGAGCCGCACATCGTGCTCGGCCTGAGCGATGCCCTCGAATTCGAGGGCTTCGCCGTGGTCTCGGCGGCCCGGGGAAAGGACGGCATCCTGCTCGCGCGGCAGGAGAAGCCGGATGCGATCCTGCTCGACCTGATGCTCCCGGACACCAACGGCTTCAAGGTGTGCGAGGAGCTGCGGCGATGGGATCGGTTCGTGCCGATCATCATGCTCACGGCTCGAGGCCAGGAGGTCGACAAGATCCGCGGCCTCGACTCGGGCGCCGACGACTACGTGACCAAGCCCTTCAGCGTGGGAGAGCTGATCGCGCGGATGCGCGCGATCTTGCGGCGGGCCGCACGACCCACGGAGGCAAGCCCTGAAGTGTTTGCCGTCGGTGAGGTGACGGTGAACATGACCGCGCATACCGTGGCTCAGGGATCCCGGTGCGAGCAGCTCTCGTTCTACGAGGTGGAGCTCTTGCGTCTGCTGCACGAGCGGCTCGGGCAGCCCGTGTCGCGCGAAGAGATCCTCCAGAAGATCTGGGGGGTCGAGGCGGGGCCGTCCAACAGGACCGTCGACAACTTCATCGTGAAGCTTCGCAAGAAGATCGAGCGGTCGCCCGACAAGCCCGAGCACATCCTCACGGTCTACGGCTTCGGTTACAAGCTGGCGCCGTGATCAAGGCCCTCTCCTGGGCAGCACGTTGCGCGGGTCACAGGGAAAAGAAACTGCAGCTTCCAGGAGCCGCCTGGGGTCGGGCGGCTCGAGGCGGGCTCCCTCGCGGAGCTGTCGGACTTCGAGGCGTAGATGCACCTGACCGGGACTGCCGGTGTCGCCCGTGAATCCGAGGGTATCTCCGGTGCGGAGGCGCGCCCCGGAGGTGACGCCGGCACCAGGCCGGTCGAGGTGTCCGTACAGGAGGAGATAGCGCTGGATCCCATCGGCTTCGCGGACCCGGTGCACCACGCCGATCGTGATGCCGTGGACGTCTCCCACGAAGGCCACCTCTGCTTCTCCCTCCTGTTCGTCGAGGGACAGCACGAAGACCGGCTCACCCTGTGCGGCAGCGAGGTCCACCACGCCTGGCGTGGGGCTACCCTGAGAAGAGAACTCGAAGCTGCCGAGCAATGCTGGTGAGCCGTCCGGTGGGCCGATGGGGAACCGGTAGGCTTCCGGTCCGGCGGGGCGGTCGGGGCGACGGGGGATGTGGCCCTGACTTTCCCCTCCTCGGGCGCTCTGAAGGGCAGGCGTCGCGCTCGCTGCAGGCAAAGGGATGCAGGCGTCGCTCTCCGGCAAGGTGTGTGGAGGACAGAGCGCCGCGCGGCCAGGGATCGGTGGGGAGGGGGACAGGAGGGCGCGCTGGGTGCGTGCGGCAGCCGACGGGGCGAGGACCGAGGGCGCTGCAGGAGGCTCCTGCACTTTCAGGCTACTCAGAGCGAACACGACGGCAGCGCCAGCAGCGCCTCGGATCAGCGGATGCATGCCTCGGGCGTCAGCCTACCCGGTCCCTGCGCCTGGCGCCGCGCCCGGCAGTGCTCTGGGCGCGGAAAGGGGCGGACGTCATCGATGCTGGACGGAATACCAGCACCGAAGAACTGCCCAGCTTGCGAAAGGTCCGGCCACTTGATAGCTCCTGTTCGTGCCGAATCGCCAAGCCATTGAGACCACCCTGGGCAAGCTGTTTGACGCCGAACGGACCGTGCGCAAGCTCCACGACGAGCTGGCGATGCTGCCGCCGGATCAAACCCTCGATGTGCTGCTGAATGCGGTCCAGGCAGCGAAGGCAGAGCAGGACGAGGATGAGGCCGTCCTGAGGCTCGTCCGCCTGTCGTCGCTGCTGGGCGAGCATGAAGGTCCGCGGGCGGTGGATGCCCTCGTCGACGTGCTCGCGTCGGAGCACCCGGAGGCGCGCCGCGCTGCTGGAGAGGAGCTGGAGGGGCTCGCCTACGACCGTTTCAAGGAGGTGGCGCAAGGCGTCGAGCGTGCACTCGCGCGGCTGCCCGCAGGGTCGCCTGCCCTGTACGAGCTGCCCTACCTCATTGCCGAGGTTCCGGAGCCTGGCGTGACCAAGCTGCTGGCGATGTTCCTCAAGCACTCGGATGCCGACGCGGTGTCTGCAGCCATCGAGGCTCTGGTGGAGATCGGTGACCCAGGCAGCGCCGCGCTGCTGCGACCCCTCGTGGGCGACAAGCGCACCGTGGAGATGGAGGACGACAGCTCGGACGCGACCTCGGACGTCACCCTGGGTGAGCTGGCCGAAGAGGCGCTGGGGATGCTCTCTCCGTACGAGGATGATGAGGAGGAGGAGCGCTCGTGATGTTCGGGCCACAGCTCTCGGCGGCGGATGCCGTGGCCCTCGAAGATGTGGTGGTGCCGCGTTATCTGTCGCAGTTCGCCTCTCTGCTGCTCGACATGATGCTGCCGTACGATGCGGCACGCGTCGTCAACCTGGGGTGCTGGCACGGCTACCCCGACGCGCTGGTGGCGGAGAAGATGCCGGGCGGGAAGCTCGTCGGCGTCACCTCCTCCGCCGCCGTGCTGGAAGCAGCGCGCGCGAAGGCTGCGGGCATGCCCGGCATGCAGACCAGCTATGTGGTGCACGAGGGGGCGCTGCCCGTCCCGCTCCCGGAAGATGGCTTCACGCATGCCTTCTCCTTGCACCCCACCTGCAGGCGAGGAGAGAGGCAGGCCCTCACCTCGGAGCTTCGTCGCCTCCTGGTGCCCGGTGGTCAGGCAATGATCGCGCTCCCGCTTCGCGGCTCGTTCGCAGAGCTGAGTGACATGGGCCGCGAGTGTGCGCTGAAGCAGGATCTGACGAGCCTGAACGCGGCGCTCGATGCAGCATCTGCAGCGCGGCCGACGCCCGAGACGATCGTTCAGGAGTTCGAGGCTGCCGGGTTGACGGACATCGACGTCGACGTGCAGCTCGTTTCCGTTTCCTTCGGCAGCGGGCGAGAGTTCCTCGAAGACCCCGTGGCCCGTCTGGCGGTGATGCCCGAACTCGTGGCGATGATCGACGTGGAGGACGCTGTCTCCGGGACACTCGTCCGGTACATCCACGAGGCTGTGTCCAAGTACTGGTCGGAAGGGGCCTTCGAGCTGACCGTGAACGTCGGCTGCGCGAGTGGCCGCTGCCCTTAGCGCTCGTGGTCTTTGGCGCTGTGGTCCGGGCCGCCGCCGCTCAGATCGAGGTCGTCGAGCCCGGCGAGGGTAGCCAGCGAGAGCGGATGGTACGGCGGGCGCGGGGTGATTGGCTTCTGCACGTCTCCGCCCCGCTCGGCGATGAGTCGAGCACAGAGCGCGAGGCACCATTTCCCCTGGCACCAGCCGGTCCCGAAGCCCGTGTATCGCTTGATCGACTCGATATCCAGGTAGCCTCGGGCCATGGCGGCGTCGAGCTCGTGCAGCGTGACGTCCTCACAGCGGCAGACCAGGGTTTTCATCCGGTCATCCCCCTTCGTATTCGCAGCGGGCTTCGCAGGTCTCGAACACTGTGACCCGGCACAGCCCAGGCAGGGAAGGCGTCAGTTGCTCCCAGATCCAGTGGGCGATGATCTCGCTCGTGGGGTTCTCCAGGCCGGGGACCTCGTTCAGGTAGTGGTGGTCCAGCTTCTCGTGAAGCGGCGCCCAGGCCTTTTCGAGATCGTAAAAATCGATGACCCAGCCAGTCTCTTCGCGTACGCGACCTTCGATGGCGATTTCCACGCGAAAGCTGTGTCCGTGCAGACGTTCGCACCTGTGCCCTCGGGGCACTTTGGGGAGGCGGTGCGCTGCCTCGAAGCGAAACTCGTGCACGAGCCTGGTATTCATCTGAAAAATCTCCGGGCCCGCGAGTCGGCCAGGGTCTGCTCAAAGCAGACCACAGGTCGGGACGCAAGGGCAGCAGCTCAGTGTTGGCCTGCGGGGCCGGAGCCGCTATATAGCGCGCATGCCTCAGAAACCGGCCGTTCGAGCCAAGCAAAAGCGACGTGCAACGCGACGCCTTGAGAAGTGGCGTACGAAGAAGGAAGAGCAGTTCTCCCAGCAGGCGGCTGTACCCCAGTCCGACGCTGCCAAGCCCCAGAGCTAGGCGCTACGTGTCCGGAGTGCTGGAGCCTTTGGTTCCTGCACTCCCGACGGTTGCCACAGCATCCCCCTCGCGGAGAGCGTCTCGCCAAAGAGCCGGGACGAGCTGGCGAGGGCGGTGTGCTCGCTGCTAGCTGCCTGCCAGATCGTCAGGCGTGACGACGTACACGCCCTCGGTCTCTGTTTCTTCCTCGGGAGAGTCCTCTTCGGGGAGCGAGGGAGTGCCTCGGCTCTTGCGTCGCAAAGCCCGGACGCTTGCGACTTCGGCGCGCGAGGGGTTGATCACCAGGAACCCGTGCTCTGCGTCGAGCAGCGCAACATCTCCTGGTGACGCCCAGCGAAAGCCGCCCACCACATCCACGATCGAGGGGATGCCCAGCAGCTTCAAGAGCACCCGCGAGCGCGCTCCTGCGCGTTCCGTGAGGGCCACTCCGACTGGCTGTGCCCTCGCCGAGATGAGCAGGTCGAACACGGTGAGCTGGTCACCGATCAGCACCGCCTTCGACGGAAGCTCGGCGCGTGCATCTGGGGAGGCCAGCATCACGAGCGCATCGCAGAGATCCTCGATGTCACGGGCGCGCTCTTGCAAGAAGGGGTCTCCCACCATGCCGTTGGCGGCACGCGCCACCTCGCGCGCGACGGCGTTGAGCGCTTGCGCGACGGTGTGGCCGCTGGCGACGAGCTCGAAGGCGCGCTCCTTCAGCCGCTGGTCGGCGAGCATCACCATGTAGGTCGAGAGGAAGGACGCCTCCTTGCCGAGGCCCTGCTGGGTGGCGCGCGAGAAGAGATCGCCGAGGGCACGCTCCGCGATGTCGAAGGCATTCCGCAGGAGCTTTCTGTCGCTGTGCTCGGGCCTCGTGCCCAGCGTGGATGTCGCCGGCCGACGCAGGGCTGCGATGGCGCCGAGGGCCCTGCCCGAGACGACGGGCATTCCAGGCAGCGTCACCTTGCGGGTCCCCCCGGCATTGCGCTGGCGCCTGTCCCTGAACTCGTCGATCAGGTGGGCATGGCGAATCGCCACGGCGATCGGGGCCGTCAACGCGGCGAGCAGCTCGATGTCACGCTGCTTGAAGGCCGTGCTCCCGGCGCGCTGCACCACGATGGCACCCAGGGGTCGCCCGTTGCCAACGATGGGCGCCGCGAGGAAGACGGGGAACCGATCCTCGTCGAGCTCCGGGAAACCTCGGTAACGCTCGTGCTCCGGCGCGTGCACGACCGAGATGGGGCGCAGGTGTTCGACGGCCGTCCAGGTGATCCCCTGACCGATGTCGAGGCGCACCGTGCCGCGCGCATGCCGCGGGAACCCCACGTTGCCGCGCATCACCAGCTGATCTCCGTCGCCTTCCAGCAGGTAGAGCGACGCCACATCCGCGCCGAGGATGGACGCGATGCGTCGCGGCGCCTCGTCGAGCAGCAACGAAAGCGGTATTGGCTTGGCAACGAAGCCGACGAAATCGAGCACATGGTCCAGACGCGCATGACCACGCTCGTGGATCGTGGCGGTCGGAAGGTGCGCGACGTCCGGCCGGCGCGGTGTCGACCTGCTGGCGATCGGCCCACCGTGCGGCGTGTCGAGCAGGGCGGGGGCCTCCGCCACCCGAGGGGGCGGGGGTGGTCTGGAGGGAGCGCGCGGAGCCATGAGACCATGGCTAGCATAGCTGTGCCGTGGAGCGCATCAGCGCCCGGTTCAGCGCGGACGCAGATCGACCGGCCCGTCAAGGGGTGGTCGTTGCATCTGTCCGAGCGCAGAGCGGCGGGCATGCGGAAGCTGGTGGAGCACGGCCTCGAGGAGATGGCCGTCGCCATCTCCTCCGACTGCTGAGATCAGCGCCATCCAGGGCTTGAGCAGATCACCGATCCTCTCGGCCAGGGAGGGCACGACGTGTACGACACGCGCAGGCGGCGGCAGCATCAGCGCTCGCGGGTCTGGATCCAGACCCACGCCATGATGGCACCCTTCCCACCAGGTGCCGATGGTCTCGATGGTCGCGCGGTAGAGCGAGATCTCCGAGCGGGTAGCGTCATCGAGGGGTCCTCGGGGAACCTTCCCTCCCGCGCGATCGAGTTCCTGATGCAAGGCACGGGCAAGGCTCTCCGCGCGCAGTGACGGACCTTCGACGAGGACCACGCGGGGGGACAGGCAGCCTCTCTGGTCGAAAGGAACCACATCGTCTGCGATGGCGCGGGCAGCCTCCGCGACATCTGCCGCCGCATCGACCACGGCAATGCCCATCCCGGTCCCGTGTCCACGCACGACGACACCCGGCCCCGCCTTTTCGGCCAGCAAGGCCACCGTCGCGTCGGTTCCGTAGACGTGCAACTCGTCACCCGGCAACCCTGGCAAGGCGGGCGTCTGCACGATCTCGATGCTCCCCTGGAACCGCGCGTCGTCGAGGAGCGCCCTCGCGACCAGCTCCGCGACGACCGGATCTCGCCGCGAGGGACGTGCACTCACCCGCGGGGCTGTCGCCGTGGCGACGGCGAGCGCCCGGAGCGCGGCGGTGCACACGTTGGCGGAGAGCACCACCTGGCAGCGAGGTGCCTGCGCGGTCGTCGACAGCAGCGACCGCAGGTGGGTATCGGTGGCGTGTGTCTCCAGGTGAGCGGTGAGGGCGAGCTCCACACCTTCCGGCGAGAGACCGCTTGTCGCTGGCAGCCGCTGCCGTGCCTCCACGCCCAGCGGATCCGAAGGGTCGGCGATTCGCTGCGCGGCTGTGAGCACGCACTCCAGGCGCGCGCGGCGCGCCGCCTCCCCGATCATCAAGAGCTGCCCCCGAGCATCTCATCGAGGGCGAGTGAGCAACCGCGGGGAGTCGCTCCAGGGGCGCGACCCAGGAGCTCGATGGAGGCGCCGGTGACGCGCACGCGATCCGCCGTTTGTATGGCCACTGCCGAGTCGACGTTCGCGAGATCGACGATGCGCGCGAGTCCGAGCTCGCCCTCTGGCAGTGCTGCGAGGGTCACTGGATCGACGGCGGTGACGCGCATCCAGGGGGGTGGGAGGTAGATTCCTGGCGCGGCATGCCCATCCCGGAGCGAGGCCGCCAGCGTCTCTTCGTACATCTGGCTGGACAGCTCGGTCATCCCGTACTCGCCGATCACGTGCGGCTCGGGGATGCCGAAGAGCGACGCGATCTCGGCCCGGAGGGTACTGGCCTCGACCTCGCGAGAGCGCCCCTTGAACCCACCGGTCTGCATCACCCTGCTGCCTTCTGGGAGGCGTGTGCTCCCCTTCGGGCACGACTCCAGAAGGTGGACGAAGGCAAAGGAGGTCCCCAGGACGAGCACTGGCTCGCCAGCCTCCCATGCTTCACCACAAGCACGCCCGACACTCTCGCTGTCCAGCTCAGCGCGGGACCCGTGCGCGCGGAAGTGCCAGCTCGCGTGGCCTCCCAGGTGGGTCGCGAAACGGTCGAGCATGAAGCTCAGAGAAGAGTCGGGGGCATCCGAGAGCGGCGGTGCCAGCACCATCACCCGCATCGCCTTCCTGTCGGGCCACATCATCTTCGCGCCCCAGGTGAGCGCTGCGATCTCGTAGGTCGCAGCGGTACGAAGCGGGTGCTCTCCACGCGCATTCGGTCCGAGCGAGGTTCCACTGGTACGGAACACCCATGCATCCGCTTCACGCGGGTGTACCGCCACCCGCGTGAAGCGAAAGGCATCCGTGGGGACCGCGGGGATGTGGGCGGCCGTGGCGATGACCTCAGCGAGCGTCCCGCGGGCCTGGAACAACCGCCTCACGGGCGCGCAGTATGCCGCCTGGTAGCGCGCGATCTCCGTCGCCAGGGTGTCGAAGTCATCCTGTGCGACCATGGAGCCGCCACCCGTGGCGGCGATGAAGTCCTGAACCCTTGCATGGAGCGCGTCGCTCTCCTCTAGCCATCCCACGGGGGCTAGATAGCACGCTGGGCCGAACCGCTGGAGAAGGGCTCGTCCGAGTGCGGTACCGATCCACGCCCGAGCGTGCCCATCGTCTGTGACCTGGGTTCCCCGAGCGCTACGCCAGGCCGTCGTGCGTCACGCGAGATGCGCCTGGTCCTGCAGAACGTGCTGAAGTGCCATCGTCGCGCCCGAGAGCAGTGCCTCCGGTATCCCGAGGGCAGGGGTGAAGGTGAGCACTTCGCCCTGGGTTCCTCCGGTGAGTACCAGGTAGCCCTGGTCCAGCATGCCTCGCATGACGCGCAGCCCGAGAGCTGCAGATTCCAGCTCGACGCCGACCATCAGACCCACGCCGCGCACGTCCACCACGGATGGACAACTTGAGAGCGCGGTGCGCAGCTCCTCGACCCAGCGCGCTCCCACTGCCTGGGCCCGCGCAGGGAGCGCGCCATCCTGGAGCGCATCGAGCACGGCCAGCGCCGCTGCACACGCGAGTGGCGATCCCGAGTGCGTGGAGGTGTGGATGACCTCGATGCCGGCAGACCAGGACGCCATGATGGCCTCCGGCGCGATGCACGCGGAGATCGGCAGCCCTCCCCCGAGACCCTTCCCGAAGCAAAGGATGTCGACGGCAGCGCCGAGAGCGATCGAGCGGGCCATCGCACCCGTGCGACCCAGCCCGGTCCAGATCTCATCGGCGATGACCAGAGCGCCGTGCCGATGGGCCACCTCGCAAGCTCCGTGCAGGAACGCATCGGGCGGCACCACGCAGCCACCGCGACCGAGGAGGGGCTCGAGCACCACGGCACCGATCTCTCCGCCGCGCAGCGAGCGCTCCATCATGTCGAGTGTGCGCGCCGTCCCGGCCTCGTCGTCTGGACCACGCGGGTAAGGGGCGAAGACCACATGCGGATTGAGCTGCGCCTGGAACGGAGACCGGTAGCTCTCCCGCAAACCGCACGCGGGAAGGGGCGCATAACCAAGGCCATGGTACGCCCCTTCGAAGGCGAGCAGCCCCGGACGACCTGTGGCGAGTGCGGCTGTCTTGATCGCCGCGGTCACACCATCGCTGCCGCTCTGGCCCAGCAGGACCTTCGGGGCTTGCCCCGGGTGCAGCGAGGCCAGCCGCTCCAGCAATCCGATCTTCGTATCCGCCGAGTACACGTCACCAAGCGCCAGCGCGAGCCTACCCAGCTGCGCTTCCACGGCGTGCTGCACAGGAGGCGGCGTGTGCCCGAGGAGCAGGGCACCGAACCCGGCGCACAGGTCGACGTAGCGGTTCCCGTCGACGTCGTTGACGTTGGCACCTCGCCCGCTGGAGAGGACGATGGGCAGCATCTCTGCCCCCGTGATGCTGGCGCGACTATCTCGCCGACGTCCGAAGGCAGGACACTCCACCTGCTCGAGCCGCAGCGCCGCGGCGCGCGACAGAGGTCCGGGCGGGGGCACGACGACCTGGGGAGGTAGATCTCCCGGAGCATCCGCTGTGGGTCGCGGGAGCTCGGTGCTCTGCATGGTCTTCCTGAGGTGCGGGAGCGGGGGCGCTGGGTGGGCTCAGGAGCAGACCCGGTTTCGCCCGTTGTGTTTCGCCTCGTAGAGCTTCTCGTCCGACCGTTTGATGAGATCGCTCGCGCCGCGGTCGGACTCCAGCAACGTGGCCACGCCAATGCTGATCGTCACCCGGATGCTGTCCGCCTGGAACACGAAGAGGTGCTCGGCGACCTTCTGCCGCAGGGTCTCTGCCAGCGCGACGGCGCCTTCCTGGGTGGTCTCCGGCAGGATGATCGCGAACTCCTCGCCTCCGTACCGGGCGAAGACTTCATCACGACGGATTCTGGACTGCACCACCCGCGCGACCTCCTTCAGCACGAAGTCACCGGCGAGGTGGCCATGCACGTCGTTGATACGCTTGAAGTGGTCGATGTCGAAGAGCAGTGCCGCGAGCTCGCGGGTGTGGCGACGGCCGCGGATGATCTCCCGCTCGAGTGCCTCGAGGAGGTACCGCTTGTTGTAGATCTGGGTGAGACCATCGATGATGGTCATGCGGTAGATCTCTTCGTGGTACTGGGCCTCCACGTCGGCACCGGAGAGGAACTTGAAGATCGTCGGACCGATCTTCACCCGGTCACCGTTCTTGAGGACCACCTCCCGGGAGATCTGCTCGTCGTTGCAGTAGGTTCCGTTGGTGCTCCCGTCATCGACGATGAGCCAGGCCTGCTGGTTGGGACGGTTCTCGAAATGAGCGTGTCTCCGGGACACGGAGTCGCCATCGAGCACGATCTGGTTGTCGGCTCCGCGCCCTACCCGGGTGGGGTTGTGCTCGAGCACGAACCGCTTTCCCAGCAGCGTCGGCTCTTTGGTGTAAATGACGACGAGGCAATCGGTGGACTGCGTCTTGCCGCCGCCAGGTGGTGCGGGCTGGACCACCTGCGTTACACGAGTCTTTTCGTCGAAGTCGCTCACGCGCTCTCAGCCCGAGCCTGAACCCTGGTGCGATCGATTCTTCCTCATTCCGAGGCTCGTTGCATAGGACTGGCCGGGACAGGATCCTGAGGACGGATCCGGAAGGGCTCGAAATGAACCAGATCGCCTAATGCCTCAGCGTACCGATACGCCCTGACCTACGTCAAGGCGCCCTCCCCTCATGACGCTGCGTTCGGTGCTTCCTTCGCCTTCCAGTACCGACAGCAGCGCACGTTGCCTTCTACGAGGCCCCGCCCGAACCCTCCCCCCTTCACCTACCCTGGCGACCACCCTGACGACGACCGCTCCCGACTTTCGAGGACACCGAGGAGCTTTGCAAGGGCCGGGCAGTTGCCTGGTTGGTGCCCTCAGCCACATCTACCCGTGGATTCATCATGAATTTCACCATGATCGAGAGAACCACGGATCTGTGTCTGTAAGTGGTCCGGAGGATGTAGTGACCAGGGCACCCTGTACGCCAGGTCTCCCCGGCGCATGAGGCCATACGGGATGGTAGACGGACTGCCCCGCTGAGCTGCTCCTGGACGTGCAGCGGGGGTCTAGGTCCCTGACTGCAGGGTGGCGCGCAGCGCTCCGCTCTGAAAGACCCACATCTCGCCCGGGCGGCCCTGGTTCCAGGCCTCGTTGCGCGTGAGGGGCGCGGTGGCCACCACCGCTACCCGGTCGTTCGGGGTCGTCACCTTGGCAAAATCGATCTCCACGTCGTCATCGGACAGGTGGGCGATCCCGAAGGGAGCCTTGCGGACGATGTAGCTGAGGCGTGTCGCGCATCGCGCGAAGAGATGCCTGCCGTCTCCAAGGAGGAAGTTGAAGCTGCCGTCCCGACCGAGAACCCCTCCGACCTTCGCGACCGCTTCCCAGAGATCCCGCGGGCTGCGCGGATACGTGGGGAAGGTGGTCCGCAGCGTCTCGAGCAGGTAGCAGAAGGCATACTCGCTGTCGGTCGTACCGATGGGATGGAAGCGACCGAGCTTGCGCCGACGCACGTTGCGAAGCGTCCCGTTGTGCGCAAAGACCCAGTGACGCCCCCAGAGCTCGCGGATGAAAGGGTGGGTGTTTGCCAGCGAGATCGGCCCTCGGGTGCGGCGGCGAACGTGGCCGATGGCGAGGACCGTCTTGATGGGGTTCTCACCGAGGAAACGCGCGAGGGGGCTATGCCAGGCAGCCCCTGGATCGAGGAACACGCGCGCGGCTCGCCCCTCGTAGAACGCGAGACCCCACCCGTCTGCGTGAGGACCCGTGTTTCCCCCTCGCTGACGGAGACCGGTGAACGAGAAAACGATGTCGGTGGGGACGTTGCAGTCCATGCCGAGGAGTTCGCACATCGTCGACACTCCTCCGTACACCACTTCGAGCGGAGTACGCTACGCCAGAGCTGCTTCAGGTGCGTGGCTGCGGGATGCCGTTCTCTCTCTTCTCCGGGCTCCGCGGGCCGCCGGAGAGAATCGCGCGAGCCACCTCCGTCGCCTGACGGATGCAGTCCGGGATGCCGATCCCATCGAACGCTGCTCCTGCGAAGTGGAGCCCAGGGTGACGCGCAACGTGCCGCCGGAGCACGCCGAGCCGCTCCGTATGCCCCACCAGAGGCTGGGCGCTGGCCCGGTCGAACCGGAAGGTTCTTGAGAGGAGCGGACGTGCAGTGACGCCGAGCAGCGTCCGTAGCTCCTCGCAGGCGAGGGCGATGAGTTCTTCATCGGAGTTTGCGAGCACGTGAGGGTCGCGGTGCCCGCCCAGGAAGACACGAAGCAACGCTGCGTCGTCCGGCGCGCGACCGGGCCACTTGCTCGAGGCGAAGGTGAGCGCGAGGGCACGTCGTCCCTCGGGGCGCGGAATGATGGCACCCACGGCGTCGAGCGGATGGGGGACGTCGCTGCGCCGGTAGCCGAGCAGCACGGTGGCCGTGGACTCGTAGGGCATCAGGCGGAGCGCCGCCGCGATGTCCAGGTCCAGACCACTCACCGCATCCGCCGCGGCGTAGGCCGGCAGGGCGACCACCACCTCGTCAGCGGGAACGGGCTCGGCGCGACCGCCGACGCGCACCAGGTAGCGAGGGCCGGGGTCCTCCGCGGAGAGCTCCGGCGTGGCCCCTGGACCTGCCCCATGCACCCCGGCCGCGCGCGTGATGGCCTCGATGCGAGACCCCGTGAGGATCCGGCCTCCCGCGCGCTCGACGCGCCTCGCGAGCACGTCGACGAGCTCCCCGACCCCACCGAGCAAGGAGTGGAACGCGCTCGCGGATCCACGCTCCGGGCCGCTCTCGCGTGCTCGCCGCAGCGCGAGCGCCCCGAGGATCATGCTCCCGTGCTTCTTCTCCATGGCCGCGAGCTGGGGGAACGTGGACCGAATGCTCAGCGACTCCACGTCGCCCGCGTAGATGCCGCCGAGCAAAGGCTCTGCGAGCTGCTCCACCGCCTCTTCTCCGAGCCGGCGGCGGATGAAGCTGCCGATCGACTCGTCCTCCTCGGCACGGCGGCGTGGCAACAGGAGATCCATCCCCATCCGCGCCTTGGCCGACCAGGAGAGGAGGGGCGTCCCCGCGAAGGGCAGCACCCGGGTGGGCACGGTGAGCACCAGCCCCTCGGGCATCGCGTGAAGCTTCCCTTGCCTCGGGAGGTAGACGCGCCGGTTGCGCCCCACGGTGTCGACCAGCCGGTCCCCGAGCCCCAGCTCACGGCACAGGTCGGAGGCGTGGGGCTTCGCGACCACCCACGCGTCCGGGCCGCCGTCGAGCACGAACCCTCCGGTGCGCTCGGTGCGGATGTTCCCTCCCAGCGTGGGTCGCGCTTCCAGCAGCGTGACCTCCACGGCGGGTGACTCCCCGGAGCGCGCCGCTGCGAGCAGCCGGTAGGCCACGGTCAACCCGGTGATCCCCCCGCCAGCGATGACCACCTTGCGCACGGTCACGCGGGCGCACCTCCGGCAGCGTGCAGCTCCGCGGTGGGGATGGAGTGGACGAGGTCGACCATCGCCTTCACGTTGTCGACCGGCGTCTCCGGAATGATGCCGTGCCCCAGGTTGAAGATGTGGCCTGGCCTTCCGGCGGCCTCCGCGAGCACCGCGCGTGCGCGACGCTCGGCCACCTCGCGCGGCGCGCACAGCAGCAAGGGGTCCAGGTTCCCTTGCACGGCGCGATCATGACCGACACGCTGCCACGCCTGGGAGAGCGGCGTGCGCCAGTCGACGCCGATCACCGTACCTCCGGCGTCGCGCTGCTCCTCCAGCAGGCTCGCCGTGTTGGTCCCGAAATGGATCACCGGCACGCCAGTCGTCTCCAGATCGCGGAGGATGTACCGCACGTGGGGCGCGACATGCTCCCGGTAGTCCTGGATGGACAGCGATCCCACCCATGAATCGAAGAGTTGCACGGCCTGGGCCCCTGCCTCCACCTGTGCCCGCAGGAACAGCCGGACCACCTCCGAGATCTTGCCCATCAGGAGCGTCCACGACTCGGGATCGCTCCACATGAGCTGCTTCGTGAGGCGGTAGTCACTCGACTTGCCCCCTTCGATCAGATAGCTGGCGATGGTGAATGGCGCCCCGGCGAAGCCGATGAGCGGGGTCTTCCCGTCGAGCTCCCTGCGGATCAACCGCACCGCCTGCAGCACGTGACCCAGGCCTTCCTCGGGCTCGAAGACCCGCAGCCGCTCGATCGCGCCTCGATCGCGCACCGGCGCGTGAATGACCGGCCCCTCTCCCTTGGCGAACTCGAAGGGCGCTCCCATCGGCTCCAGGGGCAGCAGGATGTCGGCAAAGAGAATCGCTGCATCCATGCCCATCCGCAGCGGCTGGAGCGTCACCTCGAGCGCAAGCTCAGGGGTCCTGCAGATGTCGAGGAGCGTGTACTTCTGCCGGAGTGCACGGTACTCGGCCATGTAACGGCCTGCCTGACGCATGAACCAGACCGGCGTGACATCGGTGGGCTCGCGCCGGCAGGCGCGCAGGAAGCGATCGTGCATGGAAGCTTTCTTGAGCGTGCAGCCGCCCGACGGCAACGTTTATCGCGCCGCGTGGTCCAGGCTTCGCCCCTGCGTCGCCTCCCAGCGCTCGATCTCCACCGTCAGCCTGGCGGCACCCGCCACGCCAGCCGGCAGCACCAGCACGAACAGGCACGGCACGAGGCCGAGCAGGGCGAGCCCGAGCCCGAAGCCCAGCATCGCAGCCGGGTGATGCGCCATGAAGACCACCCGCCGCTGGATGGGAACACCCCGGATCGACAGCGGATAGTCGCCGAGATCCCAGGCGAGGATCAGCGCCGTCACCACCATCTTGAGCGGGAAGGTGACCACCACGGCGGGTGGAACGAACAGGTTGATCACGAAGAGCGCGGCGAGGAGCGGCAGCCCGAACGCATAGGGGATGAGCATCGCCTGAAGCGACCGGAGCACATCGTCCACCACGCTCGTGGGGGGCCACGCTGGTGCACCGAGGCGTTGCTCGACGCGCCGCACGATCCGCTCCAGCGCTGGTCCCGAGAGAGGCTGCGCCAGCATGAGGCCGAGCAGCGCGGCCACGAGCAGGGACAGGCCGGTGGCGAAGACCTCGACCGCTGTCGAGAGCAACCCTCCCGCATGCGTGCCCATCAGCGACCGCACCTGTCCCGGGACGAAGGAGACGGCGCCCCAGCCGAGGAGCGTGGTCGCGATCAGGGCGACCACCACGGGGACCAGCGCGAGAGGCCAGACGTCGGGGTTCGTCAGGATGAAACCGAACCCTCCGAAGAGCGCGCGGACGCCCGCAGCGAACCCTGGCCGGTCCATCGGCGCTGTACCCGCAGCCGATCCGCCCTCGCGTGATCCCGGGTGGACGCCTCGTTCCGCTGGCAATGGGGCGCGTGCAGGGGGGATCATCGGCTTTGCCTTCCAGCCCTTTCAGCGATAACGCATGCCTGCATGATCTCCAAGTGCATCGCCGCCCTCACCGTCTCCCTCCTCGTGTCCCTCGTGGCGTGTGCCCCTCCTCCGAAGCAAGCCGATGTCCCCGAGGTGCAGTCCGAAGGCGGTGAAGACATGGCCCCGACCGAGAGCGGGGCGGAGCCGACCACGGGAGCCGCCCCCGCCCCCGAAGAGATGCGCACCAAGTGCTGCGTCGAATGCAAAGCGGGCCTCGCCAAGGACCGGACGGGAGCCGCTCCGGACACCATTCCCTGCGCCGACTACACCGACACCCTCTCCCCCTGGTGCCTCGAACACTTCCGCGCGAACCCCCTCATGGCGTCGAAGTGCGAGTAATCACCCGACAAAGTCCCTGGGATCGGCTGTTCGTCACCTCCTGAATCGCCATTCCCCCTCCCAAGGCGTGCGCCGCAGCCGTGTACACTGAGGTCATGGCGCGACCCTCCAGACCTCCCGGCTTCGACATGACGTACCAGCCCGAGCGGCGGATAAGCTTCGGGCCCCCGATCAAGGAACGCTTCCCATCACTCGCGTACCTCGGGTTCGCCGCGATCTTCACCGGCGTCATCCTGTACGGTCAGCACGCGGCGAACTCGAGCTCGTGGCTGTTCCGCTACGTGGTCGAGGGGGATCGCCACCGCCTCATCCCTTCGAGCGTCTGCGCGATCATCCTCTGCACGAGCGCCATCGCCGCTGTCCTTCGCGAGCAGATGCGCGGCGTCATCGTGCACCCGGACGGCGTGGAGCTCCGCGAGCTCTTTGGCTTCAGCTTCCCGCGGGTGCGGCGCCTCTCCTGGTCGCAGATCGATCGGGTGGCGGTTCCTTCCTCCGACGTGCGCCAGGCAGCTCCTGGAGAAGGCAAGCGTCGGGGGATCCGGCTCGATCTCTGGGACGGGAGCTGCGCCTGGTTGCCCGAGGTGGGCAACGTGATGGGTCTGGCTGTCGTCCTTGAGCGGGTGGCCCTCGCGCGCGCCATTCCCCTCGAAGGAAGCACTGGCCTGCTCGACGAGCTGAGCAACCCCCTCGAAGAGGGCTGACAGCACGGCCTTCTCCGCAGAGCGGTGTCGTTCAGGCGCCCTCGCGGCGCAGTCTCTCCAGCGAGCGCCAGATCAGCGTCGCACGTCGCGGCTGGAGGGTGGTGGCGGCACGTCGTGAGGGCGCTCGGGAGGGTCACCAGGAGGACGCGACGACCTTTGCCCGGTGGGCTCGCTCTGGGGCGAAGCCTCGGACAGACGCCGCGACGAGGGTGGCGCCGCCCGTGACGAGTCCGGAGCCATCACCGAGTCCGTGAGCGATTGCACCGAACGCTTCATCTCCGTGAGCTGCGCGAGCCGCAGCGCCAGCGATCGTAGCCGCGCTGCGTCGAAGGGCCGAAGGAGCACGTGATGACGGCTCTGCTTCTGCCCGCGGCTGTATCCCTCGCTCGCCGTGATCAGCAGCCCGCTCGTTCCTTGATGGAGCTGCGTCGCCCGATCGAGCAACTCCACGCCGCCCGTCCCCGAGCCGCCGAGGCTCACGCAGATCAGGTGAAAGCGCGAGGCGGACAGGAGCTTGAGGGCCTGTTCCGCGGTCGTGCACGTCACGACATCCATGTCCGTCGCCAGGATCGTGGAGATGTCATGGAGCGCGTCGATGTCGTCGTCGACCACCACCACCCGGAAGCGGCGCGACGACGGCGGGCCGTTCGAGTGCTCCGGGTGAGCGCCCTGCGCACCGCGCGGGGTGGAACCAGGGCCCGCCATGACGCAGAAGGCTATGTGTGCGTGCTGGGCGGGTCAAGCAGCGGCTGGTCCGCCCACGGCCTCGGGCCACGAGCGCATGTCACGCATCTCAGCCGAGCACGTGCACCATCTGCGCGAGCATCTCGGGGAAGCCAGCGGCCTTCTCGATCACCGCATCGAAGCCGCTGACGTCGACTGTCGCGTGCTTCGCATTGCCGCTCACCAGCACCACACGCGCTCCGGGAGAATGCTCGCGCACCAGCGGCAGGAGATCCGACCCGCGTCCATCCCCGAGCTGCTGGTCCAGGAGCACCAGATCGTAGCGCGTCCCTCGCCCGATCCGCGCCTTTGCATCGGCAAAGGAAACGGCGGTCTCCACCACGAACCCCTCCTCCTCCAGGAGAAGCATGAGCGCCACGCGACTGGAATTGTCGTCGTCCACCAGCAGCACCGAACGCGCCATCGTCGGCCCCCTAGCTGCCAAGGAGGTCGAGCTACAGCCCGACCTCTCGGGAGAGAGTGTCTCTCCCGTTTCGGGACCGCGTCAAGCCGATGGGCTCGGCTCCTCGGGGAAGGGCACCATTCTCTGTGCGACCGGATCCCAGACCTTCAGCTTGAGGCAGGCCACGATGTCGCGCGGGTGCAGGCTCGTCGCGGGCGGCACCTGGAGGGCTGGAATCGCCGCCATCGCCTCGCGCAGCCGGTAGAACGGGATCGAAGCGTTCAGGTGGTGAACGTGGTGCAGCCCGATGTCGCCGGTGAAGTACGACATCACCGGACCGCAGCGCATGTAGCTCGACGACTCCAGCGCCGCTCGGTGGAAGGTCCAGGTCTGGCGTGGCTCGATGTGGATGTCGGGGAAATTGTGCTGCGCGTAGAACAGGTAAGCCCCGAACGAGCAGGCGATGATCAGCGGCAGCACCAGCGCGAAGAACGCCACGTCGAACCCGAAGAACCAGGTCAGCCCTCCGACCAGCCCGACGTGGAGCAGGAGGGCGATGAGCGAGTCGTAGTTC
The DNA here is from genome assembly GCF_000601485.1 of Chondromyces apiculatus DSM 436. Classification (GTDB taxonomy): domain Bacteria; phylum Myxococcota_A; class Polyangia; order Polyangiales; family Polyangiaceae; genus Chondromyces; species Chondromyces apiculatus. The sequence goes on from NZ_ASRX01000062.1 coordinate 81,909, forward strand.
TCCTTCGGCTTGCGCACGAACGACGACAGGCACATCCCGAACAGGAAGATCGTCAGGTACCCGAACAGGATGTTCAGCGGGTGCCGCGCCGCCGCGTACATCCACCGCCGCCCCTTCGGCGCCCGGCGCCACATCTCCACCGTCATCACCGGGTAGGACCCGATCTGCGCGCCCACGATCTTGGCCGTGTTGGCGTGGTGGTAGTTGTGCGTCTGCCGCCAGGCCCGGGGGGGCGTGAGCACCAGGAGCCCGTAGACGGTGAACAGCGCCTTCCCCCACTTCGAGCGGCGCAGGAGGGCGCCGTGCTGGAAGTCGTGGGACAGGATGAACGCCCGCACGATGAGCAATCCCTGCAGCACGCTCGCAGCGATGCGCACCGGCAACCAGGGCGCAGTCGCCGCAACGGCGCACGCGGCTGCGAGCAGCGCGAACGTAGACAGGACGTACCAGGTGCTGCGCGCGCGATTCTCGGCGCTGAACTGCCGAGACGCTGCAACGAGTTCGTTGCCTTCCATGATCCAGATTCTCCGGCGCGGCGTCGCACCGCGCCCACGAGAGCGCCCTTCTCGTAGACCATCCCGAGTCGCGCGGGCAAGGTCCACGCACGATCACGGGGGTGCGCATCGACGTGCGCAGCGCGCATCCCCATGCGCACTCTCGCCTGCGTTTCACCTGCCTTCTGTCACGTACCGCTTCACCGGAACGCGCATCGCCGGGAGAGCGCGAACCTCTTCAACCGGCTGCGCGCGTGGTCCAGCCGCTGCGCACAGCGCGCCTCACTGCGGCCGCTTCCTCGGGGACAGCTTCTTCGGCAGGAGACTCTGCGGTGCTGCTTCGCCCGTCGCCCCCTCGCCTCCTGCCCGTGCCCGTACTTCCGACGCCGCCGGCGATGCTGCCGCGGAGGCCTGCCGTGGAGGCGTCCTCCTGCGCCGCGACGTCGCGCGTCCGCTCTCCAGCATCACCAGCAGTGCCTCCCGCACCTCGTCGCGCACGTGCTCTCCGAGCTTCGCCTCCGCGTACCCGAGCAGCCGCCCCGCGAACGCCGCCATCATGCAGCTCGCCTCCCGATCGTCCCGCTCCGGTCTCCCCTGCCGCTCGTACCGCTCCACGTAGTCGCGCGCGATGTCCCCGAGCGCCCCTTGCTCTCGCGCTGCCTGGCGCAGGTGCAGCCGCGCCCCCATCTCGTTGACCACCGGCCGGACCATGGGCGCCACCCCCAGCGCCGTATCCGTGCGCCCGATGATCATCAGCAGCCGCACCATGTACCGCCGCGCCAGCTCGAACAGCTTCGGCGCCAGCACCTCCTCGTGCAGCACGGCCGTGTCCACCGACACCAGCCTCTCGCTCCCCAGCTCGTGCACGAAGGCGTTCAGCACCTTCGATTTCGTCGGCCCTTCGTGCTGGTACGACCGCTCCCCCGCGGCCACCTCGGTTTGCGCGTCCTGCGCGTCCTGCGCCCGACTCTGCGCCCCCTTGGTCGCCTTCTGCACCAGCTCCTTGAGCGGCACGGGCGCCCGCGCGGCTTTCTTCCGCGTGCGCTCGAAGTGCTTCCGCGCGTGCTCCCCCAGCACCTCCGCCGCTTCTGGCTCCGTCGCTGCCAGCAGCTCCGCCATCCGGGCGGCGGGCGCGGTGTTCGGCGGGGGGGTCTTGGCACGCGACATCCGAGCAGCCTTCGGGCGATGGACCTCGGCTCTCTACCAGATGGACGCTCAGGTGTGGAAGACCTGTGGAGTGGGTCTTCGGGGACTCCATCCCCTTGGTTCCATGGGTCTTCTGGGCACGAAGCCGTCGATCCCGAGAGGTCGATCCCGAGAGATCGAAAGCCCCTGCTTTGCTGCTTGGCGCCGCGTGGCCCCGAAGACAGAGATGTTGGTGGCGTGAATGTTGGTGGTGTGATCAAGGAGGGTCCCACGACCCCGAAGTGTTGCCGCTGTCATGGCGGGCAGCGCCTCGGGGCCCGTGGGCGGACCTGATCAGGGCACGTCGGCGAGGGTGAAGACGTAGGCCGAGCCCGAGCTTGAGCCGCCATCATCGTCTTGCCAGGCGCCGATCAGGGCGGTGTCCCCGTCGAGGGCCACCGCATCTCCGAAGAGATCGTTGGCTGCCCCATCGGAGGCGAAGAACTCGTGGTTCTGCGTCCATGTAGCAGGGCTCCCCGCGCGGCGGAACACATAGGCCGAGCCCGTATCGGAGGTGCTCGGAGCATCGCCTGCGGCGGCGCCCACGATGAGGGTGTTGCCGCTGATCGCCACGCTCGAGCCGAAACGCTCGTAGATCGACGGTGAGGAGGGCACGAGCTTCTGGTCTTGGCTCCACGCGGACGTGGAAGGGTTGCGCGAGAAGACGTAGGCCGCGCCCGATTCGGCGTAGGGAGCGACGACCAGGAAGGCCCCCACGGCGGCGGTGTCGCCGCTGAGAGACACCGAGTAGCCGAACCTGCCATTCGGCCCATTGTCGGAGCCGGTGAGCTTGGCTTCCTGCGTCCATGCCGCGGGGGAGCCGCTACGGACGAACACGTAGGCGGAGCCCCTGTTGTCGGTGCTGGTGACGACGTCGTCGAACTCGGAGCCCACGAGCACCCTGTCCCCACTGATCGCCACGGACCGACCGAAGTTGTCTCCTCCGGCAGCGTCCGAAGCGACGAGCTTCTGTTGCTGGGTCCAGGTGGAGCCGGACCTCACGAACACGTACGCCGAGCCCGAGTCCGAGCCGACGTCATCGGTGAAGCTCCCGATGACGGCGGTGTTCCCCTCGATAGCGAGCGACTCCCCGAAGCGCGCAAACGCTGCCCAGTCCGAGGCCATCAGCCGTTGCTGCAGGCTCCAAGAGGTCCCGGAGCGGAGGTAGACGAACACCTCGCCCACCTGCTGGTAGGGCGTCGACGCCGGCCGGTACCCTCTCGTGCTTGCTGCGACGAGCAGGGTATCCCCGTTGATCGCCACGCGCCGGCCGAACTGGCCGCTCTGATTGCTGTAATCGTAATCCGGAGTCGTGATCTTGGCCTGCTCGGTCCAGGTGGTACCGGAGCGGACGAACACGTACGCGGCGCCCGGCTCCCAGATGGAAGTGTGGATGGTCTCATTGACGCCGTGGGCACCCACCACTGCGGTGTCTCCGCTGATGGCCACCGACATACCCAAGTAGTCGTTCGTCTCCCCGCCGAGAGCTGGGAGCAGCTTGGCCTGCTGGGTGGCGACGAGCGGATCGACGACCAGCGGATACGTCGCCCCGGTGTCGTCGACCTGCAGCGAGACCCGACCGTCATCGAGCACCATGCGTGAGGCGAGCACCCGCCCGGTGGCATCGACCACGTGCAGATCGGTGTAGCGCAGCACGGGCTGCCCATCCGTGTCGTTCCAGGCCAGCCCGGTGCCGTCGGCATCGAGCATCGGCTCGAGCGAGCCCCCTGCCTCCAGCGCCACGGTGACCAGGCCTCCACCCGCCGCGCGACAGACAGGTGCCGAGGCGAGCGTGAACCCCTGCTCCAGACCGAGGGGCCCGTTCACGTACCACTCTTCGAGGTCACCCCGCCGGTACGTGACGCGCGCCTCGTCGATCTCGGGCGCGCTGTCCTGCACCGCCTCGAGCGCACCGTCGCAGCCATACGCGACGGTGGACACAGACCAGCTCCAGCCAGCACTGGCATCCGCTGGCGCGAGGGCCACGCCCTGGGTCGTGATGGCAGCGTCGAACCTCTGCGACGGATTGTGGGCGTGGATGGCAGCGCCGCCATGCCGGGGCCGGTAGGCCTCGGAGGCTCTGGCTTGCACCGACGCGATGTACGCGGCGCGGAGCGTCGAGGGCACTGTAGCGCCCTCTCCGAGATCTTCGGCGAGGGTGGGAAGACGGTAGGTGATGCCTGTGGTCTGCTGCGGGGCCCCGTCGGCCACGCACGAGAACCCGCCCACGAGGGCGCACGACAGACCTACCAGACGGCTGAACGTTAAAGCTTGCACGCGTGTCTCCTTGCGATCGGTGTTGCTTGCCGAGAGCCGGCAGCGTCTGGAACGTAACCAAATGGCTCTCGCAAACACAACGGGCACAGGGGGCAGCGCTTCACGCAACCTCCGGGTGTCAGCGCAGGTTCACCCGCACCGCACCGCCTCGTGACGTGGCGATGGCGCCATGATCTCCGAGCGCCGCGCGTGCAGGACACGCCATCACCCGTGTAAGTCCACGTGCGCTACTGTCCTGCAACGAAAGCGCTACTCAGCCCCTGGAGCGTCGGCGTCGCATCACCCCGAGCACCCCGAGTGCTGCGAGCATCCAGCCCTCTCGCCCCACCGCGCCAGGCCGCGCGCTGCACAGCGCTCCCCTGCCCGTCGTGCCTTCGGTGTCCGCACCCTCGCCGCCCTCCGGCACCTCCGGATCGACCGGCACCTCGGGCTCTTCAGGCTCTTCCGGCACCTCCGGCTCTCCGGCGACCACCTCGAAGATCCCTTCGAGCTGGTTGTCCGGCGGCCCGCCTTGCCCTGGATCGCTGAACCACGTCTCCCCGCTGTCCGTGACGTGCACGAGCCCGAAGAACTCGTCGTGCACCCCTGGCGTCAGCGGCGCATGGAGCTTGAACGTGAACTGGTACGTCTCTCCCGGCAGCACGGTCCCTACCACCGCGGCCGGCAGGCTCGCCGAGGGCCACTCCGCCCCCGCGAACACGCTCTCCCGCCCGCGCGGCTCCGTCGTCGCCAGGTGCGTCCCCTCGTTCCACGCCCGCGACCCCACGTTGCGCAGCTCGAGCGACACCTCCACCGCCTCGCCGGCCTCGATCTGCAGCGGCCCCTGGCTGGCATACGGAAACGACTGGCTCACGAACGCCGCGGCCAGCTCACCGCGCGCGAACGCCTCCAGCTCCTCGTACGTCCCGTTGAACACGTCGAGGTCCACATTGCCCTGGATGCCCGGCACCGAGCCCGTCGACGAGTGCTGGAAGAAGGTCCAGTCGCTCCACGTATTGTTCGGCAGGTCCGGGCACTCGTTGCTGTAGTTGGGGATCCAGAGCGGGTAGTCGACGAAGGCGTCGCTCCCCACGTGGTCCTGCCAGAAGTACTTCCCCGTGTAGATGATCGGCTTGCGCCCCGTGGCCTCCTCCACCCGATCGAGCCACAGCGTGATCCCGTCGAGGATGGTCTGCGTGTCCTGCCCCTCGTCGGACTCGACGTCGAGGACCGGCGGCAGGTCCTTCTCCCCGAGCTGCCCGATGGCGTCGACCATGATCTCCGCCTGCTCCAGCGGATCCATGTCGGCGAGGTAGTACTGGTACGCCCCCCGGATCAGCCCCGCATCCTTGATGCCCGCCCAGTTCTCGTCGAAGAGCGTGTCGATCGCCCCGTGGCTCACCCGCGCGATCGCGAAGCGCACCCCGGAGTCCGCCACGGCCTCCCAGTCGATCGCCTGCTGCCAGTACGACACGTCGATCCCCGGCACGGTGGACCCCTCCGCGCACACCACCTGCGCTGCCGTCCCTTCCCCGAGGCGCTCTCCCCCGGGGACCTCGCCGGTCTCGGCGACCTCGCCGGTCTCGGCGGCGCACCCCGGCAGCACCAGCAGCGCGGCGGCGAGGAGCGGATGAAGAAGGCGGCGTGCGGCGAGGGTCGGGCGAGTGGCGTGCAGGAACATGCGCGCCGTACAGCATGGCGGAAGACGGCGGCCCCAGTCCAGGAACCCGCGGAGGGACGCGCAGGGCGGTGAGGCCCCCGCCGCATCCGCGCCGCATCAGCTCAGCATTTTTTGCAGGAACTGCCCCGTGTAGGACGCCTGCACCCGGGCCACCTGCTCCGGGGTGCCCTCCGCGATGACGCGACCGCCCCCATCGCCGCCCTCGGGCCCGATGTCGATCAGCCAGTCGGCGCAGCGGATCACGTCGAGGTTGTGCTCGATCACCACCACCGTGTTCCCCCCCTCGACGAGCCGCTGCAGCACCCCCAGCAGCTTCCGGATGTCCTCGAAGTGGAGCCCCGTCGTCGGCTCGTCGAGCACGTAGAGCGTCCGCCCCGTCTGGCTCTTGCCGAGTTCCCGGGACAGCTTCACCCGCTGCGCCTCGCCGCCGCTCATCGTCGGCGCGCTCTGCCCGATCTTCATGTAGCCGAGCCCCACCTCCGCGAGCGTCATCAGGATCCGCTTCAGCGCCGGCACCGCCTCGAACAGCTTCAGGCACTCGTCGATGCTCGTGTCGAGGATGTCGGCGATGCTCTTGCCCTTGTAGCGCACCGACAGCGTCTGCTCGTTGTAGCGCTTCCCCTTGCACAGCTCGCACGTCACGTAGACGTCGGCGAGGAAGTGCATCTCCACCTTCACCACCCCGTCGCCGTGGCACGACTCGCAGCGCCCGCCCTTCACGTTGAAGCTGAACCGCCCCGACTCCCACCCGCGCGCCCGCGCATCGGGGAGCTGCGCAAACAGCTCCCGGATCTGGTCGAAGGCCTTCGTGTACGTCCCCGGGTTCGAGCGGGGCGTGCGCCCGATCGGCTTCTGGTCGATGGCGATCACCTTGTCGAGCGCATCGAGCCCCTTGATCCCCTGGTGTGCGCCCACCGGATCGAGCGCCCCGTGCAGCTCTCGCCCGAGGGCGGGCAGCAGGATCCCGTTCACCAGGCTGCTCTTCCCCGCCCCGCTCACCCCGGTCACCGCCGCGAGCACCCCGAGCGGCACCTTCACATGGATGTCCTTCAGGTTGTGCTCCGTCGCCCCCAGGATCTCGATCCACGCCCTTGGCGCGCGCCGCTCCTTCGGCGTCTCGATCTTGATGCGGCCGGACAGGTACGCGCCCGTCAGGCTGTCCGGGTCCTTCTCGATCTCCTCCGGCGTCCCCGCCGCGATCACCTTCCCCCCGAGGTGCCCCGCGCCCGGACCGAAGTCGATCACGTGGTCTGCCGCGCGCACCGTCTCCTCGTCGTGCTCCACCACCAGCACCGTGTTGCCGAGGTCCCGGAGCCTGCGCAGCGTGGCGATGAGCCGCCCGTTGTCGCGCTGGTGCAGCCCGATGCTCGGCTCGTCGAGCACGTACATCACCCCGCTCAGCTCGCTCCCGAGCTGGCTCGCGAGCCGGATGCGCTGCGCCTCGCCCCCGCTCAGCGTCGGCCCCCCGCGGTTCAGGGTCAGGTAATCGAGCCCCACGTTGAGCAGGAACCCGAGCCGGCTCGCGATCTCCCGCTGCACCCCCTCGGTGATCTGCTGCCGCGCCCCGCTCAACGTCAGCGCCTCGAAGTGCCCCATGGCTTGCTTCACCGTCATCCCCGTCACGTCGGCGATGCTCTTGCCCGCGAGGAAGACCGCCATCGTCTCCGGGCGCAGCCGCCGCCCCTCGCACACGTCGCACGCCACCTCGCGCATGAAGCGCCGGTACTGCTCGCGCGCCGTGTCCGAGGTCGAGTCGCGGAAGCGGCGCATCAGCCCCGGGATCACCCCCTCCCAGGTCATCCCGAACGTCCCGTGGCTCTCGCTCCCCTCCTTCCCCCACGCCACCGCGATCTTCTGCCCCTCCATCCCGAACAGCACCAGACGCTGCTTCTTCGCCCCGAGCCGCTTCCACGGCACGTCGAGGTCCACCTTGCAGGCCTTCGCCACCGACTCCGCGATGCGGAACGTCCACCCCTCCCCGCGCGCCATCGCCGACGCCCACGGCGCGATGGCCCCATCGCGGATGGACAGCGAGCCGTCGGGGATGACCAGCTCCGGATCCACCTCCAGCCGCGTCCCGAGCCCGTTGCACGCCCCGCACATCCCGAGCGGGCTGTTGAACGAGAAGTTCTGCGGGCTCAGCTCCGGGAAGCTCTGCCCGCAGCAAGCCCGGTTCACGCTGAAGGTCAGCGTCGTGCCCGCGCTCTTCTGCGACTTGCTCGACTTGCTCGACTTGCTCGACCCGCCCTCGATGGCGACCTGCAGCTCTCCCTTGCCCTCCCGGAGCCCGAGCTCCACCCCCTCCACCAGCCGCTGCCGGTTGTCGGGCGTGACCGGGATGCGGTCCACCACGAGGCCGATGGTGTGCTTCACGTGCTTCGCGAGCTTCAGGTTCCCCTCGGGCACCTCGTCGAGGCGGATGGCCTCGCCGTCCACCTCGACCCGCAGGAACCCGCGCGCCCTGAGGTCGTCGAACAGCTCGCGGAACTCCCCCTTCCGGTGCGTCACCAGCGGCGCCACCAGCGTCGCCCTTGCCCCCTCGGGCAGCGCCAGGATCTCGGCCGCGATCTGCTCCGGCGTCTGCGCCTGCACGGGCTTGCCGCACTTGTGGCAGTGCTGCTCGCCCGCGCGCGCATAGAGCAGGCGCAGGTAGTCGTAGATCTCGGTGATGGTCCCGACCGTCGAGCGCGGGTTGTTCGACGCGCTCTTCTGCTCGATGGCGATCGTCGGCGACAGCCCCCGGAGGTGCTCCACGTCGGGCCGCTGCATCTGCCCCAGGAACTGGCGCGCATAGGAGCTGAGCGTCTCGACGTACCGGCGCTGCCCCTCGGCGTAGAGCGTGTCGAACGCCAGGCTCGACTTGCCCGACCCGCTCACGCCGGTGAAGACCACCAGCTTCCGCTTCGGAACCTCGAGCCGCTCGATGTGGAGGTTGTGCTCGCGCGAGCCGATGACCTCGATGAAGTCGGGCTCGCGGGCAGCCTCGTGAAGGTTGGGTGCGCGCCGGTGAGACTGCATGGGGGCGTGGCGCTTAGCACGAAGACCGGCGGCGCAACATCGGGCGCGTGCCTCACGCGAACGCGCCCGCGTGCACCTCGTGCATTGCGTGTTCGCGCGAACGCTTGCCTCGGAAAATCAGGGAGCAGGCGCGGGCGTGGTCGGCGTCGTCGCCTGACGGCCCCGGTTGCCGCCCATTGCGGCGTCGCTCCAGCGGGCCAGGATGCAGGTCACGTTGTCCGGCCCGCCGCGCTCGTTGGCGCGCTGGACCATGCGGCGCACCGCGATGTTGACGTCCACGTGCGCGTCGAGGATCTCCGCCATCTCGTCCGACGAGACAGGACCGGAGAGCCCGTCGGAGCAGAGGAGCAGCACGTCGTCGCAGCGCACCTCCTCGATGCGGGTCTCCACCTCCACCATCTCCTCGGTGCCGAGCGCGCGGGTGATCACGTGCTGCAGCGGAAACGACGCCGCGTCCTCGGGCTGGATGTGGCCGAGCCGGATGCACTCGTTGAGCAGCGAGTGGTCGCGCGTGAGCAGCTCCATCTGGCCTTCCCGGTAGCGGTAGACGCGGCTGTCGCCCACGTGCGCGATGGCGACGAAGCCGTCGCGCGCGAGCGCCCCGGCGAAGGTGGTGCCCATGCCGCGCTTGTCCCGATCACGCCGCGCCGCCGCGAAGATCCGCCCGTTCGCGAGCTGGATCCCCGCGACGAGCAGCGGTAGCGCCTGGTCCACGTAGCGCGTGTTGCCCTTCCGGCTGCTCGGAGGACCGAGCGCGATGGGCCAGGTCGCGTCGGGGTCGTCGAAGAAGCCCCGCACCGTATCCACCGCCATCCGCGACGCGATCTCGCCTGCGGCGCGCCCACCCATGCCGTCCGCGAGCAGGAACAGCCCCATCGACTCGATGAGCGCGAAGCTGTCCTGATTCGAGTCCCGGATCATGCCCACGTGGGTGCATCCCGCAGCTTCGAGGAAAAGCTGCGGATCGGTGGCATCTCTGACAGGCTCGAGCATGGCGGGATCCTCTGGCGTTCGATGGTCCAGGGTGCATCACCGCCCTGGCCTGTTCCCGTCGAGGAAGGGCGAGGGTGGGTGAGTGAAACCGGGCAAGGAGGCGATGACCTCCTCGGGCGGCCCCAAGGCGGGCAGCATCTCGAAAGAGTAGGCCCTGACAGGGCCCGCGTCTACGTCACGAGAAGGCTGCAATGCAGGGTCGGGCGACGCCGCGCGCCATGCCGAGGGTCAGCCCTCAGGGGACGGCCAGGCGGGTCATGCCGCCTCCCACGCACCCGGTCAGGGCAAAGCCAAAGCGTTCTGGCTGCTTCTCCTGACGGATGCGCTCCATGGCCTGACAGGTGTGGGTGGACACGCCCTTCTGGCCGTAACGATCCTGATTGTCGACGGTGACCACCACGTCGGGCTTGATCTGGATCGTGTACGCGATCGGGTCGCCCTCGATGGTGACGTGGGTGGTGGTGAACTCGGCGGCATCGCGGGCGAGGTACGCCTTCCAGATGCACTCGCGCGCCGCCGCGTCGTAGCCCTCTCCGTGGACCACCTTCTCCTTGCCGCAGGGCTTCAGCTCGAGCTTGGGGGCCGAGCGCCGCAGCGCCTGGGACTCCGACGCGCACCCGAGCGTGACGAGGGCCGACGCGAGGACGGCGCCGAGCAGCACGCCTGTCGTTCGAAGCATGTCCTTCAGTGTACTACGTACGCGTGCGGCGACGTGGCTGCCTGCTCTCCGTCCCCTTTCGGTCGGAGCGGATTTTCGCCGATGCACTCGGTGGCGCGATGGTCGCCTCCAGCGCCGCGAGGTCGTCGAGTTCCTCCAGCAGGGCGTGCACGTAGGCCGGCGAGAGCCCCTCGGCAGTGAGCAGTGCACGGACGGCGAGGGCCTGTGGATTGTACGGCCCCGCCGAAGGAGGCACCCGATCCGCGGCGCGAGCGACCGCGAGCGTGGCGCGCGCGGTCCCGACCGACTCCTGGAACGACGTGGCAGCCTCCTCCCGGAGCCTCGCAAGCCAGGGCCGGCGCGGTGCTTCCCGCGGGGCAGGCCGCGGTCGGAGGTGTCGGCGCGCCACCCGCGTGGCCTCCGGCAGGTCCCCCAGGTCGAGCGCGACCTGCACCTCCTCCGGTGTCTCCAGACCTGCCTCGCCGAGCGCGCGCATCACTGCGCGTGCTTCCTCTCGCCTGCGGAGGAACGCTGCCTCCAGGAGGTCGAGCCGCTCGCTGGCCCGCCCGAGGAGGCGCGCCCCCGCGCCCCCACCGAGCCCCCGCGCCCGCTCCAGCAGCGCCTCCGCGAACCGGAACCCGGGCGGATCGATCGCGCGCCCCCCCTCGTCCGCGAGCCGGGCCAGGCGCCCTTCCAGCGCGCGTGCCTCTTCCTCCGCGCCGTCGCTCTCCGCGCCGTCGCTCTCCGCGCCGTCGCTCTCCGCGCCGTCGCTCTCCGCGCCGTCGCTCTCCGCGCCGCTCACCGCGCGTCCACCCCGGCGGGTGCCGGGTGCGATCCCGCGGCGTGGTGCCGGGGAATGGGGGAGATCTCCACGCGCCGGTTCCTGGCGCGGTTCTCGGGCGTGTCGTTGGGCGCCACGGGGTGGGCCTCGCCGAAGCCAGCCGCGAACAGCTCACCCGACGGAACCCCCGCCGCGGCGAGCGCGCGGGTCACCTTGAGCGCGCGCTGCACCGACAGCTCCCAGTTGTCCTGGAAGCTCCGCGCCGACACCGCGACCGCTTGATCGTCCGTGAACCCGCTGACCATGATCAGCTCATCGTGCTCCGCGAGGTACGCCTGCAGCGCTGGCGCGATGTCCTCCAGCACCTCCGTCCCCTCCGGCTGCAGCTCCGCCGAGCCGAGGCCGAACAGGATGCTGCCCCGGATCCCGATCCGCCCGTCGGTGAGGGTGATCCTGCCTGCCGCGAGCGGACCTGCGAGCGCCCGCTCCAGCGTCTCCAGCCGCGCGCGCTCCTCGGCGCGCGCAGCGCGCTCGGCCTCCAGGTCCCCCGCGAGGTCCACCTGGAACGCCACCGCCCACACGAAGAACAGCACGAAGAGCCCGAACAGACAGGCCATCAAGTCGCCGAACACCGGCCAGATGGCGGACAGCTCGGAGGACTCCTCCTCGGGGGTGGCGGCGGGATCGAGCATCGCCTGTCAGCTCGACCGGTTCCGGAGCGCCCGCAGCTCCGAGAAGAGCTCCCGCTGGAACCTCAGGGAGTGATCGAACACCTCGCGGGTCTGGTCGAGGTAGGTCCCGAGCAGGTCCGCGGTCTCCCCGCGCCCCTTGTGCTCCAGCGCCTCCTCCACCGCCCCGAGGCTGTCGAGCCACCTGTCGCTCGCCTCGCGGTAGCGGTCCACCGCCGCCGTGAACATCTCCGAGACCGCGCTCATCTCCGCCCCGCCCGCGCGCAGCAGATCCGCCGCCTCGTGCACGAGCGCCCCCGTCCCCCGCAGCCCCTCTCCGAGCTCCCGCGCGTGCGCCGCGAGCCGCTCCCCGAGGGCCCCCGCGTTCTCCGCCCGGTCCCGTTCGAGCCGCTCCTCGAAGCCCGCGATCCGCGCTGCCTGCGCCGCCAGCGCCGCCTGCGCGCCCTCCGCGAGCGCCGCGAGCCTCGCCTCCGCCTGCGCATCGAACGCCGCCGCCCGCGCCGTCGCCGCCTCCGCGAGCGCCGTCACCTCTGCCGCCTGCGCCCGCGCGTTCTCCGCCACGTCGCGCGACGCCTGATCGAGCCGCGCGATCAGCGCATCGAGCCGCCCATCCCGCAGCGCCTCCGCCTCCGCCCGCGCCTTCTCCCGCGCGTCGGCTGCCTCCACGCGCCCCGCCTCGCGCCCCGCCGCCTCGGCCAGGACCCGCGCCGCCGCCT
>NZ_ASRX01000063.1 GCF_000601485.1 Chondromyces apiculatus DSM 436
GCGCCGGGGCTTGCGGCGCCGGGAGCGAAAGGCGCCGCGGCCTCGACCGCCCAGCGCGTGGCGCCGCTGCCCAGCGCGACCTGGGCCCGCGCCTGCATCGGCTCGGCGCCGCGCCGCGACAGCAGGACCAGCTCGCCGACAGAAGCCTCCCGGCGGCCCAGCCGGGCGGCCCAGTCGGCTTGAACGCGCACCGTATCGTCCCCGCGCTCCATGCGCTCCCCGCGCTCCCCGCGACCCAGCGTCAGGTGCGGCGTGTAGCCCTCGGCGCGTCCCCGGCAGCGCGGAAAGCGGCGCACGAGCGCCTCGTGCAGCCGCGCCCAGGGCGCCGCGCCGGAGGCGGCGGGGTCCAGCCAGACCGTGGCGTCTTCGCTGTGCTGGAACCCGCGCGTGCCCTCGAGCACCGCGGTGAAGGGCCCGACCTCGCGCGCCGCCGCCGCGATCAGCGGCAGCGCCGCCTCGAAGCGCGACTCGGGCACGAAGCCGAACAGGAGGTTCACGTGCGGCGGCCAGCGGTCGACCTGCGGATCGTGCACCGCCCGGATCGCCTGGATCTCGGGCCAGAGCGCCTCGGGTGGCACCCAGGCCAGGGCCGTGCGCGCGGTCGGCGCGGTGTCCAGCGCCTCCCCGGCCTCCTCGCCCGCGGAGATCTCCACGCGGACGCCGTAATGGTCGGACAGGAACAGGCCCTCCGGCGAGACCGGCGCGGCCCCCTCCAGCGCTGCGGCCACGGCGCGCAGCGTGGCCCCGCGGACCAGCACCCGGTCCAGCCGGAGGGCGCGGCCGCTCCGCGACGAGACGGCGGCCAGCGGGTTGACCGTGGGATCGAAGGTGGGTGTCACGTCGTCCGCGCCGCGGGCTTCCAGCCACGCGTCCCTCATCCCCAGCGTCGCGGCCGGTCCCGGTCCGCCGTCGTTGAGATCGCCCAGCAACACCCGATCGCCCTCCACCGCGCCCAGCCCCGCGGAGAGCGCCGCGAGTTCGGCCTCGCGGCGCAGGGGCCCGTCCTGCGAGTGATCGCTGGTCAGGTGCGTGGCCACCACCACGAGCGGTTGCCCCGCGAGCGCCACCGTCATCGCGACCACCGCCTTGTGCGGCCCCAGCGCGTGCCACCCGACCTCGATCACAGGCAGCCGGCAGAGCAGCAGGAGGCCCGCGGTGTCCACGTCGCGGCCACGCGGCCCGTCGCTCAGCGTGTACCCGGCGCGGACCCAGCCCTCGGCGAGCAGCATCTCGAGCAGCGGCAGCTCGACCTCCTGCAGCGCGATCACGTCGGCGTCCGCGCGGCGCAGCGCCTCGACCAGCAGCGGCCGGCGCCGCGCCGTATGGATGCGCTCGGCGTCGTAGCGATCCCACAGCGTGTTCCACGTGAGCAGCCGCAGCCGTGACGTCGCCCCCGGCGTGAAGGTGGGCGCCGCGGTCTCCGCCTTGCCCCAGCAGCCCTGCGCGGGGTCCCAGCGCATGCCCGAGCGCGGCGAGAAGAAGGGAGGCCGCAGCCGCTGCGGCGCGCGCACCAGGCCAGCCTGCGTCTCATCCAGGCAATCCACGCCCGCGAGGCGGTCCCAGACCACCTCGCCGTCGGCCTCGATGACCACCACCCGGTGCCACGGGATGTCGCCCCCCGGCACGAAGGCGGGCAAGGGAATGCGCTTTGGCTCGGCCGCGTGCACGTTGATGCCCAGCACGAAGCGCGCGGGATCGAAGCGCGCGTCCCAGCGAATACGGTTGTAAATCTCCTCGCTCGTGCGCATGGCGTGTCCTCAGGGTTCCTCGCGCTCCGGCCGCTCCGGCCGCTCCGGCCGCTCCGGCCGCTCCGGCCGCTCCGGACCGAAAAGCGTACCTTCAGAATCGGCGACGCGGCCCGCGGCGTCGATATACCAGGTGCGGTGCGCGTCGCCTGGATACGGCGGCGCGAAGCGCTCCATCTGGGCAGCCAGCACCGCGTCCGGCACGCGGTGCGTCCGGCGGGCGTTGCGCTCGGCCAGCACGGCCTGGGGCACCAGGAAGACCGCGCAGGTGACCAGCGCGTCCCTTCGCCGCGCGACGGAGAGCGGCAGCGAGCGTTGCTGCGCCGTCAGCGCGGTGGCGTCCCAGACCACGCTCTGACCGGCGGCGAGGAGCCCATCGAGGCGCTCGAGCCCCTCGCGCAGGACCTCCGCGTTCGCCCCCTGATCGGCGCGGCTCCCCCGCGCGGCGCGCAGCTCGTCCAGGGAGACGCGCGCGGCGCCTGCCAGCGCTCGCTCCACGAAGCTGCTCTTGCCGCTGCCCGGCGGCCCCACCGTCACGACCAGGCGCGGGAACCGCCCCGCGCGCCAGCGAAACCCGTACGCCGCGGCCTCCTCGGGGCTGTGCAGCCGCCCCTCCACCCAGGCCTCGGCCGCCTCGGCCCAGCAGCGATCCTGCGCGTCCACCTCCAGCGCGCCGAGCGCCTCGCGCAGCCCCTCGCAGAGCGGCGCGAGCGGCGCCTCCTCCAGCAGGCCCGCCTCCGCGGCGTGCAGCTCGCTCCAGGCGACCTGCTCGCGCGCAGCGTCGACCTCCGGCCCGCGCCGCCCGGCCAGCGTGGCGGCCGCGACCGCGTGCAGCGCCCCGAGATCGGCGGCGCGGACCATGCGCATGAGGCCCGCGCGGCGCCGCTCGTCCGGGAACGGCGCGTGGAGCCGCCCGTGCAGCCCGACCAGGTCCCCCACCCTGCGCCCGAGCGGCATCCCGAGCGCCGCCGGCAGGTGCGTCATCAGCGTGACCCGCGGCCACCCGTGCAAGAGCGCCCCGAGCACGCCCGCGAGGCGCGCATCGCCGGCGCGGCCCAGGACATCCAGGCGCGCCGCCGCGTCGAGGACGGCGGCCTCTGCGTGGTCTGCGTGGTCTGCGTGGTCTGCGTGGTCTGCGCGCTCGCCCCGGGCGCCAGCCGGCTCCCCCGCGCCAGCCGGCTCCCCCGCGCCAGCCGGCTCCCCCGCGTCGGCCGGCAGGCGCAGCGCGCGCAGCAACGCAGCAGCCTCCGGCGCCGCGCCCGAGCGCACGTCCCACAGCGCCGCGCCCGGGCCGCGGCCGTTCGGGACCACCGGCTTGAGCATCCAGTGCTCGTCGGTCTGCACGTGGCCCGAGCGCACCCACTTCGCCACGCTCCGGGGGAACTGCTCGCGCGAGAACCCTCGGGCCGTGCGCACCACATAGCCTTCCTGCCGGCTCAGATCGAGGCGCAGCGCTCGGAGCGCGCGCTCGTTCATGGTCCCACGCCACAGCACCGGCGGGACCGGCACGCCCAGGCGGCGCGCGAAGCGCACGGTCGCGTCCCAGTCCAGGCAGCGGTCCTCCCCGGTCCAGACCGAGAACGCATAGAACCAGCTCTCCAGCCCGTCGTAGGCGATGGAGTGGCGCGCGTAGAGGTTCTCGCCGGAGACGCGAAAGCCAGGTGGGATCCGCGGAGCGATGCGCCCATGGAGGGCCTTGACCCAGGCGCGCGACGGGTGGTGCGCCGAGTCCAGCGACCGCGCGTGCAAGCCATCGCGGTACAGCGTGGTGTTCTCGCCGTCGAGCTTCTCGGTGACCACGATCTCCTGGCCCTCAAGGCCGGAGAGGTCCGCGGCGCGCATGTCGTCCGGGGTCGCGCCAGGCGACCAGGGAAGGTGCGGCGTACGTGGGTAGCGGACACGCATGGCGGGAGGTGAAGTCTAGTTCAGGTTCTGCGTGCGGGACCTGCGTGAACCGCACGATGTCCGCCCCGCTCACCGTGTCATCGAAGGGCACGACGCGGTGCGCGATCGTCGCGGCGCAGCGCGGTGCAACCCTCGGGAAGCTCGGCGCGGTCCACCGCCATGAGACCTTGGTCCCATGGTCCCAGGGCAGAGAGCCATCTACATGGGAGACACACCCAAGGTGGCGGTGCAGCTCTCCGAGGCTCGGCCGCCCACCGGAACAACGAGTCTTTCGTGAAGGGAGAACCCCATGTCACTCACGGCAACGGATAAGCGAGAACCTGCATTCGACGAGGTGATTTTCTTCACCGCGCGAGACTTCGGCGGCCAGGGCTATCTGGCGAAGATTGGCAGCCGGGTCGACGTCTGGAGAGAGCACAACGCGCTCAGCGACCGGCTGCTGTCGGTGAAGATCGGCGCATCCTGCACCGTCACCGCCTACTGGGCCGCAGGCTTCGGCACGCCTTCCAAGCAGTTCACTGCCGATACCGCGAGGGCCGCCGGATGACGCTCAAGAGCTCCGAGTTCCCTGAAGCCGGCGAGAACGGCGTCGTGCAGCCCAACCCCGAGCCGCTACCCGGCGTCGATCCTGCGACTCCTCGCGTGTTCACCGTGCTGAGGGACAGGAACGACGAGGCGCATCCACAGGCCGTCGCGATCGATGTCAGGAGGCCCAGCGGCGAGTACGAGGACATGGGCGCCGCGATGCACATCTACTGGGAGGCAGGCAGCGCCCGCATCAAAGATGTCCTCGGCTGGCCCACGAACCTGCATCATGAGCAGGACGGCTCGACCATCCACTTCGCATGGCGTTGAGCGCGTAATGCCTTTAGAGGGGGTGCTATCAGGCCCCTTTTTTCCGAACGAACGGATGCACCCTGGTCCCCGAGGCATCCCCGCCTTGCCCTGCCGGGCCGTGACACGCATCGGCCCCCTGGCACCGGCACCGGCAACGATGCACCCCTTGCCGTTCTCATTCACACGGCAGGGGCTCGCGCCCCCGCCCCCCGTCGAGCAAAGCTCGTCGGGCCCCCCACGCCGCGATCCACCCGCAGTTTCCAGAGCGCTTTGCCGCTTCGGGCCTGACGCCCGTCGCCTCGGGAAGCGGACAATGGCCCCAAGCACGTGTCGCGGCGGCGCTCGGGAATCTCGCCACGCGTCCCATCACGGACATTCTCATCGTCTTCGGGGGTTGGGGCTCCATCAGCGCCGGGGAACCTCTGCCGCGTGGTCGTTCCCGCCGGGGGCGCCATTCAGGTGTGCGATCTCGTGGACGATGGTCCCTGCAATGGCCCAGCGCCCCATCCGGAGCGCGAGCGGGGTGAGGACGATGTCATGGAGATAGCTGGGGTCCGTCCAGCCCCAGTCTCTGTGGTTGCCGGCCTCGTAGTTGACGTAGACGCCCATGTTGACGATCTCCGTGAACGAGTACCGCGCGGCAGCGTCCTGAACTCCTGCTCGCACGACTCGCACCCCAGGATCCTGGTCACCAGCAGATCGATCCCCCGCTGCACCTGGCCGACGCGGCCACCGTCCTCGTGTCAGCCGGTCGTCTGCGGCCCCCGGGACCTTTGCCGCGCGCCTGGCCGCCCCCGCGGACACGCTCGACGTCGAGGTGACGGGCATCGGCCGGCTCCGCTTCCCCCTCACCCCCCGTGACGCCCGCAAGCTCCGCAGCGTCGCGCGCCCCTCGCCCTTCGGCCTGCGCGAGCAGACGCTCCACGACCCCACCGTGCGCAACACCTGGGAGATCGCGCCGGGCCAGGTGAAGATCGCCACCCGACGCTGGAAGCCTGCGCTCGCGAGGCACCTGCGCACCCTCCAGGCCGAGCTCGGCTTCCCCGAGGGGTGCACGCTCGACGCGGTCTTCGACAAGCTCCTCCTCTACGAGCCGGGTCAGTTTTTCAAGCCTCACCAGGACTCCGAGAAGAGCGACGACATGGTGGCCACCCTCGTCGTGCTCCTGCCCTCGCAGTACAGCGGCGGCACCCTGACCGTGGAGCACCGCGGCGAGAAGAAGACCTTCCGGCGCCTTGAAGGCCAGATCAAGGACCTCTCCCTGCTCGCCTTCTACGCCGACTGCACCCACGCGGTGAGCCCGGTCAAGAGCGGCGTCCGGGTGGCGCTCACCTACCGCCTGCTGCGCGGCGCGCGCTCGACGTACGCCCCCCCGCCGCCGCACACCGACCTCGTGGATCAGCTCACCGAGGCCGCGCGCGAGCACTTCGCCGTGCCCCTCCTCAGCCGCTACGGCCAGACCGAGCCCGCCCCCCCGGAGCGCCTCGTCCACCTCCTCGACCACGAGTACACCCAGCGCAGCCTCTCCTGGGACCACCTCAAGAACGCCGACGCCCTGCGCGTCGCCGCCCTCCGGGCCGTCGCCGAGCGCCTCGACTGCGTCTGCTTCCTCGCCCTCGCCGAGGTCCACGAGCTGTGGACGTGCGAAGACGACCACCAGGGCCTTCGCTACGGGTATGGCTGGGATGACGCCGAGGACGACGCCGACGAGACCGACGCCTACACCCTCACCGATCTCGAGGAGACCGACATCGAGCTTCACCACTGGCTGGACGCCGAAGGCAAGCGCCTGGAGGGCATCCCCGCGCTGGTCGGCCCGGAAGAGCTCTCCCTCACCCGCCCCTGCCAGGATCTCGCGCCGTTCCGGAGCGAGCACGAGGGCTACCAGGGCAACTACGGCAACACCGTCGATCGCTGGTACCACCGCGCCGCCTTCGTGATGTGGCCCCGCAGCAACACCTTCGCCCTGAAGGCCCAGGTGTCCCCCGAGTGGGCCGTGGACGAACTGCTGGCGCTCCCCCCGGCGAGCGCCCCCGCGCTCACCTCCAGGATCAAGGCCCTCCTCCCCCGCTGGGCGCACACGGCCGGAGCCGTCGAAGAGCCTCGCTTCTTCGCCAAGCTGCTCAAGCTCTCCACCCGCATCAAGGACCCCGCCCACGCCCACGCCTGGCTCCACCCCCTCGGCGCCCACCGCCTCCAGAACCAGGCCATGCGCCGCGACCTCGTCACCCTGGTCGACAAGCACGGCGTGAGGTGGGCCAAGGACCTCTTCACCGAGTGGACGAAGCGCCCCACCTGGGACACCCCCCTCTGGGCGCCAGGCCTCGCCGACCTCTGCGAAGCCCTGTGCGTGAGCCGGCTCCCTTCCTGCGAAGCGCTCGCCACGTGGCTCCTCGACCGCGAGGCAAAGGCCGCGCGCGAGCGCTGCCTCACCGCCCTGAAGCTGCAGCAACCCTGGCTCGACCTCGACGGCTTCGCCGAGCCCTCGACGCACCTGGCCCACGTCCTCGCCGCCGCCGCCGCCGCGTCCGCCTCCGGCTGCCTCGACCAGACCATGACGTTCCTCCTCGACGCGTCCCGGCGCCTCTCCACCCCCTTCTTCCTGCACCTCATGCAGACCTGCTTCGCCAGGTCCCCCGCGCTCCGCGCCCACCTCACCGGCTCCCCCCTCCACCGCGCCTGCGCCGAGCGCCTCGCCGCAGTCCTCGACGCCCCGGCCCGCGCCCCCGACGACTGGAGGATCGTGCACCCCCTGCGCTGCACTTGCACCGACCGCGAGGTGCTCTCCCGGTTCCTCCAGTCCCCGGACCAGGATCTCGACTGGCCCCTGAACAAGCAGCGCCGCCAGCACCTCCATCACGTGCTCGACGCCGCCAAGCTGCCGGTCCTGCACACGACCCTCCGGCAGGGAAGCCCCCAGGTCCTGCAGCTCCGCAAGGACCCGTCGCTGTTCACGCGCGAACGCGCCTACCGCGCGCGCGTGAAGGCCCTGGCGAGCGCTCTGCCCGCCCTCCCTGCGCGATGAGGGGGCACCGTCACCATCGGTGTTGGGTTCTGAGCCATCGCCAGCTCATTCCGCTGCCGAGAGCCCCAGGCTCAGGGCTTCTTGGGCTTCAGGTCGGGAGGGGACCGTTCGTGCTCTTCGACGTGCACCGTCTTCGGTCCGGGCTTCGGATAGATTCTCCCGTCCGGCGGAACCGGTGAGGGCTTCGACCTCTCATGTTCCTCCACATGCACGGGCTTGGACTTGTCGCTCATGATTCACGGCCTCCGATCTCTGCTCAGCGTGTCGCGCTCCAGGGAGTCGAGCTCCCCGAGCATGTCTGCAGCATCGATGTGGAAAGTCCTCGAACGCCGCGAGCTGCCTCGTCGCGGACCTCCTGTCGACGCCGCCGTGACCGGAAGCCTCTCCAAAGTGCATGCCAGGAGCGACTCGCTGGTGGAAGCTCACGGTCCTCTCACCGTGAACCGCGGGCAGGTCATGCCCGGACCGCGGCTTCTGCGCGATCTGGGAGGACTCACGGAGGCGCGAGCCACCGTGGGACACGACCTCGAGGCACCTCGCATCGCCGACGCGCTGGCCAGATGTGGCCCGAAAACCGGCTCTACTCTGCCTGCAGGCCAGTTGTGACCTGCATCCAAGGACGACGCGAGCCCCCTCAGGCCGAACAGGAAACGGTTTCTAGCGTTCGGACTGTGGTGTAGTGTGTGCTGGGCCACGCTGCCGGGCATCTCGTCCCGGTCATGAGGTGCGGATGATGTCGAGGAAGCGACAGACCTCGCCGTTACACGCAGGCATGCTCGGTTCGAGCTGCCCTGAAGGAGACTGCCAGGAACCGTCCTGCATCTCCAGGAACAGCAGCCTGCGAGCCGCGGCCTGCACCGCGTACCACGCCGCGCGTGCTCTCGCCGAACCTCTTCCCAACAGGAACCACTTGATTCTCGCGCTCCCTTCCCGCGTGCGCGCGAGGGTCACTCTTCAGCTCCATGGCGGAGATCCCTGTGCCCAATCAACCCATTGAAACGATTCCGCTGGAGTCACGACTGGCATTGCCGGCCATCGCATTCGTGTGGCAAGCGGAGGGCAGCCGCAAGGTGCTCACCGTCGTGTGCAAGACGACGTACGAGCTATGCCCTGGCGTCTCGCCACTCGCGCCAGATCAGGACGATGTCCTGTTGCAAGACATCCACTGGGCCGGGGACACCTCGAACAGTGTATGGGCGCCCAGTGATCTGGTGCCCTTCAAGCGGCGTGTGGATGTTCTCGTCACCGGACACGCCTATCCGCCGCCGGGACAGCCCGTTCACGCGATGCTGGCGCGGCTGACCCTCGGCGCCATCGACAAAGCCGTCGAGATCTACGGGGATCGGAGCGTCCTTCCCGGTGGAGTGGCTTCGCGGCCTGCGGCGATCTCCAGGGTCGCGCTGTGCTGGGAGCGCGCCGCTGGTGGACCCGGTACGATGAACCCTGCGGGAATCGCGGTCGCTGCGCTGGACGGGTCGGAAGAGCGGGGCTGGGTCCCGAACCTTCAGCCTCCCGGCCTCGACATGGCGAGCCTGCGTGACCCCATCCCGCCTGCAGGGATGGGGCCCATCGCCCCCGACTGGCCGCATCGCATGCAGAAGCTCGGCCGCGCTGCCGCTTTCTGGGATCACCGGACCTGGCACGCGCACCCCCTGCCCGACGAGGTGGACGCCAGCTACTTCAACAGCGCGCCTGCGGACCAGCAGGTAGATCACCTCGCGCTCAACGAAACCCTCGTGCTCGAGCATCTGCACGCCGAGCACCCGCGCCTCGTGACCCGGCTCGAGCAGGTCGTGCCCCACGCCACCCTCCGGCGAGCGGCGCACCCGGAGCAACCGATTCACCTCCGCTGCGACACGCTGTGGATCGACACCGATCGCGGGGTCTGCTGCGTCACGTGGCGAGGCTCGGTTCCGCTGGAGCGGCCCGGAGGCGCCTCGGTTCACCTGACCGCCGAGGGGCCCCACCTCGCCTCGCTGACGGCGGAGAGAGCGGCTGCGCGTGGGGGACAGGCCCTCACGTCCGAAGAGCCTCGCCCCGAGGGCGGGTTCCCGGAGCGCTTGCCGCAGCCGATGGCCGAGACCATCACCGGAGGACTTTCATCCACTGTCCAAGCCCCCCTTCTCCCCTTCATGCCTGCCACCGTCGGAGTGGGCCTGAGCGCGACACCGTCGGTCACGATCCGTGAGTCCAGGGCCACCGGAGAGGATGACGACATGAGCGGCACCCTGCCGGCGCCGCTCGTGGTGACGACGAAAGCTCTGCCTTTCGGCACGCAAGACACTCCGGGACCCGTACTACCGGAGCAGATCGCCAGGCCAGGCGCACCTGCCCTGCTCGCACCGCTCGCCGGACCAGGAGGGCCTACCCCTCAGCACCCGTTCTCGGCACGGAGCGCTCTCGTGGAGCCTCCTCCGGTTGCAGGACCGAGCCAGCCTGTGTTGCCACCCCTGGGCGCAGCGCCGCTTCCTCCACCGCTGGGGCAAGTCACCGCGACCGAAGACGAGCCGGGGCCAGCCTCCGAGAGCGAGGTGCGGACACTCCCGCCGCCTCCCCTCGTCAACGCCGGGGTGATGGTCCCCACCACGTCCGAGCCGGTAGCGTCTCAAGCGGTCGAGCCGGCCGCATCCACCATCGATCCCGAGGCATTCACCATCGAGCGGTGGGCCGAGCTCACCGCCGAGATGGACAAGGGACAGCGCTCGCGGGCGGCGCTGCTCCGGGCGCAGGAGCTGACAGAGGTCGATCTCACCACCGTCGAGCGGCACTGGAAGACGGCCCTCGACAGCGAAGCGAAGAGCGGCGGCTTCGCGCTCCGAGCGAGGCACGACACGGCCTACGTGGGCGCGCTGGAGCGACTCCGGGGGCGGCCCCTATCGGCCCCCGAATACGCGCGACTTCTCGCCACCACCGACCGCAAGCAGCTCCCACCGACGCTCCAGGAACTGGAGATGCCGGCCGCCGCGCACCTGCCCATCGTCCGCCTGTGGACCGGGAAGCTCGCGCGCGATCCGAAGCTGTCCTTCGAGATGATCCAGGCAGTCGCTGCCCTCCGCGGCGGCACGCCAGGGTCAACACCGGCAATGCCCTGAGTCTGCAGCGGAGGATCCCCCCATGCCCCAGGCCGCCAAGTTCTTCGACCCTGTCCTCGGCATCGATCTCCACCTCGTTGTGGTTCCGCCCTCCCCAGCGCCGGTGCCGCTCCCTCACCCTTTCATCGGCATGGTCTTCGACCCGATCGGCGTCCTGATCGGGGCTGCGATGTCCGCCGTCTTCGGCGGCGGCGGTCCTGTCTTCGTGAACGGGCTCCGCATCGGGAACACCGGTACGGATGTCGTCGCTGTCCCGCACTTCCCCACGCCCCCGGGCGTCTCGTTCCATCCGACAGACATCCCTGACAACGAGGGCACCCTCGTGACCGGCGCGAAGACGGTGAAGTTCGAGGGCATGTCCGAGAGCCGGAACGGCTCGATGGTGGCGAGCTGCAACTTCCCGCTCAACCTGCCGACCTCCCTGTGCCTGGCGGTCGCGACGGGCGATCCCGTGAACGTCGGCGGCCCGGAAGCCGTGGACTGGCTGGCAGCGATCACCCGAGGGATCCGCACCAAGTGGTTCTCCGGGGTGCTCCACAAGGTCACGAAAGCTGCCGAGGGTTCCTGGCTGAGCAAGCTCATTTGCTTCCTGACGGGCCACCCGGTCGACGTCATGACCGGCATGGTCCTGACCGACAGGATCGACGTCGACCTCCCCGGGCCCCTGCCGCTGACGTTCGAATGCAACTACTACAGCCGGGATCGCTATGTCGGGCCCCTCGGCCAGGGCTGGCACCATCCCCTCGACGCCCATGTGATCGAGGACGACATCGAGGTGCGCGTGCGACTCGCGGATGGCCGCGAGCGCCTCCATGACCGTCTCGAACCCGGACAGTCGTTGTGGGACGACCTCGATCGATACACCCTGGCCCGGACCGAGCACGGATACCGGCTCACGACCTGGGATGGCATCGCGTACGACTTCAGCACCATGCCCGGCGCTGCCCCGCGGGGTGGCGAGCGCAGCAGCACCTTCCTGCTGCTCCGCGTCTCGGACCGCTGCAACAACACGATCCAGCTCACCTACGAGCGAGGACTGCTGCGGCAGATCCTCGACTGTGTTGGCCGCAGACTGGAGGTGGCGCATACGCCGGAGGGTCGCCTGGCGAGCATCTCCTGCAACCAGGTCACGCTCGCTCGCTATAGCTACGATGGCGCATTCCTGGTCGGCGTGACAGACCCGCTCGGCCACACCATGCGGTACGTCTACCGCGGTGGCGTGCTGGTCCGCGAGACCAACAAGAACGGGCTCTCGTTCTACTTCGAATACGACTGGGAGAACCCCGACGGCTGGTGCGTCCGGACCTGGGGCGATGACGGGATTTACGACAGGCGCATCCGATACGATAAGGCACGCCACACGACCATCGTGGATGACGGGAGGGGTGGGCGCACGCATTACTTCGGGAATGAGGCGGGGCTCGTCGATCGGGAGATCGATCCCACTGGCGTGGAGAAGCGCTACGAGTGGGACCAGCATTGCCGCAAGGTCGCAGAGATTGACGGTTTGGGGAACCGGACCGAGTGGGAATACGATGAGAGGGGGAATACCATCCTGGAGAGAAACACGCTCGGCGAGGAGACGCGGCGCGCATTCAATGCCTTCAACCTCCCGGAGGTCGTCATCGATGCGGCCGGGAGCCGCTGGAAGGTCGAGTATGATCATCGAGGAAAGCCGACCCGGCTAACCGATCCCCTCGGCCACGCGCGACGATACAACCATGACCGGCGCGGTCTGCTGAAGGAGAGCGAGAACCCCCTCGCCCAGACCTTCGCGTTCATCTACGACGACCGCGGCGAGCTGGCCGAGACCAGGGATCCGGAAGGCGGGCGCACCCGCCGTGCATGGGACGACTTCGGCAGGCTTCTGACGTACACCGATCCCGCGGGCAGAGAGACCGCCTTGACGTGGGATGCATGCGGCCGGCTGAGCGAGCTTCGCTTTCCGGATGGAGGCGTCGAGCGCCGCGCCTACGACCCCGAGGGCAACCTCGTCGAGCGCATCGACACGCTGGGCAACACCAGCCGGTACCGCTACGGTGGGTTCAACCGGCTGGTGGAGCAGATCGACGGCGAGGGATACTCCGTCCATTACCATCACGACGTCGAGGAGGACCTGGTCGGCCTCACCAACCAACTGGGCGAGACCTACCGACTCGACGTCGACCTGGCCGGGCGGGTGGTGCGTGAAGTGGGTTTCGATGGTCGGACGCTGGCGTTCCGGTACGACCGCGCTGGCCGCTGCATCGAGTCGGTGAACGGTCTCCAGAAGATCACCAGGCTGGAGCGCGACGCACTGGGCCGCATCATCCGTCAACTCGTCCCCGGCAGGCCGACCCCGGACCGCCCGCTGCCCCCTCCCGAAGAGGTGCTGTTCGTCTACGATGCGCGCGGCGACCTGGTGCGCGCCCGGAATGCTGACGCCGACGTGCTGTTCGAAAGGGACGCGCTCGGTCGTGTGACCGTGGAGCGGGTGGGCGACATCGCCATCGAGAGCCGCTACGACGCCGCGGGGAGGCGCGTGCTGCGCCGCACGAGCCTCGGACACGTGACGGGCTATGACATCGATGGAAACGGCCGCCTGCGTGGGCTGGCAGTCCTGCCGGACGAGGCATGGATGGACTTCAACCCGGTGGCGCTGCACGGGGGCGTGCGCCCGGAGCGCGCTCCCTGGTCGATGCGCATCACGCGCGACGCCACCGGCGCAGAGATCGAGAGACAGCTTCCTGGCGGCGTGGTGGCGCGCTGGGATCATGACATCGCGGGGCGACCTGCGGTGCATCAGGTGTTGCATATCGGCAAGCAGAAGCTCCATCGTGCGTACACATGGCGCTCGGATGAGCAGATTGCAGCGATTGCCGACGCGCAAAAAGGCATCACCCACTACGAGCATGATCGGCGTTCGTACTTGGTGGCTGCTCATCACGCGGCTGATGTGACGGAATACCGTGTCCCGGACCCTGCCGGTAATCTCTTTCGGACGCCCGATCGCTCTGATCGCACCTACGCTCATGGCGGTGTGCTCAAACGAGCTGACGGCGTGACCTGTTTGCACGATGATGACGGGAACCTGATCGAGAAGCTGCTTCCTGGTGGAAACCGCTGGGCCTATCAGTGGGACGGGGCTGGCCAGCTCCGTGAAGTCGTGCGACCCGATGGGCAGCTCGTAACATTTGTGTACGATGCCCTGGGACGGCGGGTGGGTAAGCACTTTGGCGGGCAAATGACTACATACGTCTGGGATGGCAATGATGTTGTGCACGAGGTGCGACCAGGGCTTGGAGTAACCACATGGGAGTTTGAGCCTGACACGTTCGCGCCAGTTGCAAAGACCGACGGAGAGCAACGTTATGGCGTTGTTACGGATCATCTGGGCGTGCCACTTGCAATATTTGACGATGCGGGCGAGATCGCTTGGAGGGCGCAGCTCAACACCTATGGAGTGGCGCGGGCTGATATGGCGCGCACCTCGTGCCCTTGGCGCTGGCCGGGGCAATACGAGGACGAGGAGACAGGACTTTTTTACAACAGATTCCGATACTACGACCCTGAAAGTGGCAGATATGTTAGCCAAGATCCAATCCGGCTACTCGGGGGAATTAACTCTTATCGATACACCTTCAATCCAACGTTGAATATCGACCCTCTTGGCCTCATAGACCCCTGGGACATCTTGTTTACTCAAGACTCAATAGGAGAGACCTTCACGCATGGTGATTGGGCAGGTAGGCCGCTGTCTGAAGCTATCGCAGAGACAAGGGATCTAGGGAGACTGCCAGAGGGGTTGGAACTAAAGGTCATGCAGTTGAATGACGATTGGGTTACGCTTAATAATCGCACCCTCTATGTTGTACAAGAGGCTGGGTTGAGCCAAACTCATCCCGAGAACGTGGGGGACAAGGGATTGAACACGCTCAATAAATTGCTCGACGGCAAAGCTCCTCTTCCGTACGATGAGCAGCCACATGTTCGCAGGAATCCGCCGCCCACCAGCGGTTGTGACTAGTCTAAACATGGAGAGGGATCATGGATAGGCAGCTTTGGACTGGCGCGCTCACGTTTCGTTGTCCTGAAGATCCGAATAGTCATTTTGGAATCGTTGCTGCGCAATGTGCTCCGAGTGCCAGTGGGTCTGTTACTGTAATTCTCAATAAATCAATGATTTCTATAGAAGAAATTGAAGGTGGAGTCCGGCTCTCACTTCCTGAATCATGGGCCGTCGAACTCGCAAAAAATGTCGAACTCACCGCTATGCGTCTCTCACACCTGCGTAGCTTGAACAGATTGGGACTTCTAAACGATAGCGCCTTCGTTAACGAAGCGTCTAAAATCTAAGCTTTATTTTGGTTTGGCTGGAAGGTAGCCAGGGTCGAATAAGCACATTGTGCCGGAGATTTATGGCCATCGACTTCACTTTCGCATTCGAGTCTGCCGCCGGCCCTTCGGGACCCTTCTCTCATCTCCGCGTGGTGGCGCTTTCCGGTCGCGAGGCGATCTCTGCCCTCTACCGCTACACGCTCGTCCTTTGTGCCCGCGAGCCTGCCCTGCCCGTGGATCCCGACGACCTCGTCGGGCAGCGCGCCACGCTCCGCATCCTCACCCAGACCGAGCCGCAGGTCCGGTACGTGCACGGCATCGTCACGGAGGCCGAAGAGAGCGGCTCCGCGTCCTCCAGCATGCTCTACCAGGTCACGCTGGAGCCGCCGCTGGTGCGCCTGGCCCACCGCACACGCAGCCGCATCTTCCTCGAAAAGACGACCCGTCAGATCCTCGAGGAGGTGCTCCTCGGCGACCCCTTGATGGCTGCAGGCGACGTCCCCTTCCAGACGGGCGACTCCCTTGAGGGCTCCTTCATCCCTGCGGCGGAGCAGTTCGCCTTCCGCTTGCTCGATCCCCGGCGGATCACAGACGTCACCACGCGATCTTACTGCGTCCAGTACAACGAGAGCGACCTCGCCTTCCTCTCGCGCCTGCTGGAAGAGGAGGGATTGCGTTATCACTTCGAGAACAGCGATTCGACCTGCCTGCTGGTCATCTCCGACAACGATGCGGGCGCCCTGCGTCACAATCCCTCCCTCCCGATCGGCGCGGAGATGATGGGGCGCGAGCTCACGTCCATCCAGCTCGGCCGACGCCTCCGCGCGTCGAAGGTCTCGCACACAGATTACAACTGGAAGAAGCCGTCACTCTCCATGGCCGTCGATGTGCCGTCTAAAGGTGCGGGGGGCGACCTGTTCGAGTCCACCTACCCGGGGCTCTACCCCGACGCGCCCGATCAAGGGAAGCCGCTGGCGGAGGCACGCCTCGGTCGTCTGCAGAGCGAGGCGCGGTATGCGCTGCTGTCGTCCACGTGCCGCGCGCTATCTGCGGGCTCCATCATCCGGGTGGATCACGCCAACGACCGCTACGATGGCGAGTACCTGGCCACCGCGCTCGATGTCCGGGGGGAAACGCCCGGGGAGCTACCGCCAGGGCTGAGCGTACCGCTCACGGGCACGCCCTACAGCGCGCGCATCGAGTGTGCGCGGCGCGGGAAGAACGGCTCTCCGGCAGAGACCGGATTCAGGCCGGCACGCATCACCCCGAAGCCGTGCATCGTGGGGTCGCAGACCGCTTTCGTGACGGCGGAGCCGTCGAACCAGGGGGCCGAGATCCATGTGGGAGGGCCACCAGGGGCCGAGATCGGGTGTGTGCGGCTCAAGTTCCACTGGGATCTGGAGGTCGAGCGGCACGCGAAGGAGCCGACGTCGTGCTGGGTGCGGGTGAGCCAGATGTTTGCGGGGGTCGGGGAAGGCGGGGTGTGGCACCCGCGGGTGGGGACGGAGGTGGTCGCCGAGTTCCTCGACGGGGACCCGGACCGACCAATGGTGACGGGGCGGGTGTACAACGGGAAGAACAGGCCGCCGGCGCCCGGGAGCGGCTCGCCCACCATCAGCACCTTCAAGTCGATGTCGAGCCCGGGGGGCGGGGTCCACAACGAGCTCATGTTCGACGATGCGGCTGGGAATGAGCAGGTCAAGCTGCACGCCGGCAAGGATTACAACGCGGAGGTGGGGCACGATCGGTCGGAGTCGATCACCAACAACAGCACGTCGAGCGTGGGCGTGGATCGTACGGAGTCGAGTGGCAACAACCGCTCGACGTCCGTGGGAGTGAACAACACGGAGACCGTGGGCAACACGGAGAGCGTCTCCATCGGGGTGATGCAGAACGTGTCGGTCGGGAACACGCAGATGATCGGGGTGGGGGTCAACCAGAGCCTGTCGGTGGGCGTGAATCAG
The DNA here is from genome assembly GCF_000601485.1 of Chondromyces apiculatus DSM 436. Taxonomy (GTDB): domain Bacteria; phylum Myxococcota_A; class Polyangia; order Polyangiales; family Polyangiaceae; genus Chondromyces; species Chondromyces apiculatus. The sequence continues at coordinate 16,886 of NZ_ASRX01000063.1, forward strand.
ATGGTCAACGTGGGAGTCACGCAGATCGAGAGCATCGGGGCGGTTCGCTCCGTCACCGTGGGGGTGAGTGACTCTCTGGTGGTGGGTGCGAGCCAGTCCATCGCGGTCACCGGGCACCGGAGCGATGCGGTGCTGGGAACCGTGGACGAGAGCGTGGTCGGCGCGAAGACGGTCAACATCGTGGGGCCGAGCACGGAGTCGATCCTGGGGCCGCAAACGCTGATGGTGACCGGGCCGCAGAGCTACACGGTGGTCGGGCCGGTGTCGCGCGTCGGCACGCTCAACATGGACGAGACCGTGGCGCTCAATGCCACCGTGAGCGCGGGCGTCAACCTCACCCTGGGGGCGGGCGCGCAGGCGGCGCTGGGAGCACCCGCGGTGTTCGTCAACGCGGAGGGAGAGCTGGTGCTCACGGGTGGAGGGGCCACCATCAAGCTCAGCGGTGCAGGTGTGGAGATCTCGGGCGCCACGGTCAAGATCTCGGGTGGGAGCGTCGATGTCACCGGCGGTACGATCAACCTGAACTGAGGCGATGTGGATCCGATCACCGTCGCGACGAAGCGGTTTCTGCAGGAGCTCGAGCGTCACTGGAAGCGGCACCCGGGCGGCGTGGCGCGACTCGTGGCGCGGGTGAGCGACCGGGTGCACCTGATCAAGGCGCTACGGCTTGCCGAGTACGAGCCCTCGAACCGGCGGCCGCTCTTCGTGTTCGAGGCCGGGTTCGAGGCTGCGGAGATCTACTTTGCCGGGCTCTGCCAGCAGGTGACGAGCGATTACGAGCTGGTTCGGAAGGGTGCGGCCGAGGAAGGGGTGACACTTGCGCCTCTGGACGCGCCGACACGCTCTCCCGCGCTCACGCCCGAAGCTCATGCGATGGCGGTTCTGGCCGCCGCAGGGGAGCGGCTGGGTACACATCTCGATGGGGCATTCGTTGCGCTGGTCCCGAAAGCGACTGCGGACACCGAGGCATGGCGTCGGTCCATGGAGCGCCTGTCGCGGACCACCCGGCTTCCTTCGTTGCGCATGGCCGTGCTGGATCCAGAGGATGGGCCGCTCGTGGGTGTGCTCGGGTCGGAGGGGGCACGCTTCTCGTTCGATACCGATGAGCTGTTCGATTTCGTCGAGCAGCAGACGAACCGGACATCGGCAGGCCCTCCAGTACCTCCAGGGCCTTCCGTCGCATCAGGGCAACGCGCTGGCGTCGGGCAGGCGCCAGGCCGCGAGGCAGTGAAGCCCGAAACGGCCGCTGCGCTTCAGGCACTCTTCCTGAAGGGTGCTCGGGGAGCCGCGAAGAACGACTTCGGGGCGGCCGTTGCTGCCTATCGGAGCGCACGCGACCTCTGCCATGACCAGGGCCTTGCGCAAGAGGAAGCGATGGCGGCATTCGCGCTGGGTGGTGCGCACCTTGCTGCCGGGAACCGACCGATGGCGCAGGTCACCTACGGGCAGGCGGCATTGCTCGCCGCGCAGGAGAAGCTCTGGCTGATGTCGTGCCAGGCCAAGCTGGGCGAGGCCGGTGTGGGCTGGATGGAGCAAGACTTCGGACGCGCGGCGCGCGCCTATGCGGAGGCGGCCTCGCTGGCGAAGAGGGGAGAGATGGTGCCGCTCTACATCGAGGCTCGGCGCATGGAGGGCCTGTGTCACCAGCATCGAGGTGCTGAGCCGGAGGCGATCGTGGCCTGGCGCAAGGCGGTCGAGGAAGGGACCGTCGCAGAGGAGCCGGCGCGGCGCGCGAGTACGTTCCGTGAGGTGGTCACGGCACTCGCCGACCTGCTCGAGGAACGAGGTCTACGGCCGCAGGCCATTCATCTGCGTTCCCTCCTGGATGAGTCGTAGGACGAAGCGGAGCGAGCCACCGACGAAATGGCTGAGCGATTCAGGAACCAGCCATGCGTCAGCGCTGGGACGGGTACTCCCTCGGATGCGGGTGATGTGTTGATGTAATCCGATTCACGTCTGGCTATTCCTCCTTCACAGGAGCGATTGCCGCGCCGGCAGGAGGAGCCTTCGCCTGGACTCCAAGACATTTCGTGTCCACGCGACTCTCCGACCACGAGCACGAACCCGCGGCGCGTCCACACGAACGTCATTCCCGTGGCGACGAGATTCCCAGCGCGCACACGGAGGCCATGCACGTCCTCGGGGAGGCGCTTCCCGTGGACACGAAGCGCCTTCACGTCGACACGATCTGCGGAGCGCGGACATGGAAGAACTCCGTGCCGACGCGACCGTCGTCCCCGTGGACGCGACCCGCGCTCCGTGGACATGAAGTGCCTTCGTGTGCGCACGGGTTTCTTGGCGGGGACACGAACCCGAGTCCTGTGGGACGCGAACCGGGGCTCCGTCACCACAGATCCCGGTCCCGTGGACTGGAAGGGTCCTTACCGTCGACACGAAGGAACTTCACGTCAACACGAAGATCGTTCGTGTGAACGGGAACGACCCTTCCCGTCGACGTGAAGATCCTTCGTGTCGACGAAGAGATGGTTCGCGTCCGCTGGGCGGTGGTGTGCGCCTGGGACGGGCAAAGCCGTGTCCAGGCAACCATCTCCTGTATCCAGGGCCGCCTGCTCCGCGTCACTGAGGTCCTGCAGGGCGCCGGTGCGGTGAGAGGGGTCACCACCGGCATCGTTCCGGCGCGCGCCGCGAGCCCCTGCATCCAGCCGGCGTCGTTCCCAGGGGAGGCCGGGAGAAGGGCATGCCAACCGGCGTTGTTTCGGGACATGGTGGGGCGTCAGGGAGCCCGACCGGCGTTGTTCCGGGGCTCAGGCGGGAAAGAGGCGTGCCAACCGGAGTTGTTCCGGGGCGCGGCGGGGGGTCGGGTACGCCGACCGGCGTTGTCCCGGCCACATTGCGGTGAGGGCGGACGGCCGACCGTCGTTGTTCCGGAGCGGGAACGGGTGCGTCGGCGCCGACCGCCGTTGTTCCGGAGCGGGAGCGTGTACGTCGGGGGCCGACCGCCGTTGTTCCGGAGCGGGAATGGGTGCGTCGGGGGCCGACCGCCGTTGTTCCGGAGCGGGAATGGGTACGTCGGGGGCCGACCGTCGTTGTTCCGGAGCGAGAATGGGTACGTCGCGCTCTCGATCAGGTTGGTAGAATCGCCTCGATCACCTTGAAAAGAGCCTGTTTCTTGCGCGAAAGTAGCACTTTGATTGCGCGTGCTTCACCTCGGGCGAGGTGGTGACATTGGAAGAAAGAAAATCGTCGCCGGTCCCATTGACGAAAATCGAATTGCAGACCATCTATGGGGGCGTGCGGGGCCGGTGACTCACCGGGGCGCACGCGGGTCGGCGCATGCGCCCTCATTCCGGGGGCGCACGTCGAACCTTCACAGTGAGGAGATGCATCATGGCGAGCATTGTTGTTCAGCCTCATCCGGGGCCTTACGTGCACGATTTCAGCCACCTGAGCGAGTTCACGGTCGACGTCCAGGAAGGGCACACCAAGGGTCTCTGCAGGGAGAAGCTGGGGTGGTCTGTCGCCAATCAGGAGCTGGCCACCAACCTGCCTCTGCACGCCGCGACGCTCGGGCTCGCCTCGGGTTTCTACGGGCAGGTGGAGGTGCTCAACGATCGGCTCGCTCAGGTCCGCAGCGCGCTGGTGGTGGTGGGCAAGCTGATGGAGGCGCTGGAGGAGACGGAGATCATCCTGGAGGATGAGCGCGAGACCCTGGTCAACGTGGTGGTGAATGCCACGCGCACCGTCTCCAAGCGCAAGAACCCCGCGGTCCGCGTGGCTTTCGAGGAGACCGAGCGCTACCACGGCCAGGTGGCGCGGCGGGCCGCGAAGACGCGCCGCCGGAACGCGGAGGAGGCCGAGGCCGCCGCGGCTGAGGAGGCAGCGGAGGCCGCCGCGGGGGATACCAAGGCCAAGGGCGCCGTCTCCGCAACGGCGGGCGGTGCAACTGCGGCCGACGCCGCATAGCCAGGGCCCCTGGGGGCCGCCGACGGTGAATGTCGGCGGTCCACCTCACAGGCCACCCACCCTCTGAACCTGCCCGCGCCGCCTGACGCATGCGCCGATGTCCCCTCCCGGGTCGGTGCCTCCGGAGAGGGCGGCGCGCGGTGGTCCCTCTCCTGAAATCACCCGCGCTACCTGACGATTGCACCGGCGTTCCCTCCCGGGTCGGTGCATTCAGCGGTGCGGCGCGCGGTGGCTCCCCTCCACGAGTCGCATGATTCGCTTGCCGGTGCGCTTTGCGCATCCACAAGCCGGACGATTCGCTTGCCGGTGCGCTTTGCGCATCCCCTCCGTCAGCGCGGGTGCATGTGGCGCCTTCCGCAGCCGACCACGTGAATGCGCTTCCCGGCGTGCTCGACGGCGCGCAGCGTGAGCTTCTCCGACCAGGGGATCTCCTTGCGCAGGTCGAACAGCACGAGCCAGCCTTCGGCGAGGCCGGCGCGGTCCAGGTACCCTGCGAGCTGGTCGAGGGCTTCCTCCTCGGTGTCGGTGTCGCGCCGGAGTTTCAGCTCGATGACGTGCCGCGCGTGGCGCTCGTCTCGCCACACCACCAGCAGATCCAGGGCGCCGCGGCCCAGGCCGTACTCGCGCGGGATGCGGCCGCCACCGTTCACGACCCGCTGGTCACGAGGCGTCTTTGCGAAGCGCGGCCAGCTCGGCGTCGGTGGGGAAGGTGTCGACGCGGTAGCGGGGGGGGTAGAGGTCGACGGGGATCATGCGGTCGCCGAGCAGCTCGGTGGCGCGGGACCAGGGGCAGAGGAGGGTGCGGGTGTCTTCGGGGGCGTCGGGGTCGACGAGGACCAGGTCGTCGGCGTGGGGGAGGAGGGTGGAGACGCCGCGGGTCCAGGCGCAGTAGGAGCGCATCTCGTCGTCGTCGTCGCGGATGCGGGTCTTGTGGCTGGCCACGAAGATCGGGTTGCCCTGCTCCTTGTGGAGGGCGTCGAGGAGGTGCTTCTGGCGCTCGTACTCGGAGGTGAGGGTGGCGATGCGGAGGGCGGCGAAGCGGGCGTGGAGGGGGTGGCCCTGCTCGGGGATGAAGGGGGCCCAGGTGTCGTCGTCGAGGAGGCAGACCGGGATGGTGGTGATGGCGCGGTTGTCCTCCATGTAGCTCTCGGTGAGGGCGGCGAGGACGTCGAGGCCCTGGATGTCGTCGGTGCCGGTGACGATCAGGGCGTCGCGGTGGGCGACCATCACCACCGGGTCGCCGCGGACGAGGAGGCGGCGGAGGGTGTCGGTGAGGATGAGGCGGGCGGCGTCGTGGTTGTCGCGCCAGGGGGAGAGGTACACGCCGTGGTGGACGCGCTCGAAGGGCTCGGCGCTGAGGGCGCGGAGGTTCTCGCGGGCGATGTGGAGGGCCTCCTCGAAGGAGATGTTCCACGTGGCGAAGACGTCCTCGGGGACCTCGACGATGTGCTCGGGCAGGTCCTGGACGAGGCCGAGGGCGAGGTGCTCGGCGACGGGGCGGTACAGGCCGCTGCGCGGGGCGGAGATGCCCTCGATCTGCAGACGCAAGGGGAGGGCGGTGTAGAAGAAGCGGTCGCGGATGCGCGGGAGGAGGCGGGGGAGGATCTCGGCGAGGGGGACGTCAGCGAGGGAAGGGGTGGGGCCGAGGGCGTAGCGCTGGAGGATGGCGCGGCGGCGGCTGCGGGGGGCCTGGAGGTAGGCGTCGTAGCCGTTGGCGAGCCAGGAGATGGCGGGGGAGTCGTCGCCGATGCGGAGCTTGAAGCCTTCGGGCTCGTAGCGGATGGGGCGGTCTTCGCCCTTCTTCCGCATGGCCTTGATGATCATCTGGGCATAGTCGTCGCGGGTCGGCCGGCCCCGGAGGCGATCCCAGAAGCCCATGGGGGGCGGCTCAGGTGGACGCCGGCTTGGCCGACGCGGTGATGGGCACGAAGCTGCCGGTGCGCACGCGCTCGCCGCGGGCCTGGGCAGGGATGCCGGCGGGGTAGACGGTGACGCGGGCCTCGCCCACGGTCTGGCCGCGGTCCTTGAGCCACTCCTCGCGCTCGGCGACCCAGGCGAGGACGGCCTCGCGGGCCTCGGGGGTGATGGCGCGGGTGTCGTTGACGTCGGCGAGCTCCAGGTCGCGGTCGTAGCGGTAGCGGATCTCCATGGGGCGGTCGGGGGGGGCGCTGGCGAGGGCGGCGCGCTGGGCCTCGACGACGGCCTGGTCGCGCTTCGCGGCCTCCTCGGCGCGGCGGCGGGTCTCCTCGTGGGCCTTGGCGTCGAGGGCCTGCTCGCTCTGGCGCTCCTCGTCGTCGAGGGGGCGGAGGGCGGCGCGGAGGCGCGCGTCGATCTCGGGATCGATGCTGGTCATGGCCACGCCGAGCACTTCCTGGAAGCGGGGGCGGTCCTTGAGCCAGGCGAGGGCGTCTTCCTCGGTGGGGAAGGAGACGATGGTGCGATCGCCACTGGAGAGGTCGCGGACCTGGAGATCGATGGGCGTCATCCGGGTACGATCGCCGAGTTGACGGTTCTCTGCAACGGGGCACCGCGCGTGCGTACGGCGATGCGCGCGAGACGCCGGGTACGACCGAAAGGAACGGACATGCTTGCTGGACGCATGATGGATTTTCCGCTGACGCTGACGCACTTCCTGGAGCGGGTGAAGACGTTCCACGGCCGCGGGGAGGTGGTGACGCGCAACCCCGACCGGTCGCTGTCGCGGACGACGTACGCGGACATCACCAAGCGCTCGGCGCGGCTGGCGCACGCGCTGACGCGGCTCGGGGTCGGGCCGGGCGACCGGGTGGCGACGCTGTGCTGGAACCACGCGCGCCACCTGGAGGCGTACCTCGGGGTGCCGGCGATGGGGGCGGTGCTGCACACCCTGAACCTGCGGCTGCACCCGCGGGAGATCGGCTACATCGCCAACCACGCCGGGGACCGGGTGATCCTCGTCGACAGGTCGCTGCTCAAGCTTTTCCGGGCGTTCAAGGACGCGGTGACCACGCTGGAGCGGGTGATCGTGATCGGCGACGACGGCGAGGTGGAGGAGGCCGACGGGCTCGATTACGAGGCGCTGCTCGCGGCGGAGGCTGGTGCGTTCCCGTGGCCGGCGCTCGACGAGGGGTCGGCGGCGATGATCTGTTACACCTCGGGGACGACAGGGGACCCGAAGGGGGTGGTCTACACCCACCGGTCGATGGTGCTGCACACCCTGGCGTGTTGCATGGCCACGGTGACCGGGGTGCGCGAGAGCGACGTGGTGCTGCCGGTGGTGCCGATGTTCCACGCCTCGGCGTGGGGGCTGCCGTACGTGGCGGTGGCGACGGGGGCGAAGCTGGTGATGCCGGGGCCGCACCTGGATCCGGCGTCGCTCCTGGAGCTGATGGCGAAGGAGAAGGTGACCACGGCGGGGGGTGTGCCGACGATCTGGCTGGGGATCCTGGCGCTGCTCGATCAGGACGCCTCGCGCTGGGATCTGTCGGCGATGCGGGTGATGCTGATCGGGGGCTCGGCGGCGCCGCCAGCACTCATCGACGGCTTCTGGAGCCGGCACAAGCTGCGGGTGGTGCACGCCTGGGGGATGACCGAGACGAGCCCCGTGGGGACGATGGCGCACCTGAAGTCGACGATGGACCTCGACGCGGCAGGAGAGCTGGAGGTGCGGTCGTCGCAGGGGTTCCCGCTACCGTTCGTGGAGCAGCGGCACGCGGGCGAGGACGGGAAGGTCCTGCCCTGGGACGGGCAGACGATGGGCGAGCTGGAGGTGCGGGGGCCCTGGGTGGCGTCGTCGTACCTGGGCGACGAGGGGGCCGATCGGTGGACGGCCGACGGGTGGTTCAAGACAGGCGACGTGGTGACGATCGACGCCGAGGGCTACGTGCGGATCACCGACCGGTCGAAGGACGTGGTGAAGTCGGGCGGGGAGTGGATCAGCTCCGTGGCGCTGGAGAACGCGCTGATGGCGCACCCGGCCGTGCTGGAGGCCGCAGTGTTCGCGGCGAAGCACGAGAAGTGGTCGGAGCGGCCGCTGGCCGCGGTGGTGCTGAAGCCCGGGCAGGAGGCGACGAAGGAGGCGCTCTACGGGCAGCTCGAGGGGAAGTTCACGAAGTTCTGGCTGCCGGACGACATCCTGTTCGTGGAGCAGATCCCGCGGACGTCGACGGGGAAGTTTCTGAAGACGAAGCTCAGGGAGCAGTACGGGGAGTACCTGGTGAAGGCGAAGCAGGAGGCGTGAGCCGAGGGGGGGGCGTGATGGCGGAGATGGATGAGGGCACGCTGGGAGCGCTGGGAGCGCACCTGCGCCGCGAGCGTCGCTGGCCTTGAGGGGGGCGCGAAACGGAAGAAATCATCCGCAACCGTGGTCAATTTTTCGAGGACAACGCATGACCAGCACCGCCATTGCGGTTCCCCCCGCCGCGACCCAGCAGCGGCGCCTGACCGCGCTCACCGGCTATCGCTTCGCGCTCGCCTCGACGATTCTGTTCACCCACACCTTCTATTCCATGCAGCTCTTCCACACCGATCCGGCGAAGGATCCCCTGGCCCTCAGCGTGCCGGTGGGGACGGCCGCGGTGTCGTCGTTCTTCGTGCTCAGCGGGTTCGTCCTGGCCTGGTCTGCCCCAGCTTCGGACACCTTCCGTGCCTTCTGGCGGCGCCGCGCGGTCAAGGTCTATCCCAACCATGCGCTGACGTGGCTGGCCACCGTCATCTTCCTGCTGGTGGTCACCACGCCGTCGCTGATGTTCGGCACCGACGTCGGTGTCGATGCCGACAAGGCCATCCTCAACCTGCTGCTGCTGCAGAACTGGGTGCCCCGGATGGACTACATCGGCAGCATCAACGGCATTAGCTGGTCGGTGTGCTGCGAGGCGTTCTTCTACGCGGTCTTCCCGTTCCTGTTCCCGGTGCTCCAGCGCATCCCCGCCCAGCGGCTGTGGCACTGGTTCGCGGTGCTCGGGGCGCTGGTCGTCGTCATTCCCGGCCTGACCTACCTGCTGGAGGGGCCGGACGCGGCCCCGTGGGCGCGCATGCCGGTCGCGCAGATCTGGTTGGCCTACGCCTTTCCTCCGACGCGGCTGCTCGAATTCATGATGGGGATCCTGACGGCGCGGATGATCCAGACCGGGCGGTGGCCGCACATTCCCGTGTGGGCGCCGCTGCTCGTCAGCGGGCTCATTTTCCTGACGACGCCGGTCCTGCCAGCGGCATACCTCTTCGGCGCCGCGGAGGCGGTCCCGATGGCGCTCGTGGTGCCTGCTCTGGCCACCCGAAACCTCGCCGGTCAGACCGGGTGGCTGGACCGGCCCGGCATGGTGCTCCTCGGCAACGCTTCCTACGCCCTCTATCTCTGCCACTACCCGATCTTGCGCGTCCTCCGGCACGTGGTCGGCCCGCAGCGGCGCTTCGCGTGGTGGTCAGGGACGCTCATCGGCCTCGTGGGGATGGCCATGTCCCTGCTCGTCGCGGTGCTCGTGTACACCTACTTCGAGGACCCGATCGTCAGGCGCTTTTCCCGCCGCCGCGCGTCTCCGTGACTGCGCGCTGACGAGCCTCCGTCACGAGGCGTGCTGGGGCGTGCGGGCGATGGCGCGCATCCGCAGGCCGCGTGGCTGCAGGACGATGTTGCGGGTGTCGGGGCGGACGGGGTGGCCAGGTACGGGTCGCAACTGCCAGCGGGAGGCGATGGTGGCGAGGGCGAGCGTGGACTCGATCATGCTGAACTGGTCGCCGATGCATCTGCGGGCGCCGTCGCCGAAGGCGATGAACGTGTCCCGGGGCGGCGCCGGGCGCCGGGGGCTGTCCCAGCGATCGGGATCGAAGCGCTCGGGATCGGGGTACAGGTCGGGGCGGTGCTGGATGAGGTACGCGCTGTAGAGGAGGGTGGTGCCGGCGGGGAGGAGATGCCCGCCGAGGTGGGTGTCGACGGCGATGGTGCGGGTGAGCAGCCATCCGGGGGGCCAGAGGCGCAGGGTCTCGGTGACGCAGCGGCTGGTGAGCTTGAGCCTGGGGAGGTGCTCGTGCGCGGCGGGGCTGCCCTGGAGGACAGCGTCGACCTCGGCGCGCAGGCGGTCCTCGATGTCGGGGTGTTGCGCGAGGAGGTGCAGCGCCCAGGCCACGGTGTTGGCGGTGGTCTCCGTGCCGGCGGAGAAGAAGGTCACGAGCTGGTCGGCGATCTCATCGTCGGAGAGGGCCGGGCGGGTCTCTGTGGGGTCGGGGTCGCGGGCAGCGAGCAGGGCCGAGAGGAGGTCGCCCTGGTCGGTGCCACTTTCGCGGTGGTCGGCCAGGATGGTGCGCACGGTCCGGTGCAGGCGGTCGCGGGCCTCGTGGAAGCGGCGGTTGCTGGGGATGGGCAGCCGATCCAGGGGCGGGGGCATGAGCATGCGCTGGAAGGTGCCGTGCGCGAAGGTGGTGATGTCGTCGATGGCCTGGCGGAGCACAGGGGGAGCGAGGGTGTCCGAGAACAGGGTCATGGTGGTGACCCGCCCGGTGAGGGTCTGCATCTCGGCGAGCACGTCGAGGACCTGCCCGTCGCGCCAGGAGCCGGTCATGGCGACGATCTGGTCGGTCATGGTCTGCGCGTAGCGGGCGAGGCGCGCGGGGTGGAACGCGGGCTGGAGCAGGCGCCGCTGGCGGCGGTGCATGCTGTGCGGGCAGGCGGCGATGCCGTTGCCGCCCACCTCGCGGAGGCGTTCGTAGAGGACGCCGCCTCTGTCGAAGGTGCGGTCGTCGAGCAGGACCTGGTGGGTCAGGGCCGGGTCGCAAACCATGACGGCCTGGAAGGGGCCGAGGCAGACGCGCACGAGGTCGCCGTGGGCCGAGAGGGACCTGAGGAAGGCGAGGGGATCACGCAAGAGCGGCGCGAGGTGGCCGAGCAGCGGCAGCGCCCCGGGCGCGGTGGCGATGGAGCTTGCGGTGCTCATGAGCGCGTCGCGTACCTGGCGTAGGTGATCTGCTGGACGGCGCCGCGGACGACGTGCTCGATGAGGCTGGCGTGCTCGGGGTGCGGGTCGGCGCCCGAGGCCAGCTCGTCGAGCAGGTGTCGCACGTGGAGGGCTTTGCGCCGGGTGTGGTCGGCGGCGAGGGCGCTGGCGGCTTCCAGGTCACCCCCGGTGTCGCGGGCGAGGATGGTCTGCAAGGCGAGCACGTCGCCGTGGCCCCGGGCGATCTCCCGGTGGTAGGAGACGAGGTCGTTGATCCACCCGCACAGGGTCGCGGCCTCGTCTTCCAGGCGGCGGAAGCGCGGGGAGTCGAGCAGGTCCTGGGAGGGGTCGTGGGCGGCGGCGATGCGGGCGACGACCATGAACGGGCGCGCGAGGATGGTGTAGGAGCGCATGGCGCTGTAGTCGGCGAGGGTGACCTCGGCGGGGCGCCGGCCGTGGTGGGCGTCCCAGACCATGGCAAGGAAGCTGTCGCGGAGGGATGCGGTGAGGTGGGCGTACTGCGAGGCCGTGCTGCGTGCCCTGAAGCGCGCGAGGAGGTCGTGCAGGGCGGCCGCGAAGGGTGAGCGCTCCGCCGCGGGAGCGCCGGTGCCGCTGTTCATGACGGTGACGAACTCCGCGAGGAGGCGGCTCAGCGCGGCGGCGGCCTGCGCGGCGGCGGCCTGCGCGTCGTCGACCTGCGCGTCGTCGACCTCCACGTGGCGGTCGTCGAAGGCGACGAGCCACACGGCCAGGTCCACGGAGAGCGCCACGGCGTCGAGGTCGGCGTCAGGCAGGATCACCGCGCTGGCCTGCGCGCACGACGAGGTGATCGCCGGCCGATCGGTGAGCTGGAACCGCTGGGCCCAGGCCGTGGCGCGGCGCTGGGCCTCCTGCTGGTGGGGGCTGGTCCGGAAGGGGCCGGGGAAGACGTCGCCGAGGGCAGACTCGGACAGGGCGCGAGGTGTGTGGTCGGCTGGCTTCACGGTGGGCCTGGCTCTCGTTTGTGGGGTGGCTGGGGTGGCTGGGGTGGCGGCCATCCGGGGGTGGCCAGCCCGAGGCGGGCTCAGTACGCGGTCTGGGGGCCGATCCGGAGACGGCGCAGGGTCTCGCGGGTGGCCAGGATCTCGGCGTCGATCATGGCCTGTGGAGCGTAGAGGGTCTTGTCGTGCCACAGGGCGGGGTGGTGGTGCAGAGGGTCGGCGCCGGCCTCGTCGAGGAAGCGGGCCGCGGCGGCGAGCTGGGTCCTCATGCGAGGTGAGGGCCCGGCAGTGCCCGCGGCCAGGAGGATGACGGAGGCGGCGTAGGCGGTCTCCTCGGCGGTGCCCGACCACACGCCCCAGGAGCCGTCGGCGCGCTGGGAGTCGCGCATCCAGCGCCCAGCCGCTTGCAACGCGGCCTCGATGCGGGGGGCGCGAGGGATGGAGGCGAGGGCGGTGACGGTGCGGCTCGTGGCGTAGTACGGGGACGCGTGCCACTTGTCGCCCCAGTGGCCTTCGGGCTGCTGCCGGCCGAGGAGCCAGTCGCGCAGGCGCTCGATGGGAGCCGCGCGCGCCGCAGGGTGGCCGAGGGCGTCGGGGGTGTTCAGCCAGTGGGTCCAGGCGTGCAAGGCGTGCGCGTTGGCGGTGATGGAGCTGGTGTCCTCGCCGAGGTAGCAGTCGTAGTAGGCGCCGTTGTCGAACCTGGCGAGCGCCTCCGGCGACCAGGGCTGCCCGAGCTGGGCGCAGAGCAGGACGGTCATCGCGGTGTCGTCCGCGTCGGGGGCGAGGTCCGGGGCGCCGCGCACGCCTTCGGGGTGGCGGTCGGCCAGGGCCCAGGTCAGGGCGGTGTCCGCCGCGGCTGCGGGGAGCCCGGTGCGGGCCAGGGCGGCGGCGGACCACAGGCGTTCGAAGGTGCGGATCGGCGCGGCCTCGGGGAACAGGCCGCCATAGCGGGCCGCGATCGTGGAGAGCAGGGACACGGCGGCGCTGCGGTCGGCGGGGCGCGGGGACAGCGCTCCGGCCGCGGCGGTGGCCGCAGGGGAGCTGCCCACCAGGCCAGTGACGGCGGGGACCAGCGCGCCTTCGCAGTGGCGGGCGATGCCCTCGAAGGTGTGCCGGAGCTTGAAGGGTAGCGCCCCGCGCGCTGCCGCCTTCGCGCCGACGCGCCGAGGAAGCGCCGGGTCGAAGCCGGGCAGGGGGCCCAGGCGCGCGCACGGCCACCCGCTGGATCCCGGCAGGTGGTCGCCCGCGCTGGCGAGGAGGTCGTCGATGCGCGCGGTGAGCTCGGGGATCAGGATCTGGATCGCGGCGGTGTCCGGCGCGGGCCCGGCCCCGGCCAGCGCAGGGATCACGGACAGGGCACGGGCGACGGCTGCGGCGGTGCGGGCGAGGGGCAGGTCGGGCGCAGGGCTGACGACCAGCAGCCGCAGCAACGCCTCGGCAGCGCTGAGGGTGGGCAGCAGCCGGTGCGGGGCGGGGCCTTCGCCAAAGCTCCCGTCCGGGTGCTGCCCGTCGAGCAGCCAATCGATGCGCTGGGCGGTGCCGGCGAGATCGGGCAGGAAGGACAGCACGCGCGCGGTCTCGTAGACCGAGGGCCTCACGCGCCCCCAGGGGTCGGCCTCCAGCGAGGCGATCAGATCCGCGGCCGCCTGGTCGTAGGCGGGTCTCGGTGCGGGGGAGGTGCCGGGGGTGAGGGGGGGGCGCTGGGCGATCATGAGGGCTGCTGGGTCGTGCGGGAGACGGCACGCATGCGGAGGCCGCGTGGCTGCAGGACGATGTTGTGGGTGTCAGGGCGGACGGGAGGGCCAGGTACGGGTCGAAGCTTCCAGCGAGAGGCGATGGTGGCGAGGGCGAGCGTGGACTCGATCATGCCGAACTGGTCGCCGATGCATTTGCGAGGACCGCCGCCGAAGACGATGAACGCATCTCGGGGCGGCGCCGGGCGCTGGTCGCTGTCCCAGCGGTCGGGATCGAAGCGCTCGGGGTCGGGGTACAGGTCGGGGCGGTGCTGGATGAGGTACGCGCTGTAGAGGAGGGTGGTGCCGGCAGGGAGGAGGTGCCCGCCGAGGTGGGTGTCGACGGTGACGGTGCGGGTGAGCAGCCATCCGGGTGGCCAGAGGCGCAGGGTCTCGGTGATGCAGCGGCTGGTGAGCTTGAGCCTGGGCAGGTGCTCGTGCGCGGCGGGGGCGCCCTGGAGGACAGCGTCGACCTCGGCGTGCAGCCGGTCCTCGATGTCGGGGTGCTGGGCGAGGAGGTGCAGCGCCCAGGCCACGGCGTCGGCGGTGGTCTCCGCCCCGGCGAAGAAGAAGGCCACGAGGTGGTCGGCGATCTCGTCGTCGGAGAGGGTCGGGCGCGTCTCGGCAGGGTCGGGGTCGCGGGCGGTGAGCAGGGCCGAGAGGAGGTCGCCGTGGTCGGTGCCGCTGGCGCGGCGTTCGGCCATGAGGCTGCGCACGGTCCGGTGCAGGCTGGCGCTGGCCTCGTGGAAGCGGCGGTTGCTGGGGATGGGCAGCCGATCCAGGGGCGGGGGCATGAGCATGCGCTGGAAGGTGCCCTGGGCGATGGCCTTGATGTCGTCGATGGCCTGGCGGAGCACAGGGGCCGGGAGGGCGTCCGAGAACAGGGTCATGGTGGTGACCCGTCCCGTGAGGGCCAGCATCTCGGCGAGCACGTCGAGGACCTGGTCGTCGCGCCAGGCGTCGGTCATGGCGACGATCTGGTCGGTCATGGTCTGCGCATAGCGCGCGAGGCGCGTGGGGTGGAACGCGGGCTGGAGCAGGCGCCGCTGCCGGCGGTGCAAGCTGTGCGGGCAGGAGCCAAGGCTGTCACCGCCCACCTCCCGGAGCCGTTCGTAGAACACGCCGCCTCTGTCGAAGGTGCGGTCGTCGAGCAGCACCTGACGGGTCAGGGCCGGGTCGCAGACCATGACGGCCTGGAAGGGGCCGACGCAGACGCGCACGAGATCGCCCTGCGCCGGGAGGGACCTGAGGAACGCGAGGGGATCCCGCGCGAGCGGTACGAGGTGACCGAGCAGCGGCAGCGCGCCTGGCACGGTGGCGATGGGGCTGGCGGTGATCATGCGCGCTCCGTGAGGCTGTGGTCGTCGGCGAACTCGGGGGGCTGCATAGTGGCGCGCGCGCCCGGGTGCCACGAGGTTTCAAGGAAAGAGAGAGCGACGTCCTCGGTTCGAACATGGATGCGCGACGAGGGAGCCAAGAAGCCACCCGGTGGTTGGCGATCCGCGCACGAATTGCGCGTTTCAGCGCCTCTTCGGGAGTGACGAAGCGCTTCGAGCGGAGCGATGTTGGGGCGGAGCGATGAAGGGGATGGAGACGCGTCGCTCGGGAGGGACTCGTGCGGGTCGAGCGATTAACGCAGGTGGGTGTGGGCGGCGGTTTCGAGGAGCATGGCGAGGACCAGGGGGTCGGAGGTCGCGCCGGAGGAGCCGGTGTGCATGCGGAGGCGGGCGAGGCGGGCGGCGTCGGTGAGGAAGAGGGGCTCGTTCAAGGTCTCGGCGGCCTGACGGAGGATGCCTTCGCGCTCTTCGAGGAGGGCGGTGGCGCCGCCGCGGTCGCCGCGGGTGATGCGCAGGGCGGCCTGGGTGAGGGCCTCGCCGGCGGCGAAGCCTTGCACGGTGCGGGCGACGCCGGGGTCCTGCGAGGCGGCGCTCTGGGCGTCGCTCTGGGCGAAGTGGACGGTGAGGGGGAGCTCCTCGGTGATGTTCTTCTTGGCGATGCGGTCCTTGTAGCGCAGCTCGATGGTGCCCACGTTCGCGGTGCCGGTGGCAGTGGCGGTGTTAGGCGCGGCGCGGAGCTTGAAGAGGAGGGCGTGGCTGTCGTCGCGGGAGAAGGCGGGCATGAAGAAGCGCATCCCGCCCTCGCGGTCCTCGTGGCGGTTCGCGGCGATCTTGTCGCGGGCCTGGGCGTGGACGTCGGCGGCGATCTCCTGGGTGCGCACGCTCTGGGACTCGGTCTCGTTGAGGCGGCGGGAGCCGTAGACGCGGAGCAGCTCCACGCCCTGCTTGAGGCGGACGCGGACCTCGACGGCGGAGGCCACGGGGTCGAGGCGGCGGTCGAGCTCCGAGGTGAGGGCGGGGGCGATCTGCTGCGTGTCGCGGAGGTAGTAGTAGCCGCCGGCGCCGTCGCTGGCGATGGCGCTCATCAGCTCGCCGTCGTAGGAGGCGCCGAGGCCGAAGGAGCTGGTCTGGATGCCGCCCTGGAAGGCGTCGAGGGCGAGGCGGGAGAGGCGGCCGCGGTCGGTGATGCCGTCGGAGGCCTGGCCGTCGGAGAGGAGGAAGACGACGCGCACGGCGTCCTCGGGGATGGTGGGGAGGCTGGCCTGGGTGTAGCCGTAGCGAAGGCCTTCGCCGATGTTGGTGCCGCCGGAGGAGCGGAGGTCGTCGATGACGCGCTGGATGGCCTGGCGGCGGGCGCCGACGAGGCCGTCGGGGACCTTCACCTCGGCGTTGCTGCCGAAGGTGGTGAGGGAGAAGTCGTCGTTCGGGTCGAGGCGGTCGACGAGGATCTTGGCGGCCTGCTTGGCGCGCTCCAGGGACTCGCCCTCCATGGAGCCGCTGGTGTCGAGGACGAGGTGCACGGAGAGGTGGGGGCGCGCGGAGGGGGCCTCGGCGCTGGAGCGGAGGCCGAGGCGGAGGTGGAAGGCGCCGCCGGAGGGGGGGAGCGCGGTGCGTTCGAGATCGGCGCGCAGGCCGAGGGCCTTGCCGGGGGGGAGGTCGAGGTTCGGGGCGTAGCGGGCGCCGACGTCGCTGACGATGACGCGCTCGGCCTCGGGGAGGATGCCGCGGGCGATGGCGGACTCGAAGGCGGCGAGGTGGCCGCCGCCGGGGCGGTAGGTGGTGGCGAAGCGGCCGTTGGGATCGAGCGGGGCCTCGGCGATCGCGCCGGGGTGGACGGGCGGGGCGTTGCTGTTCTGGGGCGCGCCTGCGTAGGCGGAGAGATCCGGGGTGGCGTGCTTGCCCGCGAGGCGGCCGTGGCCGGTGCCGTAGCCCTGGCCTGTGCCAGTACCCGCGCCGGTGCCGGCGCCGTGGCCCGCGCCGTTGCCGAAGCCCTGGCCGGTGCCGGCGCCGGCGCCGTGGCCGATGGTGCCGATGCTGCCGAGGCCGATGCCGCCGCCGCTCTCGCCCATGCCCGTGAGGCCCAGGCCAGCGGCGCCGCCTCCCTGCGTGGGGCCATTGCCGAGGGAGTCGTCGCGGCCCCAGGGGGCGGCGGGCGCGTTGGGGTCCCCGCCGCTGCCGGTGTTGAGCAGGCCGATCATCCCGAACTCGGCGGCGTCGCGCAGGCTGTCCCGGCGGGCGATGGCGAGGGCGCCAGGATCCTGAGGGCCTGTCACGCCGTAGCGGTTGCCGGTGGCGTTCCTGGACGGGTTGCCCAGGGAGCCCTCCTCGCCCTTGGCGCGGGTGCCGCTGCCTCCCTCCTTCACGTCGGCGTTGTTCTCGGCGACCTGCTCCGTCTCCTGCTCCTCCATGTCGCGCTCGGCGGCGGCGGCGAGGTACTGCTGCATGATGTAGACCTGGTCGGCGGTGGGGC
Source organism: Chondromyces apiculatus DSM 436 (assembly GCF_000601485.1). Lineage (GTDB taxonomy): Bacteria > Myxococcota_A > Polyangia > Polyangiales > Polyangiaceae > Chondromyces > Chondromyces apiculatus. Next base: position 34,235 of record NZ_ASRX01000063.1, read on the forward strand.
CGTCGTCGGTGGGCGGGGGCGTGGGGCTCATCGCGAAGGCGGCGAGGGCGCCGAGGTGCGCGAGCGCGGAGAGGGCGACGAGGCCCATGGTGCGGCGGCCGGGGCGGGCGCGGAAGGCGCGCTCGTCGAGGGGCTGGGCGGCGGTGACGCGGATGTGGATGTCACCGAGGTGGATGTCGAGGAGGTCGAGGTCGGCGACGGGGATGGCGACGGCGCCTTCGAGGCCGTCGACGGTGCTGTCCACGTGGCGCTCGCGGGCGGCGGCGGTGGTGAGCGAGGCGCCGCGGAGGGTGAGGGTGCCCTGAGCGTCGGGGTGGAGGGCGAGGCAGGTGCGGCCCTGGGCGTCGCGGAAGAGGAGGGGGACGCGCTTCTGGCCGAGGACCTGCTCGGGGAGGAAGCCGTCGCAGGGGCGGCCGTCGGGGCGCGCTTCGCCGAGATCGAAGGGGCGAGGGGGAGCGAGGTGGGCGAGGTGAAGGACGGTCTCGCCCCAGGAGATCACGATCTCGAGGTCCCGGGGACGGGCAGCGGGGCGGGGGGCTTCGGGGCTTTCGCTCGAGTGCGTGACGCTGGACATGGCTTTACCCTCTCCGCACAGGGGGTGCGGCACGGCGTGGTTCGGCGCGCGTGGGGCGGGTCGCCAGGTCGGCGCTCCCGCACGCTCCATGCGGCGCAACGGGGCTGACAGCGGTCTGTCGGGAAGGTTCCGCGTTCGCGTGACATGCCGCGGATCGGGGTCGGGCTTCGTGGGCAGTGCCGCGGATCGGGGTCGGGTCGGCCCGGAGGAGCGGCGTTTTGGATCAAGAGAGATCCAGTGGGGCATCGCGTGCCCATCCCTTGAGAGGCGTGCGCGAGGCGTGCGCGTCTCGCAGGTCTACAGGTTTCCGCTCAGGACCGACGCGTGAGTGCGGTTATCCGAGATGAAGGGTGGGTGGTGCCAGAAGGCACACATTGGAACTGGACACCCCTCGGAACCCGGTGGTACTAGGTGGGCCGTGACGATGTAGGTGGGTGCGCACCGAGGCGCACCTCGGTCTCCGGGGAGAGACCGAAGGCTCGCGGGGATGGCTGGCAAGCAGGTTGCAATCCGTGACTGTCGCTTCAAGCCACCTCGACGCGGATAGCGGAGAAGACCGATGAAGTTTGCTTGGACCTGGATGGGCATCGCGAGTGGGGCACTGCTCATGGGTGGGCTGGCGTTCGGAGCGACGGGCCAGATCGCCGAGGAAATGGCCGCCGAAGCACACGCCGGAGAGGCTGTTCAGGGCTGCGGCGCCGAGGTCGTGAGCTGGAGCTATGACGCGGAGCGGCAGGTGCTCTCGCTGAGCGACGGCAGCGTGCAGCTCAACTGCTGCGGTCAGCGCTCGATCCAGGTGGAGCGGGTCGACAACGTGATCGAGGTGACCGAGCGTGACCGGCCCGACGAGGGTGGGCGCTGTGCGTCGTCCTGCACCTTCGACCTGTCGACGTCGGTGGCCCAGGTGGGCTCCGGCGAGGTGTTCGTGAAGCTGCTCCGCGACGTGACCGACGAGAACGGGAGCCCCGTGCTGGTGTGGCAGGGCAACCTGGACCTCACGAAGACCGCAGGCCACGTGGCGATGGAAGAGGCGGCGCCCGGGCCGTGCGAGGTCGCCGCGCGCTGAGATCCCCGTGAGCGCGGCGTTCGCGCCGCGCGCTGCATGAAGAGACGCCCGTCCGGAGAGACGGGCGTTTTCGTTTTGTCTGGCGGTCGCGCTGTCCGGCAGTCGCTGTTCGGCGGTCGCTGTCCAGCGGTCGCGCTGTCCGGCGGTCGCTGTCGCTGTCCGGCGGTCGCGCTGTCCAGCGGTGAGCGCGGGCGTCTGCGAGGACGTCAGCGTGTGGGGCGTCGTGAGCGCGCGCGGGCGGTGCGGGCTGCGAAGGCGGTGAGGGTGGCGAGGGCGAGGAGGACGGGGGGACGCGCAGGGCGAGGATCGGCGTGGCCCGGGAGGGTGCAGGCGCAACCTCCGGCGGCGCGGAGGGGGGAGGGGATGGTGGGCGTGGGCACGACGCACATCTCGGCGGTGAGGGGCGTCGCGGCGGTGCGGGTGGCGCCCTGGGAGAGCGGGGTGTCGAGGTTGCCGGTGTTGCGGTTGTCGTGGTGGTAGCTCTCCCAGGCGATGATGGTGTCGGTGGGGGCCTGGGTGTGCCAGGCGTAGAGCCAGCCGTCGCGGGTGCCGACGGTGACTTCGAGGAGGCCGTCGCCATCGAGGTCGCCGAGGGCGGGGGTGGAGGTGATCCACTGGCCCGTGAACTTGGGGAAGCCAGGGGCCTCGCGGCCGCAGCCGTCGAAGGCGCGGAGGAAGTAGCCGCCGGAGCCGGTGAGGATCTCGGGGTAGTCGTCGCCGGTGAGGTCGGCGATCGCGTGGTTGTTGAAGAAGGTGTAGTCCTCGAGGACGACGGGGAGCCCAGGGAGCATGGCGCCCGTCCTGCCGCTCCAGGCGGCGAGGAGGTGGTGGTCGCCAGGGATGCGGGCGCCGCTCTGCACGAGGGCGGCGAGGGAGAGGGAGCCGCCGGAAGCGACGATGTCGGGGGTGCCGTCCTGATCGATGTCGCCGAGGGAGGGCTGGGCGAAGAGGGGGAGGAAGCTGTTGGGGCGGTAGGCGGTGGAGGCCGGGCCGAAGTCGCTGGCAGGGGCGAGGCCGCGGGCGCCGTCGGGGCGCAGGGGGAGGGAACGCTCGGGGAGGTCGGTGAGGGAGGGCTGGGGGCCGGGGTTCGCCGGGAGGACGAGGGGGGTGCTGGCCTGGCCGTGGGCGACGGCGGCGAGGGTGCCGTTGAAGCGGGCGATGGCGCCGGAGTTGGGGACGCCCTCGGCGACGAGGGGGAAGAGCTGGAGGGAGCCGAGGGTGACGGGCCAGCCAGGGAGGATGGGGCCCTCGGGGGCGCCGTTGCCGCGGCCGTCGAGGAGGTAGACGGCGCCGGCCGCGCCGTCGTTGCCGAGCTGCTCGTTGGAGCCGACGAGGAGATCGGGGATGCCGTCGTCGTTGAAGTCGCCGACGGCGGGGGTGGTGAGGATGCGGTTGCGCGCGGGCGCGTCGGCGTGAGGGCCGGTGTAGTGCAAGGCGACGGGGAAGCCGGGGAGGTCTTCGCCCGTGGCGCGGAAGGCGTAGACGTTGCCGTCGAAGGCGGCCTGCACGATGTCGAGGGCGCCGTCGCCGTCGAGGTCGACGAGGACCGGGGAGGCGAAGGCGCCGCGCGCGATGCGGCTCGCGGTGGACATGCAGGTGGAGACCGGGGGCGCGCCGACGCCGAGGGGACAGGAGGGGACCTCGGGGAGGCGGCGGGGCCATCCGGGCGCGAGGGCGCCGTCGTTGCCGATGACGTAAACGGTGCCAGGCCAGGTGCTGATCACGATCTCGGGGGCGCCGTCGCCGTCGAGGTCGTCGATGGCGGGGGTGTTGACGATGGCTTCGCGGCCGATGTCAGGGAGGACCGCGCCGCTCTGGTAGGCAGGGGCGGCGAGGTAGCTCGGGGTGGTGGGGGTGGGCGGGGGATCGGCGAAGCCGTCGATGAGGGCGGTGCGGAAGGGGAAGCCGGGGAGGGGCTGGGGGCCGGCGGTGGTGATGCGGAAGGCTTCGACCTTGCCGTCGGAGGTGGCGTAGACGAGGTCGCGGACGCCGTCGCCATCGAGGTCGGCGAGCCTGGGGCTGCCCTCGGCGCTGGCGCCGAGCTGGATGGGGAAGCCCTTCACGAGGGTGGGGTCGCGGGTGAGGTAATAGGTGCGGCGCATCTCGCCGGGGACGTCGCCGATGTCGCCGCCGTAATGGGCGACGGCGCGCACGCGCACGGTGATGGCGCTGTCGTTCTCGCCGAAGGGGCTGTCGGGATCGCGGGCCTCCTCGGCGTCGAAGCGGACGGTGCGGAGTTCGAGGGTGGCGAGGATGCCGTCCTCGGCGCCGGAGACGACGGTGGAGGGGACGTTGGTGGCCTGGGCGAAGGCGGTGAATGCGTCTTCGAGGGGCTGGACGCCAGGGGCCCATTCGACGGTGTAATCGTAGGAGGTGGCGCGGCGGGCAGAGACGGTGGCGCGGATGGGGACGGGGCCGTCGACGCGGTCGTCGTAGAGGACCTGGAACCAGAGGGGGTAGGTGATGTCCACGGCCGGGGGGATGCGCTCGGCGAGGACGGCCTCCACGGCGCGGTTGGCGTTGACGCGGCCATAGCCGAAGCGCTGGTCGAAGCCGGGCTGGGACCAGGCGTACTGCGCGCCATCCTCGCGCGATTCGGGGGCGTTGATGTCGTCGGCGGTGATGAAGAGGAGGCCCTGGGCCTCGCCCGGGGAGAGGGGGAGGTCCTGCTTCAGGGCCGCGGCGTAGAGGAGGCCGGCGATGCCGGAGAGCTGGCCGGTGGCCTCGCTGGAGCAGCCGGTGCCGGAGGCGGAGAGGAAGTTCTGGCCGCCGTAGTTGGAGCAGGGGTGAAAGTCGAGGAACGTCGTGGAGCTGGTGACGCTCGGTCCGTCGTACCGGATGGCGTGGACCGGGAGGGTGTGGTTGCTCGTGGTGGGGAGGTTGTGGTGGCGTGAGCTCTCGTCGGCCATGGAGGTGATGACGAGGACGCCCTTGTCGTAGGCGTAATCGAGCGCCTTCTGGGTGAGGCTGTTGTTGTTGATGGTGCCGAGCGCGCACTGCACGACGCGGGCGCCATTGTCGGTGGCATAGACGACGGCCTGGGCGAAGTCGGAGGCGTCGGTGATGAAGCTGTCGCCGACGCGCATGGGGATGAAGCGGCAGTCGGGGCAAGCGCCGGCGGTGCCGACGCCGTTGTCGGCCTGGGCGACGGAGTGGCGGGCCTCGCTGGTGCCGTGGCCGTAGCGGGTGTCGTCGTAGGGGTCGTTGTCGTCCTTGAAGAAGTCCCAGCCGGCGATGTCGTCGGTGTAGCCATTCTGGTCGTCGTCGATGCCGTCCGAGAAGTGGAGGATGAGGTCTCCGGCGTCGAGGAAGCCGTTGGCATTGCGGTCGCCCCGGGGACGCCCTTCCGCTTCCGGGGGGGTGAGGGAGGGGGTGTCGCGGTAGTCGGAGACGGTGAGCTTGCCGTCGCCATTGCAGTCGAAGCCGGCGAGATCGTCGGTGCCGCCGCAGGGGCCGTCGTTCGCGGTGCGGGGTTTGTGGCTGGCGAGCTCGCGGTGGTTCAGCCACACCTGCTCGATGAGGTCCTCCTCGTCCCACTGGATGCCGGAGTCGGTGATGGCGATGCGGACGCGGGGATCCCCGGTGGTGTGGCGCCAGGCGAGGTCGATGGACATGCCCGAGGCAGTCTCCTCGGGGCGGGGCATGACCGAGCCGTTCGGGGTGGGGAGGAACGAGTAGTAGTTCCATTGCCCGTCGCTGTCGTCGCTGTAGCCGTAGCCAGGATCGCTCGGCCAGTTGGCAGGGTCGGCCATGTCGGCGGCCGTGGCCGAAGGGGGAGGAGGCCAGGCGGCGGTGGCGTCTCCGGGGACGAGCGAGCCCGCGGCAGTGAGGAGGGCCAGCAGGCCCGTGGGGGGGGCGAGGCGTGCGAGGTGTACAGGGCGCGCGGGATGGGCGGGGTGGGTGGGGCGTGCAGAGCGTGCAGAGCGTGCAAAGCGTGCAAAGCGGGCAAAGCGTGCAAAGCGGGCAAAGCGCGCGAGGCGGGCGCGGGGCATGGCATCACCCTACCATCGGCGCGGCGAGGTGGGTAAAGCGGCCCATCATGACCAAGGTGGACCTGTCGCGGTTGCCGCGGGTGGACCGGGTGGCGCAGCATCCTTCGCTCGCCGGGCTGCGGCGCCGCCTCGGCGCGGAGGCAATGACGCGGCTGGCGCGGCGGGTCATCGAGGAGGCGCGCGCGGGGGTGCGGGCCGGGGCGTCGTGTCCGAGCGAGGAGGAGGCGGTGGCGCGGCTGATGGCAGCGGCGCAGGCGTCGCTGTCGGCGCGGAGCCGGGCGGTGATCAACGCGACGGGCGTCGTGCTGCACACGAACCTCGGTCGCGCGCCGCTCGGGCCCCGGGCGGTGCAGGCGCTGGCCCGCGCGGCGGGGGGGTACACGTCGCTGGAGGTGGATCTTTCGACGGGTCGGCGCGGTCCGCGGGGCGCGTTCGCGGAGGGGGCGCTCGCGTCGCTCGCAGGGGCAGAGGCGGTGCTGCTCGTGAACAACGGGGCAGCGGCGGTGATGCTGGCACTCGGGGCGCTGTCGGCAGGGAAGAAGGTGCTGGTGTCACGGGGGGAGCTCGTGGAGATCGGCGGTGGGTTCCGGGTGCCGGAGGTGCTCGCGCGATCGGGGGCGGAGCTTTCGGAGGTGGGGACGACGAACCGGACGCGGGTCGCCGACTACGCGCAGGCGCTGGAACGCGGGGGGGTGGGGGCGATCCTGCGGGTGCACCAGGGGAACTTCCGGCAGGTGGGGTTCGTGGAGCGGCCGGAGCGGCGGGCGCTGTCGGCGCTGGCGCGGGAGGCAGGGGTGTGGCTGGTGGAGGATCTGGGGGGCGGGGCGCTGGTCGATCTCACGCCGTCGGGGCTCGGGGAGGAACCGACGGTGCAGGCGTGCGTGAGCGGGGGCGTGGACGTGGTCTGCTTCAGCACGGACAAGGTGCTCGGAGGTCCCCAGGGCGGGGCGCTCGTGGGGCGGAGCGAGGCGGTGGAGCGCGCGCGTCGGGATCCGCTGGCGAGGGCGCTGCGGATGGGGAGGCTGCCGCTCGCAGCGCTGGAGGAGACGCTGGCCTGCTACCTGGAAGGAGACCTGGACGGGGTGCCCACGGTGCGGATGCTGAAGGCCACGCCAGAGGCGCTGCGGGCGAGGGCGGAAGGGTGGCGGGAGGCGCTCGGGGCGCGGGGGATCGCGGTGGAGGTGGTGATGCTGGAGGGCGCGGTGGGCGGTGGGGCGCTGGCAGAAGCTGCGCTGCCGTCGGCGGGGATCGCGTTCGGAGGGGAGGACGGGAAGGAAGACGTGGAGGAGGTGGCGGCGCGGCTGCGCGCCGGGGAGCCGGCCGTGGTGGGGCGGGTGCAGGAGGGGAGGGTGCTGCTCGATGCGCGCACGGTGCTGCCCGGTGAGGAGGAGGCGCTGCTCGCGGCGGTCGTCGCGGCGGTCGTCGCACTGAAGCGGTGAGCGCGGGCGCGGCGCGGGAACGTGCGGCGCGGGAACGTGCGGCGGGAACGTGCGGCGGGAGGGAAAGGGAGATGCGGGCGAGAGGCGCGAGGAAGCGAGGGGCGTGAAGACGGGGGCGCCAGAAGATCAGGGGAAGCAGATGGGAGGGGTGGGGAATGCTCCGCAGTGAGCGGGGTCCGTGGGGGCGACGACCCGGAGGGTGGCGTTCTGCGAGGTGAGGCGGCGGCGGGTGCCGCACTGGTTGCCGTTCGACTCTTCGAGGGCGGCGCACACGCCCGCTTCGTTGGGGAGCGACCACGCCTGGCCGGTGCCGTAGACGAGGTTGATGGCGTAGTTGCCCTCGGGGAGGCAGCCCTGCTGGACGGTGATGGTGCGGCCGAATTGCCGGGAGAGGCTCTCTTCGAGGGCCGCGGTGTTGCCGATGACGACGTTGCCCATGCTGTCGTCGAAGTGGGGGACGACGAGCACGCCGCCGAGGGCGGGGTTGGCGGGATGCAAGCAGAGGGCGGCGGGGCGCACGGCGATGATGGCCTCCGGCTGCACGGGGTCGGTGACCTCGGTCGCGCTGGTGAGCGCGACGGTGTCGGTGAGGGTCTTGTAGAGGGTGATCCCCTGGAGGATGACCGCTGGTGAGGTCTGCTTGGTGAGGGTCACAGGCCCGTCGACGAGCTTGCTGAAGACCGAGATGGGAGTGAGGGAGGGGATGAGATCGGAGTCGGGGATGTGGTCGTCGGGGGTGATGACGCCATCGCCGTTCACGTCCTGGCGCGCGTAGAAGAGGGTGGGCGTGATGCCCTCGCCGACCGGGAAGAAGAAGGGAGAGCGCGCGGCGTCGTCGCGCTCGTCGGCAGGGACACCTGCGGCGAGGCGGAGGCGGAGGAAGGAGGCCTCGGTGTCGGCGGGCGCTGCGGGCGAGAAGGTGTTGAACTGGAAGTCGGAGGCCATCTCGACGGTGCCCGGGTTCGCGGTGTTGCCGGTGGGCGCGAGGGCCTCGGCGACATGGAAGACGGGCCGTTCGAAGGGGAGGGGGAGGGCGAGGGTGACGGCGACGCCGCTGACGCGGGCGCCTTGCTCGGGGATGCGGCCGTCCACGCCGAGGGGGATGGCGCGGTACTCGGCCTTGGCGCCGGCGAGGACCGCGGCGGCGTTGGTGATCGCGCCGCCGCCGATGTCGCCCTGGGTGGGGAGGTTGGCGATGGAGAAGATGGGGTCGAAGTCGCCGTCGAGGTCGTAGAAGCCGCGGATCTGGTAGGTGCCCGCCGGGAGGGGGGCGATGCTCCAGGAGGCGCTGACGGTGACGTTGGGGGTGCCGGGAGGAGGGCAGCCCTCGGAGTAGCCGAGCTGGGAGCGGACGCCGGCGAAGAGCTCGTCGCCAGGGACGACGTCGAGGCTCGCAGCGGAGGTGCCGAGGCCGTCGGGAGGCGGGAGGAGGAGGGTGTTGAAGGCGAGGATGGCCGCGGCGCCGACGAAGCGGCCGCCCTGGATGCAGGGCGGGGGGCCGGTGTACGTGACGGTGCCTTCGATGATGCCCGCGGGGCCGCCGAACTCGGGGCGCGGGATGAAGGTGTCGATGTCGTCGCAGCCGGCGCCGGTGAGGGAGGCGAGCGCGAGCAGCGCGGGCAGGGCGGGCAGGGCGGCGAGGAGAGGCTGGATCTTGGAGGTGGTGCTGTTCATCGCTGCGCCTAGAGGGTGTACGTGAAGAAGCCCATGAAGCGCCGGCCGATGCGGTTGCCGAAGGGGTGCATCTGGGGCGATTCGGGGGCGGTGATCCCGGCGAAGGCGTTGAAGACGGTGGCCGAGACCTCGGCGTGGTCGCCGAGGAAGCGGTAGCCGAGGCGGGCGTTCACCAGGGTGTAGCCGGGCAGCTCGAAGCGCTGGGGGAAGATCCCCGTCGCGGTGGTGACCTGCTCCACCCACTGCTGGCTGGACTGGTAGTGGAACATGATCTCGCCATCGAGGCCGATCTTGGTGCGGGCCTGGACGCCGGCGTTGATCTTGTGGCGGCTGGTGCGGCGGTCCTCGGGGACGAGGCAGCCCTCGGCGACGCTCTGGTTGGAGAGGTTGAGGGCGTAGTTGGCGAAGAGGTCGATGCCCTCGATGGGGAAGACGCGGCCGCCGACCTCGCCGCCGACCACGTTGTAGGTGTCACACTGGTTCTCCCAGCCGCCGAAGCCGACGGTGTACCGGCCCGTCTCGGGGTCGATGCCGCCGAGTCCATCGGCGCGGTTCGAGAGGGTGAGCAGGCGGCGGTCGGCGAGGGCGATGAGGTCGGTGACGCGGTTGTAGTAGGCGGTGACCTCGACGTTGACGTACTCGCTCTGCTGATTGAGGTAGCTCGCCTCGGCCGCGATGATCTGCTCGGGGTTGAGCTGGAAGCCGGGGCGATCGCGGGCGTCGCTCTCCGAGAGCAGCTCGGCGCCGGGCTGCGCGAGCTGGATGGGGAGCTGGAGGTAGGCTTCGAGGAAGGTGGGCGAGCGGAAGGCGGTGGAGCCGGAGATGCGGATGGCCTGCTGGCTGGTGGGCTTGATGAGGAAGGCGCCGCGGGGCGAGGGGATGACGCGCTTGAGGAAGGGGACGTAGTCGAGGCGCCCCGAGGCGACGAAGGTGAAGTGGGGGCCGAACTTCATCGCGTCCTGGAGGAAGAGCGCGCCGTGGTGCTCGGTGGGGGGATCGTCGACGAGGTAGCTCCAGAGGATGCGCTTGAGGCGGTAGCTGGCGCCGAGGTGGAAGTCGTGCTCCACGGCCTCGGGGAGGCGGAAGGTGCGCACGAACTCGGCCTCGCTGTGGAACAGGTGCTGGAGGGCGTTGGTCGGGTAGAGGGTGCGCCCGGAGTAGGCCGCGTTCGACTCCGCGTCCTCGTTCATGTTGGTGTAGTAGGTGCGGACGTTCAGGAACTCGCTGGTGAACATGGCGGTGACGTCCATGTTCGTGCCCTGCAGGATGTAGTCGTTGAACGGGCCGACGCCGTAGATGTTGAGTTCGTTGCGCGCGTAGCCGCCGCCGATGTGGAGCATGCGCCCCTTGCCGAGGCGCTGCGTGGTGCGGAGGTCGATGCGCACGTTCTGGGCGCCGAGGTTCTGGTCCTGCTCGGTGAGGTCGAGGTCGATGCGCTCGTCGGAGACCTCGCGCGTCCAGCGGGGATAGCGGGTGTAGCCGGCGGAGAGGCGGTAGGCGAAGTCTCCCTCGCGGCCCGAGGTCCACACCGATCCGTAGCCCTGGACCTGATCGCCGATGCCGACGCGGGCGCCGTCCCGGCCCTCGCCGGGGGCGATGGTGATGATGTTGACGATGCCCATGAAGGCGTCGGCGCCGTAGAGGGCGGAGCCCGGGCCGCGCACGACCTCGATGCGCTCGATCTGGTCGACGTCGATGGAGAACATCTCCCAGAACGTCGAGCCGAGGATGTCGTTCTTGGCGGTGCGCCCGTTGACGAGGACGAGCACCTTGTTCGAGAGGCGGCTGTTGAAGCCGCGCATGGAGACGCTGCTGTCGCCGCCCGTGATCTGCATGACGTCCATGCCAGCGACGCGGCGGAGCAGCTCGGGGATGCGGGTGATGCCCGAGAGGCGGATGTCCTGACGGGTGATGATGGTCGTGGAGCTGGGCGCGTCGAGGGGGCTCTGGGCGCCGCGCGAGGCCGTGACCACGGTCTCGCGGTAGATGTCGTCGGTGCGTGCTTCGCCGACGATCTGCTGGGTGTCCGGGCCGGTGGGCGCGGGCGTCGGCGTGGGGACCTGAGGGGACGGCCTGGGAGGCTCGGCAGGACGCGGCGGCTGTTCGCCCGTGGGGGGTTGCTCGCCGGTGGGAGGCTGGGTGCCGGTGGGAGGCTGCTCGCCAGGGCCCGGCGGGGTGGGCGTCGGCGGCTGCGAGGGCGCAGGCGGCGGTGGCTTGGCGGGCTCCGCGGCGGCGCGCTGCGCGGCGAGCTTCTCTTCGAGCTGACGGATGATCTGCGCGGACTTGTCGCGGTCCTCGGGCTCGCTGGCGAGGTACTGGCGGTAGCTCGCGATGGCCTGTTCGAGGTTGCCGGCCTCGGCGTGGGCGCGGGCGATGTTGAAGACGACGTTCGGGTGGGGGAGGATCTCGTTCGCGAGTTCGAGCTCCTTGATGCCCTCGTCGAAGCGCTTCTTGGCGATGAGCTCCATGCCCGTCTTGAAGTGCCGGCGGGCCTCGGTGCGGGCGTCGGCGAAGGCGCTCGACGACACGAGGGAGGTGGCGAGCAAGGCGATGGCCGCGGCGAACCTCGTGCGGTGCAGGAGGCGGCGCGTCGGCAGAGGCGCGGGGGGGCTCGGGCTCGGCGTTCGAGAGACGGGATACGCCATCGATCCCGTTGTCTCTCAGGTCGCCCGCCCGAGGCAAGCTTCGCGATGCAGGGTGGCCGGCCTCAATTGCCGAAGGGGTTGTCCTTGTAGCCTTCGGGCTTCGGGCCGCCGAGGCGGCCAGCGGGGGCCGGATCGAGCTTGATTTTCACCCGATCCTCGGCGCCCATCACGCTCACCTTGGTGGGCTTGAAGCCTTTCTTCTCGAAGGTGAGCTCGTGCTTGACGGTCGGCGCGGCCTCGTCGCCGTGCCAGGTGATGCGGCAGGGCGTGGTGGCGCAGAGCTCCTTGGGGCCTTCGAGGACCATCGCGCCGGTCGGGTTGCTCTCGACGTCGATGGTGAGCGACGCCGGTCGGGCCTGGGGATCGGCGGTGGCCGTCGGCACCTGGGGCGCGGCGGTGGGCGTCGGGGCAGGAGCAGCGGTGACGGGCGCCTGGGGAGGCGTCACGGCCTGTCCGCTGCTGCCCTCGGAGGTCTTCGAGCCGGTGGAGACCATCACCCCCACGCCGATGACGAGGGCACAGACGCCGGCCGCCACCCACGGCAGGATGCGGCGCGTGTTGCCGGCGGGCATCCCTCCGGGGGGGCTGCTCGGAGGTCGCGGCCTCGGGCCCAGCGAGTCGGTGATGGGCGGCGGCACGAACACCGACGCGCCAGGCGGCGGCTGAGAGCCGACGTCGGGGGAGAGCAGGCCGGAGTAGGTGATGGGGCTCGTCGGCGGGACTGACTGGGGCCCGGAGTAGGCGCCGGAGTAGTTGACCGAGGCGGAGGAGAGCTCGCCGCTGGCGGAGAGCGAGGGGCGCGAGGTCCGGGTGTAAGGGCCGGTCATCGCCGGCAGGACCTCGTTGGTGTCGGAGAGCCCCGCGCCGCCGGTGCGCTTGAGGGCGGCGAGGACATCGTTCATCGAGGCGTAGCGGGCCCGCGAGTCCTTCTCCAGACACCTGTAGATGAGCGCCTCCATGGCAGGCGAGATCTGCAGGTCCGGGTACGCCTCGTACATGCGCGGCACCACGTCGTGCACGTGGGCCATGAGGGTGCTGACGCTGGCGCCCCGATCGAAGGGGACCTTGCCGGTCATCATCTCGTACATGATCACGCCGAGCGCGTAGATGTCGGTGCGTGCGGAGATCTCGCCGCCGGTGACCTGCTCGGGGGCCATGTACTTCGGGGAGCCCATGAAGAGGCCCTGCTGGGTGAGGTCCTGGCCGCTCTCGACGTCCTTGACGAGGCCGAAGTCGAGGACCTTCACGTGGTCCTGCTCGTCCTCGTGGCTCACCAGGAGCACGTTGCCTGGCTTCAGATCGCGGTGGACCACGCCGATCGAGTGCGCCTCGCGGAGTGAGCGGCAGATCTGGCGGGCGATGTACGAGGTGCGTTGCTCGCTGAAGGGGCCCTCTTCGCGGAGCACGCGGTGCATCGTCTTGCCCTCGATGTACTCCATCGCGATGTAATAGATGTCGTCGCTCTGCCCGTAGTCGAAGACGGTGACCGTGTTCGGGTGGGAGAGCTTCGAGGCGGTCTCGGCCTCGAGGACGAAGCGGCGATGGAACTCCGGATCGCGATCCCCGTCGTACTTGGGGCTGAGGACTTTGAGGGCACAGATGCGACCGAGCGGCGCTTGCTCCGCGCGGTAGACCTTGCCCATCCCACCCCGCGCGATGACGCTGATGATCTTGAAGCGATCATTGATCACGCGACCGATGAGCGGATCCGACAGAGCAGCTCTTGCGCTGCCAGTTCCCTCTCGGTGGCGGTCATCGGACATGTGATCTGCGCGCTCCCCGCGCTGGTTAAGAAGGAGACTTGGAGGGGCCAAATCCCGCCTCCCGTCGCAGTCTGACCGAGGCGGCTCGGGCATGTCAATCTGTCGGCATCTCCTTTCCGGGCGCAAATGTCCAGCGATGCGCGTCGATGGCAGGTAAATCTGGTGTTCTTTCCGGAATGAAGCCTTCCGGTCAGGGGCTTCCAAGGAAACCGGTGGTGGGACCCTGTGGACGTCCCGGCTCCTCCGCTCGGAGGTTTGAGCGAAGTCACGGGGGTAGCGATCGCAGATGCTTGCTCCAGGGTACGCAGAGCCGCTGCATCTCCGGAGGGGGGTAGCGACCATCGGGAGCGTAGGGACCGCAGGTCCCTGATTCGCTGTACGCAGTACCGACCATCGGGAGCGTAGTCTCGAATGGAGGCTGCGCCTCCACAGGGCCCGAGGAAAAGGCTTCTGATTCAGAGACCTTGGAGTCCTTTTCAGAGCAGGGACCGCAGGTCCCTGCTCCAGGGTACGCAGGACGACGCAGTACCTAGCGGCGGGCGAGGATGACGAAGGTGGTGCGGCCGGCCTGAAGGGAAGCGCCGACCCAGATCTGGTTGGCGTCGTCCGTGGTGAGGGAGACGGCGGTGTCAGCGCTGGTGAGCTTCAGGACCTGGACGGGCTCGCCGTCGGGCTTCACGGTGCCATCCACGACGTAATGCACCCCGATCGGGTCGAGCGCCTCGTAGGTGGCACCGTCGTAGGGCTGGAAGAGGAGGAGACCCGGAGTGTCTCCCTCGGGGGCGATGGCGGCGAGGCTGCTGCCGAAGCCTGGCAGCGTGAACAGCGTCTCGCCGACGGTTGGCTCGGCGCCGGGGGCGATTTCCGCCGCAGAGAAGCCGCGCGCCTCCTGATCGGTGAACCCTGCAAGGATGACGATGGCGTTGCCGTCCCGGTCCACGGCGATGGGGCCGGAGAGGTCGCCCCACGCAGACACCTCGGTGGGGGCTGCGCAGGTGGCGTCACCTTCGGGAAGGAGGCGGGGATCCTGACCCACGGCGCCGCAGGTGTCTGCCGCGTAGAGGGCGTTGTTGCCAGCGGCAGCCGCGCCGACCGGGGAGAGGGCCGTGTAGAGCAGGCGCCCATCGGCGTCGTTGCCCAGGGCGGCGCCGGCATAGAACCCGTTTACGGCGTAGCGCAGGGAGACCGTGTCGTCCGAGACGAGGAGAAGCTCGCCCTCGGTGCTGGGGAAGGCGCCCGTCCAGGAGAGTGCGGTCCAGTCGAAGAAGGGGAGATCGAGGGCCTGGCCCCCGAGGAAAGAGCCGTCCGGGACCCCGGTTGCGATCTGGGTCACCGTCGTGGAGAGCGCGCCGGTGGCTTCGGCAGGGGGAGTGAGGCGCACGAGTTCCGCCGGGTCGCCATCCTCGGTCTGCACCAGGAGCGGCCCTCCGTGGCGTCCCCAGGTGGGGGCACCCGCGTCGACCTCGGCTGTGTACACGCCGACGGCGCACAGGGTCGGATCCACGATGGAGAACAGCTCTGCATAGGTGGAGGGATCGAGGCAGGGACTGCTCTCGTCCCCGCCGGAGCCTCCGGAGCCTCCGGAGCCGCCGGAGCCTCCGGAGCCTCCCTGGCTGCTGGTCGAGGCGCCGGCGCCACCCGTCCCGTCATCCTCGTCGCCGTCGCATCCCGGCGCAGAGGCCGCGAAGAGGGCGGCCGTCGCGCACAAGCCGAGCCACGTCAGGGAGAGGGCGCGCTTGCCCCTCGCCACGATCGGAAACCTGGTCATCGTCATCGTCCTTACCCGGCGCCCCACCGCGCCGCTCCGCAGGGTTGATTCCGCGGTCCGGAGGGGCAGAGAGGGCGAGGGCAAGGCGAGACCTGGCGCGCGCCGCTCGCTCCACCCCGGAGCCGCGGACGGCCTCGCGCAGCAGGTTTCCTGGCTCCCGGATCGTCCTCCGGCGGACCTTCCCAGACCCGGCGCTTCGATGGAGGCGCCGGAGATCCAGTGGATGCTCCGCCTTCGTCCCCGGTCACAGTGGCGGGGGCCGCGCCGGATTGTCACCGGCTTCCCTGTTGGCTGGCGTGGGCGCTGCCGCGCAAGCTGTGGCGCCTGGAGGGGGGGACCCGCCCGGCGCCCGAGGCCGACGCTGCTGCGCCCGCGCCCACTGCGCGAGATCGGCAGACCGGTAAGTCTGCACGAGCGACCTAGTTCAGGTCGTGGCTGAGCGTCAAGCACCCCGGTCGTGCGGGGGCTCGTCCGAGGCGGTCTCCATGAAGGGGACCTCCTCAGGCAGGTCGCGGGAGGCTGCGTCTCGGTCCTGGATGCCTCCACACCTCCGGGAGAACGCTGCCGGACGCGGCATTCGCGACAGCCGGGTCTCTTCTCTTCAACGACTCGTTGCGCTTGTCGTCCAGATAGACGACGCTGTGCGCGTGACTGGTGTTGGCACGCACCGGCGCTGTGGCTCTACCGCTTAACTGAGGCCGTGACCAAGTCGTCTCCCCCTCCCATCACTGCCGGAACGGTCATCAATGATCGTTACGAGATCCGCCAGAGCCTTGGGAAAGGCGGCATGGGCGAGGTCTTCCTGGCATTTGATCGCTCCACCCAGCAGACGGTGGCGCTCAAGGTTGTGCGCGAGGAATCGCGTATGCCTGGAGACGACGAGGCGTTGCGTCAGGAGTTGCTCCTTGCGCGCTCGGTCGGTCACCCCAACGTCTGCCGCGTCCATGACCTGGCGCCGAGCCTCTGGGGGCCGATCCTGGTCATGGAGCAGATCCCTGGCCAGACGCTGCACACCCACATCCGCAAGCGCAAGGCGGCGGGTGGCTACTCGGCCGACGAGTTCCGCAAGATCGCGAGCGAGGTGTGCAACGGCCTCGCCGCCATCCACGCCCAGGGGCTGGTCCACGGCGACCTGAAGCCGGGCAACGTGATGGTCTCCGAGGGGCGGACGGTGATCCTGGACTTCGGCTTCGCCCAGGAGCGCGCGCGTGCTTCGGCGCGGAAGCCTGGCGCGCCACCCGACGGCGGGACGCCGAACTACATGTCCCCCGAGCGGCTGCGCAGCGGTGGCGCGAGCCCCGAGGACGACGTGTACGCGATGGCCCTGACGCTCTGGGAGATGTGGACCTGCCGCGTCCCCGAGCCCGGCTACAAGCCGCGGGTCAAGCCGATGAAGCAGCAGATCATGTTCGACGTGCCGGCGGGCCTGTCGCATGACGAGATCCGGCAGATCTTCCGCGGCCTCAACGAAGATCCGGCGATGCGCCCCCAGGCGCGTCACATGCGTTTCTTCAACCCGTCGCAGCTCACCACGAGCCCCATCCAGCTCCCGCGGGAGCGCCTCGATCCAGGGCCTCCGCCCGGCGGCGCGCTGCGCACGAACTTCACGCCGGGGGCCCAGTCGCTGCTCATCAGCTACGCGAGCAACGCGCCGGACATCGTGGGGACGCTGCTCCCGCTGGACAAGCCGGTGATCACCATCGGCCGGCGCAGCGATCAGGACATCGTGCTCTCCGAGGCCACGGTCTCGGGGGCGCACGCGACGCTCCGGTGGCAGACGGGCACGTGGCTGGTCGAGGACCACGGGAGCACCAACGGGACGTACGCCGACTTCAATTACGAGCGGAAGACGCAGGTGTCGCTCCTGCACGGGGGCGAGGTGCAGCTTGGCGAGTGTCGGCTCAAGCTGGTCACCTTCGGGTCCGACTCGCCGCACCACAAGAAGGCGAAGCAGTACCTGGCCAAGCGGGACGGGCTCACGGGGCTGCTCGTGCGCGAGTACCTGATGAAGGCCATCGACGAGGATGGGCTCTTCGCGGAGTGGACCGAGGTGCCGATGCAGATCGCGCGCTTCGAGCTGCGGGGACCGAACCGTCAGGTGAGCGAGAGGCCGACCATCCTGGAGATGCTCGCGCTCCGGAAGGCCGCGCAGCGGGTCATCGATCTGACGGAGATGCTGCTGCTCAGCCTGACCCCGGCGGTCGCTGGCCGCACCGGGCCGCTCAAGTTCGCGGTGTCCGTGGTCGGGCCGAGCCTCGACGAGGCGCGGCACGTGGTGGAGCAGGTCGTCGCGCAGGTGCAGGGGATCCTGCCGGAGACCCTGGAACTCGCGGCCACGCTGGTGAAGTTCGAGCCAGGGCGGCCTGCCCGGACCCTGGTGGACTGAAGCAGAAGTGCGATGAACAGGCCGCTCTTTCCTTCCAGTCCGCCATCGCAGCAGTCACCCTACCGTTACCTCGGCCGTGGCGGAGGGGACCGGCCGGTCCGTCTGCAGATCATCATCGCGCTCGTCGCGGGGCTGATCCTGGTGGCCGTGCCCCTGTACCTGTGGCGGCGGCCGAGGCCCGAATCGATCCCGTCGGCCGACGCAGCGACCTCCGCCTCGGGCAGCGTCTCGGCGTTGCCGCTGACGCTGCCCCAGCCGGCGCCGCCTGCGGTGACGCTGTCGCCGTTCACCAACATCCGCTGCGAGAACCCAGGTCCTGGCAAGACGCCGCCGGAGCGCTGCGATCACGTGACCTTCTTCGAGGACGCGCTCGCGCGTGCCATCCGCGAGAACGTGAGCTGCGCGCCGACGGGCAAGGCTCCGGTCACCGTGAGCTTCGTGCTGGAGACGGACTTCCGGCGCAAGCGTCTCAACCTCTACTCGGGCAAGTCGAGCACCCTGAAGCGGGCCAAAGCCAAGGAGCTGATCAAGTGCATCGACCGCGCGATGCCGAAGCCCGACTGGGGGACGATCCCGCACCAGTACGTGAAGTACAAGGTCAACGTCATCGCCACGTATCCGCCCGACGCGAGCCTCTAGGCCTTCGGGGATCGCTCGCGGTCGCGCTGCTCGCGGTCGCGCTGCTCCTGGAAGCGCCGGCTGTGCGGGCCGAGGATGGGCCCACGCCGGGTCGTCCGCTGGTGGTACCGCAGCGTCGGCCCGTGGCGCGGCCTCGCGCGCCTGGCACAGGTCCCCTCTCGCCCGAGCCGGAGGCAGCGAGCGCGGGTTCCCTCACGGGGGCACCCACGGCAGCGAAGGATGCGCCGCTGCGGCTCAGGTACTCGGATTACGAGGTCGAGACCATCCAGCGTGCGCTCGCGCGCCTCGACGCGCAGCTCGCCGCGGATCCCGAAGGCAAGAGCATCGAGTCCATCGAGATCCTGCCCCTCGAAGTCTTCGAGGATCGCGATCCTGCGCCAGGGTTTCTCAACTGGTTCCACGCGACCTCGAAGCCCTACGTGCTCCGACGCGAGATGCTCCTCCGCACGGGGGAGCCTTACCGGCAGGTGCTCGCCGACGAGACGGCGAGGAACCTCCGGGGCCTCGATCCGCTCTCGCTCGTGCTCGTGTTTCCGGTCGAGGGGAGCCGACCCGGCCGGGTGCGCATGGTGGTGGTCACGAAGGACGTGTGGAGCCTGCGTCTGAACTCGAACTACCGCTTCGCTGCCGGGCGCCTGGAGTACCTGCTCCTGCAACCCAGCGAGCGAAACCTGTTCGGCACGCACCAGTCCATCTCCGCGCAGATGGTGATGGACCCGGCCACCGTCGCGCTCGGGGGCGGCTACTCCATGCCCTACGTGGGCGGGAGCCGCATCGTCCTCGGCGCGGACGTCAACGTGATCCTCAACCGGGACAGCGGCGTCCTGGAGGGCTCGTACGGGAGCTTCTCGTACGGCCAGCCCCTGTACGCGACCATCGCCGAGTGGTCGTGGGGAGCCGTGATGCAGTGGCGCGAGGAGATCACCCGCCGCTTCGTCGCCGGGCAGGTGGCGCAGTACGACGCCGCAGCCACGCCCGAGGAGGACGGGATCCCGTTCAGCTACAGGAGTTCGGTGCTCGGGGGCAGCTACACCCTCACCAGGAGCTTCGGGCGACTCCTCAAGAACAACTTCTCGGTGGGCGTCGAGGCGAGCCGCCGGGTGTACCGCCCCCAGGATCTCTCGGCGTTCGACCCCGTGGCAGCGGCGGAGTTTCTCCGCGAGGCGATGCCGACCAGCGACACCCGCGTCGGCCCCGCCTTCGAGTTCCACACGTACTCCGCCCGGTTCAAGCGCGTGCTCGATCTGAACACGCTGGCCCTGCAGGAGGACTTCCGCATCGGCCACGAGCTGTCCGTGAAGCTCTACCCGGTGTTCGAGGGCCTCGGCGCGTCACGCAACTTCGTGGGCGTCTCGGCGTCGGGGAGCTACACCGTGCCGCTCGGGGACGGGCTCGCGCGGGTCGTGGCCGAGAGCGTCACGGAGATCGAGCCCGAGCGCCTCGCCGATGCGTCGTTCCAGGTCGCCGCCCGGATCCACACGCCGCGCTTCGGGTTCGGGCGGCTGGTCTTCGACACGGTGCTCCTCCACCGCTACCGCAACTACATGAACCGGCTCACCCAGCTCGGCGGAGAATCGCGGCTCCGCGGGTACGCGACGGGAGAATTCATCGGACCGGACGTGTTCGCGGCGAACCTCGAGTTCCGCAGCATGCCCTTGGAGATCTGGTCCGTGCAGCTCGCGGGTGCTGCCTTCGTCGATGTGGGCGATGCGTTCGACGGCTTCGACGATCTGCGGCTCAAGCAGTCGGCGGGGTTCGGGGTGCGGATCCTGTTTCCGCAGCTCGATCGCACGGTCATCCGGGCCGACTGGGGCTTCCCGCTGGCGCGGGGTTACATGGAGAGGGACACCTTCCCGGGGGACATCATCATCACTTTCGGTCAGGCGTTCCCGTTGCCTTCTCCGTCGGTGTCTTCTCTTTAGCCGTGGCGACTGGCCCCAGGCTGGCGATGCGCGCTCGGTGGGCCGCAAAGGAGGCCTGGAGATCGGGCGGGATGCGTTCCTTGTCGAGCGCCGCGAGCACCTCGGCCCGCGGCCGACCCGCGAGCATGGTGTACCACGCGCGCTCCAGGGCGCTCCGGAGCCGCAGGCTGGCGTCCTCGCTCGTCGACGCGGTCGACGCAGGCGGCAGCGGCGGAGGCGCCCCGGCGGAGGGAGCGGCGGCGATCCCGGCGTGGCGTGCGGCGTGGCGTGCGGAGAGGGCCCGCGCTGCCTCGCTCCGGAAGGTGTAGCGGCCGCGCTCGAAGGTGGCGACTTCGAGCAGATCTGGCGCGAGGAGATCGCCCTCCACGGGGAGAGGCCTCCCGGCCAGATCGAGCTGACCATCGTCGTCGGCATCGATGGCCAGCGTGGGCAGGGTGGACAGCTCGACGGGATACCGCGTCGCGCTGAACGGATGAAGAGCCCATACCTCCAGCGTGCCCGTCTCGCTGCGCAGCACCACGTCCGGGAGGCTGTCCCCATTGAGGTCGGTGAGGGAGGCCGTGGCGAGGGAGGACTCCTCGTCGGTGTGGGTGGCGGCCTCGCCGAGGAGAGGATGCGCGAGAAGCTCGGTGGCCTGGCTGCGGTCGAGGTCTCCCAGGGAGAGGGGACCCAGGGTCAGCACGACCCCCCGCGAACTCACGGCGCGGACGGCCGTGGTGCGCCGCCCGAGCCGGTCTCCTCCCTCGTAACCCCGAGCGACCACCTCGCCCCCTCCCCGTGGGAGGCGGCCGCGCATCTCCAGGACGGCGGTGAGTCCGAGGGCCGCGGTCTCCTGCTCGATGACCCGGAGCTGACGCGCCAGGTCAGGACGCTGCACCAGTACCGAGGGAGGCGGGGCGTCGCCCCCACCCCAGGGGGATACGCGGTGGTTTCCTGCACAGGAGAGGGAGAGAAGGCACGTCGCCCACGCGATCTTTTCTGTTACCTTCGCCCCTGGCATGCGCCTGCTCGTCGCCGACAAGATGAATCTCTCCGCCCTCGAGGAGCTGCGAATCCTCGGGATCGAAGTCATTTACCGCCCGGAGCTTACCAGGGACACCCTGGCTGCCGCGCTGGATGGCATCAGCATCCTGGTGGTTCGCTCCACCGAGGTCACCGGGGCGGCCCTGAGCACGGCCAAGCACCTCAACCTGATCGTCCGCGCAGGCGCTGGCGTGAACACCATCGATGTCGCCGCGGCGAGCGCGCGTGGCATCTACGTGGCCAACTGCCCGGGCAAGAACGCCATCGCGGTCGCCGAGCTGGCGATGGGCTTGATCCTGGCGCTCGATCGCAAGGTGGTCGATGCCACGACCGATCTCCGCGCGGGACGCTGGGAGAAGTCGAAGTACTCGAGCGGAGGCGGGCTCTTCGGCCGTCGGCTCGGCATCGCCGGACTCGGTGCGGTCGGCCGTGAGCTCCTCGACCGGGCGCGTGCCTTCGGGCTCACGCCACATGCCTGGTCCCGCTCCCTCACGCCCACCCGTGCTGCGAAGATGGATGTGGGGTTCTCGAAGACGCTGGAAGAGCTCGCGGCGAAGTCGGACATCCTTTCGATTCACCTGCCCCTCACCGCGCACACGCGCGGGGTGGTGAGCCGGCGGGTCCTCGAAGCTCTCCCGGACGGCGCGATCCTCGTGAACACCTCCCGCTTTGAGGTGCTCGATTACGTGGCGCTCGCGGAGCTCGTCCCCAGGAAGAACCTGCGGGTGGGCCTCGACGTGCTGCCCGGCGAACCCGACGAGGGCAAGGGAACGATCGACCCCTCCCTCTTCGAGCAGGGGCTGGTCTACGGCACGCCTCACATCGGCGCTTCGACGGAGCAGGCCCAGCTCGCCATCGCCCTGGAGACCGCGCGGATCGTGCGCTCCTTCCTGACCGAGGAGGACGTCCCGAATGTCGTCAACATCGCCGCCGCGTCACCCGCGCGCTTCGCGGTGGTGATCCGCATGATGGACAAGGTGGGCGTGCTGGCGAACTGTCTCGCCGTGCTCAAGCGGCACAACATCAACGTCGAGGAGGTCTCGAACACCGTCTTCGAAGGGGCGCTCGCCACCTGCACCAAGCTCCGGGTCTCGGGCCGACCGAGCGACGCATGCGTGAAGGAAATCCAGGCATTCGATGAGGTCCTTCACGTGGACGTCATCGGCTTGCCCAACCTCGCATGAGCTTGTCGGGAGGCGATCGCGCCTGGTAGCCCCGTCGTCGTACGACCAGCCTGGCTGAAAAAGGCCGATCGTGCGGGGACATGTGCTTCGTGGTGGGGGGTAGGTCCCTCTTGCGCGCATGCGCGTATGGGACTAGGGTGCCCATCACAACTAGGCGGATCCGCGGGCCGGGTTCCCAGTTTGGGAATCGGCTCTTTTTTTTTGGCGCGTGGTCCCCAGGGCGAGATCCCGGGGTAGGCGCCGAAACTGAGTGGGTCTGCCCGAGGGCGATCGTCTATTTCTTTCATGCAGCAGTTGATGGACGCAGCAACGAAGACCTCGGTAGATCTCGCGCGAATTCGCGAGGTGATCGTGCCCGTGCTCGTTGCCTACGGGGTCGAGCTGGCCGACGCGGAATGGGTGACGGAGCGGTCCGGATGGACGCTCCGGGTGACCATCGAGCGTCTCGGAGCGGCAGATCTCTCGGGTGGCGTGACCCTGGAAGACTGCGCCGAGGTCTCGCGGGACGTGTCCGCTGCCCTCGATGTCGCCGACCTGATCTCGGCCGCCTACAACCTCGAGGTGAGCTCGCCCGGACTCGATCGGCGCCTCAAGTCTCCCGCCGAGTTCCGGCGCTTCCTCGGCCGCACTGCCAAGGTGAAGCTGTCGCGACCTGCACCCGACGGCCAGCGGCTGTTGCGGGGAGAGATCCTCGAAGCTCCAGAGGGACACGTCGCCATGATGGTCGACGGCAAGCGCATCGAGGCGTCCCTGGCAGACGTGGTGGAGGCGCGGCTCGTCTTCGAGCTCACGCCCCAACCGAAGGCAGGAAAGAAGGGGAAGCGGCGCTCCTCCGGTCAGCATGAAGAGGCTGCGCCGGATGCACGACCTGCAGCTCCAGGCCCCCAGAAGAGAACGTAGAGAACGCAAGGACCAGGAGACACGAACGTCATGGCAACGATGGCAGCGGCGCCGGCCTCGGACACGAGCCTGGGCGGCATCCTCGAGCAGGTCGCGAAAGAGAAGGGGATCGACAAGAAGATCCTCATCGAGACGATCGAAGCGGCGATCTTGAAGGCAGCGCAGAGCGTCTTCGGGCCGAGCCGTGAGCTCGAGGCACGCTTCAACGACGACAGCGGTCAGGTCGACCTCTTCCAGTACATGACCGTGGTGGAGACCGTGACCGACCCGGAGCGGGAGATCGCGCTTCCCGATGTCGAGCGCCTGAAGCTCGAAGCGTCGATGGGTGAGGAGCTCGGCTTCCAGGTCTTCTGGCGCCCCGAGGACGCGGAGAAGGCCCGCGATCAGGACAAGGAATACGGGGACATCCTCAAGCTCAAGCACGGCCGCACCACCTTCGGCCGCATCGCTGCCCAGACCGCGAAGCAGGTGCTCCTGCAGCGGGTGCGCGACGCCGAGCGCGACCTGATCTTCAACGAGTACAAGGACCGCAAGGGCGAGCTCATTCGCGGGATCGTTCGTCGCTTCGAGAAGGGCAACAACATCATCGTGGACCTCGGTCGCACCGAGGGCATCCTGCCCTTCCGCGAGCAGACTCCGCGCGAGACCTACCGCCCCGGTGACCGCATCGTCGCCTACGTGAAGGAGATCGACCGCGAGGCCCGGGGCCCGCAGATCATCCTGTCGCGCTCCGATCCCCGGCTGGTCGAGAAGCTCTTCGAGGCCGAGGTTCCCGAGATCTACGAGGGCATCGTCCGCATCGTCTCCGTGGCCCGCGAGCCCGGGGCGCGCTCGAAGATCGCGGTCACCAGCCGTGACGCGGACGTTGATCCGGTGGGCGCGTGCGTGGGCATGAAGGGCTCGCGTGTGCAGGCCGTCGTGCAGGAGCTGCGCGGAGAGAAGATCGACATCGTTCCCTACGATCGCGATCCGGCCCGCTACGTGATCGCTGCCATCCAGCCGGCAGAGGTGCACAAGGTCATCGTCGACGAGGCCGATGGGCGCATGGAGCTCGTCGTGCCGGACGAGAAGCTCTCCCTCGCCATCGGGCGCAAGGGACAGAACGTGCGGCTCGCCGCCCAGCTCACGAGCTGGAAGCTCGACATCATCAGCGAGTCGAAGTTCAAGCAGATGGAGGAGGAGGCGATCTCCGCGCTCCAGCAGATCGACGGCGTGAGCGAGCAGATCGCCAAGTCCATGTACCGGCTCGGCTTCCGCGCCCTGGAGGAGGTCAGCGAGGCGACCACCGAGGAGCTGGCGGCCATCCCGGGGCTCGGCGGTTCAGACGCTGCGGACCGGATCAAGACCCAGGCGGAGACGACGATGGAGCGGCTCCGGCAGGAGCGCATCCGGCTCGCCTCGCAGCGGGCAGAGCCCCTCACGGATCGCGAGCGCCTGATGTTCATCCGCGGAGTGGGTGACCGTACGGTGACCCTGCTCGAAGAGGCGGGATACCGCTCGGTCGAGGATCTCCTCCGCGAGGACGAGGATCGGCTCGCCATCCGCACGGGTCTGGGCATCAAGAAGGCACGGGCCATCAAGCAGGGCGCGCGTGATTTCGTGGAAAGCGAGCAGAAGGTGCTCGAAGCTGCGCGGGCCGAGGCTCGGCAGCGCGCGGCTGCGGCAAAGCACGCCTAGGAGGGTGATACTGGGAATGCCGGAAACGACGCACACTACGGGTACGGAAGAGAGTGATCTGGCGGGAGAGCGCGAAGCCGACGCTCGCGTGGACCCGTCAGGGGCTCACGGTCGTACGCGTACGTGCGTGGGATGTGGCCAGCGTGTCGCACTCGAACGTTCCGGTGATCCCACGACCCTCGTGCGCCTGATCCTGGGGCCCGATGGCATCGTGGCCGTGGACCCCGGCAACGGTGGTTTCGGTCGCGGCGCTCACGTGCATCCGCACCCTGACTGCCTGGCCAAGGCCGTGCAGCGTGGCCTCTCGCGCGCTGCGCGGGGTCGGGTTCACGCGATACACCTGGACCACGCCACGGACGCGGGCGAGACACGTGGTGAGTCTGCGCCGGAGCGGACTGCACCGGAGCAGGGGGCGCAACCGCAGCCCGTCCCGCTCACGGCTGCTTCGCTGGCCCGCGCCATTCGCCAGGCGATGGATCGACGGATCCGGGGTCTCATCCAGGCAGCCGTACGTTCGCGGGCCGCCGCCATCGGGGCCGATGCAGCCGCCGAGGCGCTCGACCGCGGTGCTCACCTGGCGCTCGTCGCCTGTGACGCCGCCGCGGGGGCCGAGCTTTCCCAGGTGCAGACGGCTGTCGCCGCGGGGCGTGCGGCGGCCTGGGGCACCAAGATGGATCTCGGGAAGCTCGCCGGGGGACGTCGTGAGCAGGGCGTGGCCGTGATGGCCATCTCCTCGAGTCGGCTGGCCTCGGCGCTTCTTGACGCGGTGCATACGGCCGATGCCTGTGCCGCTGCCGAGCGCGGCGCGGTGGTCCCTGGTCGCCCCGGCGGCGGCGGGACACGCCCCCCGCGCAGACCTTCCGGCCGCGAGCAACAGGAAAAACCAGCTACCCAGGCAGAGCCTCCCCGCGTGCCTGGATCACGCCAGCCCGGGGTGGCTCGGCGTGATGACACAAGAAATTCCCTGCAGGGCAAGGCGCCTCGTCGTAAACACGAAGAGGGCACGTCCGGCGATCAGGAAATGGACGCTCGCGAAGGTGCGGAGAGCGATGCGGCGGCGCGTCGAGGCCAACGTGGGTGGGCGAGGCGGACTGGCAACGTGGAGCGAGGTGCATGAGTAAGGTTCGGGTCTACGAGGTAGCGAAGCAGCTCAACATGGATCAGAAGACGCTTGTCGCGCTCTTCCAGTCCATGGGGATTGGCGACGTGCGTAACCACATGAGCGCCGTCGAGGCTGATGTCGTGGAGCGCGTCAAGCGCCACCTCGAGCGGCAGAAGACGCCCGAGGTCGTCGAGGAGCGCATTCGCCCGACTGTGGTGAAGCGCAAAGCACGTCCAGGATCGGAGCAAATCCCGGCGCCAGCACCGTCGCAGCCTGGAGCCGCGCGCGCGGCCGAGCCTGCGGCGCCTGCGCGCCACTCACCTGCGCCGGAGCCGGTCGCAGCCCGTCCCGTCACCCGTCCGACCGAGCCTCTGCCGGCTGCCCGTCCCCAGCCCGCACCCGCTGCCGAACCGGTTGCTGCTCGCTCGGCCACGCCGTCCGACAGGCCTTCGGCACCGCCGGTCGCGTCGGCTCCTGCAGCAGCCCAGGAGCCCTCCAAGACAGCCGCGTTCTCTGCTCCGCCTGCTCCGACCGCACCCGCACCCGTCGCTGCCGAGCCTGCCCCGGCTCCGCAACCGCAAGCCGCTCCGCCCCCGGCCGCTCAGCGCCCGGTGGAGACGCAGCCCACGGCTGCGCCCGCGCCGACGTCCGCGGCTGCACCAGAGCCCGCCCCGGCAGCGTCACCTGCTGCCACCACGCCTGCGGCAGCTCCGCAAGAGAAGGCGGCCTCCCAGGAGAAGGCTGCTCCCCCGGCCGCCGCGCAGCCCGCTGCAGCAGCTTCTGCTGCTTCCTCGGCGCCGGCGCTCACCGAGGTCGCGCCTGCGCCCGCAACGCCAGCACCGGCTGCTGCTGCGACGGCGCCTGCGACGCCCGCTGCACCGCCGCCTGCCGCCACCCCGGCGCTTGCAGCACCGGCGACCGCTGCGGCCGCGCCCGCACCTGCGGCGACTCCCGCGCTTGCACCTGCTGCAGCCGCGAGGCCCGCACCGGCTGCTGCGGCCGCGAGGCCCACGCCCGCGTCTGCGCAGCCGTCGCGTCCCATGTCCGGACCTCAGGCCGGGAGGCCGGGAGCACCGCCCGTATCGGCGCAACCTGCACGGCCCGGCTCGGCGCCTGTGAGGCAGGAAGAGCCGGCGTCCACCACCCAGGCGCCGCGTCGCCCGTCCTCGCCACCGAAGACCGGCATCGAGGTCTGGCAGGGCCGTCCGGGTATCACCGTGACCCAGCCGCGACCGACCACGCCCCAGCCGCGGCGCACGACCTTCGATCCCCGCGCCCCCAGCGCTCAGACCGGCCCCCGAGGGCCGACGACCGGCTTCGGTCCGGGGGGCCGACCGCGTCCCGGCCAGGCTGGCCGACCTGGCTTCGGGCGGCCGCGCCCTGGTCAGGCAGGCCCGCCGCGCAAGCCGGGGCCGGTGGCCACGCAGGAGATGGCCTCGCACAAGAAGGTCATCAAGATCGAGGAGCAGGTCACCCTTCAGCAGCTCGCCGCCAAGATGAGCCTGAAGGCGACCGACGTCCTGATGAAGCTCCTGTCGATGGGCATGACCGGCGTGCACATCAACAGCACGCTCGACGCCGACACCGCCAAGATTCTCGCCAGCGAGTTCGGCTGGACCGTCGAGGACGTGGCCGTGAGCGAGGAGCAGAGCCTCACCGCCGCGACCGAGGTGGTCGGCAAGTCCGACGAGGGGAACGAGCCGAGGCCGGCGATCGTCACCGTCATGGGTCACGTCGACCACGGCAAGACCTCGCTGCTCGACCGGATCCGCAAGGCGAGCGTCGCCGAGGGTGAAGCCGGCGGCATCACCCAGCACATCGGCGCGTACCGCGTGGAGACCCCGCGCGGCACGCTCGCCTTCCTCGACACGCCTGGCCACGAAGCCTTCACCGCGATGCGCGCCCGTGGCGCCTCGGTGACCGACATCGTGATCCTGGTGGTCGCCGCAGACGATGGCGTGATGCCGCAGACGCGCGAGGCCATCTCGCATGCTCAGGCCGCGAAGGTGCCGATCGTGGTGGCGGTGAACAAGATCGACAAGCCGGGCGCCGACGCGGAAAAGATCATGCGTGATCTCTCCTCCCTCGGCCTGCAGCCGGAGGAGTGGGGTGGTGACACCCAGTTCGTCCACGTCTCGGCGAAGATGGGTCAGGGCATCGATCGGCTCCTTGAGTCCGTGCAGCTCGTCGCCGAGATCCAGGAGCTCCGCGCCAACCCCAAGAAGCGCGCGAGCGGCACCGTCATCGAGGCGTTGCTCGACCGTGGCCGCGGCCCGGTGGCGCGCATCATGGTGCAGGACGGCACGCTCCGTACCGGTGACGTACTCCTCGCCGGCAGCGCCTGGGGCAAGGTCCGCGCCCTGACCGACGAGATGGGTCGATCCGTCGCCGAGGCGGGTCCCTCCACTCCGGTCGAGGTCCTCGGCCTGAACGAGGTCCCGAGCGCAGGCGATCCCGTCCACTCGGTGAAGGACGGCAAGACCGCCGAAGAGATCGCCGAGACCAGGCGCAAGAAGGCGAAGACGCTCATCCCGCAGGACTCGCGCGTCTCGCTCGAGGCGCTCACGAAGAACCTGCAGGAGGCCGACCAGCTCGAGCTGAAGCTGATCATCAAGGGCGACGTCCAGGGCTCCGTCGAGGCCGTCGTCCACGCGGTGAGCAAGCTCTCGAACGAGAAGGTGAAGGTGACGATCGTCAGCGCAGGCGTCGGCGCCATCACCGAGGGCGACGTCAACCTCGCTGTCGCGTCGAAGGCGATCATCGTCGGCTTCAACGTGCGCTCGGCGGGCAAGGCGAGCCAGCTCGCGGAGAGCGAGGGCATCGAGATCCGCCTCTACAACATCATCTACAACGCGGTCGACGACATCAAGAGCGCCATGGAAGGCCTGCTCCCCGCGACCAAGGTGGAGAAGCAGCTCGGTCGCGCCGAGGTGCGTCAGGTCTTCAAGATCACCAAGGTCGGCATCGTCGCCGGCTGTATGGTCATCCAGGGCACGATGAAGCGCACCGCGGAAGCGCGCCTGGTCCGTGACGGCGCCGTCATCTGGAGCGGCCGCCTCTCGGGTCTCCGTCGCTTCAAGGAAGACGCGAAGGAAGTCGAGCAGGGCTTCGAGTGCGGCATCTCGCTCGACGGCTACCACGACGTCAAGGAGCGCGACATCGTCGAGTGCTTCGACATCGAGGAGATCAAGACCAAGCTCTTCTAGTCAGTCTTGCGATCCTGCGTACCGGCGGAGGGGCCTTCGGGCCCCTGCGCTCCTCGGGTGCGCCACCCCTGGTTCTCCGCACGCGCGGCCCTGCAGAGACGCTGGACGAGCTGGGGAGATGAGGCACGAGGATCTCCTCGCGCCCGACGACTCACCGCTCCTGCCACCGCCGCGCTCACGAACGAACCCGCATGTTTGTAGGCATCCTTCGGCTTCGTCTGGAGATCGTCGGTTCCCGTTCCCTCAAGGACAAACGCCGCGTGGTGAAGTCCATGAAGGAGCGGGCGCAAGCGCGCTTCAGGGTATCGGTCGCCGAGGTCGGACAGCTCGACGACCCCCGCCGTGCCACCCTCGGCGTGGCGGTCGTCTCCAATGAGTCGGCGCAGTGCGATCGCGTGCTCGCCGATGTCGCCGCCATGGCGGGGACGTTGCCGGACGCCGTGCTGGCCGATCGCGCGACCGAGATCGTGTCCTTCGGTGAAGGCGGCTCCGGCGTTCAAGGTGGCATCGAGCAGGCACTGGGGCCGAGCTGGAGCGCAGCCGGCGACGAGGATGACGATGATGATGACGACGAGGAGGTCTCTTGAAAGGCGGCGGTAAACGTACCGGTAGGGTTGGTGAGGCACTTCGTTCCGAGCTCGCCTCGGAGATCCGCGCCCTCAATGATCCTCGCGTGGTCGGGGTGATCGTCAGCCGGGTGGAGATCGATCCTGATCTCTCGCACGCCAAGATCTACGTCCGCCACGATCTCGGCGCCTCCGACCCCGCGGCCCGTCGGGAGATCCTGCGCGGCCTCGGCGCTGCGTCCGGCAGGCTACGTCGCACGATCGCCGGCAACCTCTCCCTGCGCTCCATGCCGGAACTGCACTTCTTCTACGACGAGGCACTCGATGAGCAGCGGCGCATCGAGGAGATCCTCAACGAGATCAAGAACGAGGAAGGGCAGAAAGCACCGGGCGGCTCCGGCACGCCCACCTCGTAGCGTCACCCCGCGCCCACCTCGTCGCGACGCAGCAGGTCCACCGCCTCTGCCGGTGACAGTTCGAAGCGCCAGGGCCCCATCCGGGTCGGCCTCTCCAGGCACGCCCGCAGCGTGCGCAGGAAGCGACGCCGCGGCCACTCCACTGCCCCGAACCGCTCCAGGTGGGTGGTGTACGCCTGACAGTCGACCAGATCGAAGCCCCAGTGGACCAGGTTGCCGAGCAGCGTCGCGAACGCGACCTTCGACGCATCGGGCGCCCGCGCGAACATCGATTCTCCGAAGAACAGCCCCCCCAGCGACACCCCGTACAGCCCGCCGACCAGCCGATCCTCCTGCCAGCACTCGATGCTGTGCGCGTAACCCAGCGCGTGCAGGCGCACGTACCCCGCCATCAGCTCCTCGGTGATCCACGTCCCGTCCTGCCCCGGCCGCGGCACCTCGCTGCACCCCCGCATCACCTCCGCGAACGCCGTGTCTGTGCGCACCTCGTAGGGCCCCCGGCGCGCCCGCTTGCGCAGCGACCGCGGCAAGTGCGCTTCGGTCGGCACCAGCACGAACCGCGGATCCGGGCAGAACCAGAGCAGCGGCAGCCCCTCGTGCGGCCAGGGGAAGATCCCGCTGTTGTAGGCGGCGAGCAGACGCTCCGGAGATGCGTCTCCACCCACGGCCACGATCCCTTCCGGGGTGGCGCGCTCTGGCGAAGGGAAAGCGATCGCGGGAGTCAGCACCGGAATGCGCATGGGCCGCTCAGGGATCCTCGCACCTTCATTCCCTCACCGCCAAGCCCTACGACGCGCACACGTAGTCCTCCCCTTCCGTGAACCCCGCGCTCCCGAGGTGCTCCCGGATCAGCGCCCGTGCTCCCCGCGCGCCCACCGCCACCACCAGCGCGTACACCCCTCGCTCCAGCCGACCCGGCTCCACGATCGGTGCCCCCTGCACGGACCGCCCGATCTTGCGCGGATCGATGTCCACGAACAGGCAGGGGAACACCCCGTTCTCTCGCAGCGCCGCCGCGAGCCGCCGTCCAGTACGGCCAGCGCCCCACACCGCGACCCGACGACCCTCCTTGCGCAACCGGGCGGCGAGGTAGT
Source organism: Chondromyces apiculatus DSM 436 (assembly GCF_000601485.1). Classification (GTDB taxonomy): domain Bacteria; phylum Myxococcota_A; class Polyangia; order Polyangiales; family Polyangiaceae; genus Chondromyces; species Chondromyces apiculatus. The sequence goes on from NZ_ASRX01000063.1 coordinate 65,271, forward strand.
GCCCCTTGGCCTCCAGGAAACGCGCGATGGCGTAGCGAGGATCGCTGAACGTCGCGCGCCCCGTCTGGTGCCGCCACCGCAGCCCCACCTCCGGGATCTTCGCCATCCGCACCCCTGCCGCCGCCATGCGCAGCCACAGATCGTAGTCCTCCGCCCACCGCGTCTCCTGGAAGCCTCCCACCGACGCGAGCACCTCCCGCCGCATCATCACCGACGGGTGGCACAGCGGCGACTCCACGAACATCTCCCGCGCGTGATCCTCCGGCGTCACGATCCCGTTCAGCCAGTCCACGTACCGGCGCATCCCTTCGCCGACCTCGCGCGCCTCTCCCTCGGCTCCCGTCGCGAACGCCTCCACCCGCGCCCCGACCACCCCGAGCCCCGCGTCCTCGCGCAGCGCCTCCGCCTGCCGTCTCAACCGCTCGTTCACCGACACATCGTCCGCATCCATCCGCGCCAGCAGCTCCCCGCGCGCCACCGACGCTGCCTGCGACAGCGCCCGCGCGATCCCCACCCCCCCGCTCGCCACGGGCACCACCCGCGCATCCCGCGCTGCGGCGCCTGCCACCACCTCGGGCCCATCGTCCGTGGACCCGTCGTCCACGGCCACCACCTCCAGCGGCACCCCCCGCTCCGACAGCACGCTCCCGAGCGCCTCCTCCACCGTCCTCCCCGCGTTCCGGTAGGGCAGCAGCACCGACACCAGCGGATGCATCGACCTCGGACTCCTCTCCGCCGCGACCGCCGCGACCGCCGCGACCGCCGCGCGGCTCAGCGCGCCAACCGCAACCCGCTGGCCTGCCAGCGCGCGGAAGGAGGGAAGAAGTTCCGGTACGTCGCACGCGCGTGGGACGCCGGCGTGAAGCAAGACCCTCCGCGCAGCACCATCTGCCCGCTCATGAACTTCCCGTTGTACTCACCCAGCGTACCCGCCCACGCCTCGTACCCCGGATACGGCAGGTACGCGCTCGCGGTCCACTCCCACACGTCCCCGAACATCGCCCGCGGCGCGCCCTCGTCCCCTGCCGTCGTTACCGGCGCCGGGCGCAGCCTCCCGCTCTCCGCGAAGTTCCCCTCCACCGCGAGCCCCTCGGCCCCCACCTCCCACTCCGCTTCCGTCGGCAACCGCGCCCCTGCCCACCGCGCGAACGCATCGGCCTCGTAGAAGCTCACGTGGCTCACCGGCGCCCGAGGGTCCACCGCGCGCATCCCGTGCAGCGTGAACACCTGCCAGTCCCCCTCCTCCCGTTCCCAGTAGAGCGGCGCCTCCCACCCCTGCACCTGCACCGCCTCCCATCCCTCTGACAGCCAGAGATCCGCCCGCCGGTAACCGCCATCCTCCATGAACGCGAGGTAATCCCCGCAGGTCACCGGCCGATCCGCGAGCGCATGGGCGGCCACGAACACCCGGTGCCGCGGCGACTCGTTGTCGAACGCGAACCCTTCCCCGGCGTGCCCGATCCAGCGCACCCCCTCCTCCTTCTCGATGAAGCGCGCTGCGTCTGCTGCGCCTGTTGTGCCTGCTGCGCCCCACACCACCCCGGTCTCGACCCCACCTGCGTGCTCCCCGCCATCTTCCCGCAGCGCTGGCCGCAGCGGGTTCTGCGCGAGCAGGTGCTTCACGTCCGTGAGCAAGAGCTCCTGGTGCTGCTGCTCGTGCTGCAGCCCCACCTCGATCGTCGCCTTGAGGTTCGCGTGCGCCCCTCCGGCCACCTCCATCAAGAGCGCCCGCATCCTCGCGTCCACGTGCTGCCGGTAGGCGTACACCTCCGCGACGGTGGGTCGCGTCAGCATCCCTCGCTGCGGCCGGCTGTGCCGCTTCCCCACGCCCACATAGTACGAGTTGAAGAGGAACCCGAACCGCGGATGGAATGGCGCGAAGGACACCCCCACCGCCCGCGCCGCCGGCTCCAGCACGAAGGTCTCGAAGAACCAGCTCGTGTGCGCCAGGTGCCACTTCGCCGGGCTCGCGTCCGGCATCGACTGCACCACGTAGTCCTCGGCCGAAAGCGGCGCGCACAGCGCCTCGGTGAACGCGCGGACCGCATCGTAGCGCGCCCCCAGCGACACCCCCCGCTCAGCTTCCCTCTTGCCCGCCTGCGCCACGGGCCCGCCCGACACCATCATCCCCCCTTGGATGCTGCTCACTTCTTTTTGAAGCGGTTCAAGTGCGTGATGTACCAGCGCCCCTGCCACGAGATGACCGTATGGACATCGATCGTGTGCGTCTTGCCCTCGATCTCGTACCGCAGCTTGCCCCTGAAGGACCGGTAGTACCCGATCTTGTTCGCCTCATCCCCGGGCGGCACCCACTTCGGCGTCGACCCGAGCTGGAACCCCACGAAGGTCGCGCCTTCCCAGCTCTTCCGCTTGCGGTGCTGCTGCCGGATGTCGTTCAGGTACGTCGCGTGCAGGTTGTCCCAGTACTTCCCGGGTCCCTTCACGTCCTTCAGCGGGATGAACGGCTCCTTCGGGAACCAGAATGCCTCCCCGAGCGCCCCCTCGTTCTTCACGATGGCGTCGAACAGCCCTCGCGCGCGCTCCGTCAGCTCGGCGCTCTCGCGCGGCGGCAGGATCTTGTTGTCGGCGGCATAGGGCGGCGCACCCTCGCCAGCGGCCCCGGCCTCCACGGCAGCATCGCCAGCGTCCGCGGACCCCGCATCGCCAGCGTCCGCGGTCCCTGCATCTCCCGCGCCCGCATCTCCGCCCTCGCTCCCCGCGCCAGGGGCGGCCCCTGTGGATGCGGCGGCCGTCGCTCCCGACGTCGGCGTCGCTCCCGACGCGGTCACCGCGGCGCTGCCGGAGGCCACGACCGCTGGCACTGCCGACCCTGTCGACCCCGCGGCGCCAGGCGACGCAGCCCCGCCCCGTTCATCCGCCTCTCCGGAAGGGCCCGCGCACGCCGTCACGAGCAGCGCGAACGCCACCCGCGCGGCGAGGCCACCCGGCAGGGCGCGACCACGCCCTGCAGCCATGTCGGGGGAGTTCACTTCTTCTCGAGGATGATGAGCTGCACGCGGCGGTTCTTCGCCTTGTTGGCGGGCGTCACGTTCGGCGCGATGGGCCTGTCCTGCCCGTACCCCTTCGCCGTCAGCCGCTCACCGTCCACGCCCGCCTTGACCAGCCACGCCCGCACCGCGTTCGCGCGCGCGTCGCTGAGCTTCTGGTTGTGCTCGCGCCCGCCAGTGTTGTCGGTATGCCCCTGGATCTCCAGCTTGCGGATGTTCGGGCTCCGCTGGAGCACGTCGGCGAGCTCCTCGAGCAGCGAGTTCGAGTCGCCCAGGATCTTCGCCGAGTCGGTCTCGAAGTGGACCTGCTTCGAGATCTTGAGCTCGTTGCCGAACAGCTTCACCTGCGAGATCCTCGGCCGCTTGTTGACGGACAGCGCCGCGCGCGTGTCCTCTGCGACCTTGATGTCGGCCTGGTTGACGTGGTTCATGTACCCCTGCGCCTCGACCTTCATCGAGATCGCACCGGGCGGCAGATCCTTCAACCGGAAGCTCCCCGTCCCATCCGCGGTGACGACCTGCTCCTTGCCGCTCGCGTCGGTGATGCGCACCGTCGCCCCCGCGACGGCCTCACCGCTCTCCGCGTCCTTCACCGTGCCGCTCAGCGCCCCGAGCTTCGGCTCGGCCTCCAGCGGGCACATGATGTCGACGAACGTCGTCCCCTGCGGTGCTGTCGGCGTCTGCGCCCCGGGTGCGCCCGGTGCACCGGGTGCCCCTGGCTGCTGACCGAAGGGCTGCGGCTGACCGAAGGGGTTGGGCTGCTGCGGCTGACCAAAGGGGTTGGGCTGCTGCGGCTGACCGAAGGGCTGCGGCTGACCGAACTGGTTGGGCTGCTGCGGCTGACCGAAGGGCTGCGGCTGCCCGAACTGGTTGGGCTGCTGCGGCTGACCGAAGGGGTTGGGCTGCTGCGGCTGACCGAAGGGCTGCGGCTGCCCGAACTGGTTGGGCTGCTGCGGTTGACCGAAGGGGTTGGGCTGCTGCGGCGGCGCGAACGGATCCTGCTGGCCGGGCTGGCCTGGCTGACCCGGCGCCGCGTTGTTCTGCACCACCGTCGCGGAGCAGGTCCCCGGCTTGTACCCCGCCGCCTTGACGGAGAAGGTGTACGTCCCCGGCTCCAGGTGCCGCGTGACGAAGCGGCCGTCGGGCCCCGTGGCCACCGGCGCCTGCACGCCTCCCTCGAAGCTCACGATCGCCTCCGCGATGAGCGTCTCGGGCTTCCCCTGCTCGTGCACCATGCCCCGCACGAAGCTCTGCGGCGCGGGCACGATCTTCACCTCCGGCGGCGGCGGGGGCGGCGGCGGCGGGGGCGGCGGCGGCACCTTCTTCTCCCGCGTGTCGTACGCGTAGCCGAGCCCGAAGTAGAGGGTCCACGGCGCCTGAGGCGCCACCTCCTCGATGAACGTGCTCGTCGCCGACAGCCCCACGTCGAACCCGAGCATCGCCGACAGGCCCCGGAACGCCTTGCTGAACGGCGTCACCCGCGCGCCGAACGACAGCCGCGAGGGCACTGCGGCGTACCCCGGACCTCCCTGGTTCACCGGATCCGACGAGCTGAAATCGTCGAGCCCGAGGCACACGTCACCGCGCGACACCCTCCCCGTGTGACACTCGTAGCCCTGCCGGTTCACGGGGATGTCCACCGAGTACTCCACGAACGGCTGCACCCAGCGCAGCGGTACCTCGACCCCGAGCGCCATCTGGAAGAAGTCGACCTTGTTGATCCCGAGCCCGAAGCGCTCGATGCGGCTGATGGGCTGCCGATCCCGCCCATCGGTGAACGCCTCCGCCCGCTGCACCTCGATGTCCTCCACGAGGTTGCCGGAGTTGTCGAGCTTGTACCCGAGGTTCAGGTTGGTCCGCAGCGGGAACCCTTTGCCCTGCGGCTTGCGCAGATCCATCGTCGCGAGCCCTCGGAACGCCGCGCTGGTCCCGCCGCCCGCCAGGCCCACCTCACCGGCTCCGTTCAGCAGCATGAGCTGGATCTCGCCGCCGAACGTGAACATCTTGCCGATCTTCGGCGGCGTGAACGCCTTCACGCCGAACGTCGTGTCGCCGAGCACCTGCAGGAGGCTCGGCCGCCCCTGATCGTTGTAGTTCGCGTACGTCCGCAGGTTCGCGTACGCCTCGAGCCACGACAGCGGCGTCGCGTTCAGCGTGAAGAACGCGCCCACGTGGCTCGCCGAGTCCTCGGCGGCATCTGGCCCGCAGGTGATGGGCGCCCCGGCGGGCGTGCTCTCGGCCGGATCGCACAGGAAGCCGCTGGTCGAGAACCAGTCCATCATGAACGCGACCCGGAACGTCCCTGGCGCGCCCGACCCCGCGTACGAGGTGCGCATCAAGCCCGTCGAGCCCCAGTAGTTGGGCGCGTTCATCAGCGAGAGGGCGCGCTCCTCGTCCTCCCACTTCTCGTCCACGGGCTTCTCGGCGTCGGCATCCGCGCCAGCGTCCGCGCTCGCGCTGCCTCCCGCCTGGAGCCCCTCGCCGTTCAGCGAAGCATCTGCGCCGAACGAGAACCCTGCGTCCGCGCCTCCCGGCGGCGGCTGGCCCGCAGGCGGTTGCGGACCGAAGCCCGGCTGCTGCGGCTGACCGAACCCTGGCTGCTGCGGTTGACCGAAGCCCGGCTGCTGCGGCTGGCCAAACCCTGGCTGCTGCGGCTGACCGAAGCCCGGCTGTTGCGGCTGACCGAACCCTGGCTGCTGCGGCTGACCGAAGCCCGGCTGTTGCGGCTGGCCAAACCCTGGCTGCTGCGGTTGACCGAAGCCCGGCTGTGGCTGCTGCGCGCCCGCGGTGCCGGTCAGGGCGAAGATGCCCAGGATCGGGAGCGCGGTGCGGGCGATGCGTCGCGTGTCAGCAAGGGCAGCCTGAAGGAGGGTATGCATCGATCCTCGTGCCTGGTGTGCGAGATCGGTCGAGGGACGTCTCCCGAGACGCCGCCGTGCCCCGCGCGCCGCCGTTGTATCATTCTCTTCGTCTCCGACGAAACAGGCGACATGTTCTGTCGCCATCCCACTGTGAAAGCCGCCATCTCCGGGGGAATCCTCTCGCCATCGCCACAGCCGGTGCCGATGCTCCCCACGTCACCCGTACGCACGCACGAGGGCGCCAAGGATTGTCGCCACCACCCAGGGTTGTGCACATGACAGGCCCACGAGGTCGTGGGAGGAGGTCCGGGAGTCTGTTGGAGGAAGTCCGGGAGTCTGTTGGAGGAAGTCCGGGAGCCTCGTGGAGGGAGCCCGGGAGTCTGTTGGAGGAGAGGTCTGGGAGCCTCGTGGAGGAGGTCTGGGAGCCTCGTCAGGAGGTCCTGGAGTCTGTTGGAGGAGGTCTGGAAGCCTTGTGGAGGAGGCCCGGGAGGCGCGTTGAGGAAGCCTGGGAGGCTCGTGCAGGAGGCCTGGGAGTCTATTGGAGGAGGCCCGGGAGGCGCGTTGAGGAAGCCCGGGAGGCTCGTGCAGGAGGCCCGGGAGGCTCGTGGAGGAAACCTGGGAGGCTCGTGCAGGAGGCCCGGGAGCCTCTCGACGAGGAAGCTCGGAGGCTCGTGCAGGAGGTCCGGGAGGCTCGTGCAGGAGGTCCGGGAGATTCGTGCAGGAGGTCCGAGAACCTCATCCAGGAGGCCCAGAAATCCCTTCGGCGAGGCATCCATACCCCCCGAAAGGGTGCTGGCCGGACGCTGTACGTGCTCTGTACGTGCGCTGGACATGCTCTGGACGTCAGGAACGTGCAGCCTGGCGTCAGGAAGCATCGACGCGCCTGCGTCACATAGGGCAGGATCGGCCCGCCTCATGCTCAACCTCTGTCGCCGTACCCGCCTTTCGGTGTGCGGCACGCTCCTCTCCGCCTTAACGCTGCTCGGGGCGTGCGGTGCACGCACGGAGATCCTGCTGGGGCACGAGGTCTCCGTGAGCCAGGGAAGTGCTGGCGGCACGGGGGGGGATGGGGGGACGGGTGGATCTGGGGGAACGGGTGGGGCCGGGGGAGGACCCATCGACCCTGAGCCCCTGTGTGCCCTCACGCGCTCGTTGCCGGTCCTCTCGGTGGGAGGGGGCGCGTTCTTCCACCAGCGGCAGCCTGACCTGGTCATCACGGGGGACGACCCGTCCCGGGTCACCCTCGCGGCCGAGTGGCGCAGCACGCAGGCGTCGCCCAGCACCGCCTCGGAACTGCGTCACACCACGTTCTTTCCCTGGGTCGAGTGGCCAGAGGGCGGGCAGATCGCGCCGAGCTACCTCGCCCACCTGAGCGGCGGTGGCTCGTTCGCAGCGGACCACGCCGAGGGGAACCCGCTCTCGCTGGCCATGATCGTCTCCCCCGGCACGGCCTTGTTCTCTCCCGAGTTCACCCCGGGGAGCGGCAACATGCCGTCCTTCTTCACGCTCAGCTACCCGGCCGACCGCATCCTCTTCAACCTCGCGGGGGACTCGACGAACCTCCTCGGCATGCAGTGGCAGGTGGAGAACAGCAATCCCCCTGTCTACCGGCAGGTCTACGAGGTCCTGTCGTCGCCCACCTTCGAGGGGGGGTGTGCGAGCGCGCCAGGTGCGGCCGACGCGATCCACATCGCTGGAGGATGGCTCGTCGCGCACGTGCTGTCGGCCACGGAGGACCTCTCCCAGCCGTGCATGCCGGGGAATCAGGTGCGCCCACCGACCATGCTCCAGACGCAGTGGCACCGTGAGGACGACCCTTCGGACAGCTTCATCGCCGTGCCCTTCGACGATCCGCTCCACAGCGGCAAACCGATCCAGCGCATCCAGGTGACACCACGGCCCGAGGGCGCGTGGCTCCTCTGGTCCTACGGGAGCACCGGCATGAGCCCCCTCTCCGCGATCCGCTTGACCGAGCGCGGTGACACCACGGGCGGCATCGCCAGCCTGTTCGCACCCGACACGCCCGGAGCGTTCGCTGCCGCGGCCCTCGGCACCTCGCTCGCCGTGGCGTCGGTGTTGGGCGGAACGAGGATCACCATCATGCTCCTCGACAGGGACGTGCAGCTTGAGAGCCTGGTGGAGATCGATGCGGATTTCCCCGTGGTCGGCGCGCCTTCGCTGATTGGCTGGCCGGATGGTCGAGGGCTCGTCCTCGCGTGGTCCGAGTCTCCGCCAGATGGCTCCGGTGACCGTATCCGGCTGGCGCGTTTCGAGTGTGCAAGTGGAGGGTAAGTAAGGGAGATGTCCAAGCGCGACGTACTGGATTCGCAGCTTGCAGGGAAGTTCGCGTGGCGCATCGCCATGCCGACCGAGCTTGCAGCGCCACCGCCGCCGGAGCCCGTGAAGGCCCCGGCGTCCGCGCCTCCTCCCTCTGCGCCGCCCCAGGCTTCTCCGGAGGCGACGGCGGCCGCGACGGAGGCCGCCGACAAGGAGCGCTGGGCGCGCGCCGATCGCGAGTGCGCGGAGCTGGCCCGCAAGGTGGATGAGGCGTGGCAGATCTCCGACCCCGCGACCCAGGCGGCGGCGACCGCAGCGCTCCTCGACCGCGCCCGCAAGCTCGGCCTCGACCTGTTCGGCATGAGCGACTACCCGCTCGCCAGCGTGCGGCTCTGGCGCCTCGTGGTGCGGCACTACCAGATCCTCCCCGCCCGCGAGCGCAAGCCGGGCGTGCACGCGCTGAGCTTCGCCGCCGCGCCGCCCGACCAGCGCGAGACGGTCGACCTGCTCGTCGAGGTGGCGGAGACGGGCGACTCGTGGCTCGCCTTCATGATGGAGCGCGGGCCGGCCTGCGAGGCCATGGGGCGCAGGCACCCGGAGCTCGGCGCGCGCCTCGCCCGCGTCCTCGACCACGGCAAGACCTGGGCGGCGCGCGAGACGGCGGCGCGCTGGCTCTCGTTCGCCGACCTGCGCGCGGCGATCCCCTCGCTCCGGCGGGCCCTGCGCCGCCCGCACGCGCGCGTGCGCTGGTTCGCGCTGGAGATCCTCCTCGAACGGGCGCCCCGCGCGCTCTCGGCAGACGACGTGCAGTGGCTGCTCGAAGACGCGGTGGATCACCCCCTGCCGCACGGCTTCGGGAGCCGCTCGTACGAGACCGCGGAGGGCTACGCCGACACCCTGGTGACCGCCGTGGCCAAGGTGCGTCCGCCCGAGGGGTGGCGGCCCCTCTCGGTCGTCGCCGATGGCGGCGGCGTGCACATCCGCCGCGATCGCGCCGGCCTCGACATGGGCTGGGCCCTGCGCGCCCTTGCGGCCGGCTACCCGGAGCGGGCGCTGTCCCGCATCGATCGCGAGCTCGCCGGGACCCGGAGCTGGCGGCGCATGGAGGCCGTGGAGGCCGCGGGGCAGCTCCCCGACGAGCTGCTCCGCCCCCGCCTGCTCGAAGCCGCGAAAGGCCCCTCTCACCGCATCATCGAGCGCGCCAAGGCGCTGTGGTTCGAGCGCTTCGGCTCCGAATGTCCCGTGGATGCGCTCGCTGGCGTGTGGACCGAGGTCCTCGCCGAGCCGCCCGGCGACAGGTTCCTCTCGCGGCTGACCGTGCTGCGCGGCGCCTCGGACGAGGCCAAGGGCGCGATGCTGGCAGCGCTGCTCGCCGAGGCTCCGGTCCCCGGGACCCCTGCCGTTGCCGACGGCGACAAGGCGGCGGACGGCGACAAGACGGCGGACGGCGGCAAGCCGGCAGAGGGCAGCGCACCCGGAGGCGAGCGCCCGGAGCCGGAGCTGTCCGTGGAGCAGCGCGAGATCCTCGCCCTCCTCCTCTACAGCCTGCGCGAGCAGGGCACGGCGCACCGGCGGACAGGCCTGCCGAACTCCGAGGAAGCGTGGGCCGAGGCCATCGTGCAGCGCTTCGGGCACCTGGGGTTCGAGGGGCTCGCGGCGCTCTCCGAGCGCGGGGCCATGGCAGGCGTGGACCACGAGTGGCTCGGCGCGCTCGCGGGCCTCGCGCGGCGCAACGTGCTGAAGCCCTCGTGGCACGAGCGGCTGCGCACCGTCGCCGTCAACACCCTCCGCTCCCCCGGGTGGGACGGCGCCACGTCGCCGCTCATCGTGCTCACCCAGGTGGGCGCGCCGCCCGATCTCATCGATCAGCTCTGGTCTCTGGCGCTGGAGCCGTCGAACCCCGACGGCCCCCGCCTGCGCGGCTACACCATCCTCTGGGCCTCCGACGCGCTGGTGGGGATGAAGGACGCGCCAGCGCTCGACGCGCGCATCGCCGCCGAAGGAGAGGCGGCCCTCGTGGAGCGCAGGTGGGAGCGCCTGGAGCGCATCTCGCGGATTGGCTGCCGGAGGCGCCTGCCCGCCGCCTACGAGATCGCCAGGCGTGGCCTCGCGCTCGGCGAGCACGACGCCGAGGCGCGCCCGACCGCGCTGCAGTGCGCGCACAACCTGGCGGAAGCGAAGCAGCTCGATCCGGCGTGGGTGCTGGCGATGCTCCAGAAGCCGGAATCACCGAGCTTCACCATTGCCTCGCGCTTCGTCGGCGAGGACGCCTCGCCCGAGGTGATCGCCGCCATCGAGCAGGCCATGACCTCCCCGGCCCGCGACGGCGCGGCGGCCGCGGAGTCAGCGCGGGCCCTCCTCTGGCGCAAGCGCATCGGCATCGAGGATCCCCGCCTCGACGGCCTGCTGGAGGGGGCCCCTCCGCGCGCGCGCGCCGATCTGCTCGGCTCCCTCGTGCTCCTCGACGCCCCCTTCGCACCCCTCCGCCGGCACTACCACGAGCTCCTGCTCAGCTCCGACGAGGAGTCCGCGGCCGAGGCGTTCGAGGACCTCTACGTGAAGCAGCCCGAGGGGACCTGGGAGCTGCTCGAAGAGGTGCGCCCCCTCGTGAAGAGCGAGGACCTGCGCGAGTCGATCACCTACTACCTCCGCGAGCCCACCGAGGCCGACCTCTACTGGCGTCACTCGGACGAGGACGAAGACGAGGACGAAGACGAGGACCTCGACGACCTGCTCGACGAGGACACCGAGTGACAGCGCGCCCGCGCGCCGGGTCGGCTAGGATGGGAGCATGAGCGAAGAGGAGGAGCAGGCGCTGCACCGCAAGGTCACCGAGCTGTGTGACCGCGGCGATGCGCTCGTCGAGGGCGGGGAGCTCGATCAGGCCGTGGCGCTCTACGAGGAGGCGCTCTCCTTGCTGCCGCGCCCTCTCCACCGCTGGCACGCGGCCACCTGGATCCTCACTGCCCTCGGCGAGACGCTCTACTTCCAGGCGCAGCACCGGGAGGCCGTCTCGGCGCTCAACGAGGCGCTGCAGTGCCCGCGCGGGCTGGGCAACCCGCTCATCCACCTGCGCCTCGGCCAGGCGGCGCTCGCGCTGGGAGATGAGTCGCTGGCCCGCGAGCACCTGGGGCGCGCGTTCCTCGCCGGCGCCGAGGATGTCTTCCAGGGAGAAGAGCCGCGTTACCTGGAGATCGCGCGCGAGGGGGCGCAGACACGGCAAGCGACGGTGCGCACGCCCGACGTCGGCGCGGACGGCGACGGGTCGAAGGAGCCCTGAGCGCAACCCTGCGCGCCGCGCCCGTCGGGAGACCGCCCGACACGATCGCGACCGTCCAGGAAAGCACGCCACTGGGGGAACACGTAAGGGACACACTCCATGGCGCGCGGACAGCCCCGCGCTGCGAAGCGTGCACCGCACCTCGCAGGGTCGCTCGCATGTCGGGCGCGGATCCTCCTTCACCTTGGCGGCCACCGATCCTAGGCTCCGGAGGTCGCTCGGAGGTTGCCCGTGAGCATCAACCAGCCCCCTCCCTCCCCGATCGCTTCCGTTGACGCCACCGTGTCCAGGACGACGTGGGGCGACCGGGCGGCTCAAGACGAGGTACCTCGCAAGCCCTCCGGAGCGCACGAAGGTAAAGTGATGGCGTCGCGACATCAGGAGAGCGCCGGGCCCGGGCGGGTCGAAGGCATCCTGGAGGGACAGAGGCAGGCGCTCGAGCTTGCGATGCGTGAAGCACCTCTCGGCGCGGTGCTCCAGAGCCTCACCAGGACCGCCGAGAAGATCGCGGGCGAGGGCGTGGTCGCCTCCATCCTGCTGCTCGATCGCGACGGCTTGCACGTGCGTCACGGCGCTGCACCAGGCCTCTCCGACAGCTACAACCGCCTCGTCGACGGCGCGGCCATCGGACCGGCGGTGGGCTCCTGCGGGACCGCTGCGTACACGGGACAGACGGCCATCGCGACCGACATCGAGACCGACCCTCGCTGGGCCAGCTTCCGCGGGCCGGTGCTGGAGCAGGGCCTGCGCGCGTGCTGGTCGACGCCCATCCTCTCCTCGGGCGGCGCTGTGCTCGGCACGTTTGCCCTCTACTGCCGCGAGGCCCGGGGCCCGACGCCGGACGACATGGATCTGGTGGAGCGCCTCACCCGCACCGCGGCGCTGGTCATCGAGCGGCATCGCGAGACCGAGGACCGTGAGCAGACCGAGAGGGCGCTGCGCGAGCTCAGGGAGCAGGATCGTCGGAAGGACGAGTTCCTCGCCACGCTCGCCCACGAGCTGCGCAACCCGCTCGCGCCGATGCGGAACGCCCTGGAGATCCTGCGCCTGTCCACCGATCCCGCGGCGCAGGACAGCGCGCGTCACATGACCGAGCGGCAGCTCCGGCAGGTGGTGCGGCTCGTCGACGATCTGCTCGATATCTCCCGCATCAACACCGGGAAGCTCGAGCTGCGCCGGGAGCGGGTCGACCTCCGGGCGGTGCTCCGGAGCGCCGTGGAGACGAGCCGGCCCCTCATCGACGCCGGGAGCCACACGCTCCTCGTGGTGCTGCCCGACACGCCGCTCCACCTCGACGCGGACCCGACCCGCATCGCGCAGGTGATTTTGAACCTCCTGAACAACGCCGCGAAGTACAGCGAGCCCGGGGGGCGCATCACGCTCACCGTGACCTGCGCCGGGGCGGAGGCGGTGATCCGGGTGAAGGACACCGGCGTCGGCATCGCGGCGGACATGCTCCCCCGCATCTTCGACATGTTCACCCAGGTGGACCGCTCCCTGGAGAAGGCGCAAGGAGGCCTCGGCATCGGGCTCACCCTGGTGAAGCGCCTCGTGGAGATGCACGACGGCGCGATCTCCGCGGCGAGCGAGGGGCCCGGCAAGGGGAGCGAGTTCGTGATCAGGCTCCCGCTGAAGGACGGAGCGGAGATCTCGCCAGCGACGATCCGGCCCGCAGCGCCCGACGCCGAGCAGGGAAGCAGGCTGCGGGTCCTGGTGGTCGACGACAACCACGACTCCGCCGAGAGCCTGGCCATGCTGCTGGAGCTGACCGGGCACGAGGTGCGCACGGCCCACGATGGGATCGAGGCCCTGCAGGCGGCGGAGACCTTCCAGCCCGCCCTGATCCTCCTGGACATCGGGCTCCCCGGCCTGAACGGCTACGAGGTGGCGCAGCGCATCCGCGCGAACCCGGCGCTCACCGGCGTGAAGCTCGCCGCGCTGACCGGGTGGGGACAGGCAGAAGACAGGCGCCGGAGCCGCGCCTCGGGCTTCGACTACCACCTCGTGAAGCCCACCGATCCGAACGCGGTGGAGAAGATCATCGCGGAGATCGAGGCCTCGGCGCGCACGCCCTAAACCAGCGATCCCGGACGTCACGGGCGCGGCCCCCCCCGCCCCCGTGACGGAGCGATGGGGTGCGCTAGCATGGGGTGGAAGCCATGGGGAGGAGCGCACCGTGAGCGACGTCGACTTCGCGTTTGCCTGGGAGGGAGCCTCGGAAGCCGTCGGGCCGTTCCGTCACCTGCAGGTGGTGGATTTCCGCGGCAGCGAGGGCATCTCCAGCCTGTACCGCTACGAGGTCACCCTGCTCGCCCGCGAGCCCGCCCCGGAGGTGGACCCCGAGGAGCTGATCCAGGCCCGGGCCACCCTGCGCCTCGCCACCCTCGCCGATCCTGCCTACCGTGTGGTGCACGGGATCATCACCGAGGCGGAGGAGCTCGGGGCCACCCAGAGCGGGATGCTCTACCGTGTGGTGCTCTCGCCGCCGCTCGTGCGCGCCGCGCACCGCACGCGCTGCCGGATCTTCCTGGAGAAGACCACCCGCCAGATCCTCGACGCCGTGCTGCAGGGGGACCCGTCGCTCACCCGGGACGACGGCGCGACGGCGGAGCCGGACGGCGGGGACATGACCTCGTTCACGCCAGCGCGGGAGCGCTACGCCTTCCGGGTGGCGCACAGCGAGCGCATCGACGACGCGGCGACGCGCCCTTACTGCGTGCAGTACAACGAGAGCGATCTCGCCTTCGTGGCGCGCCTCCTGGAGGAGGAGGGCATCAGCTACCACTTCGAGCACGGCGAGGGGGTCTGCCTCCTGGTGCTCGCCGACGCCGACGGGGGCCGCGCCCGCCTCGACCCCTTCGCGCCGCTCGGGCCTGGTCTGAGCAGCCGCGAGATCGCCAGCGTGAAGCTCGGGGCGCGCCTCCGGCCCCGGAAGGTGTCGCTGCTCGACTACAACTGGAAGAAGCCCGCGCTCGACATGGCCGTCGCCACGTCCGACGAGGCGTCGGGCGAGGATCTGGTCGACCACGAGTACCCGGGCCGCTACCCGGACGCGCCCGATCAGGGCAAGCCCCTGGCGCAGGCGAAGCTCGACAGGCTGGCGGTGGAGGCGCGCTACGCGGTGGGGGAGGGGGCGGTGCGCCTGCTCTCCGCGGGGAGCATCTTCATGCTGGAGCACCCGACGCCGCGGTACGAGGGCGAGTACCTGGTGACGCGGCTGGAGGTGCGCGGCGAGCAGCAAGGCGTGCTGCCGCCCGGCGGGGGTGGGGCGCCCGCGCAAGGCGTGCCGTTCGCGGTGCGCTTCGAGTGCGCGCGCCGGGGCAAGAACGGGTCGGCCGCCGAGTCGCGCTTCAGGCCCGCGCGGACCTCGCCCAAGCCCCGGGTGCACGGTACGCAGACGGCGTTCGTGACGGCGGAGCCGAGCGCGGCCGGCGCGGAGATCCACGTGGGCGGGCCGCCGGGCGCGGAGATCGGCTGCGTGCGGGTGAAGTTCCACTGGGATCAGGACGCGGAGCGGCTGGCGAGGGAGCCCTCGTCGTGCTGGGTGCGGGTGAACCAGGTCTTCGCGGGCGTGGGCGAGGGCGCGGTCTTCCATCCCCGGGTCGGGGTGGAGGTGATCGTCGACTTCGAGGAGGGCGACCCCGATCGGCCCATCGTGGTCGGGCGCGTCTACAACGGGCAGAACAGGCCCCCGGGCGGCTCTCCCACGGTGAGCACGTTCAAGACCATGACCAGCCCGGGTGGGGGCAGCTTCAACGAGCTGACCTTCGACGACACCGCCGGAAGCCAGCAGATCAAGATGCACACGCCGATGAACTGGAACAGCGAGGTCGGCAACGATCGGAACGAGCAGGTGTCCGCGAACAGCGGCTCCACGGTGGGCTCGAACCGCAACGAGGCCACCGGCGCCGACCGGAGCACCATGGTCGGCGGGAGCAACGCCGAGATGATCGGCGGCAACGAGTCCACCACGGTGGGCGCGAACCAGCGCGTCCAGGTGGGCGGCAACCAGGCGGTGTCCGTGACCGGCAACCGCGACCTCGCGGTGACCGGCAACCAGGGCCATACGGTCACTGGCAACCGCAACGCCGACATCACCGGCAACGACCAGCTCTCGGTGACCGGCAACCGCAGCGTGGCCGTGACCGGGGCGCAGAAGACCGACTACCAGGCGACCCACGAGGAGAACGTGGGGGCGAGCCAGAAGATCGTGGTCGGCGGCGAGCAGACCATCAATGTCACGGGTCCACAGGGCCTGAAGTCGGCGTCCAGCCAGAAGATCGAGGCGCCTTCGCAGGAGATCAAGGCAGACGGGGTGCAGGCCCTGAAGTCGACGAACCTCACCGTCGACGCCTCGGCCGACGTCACGGTCACCACGCCGACCTTCCTGGTGAACGGCGCGACGATCCAGCTCAAGGGAGACCAGATCCTGATCAAGGGCGGTCAGGTGACCATCGAGGACGGCGAGATCGCGATCAAGGGCGGCAAGGTCACCGTGAACGGCTCACCCATCGAGATGGACGGCGGCGGGCTGGTCCAGGTGACGGCGGGCCTCATCAAGCTCAACTGACCCGCCCATGCGCTTCGCGAACCACACGCCCCTGCCGGCCATCCTGATCCCCAACGCCGAGGAGGACGACCGCATGACGTCGCTCTTCCTCGCGGCCCAGACCTGCCGCATCGAGGGGAGCCGCCTGGTCCTCGCGTCCGCGCAGCGCCCCCTCTTGCTCGACCCGTCGCTCCCGTATCCGCACGACGGCATGCTCCGGAAGGCGACGGCCTCGGTGTGCGCGACGGGCTTCGTGTACCCGCGCGAGGGCCGCGCCCGCGAGGCGCTGACCACCTTGCGGGTCGGCGAGCGCGACGCGGCGATCCTGGCCCTGGGCCCTCGCCTCTGGCAGCGCGGCGCGGCAGGGGGCCTGTCGGCAAGCGCGCCGGTGCCGTTCGATCGGGTGGAGATGGACTGGCAGCACGCCTTTGGGGGCACCGAGGACGAGCCGGCGCGGGTGGTGGACATGGACGGTGAAGAAGCCTTCCTCCCCGCCCACGAGAGCGGCTCCCCCTTCAACCTGGAGGGCAAGGGCTTCCACACCGAGGCCGCGCGGGCCGTGGGTCAGCCGCTGCCTCAGCTCGAAGACCCGGCGCAGCGCATCCAGCGCTGGGACGACCGCCCCGAGCCCGTGTGCTTTGCGCCCTACCCGCTGTGGGGTGGTCTGCGCAGCACGTACGTATGGCACGACGGACAGCTCGATCCAGGCGGCGCGAGCAAGCTCGGGAGCCGCGCCGCGCCGCGCACCACCTTCGAAGCGCTCCCGTCCGGGACCCGCATCGCCCTCGCCGGGATGCGCCCCGGCGGTGAGGCGCTCGTCTTCGAGGTGCCTCCGCCACCCGTCGCGGTGGACGTCGCCGTGGGGGCCCGTGTCGAGCGCGTCCTGCCACACCTCGACGCGATCGACATCGACGCCGAGGCTGGCGAGGTGCGGCTCCTCTGGCGTGCCGAGGCCATCTACGAGCTGATCCAGTACGAGCTGCGGCGAGCGCGTCTCGTCGCCACCAGCGAGTTTCCGCCCGCGTGAACGGAGGGGTCCGTGGCGCACAACTTCCACGACATCAACGGCTGGCTGATCGTCGGCATCGAGCTGCACCAGGGCTTCCACATCTTCCCGCCCGCGCCGATGAAGTTCTGGAAGCTGACCCTGCTCCACCCCTTCACGCTCGGTGACAAGCAGCAGCCCACGGTCCTTTTCAACGGCGTCCCCTCGGTCACCCACCAGCACGAGCCGAAGTTCCTGTGGCCCCACCTGGGGATCATCCCGGACCCGCTGGATGCGCTGACGCCCATCCACATCCTCTTCGGCTCCCACAAGTGCTGGCTGCCGCGGGGCGCGGTGGAGATCTGCGGAGAGAAGGCGACCTGCTGCGTGATCGGCGGGCCGGTGTCCCTCAACGCGGACTGCTGGGACGTGGGGCGGTGGCCGACGTCGCTGGTGCTCAACCCGGGCACGGTGCAGACCACGCCGACCTTCGGCGATTTCGTGATGGGCGCGGTGACGCTCGCCGTGGACCTGGTGATCGACCTGCTCTTCGAGGGCGCCTTCAAGCTCGGTGGCAAGTTCCTGATGAAGCTCGGGAGCAAGGCGCTGAAGCCCCTGCTCAAGAAGGGAAAGGGCCTCGTCCAGAAGGGCATGAAGGCCGCGGCGAAGAAGATGGGAAAGGCGGGGCGGGGGCTCGCGAAGGGGGCGAAGTCGCTGAAGGGGAAGGCGGCGTCGGCCGCGAAGAAGGCCAAGTGCTTCGTCACCGGGCACCCTGTGGATGCTGCGTCCGGCACCGTCGTCGACGCCAAGGTGGACCTGACGCTTCCGGGGCCGGTCCCGCTGCTCTGGGAGCGCCACTACGCATCCTCTCGGGCGCTTGATCGATCCTCGCTGGGGCGCGGCGGGTGGACCCACAGCTTCGAGCAATGGATCGAGCGCACGGAGGAAGGGATCGTCTTCCGTGACGAGGAGGGACGCGATGTGCGCTTCCCGGCGCTGCGGGCCGGGGAGAAGGCGTTCCACAGGGCAGACAGGCTCACGCTCGCGGCGAACGACGACGGCACGTTCACCCTCCAGAACCACATCCACCGGACGACCCGGGTCTTCGCGCCGCAGGAGCCCGAGGGGCGTGCCCTGCTCACGGCCATCGGCGATGCGTTCGGGAACGCCATCCGGCTGGAGTACACGGGTACGAAGCTGCGCCGGGTCATCGACACGGCGGGCCGGGAGGTGCGCGTCAAGCTGACCCACGGCGGGCGCATCGCGCGGCTGGAGGTGTGGGTCGACGATACCCTGGAGCAATGGGTCGATTACGCCTACAGCCGGATGGGCGAGCTCGCGAGCGCGACGGACGCGCTGGGGTACAGCGAGCATTACGCCTACGACGAGGATCACCGGATGGTGAAGACCACGCTGAAGAACGGCGTGAGCTTCTACTACGAATACGACCCGGAGACCGGCTGGTGCAAGAAGAGCTGGGGTGACGGCGGGCTGCACACGGTGGAGCTCACGCCGGACCTGGAGCAGCGAATCACCTGGCTGACCGGGAACGACGAACCACGCATCCTCCACTGGAACGAGGACGGCCTCGTGGTGCGGGAGGAGACGCCAGATGGGTGCGTGCTCAGGACGCGCACGTACGACGCGGATCATTACCTGGTCGCCGAGGCGAACGGTGCTGGCGAGACCAGGAGGTACGAGTACGACGAGAGAGGAAACAAGACGCGGGAGGTCGACCCCGCGGGCAACGTGACAGCATGGGCCCACCATCAGGACCAGCCTGTCATGCTGGTTAGTCCCGAGGGACTGGTGACCACGTACGAGTACGATTCGCGTGGATCCATGACGGCAATGGTTCAGCCGTCGGGTGTTCGTCGCACTCTCTCGTATGATGAACTGGGGCGTCCAACCGAGGTGGCGTACCAGGGAAACCGACTCGCAGCGTTCCAGTTCGATGCGCATCACGACTTGGTCGAGGAGATCGACGCGCGGGGCGCGAAGACACGCTACAAATACGACGGTTTGAGCCGACCACTGTCGCGCACCGACGCTCTCGGTCGGGTTACATCGGTCGAATACGATGTGCTGGGTCGACGCATCGTGTTGCGCCGGCCCGACGGCACCACGTTGCTTTCGACATACGATGCCTTGGGTAACCCGGTGCGTGTGACTGACGTGCTCTCGAACGTCACACACATGGAGTTTGCCGGGACGGGCGTGCTCGTGAAGCTGGTGGAGCCAGACGGCCGTACCTGGCGGCTCCGGTACACCCAAGGAGAGAGGCTGCGGAGTGTCGAGAATCCCCGCGGTGAGCTGCATGTGTTCACCCGCGATGCGGTCGGTCGCATCACGAGAGAAGCCACGTTCGATGGGCGGGTGATTGATTACGAGTACTCCAGCGCTGGAGCGCTCTCGCGCATCAACTACCCGGACCGCAGCTTCCGGGCATTCGAGCATGACGCGCTCGGGAACATCGTACGCGAGCTGTCGAGTGACGGATGCATCACCTTCCAGAGAGATCGCCTGGGGCGCTTGCTCGGTGGACTCAGGGAGGAGGACGGCCGTACCGTCATGACGGCCTTTGAGCGGGATCCGCTCGGTCGGATCATCGCCTGTGTCCAGGATGGCCAGCGAATCGCGTATGCGGTCGACACCCAGGGACGGCGTGTCGAGCGGATCATGCCCGACGGCGCGAGGACTCAGTATCGTTACAACACGCGTGGTGACGTGGTCGGGGTGTCTCACGACGACCGCGAAATCGCGATCGAGCGTGACTTGCTTGGTCGTGAAGAGACGCGATGTGACATGTCCGGGCGGTTCAGCATCCGGAGCGTCTACGATTCCATGGACCGCATCATCGAGCAGCGCGTCGAGGCGGGCTCTGTGGTGGGCCGCGCCCCGTCGCTCCTCGCCCAGCGCCTCTGGCAATACGATCCGTTCGGCAGGGTGAAGCTCGTAGAGGACGGGCGATGGGGAGCCACAAGGTATCGCTATGACGCCGTGGGTCAGCTCCTGGAGGCGAGGAGCGACGCTGCTCAAGAAGTCTTCTCCTATGACGCAGCGGGAGCCCTGCTGAATGTTTTCCGAGGGCTGGAGGTGGTAGCCGAAGGGGAGGCAGGTAACGAGGGCTGGGAGATAGGGAGAGGCAACCAACTCCTGCGTTCCGCAGAGGCGACGTACGCCTATGACCTGCGAGGACGGCGATCTTCCAAGGTCGAGCTTCGCGAGCACGCTGGGCCAGGGAAAACCGACTACATCTGGGATTGCCGGGACGGTCTTCGGGAGGTGAGGCTACCCTCGGGAAACCGCGTGGTCTTCACCTGTGACGCGTTCGGGAGGAGGGTGCGCAAGCAGGTCCTGGATGCGCACGGGGTAGAGCAGTACGCGGTCGATTTCATCTGGGATGGCGACGTGGTCGCGGCTGATGTCGATAGCAGACATGGCACAAGACATTTCGTTCACGCGCCAGGCAGCTTCGTCCTGCTGCTTCAAGCAGAGCGAGGTGAGGTGTTCAGCTATGTGAACGACCACGTCGGGGTTCCCAAGGAGCTGCTCGACGCGTCAGGGCAAGTCGTCTGGTCTGCTTCGCATACTGCGTGGGGACGCATCGCAGAGGTGCATGTGGATCCGGAGAATCCATCGCGCGAGGCTCGCAGCGTTGCTTCTCCTTTTCGGCTTCAGGGTCAGTACGAGGACGAGGAGACTGGCCTGTGTCACACGAGGTTCCGGTATTTTGACCCGGATGTGGGAAGGTGGTGCAGTCCCGATCCACTTGGGCTCGCAGGCGGAAATGATCCGAATGGTTGGGACATCAACCCCGTCAATTGGGTCGATCCTCTCGGCCTGCTCCCGAACCTCCCGGCGAACCCCGATGATCTCCTGGACGATGGCTGGGAGGAGGTGACGCACCCGGAGATGGCGAAGAACTCGAATCGCAGGGAATTCTACAATCCCGACCTGGGCTACAAGGTCGCGTTTGACAAGGGTGTGCCAGGGGAAACCGGATTCGAAGCCGTCGACCATTATCACGTCTACAATCCCAATACGACCGGTAAGGGCGATAAATTCCTAGATGCCGCTGACAACCCGGTCCCCAAAGGCTCGAAGGCCTCTCATATACTGCCCAACTGCTGATGAAACCATCCGACGTTCCTCGAAAACTGGTTCTTCATGACTCCGTGATCAACTCCATCGATCATGATCCAGTGGCTCATACGCTGCGAATCGAGATCGAACTCTGTAATTACATGCAGAAATGGTACAGAGACTCCGAGCCGGAGATGGTGAGGGGAAGCCTCCTGTTCTCTGCGGTGGCGAGTGTTCGCGCAGAGCCCGACCTCGCTGGGCTCGCATGGAGTGAACAATTCGATGGTCAGATCTTGCGTGTCACGTCCGTGGACGGTTCGCCTGCGGAGATGGAAACGCTGAAATTCGCCATTGAGACGAGTGACTACCGCACGAAAGAAGAAGGAATGCTCATCCTCGAGGTATCCGCCGGGGAGTGTATCTGGCGCGGTGAGCAAGGAGCTGGACTGCTAGAAAGCAGTTCCTGATTAATGAGAGCCGTCTGATCGAATTTATTCTGGTGCTGTCGGTGGAATGCCGGTCTCCGCAGCGCTGTACACTCTGAACGAAGGAGTGAATGGAGTGAGGACGGCATGACGGAGCAGGAAGCGATAACCATCGTGGTCGAGGGGCTCGTCGGCGCGCGGAGCATTCCGGTCAAGCTGCGCGCGAGGGAAGGGCTGGATCGTGAAGGGGTGGCGCAGGTGAAGGAGGCGCTGCGCTTTCTCGCCGAGCAGTGGGAAGGGAGACCCGATGTTCCCAGGCAGGTAGCGCTCGCGTTCGTGGACATCGGGAGCAACATCACCTGGGCTCAAGGTGGGTACACGGAGCGGGAGCAGGCGGAGATCGAGGCGGCTGGGATGGAGCTGACGGAGCTGGGGCTGGCGCTCTTCGACGGCTGATGCACAGGAGGGAGCGCCCGAGGTGGGATGCGGTGATGTTCGTGCAGGAGACAGGGGAGGAGACCTGCTTCGTCACCGCCAGGTGAAGCCGAGCTGGGTCTCGGCGAGTTGCTCTTCGGCGAGGGGGGCGACGAGGCGGACGGCCCCGCACCAGGTGAGGGAGACGGTTTGCTGTTCGCCGTCGATGCGGACGGTTTGCAGCACGGCGTCGGGGGTGAAGACCTTGGGGACGCCGGGGGGGCGCACGGTGATGGTGGGGCGCTCGCCGGGGAGGGTGAACTGGAGCTCGGGGTGGCCGCGCACGAGGTGCTTGAGGATGACCAGCTCGTTGCCGCGGAGGCGCTCGGAGGCGAGGCCGGGAACGGCGCCCTGCACGTGGCGGGGGAGGATTTCGTTCTTGAGGAAGGGGCCGCGGAGGTCGTCGCCGTCGGGGAAGGCCATCTCGCGGATGGGTTTCGTCGGGGGGTCGTGCTCCAGGAAGGCGCCGAGGCTGCGCATGATGCGGGGGTACCAGGTGTGGGGGACCCAGCCGAGGCCGGCAGAGGCGGGGGCGTCGAGCCAGGCGAGGGGGGAGGGGACGAAGAAGCGGGAGGGGGTGAGGGGGTCGCCGGGGTCGTCGATCTGGGGCAGCAGCTCGCCGTCGGCGCGGTCGCGGTCGACGTCGATGAAGTAGGCGCGGCCGACCTTGTTGCGGGGGTAGGCGAAGACGCCTTCGTCGCGGGGGGAGGGCTCGATGCGGCGGCCGTTGCGGCGCTCGGGGGGGTCCAGCTCGTCGTGGGCGTAGGCGTCGTAGCCGCCGTAGGCGAGGTCCCAGGTGAGGGGGACGCTCTCGAAGGGGGCGGGGTCGGGGAAGTGGACGTCGCCGTCGAGGGTGACTTCGACACGGCGCTCGCCGAGGACCTTGAGGACGCGGGCGCTGCGTCCGACGGCGACGCCCACCATCAGCTCCTGGACCTTCCCGGGGGCGTGCGCCTTGCTGCCGGTGACCACCACGTCCGTGGCCGGCTTGGGGGGGAAGAGGTCGGTGTCTTCGCGGAGGGTGCGGTAGCGGTCGTGGGGGTCGACCTCGATGTCAGGGTCGAGGGTGAGGGGGAGCTGCGCGTCGGCGAGCTTCACGCGGCCAGGGGCGAAGGCGTAGGTGCGCCGGGCGATGCAGACCAGCCACAGCTTGCTGTCGGCGCTCTTCATGCACGCCACCCGCTGCGTCAGGGCCAGGGAGGGGGGTGTGGCGCTCATGAGGCTCGGGTCCGGGGCACGATCGACGGGTATCTGCCCTGCGCCGGGCGCGCAAGATGGGCCCGAGCCAGGCGGCCTTCAGGGCTGTAGCCGCGCGCGTCGGGGTCCGCGCCCGCGGGGGCCGGTTGCGCTACGATGCTCCCGTGAAGGACGCGCGCGCTACGGCTTTGCTGCCCGATGGTTCCGTGGCTCCCGCGGCGACTGAGCCTCCTGCGGGGGCGCTCTCGCCTGTCGCAGGGGCGGGGGCGGGGGCGGGGGCGCTCGCAGCGGCGACGTCGGCGGAGAGCGGAGGGGCAGCGCGGGTGGTGCCGCTGGGTCACGGGCGATCGCTGGAGATTGCCGAGGAGGGGGCGGAAGAGCGCCTCCAGGTTCGCGCGGCGGAGGGGCAGATCTTGCTCTCGATCCGGCTGACCAGCGAGGGGCCCGTGCTCTCGCTGGAAGGGGTGTCGCTGGAGATCAGCGCTGCGAAGGCGCTGTCCCTGGGGTGCGAGACGTTGCGGATCCAGGCGGCGCAGGATGCGTCGATCGAGGTGGGCGGGAGCCTGCGCGAGCAGGTGCGCGGGAGCGTGGTGCGCGAGGCCGGGCGGAGCGCGCGGGTGACGGCCGCCGAGGTGACGGTGGAGGCGTCGCCCGGAGGGGTCGCGATCCGGGCCAACGACGACGTGGATCTCGTGGGGGAGCGGGTGCGGCTCAACTCGGAGGATCCGCCGATGCCGCTCACCCGGGAGGAGTTCCTGGAGCGGCAGGCGCTTGTCAGGAGCCGGCCCGAGCCTGCGGCGCTGATGATCCCGCCCGATGCGGCGCTCGGGGGTGCGGGCAGGGGTACGCCTTCGTCCGGCTGATGTGAGCGCGGAGGGCTGGCTGCTCAGTCGGCCCTGAGCTTGGGGAGCAGGGCCATCAGCTCGGTGGAGAGCTTGGCGTCTCCTGCCGCTTTCCGGGTCCAGACACGCACCACGGGCATCAAGGCTGGGCGCTGGATGTGGAGCGCGTCGAGCGCCTCGCTGGCCTCGCCGCGCTCCAGGGCGACGGCGAGCCGCGCGTACTCGCCGAGGGTGATGGGGCCGCGAAATCCCTCGACGGCGGCGACGTAGGCAGTGTCGTGCTCGGCGCGCAGGTGGCCACCCCGTGCGCCATCCTTGTCGAGCGCTGCCTGCCAGGAGCGCGCGATCGAGGTCCAGGTGCCCTCGCTCATCTCGTGCGCGCGGAGCACGTCGGCGCGCGCGGTGCGACCCTCGGCGAGCTCCGCAGCGATGGTGGCGAAGCGCTGAACCGAGAGCTCCGGGAGCGGCGCAGAGGGGGCCGCCGGGGGGCCAGGCTCGGTGCGGGGGGAGGGCTTGTCCGCTGCGGAGGGGAGTGAGGGGGACGCGGAGGCCTGGGGAGATGGAGGCGGTGGGGCGAGGCCGAGAGGTGGGGCGAGGCCGAGAGGTGGGGCGAGGCCGAGAGGTGGGGCGAGGCCGAGAGGTGGGGCGACTTCGGGGCGCGGTGTGAGGTCGGGCGAGGAGGTGAGGCGCCGAGGTGGTGCGTCCTCGTCCAGGTGGGCGGGCTGGGTGCTCGGCGGCAGGTCGTCGGGGACGAGTGTCGAAGTCGAGGTGCCCGGGATCGGGGCGCTCTGGGGGAGCGGTGCGGGCTTCCAGAGCGGCGCGGGCGCGGGGGTCACCGTGGGCAGTGCCGCGTGGAAGGGGAGAGGATCGGAGGTGGCGGGGACCAGGCCGGGATCGAGGGTGCCCGTGCCAGGGAGATGGGCGCTGAACGAGGGAAGCGTGAGCCGCGCCTCCCGTCCTTCAGGGCGCGCAGGAGCTGGCGTGGTGGCTGGGCAGGTCGCTTCGGAGGGCGCGGCGAGGGGAGGGGGCTGACCGGGCACGTCTCCCGCCATGGCCGCCGGTGGCGCTGCATCCCCGCCGCTCGCGGCTGCGGTGAACGGCAGCGGGGTGGGCTTGGCCTGCGCGAAGGGCAGCGTGGCCGCCGCCGGGTCGTCCTGTGCGAGAGCCGGGACCAGGGTCACGGGGCCATCCTCCGCGGGCGCTGGTCTGTCGGAGGCGCGTGGGCGCGTCATGGTGACGAGTACCGTCCCTTCCTCGTCCGGGTGGCGCAGGGGTACGGGGCCACGCCAGGTGAGCGTGCAGAGGCCTCGGTCGGCGTCGATCCACAGGGTGTCGCAGCGGAGCCGCACGTCGACGGGCTCCGCCTTGTCGCGGTGCAGGGTGGCGCGAGGGAGGACAGGCTCCAGCACGGTGGTGAGCAGGGAGTGCTCCGGGTGCAGGTAGTCGAGGACGAGGCGCAGGCCGTCGTCGAGCTGGTCGAGCTGTTGATCGGGGGGCGCGGCGTTGAAGTAGCCGGCGTCGATGCCCTCGGGGAACGGCTGTCGGGTCCAGGTGTCGTCGCGGAAGGTGGCGGCGTGGTGGCGCAGCTTCGTCACCCGCTCGGGCCAGGAGGGCGCGAGCGGGCCGAAGCCGGCGGGAGGGATGCGATCGGCGGGGCCGAGCAAGGGGGTGTTCGGGAGGAGCAGGTTGGGGGCCAGCCGGTGCGTCTGGGTTCCGGTCGGGTGGCCGGAGGGCACGCCCACGGGGTTCCAGGTGTCCGGCCCGCCGGCGGCGCGCTCCCAGCGGAGCGGCATCCTGGAGAAGGGGGCGGGGGCGGTGAGCTTGCCGTCGGGTGACCAGGTGCGGTCCCCGTGCACCTCGATGCGCTTGTCCACGCGCGTGTCCACGCCGCTGACGGCGAGGCGGGTCACGAGCTTGCTCACGATCTCACCCTGGGGCGCGTGCGCGTGGCCGACGAGGAGCACGTCCACGCGGCGTTTGAACGGGACCTTGTCGCTCGGGGCCCAGAGGCTCGCCCGGGGGTTGTCGTGCCAGTGGGCGTCCGCCTCGAAGGGGCGCTCCTGCACGGCAGCGAGCGGGGAGGTGCCCGGCCAGAGGGTGAAGGTGGCCTTGCAGATGACCGTCAGCGCGAAGGCCTCGGGGCGCGGCTGCCAGAGGAGGGAGGTCACGCCGAGGGAGCATGCCGAGGTGACGTGCACAGGGAGAGTCTAGGCTGCCAGACCCCGACCGAGGAGGCCCTGGCTTCGGGGAGTGCAGGTCCCCGCCCCCGCGAGCGGCGGAGGGACGTCGTCGACCGGTGGAGAACCGAGGAGACTCGAAATTCTTTGGTCGACAAGACCTAGCTTATTCGTGGTTGGTTTCTTCGTTTGTACGGTCATCACTGGATTGACCGAGGCGAGCGCTTGAGGCACTTGTTTGAATAGACCAGTTGAACTAGTCAAACAGAGTGCCCCGGTACGCGCGTCACCTCGCGTCGCCGCTCGTCCCGCCGTGGAAAAGCGCGGAGTGGGTGCTCGTGTGCCTGCAAGGAGCCCCATGCGACGACTGTCGATCCTCATCGCCTCGCTCTCTCTACTTCTCGGTGGCTGCAACGACGGCGACACGCAGGCCGGGACGTCGGGAGATCCTCCTGGCGAGGGTGGTCCGCCGCAGAGCTTTCCGGTGTTCCAGCCACCCGTGCTCGAATGTCGCGCGCCGAGCGAGGGAGAGCCCCCGGGGCAGAGCGACGGGGGTGAGGTGTGCACGTGGACCATGATCTCCGGCTGTACGGAGCCAGGCCGGAAGTTCGCGGAGTACACCTCGTGCGATCCCGTCTACACGCAGCGTCCGTACCGGCCGGTGGCGCCGCCGGAGCCGTTCGCGGAGCCTGACCCGCGCATGGCGGATCCGGCGTACGTCACGGAACTCGGGTGGGTGCGCGAGCAGGTGGAAGCGTGCGCGTGCGTCTGCTGTCACCAGCAAGGGATCACCCCGAAAGGTGCGGCCGTCTGGGATATCGACGCGCCCGGCAACTGGATGAACACCTTCTCGGCCTACGGCCTGGCGTTCGCCGGTGGGTTCATCGACTCGTCCCTGCTCGGGGCCTACCCGGCGGAGGAGAACAACGGCTTCGATCGCGCGACGACGGGGTTGCCGTCGACGGACCCGGCGAGGATGGCTGCCTTCTTCGCGAACGAGCTGGCGTACCGGGGGCAGTCGCCGGAGGACTTCGCCGAGGCGAACCCGACGCCGGAGTTCTTCTACCAGCAGTCGATCTACGAGCCGGAGGCGTGCGCCGAGGGCGAGGGGATGAGGGCGGATGGGACGATCGCCTGGAGCGGCGGTCCAGCGCGCTACGTGTATGTCCTGGAGTCGGACGCGGCGAACCCCGGGGTGCCGCCGAACCTGGACCTGCCCGAGGGGACGCTCTGGCGGCTCGATGTGGACCCCGACGCGGCTCCGCTCGCCCCTGGCAGCGTCCGCTACGGTGAGATCTCGGGAGGCGCAAAGCAGGGGTTCCCGGCGGCAGGGGCAGCGGCTCCTCTCACGCCGGGGGCGACGTACTACCTCTACGTGCTCGCGGACGTGGGGTTCCCCTTCACCCGCTGCCTGTTCACCTACGAGGAGAGCTGAAGAGCCGAGGGAGCGCGCGGCCAGCACGCGCACGTCTCCGCCTGCCTTTCGTCGGCACGACCGCGCGCGCTAGGATGGGGCCGGTGAAGGCCCGATGCTGCGTGTAGCCCGCTGGTTCGTTGCCATGGCCCTGCTTGGGTCAGGCGGGTGCATCCTCGACTTCAGCGGTCTCTCGGGGGGGGCTGCGGGAGAAGGTGGCTCGGGCGCGAGCGGGGGCGGGGGCGGGGGCGTGAGCAACGTC
>NZ_ASRX01000064.1 GCF_000601485.1 Chondromyces apiculatus DSM 436
CATCCTCCTCCTCGTCACCCTCCCGCCCACGTCCCGCCGCCCCGCTCCTCCTCATCCTCCTCCTCGTCACCCTCGCCACGGGCGCGTGCGGCGGCAGCTACGCGCCCAGCGGTGACCCGAAGTCCGCGGAGGCCCCCTACGCCGGCATGGCCCCCGCGGCTCCCAGCGAGGCCGCCCCCTCCTCCGCGCGCGTCGCTGGCGAGGCCGAGACCTGGAAACGGTCCCAGCTCCGCGCCCATGCGGCCCGCATCCGCATCGGCGACAGCGAGGAGATCCCCGTCCGCTCCATGCAGGCCAAGGTCACCGTCGACGGCACCATGGCCCGCGTCGTCCTCGACCTCCTCGTCCACAACGACCGGGACCACGCCTACGAGGGCACCTTCCAGCTCCGCCTCCCCGAGGGCGCTTCCCCGTACTACTTCGCGTTCGGCGAGTCCGTGCTCGCGGTCGCCGGGGATGCCCCGCAGGCCTTCTTCACCGCGGAGCAGAGCCGCGCCCTCGGCTCCGAGCCCACCCAGATCTTCTCCGCACGCACCCAGCTCTGGCGGGGCGTCAAGGAAGCCCACGTCGTTCCCCGGGAACTCGCGCAGCGGGCGTATGCCGACACCGTGCGCCGCGCCGTCGACCCGGCGCTCGTCGAGTGGGCGGGGCCCAGCATCTTCAACGCGCGCGTCTTTCCCCTCACCCCGAACCGCTCCCACCGCATCGTCGTCGGTTACGACGTCCCGCTCACCGCCATCGGCGGCGACCTCCAGTACACCTTCGACCTGCCCGAGAAGGTCGGCCGCACCGTGGTCGATGTCGCCGTCACGGCAGCCCGAGGTGCCGCGGTCGAGACCACCCCGGCCTCACCGGCCTCGCCAGCTTCGCCAGCCTCGCCAGCCTCGCCAGCCGCGGGTGGGGGCACGCGCCACTACCGCTTCGACGCGCCCACCGGGCCGGAGGTCGGCGTCCGCATCCGCATGCCTTCGGCCACGTACCTCACCGCGACGGGGGAACGCACGGGCTCCTTCTTCGCGGCCGACGTCGCCCCGAGCCTCCCGGTGACCAGCGCGAGCCCTGGATCCAGCGCGAGCCCTGGATCCAGCGCGGCGCTCTTCCTCGTGGACACCTCGCTCTCGTCGAACCCGGACCGCTTCAACATCTGGCTCAAGCTGATGGAGGCGATCCTCAAGAGGAACCGCGACACCCTCCGCGAGTTCAACGTCGCCTTCTTCAACATCGAGCAGAGCTTCTTCAAGCCGGGCTTCGTGAGCAACACGGACGAGGCCCTGGCGGAGCTGCGCGCGCACGCGAACACCCTCTCGCTGGAGGGCGCGACCGACCTCGGGGCGGCGCTCCGGGCAGCGGCGGCGCCTCCAGGGACCGGGGCGGCAGGCGCGGCAGGCGCGGCAGGCGCGGCAGGCGCGGCAGGCGCGACGGGCGCGGCAGGCGCGGCAGGCGCGACGGGCGCGCCGCAGCGCTGGGAGGTCTTCTTGCTCAGCGATGGCGCGTCCACCTGGGGCGAGGCCGACGGGCACGTGCTCAGCCGCTTCCTCAAGGCGGGGCCGGTGGGGGCGGTGTACGGCTACCAGACCGGCCTCCCGGGCACGGACAACGACATGCTCGCGCTGCTCGCGCGCGAGACGGGCGGGGCGGTGTTCTCGGTGACGGGGGACGCGGAGGTGCAGGCCGCGGCCACGGCGCACCGGGCGCAGCCGCTGCGCCTCACAGGGATGAAGGTCGAGGGAGGGCGGGACCTCTTGCTCGGCGGCAGGCCGCGGTTCGTCTACCCGGGGCAGCGCCTCCGGGTCGCGGGGCGCGGGGTGCCTGCAGAAGGCGCGGCGCTGGAGCTGTCCTTCGATGTCAACGGCGCGACGCGGGTCGTGCGCACGCCGCTCGGCCAGGCGATCCCCTCGCCGCTCGCGACGCGCGGGTACGGGGTGCTCGCGGTGGGGCAGCTCGAAGAGCTCGCGCCGGTGACGGAGCAGGGGGCGCGCAAGTTCGCGACGCACTTCCGGGTGCCGGGCAAGACGTGCTCGCTCCTGATGCTGGAGAGCCAGGAGGACTACGATCGCTTCGCCATCGAGACCGGGGACGACACGGCCTTCGTGCAATCGAACGAGGCGTCGGCGCTGATCGGCGCGGCCCTCGCGGCGGTGGAGGGGGCGCTCGGGGACCCGAAGCGGGCGTTCCTGCAGTGGTTCGACCGGTTGCCGCGGGCCTCGGGGGTGACGTTCACGTTCCCGCAGGGGTTCCGGAAGTGGGTGGAGGCGATGCCGTCGGCGAGCTTCACCGTGAAGGCGCCCCCGCTCGCGGTGAAGCGGCGGGACCGGGCCGCGACGCCGAAGGCCGTGCAGGACGCGCTGGCGCGGCACGCGATGGACTACGACCTGTTCGCGGGCGAGGCGGAGCGGCGGCTCCGGGAAGCGGGGCCCGCGGACGCGCTGAAGGCGCTGAGCGCTCTCGTCGAGGAGAGCCCGGGGGACGCGGTGCTCGCGCGCGACGTGGGGATCTCGGCGATGACCTGGGGGCTCGCGGCGGACGCGTACCACCTGTTCCGGCGGGTGGCGGAGGCGCGGCCGCACGAGCCGCAGACGTACCGGGCGCTGGGGCAGAGCCTGGCCCGGCTCGGGCTGAACGACCTGGCCCTCGTGTACTTCGAGGTCGGGCTCGCGGGCGCGTGGGACGCGCGGTTCGGCGACTTCCGGAGGATCCTGGCGATGGACTACCTGGACCTCCTGCGCCGGATCCAGGACGGCAAGGCGGCGACGAGCGTGGCCCCGCTGGCGCGGGCGCGGGCCGTGGACGTGGAGCGTCAGGTGGGCATCGGGCGCGCGGACGTGGTGGTGATGATCACCTGGAACACGGACGCGACGGACGTGGACCTGCACGTCATCGAGCCGGACGGGTCGGAGTGCTTCTACGGACACCGGGTGACGGACACCGGGTCGATCACCCAGGATGTGACCCAGGGCTACGGTCCGGAGATGTACGTGGCGCCCCGGGCGCCGACGGGGAGCTACCAGGTGCGCGCGCGCTACTACGCGGACGACCAGAACCGCACCTCGACGCGGACCAAGGTGCACGCAGTGATCATCGAGGACTACGGGACGCCGGCGCAGCGCAGGACGGAGCGGATCGTGACCCTGGAGCGCGGCAAGGACATGCACGGCCTGGTGACGCTCGCGCGCAAGGAGCGGAAGGCGGCGGTGGCGCGGTGACGCAGCGGCGCGATGACGCAGCGGTACGGTGACGCGATGATGCGGCGGCGCAGCAACGCGGCAATGCGGCGACGTGCACCAAAGGGTGAGACAGTGCACAGGCGGGACGCCCGGGGGGCGAGGTGACCGAGGCCGGGGCGGGTCAGCTCCCCGTTTTACTTCCTCTCGCCCCGGCTCTAGAGAGGTCAGCGAGAGGTCCAGCGCCCGGGTTTCTCCGGGGGACAGGGTCTCCAGCGCTCCTCCAGCCGCGAGCCACCGGTGATCTTTCCTCCCGAACGCCCCTCCTCCGCTGCCACGCCCCTCGCTGAAACCGCTCCGCGCTCGCCCTCAGGGCCGGCGAAGGGGAGGCGCCCACGCGGTCACGGGGGCGGCGCCTCGCTCGTGCCGGCGTCGTCCGCGCCGGCGTCGTGCATGCCGTCCGCGTCCGCGTCCGGCTTGCTGGCGTCGGGCTTGCCGGCGTCGGGCTTGCTGGCGGCGCTCGCGGTGGTGATGGCGAGCGCGTGTACGCCGCAAGCGGCGTCGCCGAAAACGGAGACGCCAGCGCTGGCCGAGGCGTTCGGCGCGGCGCTGGAGGCGGAGGCGCGGCGTTCGACCGAGGTGGGGCCGTACCTGGACCTCGTGGATCGCGCGGTGGCGGCGCCGCAGGCGGAGGGCGCGCACGCGGCGCTGGTCGCGGCGCTCGATGCGCTGGTGTTCGGGGCGACGCCGGCGGTCGATGCGATGCCAGGGGGCGCGGCGTACCGCGCGGCAGAGCAGCTCCCGGCGGTGGTGCAGCGGCTGGGGCGGGCCTGGGCGGCGGCGGGAGCGTCGGGGAAGGGCGCGGCGACGCCGTTCGTGCGCGGGCTCATCGCGGCGGCGCTGCACCGGATCGCGCTGTTCGTGGGGGACGAACAGGCGGCGCTCACGTGGGGTGAGCGGCGCGGGTGCGCCGAGGAGGCGACGGTGCTCGGGCCCCTCGACTGGACGCCGCTGCGCGGGCTGGAGGGGGCGCCGACGGTGGGGACGCTGGCGGAGCCGCTGGAGGGGAGCTACCCGGGGGTGGCGCCGTTCGCGGCGAAGGTCGCGCCGCTGCGGGTGCGCGCCGATGGCTGCATGCTCGACACGAACGCGGTGAGCTTCCTTCAGGGGACGCGCGCGGCGGTGGTGGATGTGTACGTGCCGGCGCGGCAGCGGGTGAGCCTCGCGCTCACCTCGACGTCGGCGGCGGTGGTGGACGCGGGCGGGGTGACGGCGCTGCGGCGCGGGTACGAGGCGGGTGGGCTGCCGGTGATGCGCATGGCCTCGCTGCAGTCCGAGGCGGGCTGGCTGCGGGTCGTGGTGCGCGTCGCCCAGAAGAACGACGGGGACACGCTGGAGCTCGACGTGCTCGGCGAGGACGGGCTGCCGCTCCGGACGCGGGCGCCGGTGCCAGGGCAGGCGGCGGGGGCGCGGGCGTCGTCGCCAGAGGCGGTCGAGATCACGGCGGGCCTGACGGGTCCAGGGGGCGCCGTGGGCAAGATGAGCATGCCGGATGCGGTGAAGAAACCCGCGACGGACGCGGAGCTGCTGCTGGCGGCGGCGGCGCTCATGGGGCTCGGGGAAGGGCGGCAGGCGGAGCACCTGCTCGAAGCGCGGATCGAGGTGGGCGCGGGCGGGACGGGCGGGACGTCAGCGCCCGCTCCGGCGCCGCCGCGGATGGATCTGATGTACGCGCGCGCGCTGTCGATCGCCGGAGATCTGCCGAGCGCGCAGCTCGTCGAGCGGCTCGGGCAGGTGGTGGGGCGGGTCAGCAAGGCGTGGCCCTGGTCGTGGGAGGCGCGGCTCGTGGAGGCGATGCTGATCGAGCAGCGGCGGGGTGAGGGCGAGGGGGTGATCGAGGCGCTGACGCGGCTCGGGGTGCGCGCGCCGGTGCAGGGCGACGAGGGGGTGACGCAGCCCGCGGTGCCCGACGCGGACCGGGTGGTGCTGGTGCGGGGCGCGCTCGTGGCGCAGCGCGCGGGGATGCCCGACGTGGCGGAGGCGGCGTACCGGCGGCTCGCGGCGGCGGCGCCGGGCTCGGTGCTGGCCGCCACCGTGGACGCGGCGCTGCATTCACGGGTGGGGGCCGACGAGGTGCGGGCGACGTGCACGGGAGCGGGGCGCGATCGGGCGGCGACCGACTGCCTGGAGGCGCTGAGCGTGGTGGGGGCCCACGACCGGGTGCTCGCGGAGATCGCCAGGCTGAGGCGCCTGCGGCATGCGCCGGACGCGCTGCGCGACGCGGAGATGTCGGTGTACCTCGCGCGCGGGGATCTCCAGGCGGCGCTCAAGCTGCACGACGCGATGGCGCCGGCGGAGCGGCGGCTGCTCGATGCGCTGGGGCTCGCCGCGGGCAAGGGGGACGCGCGGGCGGTGCGCGGGAGGCTCGGCCGGGACCGGGTGCGGGCGCGCGACGTGCCGTTCGCGGTGGGCGCGCTGAACCGGGCGCTGCAGCTCACGCCCGACGTGGCACCCGCGCTGGAAAAGGAAGGGCGGGCGCGGGTGCTGGCGGACCAGAAGGCCCCGGCGGCGGCCGGCGCGGCGACGCTGGTGCTGCGGCACGTGGAGCGGTTCGAGATCGCGGAGGACGGGCTGCTGCACTTCGTCGCCTACGATCTGCGGCGGGTGTCGGGCACGACGGACGTGGCGTCGGGGGCGGCGACGTACGGGCCGATGGTGGAGGGGCGGGGCAACCCGCGGCTCCTGCGGCGGCGCATCCACAAGAAGGACGGGCGCATCCTCTCGCCCGACGCGGCGGCGTTCGCGGCGCAGGGGCACAGCGACCTGTCGCAGCTCGAACAGGGCGACTACGTGGAGCAGATCCTGGAGGGCTACGCGCTGCCGAGCGACACCGGGCAGCTCGTGATCGACACGAGCGACCTGATGCCCGAGCGCACCAGCGTGCTCGATGCAGAGGTGGAGGTGCGCCGGCCCGCGTCGGTGCCGTTCAAGGTCTGGTCGCACCCGCTGCTCGGCAAGGGGGAGGAGCGGAACGAGCGCGGGACGCTGGTGACGACCTGGCGGGTGAAGGACCTGTCGCCGCGGCGCCTCGAAGACGGGGTGCCGCGCATGGAGCAGGGCGTGGGGGTGAGCCTGGGGACGCAGACCTGGGAGGACGTGAAGCAGGCTGTCGCCGAGAACGTGCGCGGGCTCGCGGACAAGGACCCGTACGTGACGCGCTGGGCGTTGGAGGCAGCGGGCGCCGGGGACGCGGACCGGACGCCGTCGCGGGCGCTCGTGCCGTCGCGGGCGCTCGTGCCGTCGCGGGCGCTCGTAGAACGGGTGGTGGCCGCGGTGGGCAAGGCGGTGAAGGTGGCCGGTGGCGCGGAGCTGTCGGACATCGCCGCGCTCTACGGGGGTGGGTCGCAGCGGGTGACGGCGCGGACCATCCTGGAGCTCGGGCAGGGGAGCCGGGCGTGGGTGGTCTACCGGGTGCTGCGAGAACTCGGGGTGGACGCGGACCTCGCCATCGCGGAGACGGAGCCGTTCAGCTCGTCGCCGAATTTCCCGGCGCACGTGGGGCGGTTCAGGCACCCCCTGGTGGTGGCGCGGGTGCCGGGCGAGGGGCGCGACGGCAAGGCGCAGACGGAGCTGTGGATCGACGCCGACGTGGAGGGGCCGCCGCTGCCGCCAGGGCGGGTGAGCCCGGAGCTGCGCGGGCGGGCGGCGCTCCTGCTCGACGGGCGGATCGTGGCGGTGCAGGCCGCGGGCGCGGAGGCGAACGACGAGGTGGACCTGCGGCTCGCGGTCGACGCGCGGGGAGACGCGCGGGGGACGTTCACGATCTTCCTCCGGGGCCGGGCCGCGCAGGCGCTCTCGGAGGCGTTCGAGACCGTGGTGGGCACCGACCGGCGGGAGATGCTCCGCGACGTGGTGCTGGGCTGGGTGCCGTGGGCCGACGTGGAGGACGTGACGGTGTCGTCGCGGACCGGGTCGTGGGAGGTGGCGCTGCGGGCCGAGGTGGCGCTGCACGGCTTCGCGCGGCCCGAGGGGCGCGCGGGCAAGGTGTGGACGCTGCCGGGGCTCGAGCCGGTGCACTTCAGCTTCCCGCGGGGGTTCGCGGGGACGCTCGGGGCGACGTACGCGTCGCGCGGGGCGCGGCAGAGCGCGCTGAGCATCGACACCACGCTGCAGTACCACGTGCGCCGGCGGATCGAGCTGCCGCCGGGGATGGAGGTGACCCGGGTGCCCGCCGCGGTGACCGTGGAGGACGACCGGGTGGAGGCGCGCCGGGAAGGGACCTACGACGCCACGGTGATCCAGGAGGACTTCACGATGAGCCTGCCGACGGGGACGGTGCCCGCCGATGAGTACAAGGCGTTCGTGGGTCGGGTGCAGACCATCGACAGCGGGTTCATGGCCGGGATCCGGGTGGAGCCGGGCCGCGGGGGAGCGGCGGCGGCGGCGCCAAAGACGCAGGCGCCCGCGCAGCCCACGAGGAAACCCTGAGCCTCTCGGTTCGCGAGGACGCGCCGCTCGCGCCGCTCACCACCCTCGGCGTGGGCGGGCCGGCGCGCTGGCTGCTGGAGGCCGACGACGAGGAAGGCCTGCGCGAGGCGTTCGCGTTTGCAGCGGGGCGCGGGGTGGAGGGCGCCGGGCTCCTCGTGCTCGGGGGCGGGTCGAACCTGCTCGTGGCCGACCGGGGGATCGACGGGGTGGTGCTGCGGCCGCGGCTGCGGGGGATCACGGTGTCGGCGGAGGGGGACCGGGTGCTGGTGCGCGCGGGCGCTGGCGAGCCGTGGGATGGGCTGGTGGCACGCGCCGCGGAGGAAGGGTGGGCGGGGCTCGAGTGCCTCTCCGGCATTCCCGGCGACGTGGGGGCGACGCCCATCCAGAACGTGGGGGCGTACGGGCAGGAGGTGGCGGAGACGGTGGTCGCGGTGGAGGCCATCGACCGCGGGAGCGGGGCGCGCGTGACGCTGGACGGGGCGCAGTGCCGGTTCGGCTACCGGGACAGCGCGTTCAAGCGGGAGGCGCGGGGTCGGTACGTGATCACGGCGGTGACCTTCGCGCTCACCCCGAGGGGCGCGGCGGCGCTGCGGTATCCAGAGCTGCAGCGGGCGCTGCAGGTTCCCGCGGGCGCGCACGGTGCGCATGGTGCGCATGGTGCGCATGGTGCGCATGGTGCGCATGGTGCGCATGGTGCGCATGGTGCGCATGGTGCGCAGGGCGGAGGTGGGCCGTCGCTCGCGGAGGTGCGGGCGACGGTGCTGCGGCTGCGGCGGTCGAAGTCGATGGTGCTGGATCCGGAGGACGAGAACGGGAAGAGCGCCGGGTCGTTCTTCATGAACCCGACGCTCGACGTGGAGACGTTCGCGGGGGTGCGGGCGCGGATCGAGGCGGCGGGCGCGATCAAGGCGGGGGACGCGTTGCCGACGTTCCCGGGCGGCGAGGGCCGGGTGAAGGTGCCGGCGGCGTGGCTGATCGAGCGGGCAGGGTTCACGAAGGGGATGGCGCTCGGCAGGGCGGGGATCTCCTCGCGCCACGCGCTGGCGCTGGTGAACCGCGGAGGCGCGACGGCAGCGGAGATGGTGGCGCTGGCGATGCACATCCGGGGGGAGGTGCGGGCGCGCTTCGGGGTGGCGCTCGCGCCAGAGCCGGATCTGTGGGGGTTCACGCGCGAGGAGCAGGCCGCGCTCACCGGGTGAGGTGGCGCGGCGGCGCTGAAGCTCAGGGCGCGCCGGGCTTCTTGATGTCCTCGCAGGACATGGGGAAGTAGCCGGTGGTCTTCGGCTCCTGGCAGGCGGTGCAGGCGTTCGGGAACGTCTTCGGGTCCGCCGAGGGACAGGGGGCTTTGATGCACCGGATGCCGGTGTCGACCTGGCCGCAGACGGGCTTGTAGTCGCGGGTGCATCCCTTCACCTGCCTGGACTCGGGGGTGCAGGTGGTGAAGGCGAGGCGGCCGCCGGCCTCGGGGTTCTTGGGGGGCGGCTCGGCAGGCGTCTCGGACGCGGTCGGCTCGGGAGGAGGCGGGGGCGTGTCGGCAGGAGGCGGGGGGGCAGGCGCGGTCTCGGTCGGGGTGGACGGCGTGGACGGCGTGGCGGAGACCGGGGGCTCCGAGGAGGTGGTGACCTGACAGCCGGCGAGGGACGCGGCGGCGAGGGCAAGGGTAAGGACGAAGCGGACGTTCATGGTGACATTGCTCCCGGGCGCGAGGGCCCGCGGTGGTTAGGCGCCGTGATGTAGCGGGCGTGCAGGGGCACATCAAGCCGGAGGGGCGCGATGTCCAGCCCCCCGGAGCGAATCGCGGGGGCGCCGGGTCATGCCCGCGGGACGGGTGTCTGTCGTGCCTGCGCGCGATGCGCGCGCCGCGCGCGCCACGTGCGTCCCGCGGAGACCAGCGCCGCGAAGACGAGGCCCGGCATGACGAAGAGCAGCGCGAGGCGCACGGCGTAGAGGCCGAGCACGAGCGGGAGCACCGCGAGGGCGCGCAGGCCCGAGGGGGAGAGCAAGCTCTCGACGAGGCCCAGGGTGTCCAGGGCGAAGGCCAGCGCCACGTGGAGCGCGAGCAGGATCGCCGCCGCGGCCAGTACCCGCACGTGCCAGGGCGCCCGCGCGCGTCGGGGGCTCGTGGGGTTTGGAGCGCTCGGGGCGCTCGGGGCGCTCGTGGGGTTTGGGGCGCTCGTGGGGTTTGGGGCGCTCGGGGCGCTCGTGGGACTCGTGGGACTCATGGGACTCATGGCAGGCGCCCCGGGGCAGGAGGAAGAGGCGCCGCTGCGGGGCCGGCGGTCATCATGGCCAGCAGGAGGGCGTTGCCCAGGGGACCTCCGCTCAGGAAGCGGCGTCCGCCCGCAGGGCCGCGCCCGGTGAGGCCGAACAGCTCCGCGGTGCGGAAGAGGTCGACGAACATGGCGCGCTCTCCGGTGAGACGGGCGCCCGCGAGGGAGAAGCCCGTGGCGGAGACCGAGACGCCGAAGAGCACGGGGCCGGAGTCGATGTCGCCGAGGCCTGCTTCGCCGTCGGGGTACTCGCGCACGCCGCCGAAGCCGAGGAAGCGCGCGCGCTGGTGGGAGGCGATGCCGGCGAAGACGCGGCGGGCGAGGTCCTGGTCGGCGAAGGAGAGGAAGTAGGCGGCGATGGCGGTGCCGCTCGCGCGTGGAGGGCCGAGAGGGGCGCCAGCGTGCGCGTCGACGCGCTGGTGGAACATGCCCGAGGGGCGGTGGAGGTAGCGCGCGGTGAGCGCGGCGGTGGCGTCGCGCAGCAAGCCTTCGCGGTGGGTCTCGCGGCGGGCGCGGTCGTGCAGGCCGATGCTGCCCACCACCGCGGCCATGTCGGCCGGGTAGGCCTCGCCCGGGTAGGTCTCCAGCATGCCGTGAGGCGCCGCGGCGAGACGCCGGGCAAAGGCCTCGGTGAGCCTGTCGTTGGTCCCGGCGAGGGGGTGGGTGGGGTCGAGGAGGGTGAGCATGGAGAGGGCGAGGTTCGCGTAGCCGAGGTAGGCATGGCCGTTCGGCGTGGCGGGCGCGCGGAGGGCGTCCTCGCCCCAGGCAGCCCTGCCGAAGGCGGTGGTCTCGGGGGCGAGGAGGCGCTCGGCGCACAGGGCGACGACGGGCAGGTAGGTGGCGCGCAGCTCGGGGTGCTGGAGGATGAGCTGGCCGAGGCCGAGGGCCGCCATCTGGTGGGTGACGAGGGCCCACTCGCCGTCGAAGCGCGGGTCTCCGGTGGAGAAGGATTCGGGGCCGACGCCCGCGCGCACGTACGCGGCCACCTCGGCGGCGAGCGGCTCTTGAACACGCGGGTCGGACTGCCAGAAGGCGTCGGCGTCACGGCCGCACACGAGGCGGGGGACGGTCGCGGCGCCGGCGAGGACGAGCGCGGCGACCGCCGTGATCTCGCCGAGACGTTGAAGGCGGGGGGAGAGATGCGTCCGAGGTTCTTGCGCGCGCTCCGCCGCCATGGCCACGGCGGTGCCACGGGCAGCGCGGGGAGCCAAGCGCGGTGCGCAGGAGCCAGCCGCGGCGCGCTGGAGGGTCAGGGCGCGAGCAGGAGCCGGGCCGTCACCCGGGGGCGCTCGATGTCGGCGTGCGGGGCGAGGACGAGGGAGGCGCCGAAGGTGCCGCCGAAGGAGAACGCGCGCAGGTGGATGCGGAGGCGCTCTCCTGCGAAGGAGGGCTTGCGGTAGGCGACCTCGAGGTGATGGCAGCGGCGAGGCACGGACTGCACGAGGGCGCCGAGGCGGCGGAGGGCGGCGTCGATGAAGATCTGCGGGTAGACGAGGGAGTTGACGTGGTGGTTGCTGTCGGTGTGGTCGAGGCCGAAGACGATGTCGGTGGGATCCGCGCGTAGCTCGGCGTCGAGCGGCACGGCGTCGGCGGGGAGGTGGAGGAGGGTCTCGGGAGGTTGCCAGGTGTAGCGGGCTGCGGGGACGGGCTCCATGTCGGCGACGTCGAAGCTGAGCACCTTGCGCTCGGCAGGGGGCGCGAAGGGGCGGGTGAAGACGTGCTCGGCGAAGCAGCGGCCGACCTGGATCGGCTCGCCTGCGCCCGGGGGCTGGGGCGGGTGGGTGGCGCCACGCGGGGCGTGCAGGGTGAGCCAGGAGAGCATCACCAGCCGCTCGACGTCGCCGTCCTCCCCGAGGGTGTGCGCGAGCTGGTACGCGACGCGGAGGTCCACGACAGCGGAGGCCGAGAGGGGGCCTTCGCCGCTCTCGACGAGGAGGCGCGACATGATGGGGAGCACGCCCTGCGCGGCGAGGGCGCGGCTCACGGGGTGGTCGCGCAGCAGGGCATCCCAGAGGGCCGGGCTGTTGCCGTGCGGGATGGCAAGCACGCTCATCCGGCCATCCTGGGTGACGTCCGAGTAGCGCAGGGTCATGGATGCGACCGACTGCTGGTCCGGCGGGAGCTGTGGCTGCTCTGGGTAGGGGAACATCACGGCTCGCGATGTAGCGGATGCAGCGCGGCAATGCACGCGGCTGGACACAGGGGCCGAGGCCTGCGGGGAGAGCCGGGCGTGGTACGCTGGGCGGGTGACGCTCCTCAAGATCGCGCAGATCGGCCATCCCATCCTCCGGCAGCGGGCCCGCGAGGTGACGCGGGAAGAGCTCGCCAGCCCCGCCACGCAGGCGTTCATCGACGCTCTCATCGCGACGATGCGCGACGCGAACGGCGCAGGCCTCGCGGCCATCCAGGTGTACGAACCGGTGCGGATCATGGCGGTGGAGGTCGAGAACAACCCCCGTTACCCGTACAAGCCGCGGATCCCGCTCACCATCGTGGTCAACCCCGTCATCGAGGTGCTCACGGAGGAGACCTTCGAGAACTACGAGGGCTGCCTGAGCGTGCCGAACCTGCGCGGGGTGGTGGACCGCCACGCCGAGATCCGGCTGACGGGGTGGGACCGGGAGGGCGCGCCCATCGATCGGATCCACCGCGGGCTGACCGCAGGTACCTTCCAGCACGAAACCGACCACCTCGATGGGGTGCTGTTCATCGACCGGGTGAAGGACCCGCGGAGCCTGTGCACGTGGGCGGAGTTCGACCGTTTCCACAAGCAGGCGTTCGTGGATCGCATCGTGCCGTTCATCCAGCGCATGGAGCGCTGAGAGGCGTCACGCCTCGGTGAAACGCTCCCTGTCCACGGGACGGCGGGTGGCGCGACAGCGGGCCGGCAGCGCAACCTCGGGGACATCGCGCGCTTCCCGAGGTGACGGACGTCAGG
>NZ_ASRX01000065.1 GCF_000601485.1 Chondromyces apiculatus DSM 436
CGGGGGGCGGGGGCGCGAGCCCCTGCCCCGAGAACTAGAGCCCGAGCTGGGGGGCGCAGCAGCTCTTCGAGGGGAAGCAGGAGACGGTGTCGCTCATGCAGGTGCCCACCTGGGTGCCTTCGTCGAAGCACTTGCAGGAGGCTCCCCCTTCTGGCCGCGGCACGCACTCGGCGGCTACCGGCTTGTCCTTGCAGATCCCCTCGCAGCGACAGCCGCCGTTCTTGGGGGTGCAGACCACGTCGAGGCAACCGCCGGTGGTGCACAGCTCCCAGGTGGTGAGGAGCGCGTCGCAGGCTGGAGGAGGCACGCAGTCTGCGGTGCGCTCGACGAGGAGGCAGGCCCGGTAATCCGCTTGCTCGGACGCGCACTCGGGGACGGCGACGAAGCCTTCGAGGCATACGGACACGCACTCTTCGAGGGGCTCAAGAGCGCAGCCCAGCTCGGCGAGGGCCGCGCAGTCGCGGTAGCAGATCACCGCGGCGCCCTCGGACAGACCGCTGCCTCCGGCGCCACCTGCGCCGCCTGCGCCAGCGCTGCCTCCCGCACCCCCTGTGTTGCCAGCGCCGCCCGTGCTCCCCGCGTTGCCGGAACCCGTCGTGCCCGGGGCGGGTTCGTCGGCGCCGCAGGCGCATGCGAGCAACAGCAAGGTGAAGGAGACGCGGAAGAGGTGATGGTGCTGGAGAAGGTGCATGCGAGCTGCCCGGCCTGCGAGGGTATCCGAGCGAGGGTCACCGGAGGAAGAACGGCCGCGAGCGCAGAGGCGGCGCAGAATGACCGCAGGAGCGGAGCGCGGAGGTGGCGTGACGCGGCGCGCGCCAAACGGATGAGGCGCGTGGGCGGGCTGCGCAGCAAGGTTCGCGCATCTCCCTGGAGATCCTCCGGGTACACTGAGCGGGTGGAGCACGTGGGGAGTCGCAGGAGGCGTTCGTTCGTTTCCCGTCGTCGCCGCGGCATTGCGGGCGGCTTCATCGCGCTGGTTCCTCTGGTCGTGGCGGGCTGCGGCCGGGCACCGACCCCACCCGAGAAGGCTGCGGCGCGGGCCGTGGGGGCCACCGAGCGCACCCCTGCCACGGTCACCCTGCTCTACACGACCGACGAGCACGGGTGGCTCTTGTCGAGCCACGATCAAGGCGAGGTGCGCGGCGGAGCAGCGGAGATGCTCGCGCACTGGATGTCCCGCGAAGGGCACTGCCCCGGGCCGAAAGGGCCACCCAACGTGCCGGCGTGCAAGGACCCGGGCACCATCGCCCTGTCGGGCGGGGACAACGCCACGGGGCCTGCCATCTCCTCGTACTTCCAGGGGCTGCCCATGGCCGAGGCCATGGGGCGCATGGGCTACACGGCGTCGGCGTTCGGCAACCACGAGTTCGACTTCGGGCGCGAAGGGTTCGTGCGCAACCGGGCAGCGTCCGGGGTGACGTACCTGGCGGCGAACCTGAAGGTGGTCGGTGGAGGGCCCGCGGAGGTGCGGCTGCCAGGGTTCACGGTGATCGAGCGGCGCGGGCTCCGGATCGGGGTGATCGGTCTGGCCACGGAGGACACGCTCCGCACCGCGATGGCGAGCCGGTTCGAGGGGATCGCGTTCGAGGCGGAGGAGAAGGCGCTGGAGCGCGTGGTGCCGGAGGCGTGGCGCGCCGAGCCGGACGCGCTGGTGCTGATCGCGCACGAGTGCCCGGACAAGCTCCAGCCGGTGCTGGCGCGGCACCCGGAGTGGCGCCTGTCGTTCGTGGGCGGCGGCCACTGTCACAGGACCAGCAACACGCGGGTGGGCGACACGCCGCTCATCAACCCGGGGTGGAAGCTGCGCAGCTACGCGCGGGTGGTGCTCGACGTGGACCCGCGGCGGGCGCTCGGCAAGCGGGTGGTGTCGACCTCGACCGAGATCGTGGAGCTGAGCCACCCGGAGGGGCAAGCACCCGCCGAGGAGGGGCTCGCGCGCAGCAGCGCCGCGTGGCAGGAAAGGCTCGAGCGCGCCCTCGGTGAGCGGATTGGATACACGGGGGGCATGGAGCGCGACTCGCGGGAGCTCAGCCGCTGGATCGGGGCGTCATGGCGGGAGGAGCTCCACGCGGACGTGGCCATCCTCAACAAGGGAGG
Source organism: Chondromyces apiculatus DSM 436 (assembly GCF_000601485.1). Taxonomy (GTDB): domain Bacteria; phylum Myxococcota_A; class Polyangia; order Polyangiales; family Polyangiaceae; genus Chondromyces; species Chondromyces apiculatus. The sequence continues at coordinate 2,098 of NZ_ASRX01000065.1, forward strand.
CATCCGTCAGGCGGTGCCGAGGGGGTCGATCACCAAGGCGACCGTGTACTCGGTGCTGCCCTTCGACAACAAGCTGCTCGTGTGCTCCCTCAAGGGGCGGGAGATCGCGCAGCTCCTCGGGAACAAGGAAGCGGTCGCGATTGGGCTGACCCCGACGCGCCAGGGTGGGTTCGTGCTCGATGGCGGGCGCCCGTTCGACGAGGACGCGCAGTATTCTGTGGCGACCGTGGATTTTCTCTACTTCGGGGGTGATGGGTTCACCTTCCAGGAGCAAGACCCCTCACCACGCTGGACGGGCATCGACTGGAGATCACCCGTGATCTCGTACACGCAAGCCCTGTCGAGCAGTCCTTCCGCACCCCTGGAACACAAGATTCACTGAGGGGAAGGGGTCCCCGCGGGGTGGCGCGAGGACCCGCAGACGACATCAAGCAGCGAGCCTCCGCTTCACCGCGGCATGGCGCTTGCCGTATAAAGCGGAGATGTCGTTTGAAGAGAACAGCGGGCCGAAGCGGAACGTGGAACCCGGGGGCGCGGCGGCCGCACCGGCTGCAATTCGGCCCCCGACGCGCGTCAGCGCAGCCCGGGATGACGATGATGGTCCGCAAGAACTGACCGCCGAGCAGCTCGACGAGCTGCGGCGCATGCTGCAGGACCGTCGCTCGGCCATCGTGGGGAGCATCGGAGAACGCCAGAACGAGGAGCGCGACGTCAGCACCTCGCGCGTGGTGGGCGACGAGATGGACGAGGCGACCCTGGAGGGGACGACCTCGATGACGGGCAAGCTCCTGGAGCGCGACGTGCGCCTGCTCTCGGAGATCGACCGGGCGCTGGCCAAGCTCCGGGAGAACGCTTACGGCATGTGTGAGGGCACCAGTGAGCCGATCGGGTACGCGCGGCTGCGGCTGCAGCCCTGGGCACGCTACAGCGTCGAGTACCAGGAGGAGCTGGAGCGCGAGGAGCGGACGCGCGGCGGGAGGTGACGCGAGCCGCGTGACGCGAGCCGCGTGACGCGCAGGACGTGACGCGCAGGACGTGACGCGCAGGACGTGACGCGCAGGACGTGACGCAGGGGGAGGTGGGGGAGGTGGGGGAGGTGGGGGAGGTGCCGCGGGGACGCTGGGCCCCGCGGCGCTCCGCGAGCCGCTCAGGGCTTGAAGGACTGGGCGAGCTTGAGGCCGCTGACGAGCAAAGCGCCCACGTCTTCGAGCGCAGGCTTGGTCACGTTGATGGTGAACTGAGCCTGCGGCGCTGCGCCGCCCTGGTTCTGGGTGGAGAAGAAGATGGGGCCCGCGCCCTTGTGCGGTAGGTTGTTCAGCACGCCGAGCGCTTGCTGCACCGCGGGGGGTCCACCCGTGCCGCCCATGCCCATCGCGCCGAGCACGGTGCTCGCAGTGCTCCCCACGGAGCGGGTGATCGGCGCGATCGTCAAGAACCCGCCCATGTTGGCCTTGGCGTTCTTGATCGTCTCGAGCCCGGCGCGGCTGGTGAGGGTGCCGTCGGCGGGAGCGCCGTTCTTCACGGCCGCAAGCCGCCGCAGGAGATCTGCCTTGTCGGCGCCGATGGCCATCCAGCTCGTGTCGCCGTCACCCATGATGTAGAGGTGCACCTCGAAGCGGAGCGGCTTGCTCTTGGTCTTCGCCGGTCCAGCACCATCGAGGGGGTTCGGGTTCGGCGCGGGCAGGTCCTTGAAGGTCAGGTCGATCGCGACCCCACCCTTGCCGAGCTCCTTGGGCGCCGCGACCGTCTTCACGGTCGGCAGGAACTTGGCGTCGTCCTTCATGAGCTTCTTGAGTGCGGCCTGGATGCTGGGCCGGCCGTACGCGGTGACGATCCGCTTGAAGTAGCCGCCCAGGACCTCCGGCTTCTCGGTGACGCCGATGAGGTTCCAGCCGACGGAAGTGTTGATCAGGTCCTCGAACATCTTCTGGGTCGCGTCCTGCCCCGCCTTCGCCGCTGCGGGTGGAGGAGAGCCGCCGGATGCGGAGACCGAGCTCGCGTCCTTGCTCACGGGGAGGTTGCGGAGGAGATCCGCGAGGGCCTTGCGGTCGGCGGCAGAGACGGCGTTCTCCTTGGCGAGGTAGCCTTCGAGGAGGTCGCCGAGGGTCTTGAGGAGGGGCGCGGCGCGGGACCCGTCCGCGCTGTGGGCGAACGTCGCCGTCTCGCTGTCCTTCGGCAGGCGCCAGAAGAAGGGCGGGGGCGGGGCAAGCACGCGCGCCTGATCGGCGATGGTGCCCCCGAGCCACGAGGAGCTGCCGCGGAGGGCGATGGCGCCGGAGACGGTCAGGCAGCTCGTCGGATCGGCGCCGACCTCCAGGGTGATCTTGTCGGCGTCGGCGATGAGCGCGCCGACCTCGGTGGTGAGCGCGTTGCCCGCTTCCATGATCGTCTTGTCGAAGAGGGGCTCGCCGATGGTGGCCTGGCTCTGGATGAGGATCGGGACGCCGCGGAGCTGCTGGCGGGCCATGGCCCCGAACTTGTCGGTGATCGGGACGAGGCGCAGCTCGCCGCGCAGGTCGCGCCCCTCGGCGGGGGTGCCGGGCAGGGTGCGGGTGACGTACGGAGAGAGCTCGACGAGATCGGCGTCGCGGTCGCCGCAGACCAGGCGCGCAGGGGCGGAGCCAGCCGCGGCGGCGATGCCGCAGGTCCTGCGCGTGCGCTCCTTGCCGCCGATGCGGGAGAGGCCAGGGGCGATCTCGGTGAGGGTGCCGAGGTTCTCGGCGGCGCCGCGCGCGGCTTCGAGTGAGGTCAGGCCAAGGGAGACCACGCCGATCGGGCGGCCGCGCTTCGAAGCGGGGTCGAGCGCGACGACCCCGAACACCGGGGCGTCGAGCGCCACGACGGCGGCGAGCGCCTTGGGATCCATGTCGGCGGGGAGCAGCTCGTCGAGGATCGCCTCGACGGCGATGCGGGCTCCGGTCTCGGTGAGCTGGGGGGGCACACCGGCACAGCCAGCGAGGGTCGAGAGGGTGCTCTGGGGGTTTGACCACCGGGCCTGGGCCACCAGGTCGGCAGGCGGAGGCACCGGGGAGAGATCGAGCGGCGCGGCGGTGGCCACGGCGGCCGGAGGCGCGACGGTGGTGGGGGTGGTCGGCGTGTCACCCGCCGGCGGTGCGGAGCCGCAGCCAGCGACGAGCGGGACCAGGAAGCTCAGCGAAAGAAGGGTGCGCATGGCGGAGCGCCTTATACGGCGGCGGTCTGGCCGAGTCGACCCTGCCGCTCGGCAGGTCACCGCTGGCCTTGATCTCCATCTTGATCTCCATCTTGATCTCCATCGCGCGTGGCCGTACGCCCTCCGGGATGAAGTCTCGCCTGCACCGCCTTGTCCCTGTGTCCGTCCTGCTCGGAGCGTGGGCGCTCGCCGCGTGCGGCGCGGACCCGAAGCCTCCGCCGCCTCCCCCGCCTGCCCCTCCTCCGGCCGCCGCGCCCGAGCCAGAGCCCGAACCGGAGCCCGCGAAGTCGGCCGACGCAGCTCCCGACGCGGCTCCCGCGGCCTCGCCTTCGCAGAGCGCCGGTCGTCCTCCGCTCCTCAAGAGCGATTCCGAGGAGATCACCGACAGCTTCGGCTCGTCTCCGCCCGCGAAGCTCGAACTCGGCGACGACACGGGACGCGCGACGCTGAGGATCCCGGAGAACGCGCTGTCGCAAGGCGTGAACATCACCTTCAAGATCGAGAAGAAGGGCAAGTCGTCAGGGCCGCCCACCGGGAAGATTTACCGGACCTCGACGGTGATCCCGCCCGACGGCACGCCCCAGGAGATCTCCTCGGCGGGCCCCTCGTTCGAGCTGGCCTTCCCCGCGGGCAACAAGAAGGACGCGAACCTCGCCATCGGCAAGATCACCACCGACGACAAGGGCAAAGAGAAGATCGAGTGGTCGGTCGTGGCGCCGACGAAGATCGACGACACCACGGGGCTCGCGCACTTCGAGCTGAAGACCCTCCCGAACGGGTACTTGCACATCACCACCAAGGCACCGACCGAGCCGAAGCAATGATCGGAAGTGCCACGCGGCCGCGCCGCCATCCCTGATGGACCCCGGCGCGGCGCTCGCCTAGAACCTCCCCTCGACGCTGTGGATCTCCTCTACTTCGCGCTGCTCTGCTCGGTGCTCATCTTCGTGCACGAGCTCGGGCACTTCGTGTGCGCGAAGCTGTTCGGGGTGAAGGTCCTCACCTTCTCCATCGGCTTTGGCCCGAAGGTGCTGCGGCTCCGCGGGCGCGAGACCGAGTACTGCGTGGGCCTGCTGCCGCTCGGCGGGTTCGTGAAGATGCTCGAGGAGAACCGGCAAGAGCCGGTGCTGCCCGAGGACAGGCGGCGCACCTTCGAGGCGCAGGCGCTGTGGAAGCGGGTGATCATCGTGCTGGCCGGGCCAGCGATGAACGTGCTCTTCCCGGTGCTCCTGTACTTCGCGGTGTTCATCGGGGAGACCCGCTTCGTGCCGCCCACGGTGGGCTCGGTGCTCCCGGCGCACCCGGCCGAGGGCAAGCTCCGGCCCGGAGACCGGATCCTCGAGGTGGACGGTGAGCGGATCACGACCTTCGCGGAGCTGCAGCGGATGGTGGCGCGGAGCCCCGGTCAGGAGCTGAAGCTCAAGGTCTTCCGCGACCGCGAGCACGTGGACGTCACGGTCATCCCCGAGGAGAAGGTCGTCCAGAAGCCGCTCGAGATCGTGGAGCGGATCGGAGAACTCGGCATCCGGCCCAGCCGACCCGCGGCCGTGATCGGGATCTCGCGCCTCGATTCGCCCGCCTTCCGCGCCGGCCTGCGCACCTTCGATCTGGTGACCGAGGTCAGCGGACGTCCCATCAAGACCTGGAGCGATCTGGAGCAGGCGCTGATGGACAACCGCGGCGCCACGGTGCCCGTGACCTACCTGCGGCCCGTGCCGGTGACGCGCGCCCTCGGCGGGCTCGCCGACCTGGCGGTGTACGAGTCCGGCGTGGCGGCGCTGACCCCCGAGACCGGCGCGGCCGACCTGCAGAGCCGGACCGGGATCGAGCACGCCGATCTCTACGTGGCAGAGGTGCCCGAGGGGTCTCCCGAGTGGAAGGCAGACCTGCGCGTCGGCGACCGGGTGGTGGAGGTGGACGGGGTGGAGGTGACGGCGTGGTCGACCTTCACCGAGCGGCTGTTCGCAGCCCCCGACAAGCCGCACGTGATCACCTGGCTCCGGGCCGGGCAGCGGAAGAGCGGGACCATCGAGCTGCGGCGGGAGGAGTACCTCGACGAGTACGGCCAGTACCGGCCGCGGTTCTTCCTGCGGGCCGCCAACTGGTCGCCGATGGTGCCGGAGCCCTACGTGGAGGGCGGTCCGGCCGCGATCCGGCTCGCGCTGGAGAGCGCCCTCGACGAGACGTACGACGTCATCCGGTTCATCATGATCGGCATCGTGCGGATCGTGGAGGGCAAGGTGAGCATCTCCACGCTGGGGGGTCCGATCACGGTCTACGACGTGGTCGGCGAGGAAGGCGCCAAGGGGGTCAGCTACTTCGTGTGGGCGATGGCGGTGATCTCGATCAACCTCGGGCTCATCAACCTCCTGCCCATCCCCGTGCTCGACGGAGGCCACCTGCTCTTCTTCACCTTCGAGGCGGTGCTGCGGCGGCCGCTGCCCCTCCGGGTGCGCGAGATCGCGAGCCTCGCGGGGCTCGTGGTCCTGGTGGGCCTCATGGGCATTGCGTTCAAGAACGACGTGGAGCGGCGCTGGGACGTGATCCAGGGGCAGCTCCGCGAGCTGGCAGGGTAGGAAACGGAGCGCCGTGACGATCAGGACGAGACGGGATCGCGGAGAGGTGCAGGCCGGTGGAGAGGTGGGGGCAGCCGGGCAGGAGCCTCCGCCCACGAGCGCGGCGCGCTCGGTCGCGGCGCGGGTGCTCGCGCGGGTCTGGGAGGAGAGCGCGTTCGCCGCCGCGGCCCTCGACGCGGAGCTGTCACGGCTCTCGGCGCTCGACGGGCGGGACGCAGGGCTCGCGACGGAGCTCGTGTATGGCGTCCTGCGGACGCAGGTCTACCTGGAAGATCGGATCGCGAAGCTCGCCGTGAGCAAGCGCTGGGCCGGTGATCCGGCGGTGCGTGCGCACCTGCTGATGGGCGCCTACTCGCTCCTGTTCCTGGATCGGGTACCGGCCTTCGCGGCGGTGTCCGAGGCCGTCAACGCCATCCGGGCTGCGGCCGACGACCGGGTCGGCGCCTTCGCGAACGCCGTGCTGCGGAGGCTCGCCGACGAGGCTGCGCTGGGGCGTCCGACCCTCGTGGATGCGGTGGTGGCGTCGGCGCCTGGCTGGCTGCGCGGGGCGCTGCGGCGGGCGATCGGGAGGGCCGGTGCTTCGGCCTTCCTGGCGGCTGGCCCGGTGCCGCCGCCGCTCGGCCTTTGCCTGTCTCCCGAGGAGGACCGGGAGGCGTGGGTCGCCAGGCTGCTGGAGGCGTCTCCGAACGCGACCATCGAAGCAGGGCGCGCGTCCCCCCGCGCGATCCTGGTCCGGGGAGCCGGCGATCTGCGGCGTCTCCCAGGCTTCGGGACGGCGTGGCTCGGGCAGGAAGAGGGCGCGCAGACGGTGGCGCTCCTGCTGGGCGCGAGGCCCGGGGAGCGGGTGCTGGATGCGTGCGCCGGGCGTGGCAACAAGACCTGGCTCCTGTCGCGGCAGGTGGGGAGCGGAGGCGCCGTGGACGCGGCAGACATCCACCCGAACAAGCTGCGCGTGGCCATGAGCGCCGGCGCACGCGCCACGTACGGGGTGGACTGGAGCGGAGGGACGGGCGACGTCCCCGAGGGTTACGACCGGGTGCTCGTGGACGCGCCCTGCTCGGGCGTGGGGACGCTGCGGCGCAGGCCGGAGATCGGTCTGCGGCGCGAGGAGCACGACCTGGAGAGGCTCTCGGCGCTCCAGGTGACCATCGCGCGACACGCCGCGACCCGGACCCGAGATGGCGGGCGCATGGTGTTCGCGGTGTGCTCGGTGCTGCGCGAGGAGTGCGAAGCAGTCGTGGAGCGGCTCTCGGGGACGCCGGGGCCCGGAGAGCCGGCGGTGAAGCTCACGCCCACCCCGTTCGACGCTGCAGAGGCCACGGCGCTGGGCATCGCCGAAGGCGCGAGCGGCGTGAGGCTCTTGCCGCACGTGCACGGGACCGACGGGTACTTCGCGGCGATGTTCGTCGTGCACCACTGAACGAGCTACCACCGCGCGAATCCTGGTTCGTCCGTGACCTCCAGGATCTCCGCGCTGCAGCAGATCGCCAGGCCTCCCGTGGTCTCGTCAGTGAGGAACGGGTTGGCATGCGCATCGGGTGTGCCCGGAGAGGCGCTTCGGAGAAAACCCATGGCGTAGCCCCGTCCGACCCTTACACTTGATGGCGTGGTGGACGCACAACCCTCCAAGGTGAAGCTGTCGAGCTATCTCAAACGGTTGTGGCCAGAGCGCGCTGCGCGTGACAAGGCAGGCCCACCGCCCACCTGGCCGGCAGTGGACGACGTGGCCGGGGGCATTGAGGAGGATGAGGGGGGCCTCTCGCCTGCGCAGCGCGGCGCCATCCAGCTCCGCCGTTTTGCAGGGCCGACGGCGTATCTCGACCAGCTCTCGCCCATCCGCATCGCGCATCTGACCGACCAGCACGTCGGGCGCGTGACGCCGATGAAGCTGCAGCGTGAAGCGGTGGATCTCACCAACAAGCAGCGCCCCGATCTGGTGATGTTGACCGGTGATTTCGTCTGCCACAGCCAGCTCTACCTCGACCAGCTCGAGGAGCTGATCCGGTCGTTCGAGGCGCCCGTCTTCGCGGTGCTGGGCAACCACGATCACTGGTCCGGCGGCGACGAGGTGAAACAGACGCTCCGGCGCGCCGGCGCCGAGGTGCTGTGCAACGCCCACACCGTGGTCACGGTGCGGCACCAGGCGCTCCAGGTGGTGGGTCTCGACGACGCCTACACGGGCCACGCCCAGCGTGAGCGGGCCGTGAAGGGGCTGCGGAAGAACCTGCCCTCGATCGGGCTGTCGCACATCGCGGAAGAAGCTGACGGCCTGTGGCGGCACGGGGTGCCGCTCGTGCTGTCGGGCCACACCCACGCGGGGCAGGTGACGGTGGCGCGGCTGCACGAGTTCTCCATCGGCAAGCTCGCAGGCCACAAGTACGTGCATGGGCTCTACGGGACCCGGACCCCCGAGGCCTCCGGGCAGGGCGCCGTGTATGTGGGCGCTGGCATCGGCGCCTCGGTCCTGCCCTTCCGGATCGGCGATCGCGGGCAGCGCGAGGTGGCCATCTTCGATCTGGGCGAGGCGCCTGGATCGTTCGAGGAGCACCACGCCGAGCAGCTTCCGCTGAAGGGCCGCAAGCCCTCGCTCACCGTGCAGGCCAAGCGTGCCGAGCAGGTGGTGAAAAAGCGCGAGAAGCGCGCCCGAAAGCGTCCCTCGGCGCTGAGCTCACGCCCCTGAAAGGGGATGGTTACACTCCAGGCACCGATGCCTGGACTATCCCGCCTGCGCGGTAGCTTCGCGTTCACCCCCCGCACCCTGGCGCTGGTCTGGAGGTCCTCGCGCGCCTCCACCATCGCGCTCGGCGTGCTCACCCTCGTCGCCGCCGTCCTTCCGCTCGGCGTCGCGTTCGCGGGCAAGGCCATCGTCGATGCCGTGGTCGCCCGGGATGCGTCGGGCGCGCTCCACTGGGTCCTCGTCGAGCTTGCCCTCGTCGCTGCGCTCGCCGCCAACCAGCGCACGCTCACCCTGATCCGGCAGCTCCTCGGCGCCAGGCTCGGCATGGACATCAACGTGATGATCCTGGAGAAGGCGCTCACCCTCGACCTGCGCCACTTCGAGGATCCCGAGTTCTACGACCAGCTCACCCGTGCGCGGCGCGAGGCCTCCTTCAGGCCGCTCTCGGTCGTCACCGAGAGCTTCGGCATGCTCCAGAACCTGGTCACACTCCTGGGTTACGGCGCGCTCCTGGTGAGCTTCAGCCCCTGGGCCGTGCTGGTCCTGGTGGTGGCGGCGATCCCCGCCACCATCGCGGAGGTGCGCTTCTCGAACACCGCCTTCCGGCTGCGGAACTGGCGCTCTCCCGAGAGCCGCAAGCTCAGCTACCTCGAGCACGTGCTCGCCAACGACAACCACGCCAAGGAGGTGAAGCTCTTCGGCATCGGTCAGGAGCTGCTCTCCCGCTACCGCCGCCTGAGCGAGCAGTTCTACGTGGAAGACAGGCGGCTCGCGCTGCAGCGCGGGGGCTGGGGCTTCGGGCTGTCGCTGCTCGGAACCGGCGCCTTCTACGGGTGCTACGTGGCCATGGCGCTGACCGCAGCCGCCGGAAAGCTCACGCTGGGCGAGCTCACCCTCTACGTCGCCGCCTTCCGGCAGGGGCAGCAGGCCTTCCAGTCCATCCTCTCGGCGCTGGGCGGCATGTACGAGCACAACCTTTACATGTCGAACCTGTTCCAGTACCTGGCCATCTCCACCACCCAGGTGACCCAGCCGCGCCCCGCCGCGCTCCCTGCCCGCGCGGAGGGCGAGGCGCCGGAGCTGCGGTCGGGGTCGTCGTCAGCCACGGAGAGCCACCTGGGAGAGCCTTCCGAGCGGGGGATTCGCTTCGAGAAGGTGGGCTTCCAGTACCCGGGCCAGAGCCGGTGGGCGTTGCGGAACGTGGACCTGTTCATCCCGGCCGGGCAGAGCCTCGCCCTCGTGGGTCACAACGGCGCCGGCAAGACCACCTTCATCAAGCTGCTCACCCGGCTCTACGAGCCCACGGAGGGCCGTATCCTGCTCGACGGGAAGGACCTCCGCGGCTGGGACCCGGAGGCGCTGCGCGCGCGCATCGGGGTGGTGTTCCAGGACTTCGCCCAGTACCAGTTCCTCCTGCGGGAGAACGTGGGCCTCGGGAGCGTGGCGCACCTGCACGACGATCCGCGGGTTCACCGCGCCATCGAGCGGGGCGGCGCGAGCGAGGTGGTCAGCACCATCTCGGGGGGTCTGGAGGCGCAGCTCGGGCGGTGGTTCAAGGACGGCGCCGAGCTGTCGGGCGGGCAATGGCAAAAGATCGCCCTGGCGCGCGCCTTCATGCGCGAAGAGGCAGACATCCTCGTCCTCGACGAGCCCACCGCGGCCCTCGATGCGGAGGCCGAGCACGCGGTGTTCGAGCGTTTCCGTGCGCTGTCCGAGGGACGGACCACGATCGTGATCTCTCACCGCTTCCCCACGGTGCGCATGGCCGATCGCATCGTGGTGATCGAGGGCGGCGAAGTGCTCGAGGAGGGGACCCACGACGCGCTCCTCGCGCGCGACGGACGGTACGCCCACCTCTTCGCGCTGCAGGCCGCCGGCTACACCTGACGAGGAGCCAGGGAGCGCTCGGCGCTTCCAGGAGGAGGTCCACCGTGACGGTCCGCGATGGCCCGCGACGCCCCGCGACGCCCCGTGATCTCGAATCAGGCGCCGGAAGCGCGGCTCCCGCCTGGCCTGTCGCTTCCAGGCCGCTGCCCTGGCTTCTCGGAGCGCGGCCCTGCATACGTGCCGCTCATGCGCAGGCCACTCTCGGGCGGCATGTCCACGATCCGACGGCGGCGGAGGATGGCTTCGGCGCGCAGCTTGTCGAAGGCGATCCGGTCATGGTGCGCCGAGATCACGCCGCCCACCGCCGCGCTCACCAGGGTGACCGCCATGGCGACCATGCGCGACCGGATCAGGACGTGCACGCCGCCCAGTCGTTCGACGTGGCTCTTCGACCAGCGCGTGTAGGTCGACCGCACCTCGGCCGTGTAGCCGGTGATCCCCGCCCAGTCGTGGAACACTTCCACCTTCTCGGTCGTGGCTGCCGCCACCCGGTCGAAGGCCTGCATCGCGTGGAGCGCGCACTCGATGTCCGCCTGCCCTTCTGCACGCGTGTAGAGCACGCCTGGCGCCGGATAGAAGATGTTCATCTCCCAGGTCGGCCCCTTCCAGCACTCGCGTTCTGCTGCAGGCGAGGACATCGGACCTCCTATCGTACCGCACATCCTTCCCCGGGAGCCCGCGACCTCCGGCGCTCCCGAGGATCGTCAGCGAGGATCGTCAGCCAGGACGCCCGTGCGCAGCATCTCCCGACGATCAGAGACGAAAACGAGAAACGATGACGGCTGCTAACTGGCCCCCCCACTACTCGGGAGCGCTCGGTTCCCGCGCTCTCCTCCGCCCACGGCCTCCTCCGTCGCGCGACGGATCTCGAAGGGGTGAGGCGGAAGGCGCGGGAGGCCATCGCGCTAGAAGCTCCCCACGAGCTTGAACCCGCCAGGAGACGCCTGGGCCCCCAGCGTTGCGGTCTGGGGGCGCCCCGCCCGCGCGCTGCTGCCATCGGGCCAGAGCCACAGCGTGACCGCTGCGGCCGCTGCGACGCCGCCACCGATGAGCAGGCCGAAGCCAACCGTGGTCAGGGTCTTCCGTTCGTCGTCGATGGCCTGGAGCTGGCTGTACTCCACCGCTGGCAAGCTCGACCCTGGCTCCCTGCGCGCCGAAGCTTCCTCGATCTCGCGCCGCCGTCCGTCGGCGGTGAGCAGGAGGACTCCGCCCACGGAGCCCAGCGCGACCGCGGTGCCGGTGGCGATCCAGGCCATGGTGCGGCTCCGGGCCTGCCGTTGTGGCGAGAGCGCCACCCGCGAGATGGCCCCGCGCGATACGTCGACCTCGGCGCTCGCGAAGGCGCCATCCGTGAGCTCCAGCGACACGGCGTGGTGCCCTGGCGCGACGGGGACACGGCCGCCCGCGCCGGGCTTCACCGGAGCGCCATCGACGTGGACACTCGCACCTGCGGGCAACTGTCCGAACGCGAGCATCGCCTCCGCCGCGGGCACCACGAAGGAGACGGCTGACGCGGGAGCCCCGGCGGGTGCGCTGCCCGCGGGCCCCGAGGGCGATGCGCCGGGGGGCGGGGAACCGCCCAGATCGCCGTGACGGTCCTGAGCGACGAGCTCCACGGTGATCTTCGCGCCCGGCCGGCACCACGCGGCGTCCATCGTGGCGCGCAGCGGCCCCTCCAGGGAGGGCGCCATCGCCAGCTCGAAGGAGCCCTCCAGCGCCGAGGAGGTGACCCGCGCCGCGACGCGCAGCCACGCGGGCACCTGGTTGGCGGTCGCCGCGATCCGCACGGGCTGCCACGCCACTGCCGGAGCGTCCACCTTCAGCCCGGAGAGCGTGATCTGCGACCGCGCGAGCCGCTGTCCGCGCTCCTTGTCCGCCGCGGCCCGGCACGCGGCGCGCACCTTGGGCGATTGATCCCGGGCCACCTCGGGGTCGTACCCCGAGGCCACCACCGCCTTCGCGCAGGCGGCTTCGCCAGCAGAAGGACCCGCGGTCACCAGCGCCGCCGTGGTCTCGAGCAGGCCGGCCTCGACGCGCAGGGCATCGGGCACCCCCGTCGTCGGGAGCCCCGAGAGGGTCTTCGTCGCGTCCGCGTAAGCCCCGTTCTCGACCTGCTCTCGGGCGCGCGCGACGACACCCGCGAGATCCTGGGCGACTGCCGGCCGAGACATCCCCGTGATGCCAAGCGACGCAGCCAGAGAGAGCACTGCAGCAGCGCCCCGGGTGACACATGCCCTGGAGGCGCCGCGCGCCGCGGGCGCGGAGCGCACCCCGGGGACGGTCGGCGCGCCGGAGAGGGGGGGGCGCTGCCGGGTGGGAAGACGGGAGCGAGGGCGACTCATGGAGACTCCGTGCGGCGCAGGTCGACGCGCAGGAGCGTCGGCTGGCCCGGCTTGAGGACCACCGAGAGGGTGCGCGATGCTCCCAGCTCGGCGTTGCGCAGCACGACGCTGTGCGGTCCTGGTGGAAGCTGGATGGGGGCGATGGGCGTGGTGCCCATGGCCTTGCCGTCGACGGTGACCTCGGCCCAGGGCAGCACCACGACCTGCAGCGTACCCGGGCCGCTCGGCTCCTCCGCCGTGGCGCGGGTGCTCGGTGGCGGCCACGGCCCTGGCGCAGGTGACGGCGTGGGCGCCCCGCTACCGGGGGAGGTGGGGAGCTTGCCGGTCAGCCGAGGCTCGACGCCCTGCTGCGAGGCCGGCGGCGCCGCGGTCCCGGTGTGGCCTTCGGGGTGCCCGCTCTCCGGGGGCTTCTCGGCAGTCTTCGTGTCCTTCGCATCTGCGGTGTCGGACGCAGCCGGGGCCGCCGTCCCAGCAGTGCTCGGATCAGGCGCCGACGTGTCGCCCGCAGGCGATGCCGTCTCCCCAGGGCGTTGGCTGATCCAGAGGAGAAAGACCCCTGCAAAAGCTGTCGCCGCCACGAGGAGCAGCACGATCCACGATCCACGCCGCGACACGGGCGGGACGTCCACCCGGGGATGGCTGCCATCCGGCACGGATCTCGTCGGAGATGAAGACCTGTCGGGCGCAGAGGTCCTCCCCGAGCGGCCTGTCGGCACGGTCGGGAGTGGCGGGATCGCCGAGGGCGTCTCTTCCGGCGGTGCGTCGTCGGCTCCCGGGCGCTTCGTACCGCCGCGCTCCAGCACCGTCGGTGCCGAGTGGGAGCTCGGAGGCCCCGCCTCGTTGCTCCCTGCCTCACCCGCCGCGGGCGCGGCCGCCCCCCGCGCGTGGACCTCGGAGATGGGTGTCCGCGGGGTGTTGAGGCGCGCCGCGGGGGTCGCTCCCGCGCTGCCGCCGGTCTGGCTCCCCCCTCCTTGCCGGTGCGTGCCGGTCACTGCCTCGCCGAGTGCAGCCAGGGTCGCTTCCACCCGGCGCTTCAGCTCGGTCCGCGCCTCCTGCTCCGCCGTCGGACCCATCGCCCACAGCGCCGCATCGAGCGAGGCTGCCAGCGCTCCCGCGTCCTGGGTGCGCGCGTTCGGGTCGAAGGCAGCCGCCGCGTCGATGGCCTCCGCGAGCGCTGGAGGCGTGTTCGGCGCGAGCTCCAGGACGCGGGGCACCGGCGACATGCCGACCTTCATCATGAGCTGCGCCTGCGTCTCGCTCTTGCGCACCCGCCGCCCGATGAGGCCCTCCATCAAGGTGATGCCGAGCGAGAACACATCGGCCCGCTGATCGAAGGCCTCTCCACGCGCCTGCTCGGGAGGCATGTACGGGAGCTTCCCCTTGAAGACCCCCGTCTCCGTCTTCTCCCCCGCGAAGCCCGAGATCTTCGCGATGCCGAAGTCGGTGAGCCGCACCCGTGCGTCCCGCGCGAGCAGGATGTTCGCGGGGGAGATGTCGCGGTGGATCACCCCGAAGTTCTGGCCATCGTCGTCGCAGAGGGAGTGCACGGCCTCCAGCGCCCGCGCCACCTCGCGTCCCACGTAGGCCACGGCGGCAGGCGAAAGCGGTCCGCCGCTCTTCCGGATGAGCTTGTCGAGCGAAGGCCCGTCCACGTAGTCGAGCGCGAGGAAGACCGTGTCCTCGGCGACGCCAAGCTCGATGAGCCTGACGATGTTGGGGTGGTCGAGCCGGGCGATGACGTGCGCCTCGGAGAAGAACGACTCGTACGCGTAATCGTCGATCTCCACCTTGGAGAGCAGCTTCTTCAGCGCCACCCTCCGCCGGAAGTTCCGCGGCCCCTCTTCCTCGGCGAGCCACACCTCGCCCATGCCGCCCTTCCCGAGCAGGCGGATCAGCCGGTACTTGCCGGCGAACAGCGGCTCGGAGTTCTCGGCTCGGGGCTTCATCGGCACGCTGACCGGCTCCCGCACGCCTCGCGCGTCTCGCACACCCACGCGCGGTGCGCTTTCCTGTGGCTCGCTCGGGCTGGGCTCTCTTGCAGGTGACGCACTGGATCAGGGCTCGGGGAGGACGGCCATCCGGATGACGGCCGCCGATTCGGTCACATCGGTCCACGCGACATAGAGAGACCCACCGGCGACCACTGCAGCGGTGGCGTCCACGTTCGTGGAAGACAGGCGCTCGATCCGGGTGACCAGTGTCGCCACGCCCGACTCCGGATCCACAGTGTGCACCTGGAGCGAGGGCGCGTTGATCGACGCCCCCGGTGAGACGAGGAGCGCAGGCCGCCCTTCCCGGGCGACCCAAGCGGGACGCGGCGTGTCGCGCACCTGTCCCAGCGTCCCGACCGGCGTGTCACTCAGCGCGAAGGGCGGATCTCCCCCGCTCAGGGTCGCGTCCACGCGGCGCAGCTCCGCCTCCCCTGCCACCGGATCGGTCGGCAGCTTGTCCCCTCCCCGCTCCGAGGGCTGCAGGTACAGGAGCGTCCGCGTCGTCGCGTCCACCGCCATGCCCAGCGCCCCGAGGCGCAGCTCGGAAGGAGCACCCCCGCCCGCGAACAGCACGGCGCTCGGGCGCACGTCGTCCAGCACCCAGAACGCTGCGTCCTCGCGCGCGATGGCGCCGGCCACGCCGACCGCCACAGACTGCCCTCTCCGCACCCGGGAGAACGTCGCCGGGGCCTGCTGCGCGCCATCGAGCCCGAGCAGGAAGACCCCCAGCTCGCCGATGACACCTGCCTCGGGCTCGGTCTCCGGTTCACGTGTGCGCACGTAACCGAGCTCCACACGATCGCCGCGCGCGAGGAGCTTCGGGCGGGACACCGCGCCGTAGCCTGCGGTGTCCAGGCGCTCTTCCCCGGGCCACGCCGCCTCGAACTGCACCCCGCGCGTCTCGTTGCCCCAGGAGGGCAGGCGCACCCGGTAGGTGAGGAGCCGCGCCCTTGGCGAGTCGTCCTCCGGCAACCGCGTCGCGCTCACCGCGAGGAGCAGGTCCTCGTCCGAGACCCCGAGCACGTCGTAGAAGGGCTCCACCGAGCCCTCGTCCGCGACGAAGCTCGTCACCAGGTCCATCGTGGGGCCCACCGACCCATCGGCGCTGACCCGGGCGCCACGGAAGCGCTGTCCCTCCGGCCCGTATGCGTAGGTTTGCCAGACGACCAGCACCCCCTGGCTCTGGGGGATGAGCTTGAGATCCTCGCCGCGCAGGTTCTCGACGCGCGTCACGGTGATCGGCACCGACGTCCCTGGCTCTGCGCACACCCCGCGGATGCAGTCGTAGCCTTCGGGGCACGTCCCTTCCGAGCAGAGCGCCGGCAGCGCGCCGTACTCGGGCGCGGTGCACGCGGTGCTCCCGACACCGAGCACCAAGAGCGCTCCGAGGGCGGCCCTCGTCACTGCCCACCCTCGAACGGAACGACCGCAACCCACAGGTCCATCAGCGACTCGTGGAACTCGGTCCAGGCCACGTACACCTTGCCGTCTGCGGCGAAGGCGCGCGCCGAGTAGATCTCGTTTCCGCTCGTGCGCGGCACCCGCCCGACGCGCACCGGGGCATCGGTTCCCGGGGACCAGAAGCCCACGTCGAGCGTGGAGAAAGAGGCGTCTCCCTCGAGCGCGAGCGGCGCGATGAGCGCCCCGCCCTCGTAAGGCGTCCCGGTGTAGGGCTCGAGCGCTGCCTGGAGGACGCCGCCGGGAGCCTCGCCGAGCACGTCACCCCCGGTGGTCATGCGCGCGAAGCTCACCGCGTAGGTCCCCGCGCGCTCGTCGTACGCCTCCCTCCGCAGCACCAGCACCTCGTCCCCCGCCGCGTAGAGCGGCACCCCATCCAGGAGCGCAGGAGGCGCCAGATCGCCGGCCGCGTCCACTTTTCCGATGGCGAAGGTCTCGAACCCCACCCGCACCGTCAGCGCGTCTTCGCCGCTCCGCCCGCTCCGCCAGAGCACACAGTCACCCGACAGCGGGAGAATGTCGGCCGGGAGCGGCTGCGTCCCCACCTGGGACTTGCCCCACACAGACCCGTTGCGGGTGATCCTCAGCACCTCCACCCGCCCCCCTTCGGAGGGCCGCGTCCAGGCGACGTCGATCGCGCCGGAGGCCGCCACCGCCCCCACGTACGGCGGCTCCACGCCGCCCAGGAACGGCTCGGTCTCCGCGTAGAGCCGCTCGATCCCGGGCGACGTCTCCCCGGGCGCCTCGCGCTCCACGGCGAGGATCTCCAGCGTCATCGCGTCCTCGTCGACGTTGGGGAAGCGCAGCATCGCCATCGCGTAGCGCGCGTCGTCGAGGGCCACCACGCTCGACGAGATGGGCATCTCGTCGCCATAGCCGAGCAGCAGCTTCGGTGCGGAGGCCACGCCGTCCGGCGACACGAGGATCTCGTACACCCCGTGCGCGTCCGGCGAGAACCCATCGTTCACGACCAGCGCCGCGCCGCCCCCGGCACGCTCCATCCAGTACATCTCGGCCGCGTTGATCCACGTCACCCGCGCCGGCCGCGAAGGACCCACCGCTGCGCCCTCGCGCACGCAGACCGTGGACTGGCAGGCGTACCCCTCGGGGCACACCTCACCTGCCCCGCAAGCAAACGGGACATCGCCGAGCTCGGGCGCGCAGCCCGAGGCGAGGAAGACCGCAGCGGCCAGCGGAAAGCGGCGCATTCCCGGGTTATATCCGTGAGGAGCGACGCCGGGAAGAGCAGCCTCGCGTGATCAGCCCTTCTCTCCCCGGCCCTTCTTCTCGTAGCGCGCGAGGAACGTGCTCAGGCTCGCGCCCTGGGCCTCACGCAGCGCGCTGCACAGCGAGATCTCCTCCACGGCCTGCGCCAGGCGTCGGGGACCGCCCGTGAGGCGGCCGATGCGCTCGCGGAAGAAAGCGTCGAGATCCGCCGCCGCTGCAGCGTCGCAGAGCCCCGATCCCACGAACGGCAGGTCCCCCAGCAGCTCCCCGGGCATGCGCTTCACGAGCGCGTCGAAGTGCTCCTTCACGAACCCCAGCGCCGTCCCTGCCATGCGCGCGTCGCCCGGGAACAGCAGCCACACGGTCTCCCGCACGTCCAGCGTGTCGGCGAGCACGAGCCCCATCACCTCCCGGGCGATCGCCGGATCCGCGAAGTCACGGAGCGCTCGCAAGAGGATCGTCCGACGCTTCATCTCCTTCTCCTTCAGGGCCTCGGCGCGCATCCGATCGAAGAGCTTCCGGTCGCCGTGGCGCGCGGCAATCGCCAGCACCGTGTCCACCACCTCCGGCTCCAGCGACGCTGGATCGGCCAGGTAGCCGTCCGCCAGACGCCGCGCCTCGGCCACCAGCGAGGGCTCCTCGCCCCGGTTGGCCGTGAGCCTCAGCAGCCTCGGCCTGAGGAGCCGCAGCGCCTCGCTCTCTCCCGCCCTGGGCTTGAACCCGAGGGCGCGCGCGCGGGCGCCGAACACCTCACGCACGAAGCGCGCGTAGGCAGGGGCGAGTGCCTCGGGCACGTGAGACCGAGGTACCCCGGCCGCGATCCCGAGCGCCGCCTCCAGCACCCGCGGGTCCGGATCCTTCGCGGCCTCCACCACCACCCCGAGCGCATCGGCGATGGGAACCTTCCCCGCAGACGTCAGCGCCTCGAGATCGCGCAGCACCGTGACCCGCTCCACCAGCGAGAGCGGCGCTCCTCCACGCCCCCCGCGCCCGATCAGCGCACGGAGCGCCTCCTCGTCGTAGGCCACGTGGTAGTACCCAGCCCCGCCCGCCTGCAGCATCGCCCAGGCAGGGCAGCGTGCCCCCGCCCCGAGCGGCACCACCACCGACGGCTGCGACACCACCGTGCACGCGCGCGTCTCCGCGCCCTTGCGACCCCCGCCATCGAGCCGGTAGCACACCGGGATGCTCCAGGGCGCAGAGGCGCCTCCCGCCCCTGCAGATCCCATCGGCAAGAGCCGCTCCTGCGTCAGGCGGAGCGCCGGTGCAGCGCCCGCCTCGCAGGTGATCTCCGACCGGAGCAGCGGCACCCCGGGTTGGTCGAGGAAGCTCGACAGCACCGCCGAGACCTCCTTCCCTCCCACCTCCTGCATCGACGCCAGGAAATCTGCCGACGTCGCCGTCTTGTGTGCATGCCGCTCCAGGTAGCGCCGCACCCCTTGCATGAACCGCTCGGGCCCCAGCCACCCCTCCACCATCGAGAGCACCGTGGCCCCTTTCTGGTAGGTGATCGGGTCGAAGGCGTTCTGGATGTCGTCCTTGCTGACGATCTCCTGGCGGATCTTCCGCGCCGACACGAGCGCGTCCTGCGACATCGCCCACGCCGCCGCCTGCGCCTGCGCGATCTCCTCGTCCCAGGACGGCTGCCACTGCTTCACGGCGCGGCTCATCACCCAGTCCGCGAACGCCTCGTTCAGCCAGATGTCGTCCCAGAACGCCGTCGTCACCAGGTTGCCGAACCACTGGTGCCCCAGCTCGTGCGCCATGATCCGCCCGAAGCCTCGCTTGAACGACGGCGTCTCCTCATCCGGCTTGGCCAGTGTCAGGGGCATGGAGAACGTGATGAGCCCCGGGTTCTCCATGGCCCCGAACGACACCAGCTTCGGGACCGGCACCACATCGAGCTTCTCGTACGGGTAGGGAATCCCGAGCTGCTTCTCGAGCACCCCGAGGAGCGCCGGCGTCGCCTCCTTCGCCCACCGCGCCTCGGCAGCGCGCCCCCGGGGCACGGCGATCCGAACCGGGGTCTGCCCCGCGCCCGCCTTGCCGGCGTCGACCAGCTCGAACGGCCCCACCGCGAACGCGACGAGGTAGCTCGGCAGCGGCTTCGTCTCGGCGAACCGCACGAGCTTCATCCCCTCGCCTGCCGGCTCCTCCGAGACCACGGGCGTGTTCGACAGGGCCATCTCACCCGCCCGCACCCGCAGGGAGAGCTGCCAGGGCACCTTGAACGAAGGCTCGTCGAAGCAAGGGAACGCCCGCCGCGCCTCGACACTCTCGAACTGAGAGAACACGAACTTCGCCCCCCCCTCCTCCTCGACGAACACGCCCCGATCGTCCTTCGAGGACACGGCGCCGCGGTAGCGCAGGGTGAGCTTCGCCTTGCCCGGCGGCACCACCCCCTCCAGCGCCACGCCGAGGTGCTCTTCCCCGCCGGGCACCACGCGCGCGCCCACGCGCTTGCCGGAAGCCTCCACCTCCACCCGCTCGACCGAGATCGCCTTCGCGTTCAGCCAGAGGACCGAGGTGGGCTCGGTGAGGTCGAGGTCGATCACGATCTCCCCCTCGAGCGCCGCCTCCCCGGGCAGCACGGTGAGGGTGGCGCTGTAGCGCGACGGGGACACCGTGCGCGGGAGGCGGATCCCGGGCGGGGTGAACCCTCCCTTGCCGTCCACCTGACCGCTCTCCGCGTCGGACGAGGCGAGCGCGGGCGGCGCCCCGGAGGGCGGGGGCGGCGCGGGCGGCGACGAAGCGCACGAGGCGGTGGCGAGCGCGGCGAGTACGGCGGTGAGCGTGGTGATCCGAGGGTTCGGGCGGCGCATGGGTCCTCCGGGAGGGGCGCAGGGCGAGGCCCATCCTAGTACGCCATCCCCGAGGTTCGTCTCTGCTCCTTCGAGGCCCGCTCGACCGGAGACCGGGATGGCGCTGCTCGGGAGCCCTAACTGCGGGAGCGGTCAGCGCGGCGGCGCCGGATCCAGCACCCGCACCTCGCAGGTCAGGTAAGGCAAGAACTGGGTGAAATGTTTGCCGTTCGCCGTCACCAGCACGTCCATCCCGTGGCGCGCGGCCGTCCCCGCGATCGCTGCATCCCGCTGCCAGGCGTTCACCAGGGCCCGCCGCTCGCGCCGCGCCCCCTTCTTCGTCGGCGCGCCGACCCGCGCTGCCAGCGCTGCCGCGCGGATCGCGCAGGGCTCGTCGAAGGCCAGCACGTTGAAGCGCTCCCCCACGAAGCCGAGCGTCGCCTCGACGTCTCCGTGCGCGCGGGCGAAGACCATCAGCTCCTGGAGGGAGACGGCGGAGATGTAGAACGTGGGCTCGACCTTGAAGCTCGACAGCGTCCACCGCAGCGGGGCCCTGAAGGGCGCCTGATCCCCCATCCAGTACGACACGACGTTGGTGTCGAAGAGGATCCGCATCAGGTCGACCGGGGCCAGAGTGAATCCATGTAGTCGCGCACGTCGTCCGTGCCCCACACCGCGCCCAGCGCGCCCCGCGATCGGTCGTGATCCACCAGCGCATCACGTACCTTGAGCGCCGGCCGTAAGCCGACCACGCTCGGCTCGCACAGCTCCCCCTCGCACGTCACCGCGGCCTCCACCTCCACGATCGCCTCCTCCCCCCAGAGGCGCCGCGCCTCCTCGCGCAGCTCGGCGCGGAGGGTCACAACCGGAGGGCCAGCTCGCGGCGCACCTGGTGAGCGTAGCGCAAAGAATGGCACCGAGATCTCCCCCGAGGACCGCCGGAGCACGCCGGAGCGCGGCCCGTCGAGGTCGGACAGGGGGCGCCGCGATCACACGGGACACCTCTCTTCGAGACGCCCCGTGCCGGGCGGGGCGTTCAACCAAAGAGGCTGCGGAACGGGTGCGTCGCGGCGGCCGCGGCGGTGCTCGCGCGCGGCTTGACCAGCCCGGCGGCGCGGGTCGAGACCAGGGCCCCGGCGCCCGTCAGGAGCACGGCGGCCCACACGATGTTGCCGACGTACGGGAGGGCGCCGAGCACGAGCAACCCCGCGCACCCGGCGGCGAGGTGCACGTACGGGTTCCGCGTGCGGTGGCCGAGGACGGCGGCCCCTGCGGTCTCCAGGACGGAGCAGGAGGCGATGAACACCGCGAGGATGGCGGCCAGGAACCCCACCGCCGCGAACGGGATGCCGATGATGGTGATGCACATGGCCGCGAGCATCACGATTCCCGTCAGGATGCCGACGATGCCGCGCGCGAAGGAGCGCATGGGGTGGGCGGCGATCTCCACCTTGAGCGTGTCCATGCGGCCGGGGGCGAGGGCGAGGAGCACCGCGCCGAGCACGAAGAGAAACGCCATGCGCGTCACGGCGTCGCCCGCGTCGTTCAGCGCCCGCTGGAGGCTGAACCCTTCCTCGTCCTCGTTGTGCGTGGTGGCGTCGACGTTGCCGGCGAGGATGGCCTTCTCGCCGCGCTGGAGAGAGCCGCCCCGGACGCCGATGTCACCGTCGATGCGCGCCCCATCCTCGACGGTGATGGAGCCGCCCATCGTCGACACGTCGCCGCGCACGCGGGCGCCGTTCCGGAGGGTGACGTTGCCGCCCGCGATGGTGATGTCACCCGTCACGTTGCCGAGCACCTCGAGCGAGCCGCCCACGACCGACACGTCGTGGACCACCTCGTCCTTCTCGATGCGCAGGTTCGTACCGACCACGCTGCGGTCGCGGTTGCGCTTCTTCCCGTGCTCACCTCCCGCGGCGCGCTCCTCGCCGTCGTCGCTGTCGTCGTCGTCGTCGTCATCGTGCGCGGCAGCAGCCGCGGCAGCGGGGGCCTCACCTGCGGCGTCACCCTCAGGCACCGCCTCGGAAGGCCCCTGGGCGGGGGCCTCCGGGCCTGCGACCTGCGTCGGAGCAGGCAAGCCAAGCAGCCCCTGAGGCGCAGGAGGCCCGAGCGGCAGCAGGGGCGCAGGGATGGAGTCGGCCTCCAGGGCGGCAGTGGGCACGGCGGCGACGCTCGCCCGGGAGATGGCGAGCAAGGAGCCATCGCGGTGGACCACGTAGTCGCCATCGGCGAGGAGCAGGTCGAGTACCTTGCCAGCCGGCTGCCCCTTCACGTGGATGTCCACCCGATCGGCGGCCGGTGCGTTCACGATCACGCTCCAGCCGGCCTCGCCCGCGAGGCGCTTGAGGGCCTCGTTGCGGGGAACGCCGTCGAGGTCGAGCGTGATGGCCTTGTCACGGCTGGGCCACTCCCCCTCGCGCTTGACGGCGGCCGACGTCACACCGGCGAAAGAGAGCGAGAGCGCGGCCGCGGCGCCGCCGCCGAGCATCCGTGCCGCCCACCGCTTGCTGGTCAACGTTCTCATCCCTGTTCTCCTTGTTCTGGCAGGATCCTGCGCTGCGCGGCCCGCGCCACGCAGAGACCGAACACCACGAGCAGCGCTGCCGACACCCAGGGCAGCAGCGAAAGCGATCCGCGCGTCGCGAGCGCGCCCGTCTCCACGAGGGTGCGGCACATGCGCACCGCGAACAGGAGCAGGCGCCCGAACGCCCCGAGGTCGGCCCCGAGCGTCCACAGGCGAGGCACTGCGGCGAGCGCGGCGACGGCCAGCGCCGCAGCCACGGGCACGAGCGGCAAGGGGCGCGACGCGAGAGACGCGGGCCGCGCGGGCGCTGGCGCTGCCGAGGGTGACGCCGAGGGTGACGCCAGGGGCACCTCGACGACGGCGACCACGCTCCCCGCAGCCGGCTGGTGCACGGGTTCGCCCGACACCGCGCGAAGAGGCGCGTGCTCGCCCTTCGCAGCGACGAGAGACTCGCCCACGCGCAGCGACAGGAGCGCCGCAGCCCCGAGGGCGCTGGCACATGAAGCACAGCTCTCGGCATGGACCACGGCGGCGTCGGGCAAGAGCGCGACCTCGCCATCGGCCAGGGCCGAGAGCGCGACCTCGCCGAGGTGGCCGTCGTCCTGCCACACCAGATCGAGCGGGAGCTTGTCGTCACACTCCATGGGCTCACTCTCCCAGCGCCGCGGCGAGGCTGCGCCTGCCGCGGGCAATCCATGTCGCCACCGTCCCCAGCGGGATGCCGAGACGACGGGCGATGTCCTGATAGCTCTGCCCCTCCACGTGGAACGCCAGCAGCGCCTCGCGCTGCGGCGCGGAGAGCTCGGCCAGTGCCTGCTGCGTGCGCCGCGCGCGCTCGGTCAGGGCGGCACGCTCCTCGGGCCCCGGACCGGGGTCCACCAGCGCATCGATCGGTGACGCTGCGTCCTCCTCGCTCTCCGACGCGGCGTACGTCGCGTGCGGCGCCTGGCGGTCGCGGCGCTCGCGGCGCTCACGGCGGAGGGTGTCGAGGGCGACGTGGCGCGCGATGCCCAGCACCCAGGGCCTGAGGGGCTCCCCTTCCTGCAGCCGCGCGTGCCCCTCGATGGCGCGCGCGAGCGCCTCGTGGGCGCCGTCCTCGACGTCAGGGTGATCCACGCTCCGGCCGAGCACGCAAGCGATGAGCGCGCGCACGGCAGGACGGAGTGCGGTCAGGTGAGGGGGCGCCATGGAGGGCCCACGCTCGGACCCCGAGGTCACCGCACCTGACGGTGCCCCCGCCCCACCAGCGCCAGACCCGGCGGTCGCTCGGCCCCCATCGTCCGTACCCGCCGCTGCAGCCACGCCTGCCGACACGCCAGCGTCCAGCGACGCGAGGTCGGCCTCGGGCGACGGCGCCGGGCACGGACTGACGTGCTGGGCTGGCATGAAGGCGTGCAGCATGCGGATGCTTGCCTATTCGCGCGAGGGCCTCGCGAAATTTCACCCCGCTGACGAGGCTCGTCAGATTTTCATCGAGCGGCTTCCGCCGTGTCCTGTCCCACATCCACGTGGGCCCGCACCGGGCCGGACGACAGGCGTATCGAGGTACGCACCGCTTCACATATGACTGCAACGGTGCTCGCAAGCACCGGGTTCGGTGTGTTGTGGCTGGATGGGATCGGATACGCTGCACGAAGAGAGGGGACCGCGCGGCGTGCTGTCCGGACGCACGCGAACGAGGGGGAGCACATGACGAAGCACGACCCGCAGGAGCACAACGGGGAACCGCAGGCGGCCTCCGCAGAGGCAAACGCGGGGGGGGACAGCGAGCATGCCCGGCTCACCACGCGGTGCCGCGAGCTGGAGGCGATACTCCGCACCATCCTGGACCACGTGCCCCTCATCGCGTGGCGCCTCGACCGTGAGGGGATCATCCAGTTCGCGGACGGTCGCGGGCTCACGAACGCCGGGATCAAGAAAGAGGACCTGATCGGCGCCAACGCCTTCGAGATCTACCCCGACGACGTGGCGGTCCCCGTGCGCGCCGCGCTCGCAGGTGAGATCATCCACGCCCCGAGCGAGGCGCACGGCATCTCCTGGGAGAACTGGGACGTCCCCCTGCGCAACGACGCCGGAGAGATCACCGGCGTCCTCGCCGTGTCGCTCGACGTCACCGAGAACCGCCGCGTGGAGCGCGAGCTGCGCAACCAGCTCGACGTGGTGATGCGCCAGCGCCAGGTGATCCAGGACCTGTCGACGCCCATCCTCCAGATCTGGGAGGGCGTGATCGCGCTGCCGATGATCGGGGTCATCGACAGCATGCGCACCGCCGAGGTGATGGACAGCCTCCTCGACGCGGTGGTGCGCGACAGGGCGCGCTTCGCGCTGCTCGACCTGACCGGCGTGGAGGCGGTGGACACCAAGACCGCCAGCTACCTCATCGACCTGGTGCGCGCCATCCGCCTCCTCGGAGCCGAGGGGGTGATCACCGGCATCCGCCCGAGCGTGGCGCAGACCATCGTGGCCCTCGGCGTCGACCTGAGCGAGATCACCACCCTCGGCAACCTGAGAGCCGGGCTGCGCCACTGCATCGTCCAGATGCGCCGGGAGCAGGTCGCCGCGAAACAGGAGCCCCGCAAACCCTCCGCCTGATACAAGCAGCAGGAGATCCTCCCGCGTTCCGGAGCGACGGGCACGACGCCCGTGGCTGTGACCCGCGCTGGAGCGTCCGGGGACATCGCGAGGATCATGGCGGCGATCGGAGAGCTTGCGGCCCTGGGTACTGCGGGCTGCTGGGTGGTCAGCTCGCTCGCGTTCACGGCGTCGGCGCGCCGCATCGGGTCCATGACGTTGAACCTGGTCCGGCTGGTGCTGGCGCTCGGGTTCCTCACCCTCTTCTGCTGGCTCTACCGAGGCCTGCCGCTGCCGCTCGACGCCTCGCCGTCCACGTGGGGCTGGCTCTCCGTGTCGGGGGTGGTGGGGTTCGTGCTCGGAGACCTGTGCCTGTTCCGCGCGTTCCTGCTCGTTGGTCCCCGCATCTCGATGCTGATCATGTCCCTCGCGCCGCCAGTCGCGGCGGGACTCGGCTGGATCTGGCTCGGTGAGCGGCTGAGCCTCGCCGATCTGGCGGGCATGGCCGTGACGCTCGGAGGCGTGACCTGGGTGGTGGCCGAGCAGCAGCCAGCGCCGGGCGCCGCCGGCAAGGCGGGTGAAGCGGGTGAGGCGGGCACGGCGACTGCGGGAGCCGCGGGGGCCAGCGTGAGCGGCATGGCCGGCGTTCCCTCCTCTGCGCCTCCAGCGTCGCTCGCAGGCCTCGCCCTCGCCGCGCTGGGAGCGCTGGGGCAAGCCGTGGGGATGGTGCTCAGCAAGCGGGGCATGGGCACCTACGATGCCTTTGCCGCGACGCAGATCCGGGTGCTCGCCGCGATCGCCGTCTACGCCGCACTCTTCGTCGCCATCCGGTGGTGGGGTCAGGTCGCGCAGGGCGTGCGTGATCGGGCAGGCATGGGCTTCGCGGCGCTCGGCGCGCTCGCCGGTCCCTTCGTCGGGGTGTCGCTCTCGCTGGTCTCGATCCAGCACACCAGCGTGGGCGTGGCGACGACGCTGATGTCCACCACCCCCGTCCTGATCATCCCGGCCGTGATGGTGCTCCACCGCGAGCGCGTGAGCCTGCGGGCCGCCCTCGGCGCGGCGCTCGCGGTCGGCGGGGTCGCGCTGCTCTGGGTTCGCTGAGCCTCCACGCGACCGAGGACACCGCCTGCTCCCCCGGGTGACGGAGGTCAGCGCGCGAGCATGGGCGCGAGGCGCTGCAACACCTCGTCGGGCGCCTCGTGGTGGGGCGCGTGGCCGCGCCGCATCACGTGGAGCGTGGCCCGCGGGAGCATCGCCGCAGCAGCGATGCCGAGCGGTGCAGGCAACAGCGCGTCGTGCTCGCCCCAGAGGAGCACCACCTCGGCATCGATCTCCTGGAGGCGCTCGCGGCGGTGCGGGACGGGCCCGAGCGCTGGCGCGAGCACCCGGAAGGCCCTCGCCGCGTCGCGCCGGCCATCCGACACGGCGGCGAGCTCGGCGTGCAGCGCGTCCAGGCGGCGCGCGGTCGGCGACGCGGCGCGCGCACCGGCCAGCGAGAACAGGGCCGACGCCGCGCGACCCGCGGCGCGCTCGGGCCCGAGCAGGAAGTAGGCGCGCCCGAGGGCGCTCATCTCCGGCCCGAGGCCCATGGGCGCGAGGAGGCCGAGCCAGCGGGGCCTCGCGCGGCGACGCAGCGCGATCTCGAGCGCGCAGAAGCCTCCGAGCGAGTGGCCCACGAGCGGCGCCTCGTCGAGGCCGAGATCGCAGAGCAGCGCCTCCACGGGCTCGACGAAGAAGCGCAGGGCCTCCTCCACGTCGCCCCGCGCGTCCTCCGGAGCCTCCCCGGGGGTGCAGCTCCCGGTCGACCCTTCCGTGATGTCCTCGGGAGCGCGCGCCGGGAAAGGAGGCCACGCGGAGTGGCCGAACCCCGGCAGGTCCACGGCGATCACCCGGTGGGTCCGAGCGAGCGCCGGGAGCAGCGGCAACCAGCTCGACGCCGCGTGCCCACGGCCGTGCAAGAGGACGAGCGGCGGGCCGCTCCCGCCCTGGAGGATCCTCAGCGCGACGCCCGCTGCGCCGCGCCGCTTGACCTCGAACGGAGGCACGCCCGAGCCGAGCTCGTCGAGGATGTCGGCCTCGACCGGACCGGGCCGCGAGACCACCGCGTACACCTTGCTCATGGCTGGAGCCGAAGGGGGCGGAGAAGACACCGGAGCGGCCCGCGTTGCAAGCGTCCCGCAGCCGCCTCAGCGCGCGCGCCGGGGGGAGACGAGTTTCCCCGGCAGCCCTCGCAGCCAGGTGAGCACGCCGAAGGGCGCGTCCGCGGTGGCACGCAGGTCGGCGAGCCCCTCGTGGAGGTAGAGCAGCCAGCCCGAGCGCACGAGCCAGATCCACACCACGGCCTGAAGGCAGAGCGCCGCGCACCACCCGCCGAGGAGCAGCCCGAGGGCGCCTCCGCGCACGGGCTCGGCCTGCCTCCACGCGGCGAGCACCGCGCCCGGCAGGAGCGTCGAGATCACGGTGCTCGACACGAACAGCCCCGAGGAGCGGAGCGGGTGACGGACGAAGACCCGCAGCGCGAGCAGCAGCGTGCGGCGCACCCGGCGGCGACCATCGGCGGCGGTGATCAACCGGCACCAGAAGACGAGCGCCCCGACGGCGGCCATCCACAGCACGGTGAGGCCCACCGAGGCGAGCGGGAGGTAGAGGGCCCTCGCCTCGCCGCTCCAGCCGGCGCGGTAGCCCATCACGTCGAGGCGGCGAAACAGCGCCCCGATCAGCCCCGCGCCGACGGCGGTGAGGATCACGCCGACCGCGACCGCGCGCAGGAACGGCCAGAGGTGGGTGAGGCCGCGCTTCCACACCACCGCCAGGACCCGGCGCTCCTTGGGAGGCCTCGGGCCGAGCAGCGCGACGGCGCCCCCGGTGAGGAGCTGATCCCCGAGCACCGCCAGCACCACGGAGACGGCGAGCGCCGCCGCGTAACCGTCGGGCAGGTCGCGGGCGAGCTGCAGCAGGCGCGCTACCGGGAGCCTCCCGGGCACCTCCGTGAAGTACGGCCTGCGCGCCGCGCCGGCGTCGAGCCCGAGGAGGGCCGTGACCAGTGCGGGCGACGAGGCCAGCACCACCATCACCAGCCGCAGCAGCGCCAGGCGCAGCGCGCCCGCCGGAGGCCGGAGCCCGTCGAGCACGGGCCGGAAATGTGCGTTCATAGCCACAGCGAGGCGCCTCCCGCGATCCACTCCGCGACCGCCCCCAGCCAGAAGCCCCAGTCCCGCGCGAACCCCTCGTCCGCGTCGACGGCGAGCGCGTTGTTCTGGGGCGCCGCGTCCACCTGGATCTTGTGCGCAGGGTCGACCCGCGCGTCGACGAGCGGCGCCCCCCGCAGCACCCGGTAGCGGCGCCACCGCGCGCGCCCGTCCCAGGTGTCGTGCACCACCGCCCCGTCGGCGAAGCGCAAGAGGACCTCCACCGGCAGCGTGGCCCACCCCGGCCCGGTGATCGTCACCTCGCTCGTGAAGTGGCCGTCGTCGGCGCGGTGGCCGCGGTGGTCCGGGAAAGGCGCGAGCTGCTCGGGCTTCATCTTCACGCGCTGGATGGTGCCCGTCCGCTCCTCGCTGCCGCTCACCCACCCGGGATCGAGGATCTCCACGAGCACCTGCCCGTCCTCCTCGCGCGCCTCCTCGGGGAGGCCCACCCCCGCATGCTGCGCGCGGTTCTCGCGGGTGACCACGAGCGGCCCCTCGGCGGTGATGATCCGGCCGAGGGGCACCTTGAAGCGGGTGACGTCCGCGTCCGTCACCGCGTAATCCGGCAGGTGGTCCTTGCCGAACGCCTCGCGGCAGAAGGCCTCGAACTCGGCGCCCCCCACCTCGGCCGCGACCTTCAGGAAATCCTCCGTGTCCGGGTGCTTGAAGACGAAGCGGCGGAAGTACTCGGCGAACACCCGGTCCACGCGCTCCTGCCCGAAGAGCGCCGCCGCGGTCGCGAAGGTCACCGCGCTGCGCGGGTACGCCTGCAAGCTCCAGGTCCCGTCCTCGAACAGCCAGGTGGGGCGCTTGCGCATCGGCTCGTGGATCGTCTCGGCCGCGGACCCGAGCCGGAGCGCCCCCAGCTCGGCCCCCTCGACCCGACGCCCCAGCACGTACCCCAGCGAGGCCGCGTCCCCGTAGAGCGCGCGGGTGATCTCGCCCTCCCAGTAGCTGTTGAACCCCTCGTCGAGGAACGCCTCCTCCTGCTCGTTCGAGGCGAGCAGCCCGTGGAAGTACTGGTGACCGAACTCGTGGATGTTCACCACCTCCCCGAGCCGCACCTGCGACAGGAGCGGGTTGTCCACCAGCCTGTCGCCGCTCCCCCCGGTGATGAACGTCGGGTACTCCATGCCCCCGGTTGCACCGGCCCAGAACGGCGGCATCACCACGGTGAGCACGTCGTACGGATACGGCCCCACGCGGCTCCCGAGCACGTCGAGCGCCCCGGCGATCGACTGGTGCCAGCGGGGGATCTGGTGCTCCGTGCCCGCGGGGACCATGTAGCGAATGTCCACCGTGGGCCCCCCGCCCGCGGGGCTGTGCCGCTCCCAGCGATCGACGAGGTGCTGGCTCGCCACCAGCGCGAAGTCGATCACCGCCCGCTGCGTGTACCGCGCCGTGACCAGCCCATCCGTGCGCGGCGCCATCCCGGCGGCGGGCGGCGCGAGGCGGCCGGTGGCGCCCACCATCCAGCCCGGCGGCGTGGCGAAGGTCACGTCGTAGTCCGCGAAGTCCGCGTAGAACTCGGTGGGCCCGTGGAACTGCCGCGCCGCCCGCCGCGCCGCTGGCGCGTGGCGCACCCCCGCCGGCTCGATGACGCCGATCTTCGGATACCACTGCCCCACCAGGAAGTAGCCGCGCCCGCCCCCGGTCCGCGCCATCGGCTCCGGAAGCCTCCCGGTGAAGGTCACGTTCAGCACCACCACCTCGCCGGGCGCCGCCGGCTGCGCCAGGGTGATCTCGCCGAGGCTCCGGTCGAAGGGGTTCCCGTCATCGGGCTGGATGGGGCGCCACGACACCTCGCGCTCCTCGTTCCCCACCCGCTGGGTGATGGTCACCGGCTCCATGTAGCCCCACGGGTCGGGGTTGCGCGCGAGCAGCTCCGACTCGCCGGGGCGTCGCGGCGCCGACTCGCGCATCCAGGTGGTCTCCTGGTGGGCGAAGCCGTTCAGGTAGAGGTGCATCGGCAGCGCCGCGATGGACTCCCCCGTCTCGTTGCGCCAGCGGATCTCCTCCTTGCCTTCGAGGCCGCGCGTGTCCGGGTGGAGCTCGGCCTCGATGCGGTACGACACCGGGACCGGTGGCAGATCGAGCGCCAGCGCCACCTCCGGGGCGCCGACGGTGGTCGTACACGCGGCAGCGAGGAGGCAGAGCCGGGTCGTCGAGAGCGCGGCAGGGAAGGTCCCCGCAGTGCGTCCACGCGTTGGGCGGAGGAGCATGCGGCGGGGACTCTACTCCACTAGGGTCCCCCGAACGCCAGCGTGTCGAGCAGCGCCGCCCCCAGCGCCGCCGCGAACACGTCGAGCGTGAACGGGTCGTCCCACCGCGTCACCTCGCGCGGGTCGAGGGCATGGTGGGTCTCCACCAGGACGGAAGGCATCGTGGGCCGGCGGAGCACGAAGATCCGCTCCTCCAGCGCGTGCCGGTCCAGGAACACGCCGCGCTGCGCTGCGTCGGGCGCGTAGAGCCCCGTGTACTCCGCGCCGTCGTAGGGCAAAAACCCCGCCTCCTCCAGGCGCGCCGCCACCCTGCGCGCCAGCGCCGCGCGCCGCGCCACGAGCGTCGCTTCCCCCTCGTCCGACCACAGCACCGAGAACCCTGGCGAGAGCACGCTCACGGGGCACCCCCCCTCCCGCCGCTCCGGCTTCCCGCGCACGTCCGAGTGCAGGCTCACGAACGCCTCCGCGCCCCAGGCGTCCGCGTCCTCCACCCGCTCGTGGTACGTCACGGGCCTGTCGCCTTCACGGCTCACGCGCAGGTCGAACGCGCCGGTGGCCTCCAGCCTGCCCGCGACGGCGCGCGCCGCCGCGAGCGTGAACGTCTCCTCCCGCTCGCAGCGGCACGAGGTGTTGCCCCGGTTGTTCGGGGCGCCATGCCCCGCGTCGATCACCACGCGGTGCGGCACGCCTGGCGGTGGCAAGCGCAGGTCGGGCACCGACAGCGTGGCCCCCGGCGCCGGCCAGCGCGGCGCGTCAACAACCGGCGCGCGCGCGCGCACCCCGTCCTCACGGCCCTTGCGTGACCTCACCGCCCACGCCAGCACCCCGAGACCCACAGCGCCCGTCATCCCCAGGAGCACCCGCCTCCGAGACCCTGCTCTCCCCGCATCCCTCTGCGCCGCCGACCGTTGCTTCTCCAGGTAGCCGATGGTAGCGGCAAGCATCCGTCGCGCGCCAGCCGCCCTCTCTCAGCGACGCGCGGCGCGCACCCGAGGAGGACCCGATGCGCACCACCAAGATGTCCGGCCGCATGATCACGCCCCACACCTTCGGCGAAGCCTTCGAGCGCGCCGTCGCCGCCGTGCGCCAGACGGGTCGCGGTGTCCTGCGCTCGGGCGCCGTCGCCGGCGCGATGGTGCTCGCCGCCGGCCCTGGCGTCACCGGGTGCCTCGCCGAGGCCGGAGACGAGGCGACGCTCGCGATCGGCGACCTCGACCTCGCCGAGCAGGACTGGGCCCAGTACGAGGGCCAGCGCAACACCGCCATGGTGACCTACGAGAAGTCCCACTGGCACAACTACACCGGCTGCGGGAGCCGCATGGGCTGCACCGGTGTCGACGTGTTCGTCAAGCTCCGGGTCAAGCCCGTCGCCGGCGCCAACCTCGACAACAAGCGCGTCGGCATCATCTACAAGAGCGGCGGCCAGGGCACCGAGGTCACCGCGACCGGCTACTACTTCTCCACGCGCAGCAACGGCGACGAGGAGTGGCACGTGAAGGTCAGCCTCCCCTCGTACGTGCAGCAGGTCTTCACCTTCAACGCCTGGTACCAGGACGGCGCCGGCCACACCTACTACGACGACAACAGCGGCGAGCTGCACGTGGCCAACTACGGCGCCACCTCCACGGTGATCTACCGCGACACCTCGATCCCGGACCTCACCCTCACCTCCGCGGGCTTGCAGGGCACCCTCAAGGCCAACATCGCCGACCTCGACTACGACAAGAGCGTCGTCGTCCGCTGGACCACCGACGGCTGGCAGACCTTCAC
This sequence comes from Chondromyces apiculatus DSM 436, assembly GCF_000601485.1. Classification (GTDB taxonomy): domain Bacteria; phylum Myxococcota_A; class Polyangia; order Polyangiales; family Polyangiaceae; genus Chondromyces; species Chondromyces apiculatus. The sequence continues at coordinate 34,504 of NZ_ASRX01000065.1, forward strand.
CGACACCCCCCTGGCCTTCGACGCCGACCTCGGCAGCCTGAACGAGAAGTGGGCGGTCACCTTCAACGTGGCCGGCGACTTCCAGCAGGTGCAGTACGCCATCGTCTACCGCCACGGCGTGGTCAACGGCGCCGACGTCTACGAGTTCTGGGACAGCAACAACGGCGCGAACTACACCGTGAACCGCCAGTGAAGCGCGCGTGAACCGCGCGTGAGGCGCCCGTGAAGCGTCGGTGAGGCAGCGCGCCGGCCGGGCATTTCCGGCGAGCCCCGGGCGGCGCCCCCTGTAAACTCCGCCGCCCTCCGTGCGCCGTCACCTCGCCACCCTGCACCTGCCCGACGAGGGCCAGGTCGTCTTCCGGCACCGCCCCTCCCGCCCCGTCCCCTTCGTCGATCTGCGCGGGGACCTGACCCACTGGTATCACGCCGACCCCATGCGCCCCGTCGGCGACGGCCACTTCGAGGCCGTCGCCCGCCTGAGCGCCGGCATCTACGGCTACAAGTTCGCCCTCATCGACGGCGGCTGGGAGCTCGACGCCCACAACCCCCGCACCCGCAGCGTCGACGGCGTCCAGAACAGCGTGCTCTCCGTGGGCGGCGCCGCCGAGCCCGTGCTCCATGCGCCCGCGCGCCCCTGGCTCTTCCGCGAAGACGACGGCCGTGTCTGCGTGCGCGCCGGCCTCCGCCGCGGCCACGGGGAAGCGCTCACCGTGCGCTGGGACGAGGGCGATGGCCCGCGCACCGCGACCATGGCGCTCGCCGCCGAGGAGGACGAGCACCTCCTCTTCGAGGTCCACCTCCCCGCCTCCGCGCAGAAGCTCGAGTACCTCTTCCTCCTCGACGATGGCCGCCCCGTGGGCCGCGAGGGCGGCGCCGCCCAGGCCTTCCGCCCCGAGCCCCGCACCCTGTCTCTCGCTCCCCTCGCCGCTCCCGCCTGGTGGCGCGAGGCCGTGCTCTACACCATCTTCGTCGACCGCTTCCGCCGCGGCGGCGCAGGTGGTGCAGGCGGCGCAGGCGGTGACTGGAGCACCACGCCCCTCCAGGGCGGCGCGGGCGCGCTCGCCGCGGCGCCGTACCCCCCGCGCCCTCCCGAGCAAGGCCGCGCCGGCGGCGACCTCGCCGGCATCGTCGAGGCCCTCGACCACCTCGCCGATCTCGGCGTCACCGCCCTCCACCTCACGCCCCTCGCCCTCTCCACCTCCTCGCACCGCTACGACGCCCTCGACCCGCGCGCCGTCGACCCGGCCCTCGGCGGCGACGCCGCCCTCCAGCGCCTCCTCGACGCGGCCCACCGCCGCGGCCTCAAGGTGCTCTTCGACCTCGCCCTCACCCACGTTCACCGCGACTTCCCGCCCTTCGTCGACGTGCGCGCGCGCGGCCCCGATTCCCCCTACTGGCACTGGTTCCGCGCCACCCGCTGGCCCTTCTTCGAGGGCCTCGACCCCGGCTACGCGCACTACCAGAACGGCGCCTGGGAGCTGCCCCTCCTGGAGACCGCCCACGAGGAGGTCATCGAGCACCTCGCCGCGACCTGCGCCGCCTGGGTCGCCCGCGGCGCCGATGGCCTGCGCATCGACGCCGCCGCCGACGTCCCCCTGGGCACCCTGCGCCGCATCGCCCGCGAGGTGCGCCGCGCCCGCCCCGACGCCGTCCTCTTCGGCGAGGTCACCCCCGACAACCTCCACCGCTGGACGGCGGGCCTGCTCGACGCCGCCACCGACTTCGGCGCCCAGAAAGCGCTCGACGACTGGCTCGTCCGCGGCCGCGGCGCCGCCCGCGCCAGCGCGCTCCTCCTCCGCCGCCGCTTCTACCGGGGAGGCCCGGGCCACAGCGCCCTCGCCTTCACCGCCACCCACGACCAGATGCGCCTGCGCACGCGCCTCGGCGATCCCGCACGCGCCCGCCTCGGGCACCTGCTCGTGCTGCTCCGCGCCGCCATCCCCGCGCTCTACTACGGCGACGAGGTCGGCCTCACCAGCGCCTCCGCCGGCGCCTCCGCCGACGCTTCTGCCAGCGCCTCCGCCAGCGCATCCGTCGACGCTTCTGCCGAGCGCGCCTTCGAGGACGTCTGGCCCGATCGCCTCCCCATGGAGTGGGACGCGTCGCGGTGGAACCACGAGACCCTCGCGCTCTTCCGGAGCGCCCTCCGCCTCCGCCGCACCACGCGCGCGCTCCGCGAAGGCGACGAGCTGTTCCTGCCCGCCGAGGCTGCCGACGACGGCCCGGCCCCTCCTCACGTCCTCGTCCTGCGCCGGGCCGCGGGCGCGGAGATCATCGACGTGCTCCTCAACGCCGACGCCTCCCCCTGCGAGGTCCGCCTTCCAGAAGGCGCGCCCTCGTTCGCCGAGCCCCGCCTCACCCTGGGCGCAGCGAGCGTCGACACCGAGCGCGGCACCGTCTCCCTCGGCCCGCAGGCGGCCATCGTGCTCCGCCGCGCCCTCCCGCCCGAGATCGACCTCGCCGCCAGGGAGCTGCTCCGCACGAGCCGCGCCCGCGCCCTCACCGCCTTCCGCGAGGGCGACCTCGCCCCCCTCGCGCTCCCCGTGCACCTCTACGTGACCGTCACCGAGCGCTGCAACCTCCGCTGCCGCCACTGCATCACCGCAGCCCCCCGGAGAACGCGCGAGGGCACCGCGCGCACCCTCAAACCCTGGCTCGTCGACGCCCTCGGCGAAGCCTTCGCCGCCGCCGAGTACGTGGGCTTCGTCCACGGCGGCGAGTCCCTCACCGCCGGCATCTTTCCCGAGGTCCTCGCGGCCCTCCAGCGCGCCCGGCAGGGCCAGCCGACCGACGTGCACCTCCTCACCAACGGCATGCTCCTCGACGGCGCCACCGCCCGCCGGATCATCGCCCTCGGCGTCACCAGCGTGGCCTTCTCCCTCGATGGCGCCACCGCCAGCACCAATGACGCACTGCGCGAAGGAGGCAGCTTCCCCACCATCATCACCCATGTGCGCGAGACCCTCGCCGCCCGGCGCGCCCTCGGCGCCGACCTGCGGGTGGGCATCTCCACCGTGGTCAGCCGCAGCGCCGTGCGCGAACTCCCCGACCTCGGCCGGCTCGCCATGGACCTCGGGGTGGACTGGCTGAAGGTCGAGGAGATGGTGCCGTCCACCCCCCTCGCCGCCCACGAGCTGCTCTCCCCGCACGCGCCCGCCGTGGAGGAGGCCATGGAGGCCCTGCGCGAGGCCCTGCGCGGCTCCCCGGTCGTGCTCGTCGACCACCGGGCCCCCCCCACCGGCTGCGCCTGCGAGGCCCGCACCCGCCCCGAGCTGCGCGCCTTCCGCGAGGCCGATGATTACGCCAACCGGGCCCGCTTCAACACCTGCCGCATGGCCTGGGAGCAGGCCGCGGTGGATCCGGACGGGACGGTGCACCCCATCGATTACGACCACCCGCCCGTCGGGAACCTCCTTCAGCAGAGCCTGCTGGAGATCTGGAATGGCGAGGCGATGCAGGCCCTCCGCGCCGACGCCCTCCGCAGGGTGCCCAGGGCGCGACGGATCTCGTGTCCGACACGGAATGACTGATCAGTAGTACCGGTCTGCCATTGCATCAGGCGCCGCGGCGGCCGGGCGCATGGACCATTCGGCACGGAATGACTGATCAGTAGTACCGGTCCGCCATTGCACCGCCCCCCCGAAAACCCGGCGAATGGCGTGCACGGCACGGAATGACTGATCAGTCGTTCCTGATCACCGCCTCACCCAGGTACGGCTGACCAAACGCCCTTGGATCCAGGAGCGGACGAACGTGAGACAACAGACCAGGAACGCCTGGCCCACCCGCTCCAGGGCGCGCCCCTGGCCGTCGCGAGTCACAGAGAATAAGGAGGAGGGTGGCAGCCGCCGGGAGCGCAGGCGCTCGGAAGCGCAGCCGCTGTGAGCGCAGGCGCTCGGCGACGCTTTTGAGGGGCCCAGGCGCTCGGCGCCTCAGTAGTTGCGGACCACGATCTCGCCGACCTTGCCCCGGCCGGTGGCGCGGCTGTTGATGCTGCGCGAGGCCTGTACCGAGTCGATGGAGAAATCGCGGTAGACGTGCCGGATCTGCGGCACATCCGAGCAGGACAGCATCACGAAGGCCCGCTTCTGCGCGAGCGTGCAGAACACTTCGTAGAGGCGGAGCTGGTCGGCCCAGTTAAAGCCGCCGGGGATGTAGGACGTGAAGTTCGCCGTCGCCGACACCGGCGGGTAGGGCGGGTCGAGGTAGACGAAATCGCCGGGATTCACGTCGTCCGCGACCTTCGAGAAATCGCGCACGGCGAGGTGGACGCCGCGGAGCGCGGACGAGCAGGTCCGCAGGTTCTCCGCGTCGCAGATCTTCGGCTTGGTGAAGCGCCCGAACGGCACGTTGAAGCGCCCCTCCTGGTTCACCCGGTACAGGCCGTTGAAGCCGGACCGGTTCAGGAACACCGTCCTCGCCGCCCGCTCCACGTGGGACATGTCCCGCGGCTCCAGGCCGCGGACCGCGTAGTAATGGTCGCGGTCGTAGCGGTGCCCCTGGAGCACCTGGATCAGCGGCTCCACCTCGTCACGGACGACGCGGTAGCAGTTGACCAGCTCCTCGTTGACGTCCGTCAGCGCCGCGTCGAGATCCACCGAGGTGGAGGTCCGGAGGTGAAAGAACACCGCCGCGCCACCGACGAATGGCTCGAAATAGCGGCCGAATCGCTTGGGAAACAGGGGGCGATATTGATCGAGAAGCTGGCCCTTGCCCCCCACCCACTTGAGAAACGGGCGCGCACGTGGTGCGTCGTCCCGCTCTTCAACAAGGCGGACGGCGGCCGAGGAGGTCGGCATACTGCCTCCGAGGACGCATTGGAGACGCAATGCAGCGTCTGGCGGATCCGGACCTTAGCACGCGATCCAGAGATGCCTCAAGCGACGGATCACGCGCGGATCCGCTATTTCTCCCGCGGATCTCGCGCCGATCGCGAAACCACGACCTATTGGGGCAGACGCCGGACGATACCCCTATCCATTGGGGAGAGCGTCCATGGCTGGAGAGGAGGGGGGAGGGCGCGAGGAGAACGCTGGATCAGGCCTGGGCGGGGCGCACCAGGCCCACCGGGCAGGAGACGCCGGTGCCGCCGACCCCGCAGTAACCGTCCGGGTTCTTGGCGAGGTACTGCTGGTGGTACTCCTCGGCATAGTAGAACTCGGGCGCGTCGAGGATCTCCGTGGTGATCCGGCCATACCCAGCCGCCGTGAGCTCCTTCTGGTACCCCTCCAGGGAAGCCTCGGCCGCCTTCCGCTGCCCCTCGTCATAGCAATAGATGCCCGAGCGGTACTGGGTGCCCACGTCGTTGCCCTGCCTCATGCCCTGGGTCGGATCGTGGTTCTCCCAGAAGAGGCGGAGCAGCTCCTCATAAGAGATCACCGCGGGGTCGAAGACGACCAAGGCCACCTCGTTGTGACCCGTGCCGCCCGTGCAGACCTCGCGGTACGTGGGGTTCGGCGTCACGCCCGCCGCGTAGCCCACGGCCGTGGTGTACACGCCGTTCACCTTCCAGAACTTGCGCTCGACGCCCCAGAAGCACCCCATCCCGAAGAGGGCATGCTCCATCCCCTCGGGAAAGGGCGGGGTCAGGCGGTGGCCGCTCACGAAATGTCGCTCAGGCACGGGCATGCGTTCGGTCCTGCCCGGCAACGCCTCCGCGGGGGAGGGCAACTTCAACTTGCGCGCTTCGATCCACATGGGGAGAGATCTTGGCGGATCGCCCGCCCCGCGGCCAGGGGTCCAGCGTTCGCCTCTGCTGCGGCAGGCGCGGCGGTCAGGGAAGAGGAACCGGCTGTGGCAGGCGGTGCGGCTCTGACGGGGGCTCTGACGGGGACTCTGACGGGGACTCTGACGGGGACTCTGACGGGGGCCGGCGCGACGGCGCGGGCTTGTCGTACGGCTCGCCCACCCGGAACTTCACCGCGAAGCCCGCCGAGAAGAAGAGCGCCGCGTTGTTGTCCAGGTTGTCGAGCCAGGTGGCGACGCCCGCGTGAGGCTGGAGCCGCACCAGGTCGCTGACGATGAACTCGATGCCGAGCGAGCCGCCAGCGAAGTTCTGGTACGAGCCGCCGCCCTCGCTGAAGGTGGAGACGCCGATGTAGCGGGGGCCAATCGTGAAGCGCATCCAGTCGGTGGGCGCGAGGTCGACGAGCAGCGGGATCTGGAACTGCACGAACCCCGCCGTCGAGCCGCCCGGCGACACGAAGGTGCTGTTGACGCCAGGGTCCACCGCCAGCGCGACGTACTCGGTGTCGAGGAAGTTCACCTTCGCGTCGAGCCCGAAGTTGCCCCAGCCGCTGATCTGGAAGGCGGCGTCGAAGCGCTCGTGGAAGCCGTAACGGAGGCCGAAGTCGATGTTGGGGATGACGGCCGTGCCATCGTTCTCCGACGAGGTGCCTCCGAGCGCGCTGTAGCTCAGCCCCGTCGCCCCTGGCGAGACCGCGATCTCGAACTGCCCCGGGGTCACGGCCTTGGCCGTCGTCATCGACGAGTAGCTGGGACACCCCATGAGGAGCGCCGAGGCGCCCGCCACCGCCACGACTCCTGCGATCCGCCCCGGCCCCCGCCTCAAGAGATCACCCCACATCCTGCATGCTCCTTCCCCGGCATTCACCGCCCGGGACGCTGTGAAGAAAGAGGCACCGTACCTCGGGTCCGCGCGTCTGCGGTAGGGTGCAGGGATGGCGCGCTCACGCGAAAACGTGCTGGTGATCGGCGCCGGGATGGCCGGTCTCGCGGCTGCCTCGCGGCTGCTGGAAGCCGGGGTGGAAGTTTCGATCCTGGAGGCGCGCGCACGCCCCGGAGGACGGCTCGCCACGCTCGATGCAGAGGGCCTCTCCATCGAGGCAGGCGCGGAGTTCGTGCACGGCACCCCCGAGCCACTCTGGGAGCTTCTGGCGCGCGCAGGCATCGCCACGGTCGACGTCGGAAGTGGACAGGTCGACGTCGGGACCCGAGCGTCGGAGCCATCGCCCGCGTCGGAGCCATCGCTCGCCGAGATGGCCGAGATCCTGGAAGCGTTCGCCGACGCCGACGGCAGCGTCGCCGACTTCCTCGCGCTGCCATCCACCCAGGCGCGCTGGAGCCCCGAGGCGCGCGCGCGCGCGGCCACCTACGTGGAGAGCTTCCACGCCGCCCCCGTCGCGCTCGCCAGCGCGCGCGGCACCGCCCGCGCCGAGCAGGGGGCGTCGGCATCCTCGGAGTCGGCGACGTTCCGGGTGCAGCCAGGCTACGGGGCCCTCGTACGCGCGCTGGCGGCGCCACTCGGAGACCGGCTCTTGCTCGACACGGTCGTCACCGCAGTACGCTGGGAACGCGGGCGGGTGGAGGTGGACGCGCGCACGTACCCCGGGGCCCGCATGCGCACCTTCGAGGCGCGCGCCGCCGTGATCACGCTGCCGATCGGGGTGCTCCAGCTCCCCGCCGGCGCCGAGGGGGCGATCCGCTTCACGCCGCCGCTCCCGGAAGCGACCCAGCACGCCATCGCATCCCTCGGGATGGGCCCCGTGGTGCGGGTCGTGCTGGCATTCGCGGCGCCCTTCTCGACCGGTCCAGGCGAGCCGACGTTCCTGCACACGCCCGGCGAGGCGTTCTCCGTGTTCTGGGCCCTGCCCGGCAAGGCACCCCGCGCGTCCGGGAGCCCCACCATGCTCGTGGCATGGGCGGGCGGGTCGAACGCGGCAGCCCTGTCGGGGCGCGGTGCACGCGCCATCGCCGACGAGGCACAGGGGGTGCTGGCGCGGGCGCTCGGGCAGGACGAGGCAGCGCTCGCGGCACGCTGCACGGGCGCGTGGGTCTTCGACTGGCTGCTCGACCCCTACGCCCGCGGCGCCTACGCGTTCATCACCGCAGGCGCCGAAGACGCGGCCGACACGCTCGCCACGCCGGTGGAAGACACCCTCTACATCGCCGGCGAGGCGACATGCTCCGAGGCCATCGGCACCGTCCACGGCGCCCTGCGCAGCGGCCACCGCGCCGCCACCCAAGTACTGGTACTGCGTACCCTGGATCAGGGGCCTGACGGCCCCTACGCTCCCGAGGGTCGCTACCCCCGAGAGGGAGCGTGAGCGCATCACCAGGGACCCGGTACGAACTCGCGGGCATGCGTGAGCGCATCACCAGGGACCCGGTACGAACCTGCAGTACTGCGTAGCTTGAATCAGGGGCCTGTCGGCCCGTGCGGTTCCGAGGGTCGCTACCCCCGAGAGAGAGCGTGAGCGCTTCACTCACTCACCAGGGACCCGGTACGAACCTGATGAACGTGGAGGCTCGAGCGAGCGAGGGTGCGCACGTTGCGCAGCCCTCTGTGGCGCGTTGCTCCAGGACGTCTTTCGCCGCGGAAACAGGCTTCGTTTGACGCAACGCGCGCTGCATGGACCAGAGCAAGAATTGCCCATGGATCTCGGCGCGACTCGGTCGCTGGTGTGCAGCTACCGCGCACCCTGACGGCGCACACCCGAAGCCCTGCGCGCCCCGGAGGTGCGCCGACCTCGTGTCGACGCCCCGGTGGTGCGACGCGCACGGCTCGCAGCGCTCCGCTTGCGGGCCGCAGTTCCGGCACTCCGACGCTGCGGGGTGGTGGAGGCGCTCCGGCGGCGGGCCGTGGTGCCTGTCGCGCGCTTGCGGGCCGTGGTCCCCGTGGCGCGCTTCGCCGTCGACCGCTTCGCCGTCGCGCGCGTCGCCGTCGACCGCTTCGACCCCGTGGCGCGCTTGCGGGCCGTGGTCCCCGTGGCGCGCTTGCGGGCCGTGGTCCCCGTGGCGCGCTTGCGGGCCGTGGTGCCTGTCGCGCGCTTGCGGGCCGTGGTCCCCGTGGCGCGCTTCGCCGTCGACCGCTTCGCCGTCGATTTCGTCTGGCGCTTCTTCGGGGCCGTCTTCGACGTCGACGTCTTCGCCTTCGACGCTCTCGTCTTCGGCTTGGACGCCGAGGTCTTCGACGTCGACGTCTTCGCCTTGGCCGGGGACTTCGCCTTCGCCGACGACTTCGACGACTTCGACGACTTCGCCTTCGCGGACGACTTCGCCTTCGACGGAGTCTTCGCCTTCGAGGCGGCAGACTTCGACGTCGAGGACTTCGACGACGACTTCTTCGGGACCTTGACCCCGGCGCGACGCGCCTTGCTCAGGCCAATGGCAACCGCCTGCTTCTTCGAGGCAGCCCCGTGCTTGCCTTCCTTGATGTGATCCATCTCCTCGTGGACGAACTCACCGGCCTGGGTCGTCGGCGCCTTCCCCCCGCGCTTCGCTTGCTGCGCGCGCTTCACCGTCTTCTTGCTGGGCACGATGCAATCTCCTTTGCGACGCTCGCGCGTCTGTGCTCATCAGGACTTGCAGTTCCCGGGCCACGCACCGATTGCGATCGCGCGTTCCATTGCTGCTCGTTTTCGTCGCGCTGCAGTCGACGACCTCTCCCTACCCTTGATGACGCACCTCGTGACGCGCGCACCAGCCTCCCTTGCGCGACACGCAGCGGCTCCCCGCGAGCGCGCGTGAGAGGAAGCCCACGGCTCTCCTGGAGTCCCCGCGAGTCCCTGCGCGTCGAGAACTTGGCCCGCGTGAACGACGTCGAATACCGCCCCGGGAGACGATGCTTCAGACCGCGGCCCGACCCCAACGGACATCGCTGCACAGCCCCGCCCCCGAGACCCACCCCGGCCTCGCCAGCACGCGGCGGCGGCGGCGGCTCGAGGCCCCGACCCCCACGCCGGACAAGGCGCGGCCTTTCCTGAAGTGGGTCGGCGGCAAGCGACAGCTCCTGCCCGAGCTGTCACCGCGCATTCCCGCGGACTATGGCACCTACCACGAGCCCTTCGTCGGCGGCGGGGCCCTGTTCTTCCACGCCCGGCCCCACCGCGCGGTGCTGTCCGACGCGAACGAGAGGCTGATCCGCACCTACCGGGGCGTGCGCGACGCGGTCGAGGAGGTGATCGACCTGCTCTCGAGCTACCCGCACGACCGCGCATTCTTCCTGGAGATGCGGGGCATCGACATCGACGCCCGGAGCGACGCGGAGGTCGCCGCCTGGTTCATCTACCTGAACCGGACCGGCTTCAACGGCCTCTACCGGGTGAACCGGAGCAACGTCTACAACGTGCCTTTCGGTGACTACACGAGCCCCGTGATCTGCGACGCCGAGAACCTGCGCGCCTGCGCGGAGGCGCTGCGGGCGACGACCCTGCGCTGCGAGTCCTTCGAGAAGGTGCTCGACCGGGCCAGGCCCGGCGACTTCGTGTACTTCGACCCTCCCTACGTGCCCCTGTCGGCCTCGTCGAATTTCACGTCCTACACCCGCGGCGGGTTCGGAATGACCGAGCACGAGCGGCTCCGCGACGTGGCCTGGAAGCTCAAGGCCCGCGGGGTGCACGTGCTGCTCTCGAATTCGTCAGCGCCGGAGGTGCACGCCCTCTATGGCGAGCGCTTCGAGCTGGCCTCGGTGGGCGCCGCGCGCGCCGTGAACTGCAAGGCCTCCGGCCGCGGCAAGGTGCAGGAGCTGATCATCCGCTGAGCCGCAGACGCTTCAGGAGACGCGGAGCTCCGGGAGAATGGGAGAGAGGGCCGGGCGGTCGTCCTTGCGCAGGTCCCCGGCGTGGCGGCTGCGCTGGACGAGGCCGGGGTGGGCAGAGGTGAGAGAAGCACCGTCCTGCGGGCCACCGGAGGGGCCCAGGGCGGCGATCCCTTCATCTATATAGGGAGAGACAGCCGCGGATCCGCAGCACCACGGATTTTTCGGGAGACGACCCCTCCCCCGACCACGTAACGCGGTTTTTTGGGAGACGACCCGTCCTCCGAAAAAGGGGCACGGGTTTTCCGGGAGACGACCCCTGCCCGCCAAAAGGGACGGGGTTTTTCCGGGAGACGAGCCCTCCCCCGCAAAAGGGACGGGGTTTTTCCGGGAGAGGACCCGTCCCCCGAAAAAGGGACGGGGTTTTTCCGGGAGAGGACCCGTCCCCCGAAAAAGGGACGTGGATGTTGCGGAAGACGGCTTGTCCGGCAGGCAGAGGGCACATCTGGGCCTGAGGGCGGGCCGCCGCACCGTCGCGGAAGCCTTCCGTGTCCGCGGCGCGCCGCGCTCCCTGATGCCCGAACGACGCACAAACGACGCGCGAACCCCGGTGCCGCTCCGGTCAGCCCTTGCGCGCGGTCACCCGGGCATAGATGGTGCGGCGGGGGACGCCCAGCTCCACGGACAGCTCGTCGGCGATGTCCCGGGGGCGGCGGCCGAGGGCGAGATCGCGGTCGATGCGGGCGTCGATCTCGGCGTCGCTCAGGCCTTCGGCTTCGCCAGCCTCGCCGGGCTCGGCGGGGCCGACGACCAGGGTGACCTCGCCGCGCCACTCGCGCTCCTGGGCGCGCGCGGCGAGGTCGGCGAGGGATCCGCGCAGGAGCTCTTCATGCACCTTGGTCAGCTCGCGGGCGATCAGGACTTGCCGGCGCGGGATGCGCTCGGCGAGGTCGCGCAGGGTGTCGGTCGTGCGGTGGGGGGACTCGAAGAGCACCACGGCTTCGGGCGTGGAGGCGACGAGGGCCAGCGCTTCGCGGCGCTCGCGGCCGCCGCGCGGGAGGAAGCCGACGAAGCGGAAGCCGCCGGTCACCAGGCCCGAGACGCTCAGCGCCGCCATCACCGCGGAGGCGCCGGGGATGGGGACCACGGGCGCGCCGGCCGCGGCGGCGGCGCGGACGAGGGCGTTGCCAGGATCGCTCACCACGGGCGTGCCGGCGTCGGTCATGAAGGCGAGCTGCTCGCCCGCGGCGAGGTGGGCGGCGGCGCGGGCGAGGTCGGCGTCGCTGGCGTGCTCGTCGAGGCGGTCCACGGGCTTGCCGCCGATGCCGAGGTGCGAGAGCAAGGCGCGGGCGCGGCGCGTGTCCTCGGCGAGGATGCGGTCCGCCGCGCGCAGGACCTCGACGGCGCGCTGGGTGATGTCACCGAGGTGGCCGATGGGCGTGGCCACCACGTACAGGGTGCCGACAGGCAAGGATCAGCGCGCCTCGACGGCGTCCCCGAGCTCCTCGCGGAGGTACTCGCGGAGGCGCTGGGTGAGGCGCGACTCGAGCTGGCGGACGCGCTCGCGGGAGATGCCGAAGGTGTTGCCGAGCTCCTGCAGGGTGAGCGGGTCCTCGGCGACCATGCGCTTGTCGAAGATGTCGATGTCCTTGCCGGTGAGCGTCTTCCTGAACTCGGCGAGCCGGTCGTGGACGAGGTGGCCGACCTCCTGCGACTCGAAGTCGATCTCGGGGCCCTGGCCGGGGTTCGGGAGCAGCTCCACGCGGGAGATGGTGCGGCCCTCGGCGTCGCCGGCCGGCGCGTCGAGCGAGGCCTCGCCGTTGGAGAGGCGGCGATCCATGTCGACGACCTCGTGCTCCTCGACGTCGAGGCGCTTGGCGATCTCGTTCGGCGTGGGGTCGATGCCCATCGCGGAGAGCTTGGCCTTCTCCTTGTTCAGGTTGAAGAAAAGCTTGCGCTGGGCCTGCGTCGTGCCGAGCTTCACGAGGCGCCAGTTGTTGAGGATGAAGCGGAGGATGTACGCGCGGATCCACCAGGCCGAGTACGAGGAGAGCTTGACCCCGCGGTACGGGTCGTAGCGCTTCACGGCCTGCATCAGGCCGATGTTGCCCTCCTGGATGAGGTCCATGATGTTCTTGTAGGCACGGCGGTACTCGTACGCGAGCTTGACCACGAGGCGCAGGTTCGCGGTGACGAGGCGGGCGGCGATGTTCACGTCGCCGGTCTGCACGTACTTGACCGTGAGATCCTTCTCCTCGGTGGGCGTGAGCAGCGGGTAGCGCTGCACCTCGCGGAGGTACGCCTGGAGCGGGTCAGTGCGGGAGAGGGCAGCGCCGCGATCGAGGTGGAGATCCTCGTCCTCCAGCACGTCACCCTCGACGCCAGCGCGCTGGGCGGCGGCAAAGACGTCGGTGTCGTGGGTGCCGCTCACGTGACCGTCGTCGTGGTCATGCGCCTCGTCGCCGTCGTCGACGAGTTCGCCCTGGGCCTCGATGACCTCCTCGTCACCGCCGTCGCCGTCGGCGCGCTTGCTCTCGGCGTCCGCGTCGACATCCGCGTCGGCGTCTGCGTCGGCATTCGCCTCGGCGTCCGCGTCGTCCGCCTCCAGCTCGTCGTCCTCATCGGCGCCCGCGCGGCCAGCGCTACCCGCGCGGCCAGCGCTACCCGCGCGGCCCTTCTGAGCTGTAGCGCGGGCCGGCGCCGCCGCGGTCGCCTTGGCGGCCTTGCCGGCCCTGGCACGTGCTGGCTGGCGTTGCCGCCTGGGCGCCCGGGCCGCAGCAGCCGGGGCGGCCGGCGAGGACTTCGTCGCCGGCGAGGACTTCGTCGCCGGAGCGCTCTCGGTCGCTTCGTCCTTCGACGTGCCGACCAAGACGGTGCCGGATGCGGCGCCATCGGGCGACGACACGGCAGAGATGCCGGAGCCCGGAGCGGACGTCGCGGCGGCTGAATCCTCGGTCTGCTTCGTGTGCGGCTCGCTGTTCTTCGCCACTGGACCTCGCTTGCTGCGCCCCTCTGTATAGTACAGCTCTCTCGAAGGGCGCCATCCGACGCCGGGTTTTGGCCCCCGAGGCAGGCCCACGGCGCCAGCGCAGGGGACAGCGACGTTACTCGACCGGGAGAACGTGCTACACGCTGCCCCGGTTTCGTGAGCTCGTCGGTCCCGCCCCTCGTCCGCGCCCGGTCACTCCGGCCCTGGTATGTCATGGCGGCGCTCGTCCTCGCCGTGGTCCTCGGCCTGCAGGGGCTGGTCAACGGATGCGGCTCGACGCTGATCCTGCGGGAAGGGACCATGCCCAACCTCGCGACCGTGGCGGCTCAGGCCGAGGAGGCGGCTCAGGCCGAAGAGGCGGAGCCGATCCAGATCCAGATCCAGATCCTGTTCCGGCTCGGTGACGCGGCGCACCTGCGCTCGCTCGCGGAGCACGCCCGGGTGACCTTTCCGCTCGGGGTCGGGCGGATGCTGCTCGGAGGGCTGCTCTGCGTGGCGGGGTTCCTGGCCCTCAGCGGCAGGCGGGGCTCGCGGACGTTCTTGCTCCAGGCGGTGGCCGCAAACGCGGTGTTCGTGGCGCTCGACTACGCCCTGACGCCCGCGGTGCGCGCGTCGTGGATCGGGATGATGGCCCAGGCGTCCTCGCTCTTGCCCGGCGGGCTCACCGAGCAGGAGCGCGCGTCCATGACCGATCCGAGGCTGTTGTGGATGGCGCAGCGGTTCCGGTTCGTGGTGTTCGGGCTGGGTCCCCTCGCGCTCATCGCGCTCGCGATCACGCGGGCGCCGGCGCGGCTGTGGTTCCAGGCGATGGCGGCCGCGACCAGGGACGACACGGAGGAGCCGTGAACGCGGTCGGGTCGGGGGGCTCGACGCGCGGCGAGCGCGGCGCGCAAGGCGTGAAGGATGCCCGGCGGGTGAGCGTGCTGCCGGAGGATCTGGCCAACCAGATCGCGGCCGGCGAGGTGGTGGAGCGGCCGGCGAGCGTGGTGAAGGAGCTGGTCGAGAACGCGCTCGACGCCGGGGCGCGGCGCATCCAGGTGGACATCGAGAGCGGCGGCGTCGTGCTGACCCGCGTCGCCGACGACGGCTCGGGCATGGCGCGGGAGGACGCCTCGCTCGCCGTGCTGCGGCACGCGACGAGCAAGATCACCCGCATCGACGACCTGCACGCGATCCAGAGCTTCGGCTTCCGCGGCGAGGCGCTGCCGAGCGTGGCCTCGGTGAGCCGCTTCGCGCTGCGCACGCGGCGCGAGGTGGACGCGGAGGGGACCGAGGTGCGCATCGAGGGCGGGGGGGCGCCGAAGGTCACGCCGTGCGGGTGCGCAGTGGGCACGGTGGTGGAGGTGCGCGACCTGTTCTTCAACGTGCCGGCGCGCCGGAAGTTCCTGCGCGCGGTGGCCACGGAGTCGGCGCACGTGACCGAGGTGGTGCAGGCGCTGGCGCTGAGCGAGCCCGGGGTGACGGTGATCCTCTCCCGCGAGGGGCGCGTGGCGCGGGAGTGGCTGCGGGCGTCGAGCCGGGCCGAGCGGGTGCGCGCGGCGCTCGACGGTGAGGAGCTGGCGACGTGCGCGGGCGAGCGCGGGCCGCTCCGGGTGGAGGCGTTCGTGTCGCGGCCGGAGCGGGCGCGGGCGGGCGCGGGCTGGCTGTGGTTGTTCGTGAACGGGCGGCACGTGCGCGACAGGACGCTCGCGCGCGCGGTGGGCCTCGCCTACGGGAGCGTGCTCGAGCCGGGGCGCTACCCGGTGGGCGCGGTGTTCCTGGACCTGCCGCCCACGCTGGTAGACGTGAACGTGCACCCGCAGAAGGCCGAGGTGCGGTTCGCCGACGGGCGCACGGTGGCGGAGTCGCTGCAGCGGATCATCGCCGGGCAGGTGGCGGCAGCGTTCGGGTTGCCGGCGCCGGGGCCAGGCGGCGGTGGCTGGGGACAGCGCAAGCAGAAGCCGGCTGCAGAAGCGCAAGGCGGCGGCTGGTCGTGGCCGGACCGCAAGCAGAAGCCAGCCGCGGAGGCGCAGGGAGAGGGCTGGTCGTGGTCGGGCAGCAGCAACGCGGGGACGGAGAGCGCCCCCGGAGACCCTGGCGCGGACGAGGGCGAGGAGAAGCGCTGGCGCGAGGGCGGGGTGCGCGCCGGGGATGGGCCGGTGCGCGCCGGGGATGGGCTGGTGCGCGCCGGGGATGGGCCGGTGCGCGCGGAGAATGGGCTGGAGAGGCATGCCGCTGCTGACGCCGAAGGCGACGAGGCGCGAGGAGCGCGCGGGGGCAGCATCGAGGCTGGTGCGAGGGGAGCGCCAGGAGGTCCCGCCGAGGCGCAGGGCACTGGCGATCCGTGGGGGCTCGGGGGAGAGGTCCAGGCGGCAGGGCCTGTGGTTCGCGCGGAGCCGAAGGCGCCTGCGCCCGTGAATGCACAGCTCCCGTTCCTCGCTCTGGTGACGTCCGGAGAGGGCGCGCAGCGGTCACCTGCGTCGGCCTCCGCGTCGGGCGCGCCGCGGCCGCAGCCCGGCGCGCCGCTCACCGCGTATCCGACGGCGGGTCAGATCCTGAGCGCGACTGCGGAGCGGCCGACGGTGTTCCGGGGCCTCAGGTTCGCGGCGCAGGTGCGCGCGACCTTCCTCGTGTGCGAGGGGGCGGACGGGATCTACTTCCTCGATCAGCACGCCGCGGCCGAGCGGGTGACGTTCCACCGCCTCCGGGAGGGCTACGTGGCGCGCGAGGTTGCGTCACAGAAGCTCTTGTTCCCGGTGCTCTTGCAGGCCACGCCGGCGGAGGTGGCCATGGTGGAGGAGGCGCAGGACGACATCGCGCGCACTGGCCTGGAGATGCGGCCCGCCGGGCCTGCGCAGCTTGCGGTGCACGCGGTGCCGAGGATCCTGGCGCGCGCGGCCCCGGAACGCCTGGCGCGCGATCTGCTCGACGAGCTGGGGCACGCGGGAGAGCGCGCGTTCTCGGGGGCGGTGGACCTGGCGCTGGCGACGATGGCCTGCCACGGCTCGGTGCGGGCAGGCGATCCGATGTCACCGGAGGAAGCGCAGGCGCTCCTCAACGCGCTCGACGAGGTGGACTTCGCCGGACACTGCCCGCACGGCCGCCCGGTGGTGATGCGGGTGGGGTGGGGAGAGCTCGAGCACCGGGTGGGGCGGCGATGAGCGCGGGGTTCGACCGCGCTGACGACACCCGCGCTGACGACACCCGCGCCGACGACACCCGCGCCGACGACACGGACGTCGATGACGCTCCGGGCGGTGCCGCGGCCGACTGGAGCACGCTCGCGCCGCCCACGGCGGAGGAGCTGGTGGTGGTGGTGGGACCGACGGCGAGCGGCAAGACCGAGCTCGCCGTGCGCCTGGCAGAGCGCTTCGGGGGCGAGGTGGTCAGCGCGGACAGCGTGCAGATCTACCGGGAGTTCGACGTGGGGTCCGGCAAGCCCAGCGCCGAGGAGCGCGCGCGGGTACGGCACCACCTGGTGGACGCGCTGGACCCGCACGATGCGGCCGACGCGCAGCGGTTCGCGCAGATGGCCGGGGAAGCCATCGCCGACATCCGGGGGCGGGGGCGGACACCGATCGTGTGTGGCGGGACGTTCCTGTGGGTGAAGGCGCTGGTGTGGGGACTCGCCCCGGCACCTCCTGGAGACGAGGGGATCCGGCTGCGTCACAAGACCTTCGCCGAGCGCGAGGGGCGCCCGGCGCTGCACGCCCAGCTCGCCGCGGTGGACCCGGAGAGCGCGGCGCGGCTCGCGCCGAACGACATGGTGCGGGTGAGCCGGGCCCTGGAGATCTACGAGCTGACAGGAAAGCCGCAGAGTGCGTGGCATGCGGCGCACGGGTTCCAGGAGCGACGGCACGCCGCTCGCTTGGTGGGGGTCTCCCGGGAGCGGGATGAGCTGGAGCGGCGCATCCATGTGCGCGTCCGGGAGTTCCTGAGCCACGGGTGGGTGGAGGAGGTGCGAGGGCTACTCACGCGCGGGTATGGGAGCGCGCGGGCGATGGGCTCGGTGGGGTACAAGCAGGTGCGGGAGCACGTGGAGGGGCGCTTGTCGGCTGGAGCGCTCGAAGAAGCTGCCGTCCGGGCAACACGGGTGTTCGTGCGGCGGCAGCGGACCTGGTTGAGGGATCTCGATGTCTCTTACGTGCGGATGTGACGCAGGTTGGCGTGATGCCGAAAGGCATGCCAGGGGTAGAGAGTACCTGATAGACTTCAATGGGGATCGGCACGAACGATCCCGGCTACCGGCGCCCAGGGAATCCACGTGCCGGAAGGGAGATACTCATGCGCGACGCTCGTAACATGCCGCCAAAGAGCTCCCCCGTCGGAGGGGATTCAGAGCCGACGAGTGGCCTGAAATCTGGCCCTGTGTCGAGCACCGGGAACCGCAGCGCAGCGGACAGCGTGCGCGAACCGGCGGTGACCACCACGAAGAAGAAGATCCTCGTCGTCGACGACTCGTTCAGCTCGCTCTCGACGCAGCAGGGGACGCTCTCGGCCTACGACGTGGTGCTCGCGCGCAATGGCCGGGAAGGCATCCGCCAGGCGATCACGGAGCGCCCCGATCTCATCCTGATGGACGTGAACATGCCCGGCATGGACGGCTTCCAGGCATGCCGGTGGCTGCGCGCCTTCGAGGCGACGAAGGCGGTGCCGATCATCATCATGACCACCCGCGCCGATCCGCAGAGCGTGAAGGTGGCCTACGCCAACGGGTGCAACGGCTACCTGGTGAAGCCGTTCAAGGAAGAGGAGCTGCTGACGACGGTGCGCAAGCTCCTCAGCGAGAGCGAGCCCGGCACCGAGGCCTGAGCCCCTCCGGAGCCCTGCCGCCGCACCCGCTGTCAGCGCGGTGAGCAGCGCCAGCGCAGGATCTGACGGGATCCTGGTCCACGGTACGCCCTGCGAGCCTCCCTCACGCTCTCACGCTCGCTCTCACGGGGGACCGAGGGTGTGGAGCTGGGGGAGTGAGGCGTCGGTGACGTCTCGTTGATCCGGGGAGGCCTTGGTGCGGCGCCTGGCTTTGCCGCGCATGCCCACGCCGTGGCGGTAACTGAGCTCTCCGCCGAGCCAGGCGCTGAAGCCCAGGAGGCCGAAGCCCACGGTCGACAGGGTGATGCCCAGCGTGCGGCGGCTGCGCTTGCGGGCCACCAGCGAGGCCCCGTAGAGGCCAGCGACGACGAGGTTGGTCATCCCGTGCACGAAGCCCAGGCGCTTGGCGTCGCCGCGCGTGTCGGACCAGTCGGCCATCCCGGCGACGGCGGCCGCCATCGCGCCTGCGAGCCCGAGCGCGTGCAGGATGTCGGCGCTCCGCTGGAGGCTCCGGGTGCTGCGTGAGCTTCCGAGGAGGCCTGCCATGTCGAAGGCCTGGGCGGTCATCCAGGCGCCGACGGGCAGGTCGGTGAGCACCGAATGGAGCGGGTGGCCGAGCCAGCGGCCGTGGAGCGCGTCCGCGACCCCCCTGGAGCGGTGGATGATGGGGTGAAGGGTCTTTTGAAGGGGATCGGCCGCCTGGTCGAGCCAGTGCTGGGACGAGATACTCTGGTCGATCTTGATCGCTGTCTTCGCCATCGGGTCCTCCCTGGGATCGTGCATCCGGTGCACCTCGCGGTGGATCGCGCGAGCAGACAGACGCGCTTCGGGTGCCCTGCAGTGCCTGAGCAACCCGTCCTCGCTGGTGGAGGCGTTCACGTTGCGCCCGATCTGGTCCCTCTGCCCTGAAGAGGGCAAGGGGTGGGCCGAGCGCGCAGGAATGCTGGAGGGAGAGAGAGACCTCGGGGGCTAGTGATGGCCGCCGAGCGAGAGTGACAGGTCGAGCAGCTCGCCGAAGGTGGGTGGCCGAGGTGCGCGGGTGGCTTCGACGAACCGGGTGGCGCTGCTCTGCGGGAGGGGAGAACGACGGGCGATGTCAGGCTCGATGTCGAGCGGGAAGGAGGGACTGAGCGCCTGGGGGAGAGCGACGGCGGGCGGGGCGAGCTCGGGGGCGAGCTGGAGATCGAGCGCGGCGTCGTGCCCCTCCGAGGGGGAGGCTTTTGCCCAGGCTTCGAGGGCGTTGCTGCGCCCGGCTGTGCTGGAAGGTTTGCGCTGACTGGCGACCTCACCGGACTCGGGGGGGGCCTCTTCGTCATCGAGGAGGTCCGGGAAGGGCTCCTCGGCGGGCAGGTCGTGTCTGGGTTGCCGGGCGGAGACGGGGGGGGCCTCGTGGCTGGGGTTTCCGGGAGTGGTCGTCTCCGCAGGGCGTTGCTGCTCCGTGCTGGTAGTTGCGCTTTTCGCAGCCGCGGATTCTCCCGCCGCGGCCTTCTCCGTGGCCACCTTCTCGGTCGCTGCCCGGTAAGCGGCGGCCTTCTCTGCAGCAGCTTTGTAGGCGGCTGCCTTGTCAGCGGCGGCCTTCTCCTGGGCCGCCTTGTCAGCGGCGGCCTTTTCGAGGGTCGCTCGACGGGCCGCGGATCTATCTGCTGCGGCTTTCTCTGCTGCGGCTTTCTCTGCTGCGGCTTTCTCTGCTGCGGCCTTCTCTGCTGCGACTCTTTCCCTGGCGGCCTTGTCCGCTGCGGCCTTGTCCGCCGCGGCCTTCTCCCTGGCGGCCTTGTCCGCTGCGGCCTTGTCCGCCGCGGCCTTCTCCCTGGCGGCCTTGTCCGCCGCGGCCTTGTCGGGCCCCTTCCCCGTTGCCGTCTTCTTCGTGGCGGTCCCCTTGTCCGGAGCGACCTTCTTCGTGGACGTCTTGTCCGCTGCCGTCTTCTCGGGTGCTGCGCTCTTGGCGGTGGTTTTCTCGACGGCCTCGCCTGCGTGGGTGCGCTTTCGCCCCGTGGTCCGGCTGGCCTGGCTCAGCTCACGCTGCAGCTCTTCCTCGGTGTGGCTCGCACGGGCACGTTCGTCTTCGTCGAGGACGAGATCGATCTCGTCGAGCTCCAGCACATCCTCACGAGCAAGCGCAGGAGGAGCTGGAGGAGGTACGGACTTGGCGGAGACAGGGAGGGGCGGCGGCGGTCGGGTCGGCGCTCCTGCGGGCTTTGGAGGGGGGACTGTCCCTGGCCTGGGCGGGGGAACTGTCGTGGGTCTCGCGGCCGCAGGGACGGCGGGCTTCGCGGGAGGCACCGTGGGAGGTCGCGGCGCCATGGTGTCCACGGACCTGGCCTGCGAGGCGGTGCGTCGGGGGGAGGCGCCGTCCGTGATCGTGTAGCGGCCAGGGCTCACGTCGGAAGCGCCAGGGATCTCGAGCGCGAGGACGTCGTCACCAGCGCTGCCGGAGAGGGCGCTGAGCGACGGCTCGGGGTGACGCGGGGCGCGCGGCTCTGCGGCGTTGCGCTTGATGCGGTCGAGCAGCGATTCGAGGGCGCTGATGCGCTTGTCGTCGCTCATGCTTCACCCCGCGGAGGGCTGTGGAGCCTCACCAGCGCCTCGCCCCAGGAGGAGCCTGCGGCGAGCCAGGCGCGCACCCGCTCCAGGGCGACGCTGCTCGCGATCAGGAACCGGGCACGGGAGGCGTCTCGGTCGATGCACAGCGCGCGCGCGGGGCGACCACAGGCAGCCTGGAGCGCTCCTTCGAGCACGCCTTCGAGGAGCCGGTCGGCCTCCGCGTCGAGCGGGCACTGGTCGAGGACCATCACCATGGCCTCACCCCACCGCTCGATGGCGAGGCTCCCGAGGCCGGCGAGAGCGACCTCGCCGCCGAGGTGATCGACGATGGTGTCGAGCGAGGCGGCGCGCACGCCCTGGATGCGATCCTCGGCAGCGGCGACGGGAGGCCTGAACCCGGCGGAGGGGTCCTCGTCGGCAGCGGAGGGTGCGGCCGCTCCGAGGCGGCTCGCGAGGCGTCTTCCCATGGCCCTGCCGAGCTGGCGGCCGAAATTGAGGGTCGCCTCGGGGCCGGCAGCGGCGCAGAGCACGCCGAGCGCAGAAGCTGGGACCAGCAAGCGCGCGGGGGCGCCCTCCAGGTGGACGAGTCCGTTCTCCAGGTCGAACGTGACTGCCTTCGCAGGATCGAATCGCAACCCTTGCATCGCGCCTGAAGTTCCCGCCCCGGACCACAGTGGCCGCCTCGCGGCGGCGGCTCGGAGCGCGTATAGAACGTGGGAGTACGCCGGTATTGGCAAGGCCCGGGCCGGCGGGCATGCCGATGGTTGTAAAGCCCTGCAAGCGAGCGTGTCAAATCCCCGCGGCGCTCGCGGCGCTCGTGTCGCTCGCGTCACTCCGCCAACGGGGAGCGTCGATGCTGGCCGTGGGCGCGGTGATCGCGGGATGCGGTGCGTGCACGAGCCCCGGGTCGGCGTTGGTCGGGCCGGGGGAG
Organism: Chondromyces apiculatus DSM 436; assembly: GCF_000601485.1. Classification (GTDB taxonomy): domain Bacteria; phylum Myxococcota_A; class Polyangia; order Polyangiales; family Polyangiaceae; genus Chondromyces; species Chondromyces apiculatus. Next base: position 56,254 of record NZ_ASRX01000065.1, read on the forward strand.
CCCGCGGAGCGTTCCATGCTGGCCGGAGAGGACGCAGGCCAGGTGGAAGGCGGCGCAGATGTGGACGCCGGTGTTCGCGACGCCGGTGTCCGCGGCGCCGGTGTCCGCGAGGAGAGAGGGCCGCAGGAGGGGCTGCCGGTGTTCTCGGAGGTGCGTCGCCCCGAGCCCACGCAGGTCCCGTTCCGCGCCTGCTCTACCGCGCTGCCGCTGTGTGTGCATGCCCCGAACGGCACCCCGGGAGAGGCGCTCGGGGAGGCGCTCACGCGGTCGGAAGAGGCGATGCGGGCTTACGACGCGCTCGGGTTGCCGCGCCCGCTGCCCGACGACGATCGGGGTGGCGGGCCGGCGTTCGACGTCTATCTCGCGCCCGAGGTGGCGCCCTTCGCGCCCCGCGTGGGTCACGACGGGCCAGCGCTGGGGGAGGGGCATGACGGGGCGAGCGGGTTCGGGGTGGTGGCGCTGCCGCGCGGGAGGAAGTCTTCAGGGTGCGCGCTCGGCTCGGACGTGGCGTACGCGCTCGCCCACGGGATCGCGGTGCGGCTCGACGCAGGTGCGGCAGCCGGGGAGCTGGCCATGGTGTCGAGCCATCTCTCCTCGGTCGTGGCGCCGTGCCCCGAAGCGGAGCTCGTGGCCGTGGCGTCCTTCCAGCGCGCGCCGGAGCGTTCGCTGCTCGGCGGGACCCTCGGCCTGCGGGATGGGTCGCTGCTGTTCGGGAGGTATCTCGACGAGGCGTACGGGATCGGAGCGCCCGGCGCGGTGCTGCTCGGGCTCGTGGCCATCGCCTGGCAGCAGACGCCCGCAGGCGCGCTGCACTTCCGGAACGAGCCGGACGTCTTCGATGCGCTGCGGGCGTCGCTGCAGTCGCTGGAGCGGCACGTGGAAGGGACGCTCCTCGATTTCGCGGTGGCCCGCGCGTTCATGGGGTCGCGGAGCGATGGGAGGCATCTGTCGGACGTGGCGTGGCTCGGGGAGGCGGGTCGGGTGAGGCTCGACTGGTCCATCCCGGTGGGGACGCTGCCGCGGAGGGTGGCGCCGGCGCGCCCGGTCGCGCCGACCGGGGCGACGTACCTGTGGCTGGACCTGGGGGGTCAGGGCAGCGATCCGGGAGGCAACGCGCGCGCGGGGAGCGCGGGGAGCGCGGGGAGCGCGGGGAGCGCGGGGAGCGCGGGGAGCACGGACGAGGTGACCGTGGTGGTCGACTGGGAAGTGCCGGCGCTGTTCCGGTGGGCCCTCGTGAAGGTCGATGCGCGAGGTGCCGAGGTGGGGCGGGCCGAGTTCGGGGGGGTCTACGGCGAGGCGCGGGCGCAGCGCACGGTGGTGGGGCTCTCGGGGCTGTCGGGGCTCTTGCTGGTGGGCGTGCACGTGGGGAGCGACGATCGGAGCTTGCCCTTCGATCCGGAGCACCCGACCGCGGCCCGGGGGTACACGGCCTGGTTCTCGCGGTGACGGCGGAAGAGCGCGGAACCGCGTGCCTCGATCTCTGGCGTTCGTGCCGGCTCGTGCCGGCTCGCGCCGGCTTGCGGCGGTGACGGGTCTCTGCCAAAGCGGCGCGCCATGTCCCGAACCGTTCGCAAGGTGGTGCTCGCCTACTCCGGCGGGCTCGATACGAGTGTCATCCTCCGCTGGTTGATCGAGACCCACGGGTGCGAGGTGGTCGCGTGGTGCGCGGACCTCGGCCAGGGGGAGGAGCTGGAGCCGCTGCGCGAGAAGTCGCTGGCGAGCGGGGCGAGCGCGTTCGTGCTCGATGACCTGCGCGAGACGTTCGTGCGGGACTTCGTGTTCCCGGCGCTGCGGGCAGGCGCCGTGTACGAGGGGGAGTACCTGCTGGGGACCTCGCTCGCGCGGCCCTGCATCATCGAGGGCATGATGGCCGCGGTGAAGGCGGCGGGGGCCGACGCCATCGCCCACGGGGCCACGGGGAAGGGCAACGATCAGGTGCGGTTCGAGCTGGGCGCGCTGCACTTCGATCCGCAGGTGCAGATCATCGCGCCGTGGCGGGAGTGGGACCTGAAGTCGCGCACCGACTGCATCGCGTACGCGAAGCAGCACGGGATCCCGGTGACGGCGACGGTGGAGAAGCCGTACTCGATGGACCGGAACCTGTTCCACTGCTCGTTCGAGGGAGGGATCCTCGAAGATCCCTGGGCGGAGCCGCCGCGGGACATGTTCCTGCTCTCCCGCGATCCCGCGGACGCACCGGACGCGGCGCGCTTCGTGGAGATCACCTTCGAGGCGGGCAACCCGGTGGCCGTGGACGGGGAGGCGCTCGGTCCCGTGGCGCTCCTCGAGCGGCTGAACGCGGTGGCTGGCGAGCACGGGGTGGGGCGCGTCGACGTGGTCGAGGATCGCTTCGTGGGGATGAAGTCGCGCGGGGTGTACGAGACGCCGGGAGGGACGCTGCTCCACAAGGCGCACCGGGCGGTGGAGTCGCTCACGCTGGACCGGGAGGTGATGCGCATCCGCGACGCGCTCGTTCCGGAGTACGCGGCGCTGGTGTACCGGGGGTTCTGGTTCTCGCCGGAGCGGGAGATGCTGCAGGCGATGATCGACCAGACGCAGCGTCGGGTGAGCGGGACGGCGCGCCTCAAGTTGTACAAGGGGAACGTCACGCTGGTCGGGCGCCGGAGCGAGGCGTCGCTGTACCGCGAGGACTACGTGACGTTCGAGAAGGACACCGTCTACGACCAGGCGGATGCCACGGGGTTCATCCGGCTGAACGCGCTCCGGCTGCGGCTCCGGGCGATGCGCGACGGGACCTCTAGCTGAACGGGGTCCACTCGTCTTCGAGCAGCTCGACCGACTTCACGAGCTCCAGGGCCAGGTCGCGGCCGAGCCAGTCCTCGACGGCTTGCCCGGAAGCGACGGCCGTGAAGCTCGGGCGGGGGAGGCGCTTTCCGAGCTGGAGCAGGCAGCGGCCCGTCCGTTCGAGCCGCGCCACCCAGTCGGTGCCGCGGTAGGTGTACTCGGCCTGGTGGAAGAGGGCGTTGCCGAGGGCGCGCAGGCGGTCGCGGACGACGTCGCAAGGCTCGGCGCGCCCGGCGATGGCCAGCCGGACCTCGGCGAGGGCGCGGAGCACGAGGCCCACGGGGGGGCCCGGGTTGAAGCGCTTGCGGGCCGGCCTGAAGGTGAGCCCGGTGAGGCCGAGGAAGTACCAGGCATGCGGCGCGGAGACCCGGTAGAGGTAGGAGGCGCAGCAGGCCTCCGCCGCCTCCATCGCGACCTGCCAGGCCCCCTCCTCGTCGATGTCGTCGCGCTCGGAGAGCATGCCGTCGATGCGCGGCACGGCGGCGGCGCGCACCAGCGGATCGGCCCAGGCCATGGAGACGACGGAGGTGGCCTGGCAGAAGCTGCAGAGGACCTGCGCGCGCGCCTCCGCGGAGACGCGGCCCTTGCCGTCGACCCAGACGAAGAGGCCGTCCTTGAGGTTCACGCGGACCTCGTGCTGAGCCGCGCCATGCTCGTTCAGGAGCTGGAAGAGCTCCTGTCCTCGGAGCGCCCAGCGCTGCGCCAGGACGTCGCAGCTATCCTTCACCGGCTGATCATCCCAGTCGAGCTCGGGCTCTTGCGGAGGAGGCTGGGGGGCGGAGCCAGCGCTGATGAGCGGCCGGGGAGGCGGGGAGCGCTCGGGGAGCGGCGCGAGATGGCCTTGCTCCAGGGCCTTGACCTGGGCGACTCGGGGAGGCTCGCGGCGGGTGGGGCGCGTGCCGCGCATGCCGGGGGCGCCGGGGGCGCCGGGGGCGCCGGGGGTGCCGGGGGCGGGAGGGTCGACCTTCGCGCTCCGGAGGGGAGCATCTTTCTCGGTCTTCTTGATGCGCTTCGGGCGCGCGAGGGGAGCGTCGGCGCGGGCAGTCTGCGCGGTGGGCTTGGTGGCAGGTCCGGCCCCGCGCTGGGCCGTGCGTCGTTCCGCTTTGGCTTCCACGGCAGCGCCGACGCGTGCACGCGCCCCCGACGACTTGATCGCGGCGAGCCTTGCGGTACGGTCGGTATCGGCTTGAGTGCGGCGGCCGCGGTGCATGCGAACGATGATGGTATACGAGGGTCAGCGCCCGTGCCGAGCCCGTTATGATCCGCGGCACGAGGTTGCAGGCGTGCGGGGATCGGGCGGGTCAGGAGCCGTCGGGAGGCAGGGCGCAGGCGTCAGGGCGAAGGCGTCAGGGCGTGGAAGACGTCCGGCGTGATTTCCTGAGGTGATCCTTCACTTCGTCTTCTGTGCATCGGCGAGCGCGCGCTTGACCACCCGCTTGAAGTGGGCAAGTGGCTGGGCTCCGCTCACCACGTAGCCGTTGATCACGAAGTTGGGCGTCCCCATGAGCTTGGCGTCGTCGGCGATCTGGATGTCGGCCTGCACGGCGCCGCGGTGCGCGCCGGTGTCCAGCGCCGTGGCGAACTTCGCGAGGTCCAGCTTGAGGGTGGCGGCGTGCTGCTCCAGGGCGGCGCGGTTCAGGTTCTCCGCGCGCTGGTTCTGGAAGAGCAGGTCGTGCATCGCCCAGAAGCCCTTGGCGCCTTTCTGGGCGTAAGCCTCCATGGCGGCCTCGGAGGCGAGCGGCGCTTCCTTGTGGAACGGCAGGGGACGGTTGCGCCACACGATGCGCACCTGCCCGGGGAAGGCTTTCACCAGCTCGTCGAGGGTAGGCAGGACGCGGGCGCAGAAGGGGCACTGGAAGTCGGAGAAGACCTGCACCACGACCCTGGCGTTCGGCGCTCCCTTGCTCGGGTTGGCCTTGCCGGGGGCGGGGATGGTCACGGTCGTGAGCGCCGTGGCGGCGGTCGCGTCCTTCTGGACCACGTCGTAGACCTTCGCGGGGGGCGTGCCCTGCGCGACGAGCGCCCTGGCCTTGGCGAGCTGCGCGTCGATCACTTCCTGGAACTTGTCGGTGGGATGGGCACCGACGAGGCGGCGGCCGTTGATGAAGAAGTGGGGCGTGCCGGTCGCGCGCAGGTCGTCCGCGAGTTCCTGATCGGCCTCGATGCTCGCCTTGTGCTTGTGGGTCTCGATGGCCCGCTTCACGGCAGGCACGTTGAGCTTCAAGGTGGTGGCGATGGCCAGGAGCGCGTCGTCGTCGAGGTTCTTCTGGTTCGCGAAGAGCTGCGCCGAGGCCTCCCAGAAGGCGGTGTCTCCCTTCTGCGCCCGCGCTTCGAGGGCGAGCTGCGCCGCCGGCTCAGCCCGCGGGTGGAAGGGCAAGGGGGCGTTCTTCCACACCACGCGCAGGTCGTCACCGTACCTGGCGAGGAGATCGTGGACCGTGGGATCCACCCTCGCGCAGAACGGGCACTGGAAGTCGGAGAAGATGACCATCGTGACCAGCGCCGTGGACTTGCCCTTGACGGGCGAGGTCCCGACAGGCGCCCGGTAGAGCGTGAGATCTTCCTCCGGCTCCTCCGGGGCCGGCGGCGGGGGCGCTGCTGCCACGTAGTTCTTGCGGACCAGCGTCGTGTAGAGATCTCTCGCGGGGACGCCCTGCTCGCGGAGCGCCTTCGCCGCCAGGAGCTGCGCGTCGATGATCTCCTGGAACTTGTCGGGGGGCTGGGCGCCGCTCAGGAACACGCCATTGATGAACGATGCGGGTGTGCCGGTCGCCCGGAGCTGTCGGGCGAGCTCCATGTCCTCGCTGACCTTCCGCTTCGCGGCGCCGCTTTCGAGCAGCACGTTGAGCTGCTCGGGGGTGGCGCCGACTTGCCGCAGCGCTTCCTCCTGGACCTCGGGGGTCGGCCTCTTGGAGGACGAGAAGATGGCGTCCTGAAAGGCCCAGAAAACGTCGGCGCCCCGGTGGGCGAAGAGGGCCATGGCGGTCTCGGCGGCGGGTCTCGCGTTGGGGTGGAAGGGGAGCGGGTTGTTCTTCCAGACCACGCGGAGCTGGTTGGGTCCGTAGAGCCGCCGCAGCTCGTTGAGGGTGACATCCAGGCGCTTGCAGTAAGGGCACTCAAGGTCGGAGAAGACGACGAGCGTCACCGGTGCGTCCCAGCGACCCCGCACGGGGTCTGCGGGGGTGACCGGGACCGGCCCTAGATCGAGCGCCACGGCGGGCATCTCCGCCTCCTCGCCCGCAGGATCCGTCGCGACTGTGGCGGAGACGGCCACCTCCTGGACAGGCGCCGGGTTCGGGTGCTGAGGAGCGCTCGTGGATCCAGGAGCGCACGAGGCTGTCAGCGCCACGAGGAGCGCGAGCCAGGTGACGAGGAAGGTAGCAGCGCGGCGAGGCATGGGCCTACATTACCCTCACCCGGAAAGAGGGAGTTATGCAGAAGACGTATGCTGCCGAGAGGATCGAGCCCGGGGAGCATCTGGCGACGCTGGGCCGCCTCTGGCGGGACAACCTCGCCGAGGGTGAGGTCACGGAGGAGCTGGTCGCGCGCCGGATGCGGTGGTTCCACGAGGAGAACCCCGCTGGCGCGGCGCGCACCTGGATCGGCCTTCACGGCGCAGAGCGAGACGTCATCGGCTGTGCCTCGTTCTACCCGCGGGTGACGCAGGTCGCTGGACAGCGGCTGCTGGCGGGGATCCTCGGAGATTTCGCGGTGGACAAGGCCCACCGCATCGCCGGCGCCGCGATGGCGATCCAGCGGGCCATCGCTCAGGGCGCGCGCGAGGCCGGCGCGGAGATCCTCTATGCCTTTCCCAACCGAGCGTCGTTTCCGATCTTCCAGCGCTGCGGATACGCGAAGGTCACGGATGCCGTGATGTGGGTGAAGCCGCTCACTGCCGCCTACAAGCTCCAGGAGTTGGCCAGCGCGGCTCCCGAGGTCCGCCGGGAAACCGCGCACACCGTGGTGGGCCGCGTGGCCGACCAGGCGCGGCGGGCCATCCCCGCGGAGCGCTGGCGCGCGCTCTGGGAGGGGGCCCTCCCCGAGTGGATCGAGGATCGCCTCGTCGACGCGATCGGCGCCCCGGAGCATCCCATCGTGCGCACGGGGGTCCGCGCAGCCGACACGGCCCTCGCAGGGAAGGATGCGGCGCTGCTCCTCGCCCAAGGTCGGCGCGTCGACGGTGAGATCACGAAGAGCGCCGACGCGCGGTTCGACGATCTGTGGAGCCGCGCGAAGCCCACCTACATCATGGGCGAGCGCACCGCCGCATACCTGAACTGGCGCTACGCCACGTTCAAGACCACGGACTACCGCTTCTTCTGCGTCACCGATCGCAGGGACGGCCAGCTCGTCGGCTACGCGATCTACTACATCCAGGGCAACAAGGTGGTCATCGCCGATCTGTTCTGCGAGGACTTCGACGCCCACGCGGGGCTCGTGCTGCTCAAGCTGGCGGAGCGGATGCGCCGGGAAGGGTACGACGCCATCGGCCTCGCGTATGTCGGACCGACCTCGTTCGGAGAGCGTCTGCGGACGCTCGGCTTCTTTCAGAGGGCTTTTCCCAAGGACGTGGGCTCGCGGTGGCTGATCGTTCGGGTCGATGCGCAGACGCCGGAAGCGCTCCGTGCAGAGCTGCTGAACCCTGAGCGATGGTGGATGACCGAGGGCGAGCTCGACGCCTGATCAGCCCGCGCTCGCAGGCTCGTGGCATTTTGCCCCCAGGGCCCCGGATTGGGTCGCTGCCCGCCTCCGATGGCTCTGGGCATTTGAACGCGCAACCCGCAGCACGGGGCAATTCGCCCCAGTGCATCACGGGCGTTTCCCGCGGATTTTCGCTGCCGAATGGCTCGGCGCAGCATGTGCATAAAGGCGGGATCGCCCCGGCCTCTCACGAGCGCCTGGGTCGGGCGACGTCAGGAGGATGTAGAGCATATGCAAAAGCTGGTCGACGGACTGCACAAGTTCCAGTCGGGTTTCTTTCAAACCCATCAGGAGCTCTTCCGGAATCTCTCCAAGGGGCAGAATCCCGAAGCGCTGTTCATCACCTGCTCCGATAGCCGGATCAACCCGAACCTCATCACGCAGACGGGGCCTGGCGATCTCTTCATCCTGAGGAACGCCGGAAACATCGTTCCTCCCTACGGTGAAGAGGGTGGCGGAGAGGCTGCCACCATCGAGTTTGCCGTCACCGGCCTCGGTGTTCAGCACATCGTGGTCTGCGGTCACACGCTCTGTGGCGCGATGAAGGGCCTCCTCGACCCGAGCAAGCTCGATGGCACCCCCATGCTGAAGCGCTGGCTCGAGCATGCCGAACCGACCCGGAAATTCGTGACGGACAACTACGCGCACCTCCACGGGAACGCGAAGATCACGGTGATGGCCGAGGAGAACGTGCTCGCGCAGATCGAGAACCTGCAGACGCATCCCTCGGTGCGGGCGCGGCTCGAGCAAGGGTTGCTCCGTATCTATGGCTGGGTCTTCAAGATCGAGACGGGCGAGGTGTTCCAGTACGACCCCGAGGGCGGTCAGTTCAACCTGATCTCCGGCCCTCCTGGCGCTGCCGCTGCCCCCGACAAGCTCAGCGCGCAAGTCGCCATCTGACGTTGGCGCTCCGGCTGCTCCGCGGCTGGTCTGCTCTGCATTGCCCCCCCTCCTGACCGCCATGACGCCCCAAACAACCGAATTGACGCACAAGCTCGACGCCCTCGCCCCCGACTCCGGCGACAGGCGAAGCGCTGGGCCCGAGCATGCTGCAGGCCCTGGTTCTCTCGACATCAGCACCCTCGAGGTGCTCAAGTCGGACCTGCCCGCAGGCCTGGTCGTTTTCCTGGTCGCGCTGCCTCTCTGCCTGGGCATCGCGCTCGCCTCCGGGGCCCCGTTGTTCTCGGGCCTGATCGCAGGGATCGTGGGCGGGCTGGTGATCCCGCTCATCAGCCGATCGCCGCTTAGCGTGAGCGGACCTGCGGCAGGGCTCGCGGCCATCGTCTTCACCGGGATCAGCGCCCTAGGTTCGTTCAACGTGTTCGCGCTTGCGGTGGTCATCGCGGGCGCGATGCAGCTCGGGCTGGGCATCGTGAGGGCGGGCGGGATCGCTCATTATTTCCCGTCGTCCGTGATCAAGGGGATGCTCACCGCGATCGGCGTGCTGCTCATCCTCAAGCAGCTCCCGCACGCCATCGGCCTCGACGTGGAGGAGTTCGGGGCGACGAGCTTCCAGGTCGGTCGAGAGAACACGTTCTCGCTCATCGCGCGCGCACTGGAGGTCATCCAGCCAGGCGCCGCGCTCATCAGCCTGGGGTGCGTCGCCCTCCTCGTCCTCTGGGACAAGGCGCCTTCCCTGAAGAAGCTCACCTGGCTGCCGGCCCCCCTGGTCGCGGTCCTCGGAGCCATGCTGGCCAACGAGATCTTCCAGCGAAGCGCGCCCGCCATCGCAGTGCAGCCAGAGCACCTGGTCAGGCTGCCGTCCACCGATGGCCCTGCGGGCCTGGTTGGCGCGCTGCACCTGCCGGACTGGTCGGCAGTGACGCGGTCCGACGTCTGGGTGCTCGCCGTCACGCTGGCTGTCGTGGCCAGCCTCGAAACGCTGCTCAACCTCGAAGCGGTGGATCGGCTGGATCCATGGCGGCGCAAGTCCCCTCCCAGTCGAGAGATGCTGGCGCAGGGCGTGGCCAACATGACCTCGGGACTACTCGGCGGTCTCCCCATCACCTCGGTGATCGTGCGCAGCAGCGCGGGCGTGAACGCTGGCGGGCGCACCCGGGCCGTGGCGATCTTCCACGGGCTCTTCCTGGTGCTCGCGGTGCTCTTCATGGCTCCCCTGCTCACCAAGATCCCGCTCGCGTGCCTGGCAGCCATCCTGCTGACGACGGGATACAAGCTGGCGAAGCCCAAGCTCTTCACGGACATGTACCGGCTCGGTCACAGCCAGTTCGTACCCTTCATCACCACCGTGCTGGCCGTGGTGCTCACGGATCTGCTCAAGGGCGTGGCCATCGGCCTCGTCGTGGGCCTGGCCTTCGTGCTGCGGGAGTCGATGTCGCGCGTCTACGAGGTGTCGCGCGAAGGTCAGCAGGTGACCATCCGGCTCAACAAGGGGGCCTACTTCTTCAGCCGTGGCAAGCTGGTCTCCCTGTTCGAGGAGCTGCCGCGGGACACGCACGTGATCCTGGACGGGGGTGCGGCGCCCTTCGTCGATCACGACATCGCCGACGCCATCCGGGACTTCCAGTCGTCAGCGCACCTCCGGAACATCCAGGTCGAGGTGCGCGGCCTCAAGCTCGCGCCTCTCGGCTCCGCCTGACCGGGCTCAGTCCGGGAACCCCGGGGCGAGCATGGCCGTGAGGCGGGCCGGATCCGCCACGCCATGCTGGCGCATCCACTGGGTCGTCTGCGCCAGCGTGGCGGCGTCTCCCAGTGCGCCGACGCGGAACCTGGCTGCCGCTGCATAGAGCGACATGTCCGCGGCATCGAGCTGCGTGGCAGCCCGGTCGAGCAGGGAGAGCGCTTCCTCGCGCTCCCCTCGCACCGCCGCCGCTCCCGCGCGCAGCATGGCTGCCAGCGGCGTCGCCCAGGGCATCCCCTCGCCCTCGATGCGGGACGCCGCACCGAGCACCTCGGACAGCCGCGACAGCGGATCCGCCGAGGCGCGCGCGGCCGCGAGGAGGGCGCCACCGCGCACGAACGCGAGGTAGAGGCGCACGACCTGGATGCGCGAGACGAGCGACCGCTCCAGCTCCGGCCAGCGATCGTCGAAGAGCTGCGCCGCGGCCTGGCCTTCACCCCTGTAGAGGAAGATGTGCGCGCGCGCGAGCAGGTCGAAGCAGGGCTGGAGTTGGCGGCCTGTCCGGGCCCACCGGGCGATGGCGACATCCGCTTCTCTCACGGCGGCGTCCGGGTCGCCGCGCAGCAACCAGAAGGCGTTCGCCTGAGAGGTGCGGAGGAGGGAGGCGAGGTAGCGATCGTCTTGCTCTCCTTCGTCGTGCAGGGAGGAGAGCACCCGCCGGGAGAACTCGCCGAGATCCCCGAGGAACCAGAGTGACCACACCGAGAAGTAGCGCGCGACGCCGCGCTCCCACCTCGCCTCGAGGGAGCGCTCGGTCAGCATCTCTGCGGCGCGATCGAGCGCCGTGAGGCTCGCCCGCCACCGCCCCTGGAAGCCCGCGGAGACCCCCTGGGCCAGGAGCACCCGAGAGGTCGCGTGGGGATTTCCGAGACGACGCGCGAGCCTGTCGGACTCGGCCAGCAGCGCCGCGGCGCGCTCCGACGCCGGTCCCCCTCCGGCAGCGACATGGCTCGCCTCGAGGGCGACGGCGCGGACGATGCGGGAAGGCTCGCCCGCATCGAGCGAGAAGAGCAGGCTCTGGGACCTAAACAGCGCCCCAGCCCCCGGATCGACGAACGCCAACCCCGTCGCGAGGGACCAGCAGAGGTCGATGCGCTGGAGGGCCTCGGGGGAGCTTTCCTGGAGCGAGCGCTCCTCGTAGTGGAGTTCGTGGAGCTGGCTCTGCGCCCGCCGGAGGAGCATCTGCGCGGCAGCAGACCCCTGGTGGGCGGCGATCACCAGCGAGACGAACAAGGGCTCGGCCACGCGGAGCCCCTCGTCGACGCTTCCCGCGCGCAGGTGAGCCTCGACGGCGCGGCGGCGGATGTCCATCGCCTCGGGTGGCGTCGCCCCGTCCAGCGCGCCGAGATAGACGGCAGCCGCAGCGGCGGACCGGCCGATGTGGCCCAGCGCATCGCCCAGGTGGACCTGCAACGTGCGCCGGAGGGTAGCGCGAGCCGTCGGGTCTTCACCGGCGCGGCGAGGTACGGTCTCCTCGAGGGCCAGCGCTTCCCGGTAAAGCGCCGACGCCCGCTCGAAGTCCCCGACACGCGCGGCGCGGTCCCCTGCATGCGCGGTGTGCGCGAACGCGCGCTCCGTCTCTCCCGCTTCCCTCCAGTGAGCAGCGAGCGCGTCCGCCTCCGTGTCGGCGCTGCGTTCGAGGGCGTGCGCGAGGCGACCGTGCAGGTCGCGCTTGGTCTCGGCAGAGATGCCTCGCTGGGCGATCTCCCCGATCCGGTCATGGTAGATCTCCAGGTACTGGTGCTCGCCTGCGCCCCTGGTCCGCACGAGGCCCGCGTCGCGCAGCGCCGCGAAGTGCCGGGCGAAGCCAGGGCCATCCATGCGGACCGCCTGCCGGGCCGCGCCCACGGGGACGGGGCTGCCCGCAATCACGAGCAGGTCGAGGAGCTCACGCGCCTCCGGGGCAAGCACCTCGATGCGCTCCCAGAGCAGGTCGCGGAGCCTCGTCGTGCCGCGCCGCTCACCGCGCGCCAGGTGCTCCCGCGCGAGCATGTCGAGGAAGAGCGGGTGCCCATCCGCTTCTCGCAGCGTGGCCTCCATCGCGCGCTCCTCGCCGGACGATGCGCCAGCCAGGAGCTGCCGGAGCAGCTCGCGGGACTCGGTCCCGGGCAGCCTTCCGAGTTCCACCTTCCACACCGCCTCCCTGGGCCACGCGAGTCGCTCGAGAAGCTCGATGGACGATGCGCCCGTTCCCGTCCGGAGGGTCGCCACGAAGAGAAGGGCGGGCTCACCAGGGGGGCGCAGGAGGTCCGAGAGCAGGGCGAGCCCGTCCGCGTCGGCCCACTGGAGGTCGTCGATGGCGATCACGATGCGCCCTCGCTGCCGCAGCCTGCGCAGGATCTCTCGCAGCGCGGCAAATGCCTCCTCGCGAGGAGCCACCATCGCTTCTCCCGGCTCGGAGGACGTGGGCTCCTCGCCGACCTTGAGCACGGGCGCGAGCACGGGGAACAGCTCCCCGAGGAGCTCGGCGCGCTCCGGCAGGAGGGCCTCCACGTCCTGCTTTCCCAGCTTCGCGAGGGTGCGGCTCAGCGCGTCGATCACCTCGTCGACGGCCTTGTAGGGGACCGCGTCGCGCTCGTAGCAGCGACCCACGAGCACGTCGGCCTCCGCGGTGATCCGGTCGAGGAAGCGGCGCATCAGCGAGGTCTTGCCGATCCCCGATTCGCCCTCGATCAGCACCGCGAGCGCGCGCCCGCGCCCCGCCTCGGCGAGCGCCTCGGTCAGGATCTCCAGCTCCTCGGTGCGACCCACGAAGACCGCGCCGCGCCGCGAGGGGATGATGCTCTCGGCGCTCGCCTGGGTGCGGCCCAGGCGCCGCAGCACCTCCCCCGCGGTGGGGCGCGCGGCAGGGTCGATCCGGAGCAGTTCCATGCACAGGCTCACCAGATCCTCGGGCAGCCCGCTCACCAGCGTGGAGGGCGGCTCTGGCTCGGAGCGCTGCTTCAGCTCCATGACCATGAACGGCGCCACCTGGAAGGGATAGGCGCCGGTGAGCGCCTGATAGAGGACCACGCCCACGCTGTACCAGTCGGCCTCGAAGCCCGCCGGGAGCCCCGCCGCTTGCTCGGGTGCCATGTACTGCTCGGTACCCACGATCGAGGCGTCCATCGCGGGGCCGTCGCTGTCGGCGATCATCCCGAAGTCGAGCAGCACCACCCGCCCTGCCGCGGTCACGAGGACGTTGGAAGGCTTGATGTCCCGGTGGACCTTGCCCGCCGCGTGCAGCGCCGCAATGGCCTCCACGAGCTGCGCGAGCGCGGAGCGGAGCCTCCCCTGGTGGACCTGGATCGCGCGCCGGCTGTGCCACCGTGAGCTCGGCCCTACCGAACTCGGCGGGATGGTGCGGAGTGGTTCGTGCTCACGCGCTGTCCCCTGCGTGGTCGGCCCGGCGCCGCGCTCATCGCCGTCCGTCGCCCCGCCGTCCTCGTGATCCTGGACGTACACCAGGAAGTCCACCCCGCGGATCAGCTCCATGGTGAAGAAGAGCTGTCCCTCGTCCTCGTGGAGCTCGCCGAGCCCGATCAGGTTGGGGTGATGGATGTCCTGCAGCGCCCGGAACTCGTACTTCAGCCTGAGCCTCGCGTCGGCGTCGAGCCGGCGCAGCGTCTTCAGTGCGATGCGCCGCTGGTGCTCGCGATCGAGCACTTCGTAGACGACACCGAGGCCACCCGCGCCGATGCGCCGCACCACCTGGAAACGTCCCGTGCCTTGGAATTCATGGCTCGGGTAGACGCTCCTGGGGCCCATCGACAGAGTGTATAGAGAGCACCTCCCCGGTGGGGGCACAAGCTCTTCACCCCCGGAGGTTGCCTGATGCGGCCCGCCTTCGGGTAGACTGCCCGCGCCATGTCAGCCCCTTGGAAGTGGATCTTCACCGCACTCCCCGTCGTGCTCCTGACGGCGTGCGACACGCCCAAACCACCCGCTGGGGATGCGCCGAGCGCCACGGCCTCCACCCAGGCCGCGCCGGTGGCCACGGCGACCAAGCCCAAGGGAATGCCCGAGCTGCTCGTCGACGAGCTGGGGCCCTACCTCGGTGGCCGCCGCGTCGACATGAAGCAGCAAGATGCGACGGAGAAACTCATCAAGATCATCAAGGAGCTGCCCATCGAGGGGAAGCCGGTCACGCTGCTCGCCGACAGGAAGGCGAAGACCCCGATCGTCGCCGCAGTCGTGTACGAGCTGGGCGCGGCGGGCGCTCCCAAGGTCATCATCAAGACCGATGGTCGCGACGACCTGCCCAAGGAGATCGAGGTGACGCCCGAGCCGCGCGTCACCGCGCCCACGACGTGCGCTGTGACGACCATGGTCCTTGAGGACCTGTCGACCGCGGTCTGGCCCTTCAAGGGCGGGCTCGGCAAGCGGCAGCGCAAAGGCCTGGCCGGTCCCGATCTGTCGCACACGGGTGAGACCCTGGAGAAGGAGATCGCCGGCTGCAACGGAACCGTGGCCTTCTTCTCGGGCGACGACACCATCGCGTGGGAGATGACCCACAACATCGCCGGGACGCTGCTCCAGGCCGACAAGAAGAAGAAGATCGAGTCGCTGGTGCTGCTGCATCACGCTCCCGTGGCCGGCCGACCCGTGAAGCTCGGCTCCGGGAGCTAGCGCTGCGCACGCGGGGTCGGGCGGTTCGCGGAGCGCGACCTCCACCACCCGACCGGCGACGATCCATCACGACCCGATCCTCAGGAACGACGACGCCGTGTCTCCCATCCCCAGCTCCAAGACCGAAGTGAACACGTCGGCCGACGATGAGGCGCCAGAGACACTGCGGCCCGAGGCGCGCCTGCGGCGTGCTCGACTCCGCCGCCTGGTCACTGGCATTGTGGCCCTCACGGGCGTGCTCGCCATCCTGGCGGTGGGGAAGACGTGGCTCCGCTCTCGGGGTGGACCGAGCACGCGAGAGCCAGCCATGGCTGCTCCCGAAGCAGGCCTGGCCAGCGCCAGCGCAGTGACCTCCGCAGAGCCTGCCCCCCCTGCCGCGGTCCCTCCCGCGACACCTGCGCCCGCGCCCACAGCACAGGCCGAGGCGGCGCCCTCCGCCGAGGCGACGGCGCAAGCGCCGGCCGGAGCGCCGACGCCGGATCCGGCAGAGGCCAAGAGGCTCCAGAAGGAAGCGCTCTCGCTCCTCAACCGCGGCAAGAACAAGGAAGCCGTCGAAGCTGCTCGGGCCGCCATTGCAGCCGACCCTACCGACGCCATGTCCTACCTCTACCTGGGGTCGGCGTTGCAGGACTCGGGCAAGTGGAAAGAGGGCATTGCGGCCTACAGCGACTGTGTGCGCACCGCGAAGACAGGTCCCGTGCACGAGTGCTCAGCCATGGGCGGCAGGAAATAACCGCGCACGCTCCACCATCGACGCCGCCCACCGACACGCCCTCGCTGCTCCCTCAGCGAGATGTCGACGCGGGCGGCCAGCGCGCTTATAAATTCGGGCCACCATGAGCGAACCCGACGTCAGAAACATCATCATCATTGGCTCTGGCCCTGCCGGCCTGACCGCCGCCATCTACGCCGCGCGCGCCAACCTCAAGCCGCTGTGCATTGAGGGATTCAGCGCAGGCGGGCTCATTCCGGGTGGTCAGCTCATGTTCACCTCCGACGTGGAGAACTTCCCCGGCTTCCCCGAGAAGGTGACCGGCCAGGAGCTCATGACGCGGTTCCGTGAGCAGGCAGTCCACCAGGGGACGGAGATCGTGACCGCCGACGTCACCAAGGTCGACTTCTCCGTGCACCCCTTCAAGGTGTGGGAGGGCGACACCCTCTACCGGGCCAGGACGGTCGTGATCGCCACCGGCGCCCGCGCCAACTACCTCGGCTTGCCCAGCGAGGACGCGCTCAAGAACAAGGGCGTGAGCGCCTGCGCCGTGTGCGATGGCGCGCTCTTCCGCAACAAGGACGTGGCCGTGGTGGGCGGCGGCGACACCGCGATGGAGGAGGCCTTCTACCTCTCCGGCCTGTGCTCCTCGGTGACCCTCATCCACCGCCGCGACGAGTTCAGGGCATCCAAGGCGATGGTCACGCGCGTGGTCGAGAACCCGAAGATCAAGATCCTCTACAGCAGCGCCGTGGACGAGGTGCTCGGGGTCGAGGAGGACGAGGTGAAGGGCGTCCGCGTGAAGAACCTGAAGTCGGGCGAGAAGCACGACCTCCCCGTTGCGGCCATGTTCGTCGCCATCGGTCACACCCCGATGACGGAACTCTTCATCGGCCAGCTCGACGTCCACCCGAACGGCTACATCAAGACGGAGCCCGGCTCGACCCGCACCAGCGTGCCTGGCGTGTTCGCGTCCGGCGACGTGCAGGACTGGACGTACCGCCAGGCGGTGACCGCGGCGGGCACTGGATGCATGGCCGCGCTCGACGCAGAGCGCTGGATCGCATCTCAGGGCGGTCACTGAGGCGATCCCCATGGAGGCCGATGCGCTGCGCCAGGAGCTTGCGGATCTGACAGCCGCAGTGCGCGCATTCCTCGACTGGCACGTGATGACCGGCACCACCGGGCTTCCGCCAGGCGAGGCCCCCTCGAGCGCAGCGCCGGCGCATCTGCCGCACCTGCCAGCGTCTCTGGAGCCGGAGCGCCCGCCCCGCAGCCCCGCCGCGACGTACGAGGAGCCGAAGCCCGCGCGCCCCCTGTCAGCCGCTCCGGCGGCAGCGCCCGTCGCGGCGTACGAGGCACCGAGGCCAGCGGGTTCAGTAACCGCCGCTCCGATGCACGCTGCTCAGGCGACGGAGCCAGTCCGGCAAGACAGGCCTTCACCGCGACCCGTCGAGGCACCGAGAGCGGTGGCCGCGCCGGTCGCCGCCGCGCCGGCTCCAACCGCAGGCCCCACCACCGACACGCTCGACGAGCGACGCGCGCGCCTCACGGTGCTCGCCAGCGAAGTCGCGGGGTGCCAGCGCTGTGACCTGCACGCTGGCCGCACGCACACGGTGGTCCAGCGCGGAAACCCGAACTCCGAGCTGGTGTTCATCGGGGAAGGGCCCGGCATGGAAGAGGACCGCAGCGGCGAGCCCTTCGTCGGTCCCGCCGGCCAGCTCCTCGACAAGATGATCGCGGCCATGGGGTACCACCGCGACGACGTCTACATCTGCAACATCGTCAAGTGCCGCCCTCCCAACAACCGCAAGCCAGAGGCGGCGGAGATGGCGGCCTGCAGCCCGTACCTCGCCACGCAGCTCGGGATCGTCAACCCGCGGGTCATCGTCGCCCTCGGCGCGACCGCGGTGCAGGGACTGATCGGCACGACGGAAGGCATCACGCGGCTGCGCGGCACCTGGAAGCTCTACAAGGGCGCCATCCCGCTCATGCCCACCTTCCACCCGGCGTACCTGCTGCGGCAGCCGAGCGCCAAGCGGGAGGTGTGGAGCGATCTGAAGATGGTCATGACCTTCCTGGGCCGCTCCGTCCCCGAGCGTCACTGAGCGTGTCTGCCCAGCGCCCCCCTGCCCTCCCGGCGGACGGCGCGCCTCACCTCACGCCCGAGGAGGCCCACGCCGCGAGGAGCGCCACGTCCGCGCTCCTTCGCGCCTGTTTCCTCTTCATCGGCGTGCTCCCGTGGGGCATCGCCCTCGCACGCGCCTGGCTCGACCTGGGGGTCGTGGGCACGCTCCTCGACAGCACCTTCGCGCCCATGTGCCACCGGTTGCCGGAGCGGTCGCTCACCCTGGCCGGCACGCTGATGCCCCTCTGCAGCCGCTGCGCGGGGATCTTCGCCGGCTTCGCCGTGGGCGCCATCCTTGCGCGCCCCCACCTGCGCATGTCGACCTGGCGCGTGCTCCTGAGCATCGCCGCCGCGCTGATGGTCGCCGACGTGATCACCCAGGACCTCGGCCTGCGCCCGCTGTGGCATCAGAGCCGGCTCGCCACCGGCTTCTTGCTTGGATACGGCATGGTCGTCGCCTTCGTGACGCACGTCGGTCCCGGGCGCCCGGACCGTTAGCAGCTCCCTCGCCGGACGCGCCCTACCTCAAAACCGCAGCGTCCCGCTCAGACCGACCTCGTTGAGGCTGCTCTCCAGACGCCCGCCGTTGATGGCCTGCACGCTGCGGTAGCCCGAGCCAACGTCTCCCGAGAGCGCCTGCACCTTGCCATCACCGCCGTTGTCCAGAGCGCCGAAGAAGGTGTGCTGGTAGGCCACCGAGAGGTCCACGGGCCCGAGCCTCACGGTCGCGCCTCCCGACAGACCGACCCGCCAGCCGAGGTGGAAGTCCACGTTGAGGTACTGGTCGTCCTGCCCCTTCGTCTCGCAGAACCCTCCAGCGCGGAACGACAGCAGACTGGGCAAGGCCACCACGTCCGCACCAACGCGCACGCCGAACACGTCGCGCCATTCATGAGGCACGTCCGCGTTCTCGGGGACGAACCCCGGCGTGTCCCGGACCGGGATCGTGTTCGGCTTGAAGCGGATCTCCAGCGCGTCGACCACGCTGTTGTGAGCCCAGGTGAAGTCGACCTCGACGTCGAAGAGATCCTCGCTCATGGGGTCGCGCACCCGCCGATCCCCGACGGCCCAGCCGGGCCTCTCCGAGGTCACGCGAGGGTGGTGGTAGCGCACGCCGAGCCGCGCCTCCATGGGCACGCGCAGGTGGAACGAGCCGGCGTCCTCCACGTCGGTCACGTTGCAGTCCGGGTCGCGGCCCGCGCAGCGCTGCTCGTTCTTGGCCCCTGACGCGGACCAGTAGAGCGACTCGATGGTCACCCGGGTGCTCGTGCGCAGCCCATCCTGCCACTTGAACCAGGCGCCCACGTCCACCCGAGGGGACGGTGACCACAGCGCGCTGAGCACGAACCCGGGCATGAAGGCGTCGACGCCCCGGAGGCGCGCACGCAGATCCTGGTGCGCGTTGAAGTCGTCTCCCCCGGGCGACGACGTCGCCTCGGAGAAGTTCACCACGTCGATGGAGCCGACCCCCCAGATGAACCCGGCCCCCAGCGCGATCTCCGGCGTCACCGCGTAGCTCACCGAGAGTGTCGGCGCGACCAGCAGCGACTCCGACGACACCAGCAGGTACCGCTGCGGCGCCGGCTGCACCTGACCTCCCTCCTCGGTCACCGTCTCGGGAAAGATGGTCGAACCGGCCGCGTGCGGCGCGACGACGGCGAGGCCCAGCGCGAGATCGTTCGTGACCCGCCACGTGCCTGCGATCTGCGGGTTCGGGAACACCCCGCCTTCATTGCACACCGCAGCAGGAGGCCCGCCGGGCGTCCCTGGCGCCGGGAACGTCCCTGGCGCGCTCGCGTTCGCGGGTACCGGCGTGTTTCCTGGACCGCGCCGCGTGAAGCACCGGTCCAGCATGATGAGGTGTGCCCCGAGATGCACCCCGCTCGCCTGGGTCACGAGCGCTGCCGGGTTCATGTAGGCGGCGAGCGGATCGTCGGCGCGGGCCACCCACGCATTGCCACGACCCGCCTGCACCACGCCGCTCTCCGGCGAATCCAGTCCCGTCGACGCGAACGCCGGGAGGGCCAACCACGACACGAGCGCGGCCGTGCCCAGCGCCACCCCGTGGCACCCGGACCTCCACTGCGGCGACGTCCTGCGCGCGCTCTTCATCGCTCCCCCCCTCATCGCTCCCCCCCGCGGCTCACTTGACCGGCGACGCCTTCAGGGCCGCCTTGCCGTCCTTCACGTACACCGTGAACTTCACGCGGGTGCAGTTGTGCCGGCTCACCAGCGCGTCCTTGTTCCGCTGCAGCGTCGCCTTGAACTTCTCGAAGGTGAGCGAATCGACGGGCTCCCCGCACTGCTGCTTCACCGTGCGGAACTCCTCGTAGACGGCGCGCCACTCGGTCAGCTCGTCGAGCGGCTGCCCCGGATCGGCGGAGAGCACCGCCCCTTCCAGCGCGACACCGGGCTCGGTGATCTCCGCACCCGGCGGGCGCGGCGGCGCCGGCCGTCGCGGCGGCGGCGGGCGC
>NZ_ASRX01000066.1 GCF_000601485.1 Chondromyces apiculatus DSM 436
GTGGGGATTGGCGGGGGAGGGCGGGAGGTGCGTGGGGGTGGGAAGGCGGAGGAAGGGGGCGAGAGAGGGGAGGGTGGGGGCGGTGGGCGACTGTCCGAGTGTGTGCGGCGGCTTGACCTGAGTCTGCAAACCGCTGCCCTGAGTCTGCAGACCGTTGCCCTGAGTCTGCAAACCGCTGCCCTGACGGAACCAGCCCACGAGACGGGAGGCTGTGGAGGGATTGCAGGCGGTGCGCCCAGGTGGAGGTCTCGTTCCCTTCTTGCACCCGAGGGGCAAAAGTCATCAGGCGCACCAGCGCATACTCCCCTCACGAGCTTCCGGAGCGTCCAGCATCACGGACGCTTCCCCTCCCCTCTGCCTCACTCCTCTGTGTCGAACCAGACTCCCCCTCCTCCCCGCGCACACCCTTCCCCCCTTGCGCGCACCGCCTCCCAGCGCGAAAACGGCTGCCCCGAGCAGGAAGACGAAACTCCCGACCACGTCGCCCGAACTCCCGACCACGTCAGTCCCAGCTCCCGACCACGTCGCCCGAACTCCCGACCACGTCGCCCAAACTCCCGACCACGTCGCCCAAACTCCCGCCCTCACAGCGCCTTCCTCCACCATGACGGACGGTTCTCACGAACCCGCGCCACCCTCACCCACATCAGCCCCAGCGAAGACGAGAGACACGCCGGAGGAGCAACCCGCATGCCCACACACCCGACCCCCGGCCCCCGAGGTCCTCCGCACATGCTGCCCCTTCGGACGTGCTGCCGATCGCCTCTGGAACGGGCACGCCCCCAACCACAGACCTCAGGAGCTACCGACCGGGTGTGCCCGCCTGGCCTGCTACCCCTGCTACCCCCGCGTAGCCATCGCGCGAGATCTCCCCTATCCCCGTCCCACCAGTGCCAGGCCCTCCGACCGAGCCCGCCGCCCCCCGCATCTCCGGCGGTGCATGCCCCACCGGCATCAACGCTCCCGGCATTGTTCGTGCTCCCTGGGGTACCTGGACTGCCAGGTCCCCCGCTCGAACAGTTGCCCTGCCCCCCGTTGCCACCCACCGACTCCACCCCATCGCCGCAGATGTTCACCACTTCGTTGCCGCCAGGCACCGTGTCCGCTGAACAGGCCTCACCTCCCGACGAACCGTTCGCACCCGCTTGCGCTGCGGCTCCGTGCGGACTTCCCTGCGCCCCCGCCTTCCCCTCTCCCGCTTCCAGTGTCGACCGGCGGATCTCCACCGTCACCCCGTCCACCACCGCAGCAATCGACGACCCGCCGTCCACTTCCGCTGCTGCTGCGCGCGCATACAAGTCTTCCAGCCGGCTCGTCCCGCTTCCCCCGTACACCTTCAGCGGGATCGCCTCGGCCTCGGCGGTCAGCTCCGTCTTCCGGCTCGCGCCCACGTACCGTCAGCCGTTCGCGCAATCGAGACCGCCGTGGATGCGGATGCCGCCGCTCAGCTCCACCTTCTCGGTGAACACCTCTGCGCACGCATAGATCCGTTGCGCCTCCGCATCCTGCAGCTTCGCAACCGCCTGCGCGAAGCTCTGAAACGGCGCCGCCTTCGTCCCATCTCCACCCGGCGCCGCGCTTGCGCTCACGAAGATCCCGCAGCCGCCACGCACCAGGCTCGGGTCTGCGACCGGGTCACCAGGGCACGCACCAGGCTCGTCCTCACCTGCGCCGCCAGTGCCACCACCACCACCCTGCCCCACAGTGAAGTCGTCGAGCCCAGCGAGGATGCTGCATGCCCCGGAAGTACCGATCAGCCCTGGTATCAGCAGCAAGGCACCCAGGCGTGTTGGAGACAGGAGTAGGGACAAGTTCCCGGAGGCATCGAGAGCACGTCTTGTGATGCGCATTGGAGTCGCTCCGCCTTCACCCGGTCAGCCCGAGCTTGCTGGCTCCATCGCATGATGGTGATGGAGCCAGCGCGAAGGGATATCAGTGCGCGTCGGTGAACGGCTGGGGAGGGAGAGCGACGGGGGCGGAGGGAAGACAGATCAGCCGCTACAGGCGGCGTTCGCTGCCAGGTCCCAGCAGTTGGCAGCAGCGCCGCTGGCGCCCTGACCACCACCCTCTGCGGTGTTGTTGGTACCGCCCAGACCGCCAGTGCCGGCGTTGGTCGGCTCGATGGTGAAGCTGCCGCCCACAGGCGCGCTGCCTCCCTGCAGGGCGATGCCCAGAGAATGTCCTCCCTGACCACCGCCGCCGGGCCCTCCAGCACCACCGGGCCCACCATCACCCCCGAGACAACCTGGTTTGGCATTTCCAGTGCCGGCCCCCCGGGCCCCACCCAGGCCACCAGCGCCGCCGTCTTGCCCATCGCCGCCGTCGCCGCCGTTCCCTGCGCGTGCGGCCACGAGCACCACATCCGTCAGTGTCACGGTCGCATCCAGCACCACCAGCGCGATGCTCGAGCCGCCTGCCTGACCCCCGGCTCCCCCTGCGCCGCCGCACCCGCCAGTGCCTCCAGCACCACCCGTGGCGCCCACGCGGGTCGCTGCCGTCCCGTTGCAGGTGATGTTCTGCGCACCTCGCGCGCCGCCACCACCACCCCCGCCTTGGCCCCGCCTTCCGGCCACCCCAGGGCTACCTGCAGCCCCCTGATAGCCCGCCACCGACACCAGACCTGCCCCCTGCGCACCTCCACCAGACGTGCCGACGCCCCCTTCACTCCCCGGGTTACCGGCAGTGCACGCCGGCGAACCGCTCATCACCTCACCCACACCTGCCTCACCGCCATCTTCACCGGCTGACGGTGCAGGCATCCCCGCGGTGCCATCGCCCGCTGCCTGCGGCACACCCCCGAGGAGGACACCGCCGTCTCCACCGTCACCACCGACGGTCGTCTCCCCTCCGCTGCATGTCTTGGTCTTGCCCGCAGGTCCCGGGTTATCCGCTGCGCTCATGCAGACACCCAGGCCAGGCTCCCCTCCATCCCCGTCCAGGCCAGGGTCACTGGGCAATGAGGACCCCGCCTCGCCATCCTTGGCATCCTGCGCCGTCAGGTCCCCTGCGCTCAGTTCCAGCGACCCTCCGCGCACCACCACCGCAATCGACGACCCTCCCGCAGCCACCGCGCTCGCCGCCGTCACGTTCAGGTTCCGCAGCACGTTGCTGCCGCCATCCAGGGTCAGTGCCACCTGGTCCGCGGCACCGTTCAGCGTCGCACGCTGGCTGTCATCCCACCGCCAGGCTCCCGTGGCGCCGCAATCCGTGAACCCCCCGAAGATCTCCACCCCGCGGTCGAACGTCACCGCCGCCGTCTCGGCGTAGCTCTCCGCGCACGCATAGATCCGGGGCACGTTGCTCGCCGTCGCTGCCACCGCCACGGCCTCTCCAAAGCTCTGCAGCGGCCTCGCCTTCGTCCCGTCCCCACCCGGCGCCGCGCTTGCGCTCACGAAGATCCCGCAGCCGTCGCGCACCAGGCTCGGGTCCGCCACCGGATCACCAGGGCATGCAGGCGGCTCGGCCCCACCTGCGCCGCCAGTGCCACCACCGCCGGTCCCCTGGTCATCCTCGCTGAAGTCGAGCGGCCAGCACCCCATCACCTGAGCACCGGCTGCCACCATCAGGAACGCGACCGTCCGGTTTGCCCAACGTGTGCGACGCATCATCGAATCCTCCACAGAGAACCAAGACAAGACACTGAACCGCGTACCATCCCGTGCACCCTAGAAGCTGCCACCGAGCATGAGCCCACCGCCCTGCCCCGTCACTATCGGTGTCGCACGCAGACCCCGGACTGGCGGCTTTGAAGCAGTCGGGGTGGGTTCACTCGCCGCGATCAGCCAGTAGGCGGTGGTTCCGGCAAGGGCCAGCCCACCGCCCACGAAGCTCCAGAAGGACACGTTCCCGAGGGTCGTCTGGCTGTCCCGCAGATCCGCTCGATCCGGCGAGCCCATGGGTGCGGCCTCCGCATCGCTGCCCTTCCCGCTCGACAGGATGGCAAACACGATCCCCGACACCAGCCCCGCCCCGGCCACGGCCCCGCCGGCGATCAGGATCTCCTTCTTCGGCCCTGACTCCAGCGTCACGGCGACCTTCTGCGTGGAGCCCTTGGCCACCAGGATCGACTTTGTCGCCGTCAGGGCACCGCGGCGCACCTCGATCAGCTTCTCGCCGGGGGAGACGAACATCTCCTCGGGCAGCGGGGACTCGCCGACGCGCTTGCCGTCGATGCGGACCTCGGCGCCGTTGAGGTTCACCACGATCTGCAAGGTGCCGATCTGCTGGCGCGCCTCGGTCAGGCGGTCCTGCAGGAACTTGCGCTTGGCGGCGCCGCCTCCGAGAGGGAAGGTCTTCAGGGCGTAGGTCAGGTGCTCGGCAGCATCGCGGTGCTGGCCGATGAGCACCTCGGTGTTGCCCAGGTTGCCGGCGACGTCGAAGCTCTGGGACAGGTCCCACGCGGCCTGGTACTTGGCCTCGGCGTCGGCGTACTTCCCCTGGTCGTACATCGCGTTGCCCTCGGCATAGAGCTTCTCGGCGCGGGCGTTCACGTCGCCAGAGGCAGGCTCGTCGTCCTCAGGCGCTCCGGGGGCGGCAGCGGCGGCAGCGGCGGCAGCGGCGGCAGCACCGGCAGCACCGGCAGCACCGGCAGCGCCTGGCGTCGCGGCGGCGGCACCGGCGGTTCCAGCGGCACCGGCGGCTCCGGCGGCTCCGGGCGCTGCAGGGGTGCCGGCCTGGGCGCCCGCGGGGGCCGGGGCTGCTGCGGCTGGAGGCGGGGCTGCACCTCCACCAGCTTGCATGGTGTTCGCGGCCGCATCACGAGGCGCGGCAGCGGCGGTGAACAGCGCAAGGCCCAGGAAGAGCAAGGATCGGGGTCGCATCGCGGACTCGCAGGGTAGTGGCGAACGTCAGAAGGGTCGAGGCGGAGCTGTGGTGGAAGGCGGGGGCGTAGGCGTGGGTGGCGGGGGCGGCGCTGGATCCTTGGCCGTGGGGGTCGATGGAGGCTTCGGCGTGGTCGTCGGGGGACGCGAGGTCACCGGGGGGCGCGCGGCGGTCGCGGTGGGCACCTCGGGGGCGATCGCGGTGGGCGGCGCAGGCGTCGATGCAGGGGGCGGCGACGGAGGGGTTGGAGGGGGCGGCGCGGAGCCTGCCGTGTCCTCTGGAGGGGTCGCGGGCTGCTGGGCGCTGGGCACGGGCTCGGCGGAGGCGACCGCTGTGGAGGGGGTCGGTGCTGGTTCGAGACCCGCCTGACTCGGGATGGGGAGCGTCGGGATCGAGGGCGGGGTCTGGTTCGGGGGCACCTGGATGGGCGGGCTGGTTCCCTGGCCTGCGGTGGGATCGGGCCACGCGACGAGGAACCACACGCCCACGGCGGCGGCGGCGGCGACGAGCAATCCCACGAAGACGCCGGTCCAGGGGCGCTGCGGATCGCTCTTCGCCGGCATGGGGAGCGCCGTGCTGGAGCCGGTCTTGGAGAGGAGCTGCGCGGACGGGAGTGCTTCGCGATCCACCGCGGACATGCCGCCCTTGGCCCACGGGCTCCCGCCGGGAGCGGTCTTGGAGGACGCGGGCTTCGCGCTCTGCTGGGGTGTGGCGGGTGCAGCAGGCGTGGCCGGGGAGGCTTGCGCGGCGCGGGCCTGGACGGAGGCGGGCTGGGCTCCGGTCTTCAAGGTCTGGACGGCGACGTCGGAGATCGGGCCGTTCACGGCCTGCGCGGCGCCGGGGAGCATCTCGGGGCCGATGGCGCTCGGCAGCTTCCGGATGGTGGGCTGGTTGCGCGAGTTGTCGGCGGGCCTGAGCACCGACGGGGCGACCAGGATCTTCTGCTGCTGGTTCGGATCGGCAGGGCCCTTGGTCGGCGGCAAGGTGACCGGCGGCACGTAGATGTGCTTCTCGCTCGGGCCCGCCTCGCGGTCTTCTTTCTTCTTCCGCTTGTTGGTGGGCAGCGGACCTGTCCACTCCACGAGCGAACCGTCGTCGGGAGGCGGGGCGATCCGCCCCAGATCTCCCGACGAGGACGCGCTGGCCCCCCCGCGACCCATCGGTGGATCGTCGGGCAAGCTATCCAGCTCGTCTTTTTTCGTCGTCATGCCTGCTCCCTGTGCGTCGCGCCGCTGCTGCTGGGCTTCGCCCACGCCGGAACCCTGCAGGTCACCCGGCTGCCCGAAGGATAGCCCACCTTGTCAGCGTGCTCAGGCTTTTGACAAATCGTGCCTCCCCGACCAGCCATGCGCTTCATGGTACCTTGGATGCAGCCCGGGGCGTAGCCCCGCTTGTCCGTCCCGCTTCATGGTGGATGGAACGCTCACCCGCAAGTGCCTCGCGTCCTTGGATCACCGAGCCTGCGGCCCTGCGCGCGGAGGCCCTGCACGCAGAGGTCCTGCGCGCGGAGGCCCTGCACGCGGAGGTCCTGCGCGCGAAGGCCCTGCACGCGGAGGTCCTGCGCGCGAAGGCCCTGCACGCGGAGGTCCTGCACGCGGAGGTCCTGCAGGTGCGCCTGTCGAGAGCTGCACCTTCAGCCCAGGCCCAGCACGACGACCCCGAAGCCCAGCAGCGCTGCGACGACCAGGAGCAACCCCAGAAGCACGGCGCGCGGTGGTGCTGCCGGCACGAGGGCGACCGATGCTGCCGACACGAGGGCGACCGATGCTGCCGGCGCGGGGGCGACCGATGCTGCTCCGGGGAGCTCGGTTTCGTGTGCGCTCGCGGTGACGCCAGGGGCGACAACCTCCCGCGCTGGCCTACCCGGCCAGACATCCGCCGGCACCTGGTGTGGATCGAGCGGCTCCGTCACCACCCAGCGCCTCATGGGCACGGCTGCAGAGGGTCCTCCGTGTGTCACCTGCTCCTCTTGCCCTTGCGCATGCCTCCCTTGCGCTTCCGTCAGCCACGCGGCCACGCGCGCGAGCTCCGCGGCGAAGGCTGCAGCGCCAGGGAACCTTCGCTCGGGGTCCTTTTCGAGCGCCCGCAGGATGATGCGGTCCAGCGCTGGAGGGATCTCCGGGGCGAAGCGCGAGGGCGGCGTCGGCTCCTCGGTCAGGTGCGCCCGCAGGATGTCGTCCAGCCGCTGCGCGGGCGCGAACGGGCCGCGCCCGGTCACCAGCGTGTAGAGCACCAGTCCTGCGGCGTACACGTCGGTGCGGCCATCCACCGCGCGGCCCTTCACCTGCTCCGGGGCGGCGTACCGTGGGGAGCCCACCAGCACGCCCTGCGCGGTCCGGAGGGCGCCGTGCGCGGGCCACATCGCGGGGCTCAGCTTCACCGCGCCGAAGTCCAGCACCTTCACGCGGCGCACCCCCGACGGGTCCGGCGCGCACACGAACAGGTTGTCCGGCTTCACGTCACGGTGCACCACCCCCGCCCCGTGCGCCGCGGCGAGCCCCGCCAGCGCTTGCTCCAGGTAGCCGATGGCCTCGAGCACGGGGAGCTTTCCGCGCGCCTCGATCTCTTCGCGCAGGGTGCGGCCCATGAGGCGCTCCATGACCACGTAGCTCCTCCCCTCCACGGTCTGCCCGAGGTCCCGCACCTCGACCAGGTTGGGGTGCGACAGGCGCGCCAGCACCTGGGCTTCGATGCGCAGGCGCTCCACGGCGCGCGGCTCCCGGCACAGGTCCGGGTGGAGCACCTTGAGCACCACCGACTTGGCGAGGGCCCGGTGCTCGGCCTCGTAGACGTCGCCCGCGCCGCCGCGTCCGATGTGTCGCCGCACGCGGTACGGCGTTCCGCAGAGTAACGTGTCGCCGACCCTGCCCTGCTCCATGTCGTTCACCTGAGGACCTCGCTCCATTGCGGTTCGGTGCAATGACAGGGGGGCATCATGCGCATGGTTGCGCAGCAGGTCCCAAATTTAGAGGTGCAGCACGGAGCCCGAGATCCGTGCAGGGATCGGCTCCACACGCATTACGGAGACGACGCCCCGATTCTCGGGCGAGGTCACCCGCCGTGCGATTCACGGCCCTCGCTCCGGCGTCGTTCAGGCGACGTTCAGGCGTCGTTCAGGCGTTGCTGCCCGCGGGTGCAGCGCCATCCGGGGCGGCGCCGCCGTTCGGGGGCTCCCCCGAGGGCTCCTCCTGTGGCTCCGAGATGCCGGGCGCCGTGGGTGCCACCGCTGCCGCTGCGGCCTGGGCTGCCGCTGCGGCCTGAGCGGCGATGGCTGCTGCCATGGCCTCGTCGTCTGCGCGCAGAAGCTCCTCGGTCTGCGCGTGCGCCGCCGCCTCGGCCATGAGCAGGCGCGCGCTCTTCGCCCGCGCACCCGCGAGCAGCGCCAGCCCCAGGGCCGACCACCCGACCATGGCCGCGGCGCCCGCGATGAGGATGCTCTCGCCGTTGCCGTCCTCGATCTTGGACATCATCAGGAACACGTAGAAGGGGGAGGGCGCGGCGATCGCGAGCGCGTTCTCGAAGCCCCCGCGGACCTCGGCGAAGATGCCCGCGATGGCCGCGATGGCCCAGGGGCCCGCCGCGATGCCGCAGAGGATAGAGAGCAAGAGGACCCGGGTCACCGTCACCGACGAGGAGCGGGCACGGAGGAAGGCCCCGAGCCCCACGACGAACGTGAAGAACGTGATGGCGTAGCCGGCGAAGCACACCACCTCGGTCATGCGCATGTCGGCGCGGGAGATGACGGGGTCGTCGAGCAGCACCAGGCCCGCCAGGGTGAGCACCACGAGCGAGGCGACGCCCAGCGCGAGCACGAGGAGGCTGGAGCGGACCACGCCGGGGCCGAGGAACCGCCGCACGGGACCGAGCTTGTTCCGCTCCCAGACCGCGAGCACCCGCCGCGAGGGGCCGAGGGGGTCACCCGCGAAGAGAAACACCGCGAAGATCAGGAAGTTGAACACCATGCTCATCGAGAACACGTGCACGCCCATGCGGTCGTAGGCGTCGACCGAGAGCCCCGGCACCGCCGCCGCCGCGGTCAGGATCGGCAGCGCCGCGATGAACCAGCGCTTCATGCCCGACGAGCGGTCGTCGCTCGCGTCGCTGAGGTTGGCGATGGTCACCTCGTAGAGGAACCAGATCGGGAGCCCCAGGGTGATGATGGGCAGCACGACCAGGAAGACCACGTACTGGAGCCCGAACGGGGCGCGCTCGTACGCGGAAGGCAGCCAGATCGGGGCCCCCTGGACCACGTCGGGCCAGGCCTCGTGCGCCGCGACCGAGAGCGCGAAGCCGCCCAGGGAGAAGGCCGTGGTGCTGAAGAAGAAGGCGAGCAGCAGGGTGAGGAGGATGGCCGCGCGCAGGCTGTTCATCTTCGAGCTGATGGAGAGCCCAAAGGCCACGCTGAGGAGCGCGAGGAGGAGGAGGAACCCGAAGGCGACGATGACCTCCAGCGCGGTGACGCCGCCGAACAGGAATGGCAGGGCGCCGACGGGCGCCAGCATCACCACGTACATGCCGATCGAGGTGAACGCGGCCAGGAACTTCCCGCGCGCGATGTCGCCGGGCGGGATGCCGGTGAGGAGCACGGCCTCCCAGGTCCTCCCCTCGCGCTCGGAGGCCACGCTGTTCGCGGCGACCGCCGGGCCCACGAAGGTGACCACGAAGTAGGCCAGGGAGAAGAACACCTGGAACAGCACCACCCCCGTCTTCGCGGGGGAC
Source organism: Chondromyces apiculatus DSM 436 (assembly GCF_000601485.1). Lineage (GTDB taxonomy): Bacteria > Myxococcota_A > Polyangia > Polyangiales > Polyangiaceae > Chondromyces > Chondromyces apiculatus. The sequence goes on from NZ_ASRX01000066.1 coordinate 9,541, forward strand.
GCCTCGATGGACGCGATGCCCCCGATGGAGGCGATGAGCAGCGTCATCACCACGGTGATGACCGTCATGAACAGCGGGGTCCGGGTCAGGCGCGCCGACTGCTTCAGCTCGCGGATCCAGATCGGGTTGGGCTCGTTCCGGAGCCGCATGATCCGGAACCTCGCCCGGTCCACCAGCCGCTGCGACGCCGGTCCGCTCGCCGCCTGCGTTCCCGTCTGCGCGCTCACTGCACCTCTCCCCGCGTGACTTCCAGGAAGATCCGTTCGAGTTCGTTCCGCTCGGGTTCGACGCCGATGACGCCGATGTTGTTGCGCACCAGGTGCTGCACGATCTCCGCGATCTTCACGTCGCCCCCTTCGCAGCTCACGTGCACCACGCCGGCGATCACCTCGACCTCCAGGATGCCCGGCCCACCGCGCACGAGGTACGCGGCGCCGATCGGATCTCCGAGCACCCGGACCTTCACCTTGCGCCGCATGACGGGCACCGGCGCCGGGGCCATCGGCCCCATGGGATACGCATACCCGGGCCCGTATCCTGGGCCGTACCCTGGGCCGTAGCCTGGCCCAGACGGACCGTATCCCGGCGGGGCGTGGCCTTGCGGCCCGGGAGGCCGCTGCGGTCCCGGGTGGCCGTGAGGGCCGGCGTGGCCGTGAGGGCCGGCGTGGCCGTGAGGCCCCTGAGAGGCGTGACCCACGGCCTGCGCAGCGCGCACGGCCTCCAGGCGCGCCGCGATCTCGCCGATGGGGCCCGCCACGACCAGGCGACCCTTCTCCAGGATCCCGATCGAGGTGCACACGTCGCTCAGCTCCGTGAGGATGTGCGACGAGAGGAAGATCGTCTTGCCGAGGCTGCGCAGCTCCAGCAAAAGATCGCGGATCTCGATGCGCGCGCGGGGATCCAGGTCGCTCGCCGGCTCGTCGAGGATCAGCACCTTCGGGTCGTGCAAGAGAATGCGGCCGAGCTGCAGCCGCTGCTTCATGCCCTTCGACATGGTGGCGACGATGCGGTCCTGGATCCTGCCGAGGTCCGTCAGCTCGAGGACCGCCTCCACCACGTCTGCCGAGGGGACGCGGAAGGCATCCGCGAAGAACTCCAGGTACTCGCGGACGGTGATCCGCTCGTACACGCCCGCGTGATCGGGCATGTACCCGATGATGCGGCGCACGGCGTGGGGATCGAGGGTCACGTCGATCCCGTCGACCTCGACCTTGCCGGCCATCGGTTCGAGCAAGGTCGACATCACCCGGATGGTGGTCGTCTTGCCGGCGCCGTTCGGGCCGATGAAGCCGAAGATCTCCCCCTCGCCCACGTCGAAGCTGACGTCCTTGAGGACGTCGAACACCCCGAACCGGTGCCACAGGTGGCGCACCCGGATCGCCGCGCGGCGCGCGGGTGCCGGTGCGGGCGCCGCGCTCGTGCCCCCCTCGATCACGTGGCCCATTGCCTCGCTCACGGCCGACCTCCCCAGCCCACGATCCGCACGAGCAGCCGGTCACTCTCCAGCCGCAAGCCGGTGTCGCTCCGCCGCCCCTCGCCCCCATCGAGCTGCGCGATCAGGGTGGGCACCCCGTCGGGGAACCAGTCCGCCGCGTGCGAGGCGGCGGTGCCCATCGCCTGCCAGGCGTCGGAGAGGCCGGGCGCGACCGGTCCGATGAGCTTGCCGAGGTCCGGCGCTTCGAGGTTGTGGACGCTGAGGCTCCCCACCGTGCGCCCCCTCGTCACCGCGGCGAGCCAGGTCTGCCCGTCCAGGAACGTGCTCAGGTCCCTGCCGGCGGTCGACGCCACCCGGTCTCCATCGGCGATGCGCTCGAAGAGGAACGCCTTCCCCCCAGGCAGCACCAGCACCGCGGCCCGCAGCGTGCGACCGCTCCGGTTCACCACCGTCGCCCCGCCCGAGGGCGTGGGCACCACCGAGATCCCCTCGCCGAGCGAGGCGAACCCGTCCTCGCGGATCACCACGGTCTGCCAGGGCAGCGCCGCCACGTTGACCAGCCGCGCGCCGTCCCGGTCCACCACCAGCTTGTCGCGCTGCTTGGACAGCTCCGCGGCCACGGCCGTGCTCACCACGCTGCTCGCGTCCGTGGTGCGCACCGTCATGCCCTCGCTCTGGGAGGCGAAGAACCCGCGGTAGCGGCGCGCCGCGCCCTGGGTCATCCCGGCGCCCGCCTCGACCAGGGTCAGGTGCCGCGCGCGCCCGTCGAGCCCCCGCGCTGCGATGCCGATGCCCACGATGGTCCCGAAGGCCGCCGCCGCATACAGGGGCAGGTGCCACAGCGCCCGCAGCGGTTTGTGCTTCTGCCTCGCCAGCGTGAAGTTCACCGGCCCTGCCAGCACCGCGTAGATGCAGAGGATGAGCGTCGACAGGAGCACCGACCAGCGCGTGCTCTCGTTCGGGTCCAGCTCGCGGCGGATCTTGTTCACGTCCGAGCGCGCGGGCTCGGAGCCGGGCTTGAACACCACCGTCGAGCGCCGGTCGTAAGCGCGCCGGGCGAGGTCCACGAGGCGCACGTGCACCCACGGGTCGTCGAGCGCGGGCCCGCTGCTCGGATCGAAGGCGAGCAGGTGCACCTCCCCGAGGCCGTACGTCGCAGCGTTGCCGTAAGGCGAGGGCCGCAGGTTGCCGCCCGCCCACCCGCGCAGCTCCACGCCCACCTCGTCCTTCGGGTGCGGCGCGAACGTGAGCGCGCGCCCTCCCATGCCGCTCGCCGAGGGCGTCGGCGAGATCGCCTGCTTGAGCTCCGGCGACTTCGTCGTGCCCGTGACCTCACCGCCCACGAGCGACACGAGCGTCTGGCTCCGGAGGTCCTCGGGCCGCGCCACGATGAGCGCCACCGTCCCCCCGCCCAGCACGAAGCCCGCCAGCGCATCCAGCTCGGCGCCGTGGAGCCTGGACAGGGTGTCCGTGCGCATCAGGACGGCGTCCGCCGAGGCATACAGCGCGGGCCTGTCGGGGAGCAGGGGGTCGCCGGTCGCCGGATCCACGTTCGCCTGGCTCACCATCAGGCTCGTGGAGGACGACGGCCCCCTCGTGCCGGAGGTCGGGTCGAGGAACAGCGGCGCCACGGGCATCTCGTGGATGGCCGCGCGTAGCCGCGAGGCAGGCACCACGTCGAGCAGCACCACCGACGGCGTGCCGTTCGAGTTGAACGACTGCGAGCGCACCTCCCCGAGCCGCTCGTCCATCACCCGGACGTCGAAGGACCCGTACGACGGCACCCGCACCGGCACCCGCACGTGCACCGTGGCGGAGGGACCGACCGTGTACGGCGCCGAGGCCTGGAAGACCTCGTCGCTCGTGTACTGGTGGCCCGTGACCTCCACCTCGCCCCGCGCCGGCTGCGCGCCGTTGTTCTGGACGCGGACCACGATCTGGTTCCACCCCCAGGGGATGGAGGACCCCGCGCTGATGGCCGCCGAGGCCTCGGCGACCACGCTCCCCGCACCCGGAGGCGGCGCGGTCGTCACCTGCGCCGCAGCCTCCGCCGCCCCCACCACGAGCCCCGTGCCCGCCGCAAGCGCCACGAGCGCCGCGAGCGCCGCGTGCCTCACGGAGCGCGCCATCCCCCCGAGAGGCCGCGCCGACTGCCCTTTCCTCATCGCTTGATCGCCTCGGTCACGGGCGCAGGCCGGGTCGGCACGGCCTCGATCACCGCGGCGATCACCTGATCGGTGGAGATCCCGTCGGCCTCGCCCTCGAACGACCGGATGAGGCGGTGCCGCAGCACCGGGCCCGCGACCCGCTGCACGTCGGCGAACGCCACGTGCGCCCGCCCCTCCAGCAGGGCCACCGCCTTCGCCGCGAGCACCAGCGACTGCGCCCCGCGCACCCCCGCTCCGTACCGCAGGGCGCGCCGCGTCATGTCCGGCGCACCCGCCGCTTGCGGATCGGTCGCGCGCACCAGCCGCGACGCGTACCGCATCACCGGCTCGGCGATCGCCACGTCCCGGCAGAGCGCGCGGAGGTCGAGGATCTCCTCGCGCGAGAGCACCCGCGACGGCGACGGCCGCTCCCGGCCCGTGGTGCGCGCCAGGATCTCGGTCATCTCGTCCTCCGTCGGGCTCGGTACCAGCACCTTGAGCAGGAACCTGTCGAGCTGCGCCTCGGGCAGCGGGTAGGTCCCCTCCATCTCGATGGGGTTCTCCGTGGCCAGCACGAAGAACGGCTGCTCCATCGCGTGGCGCACCCCGGCGATGGTGCAGGCGTGCTCCTGCATCGCCTCGAGGAGGGCGCTCTGCGTCTTCGGCGTGGCGCGGTTGATCTCGTCCGCGAGGATGACCTGCCCGAAGATCGGCCCCTTGTGCAGCGAGAACTGGCGCGACCCGTCGGCGGAGGTGACGAGGATGTTGGTCCCCGTCACGTCGCTCGGCATCAGGTCCGGGGTGAACTGGATGCGCGAGAACCTGAGGTCCAGGCACGAGGCGATGGTCCGGACGAGGAGCGTCTTGCCGAGCCCGGGCGCGCCTTCGAGGAGCACGTGACCGCCGGCGAGGATGCCCCACAGCGTCTGCTCCACAATGTCGCCCTGCCCGACGATCACCTCGGCGATCGCGTCCTTGAGCCGACGGCTCGCCGTCTGTGCGATCGCGAGCCGTGATTCGAGATCCACACCCGATGCTGTGGCCATACGGTGCGCAGGACGATAGCCGGGCGCAAGGCGGGCGTCGACCCGGCCGCTCTCGCGAACGCCAGCGGGCTTCCAGGCCAGAGACTAGAAGCCCCCCTGGAGGGTCAATCCCGCGACCCCGGGGCTCCACACGGGCGTGGCAGACACCCCGGTGAGCACATCCCGGGCTCCGGAGGAGGCTTGCCCGTCCGCGCGGGGCGCTGGCCGGCTGGGGGCAGACATCAAGGTGGGCTGGTCGAAGAAGAACAGGAGCGCGCCCATCCCACCGAGCGCCGCCGCCGCGCCGAGCGTCGTCAGCGCGCCGGCGCGCAGGTTGTTCCTGTCCTGCCTCAGCGACTCGTAGTAATCGCGCTCGTACGGCAGGAGGAACGTCTCCGTGCGCTTCCTCTCGAGCTTCTCCGCCTCGTCCTGCGCATCGGCCGCGCCGAGCGCGAGGATCAACCCCAGCCCCGCGCTGGCCACGCCGGAGCCGATCAGCACGTACGAGAGCACCCTCTGCTTCGTCGTCTCGAGCGACGCCACGAGTTGCTTCTTCTCCCCTCGGACGAGGTCGATTTCCCGCCCGAAGGGCTTGTAACCGTTGCGCGTCACCATGATGAACCGCGAGCCGGCAGCCACCTCCAGCGGCTTGCCGAGGGGCATCTCGCCAGCGGGCCGACCATCGATGGTGATCTGCGAGCCCGATCTGGCGACGACATCCAGCACCGCCGGTTTCTCCCGCAGGGGGATGTCGAGCGCCACGATCCCCCCCGTCACCGCGACCACCTCGCGCTCTTCGGGGAAGTAGCCCTTCGCAGTGATGCGCAGCGTGTGCTTGCCGGGCTTCACCTCCGCCATCAGCGGCATCTCGGAGGCCTCGCCCTTGTCCACCTGGATGCGCGCCTCCTTCACCGACGACGACACCATGAGCCTCGTCTGGGTCGTCACTTCCTCGGACACCGGAGCCGCTGTCTCTGGCTGCGCCATCAGCTTCTCCAGGGTCGGCTCCAGCTCCTCCAGGGCCGCCACTGCGTCGGCCCTGCGCCCTCCTTGCGGCACGGCCGCGAGGTACTGGCGGTAGTACGCCACTGCGTCCCGCAGATCCTGCGGCTTGCGCTGCATGACGAACTGCTTCCGGTAGGCCTGCGCGATGGAGAAGATCAGGCCCGCCTTGGCCTCGATCTTGTACGCCTGCTGGAAGGCCTGGATGGCATAGGTGTACTTGCCCGCGGCGTAGGCCTGCTGCCCGGCGTTGAAGTAGACCCAGGCCGGATCGGACGCGTTCTTGGCCTGCGCCTGCGCCTGCGCCTGCGCCTGCGCCTGCGCCTGCGCCTGCGCGTCGTGGGTGAAGAGGGCGGCGCCCAGAAGCAGGCACACGGCCATCAGGCGATGCTGCGACCTCACTGGACGCCCCCCGCCTGGCGCGCCTGCATCACGAACACGCCGTCCTTCCTGCCGAAGACGAGGTCGTCAAGGCCGTCGCTGTTCACGTCCATGGCGAGGAGGGTGGCGTCGAGCGGAGCGTCAACAATCAGCGCGAACGACTCTCCGCTCGGCTGGGGCCGCGTCATCCGCGCCGCCGGGTCCACGTCGAAGACGCGCAGCCCCTGCGACGTCATCATCACCAGCTCCGGCTCGGGATCCATGTCGAGGTTGATGAACTGGAAATCCCGGACCTCCACGCCTTCATCATCGGAGGTAGGCGCCGACTCGCGTCCGAGGAACACGGCTGGCGTCACGCTCATCGACTCCGAGGGCTCCGCGCTCAGGTCACTGCCCCAGAACACGGCCACGCCATGCGCCGTGAGGAGCGCCACGTCCTGCTGCCCATCACCGTCGACATCCACGATCTGCTCCCGATTGCCGAGCGCGTCATCGACCCTGGCGAGGCCGAGCGACGCCTCCCCGCCCGTGCTCCCCGGCAGGATCACTTCCTGCCATGCGGGTGTCGCAAGCCCCTCGCCCATCTGCACCACAGCCAGCCGGTACGTCCCCTTGCTGCCGTGGAAGATCACCACCTTGTCAGGCCCCACGGCACCAGTCTGGGGAGTCGCGCGCAACACCGCGAGCGCCAGGCCATCGTCACCGGAGCCCACGGCGTCGGGGAGCGCTGCCACGATCGCTGGCTCGAAGCTCTCCAGGGTGCTGCCGCGGATCGCCCAGAGCGCGAGGTCCAGCTTCGGGTTGCTGGGCGGACCGCCAGGAGTGTCGAAGGAGGCCGTCCCGAGCACCACCATGTCAGCGGGAAGCTCGGCGTCGACGCTCGCGCCTGCGATGCGCAGCGGCAGGCTCAGGCTCTCGAGAGTGTCGCCCTGGAAGAGAAGCAACGGGGACCGCAGATGGCGGCTCGGGTCACCTGGAACGGCCGAGAGCACCGGTTTGCCGCCTGAATCGAAGACGATGTTGATGTCATCGATGCCGTCGGGGTTGAGCGTGCGCCCCACCGCGATGTGCTGGATGGATCCCAGCCCCCCGACGGTCACCGGCGCTTCCGGCCCCCCCGCGACGCGACCGAACAGCACGGAGATCTGCTCCCCGCCCGCGTCGGACGCTCCCTCGGACACCGCAGGCTCCGCGGCGTGCCACACGATGAGATCGTCGATGACGTCCCCGTCCACGTCTCCGACGAAGACCCGCTGCACTGCCGACGGGATGGGGAACGTGAAGTCGTTCGTCTGGCCCCCGCCAGCGCCGATGGAGACCTGCACGCTCGACCCCTCGTCATCGGCCGACACCAGGGCCACGTCCGGATACACATCGAGGTTGAAGCGACCGGCGACGGCTTGCTTCCAGAGCCGCGAGAAGGAGCAGACGCTGCGCTCCTTGACGGCGCCATCCCAGGTGAGCACGCCGAAAGCATCGACGAAATCGGCGCGGCCATCGTCGTCCACGTCGACGACCCCGAGCAACGGCCCGACGATGCGTTCGCTGTCCGTGATGCCCACGCACCCCCTGTCGTCCTCACCGTTGACGATCACGACCTCGAACCACGCCGTCATCGTGAAGTCGCCCGACGCATTGCTGTCGTAGACCGTGTAACGCCGCTCTTCCGACGTGGCTCCTTGCGACCCAGCGATCAGCTCCAGCTCACCATCCGCGTCGACGTCCGCCAGGAACACCCCGCCCCAGACCACGTGCCCCTGCGGCAACGGGATGTCCTCTGGGAGTACGGTCCCCGAGTTCCAGTCTCCCAAGGCGTTGCACGGCGCGTAGAGCCGCACGTCGTCCCGTCCCTCGAACGCCATGACGATGTGTTCGCAGGGGTCGCCTGGGCGAACTCTCCCGGACGCCACGGGCTCCACGAGGTTGCCGAACTGAGCACCGTCCATTTCGAGCAGCTTGATCTCGTCCGAAGAGCCAAATCTCCTCGCCACCAGCTTGGTGTGCAGGGTGCCGTTGGACGACTCGGTCCGGGCGATCGCCAGGATCTCGTCACCCACGTTCGTCGACACCGCGTCGACCGCCATGACCTGCTGGATGCTCAGCTCCGTGCCGGGCTGCACCTTCACGGGCAAGGGAAAATTCTCGAAGAGCGTGGAGCCCAGCGTACGGTCTGTCTCGCCCTTCAACACCCCGAGCCCCACGCCCAGGTGGAGGATGAGATCCGTGCCCCCGGATCCCGTGAGGTCCGACAGGGCGGGCAAGAGGGGGGACGTCGAGACCTCGACCGTCGACAGGTACTGGCCCTCGGAGCCCAGGTAATGCACCGCCACCGAGGCTTCTCCGACGGAGACGATGTCCTCTGCGCCGTCGTTGTCCATGTCGGCGGCGAGCAGCCGCAAAGCAGCGCCGGACGCGATCCTCTGGGACGTCATGAACTGACCGCTCGGCGCCCGGCACACCTGGACTTCGAGATCGCAGGAGTACCCGGGAGGACAACTTCCCTCTTTGCACTCGTAACGACAGGCGTCCGGGCCGCCCTCGTGGCACGCGAACCCGGTACCGTCTTCGCCATCGCAGGCCTCGTCCGGGTCGAGCACCCTGTTGCCGCAAACCCCGGGCTCCACCTCCTCCAGCTCCGCGCAGGAGGCTCCGAGCAGACCCAATCCTACGAGCAGCGCCGCGATACAGAACCTTCGCATGCCAGGCCTCGGCGAGGCCGCCACGGACCGGGCGATGCCTCGAAGCAGTCGTCGTTCAGCCGTCGCTCAGTCGTCGAAAGAAAGGTCCTGGTGCACCGTGGTCCTCGCCGGCTTCACCACGGGCACGGTGTCCCTGACGAGCTTCACGTCCAGCGTCGCATCCGCGCGGGGCGTCAGCTTCTGGGTGCTGCTCTTGTAGCCCTTCGCCGAGAAGGTCAGCTCGACCTCCTTGTCACCGCGCGGCAGCCGCAGCGGCCCGGAGGTCGTGCCGATCCGCTTGCCGCCGAGGAACGTTTCCACCTCGGTCGGCGTGCCCTGGATGACGATCACCACCTCCGCGGGAGCCGTCGCGGAAGCCATGCCCGCCCCGACGGCCGCAGCGGCCGCGGTGGTCGCGGCAGGCGCAGGGTCGAGGACCGGGGCCGAGGGCGTCGTCGGCCCGAGCGAGGCCTCGGCGGCGTGCGGGCCTGACCCTGGGCGGGTGCCGAGGCCGAAGAACACGGCGCACAGGACGCCCACGAGGAGCGACACCACGGCCACCACGGGGATGAGGCGCGACCGCGAGGTGACCGGAGTCCGCACCGACTCCTCCATGTCCATCTCTCCGGCGACCAGCGTCTTCGAGGCGACCTCGGGGAGGTTCGCGGCGGACGGCAGCGCGGGTGCAACCAGCGTCTCCATGGCCGCCAGGTCGGCGTGGGCCCCGGGCGTGGTCGCGGGCGCGCCGTTCCGGCTGCTCACGGGCCGCACCTCGTCGGAGCGCAGCGCGACGGGCGGGATGCTGTAGCCCGCCGCCTGCGCCGCTGCGATGAGCGCGTCGACCCCGGCGCCCACCGACTGCGGACGCGACGCCGGCTCCTTCGCCAGCATCTGCTGCAGGGGGCGGTCGAGGGCGGTGCCCAGCTCGGGGCACAGGCTCGACAGCGGCGGTGGCGGCGCGTTCACCTGCTTGACCAGGAGCTCCATCACGTCGTCGCCCTCGAAGGGCATGTGGCCGCTCAAGAGCTCGCAGGCCATCACCCCGAGCGAGTACACGTCCGTGCGGTGGTCCACGCCCCGCCCGCGACACTGCTCGGGCGACATGTAGAACGGCGACCCCATGATCACGCCCGAGCGGGTCTTCTGCGGGGTGCCCGTGTCGCCGAGCAGCTTGGCGATGCCGAAGTCGAGCAGCTTCGTCGAGACCATCCCGTCGTCGTCGAACACCACGAAGACGTTCTCGGGCTTGAGGTCCCGGTGGGCGATGCCAGCCCCGTGGGCTGCGTCGAGGGCGCGCGCGATCTGCTTGAGGATGGGCAGCGCCTCCTCGGGAGGGAGGCGGCCGCGCTTGCGCAGGTACGCATCCAGGGAGATGCCGTCGAGCAGCTCCATGATGTAGTACTGCCGCCCGTCCTCGATCCGGCCGAACGAGAAGATGTCGATGATCCCCTTGTGACGGATCTGGTTCACCGCCCTGGCCTCGGCGACGAAGCGCGAGACCATCCGCGGGTTGACCGAGCACTCCGGGCTCAGGACCTTGATCGCTGCGGCCTTGCCGATGAGGGGGTGGATCGCCCGGTAGACGACGCCGAACCCTCCCTCGCCGAGCTTGCCCTCGATGCAGTACTCGCCGACCACATGGCCCGGGAGCAGCTCGTTCCCAGGCCCCCCGGACGCATCCTCGCCCCCCACGGCCGTCTCCTCTGAGGGAGGAGTGATCGCGGCCTGGGGGTGCTGCACGGGACGGCTGTCGGGCATCGCCATGTCGAGGCTCGGAGGCAGTCTACACCCCTCTCGCGAGCCGTCTCCAGCGCCACAGCGGGTGGAGACGCTGCTACACGCCGGCGGGCTCGGCCCGGGAGTTCTCCGTGGCGCCGGGGCTGCCCGCCTCCGCGGGTCGACCTGGCAGACCATCGAGCGTCCAGGGATTTTCGAAGGCCTGACGCACCACCCGGGCGAGCGTGCCAGCCTGGTGCCCGTCGATGAACCGATGGTCCAGCGTGGCGGTCAGGGTGAGCTGCTTGCGGACGGCGAGCTTGCCATCGACCACCGCCGGGCTGTCCCGCAGCGCACCCACGAGCACGTAAGCGGGTACGCGCGCGAACGGCGTCGGCGGCGCGTAGCCCTCGTCGAGGCCGAACATCCCCACGCTGGTGATGATGCACGCGCCGAAGGGGAACGCTTCGAGCCCCAGCGACGGCACCGACACCCCGAACGAGGCCGTGAGCAGCCCCGTCGTGTAGAGCATCGGCTTCAGCAGCCAGGTCGGCAGCATCCGGATCGGGCTCTGCGTCTTGTTGAACTCCTGGTCGTGGCCGCGGTGCAGGCGCGCTGCCAGCTCGCGCAGCTCGCGGGCGATGTCGACCACCGACTTCTGGTCGACGTTGGCGACCTTGGCCTTGGCGAGGTTGCCGCCCTCCTCCAGCGCGACGAGGAACGACACGTCCACCGTCTCGTGCGGCACGTACGCGCCGAGCCGGATGAACCCGTTCAGCGTCTTCTCTTGCCGGAGGGCCTCGCCGACAGCCTTGCCCACGAGGTGGGTGATCGTCACCTTCTCGCCGGTGGTGCGGCGCTGGTGCTCGATGTATGCGACGGCCTCGGTCGCGTCGAGGGTGAGCTTGCCGTAGATGTTCCCCTCGCTCGGGCTGCTCCAGCTCGCGATCGCGAGCTTCCGCCGCGTGCTCATCCTCGGTGTCTTGTTCGCCATGGGTGCCCTCGCGGCGATGATGCCCGCGGCCGCGCCGGAAGGCCAGCGCCAGCGCCTCCGCCGCATCACCGCATCCCCCCCGCATCCACGCAGCGACGCGTCAACGCGGCACACCACGCACGACCGCATGGGCGCGTAGCTCGGCCTGCACCGCCGTCGCGCCGAGCGCCTCCGCCCAGGAAGGCGCGCTCTCCGCGACGGCTGGCACGCCCGGCGCGCCTGGCCAGAGGACCCCTGTCGCGCTCAGCGTCACCATCACCGGGCGCACCGCCACCGCGCCCGCCGAGGTCTCGTCGAACCCCGGCGGAGAAGGCAGCGCCGGCATCGGATCGCTCAGCTCCACGCGCACGTCCCAGCCCACCGCCGACCACCCCAGGCTGCCGACGCCCGCGTCCGAAGGAGGCACCACGAGCGGCCCTCCGAGCAGTTCGAGCTGCCCCCTGCCGAGCGACGTGCACGCCACGCCCGCATCCCCTCCGACGCACCCTGCCTCTCCCCCGGCGCGTGCCTGCTGCACGTACGCAGGTCCGCGCGGCGAGGACAGCTCCGCCACGGTGGCCAGCAGCGCGTGATCCGTGAGGCGCTGCGCCTGCGTCCCCACCCGCGCCGCCCCGCTCGCGGAGAGGGCCGAGTGCGCCGCGCTCATCGCGAACATCCCGAGCGCTCCGAGCGCCGCCAGCAGCGCGACCACCACGAGCACCGACGCCCCCCGCGCCCGTCGCCGACGCCGCCACCGGGAGAGGTTCGCCTCGCGCACCTCGCGCATCTCGCGCACCTTGCACGCTCCTCGCCTCTCCCGCTCTCCCGCAGCGCTCACGGCATGCCTCCCGCCTGGTTCACCAGCGCCACCTCCGCGTGGAGCGTTCGCATCCGCGCGTACACCGGGAGCGACCGCGGTGGCGGTACCGCGCCTGCCGTGTCGACGCCCGGCACGATCCCCGGGATCAGAAACCGCGTCATCCTCCCGCCCTCCGCGCTCCCCAGCCCCACGCTGCGATCCGGCGCGCGCGTGCGCGTCGCCAGCCGGATCTGCACCGCGCGCACCCGCTCCGGCGCGGCGCCCGGCGTGGTCGGATCGCCAGCCAGCGCCAGCGCCGCGGCCTCACCCGCGCCCCCGATCGGCGCGCGCACGATCTCTCCGGTCTCCGTCGCGGTCGTGACGCCGATCTGCAAATCCACCGCGTACTCCGCCACGAGCTCCAGCGTCTCTGGCACCTCGTCGTCGTTCGCGTCGAGCTCCACCCGGACCAGCTCCGTGCGCCCCTCGTCCCCCGTCACCTCCCCCGCCACCGGAGCGACCAGCGCGCCGTAGACCGGGTGCCCCGCGAGCCGGCGCACGTCGTACAGCACCCGCGCCACGGGGCTGACCAGGCCGCCCACGTGCGCGCCGGACCCGAGCCCGCAGCCGCCTCCCTCGCGGCTCGGCAGCGCGGGCGAAGGCGCGAGGCGCACCACGATCTGCGCGGGCGGCGACCCCACGACATCCACGCCCGCGATCACCCCGTAAAGCGCGCGCGACTGCCCCGCGAGCAGGATGCGCAGCATGCGGCCCGGCCTGAAGATCGCCTGGAACCCCGCGCCATCGGTCCCCGCCCGCGCCAGCGTGCGCTGCATCGCCCCGCTCCCCGTCACCTGCAGGTACACCTCGTGGCTCCCGCCCGCGCCCGCCACGATCGCGCGCACCGGGAACAGCTCCACGTTCCCGAAGCTCCCGCCGACGATCAGCGCATCCGGCCGGATCCCGTTGGCGAGGCTCTGCCCGAGGTCCGCGGGGTGCGCCACCACCGAGCCCCCGTCGCGCACGGTGATCCCCGCGAGGCGCCGCATCCCCTGCGGCCACAGCGCCCGATCGCCGCACACTGCCGGATCGTGCGCGGCGTGCGGCGACACCAGAAACCCCGCGCGCTGCACGTCGGCCACGAGCCGCCCGAGTCCCAGCGTCGCCGCGACGTGCGCCGAGGCCATGCGCGCCTCCTCCTGGAACGTGCGCGACACGCCGCGGGCGAGGAGCAACGCCGCCGTGGCGACCGCGAGCCCTGCTGCCACCGCGACCGTCAGCTCCACCAGCGTGAATGCCCGGCTCGCCCCCCGCCTCACGGCGCCACCTCCGGCTGGATCCGCAGCACACCTGCCACCAGGTACACCGCCCCGTAACGCTCCGGCGCAGCGTCCACCTCGGCGGGATCCACGCCGCAGTCCATGGGCTGATGGGCGCGCTCCCAGGCCACCCGGATCTCGGCGCGCACAAGCTCGGGCCACACCGGCGCGAGCCGCGTGAGGCGCAGGTGCGTGCAGAACACCACGGCCGCGCCGTCCCCCGCGACGGCGTCACTCCCCCACAGATCCGCGCTCGGCGCGCCATCGCCCACCACCGCCGGTACGTGCACCTCTCCCGGCGCGAGCTCCGCCACCCGGAGCCACCGCGTCCCTTCGAGCGCGAGCGGGCCTGCTGCCCCCCAGCGCACCCCGTCCACCCGCAAGCGCTCGGCCCAGCCCTCGGCCACCGCCGTCGCCGCCGCGAGCGTGCCCGCGCGCGTGCCCGAGACCAGCACCACCTTCTGGAGCGCGATCACGCCTGCGGCGCCGATCCCCAGGATCCCGAGCGCCGCCATGACCTCCAGGAGCGTCACTCCGCGCCGCCGCGCTCGCAATGCAACATCCACGCGCAGGGACACAGCAATGTACGTGCCCGGTCGCGGCAATGGTCGCTCCCTGCCATTCCGCCGCGTGAACAGCAGCGCCAGGGCCGCGGAGGGGCGCCGATTTCAGCGGATCTCTCGGCGCGTTACGCAATGACGTGCATCACCCCGCAATGGCTGCATGGCCGCCCGGCCCCATGCCCCCGCACCACCGCGGAGCGCCACGCAGTCACCTGGCCGTGGATGCGCGCCTCCGCACGCCGCTCAAGCGCTCCCCCATGCGCCGAACCTGCACCCCGAGGCTCAGCTCAGGGGTGCCGCTCGAACTCCAGCAGCTCGCCCACGAGGTCGCCTTCGCGCGTCCCCACCACGCGGAAGCCGCACTTCTCCAGCACCCGGCGCGACGCCGCGTGCCAGCTCGGGGTCGTCGCCCGCACCAGGCGCACGCCGGGCTGCGCGAGGGCCCAGACCACCGAGGCATCCGTCGCCTCCGTGGCGTAGCCCATCTGCTGCGACTCGTGCTCCACCCCGTAGGCAACCTCCACCGCGCCCTCCTCGTCAGGCGCGCCGTGGAACACCACGCTCCCGATCACCCGCCGCGATCCGTCGCGGGAGATCATCACCCGGTCACCCCAGAGGCGCACGTTGGGCGAGGCACGGATGCGCTCGAGGGAGGCCGAGAAGGCGCGCTCGATGAGCGCCGGCCCCGGCCAGGCCTCGGGCATGCGGGCTTCCAGGATCGCCTCGACCTCGACCCGACGGTTGCTCATCACCGCCTCGACCAGCGGGATGGTGATCGGGACCAGCTCGAGGCGCGGAGTGAAGAGGGGCAGATGCGACACGAGGGCGCAATCGTACCACGAGCCGCGGCAGCGCCAGCGGGGACGGCCACCACGTGGGGATGAGGTGACCCCTCTGTAGGTCAAAGGCGTCGGCAGGACCAGGCGTTGCCCGCTCAGTCAGGCTCGGGCTGCCTGGGTGACCATACATTCATGGTCAGATGGATGACTCTGACATGGAGCATGTCACAGCGCGTCATCATCCTCATCGTCCTCGTCCTCTTCCGCGTCGTCTTCGTCGTCCCCGGCTTCCGCGACGGTCCTGTCGACCTCGGCGGGGAGGGGCTGGGAGGTCTCGACGGAGACGAGGGTCGCGATGTCGTCGGGGTGCGCGGCGAGGCGGGCGATCATCACCTGCAGCTCGGTCACGTTGCCGGGCCAGGCGTAAGCAGCGAGCAGGTCGAGGGCGGAGGGGGGCAGATCGGCGAGGGTGCGCGGGGGTTTGTGGCGGCCGAGGAGGCGCTCTGTGAGCAGGGGAATGTCATCCTTGCGGTCGCGGAGCGGCGGCACGGGCAGCTCGTTCCGGGCGAGGAGGGCGTGCAGCTCCGGGCCGAGCGCCTTGTCGTCGAGCGCGGCGCGGAGGGGGCGGCGCGTGGAAACGATGAGCCGGACGTCGCCCTGGCGCGGCTCGCGATCGGCCGCGCGGCGCGCTTCGGCAGGCGTCACGGCGCGGAGCAGCTTCGCCTGGGTGTCGGCGGGAAGCGGACCGAGGTCCTCGATGAACAGGGTGCCTCCTTCGGCGCGCGCGAGGGCCGCGAGGAGGTCCTCGGGGGGCGCGGGGAGCAAGGCGCGGGAGCTGCCAGAGCCGCCGGAAGGGAGCGGCGTGCCCGTGGCAGGGGCGCCCATGGAGACGATCACGAAGGGGGCGCTGCGGCGCGGGCTCGCGTCATGGAGCGCGCGCGCCAGGAGCTTCTTGCCGGTACCAGGCTCGCCGGTGAGGAGCACCGGGTCCCGGGTCGCGGCGACGCGGGCGAGGCGCGCGAAGAGGGCGCGCATCACCGGGGTGCGGCCGAGGGCCTCGCCGAAGCTGCTGGCGCGGGACAGAGGAAGGAAGGTGGGCGCGCCGGAGAAGGTGGCCGAGAGGCGGGTGGTGCCGACGCGGATCTCGGCGCCCACGGGGAGGATGGCCTCGACGACGCGGATCTCGCCGATGAAGGTGCCATTCTTGCTGCCGAGGTCGCGCAGGACGATTCCCCGGGGCGTGAGCAGGATCTCGCAATGGCGGCGGGAGACGGCCGGGTCGCGCACGGAGAGCGCGCACTCGGAGCTGTTGCCCACGACGAGCGGGGCCGGGCCGAGGAACGCCGTCTGCGCTTCGCCGAGCGGCGAGGTGGCCGTCACCCGCACGGTGGGGATGTGGACCCCCTCCTCGGCGGCGGCTTCCTCCAGCGCATCGAGGCGCTTCAGGTCTGCGGGTCGGCTCACAGACGAGGCGTCGCACGGAGCGCCGTGGCGTGGTGCGTGAGGTGATCGCCGATGAAGGTGGCGATCGTGTAGTAGCTGTGATCGTAGCCGGGCTGCATGCGCAGGGTGAGGGGGTGGCCGGCCTCCTCGCAGGCGCGCTGGAAGCGCTCGGGCTTGAGCTCGCGTTCGAGGAACTGGTCCTTGTCACCCTGGTCCACCAGGATCGGCAGCCGCTCCTTGGCGGAGGGGAGGAGCGCCGTCGCGTCGTACTCGGCCCACGCGGCCTGGTCCTCGCCGAGGTAGGCGCGGAACGCCTTCTGGCCCCAGGGCACCTGGGAAGGCGCGGTGATGGGCGCGAAGGCCGACACGGCGCGGTAGCGGCCCGGGTTGCGCAGGGCGATGACCAGCGCGCCGTGGCCGCCCATGGAGTGGCCGAGGATGCTGCGCCGCTCCTTGTCCGCGGGGAAGTGCGCCTCCACGAGCGCGGGCAGCTCGTCCACCACGTAGTCGTACATGCGGTAGTGGCGGGCCCAGGGCTCCCGGGTGGCGTTGAGGTAGAAGCCAGCGCCGCAGCCGAGATCGTAGGCGTCGTCGTCGGGCACGCCCTCACCGCGGGGGCTGGTGTCGGGGGCGACGAGGATGAGGCCGAGGCGCGCGGCGTGCTCCTGCGCGGCGGCCTTGGTGATGAAGTTCTGCTCGTTGCAGGTCAGGCCGCTCAGCCAGTACACGACCGGGCAAGGACCCGAGGCGGCCGCGGGCGGCAGGTAGATGCCGACATTCATCGCGCAGCCGAGGACGGTCGAGTCGTGGCGGAAGACCTGCTGGTCACCCCCGAAGGAGCGGTTCTGGGAGACGCGGGTGGGTGAAGCGCTCATGGCAAAGGGCTGCATACCACGGCAGGGGCAGGTGGTTGGCCGCGGCGCGCGGGGTGTCCGGGTCCACAGAGAGGGGCGAGCGGCGCGCACGGCTTGGATCCAGGAGGATCCACAGGACGCGTAAGATTGAGTGAAGCTTCAGGCCGGGTGCGGCCATTCATGGGCATGGCCTTCCTGTCTTCCTTCCGCCCTTCCCTCCGCGCCCTCCCTGCCCCTCCCGCCCCTTCTACCTCCGCCTCCGAGGCCTCCGCCTGGGCCCCCGCCGCCCGGCATGACGCACCCCTCGCCCCTGACGCTGGCCGTCATGCGCGGACCACCCCCCACGCCCGCCCCCACGCCCGCCGAGACACCCACGCTCGCCCCACCCCCGGCGCCGATCCTGCGTGGTACGCTTGGGCCTCCATGCGCTTTGCCAGCCGCTCTACCGCTCTCCTCACGCGTGCAGCGCGTGCGTCGCGCCGCGTGCCCCTGCTCCTCGCAGCGCTGGCGCTCGCATCCACGGGCTGCTCGCTCATCAGCGGCGAGCACGAGGCAGAGACCCGGTTCCCGGTGAGGCCAGGCTCCGCCACGACGTTCAATGGGTGGAGCGAGATCACGCTCACCCAGAACCCCCAGCAGGTCAGCTCCGCGGAGCTGATGTACGTGCGCGTGGAGGCCGAGAGCGAGGACATCAAGGACATGGGCTTCGTGCGCAGCATCACGGGCGACACGAAGGTGGGCGAGCAACTCACCCGCATCGTGCAGAAGTCACCGATGCCCGCCGGGGAGCGGATCGTACCGCTCGACATGGTGTACGAGGGGGACATCCGGCAGTTCTTCTACGAGGACCCCGAGGGGGAAGGCTGGACGATCCACGTGGTGTGGAACGGTGAGGTGGACCCGACCTACCCGCTGCCCCCGGATGGGGTGTGGGTGAAGGTCAAGCTCGCCGTCCGCGTCGAGGAGTGAGGCGCTGAGCGGGAGCGCGGCCCGAGGGCCCCGGGCCAGGGGCGCCGCCACGCGAGGGCCGGAGAAGCGGCCCTCCTCCAGGAATGATCCGGTCGTACCCAAGACACGCTTTCGACGCTTGTCCATGAGTCCAGCACCTGGCGTGACGCCGCGCCGCCAGGGCCGCAGAGGGTGCCCGGGGACGTGATTCCGAGGGCACCGTCCGCGCGTGCTGTCCGCGAGCGTCCGCGTGTGTCCACGCCTGGAGGAGGTCCGACCCATCATGGCCGAGATGAAGGAAAGCTCTGTCCTGTTCTCCCTCAACCAGCTCATGACCCTGGAGCAGCAGCGGCTGCAGGAGGAGGAGACGAAGGCGAGGCGACGCGCCGAGGCCGAGGCCAGCGCGCGGGCCGACGCGGAGCGCCGGGCCAAGGAAGCGGAGCTGGCACGGATGCACGCCGAGGAGGAGCGGCGGCGCCTGGAGGAGCAGCGGGCGCGCGAGGAGACCGCGCGTCTCGAAGCGCTGCGCCAGGCGGAGATCGAGCGGGCGCGGGTCGAGGTGGAGCAGCGGGTCCGCATGGAGGCGCTGATCAAGCAGCAGGAGCACGAGCGCTCCCTCGCCCACCTGGCGCAGGACCAGCACAAGAAGCGGCTGCAGCGGATGGTGGCGGTGATCAGCGTGGGGGGCGTGCTGGTGCTGGGGTCGACGCTGGGGATCTACTTCGGGAAGATCAAGCCCGAGGCGGAGCGGGAGCGGGCAGCGCAGGCGGCGGTGCTCGCGGCGCAGGAGGAGGAGCAGCGGAAGCTGCAGGACGAGATCGCCCAGCGCGACAAGAAGATGGCGCTGCTCCAGGAGCAGTACCAGAACGCGAAGAACGAGAAGGAGCGGCTGGAGCTGCAGCGGCAGATGGACGCCATCCGCCCGAAGCCGACGCCCGGAGGCGCGGTGGGGTCGAGGCCCGGGGCGGCGAAGCCGGACGCGCCCAAGGTGAAGTGCAACAAGGGCGACCCGATGTGCGTCGATTTTTGAGGCTCAGATCTCGTAGTCCTGCACGAAGATCTTCGCCTGGCGCACGCTGACGAGGACCCAGTCGCCTTCGGCGAGGCCGAGCTCGGCGAGGCGGGCGCGGGTCAGCTCGACGACGAGGGGGCGGCCGTCGGTGAGGCGGAGGTCGAGCTTGACGGTGCCGCCCGCGCGCGAGAGGCGCTCGATGCGGGCGGCGGTGGGGCTGACGCCAGGGCCGTCGCCGGATGGAGGCGGGGGCGTGGAGGCGGGATCGCGGTGGGCCTGGAGCTCGACGTCGTGGGGCCGCACGAAGGCGCGCACGCTGGTGCCGTCGCCAGCGCCGGGGGCTGCGCCGAGGGAGATGCCGCCGAGCGTCGCATGGCCGTCGAGGACGCGGCCTTCGAGGACGTTGGTGGAGCCGACGAAGGTGGCGACGAACTCGGTGGCGGGGCGGTCGTAGATCTCCTCGGGGGTGCCGATCTGCTCGACGCGGCCCTTGTTCATGACGATCACCCGGTCGGCGAGGGTCATGGCCTCTTCCTGGTCGTGGGTGACGAAGACGCCGGTGATCTCGCGCTCCTTGTGGAGGCGGCGGAGCCAGGCGCGCAGGTCGAGGCGCACCTTGGCGTCGAGGGCACCGAAGGGCTCGTCGAGCAGGAGGAGGCTGGTGCCGGGGGCGAGGGCGCGGGCGAGGGCGACGCGCTGCCGCTGGCCGCCGGACAGCTCGTTCGGATAGCGCTCGCCGAGGCCTTCGAGCTGCACGAGGGTGAGCAGCTCGTCGACAGCGCGGGTGATCTCGGTCCGGGGTCGCTTGCGGATGGTCAGGCCGAAGGCGATGTTCTCGCGGACGGTGAGGTGGCGGAAGAGCGCGTAGCCCTGGAAGACGAAGCCGATGTTGCGGTCCTGCACGCGGGTGTGCGTGGCGACGCGGCCGCCGAGGAGGACCTCGCCGACATCGGGGATCTCCAGGCCGGCGATGATGCGGAGAACAGTGCTCTTGCCGCCGCCGCTGGGGCCGAGGAGGGCGACCAGCTCGCCGCGGCGGATCTCGAAGGAGACCCGGTCGAGGACGCGGGTCGCGCCGAACTGCTTGGTGAGGCCTCGGACGACAATGCCCATGGGTGTCAGACCTCCGCCCCGTCCGCGCCGGTGCTGCGGTCCGCGCCGAGGCGGCGGCGCTTGAGGACTTCCATGGCGCCGAGGAGGATCACCGAGGCGGTGACGAGCGCGACGGCGACGGCGTGGGCGCCGAGGTCGTCGCGGTCTTCGAGGGCGCGGTAGACGAAGCTCGTGGCGGTCTCGGTGCGGCCGGCGACGCCGCCGGAGATGATGAGCACGGCGCCGAACTCGCCGATGGCGCGCGCAGCGGTGAGGGAGATGCCGTAGGCGAGGCCCCAGCGGATGGAGGGGAGGGTGACGCGGAAAAAGGTGACGAGCGGGGAGGCGCCGAGGGTGTAGGCGGCCGACTCCTGGTCGGTGCCGATCTCTTCGAGCACGGGCGCGACCTCGCGCACCACGAAGGGAAGCGTGACGAAGGTGGTTGCGAGCGCCATGCCCGGCCAGGCGAAGGCGATCTGGACGCCGAGGGCGCTGGCGAAGGGGGTGAGAAGGCCCTTCCTGCCAAAGAGCTCAAGAAGGACGAGGCCCACGATCACCGGGGAGATGGCGAAGGGGACGTCGACGAGGCCGTTGAGGAGGGCGCGGCCGCGAAAGCGGTCACGGGTGAGGACCCAGGCGGTGGCGGTGCCGAGGATGGTGTTCACGAGGACGGCGACGAGCACCATCAGGGCGGTGAGCGCGAGGGCGGAGTGCACATCGGGGCGGGTGAACACCGCGGCGAAGCGGGTGAGGCCCTCGGCGAAGGCACCATGGAGGAGCGCGGCGGCGGGGACGGCGACGAGGGCGCAGACGTAGGTCACCGCGATGGCGATGAGGGCCACGCGGCCAGGCCGGAGGCGCCTACGCATGGACGCGCTTCCGGCTGAAGGCGTCGACGAGGACCAGGACCGCGAAGGAGATGGTGATCAGCACGAGGGCCATGGCGCTGGCAGCCTGGGGGTTGCCCGACTCGACCTCGCCGAAGACGAACACGGCAGCGGTGAGGGTGCGCCGGGGGATGTTGCCGGCGACGACGACGATGGAGCCGAACTCGCCGAGGGCACGCGAGAAGCTGAGGAGCGCGCCGCTCAGGATGGCAGGGGTGAGCGCGGGGAGGACGACGCGACGGAAGGCGGTGATGTCGCTGGCGCCGAGGGTGCGCGCAGCTTCCTCCTCGGCGGGGTCGAGCTCGCGCAGGACCGGTTCGACGGCGCGCACGACGAAGGGGAGGGTGACGAAGAGCAGGCAAAGGACGATGGAGGCGGGGGCGTAGACGACGCGGAGGCCGGCGCTCTCGAGGGAGCGGCCGAGGGGCGCGCCGGGTCCGAGCAGGACCACGAGCATGAGGCCCGCGACGAGGGTGGGGATGGCGAAGGGGAGGTCGATGAGGAGGTTGAGGAGGCGGCGGCCAGGGAAGCGGTAACGGACGAGCACGTAGGCGGTGAGGGTGCCCATGAAGGCGTTGACGAGCGCCATGACCGCGGCGGATTCGAGCGTGAGGAGCAGCGCGGCGCGTGCAACGGGGTGCCAGAGGGCGCGCACGAAGGCGTCGATCCCGCCAGAGAGGCCGCTGCGGGCGACGACCGCCACGGGAAGCGCGACCATGAGCACGAGGTAGGTGGCAGCGGCGGCGCGCAGGCCGTGCCGGCCCCACGGGACGGGTGGGCCCGGGAGGCGGCCGGGACGAGGAGCGGAGGCGAGAGTCGTCGCGCTCAAAGGCGGCGGAGGATCGCGCGGGTGGTAGGGCCGCGCAATCTGTTTCCGAGCACGACGACCGGACGGGAGCGCTGGCCACCTGTCGCAGAGCGCGACGCTCAGCCTGCGCTCCGCTGCTTCCGGGGCGTGGAGGTGCTCGCGGCGTGACCCGCCCGACTGGTGGGTCGTCGGTTACTGACCGTCGATCACTGCCCGCCGATGATGCCGCCGCCACCACCGCCGCCGACGTAGCAGAGGTGCAGGTAAGGCCGCTGCGAAACGTTCGGGTGCTCGCTGCTGCGGTACGAGTGGAGCGACGACGACGCCTCCTCAAGGAAGAAGCCGTGGTTGCCCTCCGTGCCGGCCACCCAGTCACCCACGATGTCGGTGACGTCGATCGCGTGCGCCGCCGACCCGCTCACGGTGTTGAACGAAGCGAGGACCGCGGGGTCGTAAGCGTTGGCGAAGTTGCCCGCGGTGACCGTGCTCTCCGTCCAGGCAGCGAGCGCCTGGTGGATGTTGATGGTCGACAGGTTCGCCGTGTACTCCTGGAAGATCCCGAAGGTCGCCGAGGTCACCGCCGCGCCCGCGGGGACGAAGCTCAGGTCGAACTGCACGAGCGCCCGCTTCTGGGGGCTGGTGTTGCCGGTCCGGAGGCTCGCCTGGGCGCCCTCGTTGTAGTTGGGCGACTGCGGGTAGATGGTCGCGTCCTCGACGTGACCGAAGGTGCCGCGCTGCACCGTCACGCAGGTCGGCGCACAGACGCCGCCCTCGTCAACCTGGCCATTGCAGTTGTTGTCAATGGTGTCGCAGTATTCGGACGCGCCGGGGTATGTGGTGGCGTCGCCGTCGTTGCAGTCGTCGCACGAGCTCACGCCGTCACCGTCGTTGTCGATCAGCTCGCAGGGGACGGTCCCGCTGCAGTCCTCACCGATGCACCCGTTCAGTCCGGTGATGAAGGCGCCGCTGTCGAACGCCTGGTCACCACTGTCGCAGACCACGATCTGGAGCACGTTGTTGACGGAGCCGCCGCCGAGGGGCGCGCGGGTGTTCAGGATCCCCGTGGTGCCGTCGTATTCGGTGCCGTTCGCGGGGGTGAGGACCACGGAGCCGCCGCTGAAGAACGGCCCGTTGATGGTGATCGGGTTGCCGCCGTCGTCGAAGGCCACCTGCTGGCCATTCAGATACACCCCGTAGACGTCGTTGAACGAGGAGCCGACCCACTCCGGATACTCTTCGGAGCCGAAGACGGAGTTGAACTGGATGCCATTGAAGTTCGCGTTGAGATCGAAGGTGAGGGTGAGCACCGAGGCGTCGTACGTGGTGTAGCCAGGGACCAGCGCGTCACAGAGAGGATGTCCCGGCAGGTTGTTCACCGTCGTCGTCTGCCCCGAGTCGTCCGGCGGGAGGGCGCCGAGCGCCGAGCCCGTGGTGAGGAGGGCACCGTTTGCGAGACCCAGGGGGCCATCCGTGTACGTACCGGAGGCGAGCGCCGAGCCCGAGTAGCTGACCGCTGTCACCGTGACCGCACCGCCGCTGCCCATAATGGCGTCGGCGAGGGCCTGTGCATTGTCGGTGGGCGAGACGTTCAGCGCATGCGCGCTGCCCGCAATCGCGAGGGAAGAGATGGCGAGAGAAGCGGCGGAGAGACGACGAAGACCCATGACACGACCTCCGAATGACGGCACCAGGACGCCCCAAATGGCTGATTGGGTTGGGCCTGCCCCGCCGGGGGAGCGGCCTGCGATGTCCTCTTATTAGCCGGGGACCGTTCAATGTCAATCAGATGATCAGTCGCATGGAAAACCGTTATCGCGAAAAACCGGCCAGTATCTGCGCTCTTCACGGGTCATGTCAATGCGCCCCTGACGCCACCGGGGTCGGTCGCGATTTTGAACCGAAGACAAACTCTCCACGAGAACACGCCTTTCCTGCACCTGTCAACGGTCGCCCGCGGCGGACCACCACGGAATGGGGGCGTACGAGACATGGCTACGCAATCGCGAAACCCCTTCGTTTCAAGCGGAGAGCGAGACCGGCGTGAAATGATCCATCCATGGAGGAGTGCGCCGGAGAGCGCCAGCGCGCCGCCGCGTCCGGTAGGGAGCCGGAGCGCACATCTTCCGACCCTGAGGCCGGGTCGTCGATGGCCGCGCTCCCGGATCGATGGGGGCAACGAGAAGGTCGAACTATCGCATGGGACGCCGCGGCACCGGCTTCGCGACCGCCGAGGGCTGGCCGCGCGCGCGGGAGCTTCGTGAGCAGCGCTCTTCAGCGTTTCGTGCAGCTCGACGCGCGTGTGATCGTCAGCCCTCGGCGCGTTGCACGACGTCGCCGTGCACGCGCATGCATGCACGTGCACGCGCTGGACGACGCCCAACGCGGCTCAAGCATCGCCGGACGAGCTGTGATAGAGGGCGGCGGTGACTGACCGCCTCCGTACGTTGATCAGCGCCTTCGAGATCGCTCTGGCGACCGTCGCGTCCCTCTGTTTTGGCGTGAGCTTCGGGCACACCTACGGGGTCGACAACCAGGTCGTCTACTTGCTCGGCTCGCTGCGCTTGCTCGACGGCAGCATCCTGCAGCGCGACTGGTTCGCTACCCAGACCACGCACTACCACCCGACCTTCAAGTACCTCGGCGCGGCGCTCATCGCGCTCGACAGGCAGGGAAGGGCGGTGGCGATCGCCCAGACGCTGACCATCACCGGAGGGATTCTCTGCGTCTACGCGCTCCTCCGCGCCCTCTGCGGCGCGCGACGGGCGCTGCCCGCGTTCCTGCTGCTGCTCGCCATCGCCTCCATCACCCGCACATCCGCGCCGGGATCGACGTACGTGTTCGACTGGATCCTGCAGCCCTCGACGCTGGGAAGCGTGGGGCTGCTCGGCGCCGCCGCGTTCTTCGCCCGCGGTCGGTGGCTGGCGTCAGGGCTGTGTGCGGCGGGCGGCGGGTTGTTCCACATGAACTACCTGGTGCTGCTCATCATGGCGCTGGGGGTCGCGCACCTCGCCCTGGGGCGCGAGGGCCTGGTGGGGAGGCTCCTGCTCCAGCTCGTCCCACCCTCGCTGGTGCTCTTTCTGTTCCTGCCGATGCTTCTCGGGGCGACAAGCTCGCCTGCCGCGGCGGAAGCCCAGCGGATCACCTTCGAGATCCGCTCGCCGCATCATTACGAGCCGTCCACCTTCGAGAGCGGGTTTCAAGGCTCGGTGGCCTGGATGCTGCTCGGGGGCGCGGGGACACTGTGCATTGCCACCCGGTACGCGCCCGCGGCGCGGCGCCTGGCGGCATTCATCGGGGGGCTCTCGCTGGTGATCTGGGCGGGGATCGTCATGTCCACACTCGTCCACGTCCCCAAGGTGACGCACCTCTTCACGTGGCGCATCGGTCCCCATGCGAACCTGCTGCTCCAGGCGGTGGCGTGCGCGGGCGCCGTCACGGTGCTGACGGATCCGCGGAGCGCGCGCAAGGCGCCTACCCTCGCGCTGATGCTGGCCCTCGGGGGCGCCGGGGTGATCGGCATGCTCTACGGCAACAGAGACGCGACGGCGCTTCCGCAGGTCGTGCTCGGCGCGACCGTGGCGGCGGCGGTGGTGGCGTTCGCCAGCGATGCGATGCGTACCCTCGGCACCGGGACGTGGAATGCCCGGCTCGGCCGCGCCCTGCGCCAGGTGGCGACCCCGGTGCTCCTGCTCGGCGCGCTCGCGGTCTTCGTCTCCGCGACGCGCGAGCAGCTCGCCAAGTACGAGGACAGGTCGAACGTCCCCGAGGGGATCCGCAAGCACGAGGCGGACCTTTGCCAGTGGATGCGGGAAAAGAGCCCGAAGGAGGCGCGCTTCCTGACGCCGCCGGACCTGGAGACGATCCGGTACTGGGGGCAGCGGGCCATCGTCGTCGACTGGAAGTCGAACCCCGGGCTGCCCGACGAGGTGCTGGAGTGGTTCCGGCGGCTGAAGGACGTCACCGGCCGGCCGAAGTTCTCGAGCCGCAAGGACCTCGCCGGCTACGACGACATGGACGCCGCGCGCCTCGCCAAGCTGAGCGCGCAGTACGACGTCGACTACGCGGTGATCCGCGCACGCAAGGAGCGCGCTCTCGACGGCTACCCTGTGGTCTTCTCGAACGGCCACTACGCCGTGCTCGATGTCCGTGGCAAGCGCTGACCCGGAGCGCGGCTGGCTCTACCGCCACCGCTTCGCGCTGCTCGCCTCGGTGGTGGTGGCTGTGGGCTTCGGGTGGCTCCTGCACGCCGGGGCGCTGCCGGTCGTACCGCCACGCGAGGCGTTGCAGCGGATCCCGGTGTGGATCATCGTCGCCCAGGCGCTGCTCTACCTCGTGGCGCTGTACGTACGCGCGCACCGGTGGTCCTGGCTGCTCGCGCCGATCCAGCCCGTCCCGTTGCGCCGGGTGCTCACCATCTCGTTCATCGGCTACGGCGCGCTCCTGCTCCTGCCCTTCCGCACCGGCGAGGTGGTGAGGCCCGCGCTGATCCGCAAGCGGGAGAACGTCTCCGGATGGGCGGCGATGGGCACGGTCGCGGCCGAGCGGATCATCGACGGGCTGGTCCTCAGCCTCCTCCTGCTCGCGGCGCTGTGGAGGGCGCACCCCCTCGAGCCGCTGCCGGATCACATCGGGGACCTCGCCGTCCCGGTGGCCGTCATCCCCGTCGCGGCCTACAGCGCGCTCGCCGTGTTCGCCGGAGCGTTCGCGGCCATCGGGCTGTTCTGGTGGCGGCGGACCTGGGCCAGGCACCTCGTCGAGGCCACGGTGGGGCGGGTGTCGCCAGCGCTCGCCGAGCGCATCGCGGGCGTGCTGGAGCGGCTGGCCGATGGCCTGGGGTTCTTCCCTCGCGCAAGCGTGACAGCGCGCTTCCTCGGGGCGACGGTGCTCTATTACCTGCTCATCGCGGCCTCGGTGGAGCTGCTCGTCTGGGGCGCCGGGCTCCACCCCGTCGATTTCACCCGGGCGACGGCGATCGTGGGTGTCCTGCACCTCGGCGTGCTCCTGCCCAACGCGCCAGGCTACTTCGGGGCCTTCCAGGTGGCGGTGTACGCGGGGCTCGCCATGTACTACCCGCCCGCAGAGGTGGCGGGCCCAGGGGCGGCGGTGGTGTTCCTGCTCTATGCCACCCAGGTGGGCCTCACCTTGCTCACCGCCGCCGTGGCCCTGGTCGTGGAGCACCGCAGTGCGCCCGCTACGCCCGCCGCGCCCGCCGCGGCAGCGCGCGAGGGTAGCGGGGCGCTGCCGCCTGGCTAGGCCCGACGCGGACGCCGTGCTATCCCGCGCCGCATCCATGGCGCTCTCTCCCAAGGCCGTCCTCGGCGACGCGAACGTCTACACCTTGCTGCAGCACCTGGTGGGTGCGCACCTCGCGCGCAAAGCCTGCATCGAGGCGCTGGAGCCCCGCCCTGGCGATCACATCCTCGATATCGGCTGCGGGCCTGCCTACTACCTCGATGATCTGCCGGCGTGCGACTACTACGGCTTCGACACGGACACGCGCTACATCGCCCACGCGCGGCGTCGCTTCGGGCACCGGGCACGGTTCTTCGACGAGCTGTACACCGAGGAGCACCGCGTCACGCTGCCCCCCTTCGAGGGCGTGCTGCTCATGGGCCTCCTCCACCACCTCGACGACGCCCAGTGCAACGACCTGCTCGCGCTCATGGGACGCTCGCTCGTCCCCGGAGGGCGCGTCGTCTCGCTCGACACCGTGCTGTTCGACGGCCAGTCCCGCGTCTCGCGCTTCCTCGCCCGGAACGACCGCGGCGAGTTCGTGCGCTCGCCCGAGGCCTTCCGCGCGCTGGCGCGCCGCCACTTCGCCCGCGTCGAGAGCCGGTTGCACGGCGACACGTGGCGCATGCCCTCGGCGCACTTCAGCATGGTGCTCTCCGAGCCGATCCAGGCCGCCCCGTGAGCGACGCGCCCGACCCCGGGTCGCTCGGCGGCACTCGTCCCGACGCGGCGCCGCCCCCCGCCCGCAGCAGCCTGCTCAAGCGCGCGCTCCGCTGGCTCGGGCCCATCATCCTCGTCATCGTCATCCTGCGCATCCCCGACCGCGGCGAGATGTTGCGCGCGCTCGCCGCCGCCGCGCCGCTCCCCATCCTCTTCGCCGTCCTGCTCAACGCCGCGAACGTCTACCTCAAGGTCGTCCGCTGGCAGGCGCTCCTGCGCACCCGCGGCATCCGCTACCCCACCGGCCGCGCCTTCTCCGCCTTCCTCTCCTCGGTGTACGTCGGCATGTTGACCCCGGGACGCGTGGGCGACGTGCTCCGCATCCAGTACCTGCGCCACGACCTCGGCGTGTCCTATGCCGAGGGGCTCGCCTCCATCGTCATGGACCGGCTCTGCGACCTCTACGTGCTCGCGGCCTTCGTCGCGTTCGGCGTGGTCCGCTACAGCCCCGTCATCGTCGGCGAGCTGGCCTACGTCACCTGGGGAGGCGTGGCGGCCATCGTCATCGCGCCGGTCTTCCTCCTCGTCCCAGGGCTCGCCGAGAAGCTACTCCGGGGCATCTACGACAGGCTCACCCGCGGCAAGGCCGAGGGCGGCCTCGATCGCTTCCTCGTCGCGGTGCGCGCGAACATCGGCCGCCCCCTGCTGGTGACGATCCCCCTCACCACGCTCGCGTTCGTCGTCAACTACGTGCAGGGTTGGATCATCGGCCAGGCCATGGGCATCGACCTCGGCCTCACCGACGCCACCTGCCTCCTCGCCATCGCCAGCCTCCTCGGCCTCCTGCCCATCTCGGTCTCCGGCGTCGGCGTGCGGGAGCTGTTCTTCTCGCTCGTCTTCCCCCTGCTCGGCCGTTCTCCAGGCGCCGGCGTCAGCTTCGGCCTCCTGGTCTTCGCGGTCATCTACGTGGTCAACATCGCCGCCGGGTTCGTGAGCTGGCAGCTCGCGCCGCCCCCCACCGGGTCCGACAGCGACGCGCCCCAGCGCCTTGCTTGACAAGGGCCTGAAAGTAGCCGAGACCTCCCGCCCGTGCGGGCCCGCCTACGGAATCACGTCTCGGCCGCGCTCACGCGCATCGACAACGCCGCCGACCAGGCAGTGAGCGCCGGTCTATCCTGGCTGATCTGGCCGGTCTTCTACGCGATCACCAGCGGCGCTGGCGTGTGGATGCTGACCCACCGCGACAAGATCGCGCAGGCCGCCACCAACAAGCTCGGCGCCGACGTCGCCGCGCAGATGGCCAGGTGGGTAGGCGCCACGGCGGCAGTGCTGGTCCTCGTCTACGTGGGGAGCGTGGTGGTGGCGAAGCTCCGCTCCGGCACCTGGCGCGGGCTCGAGACCGTCGGAGAGCTCAACCGGCGCCTCCGCTTCCTGCTCGCGCTGCCCTTCATCCCCGCGCTCTCGCTCACGAAGATCGAGGTCGACAAGCCCGAGCTGACGTACCTGTTCGCCGCCCTCTGCGCGGGCATCATCGGCTGGGCCGTCTACGGCTGGACGCACCCGCCCCACGCCGAGCCCGCCGACGACCTCGGGCCCGAGCCGCCGGCGTCGAAGAAGCTCGGGGCGCGCGCTGCGGCCGGCGCTGCCGTGGCCGCGCTCTGGGCGGGGTACGGCCTGTTCTTCTCGCGGCTGTCGATCACCAACCACCACGCGCTCAACACGCGCGCCATCGACCTCGGCTACTACGACAACATCTTCTACCAGTCGGTCCACGGCAAGCCCCTCTCCTGCACCCTGATCCGCGGAGGGTGGCACGGCTCGGCGCACTTCGATCCGCTCCTCGTCATCCTCTCGCCGCTCTACCTGCTCTACCCGAGGGCGGAGATGCTGCTCGTGCTCCAGGCGATCTGGGTCGGGTCGGGCGTCGTCCCGCTCTACCTGATCGCCAGGGACAAGCTCGGCAAGCGCTTGCCCTCGGTGGTGGTCGCCGCCCTCTACGCGCTCTACCCGGCGCTGCACGGGGCGACCATGTACGAGTTCCACTCGCTCACGCTCCTGTCGCCGCTCATCCTGTGGGTGCTCTACTTCCTGGAGCGGGGCTGGCTGCGCGCATACGCCCTGATGCTGATCCCCACGCTCCTCCTGCGCGAGGACGTGCCGCTCCTCCTCTGCTTCGTGGGCCTCTACGCCATCGTCTCCAGGCGCCCGGGCTACGCGCGCGTCGGGTGGCTGACCATCCTCGTCAGCGCGATCTACTTCGTCGTGGTCAAGCGCTACATCATGCCCTCGCCCGGCATCTTCATGACGGGCAAGGACGCGCACTCGTACGCCTACTATTACGAGGACCTGATCCCGAACAAGAACGGCGTCGGCGGCCTGATCGTCTCGGTGATCAGCAACCCGGCCTTCGTGCTGAAGCACATCTTCGCCGAGGCGAAGGTCCGCTACTTCCTCACCCTGTTCCTCCCGCTCGCGTTCCTGCCGTTCTTCGCCCGCAAGGGCCGGGTGATGCTCGCCTACGGCATGCTCTTCTGCTTCCTCGCGAGCCGCACGGCGGTCTTCTCTCCGGCGTTCCAGTACTCAAGCACCATCATCCCCATCGCCTTCGCGCTGGTGCCCATGGCGCTCCAGCAGCTCGAAGACGGGCGCCTCCCCTCCGCGCTCGGGCTCGACGCCCGCCGGATGTCACGCGCAGCGCTCGGGATCGCGTTTGCAGCAAGCCTCTTGCTCTCCTGGAAGTTCGGAGGTTTCGTCGCGAACGAGGCGTTCCGCGGCGGCTTCTCCCGGGTCACCCGCAAGCTCAGCCCCGATCAGGAGCAGACGTACGCCTGGCTGAAGGAGCAGGTGGACAGCCTCCCGATGGCCGCGAGCGTCGGCGTCACCAACAAGCTCGGCCCCCACGCCTCCAACCGGAAGGACGTCTACTTCTACCCCGGCCAGGGCACCGTGCGGGACTGGCTGCTCCTCGACGAGGGCGAGCTGAAAGAGGCCGACCGGAACAAGCACCAGCAGCGGGTGCAGAAGGGCGACTACCGCCTGGTCTCCCGGCACAAGAGCACGAAGTTCGCGCTCTACCAGCGCAACCCGAACGCGAAGCCAGAGCCCGCGGCGCCCGCAACGACCGCCGCACCTGCTGCGCCCGGCGCGACCGGCGCGCCTGTCGTACCCGGCGCGACGGCGACTGCGGCGCCTGTCACGAAGCCGCGGATCCCCAAGCCGAACGAGAAGCCCACCGAGGAGAAGCCAGACGAGGAAGGCCCCGAGGAACCGCCCGGCGGCGAGTAAGCGTCTCGCTGGTCTCCACGGCGGCAGTGGTCTAGAAGCCGCCCCCATGCTTGGAGACTCTCCGCGCCTGAGGGGCGGGCTGGAACGCGCGCGGTGGGTCCTCTTGCCGCTCCTCATCGCCGGCGCGGCGGTCTTCTTCGGCACCTTCGTCCACCGGTTCTACCCCATCCAGAAGTGGCTCTTCTGGCGGTACGCGGGCTACTGGTTCCTCTGCGCCTTCTGGTCGGCCGGGTGTGTCTCGATCGGGCACCTGACCATCACCCGGGTGATCCGCCGCGAGCTGCCGATCCTGGAGCAGCTCGTCACGAGCTTCGCCATCGGTCTCTTCGAGTTCTTCCTGGCCATGAGCGTCGCCGGGGCGCTGCAGCTCTACCACCCGGTGCTCTTCTTCGCGCTGCCGCTGCTCTTCCTCGCGGCGGGGTTCGTGCCGCTGCGCCGCTACCTGTCGCGGGCCATCCGCCACCTCCGCCACGCGCGCCAGAAGGCGCCGCCACTGCCCCTCTGGACGTGGGTCATCGTCGCCTACGGCCTGATCGGGGCGGCGATGATCTACTTCCTGATCCTCACGCCCGACAACATCCAGTTCGACTCGCGCTGGAAGCACCTCGCGCTCGCCGAGGACTACGCGGTCCACGGCGGCACCCGCCGCTTCCCCGAGGGGTACACCGTCGCGACCTACCCGCACATCGCGACCTTCATCTACACGTGGGCGTTCCTCCTGCCGCGCGGGCTGCTCTTCGACAAGGTCGAGCTGGCGGCGCACATGGAGTACGTCGGCTTCCTCTGGACCCTCGCCGCCATCCCCGCGACGCTGAGGCTCATGCTGCCGGCGCGCCTCCGGCCGCGGTATCTCTACCTCAGCTTCGCCACGCGGTTCCTGTTCCCGGGCGTCTTCCTCTACGACTCCAGCGTGAGCGGCGGCGCCGACCACATCGCGGCGGTCTTCGCGCTCCCCACCTTCACGCTGCTCCTGCGCGCCTGCCGTGACCTCTCGCCCCGGTACATGGCGCTGCTGCTCATGCCCATGGCCGGGGGCGGGCTCACCAAGTACACGGGCGCGATCATCATGGTCCCCTTCCCCGCGCTGGCGGTGGGGATCCGCGCGGTGATGCTGGCCTACCGCGGCTACCGTGGCGAGATCCCCGCGGCGATCCGGAGGAACTGGTATCTCGGGCCGCTCGCGGCGCTGGGGTTCGGGCTGCTCTACACCGCGCCCCACTGGCTGAAGAACCTCATCTATTACACGGACCCGCTCTACCCCACGCTGTACAAGCACATCGCGCTCACGCCGTGGACGCCTGACGGGCCCGACATCTACGAGTGGGGCTACAAGAACCACCAGTTCTGGAGGCCGGAGCGAAACCTGAGCGGCGTCGTGCGCACGGTGCAGGCGTTCTTCGACTTCTCCTTCATCCCGAACGACTACCGCACCTACCACGGGCGGGTGCCCATGTTCGGGTCGCTCTTCACGTTGCTGCTCGCGTGCCTCCCCTTCCTGCGGGGGACGCGGCGCGTCTGGGCGCTCGTCGGCTACTCGTTCATGGGCGTCTTCACCTGGTACTGGACCCACCACCAGGACCGGTACCTGCAGGCGATCGTGCCGCTCTTCGCGGCGACGACGGCGGCGATCATCGCCCTGCTCTGGCGAAGCTTCGACGCCTCGGCGCCGCGCTTCGTGCGCCTCGCCGGGGTCGGGATCCGGGTGGCGCTCTCCGGGCTCATCGGGCTGCAGATCATCTGGAGCGGTGACACCTACTTCATCCCCACCCACGCCATGATCCGCTCGCCGCAGAAGGCGGTGCTCGACCTGCTCGCCAAGGGGCACCAGCGCAAGTACGACGAGCGGTTCAACGTCTACCCGACGTGGCAGGCCCTCGGCAGGGCGCTGCCCAAGGGGGCGCGGGTGCTGCTCCACGACAACCACGTGCACCTCGGCATCAACGCCGAGTCGGTGGCGGACTGGAACGGGTGGACGTACGGCATCAGCTACGGGCGCCTCCACTCGTCGCGCGAGGTCCACGACCTGATGGTCTCCCTCGGCGTCACCCACATTGCCTGGGAGAAGGAGGTGAGCAAGGGCTGGGACACCGTGGCGGGGGACTTCATGTTCTTCGACTTCACGCTGAAGCACACCAGGAACCGCTCCGCGCACGGGCGCATGCTCCTCGCCGCGCTGGGGCCGCCGCCAGCGGACGCGCCGTTCCCCACCGGCACGGCGTGGCTCGGCTGCAACGACGACTACAAGAGCGGCTACTACGAGCTGCACGACCTCACCGTGCCCGTGTTCGGGCCGAAGCGCCTCGCGTTCCCGAAGCCGCGGGTGGCCCTGGCCGCCAAGGACAAGGCCGCGGCCGAGGCCCTCATCGAGGCCGCGAGCTTCGTGGTGATCGATCCGCGCTGCGAGAAGACCACCCCGCCGTCGGTCCGCGCCTCGTTCACGCTGGCGGCGAAGCGGAAAGAAGCGCACGGCAAGCGCCCCACCCGCGAGCTGTACGTCCGCACCTCGGGCGCGCCTGCGCCCTTGCCCGAGGATCTCGGCGCGCCCGGAGACGAGCCGGACGACACGGCGGGGAAGGACGACGATGACGATTCACGCGACGGGGCCTCTCCGGCGGACAAGGACGACGACACGCCGGGCGCGGACGACGACGACGACCTGCGCTGAAGGGCACACGGAAGGCCGCGCCGGCAACCCCCGGATCCTGGGGACGTCAGCGCCTCCTACGCAGGCAATCTGCTATCCTCCGCCGCCGTGACCGTGGACGCCCTCTCCCCCGAAGCGAAGACCGTGCCCCTGGATACCCTCGATGCGGCGCCTGCCGATGCCCCCGCGGCGCCGATCGTCGTGCCCACGTCTGCGCTCGCGCTCGCCCCGGCAGGCGCTGGCGCGAGCGCAGACGCGGACGCGGTCGAGGCGGCCGAGGCGGCCGAGGCGGTCGAGGTGAGGCCGCGGGTGTCCATCGTGGTGCCGGGCCTCAACGAGTCCGAGAGCCTCCCCGAGCTGGCGTCGCGGATCCAGAAGGTGCTCGGCGGCCGCGTCAGCTACGAGCTGATCTTCGTGGACGACGGGAGCACCGACCCCACCTGGAAGGTCATCGGCGAGCTCCGCGCCAAGGATCCGACGGTCAAAGGCATCCGGCTGCGCAAGAACTTCGGCAAGGCGACGGCGCTCACGGCGGGCTTCCAGAAGGCGCGCGGCGAGATCCTGGTCACCATGGACGCCGACCTCCAGGACGACCCGGCGGACCTGCCCACGCTGCTCGCGAAGATCGAGGAGGGCGAGGACGTGGTCGTGGGGTGGAAGGTGCAGCGCCTCGACCCCACCAACCGCCTCGTCCTCTCGCGCATCTTCAACGGCACCGTGCGGTGGGTGACGGGCGTGAAGCTCCACGACATGAACTGCGGCTTCAAGGCCTACCGCGAGGAGGTGATCCGCAACATCCCCATCTACGGCGATCTCTTCCGCTTCATCCCCGCGCTCGCCGCCTCGCAGGGCTTCCGCGTCGCCGAGGTCCCGGTCAAGCACCACGCCCGGCGCTACGGCAGCTCACGCTACGGCCTCGAGCGCATCCTGCGCGGGTTCTTCGATCTGCTCAGCGTGCTGTTCCTGACGCGCTACTCGAAGAAGCCGATGCACCTCTTCGGGCTGATGGGCCTGGTGTTCGCGGCCCTCGGTGTCTGCGTGAACCTCTACCTGACGGTGCTCTGGTTCCTCGGCTACAAGATCGGCGACAGGCCCCTGCTGCTGCTCGGGGTGCTGATGATCATCCTCGGGATCCAGTTCTTCTCGATGGGGTTCATCGGCGAGTTCCTCACCTTCCAGATGCAGCAGCGCACCATGAGGAACGATCTGCCGATCCGCGAGCAGCTCGGCTGAGAGCCCTGGTGGGATAGGCTCTCAAGCGCCGGCCGGGAGCGCCGCTGGGCACCCCGCGGCGTCGGTCGGCCTCTCCTGCCGCTACCAGCTCAGCGAAGGCTGCAAGGCGTGCTTGCCCTGGGGCTCCGCTGCCGCCCTGGTGTCGTCTTGAGGAGCCAGCAAGGGCTGCACGGCCTGCACGGCCTGCACACGCGGCGCCTTCACTGCAGGCGGCGCGGGCGGCGCGGGCAGCTTGCGCGGGCGCGCCGTGACTGGCTCGAGGACCACGGGCAGCGTCTCGGAGCCCGCCACCGAGATGTGATGAGGCGCGGGCGCGCTGGCGCGCAGCTCATGGGTGCCGTGCGACCTCGCGCGCGGTCCGTGGCATGCGGAGGGGCGCACCATGGCGTAGGCGGCGGTCGTCAGGAACGCGCACGCACCCAGCGCGACGAGCACCGAGCGCTGGCTGGCCGCGGCGGTGACGTGCACGTGCCTGGCGCTCTCTTCACCAGGATCGCGCTGGAGCCTGTCGAGCGCCATGCGGAGCTCCGCGAGCTCTGCCTCACGCGCGCCGAGCGAGGCCTCCCGCTCGCGGATCCTGGCCTCCAGCGTCTCGATGCGAGCACGCGCAGCGTCGAGGTCGTCGCGGTACGTCATCCCAAAAGTCTACCCCTTCCGGAGCCGACCGGAAGGGACTAGGAACCGAAGAGAGCCCATGAACACCCTGCTCGTAGCCCACGATTTCGACGAGACATCCGACCGAGCACTGGACGAGGCCATCGCCCTCGCCCGGAAGCTCGGTGCGTCCGTGAAGGTGGTCCAC
This sequence comes from Chondromyces apiculatus DSM 436, assembly GCF_000601485.1. Lineage (GTDB taxonomy): Bacteria > Myxococcota_A > Polyangia > Polyangiales > Polyangiaceae > Chondromyces > Chondromyces apiculatus. Next base: position 45,258 of record NZ_ASRX01000066.1, read on the forward strand.
GTCTACAGTGTGCCGATCTACGCCTTTCCCGAGGGCTCGGCGTACATCCCGTCTGCCGCGGACGCAGCCCAGATCGGGGACGCCGCGCGCCGTCACCTCGACCACGTGCTCAAGACCCGCCAGGCGTCGAGCCCCGACGTTCCTCTGGAGGGCGTCCTCCGCTCCGGCATGACCGCCGAGGAGATCTGCAAGCTCGCGGACGAGATCGCGGCGGACATCATTGTCATCGGCACCCATGGCCGGGGCGTCATCGGCCGGGCCATCCTCGGCAGCGTGGCCCAGCAGGTGACGCGCCAGGCGCGCCAGCCCGTGCTGAGCGTGCGTATCCCCGGATGACGCACCGCAGAAACATGCCCGAAACATAAGGCAGATACCCCGAAGGGATGCAGATCGACTCCGGGGACACCGCCTGGCTCCTCGTCTCCACCGCCCTGGTCCTGTTCATGACCCCGGGGCTCGCTCTCTTCTACGGCGGCATGGTCCGCCGCAAGAACGTCCTCAGCACGCTGATGCACGCCTTCGCAGCGCTCGGAGTGATCAGCCTGCAGTGGATCCTCTTCGGCTACTCGCTCGCCTTCGGGCGCTCCCACGGCGGCCTGATCGGCGGCATGGATCACCTCGGCCTCGCCGGGCTCACCGGCGTGGCGCGCGGGACCGTACCGGCGCTCGCATTCTGCGCGTTCCAGATGATGTTCGCGGTCATCACCCCGGCGCTCATCGCCGGCGCGTTCGCCGAGCGGATGCGCTTCTCCGCGTACCTGATCTTCGCCGTGCTCTGGTCGACGCTCGTCTACGATCCGGTCGCGCACTGGGTGTGGGCCGAGGAGGGCTGGCTCTTCAAGATGGGCGCGCTCGACTTCGCGGGGGGCACCGTCGTGCACCTCGCGGCGGGGATCTCGGCGCTGGTCTGCGCCGTGGTGATCGGGCGCCGCACCGGGTGGCCCCACGAGCGGCACCAGCCCCACAACCTGACCATGACGCTCCTCGGCGCCGGGGTGCTCTGGTTCGGCTGGTTCGGGTTCAACGCCGGCAGCGCCCTGTCCTCGGGCGGCCTCGCCTCCATGGCCCTGGTGGACACGCACGCGGCAGCGGCGGCGGGCGCCTGCGGCTGGGTCGCCGTGGAGTGGGCGCAGCGCCGCAAGCCGACCGCGCTCGGCGCGGCCTCGGGCCTCGTCGCCGGCCTGGTGGGGATCACCCCTGCGGCAGGCTTCGTCTCGCCCCTCGCCGCGGTGGTGATCGGGTTCCTGGCGGGCGCCGTCTGTTACGCTGCCGTCTTGCTCAAGGAGCGGCTCCGCTACGACGACTCGCTGGATGCCTTCGGGGTGCACGGCGTGGGCGGCCTGCTCGGAGCGCTGCTCACCGGGGTCTTCGCGCAGAAGGCGCTGAACGAGGCGGGCCAGGACGGCCTGCTCGCCGGCAACCCCGGCCAGCTCGTCCCGCAGCTCGCGAGCATCGCCGCAGTCGGTGTGTACGCGGGCCTCGTCACCCTGGCCCTGCTCAAGCTCATCGACAAGGTGGTCGGCCTGCGGGTGCCCACGCCCGAGGAGCGAGAAGGGCTCGACGCCACCGAGCACGGCGAGACAGGCTACGCGCTGTGAGCCCCGCCGCGAGCGTGCCCGCCTGGTCCGACGTGGAGGCGGCGTGCGCGCGGCATGGGCTCGCGGTGCGGGGTGGGCTTCACCCGGCGCCCGACGAGGCGCTGCCCTCCCTCCAGGGCGTGCCCGCCGCGACGCTCGTCCTCGTGGGCAACGTCGGCCCCTCCATGTGGGAGGCCTTCGAGAGGGCGCGCGCGGCGCGGCCTGCGCTCGATGGGCTCGACACCTGGACGCATGAGGTGGTCACGGCGATCGCGGGAGACCTGGGCGCGCGCCCGCTGTTCCCCTTCGAGGGGCCTCCCTTCTGGCCGTTCCAGCGGTGGGCGCTGCGCGCGGAGCCGGTGCATCCGTCGCCGCTCGGGCTGCTCATCCACCCGATCTTCGGTCTGTGGCACGCCTACCGCGCGGCCCTGCTCTTTCCCGCGCGCCTCGCGCTGCCAGCGCGCTCCGATGCCCCGAGCCCCTGCGCGACGTGCGCCGATCGCCCCTGCCTCGGCGGGTGTCCGGTCGGCGCGTTCTCGGCAGGGGATCCGGTGACCTACGACGTCCCCGCCTGCGTCGCCCACCTCCGCAGCGAGCCCGAGGTCCCGTGCATGACGCGCGCCTGCCTGGCGCGGCGCGCCTGCCCCGTGGGCCGGGAGCACGTGTACCCTGCGCCCCAGCGTGCCCACCACATGCGCGCCTTCGTGGCGAACTTCCCCGTCACCCGTGTGGCGAGCGACTCCTGACGTAACCATGCCTGAGGATATCGCTGTCATTTCTCCATCCACCGAGGCGCTGTTCGGCCGGGCACGGGTCGGAGGTTGAGCATGGCGACGCCGCGCGCTGCGCGCTACGCGAAGCTCGGGGCGGTCGTCCTGGTGATCGTCGCGCTCGCGATCGCCTACCGCCTGGGCATCTTCACGCAGGTCGCCGACCCGAAGACCCTCGCCCAGACGCTCGTCGCGATGGGGCCGTGGGGATATCTCGCGTTCGTCGTCGCCTACACGGTCCTGCAGCCGTTCGGCGTCCCCGGGACGGTCTTCATCATCGCGGCGCCGCTGATCTGGCCGTGGAAAACGGCGTTCGTGCTCTCGATGGCCGGGACGATGGCCGCCAGCGTCGTCGGCTTCTCGTTCGCGCGCTTCATTGCGAGGGACTGGCTCTCGGCGCGCATCCCGGCGCGGCTCCGCAAGTACGACGAAGCGCTCGAGAGGAACGCCTTTCAGACCGTCGTCCTGCTGCGCCTGCTCCTGTGGATGCCGCAGGTGCTGCACTCCTTCCTCGGTGTCTCGAAGGTGGGGTTCTGGACCCACTTCTGGGGTTCGCTCCTGGGCTACATCCCGCCGCTTCTTCTCGTGAGCTACCTCGGCGGAGAGATGTTCGATCCTTCGGGGGGGCTGCAGCCCGGCGCGTGGCCAATTCTCGCCGGCCTGCTCATCGCCTCGCTGCTCATCGCCGTGATCGTCCGGGTCCGCGCGCGATGTCGTCGCCCCGCTCCAGGCGCTCCGTGACTGTCCGGACCCGATTCAGCGCGTTTGGCTCGGACCTTGGCGTCCTGATCAGCTCGGGGGCGTCGCTGGCGCTGTGGTAAGGGCAAAGGTGGGTAGGTGGGTGGGGACGTGGGGGGGATGGCGTCGCGCCAAGTGGAACTTTGTTGTCGCCGCGAGGAGGGAACTCCGGTCCTCCTCGAGGAGCAGAGCTGCGGAACCCTCGAACCCCTCCCCGTGACCACGTCCCAGGGTCCCTGAGACACCTCGGACCTTTCCAGCGGACAGGCTTCACCTGTTGTCGAGACACCTCAGGCTCATCGCCGTGACCACTTACCCGTGGCCATGAGGAAAGCTTCAGGGCGAACGATATAGTGAGGCCATGCCTGGAGCGCTCCCGTCCTCGAATCCAGCAGAGCTTGAGACGAAGACGTTCAGCGTGACCTCCCTTCTCGATGGAATCCGCAAGGGACGCTTCCGGATTCCGAGGTTCCAGCGTGGGTTCCGGTGGGATGACGAGGATCGTCGGCAGCTCCTCGACAGCTTGCAGCTCGGCTACCCCGTGGGAACGCTGCTGCTCGCGCGCGGGGAAGCCCCGGCGGATAGTGTCATGCTCGGAAGCGCGACGTTTCAGGTTCCCGCGACGAACGATGCGCTCTGGGTCGTGGATGGTCAGCAACGTCTCAGTGCGCTGGCCATGTCACTGCTTGAAGAGCACCTGGGCACCTACAGACCCATCTTCTTCGATCTGGAGCAGAACAAGTTCGTGCTCGGCGTGCGACGTCGCGCACCTCCTCCGCACTGGCTTCCAACGCATGTCCTCGCCAGCTCTTCCAGCTTGAACCGATGGTTGCGCGACGCGGGAGTACCCGATGCGCTGTCCGACAGGGCAGACGATATCGCTCAGCGGATTCGCGAGTACATCATTCCGGCCTACGTCGTGCCCTACGATGGTCACGATGACAGCGTACTGAAACGGATCTTCGAGCGTACCAACCGCCGCGGAAGGGCGCTTGAAAGTCACGAGGTCTTCGAAGCGCTGCATACCGGTGTGGGCGGCGAGAAAGGGCCCATCGATCGCGTCAGGAAGGATCTCGCGCAGCTCGGATTCGGCTTGATCGAGAAGGTCGACGTGGAGCGAAGCGCCTTGGCAGTCCTGGGTGGCGATCCTGGGAAGTCTCTCCATGAGCAGGCCCCTGGTGCTCCTGAAGAGATCTCGGCGTTGTTCGAGCGAGTCTCTTCGAGCCTCGGGCTGACCATCGAGTTTCTTGCCGAGGATGCTGGTGTTCCTCACGTGGAGTTGCTGCCGTATTCCGGTGCTCTCTTCACACTCGCACGGTTCTTTTCACGCCACCCCAGGCCTCACCCCCGCAATCGAGATCTTCTTTCGCGCTGGTTCTGGAGAGGAACGCTGAACGAGGACCATCGCACCAACTACACGGTGGATCGAAGACGGTGGCGCGCGATCGACGACGACGAGCACCGCTCCGTCCAGAGGCTTCTGTCGTTGCTACCAGCGGTGGCCGAGAAGGACCTGGCAACGGAGCTGCTCAAGCCTTACCGCCGCAGCACCGCGCGGGCCAACACGGAGCTGCTCGCCATGTACAGCCTGGGTCCCAGGTTGCTCACCGGTGAGGACCGCGGTCAGCAGGTATCGATCGCCGCGCTGGTTGGTTCCAAAGGGCTTTCTCCCTGCCAGCTCGTCGAACCGCTCAGTACGGAGGGACGGACGAGCGCGCTGCTGCTCCTGCACCCGAGCGTGTCTCCCGATGCGCTGAAGGCCGAGCCCCCTAGTCCCGAGCTTCTGAAGACACACGGGATCGACATGATTGCTTTTCAGGCCTTGCTGGAAGGGAACATCGCCGAGTTCATCGAGCGGCGCTCGGAAGCGCTGGCGAGACACCTGCGTACCTTCCTCCGGGAACGAACGGCGTTGCACGCTCCAGACAAGGACCGAGCGCCCATCGATGCCTACTTCGAGGACGAGAGCGCCTGATGCTTGAAGTGATGTTGCACGGAAGCCATGTGGGGAGGCTCGTTCGCGAGGAGGGATCGTCGATCGTGGCGTTCATCCTGGACGAGGAATACCTGCGTGACGAGGGGCGCGATGTGCTCGGACAGCAGTTCGAGGACCGGCGCCACCACCGCATGTTCCGGCAGGCAGCGCATCCCGGCCAGCTCCCCCACTTCTTCGCCAACCTTCTGCCCGAAGGCGCGCTCCGGGACATCGTGGCAGCACAGAGCACGGGGAGCGACGACCTGGCGGTCCTCGCGATGCTGGGAGAGGATCTACCCGGTGCAGTCATGATGCGCGCGTCCTCCCCGGAAACGGCAGCGAGTGACACACGCGGTTCGGTGTTCGATGAACCCAGCGCTGACAGCGAGGAACCGCCCTCCGATACGCTGCGCTTTTCCCTGGCGGGCGTGCAGCTCAAGTTCTCCGCGGTACGCGAGGAAGGGAATCGCTTTGCCCTACCCTTCAGCGGCCGGGGAGGGAGGTGGATCCTGAAGTTCGGCTCGACGCAGTATCCCCTGCTGCCCGAGAACGAGTTCTGGACGATGCGATGGGCCTCCCTGGGTGGACTCAACGTTCCGCACCACGAGCTGGTACCTGCAGCGTCGATCAGAAACCTGGATTCACGCTTTCTCGAACTCGGGGAGAACGTATTCGCCATCGAACGGTATGACCGTTCGCCCGATGGGTCCCGCGTGCATCAGGAGGATTTCGCCCAGGTCCGGGGAGTGCTGCCGAGCCACAAATACCGCAGGGCCAGCTACGAGGGCCTCGGACGCCTCGTGGGTGCTCTGTGCGGGCGTGACGACATGATCGAGTTCATGCGTCGCGTGGTCTTCACCATTCTCTCAGGCAACGGCGATGCTCACCTGAAGAACTGGGCGCTCGTATATCCCGATCGGCGCACCGCGCGCCTCTCCCCAACCTACGATCTGGTGTTCGTGCGGTGCTACCTGCCCGCGGACAAGCTCGCATTCCCCCTCGCCAAGGAGCAGGACCCACAAAGGATTGGCTGGGACCACCTCGCACGCATCGAGGGCTACTTCCAGGAACGGGGCCTCGACATCCCACTCGTGGCGACGTCGAGGGAGTTCGTATCGCGCTGCCTGGATGTCTGGCAGCAATGCCGGATGGATGTCGGGGAGACGTACCGGACGAAGCTGGAGGCCCATCTGGCCACCCTCCCCCTGGTGCGCAGCAGGTAGGGAGGGTCGCGGCGTCTCTGTCCTCAGGCTTCCTGGTTGGCGGGGATGGCGGCGGGGGGGGGCTCGGGCGGGGCGGCGGTGAGCACGGAGATGACGTTGCGCTCGCTCATGGCGGCGAGAAGGCCCTCCCGGACCTCGGTCTGGGTGAGGAGGCGCGCGATCTCGGACATCAGCTTCAGCTCGGCGTCGAAGTCGCGCGGAGGCGTCAGGACCAGGAACACGAGGCGGGCGCCCTGGCCGTCGGGCGCGTCGAAGTCCACCTCGCGCAGGGCCCTGCCGAAGGCGAGCATGGGCTTGGTGAGGCCCTCGACCTCCGCGTGAGGCAGGGCCACGCCTTCGCCGACGCCGGTGCCCGCGAGGATTTCGCGCTTCATGACGGCCGCGGTGAAGCGCCCGGAGTCGCCGGGGTGACCCGTCCGCTCGGCGAGGCTCCCGCAGAGGGAGGCGATGATCTGCTCGCGGGTGGTGGCGGGAACATCGAGCTGGATCGCGCCCTCCTGCAGGAGGGACACGATGGGGTTCAGCGACGGGCGGAGCAGGCGCGACATGGCCGGGCCGGAGAGGATGGAGGTGAACAGGGCCATGATGACCAGGGCCACGAAGACCTGCTGGTTGATGATCCCCGCCTGCAGGGCCGTCACGGCGAGGAGGATCTCCATGGCGCCGCGGGAGTTCATGCCGAAGCCGATGGCGAAGGACTGACGCCACGCGACGCGGCCCATCCGGGCGCCCGCCGCGCAGCCCAGGATCTTGGCGATGCAGGCGATGAGGATGATGACCAGGGTGAGCTTGGCGTCGAAGCTGGCGACGAAGTCGACGCGCAGGGCCATGGTCGCGAAGAAGACCGGGGTGAAGACGCTGGTCACGAAGTCGTGGAGGATCTTGCGGGTGTGCTCGCGCAGGCGGGGGGAGTCGCCGACGGCGATGCCCATCACGAAGCCGCCGAAGACGGCGTGCATGCCGAGCGCCTCGGAGCCAGCGGCGCCGAGGAGGGCGAGGACCATGATCATCGACAGGACGCGGCCGGTGTTGGCCTCCTGGCGCTTCTCCATCCAGGCCAGGGCGCGGTCGGCGAGGGGCCGGACCACGGCCAGGGTGACGAGGACGAAGCCGAGGGTCATTCCGAGCGACTTCGCGACGCTGCCCACGGAGGCGGAGCCAGGCGCGGCGAAGCTCGCCGACAGGGCGCTGAAGCCGACCCAGCCGATGAGGTCGTCGACGACCGCCGAGGAGAGCACGAGCAGGCCGAACTCGGTCTTCATCAGGCCGAGATCCAGCAGGGTGCGGGCGATGACCGGCAGCGCGGAGATGGAGAGGGCAATGCCCAGGAAGGCCGCGTGGAGGCCGCGCTGGTTGGGATCCGCGAGGGCCTGGTCGGGCAGCACCTGGCCCAGGCCGAAGCCGAGGGCGAAGGGGACGATGATGCCGAGGATGCTGGTCAGGAAGACGACCCGGCTGCTCCTGCGCACCACGGTGAGGTCGATCTCCAGGCCCGCGACCACGAGGAGGAGGACCACGGCGACCGTGGTGTAGGACTGGATCCAGGTGGCGACGCCGGGCGCTGGCGGGAAGAGCCACGCCGATGCCCCCGGCGCGATCCTGCCGAACACGGTCTTCCCGACGACGATACCTGCGATGATTTCCCCGACCACCGCCGGGAATCCGAGCTTGCCCGCCAGCTCACCGAGGAGCCGCGCCGCTCCGAGGAGCACCGCCAGCGAGAGCAGAAAGAGGATGACGTCGTGGTGCATCGACCGAAGGTAGCGCCTGGAGCACGACCGGGCGAGCCTTAGGGCCGGAAGGCAGGTTCCGGTTGCCTCTACAAGGCCCTCCCGCTAGCTTGCGCCCCCACTTTCCGACGTGGCGCGCCCTCCCGGGCGGCCCTTCAGCACGGAGCATCGAGCATGAGCGGCCACTCCAAATGGGCCACGATCAAGCGGAAGAAGGGCGCCCTCGACGCGAAGCGAGGCAAGCTCTTCACGAAGCTCATCAAGGAGATCACCGTCGCGTCCCGCATGGGTGGCGGTGATCCGAACGGCAACCCCCGCCTCCGCAAGGCCGTCAACGACGCCAAGGGGCAGGCGATGCCCGCGGACACGATCAAGCGCGCCATCCAGCGCGGCACCGGCGAGATCGAGGGGGCGAACTACGAGGAGATTCTCTACGAGGGCACCGGGCCCGCCGGGACGATGTTCCTGATCGAGGCGATGACCGACAACCGGAACCGCACGGTCGCCGAGATCCGCAAGATCTTCGAGAAGAACAACGGGCAGCTCGGCGCGGGTGGCTCGGCGCAGTGGGCCTTCGATCGCAAGGGGGTGATCACCCTGGCGAAGGAGTCGGCGAACGAGGACCAGCTCATGGAGGTCGCCGTCGGCATGGGCGCCGACGACTACTCCGATCAGGGCGAGGAGTGGCAGGTGCTGAGCGGCACCGACGCGCTCGACGGGGTGGCGAAGGCGCTCGAAGAGGCGAAGATCCCCGTGAAGTCCTACGGGCCCGGCTACATCCCCAAGACGAAGAAGGCGGTCTCGGAGCGCGACGCCGAGGTCTGCCTGAACCTGTTCGACGCGCTCGACGACCACGACGACGTGCAGAACGTCTACGCGGACTTCGACATCGCCGACGACGAGCTGGCGAAGATCTCCTGAGCGCTGGCGCCGGCGACGGGCTGGCGAAGATCTCCCGAGCGCCCGCGCCCGCGCCCGCGCCAACGACAGGCTGACGCGCGCCTCTCAGGGGGATTGGGGAGAGGCGCCCTGAGCGCGCGCCTCTCCGCGGCTCAGAGGATGGGGCGCCGGGAGTGGTGCGCAGGTTCGTCCGCAGGTGGGGCGGGGAGGACGAGGCCGCGCAGGCCGTCGACGCGGATCCGGACGCCTTCCTTGAGGCGGCGGGTGCCGTCGCCGGTGCCCATGACAGCAGGGATGCCGTACTCGCGCGCGACGATGGCGGCGTGGGAGCTCTGGGCGCCGGTATCGACGACGACCGCGGCGGCGCGCTGGAAGAGCGGGGTCCAGGCGGGGTTGGTGAAGGGGGCGACGAGCACGTCGCCAGGGCGGAGCTTGCCGAACTCCTGGACGCTGCGGACGACGCAGGCGGGGCCGTCGGCGATGCCGGGGCTGCCAGGGGTGCCGCTGACAAGGACATCGCTCGGGACGTGGGCGCTGTGGCGGTAGAGGGCAGGGTCGACGACAGGGGTGTCGGTCAGGGCGTCACGCAGGGCGCGCCGGCGGGCGACGCGAGCGCGCAGGTCGGCGGTGAGGTCGGCAGGGGGCGGGAGGACGCCGCCGACGCGCTCCACCTCCTCCAGGCGGAGGTGGAAGATGTCCTCGGGGGCGTCGAGCACCTGGGCGGCCTGGAGGCGGCGCCCCAGTTCGAGGAGCGTGCGCCGGAGGATGGGCATGGGGAGGGTGCCGTAGAAGTGGGTGTCCTCGCGGATCTCGGGGAGGGTGCGGGCCTCGTCGAGGATCTGGAGGAAGGCGGCGCGCAGGGGCGCGGGCCGGAGGACAGGGTGGGTGAGCAGGTCATCGCGCGCGGCTTCCCAGGAGGGCACGGTGGGTCCGGGGCGGTGCTCAGGGGGCTCCACGGCGGAGAGGGACCTGAGCATGCCGAGCACGACCTCGGGCGCGTCCTTCCAGGTGGGCTCGACGAGGGTGAACATGACGGCTTCGCGGTGGCCGTAGTGGTCGAGGAAGGCGCGGAGGTCGGCGAGGAGGGCGCGGCCCTCGGGCTGGGCCGAGAGGGCGGCGTGGAGGGCGGCAGGGTCGTGCTGCGGGTCGGCAGGGTCCTGCTGCGCGAAGGTGGCGGCGAGGCTGGGGGTCGAGCGCACCTTGGCGGCGAGTGCGGCGAGGGCGCGGTTCGCCTCCAGGGTGCGGGTGTCGAGGCCGCTGAGGAGCAGGTCGAGGCGGTCCTCATGCTCGAACATCCAGAGTGAGGTCTTGAGGAGGCCGAGGGAGAGCATCGCCCTCGGGTAGAAGCGGGTGCGCGCTTCGCCGAGGAGCGCTCGGGGCAGGGCGAGGGCCTCGTGCACGGTGGCGAGGAGCTCGTCCCAGGAGAGCGAGGCGAGGTCGCGGGCTTCGAGGGCGCGGGCGCGGGCGCGGGCTTCGTCGATGTCGGGGAGCGAGCGCCAGGCGCGGGGGTCGTGGCGGGCGCAGAGCCAGAGGAAGCGGGCCGGTCCGAGGAGGAGCCTCGGGGTGGGGCGGAGCTTGAGGCCGCTCTCCATGCGCACGATGACGCTGTCCTCCACCGTGAACATCTCCTCGAAGCCGGGGGTGGTGATGCCGAGGTGGCTGAAGGAAGGGACGACGGCGCGGTCGTAGATGCCGGGGCCCCAGGTGGTCAGGTCCATGGGATAGGGCCGGACCGAGAGCATGTCGGCGAACTGCGCGACGGGGTTCTCCTTGGGGATGGGGGCGCGGGGCTTTGGTTGCGGGAGGGCGGTGATGGGGCGGGCCTGGAGGATCCAGGGGGTGCTGCCCACGAACGCCCACTCGATGTCCTGGGGGGCGCCGAAGTGTCGGGCAATCCTGGCGCCGAGCCGGGCGAGGGTGCGGAGGGCGTGGTCGGGGAGCGCGGGGATGTGGGTGCTCCCGGGGAGGGCATCGGAGACGAGGTGCTCGATGCCGCCCCCGGCCTGGGAGCGCACGAGGAGCTCGCGGCGGCCGAAGCGGCGGGTGACGATGCGGTAGCCGACGAGACGCTTGCGGAGGACGAAGTGGTCGGGGGTGACGAGCCCGGAGACGACGGCTTCGCCGAGGCCGGGGCTGGCGTCGATGACCGTCTCGTCCTCCGCGCCGGTGAGGGGGTTCGCGGTGAAGAGCACGCCGGCGACGTCGGCGTCGAGCATGCGCTGGAGGACGACGGCGATCTTGATGGCAGCGTGGTCGAGGCCCTGACGTTCGCGGTAGAGGATGGCGCGGTCGGTCCAGAGCGAGGCCCAGCAGCGGCGCACGGCGGCGAGGAGCGCGGGGACGCCGATGACATTGAGGAAGGTGTCCTGCTGGCCAGCGAAGGCGGCCTCGGGGAGGTCCTCGGCAGTGGCGCTGGAGCGGACCGCGAGGGGACCTCGGCCGAGATCCTGAGCGGCGACGGTGATGGCGCGCGCGATGTCGTCGGGGATGGTGGCGGCCTCGAAGGCGCGGCGCAGTGCTTCGCCGTGCGCCACGCCCTCGCGCGCAGCGGCGGCGAGGAGGGGGCCGAGGCCGGCGTGGGCGACGAAGCGGTCGTAGGCCTCGGTGGTCACGACGACGCCGTCCGGCACCGGGAAGCCGGCGCGGATCAGGGCGCCGAGGTTTGCGCCTTTGCCGCCAGCGAGGGCGAGGTCCTCGCGGCCGAGGACGTACATCGAGGCGACGAGCGAATGCGCGTGGGTGCGCGTAGCTTTGGGTCCCGTGGGCTCCTGGGGAGATGACGATGGTGCGCTCATGGGGGCGCACTTCACCACGGGTTGACGCTGGATGCAGCGCCGGTGCCTGGTTCCACGCTCGCGTCGCGATCCTCGGTGCGGTGAGGTCCGTTGACGACGGAGGCCGCGCTGCAGTGACGCAGTACCTGGTACTCCGTTCCCAAGTTCGTCCCGAGTCCTCGGCTCGGCGTTCGCGCGAAGCCACGGGGGTAGCGACCATCGGGAGCGTAGGGACCGAAGGTCCCTGCACCAGGGTACGCAGTACTTAAGGGCGCCAGAGGGGGAAGCTCGCCACGGCCCAGGAGAAGAAGGCGTGGGCGAAGACTGCGGGAGCGAGCCGTCCCTTGAGGAGGACCAGGCGTCCCCACACGAGGCCGCAGCCGAGGGCGGCGATGACGAGCAGAGGGTTCGGGCCGGCCGCGGGATCACCGAGAAGGATGAGGGTGGGGAGGTGCGCGAGGCCGTAGAGGAGGGTGGAGAGGAGCAGGGCCGAGACGGGGCCGAGCGGATCCATGAGGGCGCGCATCGCAAGGCCGCGCCAGACGATCTCCTCGAGAGCGGCGATGCCGAAGACGGCGCCGCCGAGGATCATGCGGTTCACGACGTCGGGGCCGCCGAGGTGCAGGTAGAGGCGGAGGATCCAGGCTTCGCGCGGCGAGCCATGGGGCGAGAGGAGCAGGCTCGCGCCCATGGTGACGCCGTAGAGGAGCGCCGCGGCCAGGGCGCCGAAGGCGAGGTCGCCAGCGCGGGGGAAGAGCTGGGCGCGCAGCTCGCCGCGGCGGCGGAGCCAGAGGATGGTGAGGGCCGCGCCAGGGACGTAGACCGTGGCGAGGGAGGAGAGCATGTCCGTGGCGCCAGCGCGGGAGGGCGAGAAGGCCCAGCCGACACCGAGGGCGGTGATGACGGTGGCGAGCGCGGCGAGGAGGAGGGCCTGCTGGCGCGATGCGCGCGGGGGTTTGCGGGGGTCGGTGAGGCGGCCGTCGACAGTGGTGCGCGGCTCGGCCGGATCGTCGGGGCTCGCGTCGTCAGGGCTCGCGTCGTCGGGGCTCGCGTCGTCGGGGCTCGCGTCGTCGGGGCTCGCGTCGCGGTGGGTGAGATCCGCAGTCATGGGGTGCGCGGCGCCTCGGGGCGGCACAGGGATACCACGCGGTCGAGGATGCGGTCGGCGAGCTGGGGCTTGGGGAGGACGCCGAGGGCGTCGGCGGCGTCGCGGGTGACCAGGAAGGCGCGGTTGTCGTCGCGCCCGAAGGCGTCGCGCGCGTGGTTGGCCACGACCATGTCCACCTGCTTCGTGTCCAGCTTGCCGCGGGCGGCGGCGATGACGCGCTCGTCGGTGTCGGTCTCCACGGCGAAGCCGATGAGCACCGGGCGGCGCTCCGGGGTCGCGGCCTGGGCGGCGCGATCGGCACGGGCAGCGCCGATCTCGGCGAGGAGGTCAGGGTTCGGGACGAGATCCAGGGTCATCGCGTCGCGCGAGCGCTTCATCTTGGAGGGGCGCTCCTCGGCGGGGCGGTAGTCGGCGACGGCGGCGGACATGATGAGGGCGTCGGCGGCGGAGAGGTCGGAGCCGAGCGCCTCCCAGAGAGCGTCGCGCATGGCGAGGGCGCTGCGCACGTCCTCGCGGCGCACCCCCAAGGGTGTCGGCAGGGCGACGGGGCCCGCGAGGAGCAGCACGTCGGCGCCACGCGCTGCGGCGCGCTCGGCGATGGCGAAGCCCATCTTGCCGGTGGAGCGGTTGCCGAGGAAGCGCACCGGGTCGAGGTCCTCGACGGTGGGGCCGGCGGTGATGACCAGGCGAAGACCGGCGAGGTCCCGGGGGAGAGCGCGGGCGAGGGCAGCGGCGACGATGACCTCGGGGTCGGCCATGCGGCCGAAGCCGCGATCGCCGGAGGCGACCTCGCCCTCGACAGGGCCGACGAGCTCGATGCGGCCGTCCTGCTGGAGCTGGGCCACGTTGCGGAGGGTCGCGGGGTGGGACCACATGCGCGGGTGCATGGCGGGGGCAGCGAGGACCGGGCCGCGCGCGCAGAGGGAGAGGGCCGTGACGAGATCGTCGGCGCGGCCTTGGGCGAGGCGCGCGAGGAGGTCGGCGGTGGCGGGGACGAGCAGGATCACGTCGGCCTCGGCGGCGAGCGCGACGTGCAGCTCGCCGGGGAAGCCCGGGTCCCACATGGTCTCGCGCACGGGCTCACCGCAGATGCCGCTCAGGGTGAGGGGGCCGATGAACTGCTGGGCGCTGCGGGTCATCACGGGGATGACCCTGGCGCGCGCCTTGATGAGCAATCTCGCGACCTCGACGGCCTTGTAGGCGGCGATGCTCCCGGAGACGGCCAGCGCGACGGTGGGCATGGAAGGCGCGGAAGCTCGCATGGATCGGGGCGCGAGAGAAGGCGCGAGGGGGGCGAAGGGGATGAAGCGCGCCGATCAGGACGGCTTCTCGTCCTTCTTGCGCTTCTTCGAGTCCTTGCCGTCCTTGCCCTCCTTCTTGTCCTTGCCCTTGCTCCCCTTGCTCCCCTTGCCTTCCTTCTTGTCCGCGTCGCCTTTGCCGCCCTTGCCGCGGCCCTCCTTGGCGCGCTCTTCCTTGTCCTTGTCGGACTTCGCGCGGCCTGACTTCGCGCGATCCGAGCCGGCATGGTCGGCGTCGGCGTCATCCTTGTCCGACGGTTCACCCTTCGCGTGATCGCGCTGCTCTTCGCTGTCGGCCGCGGCGGAGGCGCGGGTGGTGAGGATGAGGAGAGGGCCGTCCTCACCTTCCCCTTCGCGGCCGCGGAACCGGACCAGGGCGTCGGTGTAACCCTTCGCGCCGGTGCGGCCTGGCTCGCGGCTCTCGGTGGTGCCGCCGCCGGGCTCGGGGGCCGTCGCGCCCGAGCTGCGGATGTCGGGGCCCTGGGTGATGACCAGGTACTCGTCGACGGTGTACTCGGGGTGGTTGTCGTCGACAGCCTTGGCTTCGAGGTCCTTGGGGCCAGCGCCGACGTGCACGATCTGGGTGGTGGGCGGGTAGCTGTCGGTCCACTTCTCGCGCTGGGCGTAGGCGCCGTCGCGCACCACCCGGGAGCTCGTGGTCTTGAAGCCGGGGATGCCGCGCTGGCCGATGATCCGCGTGCCCTCGGGGAGCTTGGGGGTGGGGCGCTCGATCTCGTCGAAGGGCAGCACCTCGTCGATGCGGCGGAAGTAGCTGACGGTGAGGTCGCGGTTCGGGCCGAGGATCTCGGCGCGCACGACGCCCCCCGCGACGGTCTCGTGCAGGACGATGGGGAAGTCGAAGTTGTTGCGGAAGCGGTAGTTGATGGTCGGGTAGACGACCGTCGCGTCGAGGCCGAGCTTGATGTAGTAGCTCGGCCGCGAGTGCGGGTAGCGCTCCACGATCTCCAGGCCGGCGAAGAAGGCGGCGCCGTGGAGGGTGCCGGAGATCTGGCAGGTGCCGCCGCCGAGGCCGTCGACGAGCTCTCCCTGGGCGATGACGGTGGCGACGCGGTAGCCGTGCGCCTCGTCGCGGGGGCCGACGACCTCGTTGAAGTCGAAGATCTCTCCGGGCAGCACCACCACGCCGTCGAGCTTCGAGGCGGCGAGGCGGAGGTTGTAGGTGCGGGCCGCGGTGCGCTCGCCCTGGGTGTAGCGGGTCTCGAAGTAACCGAGGACGTGATCGAACTTGACGTTGCCGAGCCTGGACGAGACGAGCTTGGGCTGGATGGTCTCGGCGGCGACCTCGACCGCGTCCTTGCCGAGGCGCAGCGCGATCTCGACGCGGGCCAGGGTGCTGTAGACGTCGAGCCGGTAGCCGACCTTCTCGGGCTTGAGCGTCCTGTCCTGGAGGTCGACGTAGGCGTCGGTCGCCGGGACGTCGAGCTCGTCCTTGAGATCGAGGAGGAGCGCGAGGACGGCCTGGCGGTTGATGGCGAGCGAGACCGGCAGATCCAGGGGGGCGTCGCCGTGCTTGGCGTGGTGGGCGACAAGGAGCTGGCTGCCAGGACGCTGGGCCTCCTGCACCAGGTCCGCGATGCGCACCCGGTTGATCTCGACGCCCAGGTCGTTGCGCTTGAGCGCACGGGTCGTGCCGTCGGGCAGCTTGAGCTGGATCGTACCGTTGGCGTAGCGGCGCACCAGATCGATGGCGTTGGCGAGCACGTCTCCCGTGGTGGGGACGGCGACGCCGCCGATGCGCAGCTCGGGCAGGGCGGGCGGCTTCTCCGGAGGAGGCGGGAGGAGCAGGTAGGTGATCGCGATCCCGCTCGCGATGTAGACCGCGGCGAGCGCCACGAAGCGCCTCAGCTCGGGCGTGCGGCGGCGCTTCGGTCGGGGCTCCATGGGGGCGCCATCTTGAGAAGCCCGGGCGGAGCCGTCAAGCGAACGGCGGAAACATGCTGCGTCCACGTGAGGGGGTGGTTGGTGCTCGACCCAACCACGGGCGGATCCAGGGAGCAAAGCGTGCACACGTGAGCCGCGCGGCATCAGAAATGTATCGAGGTGTCCTCCGTGGCGCTGATGGGCGGCGCACGCACGGGGGCCGCGCATGAAGGGCTTGATGGGTGTGATGGCGGGGGTGGTGATCGTCTCGACGGTCGGGTTCGTGTCCAGCCGCGCGCCCGCCAGGCCGAGCGAGGATCTGGGCCGAAGACCCGCGTCGACCCCCCTGCGCGCCGACGCGCCGAGCGTCGTGCTGATCACGCTGGACGGGGTGCGCTGGCAGGAGATCTTCCGGGGCGTGGACCCGAAGCTGGCGAAGCGGGCGCGGCTGCCGGAAGCCTCGGTGCAGAAGGCGGAGGACCTGCTCCCGTCGATGCGCGGGCTGTTCTTCGAGGGTGGGACGGTGCTCGGCGATCCGTCGCGCGCCGGGGGAATCTCGGCGTCGGGGCCGCGGTTCATCAGCATGCCGGCGTACCTGGAGCTGCTGACGGGGTCCGCGAGCGACTGCAAGGACAACGGGTGCACGCCGCGGCTCTCGCAGTCGCTCACCGACGACGTGGGAGGGCTGCCGTCGGTGACGAGGCGCGAGGACGTGGCCGTGTTCACGTCGTGGGAGAAGCTGTCCCTGCCGGCAGCGCTGCCCGCAACGTCGCCGGGAGCGGCGCCCGCCGGGGTGTTCGTGAGCGCGGGGCGACCGGCGGACGATGCCACACCGCCCTTCCCCGGCGTGGAGCGTTACCGGCCGGATCACGCGACGGCGGCGGCGGCCATCGGCCACCTCGTGAAGCACCAGCCGCGGTTCCTCTGGGTGGGTCTCGGGGACACCGACGAGTGGGCGCACCGTGGGGATTACCGGGGGTACCTCGACGCGCTGCGGTTCGCCGACAGGTTCATCGGGGAGGTGGTGCAGCACCTCGCGGAGATGGGGGAGTACGGGGAGAAGACGATGGTCTTCGTGACCACCGACCACGGGCGCGACAAGGAGTTCGACGATCACGGTGGGCCCGCGTCGGCAGGGGTGTGGTTCATGGCGCGCGGTGGAGGACTGCCAGCGCACGGGGTGATCGGGACGCAGATGCAGCGTCACCTGCGCGACGTGGCGCCCACCGTGCGGAGCTTGCTCGGGTTGCCGGCGCGGCAGTGCGCGGGGTGCGGCGAGGTGATGCTGGAGCTGCTGCCCGACGGTGCGTGAGGGGCGCCGCGGCGCGTGACCGGTCAGGGAAGAGGAGGGGCGGAGGCGGAGGCGGACAGGTACGCAGAGACGGACGCAGACGCAGACGCGAACGCGGATAGAGGTACCGGCACGCGGGGCGTCAACCGCCGGGGTTCGTGTTGGTCATGGCGAGGAGGGCGATGACCACCAGGATCAGGACGAGGGCGATGCCGCCGAACAGGACGAGCTGCGCGCGGTTCGCCTGACGGGCGCGGATGGCCCAGGGCGCGCGGCGGAAGTCGGGGAACCTCCCCATGGATGCGGGTGGGGGGGCAGAGGCGGGGCGGTGGACGGGCACCGCAGGAGGCGCAGACGGATAGCGGTTGGGCTGGGACAGCTTGGGCTGGGACAGGGAGACGGACCGCCCCTCGGCAGCGGCGGCCGCGGCCTGAACGATGGCCGCCAGCTCGGGCGAAGAGGCCCCGGAAGGTGCGACCGGGAGAGGGTTCTGCGTGGGGCGGTTGGCGGAGAGGGACGGCAGGCGGGACGTGGGGGCCTGGTCTCCCTGAGCGAGCTGCTCGGCTTCGCGGATCGCGGCGCGGCGCTGCTCCCCGCGCGGGCCCACCAGGCGGCGCATGTACGCGGCCACGTCCTCGGCGCCGATCTGCGCGTCGGGCGGGGTCACCCGCTCCAGGGCGCGGAGCACCTCCAGCATGGTGGAGAACCGATCGTCGGGCGCGGGCGCGAGGGCGCGGAGGACGACGGCCTCGATGTCGGGCGACATGGTGGGCACGATGCTGCGCGGCGGCGTGGGAGGCCCGCCCGAGGTGATGCGGCGCATGATCTCGAAGTCGGTGTCGCCCTGGAAGGGGTGCTTGCCGGTGAGCACCTGGTACAGAATGATGCCGAGCGCGAAGATGTCGGTGCGGCGGTCGATGGGGTCGCCGCGGAGCTGCTCGGGCGCCATGTAGGGGGCGCGGCCCTTCAGCGAACCGATGCGGGTGGTCTGCTTGTTCAGCGCGGCCTTGGCGACGCCGAAGTCCACGACCTTCACCATGCCGTCGTAGCCGATGAGGATGTTCTGAGGAGAGACGTCGCGGTGCACGAGGCCCGCGAGCGTGCCATCGGGGCTGCGCAGCTCGTGCGCGGCGTGGAGGCCGGCGCAGACCTGCTTGATCACGCGCAGAAGGATGGGGAGCGGGATGCCGCCCTGGTTCCGGGCTTCGCGGAGCACGACGTTGAGCGGCTCGCCATCGACCCACTCCATGACCTGGTAGAGGGCACGGTCTTCCTCGCCGAGGTCGAGGATCTCGACCACGTTGGGGTGGCGGATCTGGGAGATGAGCGACGCCTCGTCGAGGAACATCTGCTCGAAGTCGTCGTCGTCGCTGAGCTCGTTGCGCATCAGCTTCACGGCGACGATCTTGCGGAAGGAGCCCGTCGTGCGCGCGGCCCACACCGTCGCCATGCCGCCGAGGGCGATGGGGACGAGGAGCTGATACCGGCCGAGCGTGTGGCCAGCTCCGACGTTTCCGAGGCCGCTCATACCCCGGCCCCAGGCTTGCAGAGAAGGCAACGAGACTCAACCGTGAAGGCAGAGGCGCCCGTCCTCGCGCGCTGACGCTTCACGAGGTGGCACCCGACGTGGGTACGGGGATCACCTTGCGCAGGGCGGTGAGGTGGCGCCGCGAGACCCCGGAAACGGCAAGGATCTGCGCGTCCGTGGCCTTGCGGAGGGCCTCCATGGAGCCGAGCTCGCGCAGCAGCGCCTTGCGCGTCGCGGCGCCGATGCCAGGGATGTCCTCCAGCTCGGAGCGGAGCCTGCGGGCCTTGCCCAGGCGCTTGCGCGCGTGGTTGGCGAAGCGGTGCGCCTCGTCGCGGGCGCGGGCGAGGAAGAAGAGCGCGGAGCTGGTCGACCGCAGCGGGATGCCGTTCTTCTGGCCGGGCAAGTAGACGCGATCGACCATCTTCTCGCCCGTCACGGTCTCCCGCTCCTTGGCGAGGCCCACGATGGGCAGGCCGTGGAGGCCGAGGTCGTGGGCGGCCGAGAGCGCCACCTGGAGCTGCCCTCGGCCACCGTCGACGACCAGCAGATCGGGCAGGTCCCACTCCGAGCCGGCCGCAGGCGCGGGCGTGGAAGGAGGTGCGGCACCTGGCGCATCGGCCTGCGCGGAGGCCTCGGCCAGCAGCGCAGCGTCGACCAGCGGCAACCGCCTCACCACGGGAGCCGCATCACCCGCGGGCACAGCCAAGAGGCTCGGTGGCGCTGCCGTGGCAGACGGCTCGGAAGGTGCGCCCTCGGCGAGGCGCATCGCTGCCGTACCAGCGGTCACTCCGGAGGTAGCTGCGCTGTCGGTATCCTCCTCCTCCGGTTCCTCTTCACCGCTCTCCCCGTCGGCCCCTTCCTCCGTCTCGAGATCCTCCGCCAGCAGCTCTTCCACGGGCATCTCCTCGACCGAGACCACGGCCGGGGCGACGCCTTCCCCTTCGGCGCTCTCGCCGACCGTGCTGTCCGTGCGCTCTGTCAAAGGCGCATTCGCGCGATCGCGGGCTGCCTTGCCGCGACGGAACCGCCGGGCCAGGACCTCGTACATCGCGCCGTAGTCGTCGCCATCGGCGGTGCTCTTCACCCGGAAGGAGCGGTAGCGCTTCTTGTCCGGCTGACCATCGGTGAGCGCCACGATGGAGCCCACCGTGTCACCACCGCCCAGGTGCGAGATGTCACAGCACTCGATCCGCCGGGGCAGCGTGGGGAGGCGCAGCCGCTCGCGCAGCTCTTCGAGCCGCGACTCCAGATCGTCGGAGCTGCGCTGCTTCTCGCGGAAAGCGTGGGCGGCGTTCTCCATGGCCATCTTCACCAGGTCCACACGCGGGCCACGCTGCGGCGCGAGCAGCACCACCTTGCGCCCGCGCTGCTCCGTGAGCAGCTCCGCGATGCCGTCGGCCCCCTCGGGCAAGGCGGGCAGGACGATCTCGTCGGGGAGGTCCGGCGCCGCGCCGTGGTACTCGTTGAGGAAACCCGCGAGGACCTCCTCGTCGGGCAGCTCCATGTTGCGCAGCGAGAAGGAGAGGGTATCGGTGAGGCGACCACGCCGCACGAGGAGCAGCTCGACCTCCACGAGCGAGCCTTCACGGTACAGCCCGACCACGTCCTGATCCACGTCGCGGGAGGTCACCACCCGCTGCTCCTCGCGCACGGCCTCCACCGCGCGGAGCTGGTCCCGGTAGATGGCGGCCAGCTCGAAGTTGAGGTCGCGCGAGGCGTCCTTCATGCGCTGGGTGAGCATCCCGGTGAGCTCGTCGTGGCGGC
Source organism: Chondromyces apiculatus DSM 436 (assembly GCF_000601485.1). Lineage (GTDB taxonomy): Bacteria > Myxococcota_A > Polyangia > Polyangiales > Polyangiaceae > Chondromyces > Chondromyces apiculatus. Next base: position 65,815 of record NZ_ASRX01000066.1, read on the forward strand.
CCTCCAGGAACATCGACACCGACCGCACCATCTCCGCGTAGATCGGCCTGTCCACCTCGTACACGCACGGGGCCAGGCAGCGCTTGATCTGGTACTGGAGGCAGGGCCTGCGGCGCGCCACCATCTCTGCGTCGGAGCAGGTGCGGAGCTGGAAATGCTTGTTGACGAGGTGCTGCGTGCGCCGGGCGCTGGAGGCCGAGTGGTAGGGGCCGAAGTAGCGCGCCTTGTCCGCCTTGTCGGGGAGGGGGCGGCGCACGGCCTCCAGCATCGGCCACTCCTTGCGCGGATCGATGCGGAGCCAGAGGAAGTCCTTGTCATCCCGCAGCTTGACGTTGAACCGCGGCTGGTGCTGCTTGATGAGCTGGTTTTCGAGGACCGCCGCCTCCTTCTCGGTGGCGGTGACCACCGTCTCCAGGTCGGCGACGATGCGGCGCAGGATGGGGATGAAGTAGCGGTTGTCGCTCCCCCCCTCCTGGAAGTAGCTGCGCACGCGCGAGCGGAGGCTCTTGGCCTTGCCGACGTAGATGACGGCGCCTGTCTTGTCGATGAACAGGTAACAGCCGGGCTTGACCGGGAGCGAGCCGAGCTTCGCCTCGATCAGCGCTTCGCGGTCAGTGCCTTCGGTCCGTTCCTGCTTGGTGCCCTCGGTCGACACGGCATGTCGGTCTAGCACGGATGGTGCGCGCCCACCTCCTCTGGCGGGCGCTCCGCGAGGATGAGAACGTTGGAGAACGGCGTCTTCCCCCACGCGGATCGGACGTCGCACCGGAACCCGAGCGCCTCGAGGAGGGCCACGAATTCCTGTGGATGTCGGAAGCGGACGCGCTCCCCTCGGTTCCAGCGGATCGCCGTGAAGACCCGCTCCTCCAGCAGGGTCATGACGCTGCGCAGCCGGCGGCTGGGGTCTGCCTCCCGGATGACGAGGCGCCCACCCGGGCGAACCGCTGCCGCAGCGCGTCGCAGGATCGCGTCCTGCTCGGGCAGACGGAAGTAGTGGAGCAGGTCGATGAGGAGAACGGTATCCGCCTCTCCCAGCTCGGCTTCTCGGGCATCGGCGCGCCACATCTCCGCAGGAAGTCCCGCCGCAGCCCGGCGGGCGTCCGCGATCTTCGCCTCGTCCCAGTCGGTGCCGCGCACCCGCGTCGCGCGCCCGAGATCCAGGAGGAGCAACGGGAGCTGGCCGGCGCCGGTACCGATGTCGAGCACCTCTCCCAGGGCCCCGGGCTGCTCTCCGGCGATGTCGGCGACGAGGCGCGCCACGGGATCGCTGATCAGCTTGATGCGGGTGTAGTGGAACCGCGCGCGCTGCGTCGCCGTGTACCCTCGCTCGGGGCAGTAGCGGGAGGCGACCCGCTCGACGGCCTGGATCCAGGGAGGGGTGTCCGGCGGCAGCCGGTAAGGCCCCGGCCCGAGACCGCTGCCCGCGACGAAGCGGCGGCGCAAGGAGACCACGCCCCAGGTGAGGAGGGCGCCCCCCGCGGCGAGCGCGATCCCGACCACGGGCGCGCCGAGGAACATGTAGCCCGCGAACCGCGCCCAGGCGTCGGCGTGGGTGACCTCCTGGTCCAGCCGCAGCACCTCGCCGCGCTTCAGCAGCGCGCCCACCTGCACCTCCGCCGTCAGCAGGGCCGGAGCGAAGAAGGGGTTCGAGATGTTCGCGGCGACCCACGCGATGGCGGCATCGAGCCGGAACCAGAAGCAGAAGAGCAGCACGAGCGGCGTGTGGCAGCCGAAGATGGGCTGCGACCCGATGAACAGGCCGATCGCGACCGCCGCCGCGCCGCGCGCTGGCGAGAGATCGCTGCCCCGCAGCTCGCGCCAAGCCCTCCGCGCCTCTTCACGGAGCAGGGAGAACCGGGCCACGCTCAGCCGCCACCCTCCCCCGCCTTCTTCGAGATGCCGAGGGGCGCCGCCTGGGCCACCGCGTCGGAGAAGTCGATGTCGGAGGCGCGCGCGGCCTCCAGCGCGTCGGGAGTCTGCTTCGGCGGCGGCACCGATGCGGCGCGCGCCCTCGCATTGCGCTGCTCCTCGACCATGCGCAGGTAGAGCTTCGCGCTCTTGTTCTCCGGGTCGATGGCCAGCGCCTCTCGCCACTCGCCGATGGCCTGATCCGGCTGACCCAGCGAGAGCAGCGTCACCCCGAGCAGCACCCTGGCCGGCGCGTACTTCGGGTTCGCGTTGCGCGCTGCCTCGTAGCTCTCGCGCGCCAGGGCCAGGTTGCCGGTGTCCCGGTAGAGGTTGCCGAGGCGCACGTGCAGGTCGGCGAAGCTCGGGCACAGCGCCACGGCGCGCTTGAGCTCGGCGACCGCCTCGGCCCGGCACCCGGCATCCAGGTAGGCCTGCGCGACGTCCGCATGCATGTTGGCGATCTTCCCGCGCGCATACGGGTCGAGCACCCCCGGCTGACCGTCGGTGCTGCGGATGCGCGCATAGACCAGGCGCGCCGCGTCGTACTTGCCGATGTCGTTGTAGGTGACCGCCAGGTTCAGCAGCGCTTCCGTGTAGTTGGGGTTCAGCTCCACGGCGCGCTCGAAGTAGCCTTCCGCGCCCAGGAAGTCGCCCCGATCATGCAGGATCACCGCGAGCATGTTGTACACGTCCGCGTACCGGTCGTTCTGCTCCAGGACCTGCCGCAATGCGGGCTCGGCGAGGGTGTACTCACGCCGCTCGTAGTGCTCCCGCCCCAGGATCAGAAGCTGCTTGAGCCGGTCATCCATGGCGCCGTAGCTTACGCGAGCGGGCCGCAAGACCACCCTGGTTTCCTCGCCATGCTGGCCAGAGCGCCTGGCGCAGCGCGCTTGCACGCCGCCGGGAGGCCCTCGTGGGACATGGCGATCCCGAGGCTCCGCGGTTGCAGCCCGGCCTTCGCCTTGCTACCCACGTCCGGGTGCGGAACGCAGTAACCCCGCTTTCACGCGCGGTCTCCGGGGCCGCCGACGCTGAGCCCGAAGGCGCAGCGCGGGTCGATGAAGGCACGGACGACGACCTTGCGCCGCGCACACTCGGGCGGCAACAGACGCCAACCCCTCAGAACCGCCGCGTGGAGGGAGCCCCTTCAGCACCTGTCTCGCGCCCCTCGCTCACGGGCAGGTTGCTGGACGGCGCGGGTCCCTCGGCGTTCACACCGACCCCCCGCACGCCTTCGGGCAGCCTCGCCGGCCAGCCCGGGCATGCCCCCCCACCCCGCGCCTCGTCCGGGGGCCTCTCGGGGCCAGGACTCGGCCCCGACGCCTCGCCGGAGCCGAACCGCATCTCCCCGCTGACCCGCCCTCCGGCGGCGATGCACCTCTCGCCGCGGATGACCGCCATCTTCGGCGGGCTCTTCGGCCTGGCGACCGTGACCTCGGTCGTCGCGCTGCTGATCCAGGTGGTCCCCGTGCGCGACGAGCGCGCCATGGTCGCCGACCACTTGAAGGGCCTCTCGCTCCCCAGCAAGACCACCTCCACCGGGCCGGCACCCACGCCGAAGAAGCAGCGCACCCCGGTCGCAGGCCCCTGGCGCGTCAGCGAGCTCGCCAAGGACGCTGCGGTGCTCACCGTGAGCGACGTCATGGACCGCCGCTCCTTCGTCACCGCGCTGGCGGACAAGGACGTGCCGAAGGCGCAGGTCTACCGGATCCTCAAGGCCTTCGAGGGCGTGCGCAAGTTCGACAAGAGCGGCCGCAAGGACCGCTTCACCGTCGCCATGGACAGGGCCACGCGCCGCATCCGCGCCTTCGAGTACGAGGTCGCCCCGAGCGAGGTGTACCAGGCCCGCGAAGACGCGAGCGGCGTGCTCACCGGCGCGAAGCTCGACATGAAGATCGCCGAAGAGGAGGTCGTCGCGGCCTTCTACGTCGGCAAGGACCTCACCGCCTCCTACCGCGCGGGTGGCCTGGAAGACGGGGTCCTCGACATCATCGACGACGCCTTCAACGGCCGCACGTCCACCGAGAACTTCAAGGAGGGAGGCACGGTGCGCCTCATCCTCACCGAGGAGACGGCGCTCGGCCTGTTCTCGAAATACAAGAAGGTCATCGCCGTCGAGTACCGCCCCGTCGACCCCGAAGAGAAGCCGATGCGCGCCTACTGGTTCACGGGCCAGGAGGCGAAGGGCTACTTCGACGACCGCGCCAAGCAACCCCACTCGGGCGGGTGGCGCATCCCGGTCCCGGGCGCGCCGGTCACCTCTCACTTCAACCCGAAGCGCCTCCACCCCATCCTGAAGAGGCCCATGCCCCACACGGGCACGGACTTCGGCGCGCCTTCCGGGACCCCCATCTACGCAGCCTACCGTGGCGTCGTGGAGCACATCGGACCCGCAGGTCCGAGCGGCAACCTGGTCACCGTCAAGCACCCCAACGGTGTCACCACCGGCTACGCGCACATGTCGCGCTTCGTCTCCGGGATGAAGGTCGGCGATCGCGTGGGCACCCGGCAGCTCGTCGGGTACGTCGGCACCACCGGGCGCTCCACGGGTCCGCACCTGCACTTCACCGCCAAGCGTGACGGGAAGTTCTTCGATGCGATGACGCTCGACATGGATGGCGAGCAACCCATCGCCGGCGTCGACCGCGCGGCCTTCCTGGCCAACAAGGAGGCCCTCGACAAGCGGCTCGACGCCATTCCACTCCCCGAGCCCCCGGCCGAACCCCCTCCCCCCGAGCCTGCGAAGGAAGCGGCGGCGGGAACTCCCTCCCCTTCCGCGGATCCGGCGGCCGATCCACCGCCCGAGAACATCCCGACCTCGGCCCCGAACGCGGCCCCCAAGCAGGAAGGTTCAGATCCTGCCGCCAACGATCCCGCCGAGGACGCGACGGACGAGGAAGGCGGCGAGATGATCAAGGGAGCCGACCTGAAGAACCCGCCCAAGTAGGGAGCCGCGGCGTCGCCCCGACCAGGGAACCGCGACGTCACCCCGAGCAAAGAGAGCCGCGGCGTCGCCCGACCAGGAGCCCGCGGCGTCGCCCCGAGCGACGTGCGCACACCAGCGACACGCGGCGAGCACTTCCGACCAGCCCTCGCGCCATGCTGATGTGCACAAAACGACCGTAGCCGGCTGCAGGTGTGCAGTCGGCTACGATGCGCGACAGATGGGCGAAACGATCAGCGCTTCGAGTACTGGAAGCGCTTGCGGGCGCCGGGCTGACCGTACTTCTTGCGCTCCTTCTTGCGGGCGTCGCGGGTCAGGAACCCGGCGCGCTTGAGGGAGGAGCGACGCTCCGGATCGAGCGTGATCAGGGCCCGCGCGATGCCGTGACGCATCGCCTCGGCCTGGGCGCTGTGGCCACCACCAGCGACGGTGGCTTGCACGTCGTACTGGTCGTTGAGCTCGAGGAGCTCCAGCGACTGCCGCATGACCATGCGGTTGGTCTCACGGACGAAGTAGTCTTCTGCGGTGCGGGCGTTGACGGAGATCTTGCCCGTGCCCGGGACCAGAAAGACTCGCGCAACGGCGGTCTTGCGCTTCCCGGTAGCGTACGTTTTCGTGTCAGCCATGGCTTTTGCTCGGCGAGGTAGGGGCTGGAAGTTCGGTTACTTGGAGCTCTGGTCGGGCCAGGGCAAAGGCTGCGGCTGCTGCGCGGCGTGGGGGTGATCGGGGCCCGGGTAGACCTTCAGCTTGGTGAGGAGCTCCCGCCCGAGGGTGTTCTTGGGGAGCATGCCCTTCACCGCCTTGGTGATCGGGATCTCGGGCTGGCGCTCAAGAACCAGCTCGGCCGGAACGGAGCGGAACCCACCCGGCTCACCGCTGTGCCGCACGTACTGCTTCTGCTGCATCTTGCGGCCGGTCAGCATGGTCTTCTGGGCGTTGACGACAATGACGAAGTCGCCGGTGTCCACGTGGGGCGTGAACGTCGGCTTGTCCTTGCCACGAAGCACCATGGCGATCCGGGTGGCGAGACGCCCGAGGGGCTTGCCCTCGGCGTCGATCACCCACCACCGGCGCGCCGCGCGCGCTTCAGCAGGCTTGGCGGAGTAGGTCTTGGGCTCGAGATTCATCGCGCGACAACTCCAGACATCTGGGGGCAAAAGGCGCGGCGCTCCGCGCGGGGGCCCCATGAGTGACCAGAAAGCTCCGGCCAAAAGGGGGCGCCACATGTACAAGCCAGGTTCCGGCATGTCAAGACCTCGCCTTTGTACAGGGACGAGTCACTCGACCTGGATCCTGCGGCCTCCCTCGCGGGCAAACCGTCCGTGGCTCATAGCCTCGACGGCCTCCCGGCGCAGCAGGAATGTGCGTTCAGGCGCCTGAAGACCGCTCCTGCCGCCTGCTCCATCCCGGCGCACCCTTCTCTCAGTTACCGCCGCCCCCCCCCGAGCCGCCGGCGCCACCGGCTCCACCAGCCCCGCCAGCGCCTCCCGCGCCACCGCTGCCGCCCGCACCGCCGGCCCCACCCGCGCCACCGTCACCGCCAGCGCCCCCCTGGCCGCAAGAGTTCCCGGTTTCACACATCCCACCGCAACAGACGCCCGGCCCGCTGGTGCACGACATCCCATCCATCACGGGCGCATGAGAGACCATCATCCCCGTGCAGCTATCGTTCGTGCATGGATCGTTGTCGTTCGGTACGTCGTCCAGGTCCGCGACCACCACCGACTGACCCGTCCCGTTGCAAACCACCTTGATGCAGTCGGCGCTGCTCACGTCTTCCAGCGGATAATTCGCAGGCCGATCCATGTAGTTGCAGACCGAGTTCTCACAGGTCGCCGTCTCGCAAGCGTCAGGTTCGCACTGGCCAGGGTTTTCGCAGCCGATGCACTGACCCTCGTCGCAGTAGAGGCCCGCGCCCACCGCTCCGCAGGATGTGCCGTTCGGCACGGGCTCATAAACCAGCGTGCCGTTCTCGCAATGGACTTCCATGCACTCGTTGTTGTTCTCCGGTTCGTCTTCGTCGTTCGTCTGGGTAACGGGCGTGCCCGAGCTGCCACACACGACGACCTTGCAGTCGCCCGAGGTCTGCTCGTCGATCAGCTCCCCCTCCTCCGCGAACGTCGTGCGACACAGACCGTTGTCGCAAACGCGCGGCGCGCACTCCGTGCCGCCTTCGCACAATTTTTCCGGGCCGCAGATCTCGTCACCACCCCCCCCGGCCCCGCCGCTCCCCCCCGACCCGCCGGTCCCCGGGGTGAACGGATTCGCCGTCCCCTGGGTGTTCAGCGTGCAACTCACCGCCAGGCCCATGGCCGAAGCCAGAACCATCCCTGCGAGGGCGAAGCGCATAATCACGACGGTAGGCCGGTCACGTCAGGGTGACAACGAACTACGAGCGGACCGGCAAAGCTGCGACGCGACCCGCATCGTCGGTCGGCATCTCTCGAACTCCGAGAGGGCTCCTCGGTCGGCCTCCCTGGCCGCGGGGTGCTCGCGAACTGCAGGGCGCTCGCGACGCTCTTCGGTCAGCTCCTGGCTGCGGAGGCTGCACGCACAGGTGGACACTGCGCAGCGACGCCTGCTCCGGGTCGCGTTGCCTCGGGTCGCGTCGCTTCAGGGCTGGCGGAGAGGGCGGGATTCGAACCCGCGGTACGTTGCCGTACACACGATTTCCAGTCGTGCACCTTCGACCACTCGGTCACCTCTCCAGGAGCGCGGCTTGCCGCTCGCCGGGTACGCCTTCCGCCGGACCTTCGGCGCTCTCGTCGAGAGAGCCACGGATCCAGCAGCACGACGGCCGGCGATTCATGCGACAGCCAACTTCAGCGGAGAGGGCGGGATTCGAACCCGCGGTACCCTTGCGGGTACACCTGATTTCGAATCAGGCACCTTCGGCCTCTCGGTCACCTCTCCGCGGCGCAACATGGCAAAGCGTGGTCGGATGGTCAAGCACCGCGTGACCGGGACGGGAGGGCAGTGTGATAAGGCGGGGGAGTGCGTCACCTGGCTTCCTCCCGACTGGCCTCCGCCCTGGCCACGGCGCTGACCCTCGTCGGCTCCGCCAGCGCGGCAGAAGATGAGCCCATCACCCTGGAGTTCGACGGCCGCGTCGGGATGGCGGTGCGCGCGGACGACCCGCCGGATCTCGCGCCCGTCGACCGGGTGGGCCTCGATCTCGAAGCGGCCGCCTACCTCGCCCCCACGCCCTCCTTCTCACTGGGGCTCGCCTTCCAGCACCTCGGCCTCGGACGCGAGCGCAGCGCCACCAGCGACCTCGGCACCTTCGAGGTCTCGCGCGACATGAACGCCCTCTGGGCCGCGCTTCGCCTCGACTTCGGCGCCGGAGGCCGCGCAGGCATGGGCATCGAGATCGGACCGGGGCTCGCCTGGCAGAGCGTCGACCTCGTGGGCGTCACCGACCTGGCCAGAGGCTCCACGAACTTTTCGTGCTCCGGGAATGATCGCCCCGGCCTCGGCCTGCGCGCCGGGCTCTCGGGCTGGGTCACCGCCGGCAGCAGGTTCGCGCTCACTGCGGGGGCCGGCGCCGAGGTGCTGAGCCTCTCCTCCGACGTGATCGACGCCTGCGCCACGGGCGCGGGCAGCACGGTCATGCTCGGCCTCCGCTTCGGCGTCGCCTACCGCCTCGACGTCCGCCCCTTCATCTCGGGCGGCGGCAGGCGCGCCGCGCGCGGCGGTCAGGTCGTCCGATAGTTGGGCGCTTCCTCGGTGATGATCACGTCGTGCACGTGGCTCTCGCGGAGACCCTGCGACGTGATCCGCACGAAGCGCGCCTTCTCGCGCAGCTCCGCGACCGTCGCGCAGCCGCAGTAGCCCATCCCCGAGCGCAGCCCTCCCACGAGCTGGTAGAGGATCGACGTCAGCGACCCGCGGTACGGCACCCGCCCCTCGATCCCCTCGGGCACCAGCTTCTCGTCGGCGGCGCCTCCCTGCCCGTAGCGATCCTTCGATCCCTTGCGCATCGCGCCCATGGATCCCATGCCCCGGTACACCTTGTAGCTCCGCCCCTGGTAGAGCACGAGGTCCCCGGGTGACTCGTCCGTGCCGGCGAAGAGCGAGCCGATCATCACGCACGAGGCGCCCGCCGCGATCGCCTTGGTCACCTCACCCGAGTACTTGATGCCGCCGTCGGCGATCACCGGGACGCCGTGCCTGTCCGCCACGCGCGCGCAGTCACCAATCGCGGTGATCTGCGGCACGCCCACGCCGGCGACCACCCGCGTCGTGCAGATGCTCCCCGGCCCGATGCCCACCTTCACCGCGTCGGCGCCCGCGTCGATGAGCGCCTCGGTCCCCTCGGGCGTGGCCACGTTCCCGGCGATCACCTGCACCTCCGGGTGGCGGCCCTTCACGCGCCGCACCACGTCGAGCACGCCCCGCGAGTGCCCGTGCGCGGTGTCCACCACGAGCACGTCCACGCCGGCCGCGAGCAGCGCCTCGGCGCGCTCGTCGCAGTCCGCCGACGGACCGATCGCCGCACCGACCCGCAGCCGGCCGCCTGCGTCCTTGCTCGCGTCCGGGTTGAGATCGGCCTGGAGCAGGTCCTTGATGGTGATCAGGCCGATGAGCCGCCCCCCCTCCACCACGAGGAGCTTCTCGATGCGGTGCTGGTGCAGGAGCGCCTTCGCGTCCTCCTTGGAGACGCCCGGCGGCACCGTGACCAGCTCCTTCGTCATCAGCGCCTTCACGGGCTGATCGAGCTTCTGCTCGAAGCGGATGTCGCGCGCCGTCAAGATCCCCACGGGCCTCTCGCCTTCCACCACCGGCACGCCGCTGATGTCGTGCTCCCGCATGATCGCCAGCGCGCTCCGCAGCGACTCCTCCGGCCCCACCGTGACCGGCTGCATGATCATGCCGCTCTCGGCGCGCTTGACCCGCTCCACCTCGCGGGCCTGCTGCGCCGGCGACATGTTCTTGTGGAGGATGCCGATCCCGCCCGCGCGGGCCATGGCGATCGCCGTCTGACCCTCGGTCACCGTGTCCATCGCCGCGCTGAGCAGGGGGATGTTCAGCTCGATCTTGCGCGTGAGGCGGGTACGGACGTTCACCTCACCCGGCAGCACCTCGCTGTAGGCCGGGACGAGCAGGACGTCATCGAACGTCAGGCATTCGCGAAGCTTGTCGTCGAGCATGCGGCCCCTTAGCGCAGCGATGGGACCGACGCCACGGTGCCCTCATCCTCCTCCGCGGCGCGCCGCTGCTCCACCAGCGCCGCGCGCGCTTCCGGGGTCCCCGCGCGCGGGATGCGGATCTCGAAGCGGGCGCCCCCGAGCGGTGAGGCGAGGACGTCGATGGTCCCTCCGTGATCCACCACGATCTTCTTCACGATGCTCAGCCCGAGTCCCGTCCCGTCGCGCCGGGTGGTCACGTAGGGGTCGAAGATCGACTCCCGCACCGAGGGCTCGATCCCCGGCCCGTCGTCATCCACGTCGATGACGTAGCTCGATCCCTCGACCCGCGTGGAGACCTGGATGTGCCCCCAGAGCGCGCGAGCTTCCGAGGTCCCCTCCCCGTCCGTCGCCTCACGCGTCTCACGCGTCTCACGCGTCTCACGCGTCTCACGCGTCTCGCGCGGCTCGCGCGCATCACGCAGCGCCTGCGCCGCATTGCGCACCATGTTCGTCAGCGCGCGGTGGAACATCTCCCGGTCGAGCAACGCGGGCATCGGGTCGCCCGGCAGATCGAAGAGCAGGTCCACCGACCCCACCCAGTTGTCTCCCCCGGGCTCGCTCCCCTCCCCGCCCCCACCGGCGTCGAGGCGCTCGGCCTGCTCACGCAGGAAGGCGCCGAGGTCCGTCTCCTCCAGCGCCGGCCGCGGCAGCCGCGCGAAGCTCGCGAACTCGCTCACGAGGCGCCGCAGCGATCCCACCTCCTCCTCGACCACCTCCAGCGTCGTCTGCAGCACCCGCTGGTAGCCCGCGTCGCCACCCTTGTAGCGACGGTGGCACTCCTGCACCGCGAGCTGGATCGGCGTGAGCGGGTTCTTGATCTCGTGGGCGAGCCGCCGCGCCACCTTCTGCCATCCGCTCATCCGCCGCAGGAACTCCAGGCGGGTGCGGCTGCGCTGCAGCTCCTCCAGCATCCGGTCGAAGGCCCGACCGAGGTCGGCCACCTCGTCCTGCCCGGGGATCGCCGCTCGCACCGACAGATCGCCCTCCGCCACGGGCCGCATCGCCTGCGCCAGCCGCCCCAGCCGGCGCACCACCGGGCGCACGAGGAGCACCCCGGCGACCACCGCCATCAGGATGGTCAGCCCGATCAGCGCGGCGAAGGTGCGCAGGTACGTCCGGTCCAGGTACTCCTCGCGGTGCTCGCGCACGAGCTGGTGGTAGGCCTGGGCGAACGCCTGCGCGCCCTCCAGCTCCCCGAACCGCGCGGCAGGCGTGGCGAAGGTGGCCGCGAGCACCCGCACCTCGTCGGGCCGCTCCGTGCAGGCGTCCACCTCCCCTGGAGCCGCCCCCGACCGCTCCAGCGCGCGGCGCACGGTGAGGGTCTTCTCTGTCTCCGGATCCACCGCGCGACCGCGATCTCGCGCCCGTCGCAGCGCGCCGTCGCACCCCTCCACCCGCAGCGACACCAGCGCCGGGAACCTGGTGAAGGCGCCTTCCAGGGCTGGATCCAGCGCCGCGGCATCCCCTGCGAACGCTGCGCGCCGGAGCTCCTCGGTCGAGGCGATGGCCTCGGCTTCGGCGCGCATGCGCTGCTTGATGGCCGTGGCCAGGTCCGCATACACCCCGAGCGCGCGCTCCAGGTGGGCGCCGAACTCCGGCTGGTACGCCGTCGCCGAGACCCGGGTGATGACCGCCCGCGCAATGAGGATGCTGGCGACGAGAGGGATGAGCGCCGTCACCAGGATGGCGATGACGAAGCGACGCTCCGTCCTGCCGAGGATCCGCATGGCCGGCGAGGATACCGGCTCGACGCGGATCCGCAGAGGGGCTCGTCGCGGCTACTCGACGGTGACGGTCTTGGCGAGGTTGCGGGGCTGGTCGACGTCGTTGCCCTTCAGGTTGGCGACGTAATACGAGATGAGCTGCAGGGGCAGCACCGTGAGGAGGGGCAGCACCTCGTCGCGCACCTTGGGCAGCCACACCTGGAACTGCGACTTCTCCAGGATCTGCTCGTCGCCCTTGGTGGCGATGGCGATCACCTGCCCCTCGCGGGCGCGCACCTCTTCGAGGTTGGAGACGGTCTTCTCGAAGTGCGCGTCGCGCGGGCAGATCACCACGACCGGCAGGCTCTCGTCGATGAGCGCGATGGGTCCGTGCTTCATCTCGCCCGCGGCGTAGCCCTCGGCGTGGGCGTAGGAGATCTCCTTGAGCTTCAGCGCACCCTCCAGCGCGATGGGGAAGCCGAGCCCGCGCCCGAGGAACAGCACGTCCTTCGCGTGCACCATCTTCTTGGCGATGGCGTGCACGTAGTCGGCGTCGCCGAGCACGTCGCGCATCTGCCCCGGGATCTCGAGGAGCGCCTGGAGGATCTCGCGCGCCCTGTCCTCCGCCAGCGTCTCGCGGCGCCGCCCGAGGTAGACCGCGAGCATCAGGAGCGCGGCGAGCTGCGTCGTGAAGCACTTGGTCGAGGCGACGCCGATCTCGGGTCCGGCGTGGGTGTAGAGCGCGCCGTCCGAGGCGCGGGGGATCGCGCTGTCGACCACGTTGCAGAGCGCCAGCACCTTCGCGCCCTGCGCCTTCGCCGCCTTGAGCGCCGCGATGGTGTCCGCCGTCTCGCCGGACTGGCTGATCGCGATCACCAGATCGTCCGGGTAGAAGATGGGGTCGCGGTAGCGCACCTCGCTCGCGAGCTCGACCACCGTCGGCACCCGCGCGAGCTGCTCGATCCAGTACCGCCCCGCGATACCCGCGTGGTGGCTGGTGCCGCAGGCGGTGATGTACACTCGCTTGATCGCGCGTGCGGCCTCCGGGGTGACGCCGATCTCGGTCGCGTACACGTCGCCGTTCACGACGTCGATGCGCCCGCGCAGGGTCTGTTCCACGACGTCGGGCTGCTCGTGGATCTCCTTGAGCATGAAGTGCTTGTAGCCGCCGCGCTCGGCCATCACCGGGCTCCAGTCGATGCGGCGCACCTTGCGCTGCACGATCTCGCCGGAGACGGTCTCGATGCGGATGCCGTCGGCGCGCAGCTCGGCCACGTCGCCGTCCTCCAGGAAGATCATGTCGCGGGTGTGGGAGAGGAGGGCCGGGATGTCGCTGCCGCACATCGACTCGCCCTCGCAGACGCCGAGCACCAGCGGCGATCCGTAGCGCGCCACCACCACCACGCCCGGCTCGTCGCGGCTCATCACCGCGATGGCGTACGCGCCGTGCACCAGCTTGAGCGCGTTCTGGGCCGCCTTGAAGAGCGGCTTCACGCCGCGCGACAGCTCGCGGTGGATGAGGTGGGCCATCACCTCGGTGTCGGTGTCCGACGAGAACTTCACGCCCTGCCCCTCCAGCTCATGGCGGATGGCGACGTAGTTCTCGATGATGCCGTTGTGCACGAGCGCGACCGGACCCGACGAGTGGGGGTGCGCATTCACCTCGCTCGGCCGTCCGTGGGTCGCCCAGCGGGTGTGCCCGATCCCCGTGCCTCCTTCCAGGGTGCGCTTCTCCAGCGCCTCGCTGAGGCGAGCCAGCTTGCCGAGCGTCCGGACGATCTCGATGCCCTTGCCGTCGTGGATGGCGATCCCTGCCGAGTCATAGCCGCGGTACTCCAGCTTCCGGAGCCCCTCGACGATGATCGGCGCCGCGTTCTTCGATCCAACGTACCCGACGATGCCGCACATGAGCTGCCTCACCTCTTGGCGAGCGCCCCTGCCCGCCGCATCAAACGCCAAGGTTACCGCGAGAGCGCGCGGCGCAAAGCAAATCCCGGATCCACCTTCGTGACCGCCCAGAGCCGGGGACGCCACCCTTGAAAGGGAGGCGGCGTTCAGGGCGTTCACCTACCGATGCCGGAGGCGGCGACACGGTGCGCACGGCACGCTACTTCTTGCTGGAGTCGGCGATGCGCTCTTCGCTTTTCCTGGTTTCCCTGGCTCTCTTCCTCACCGTGGGTTGCGCCGACCGGGGCGCACCCGACGCAGGGACACCGCTCACCTCGGGCGCACGGGATGGCCACGGGGCGCGCGCCGGGGTGGCGCGTGCCGTACCGACCGACGCCGCCATGGCGCTGTGCAGCGCCCGCGTCGCGGGCCTCCGGGAGGAGCGCGATCAGGGCGGCGCGCCAGCCTTCGAGGCGCAACGCCTCGCCATCCTGGGGCGTGCCCGCGGCGAGCCACTGGTGCTGGTCCGCGAGCCGCGCCCCACGTCCGACGAGGCGCTCGCGGCGATCACGCCCGCGCTCCTCGCCTCGCGCCGCGCATTCGACGCAGGTCGCCCCGGGGACCGGGTGGTCAAGCTGCGCTCCCGGCACAAGGGGGACCCTGCCGCACTGCGCGCGCTCCTGCTCCGGGAGGGGTACGTGTACAGCGCCGAGCCCCGTGACGCGCTGGCCATGGTCACCTCGCTGGAGCTCACCGACCTCTTCGACGAGCCGGAAATCTGGCTCTTGCGAGGCGCGGAGCGGCACACGCTGCGCCGCACGACCGAGGGGCAAGGTCGACGCGCGGTCACCAGTTACCGGCACACCGGCGGCGCCCTCGACGGCCGCCGCGCCGACCTGCTCTTCGGCGACCGGGTGGCGCTGACGGCAGAGGCGCTCGATGCTCCGCTCCACCGCGACCTGCGCGCCCTCGCCGAGGAGGTCGGCTTCGATCGCGCCCGCGTGCTGCACCGGACGCCGCACGCGCTCCTGGTCGCGCTGCGCTTCACGCCTCCGCGCGAGGCTGCTGCAGGCGCGACGGTTGCGAGCGCACCTCAGCGAGCGACAGCGGGCACGCCAGCGGTGATCCCCGCGAGCACGACGCAGACGACGGCAGCGGCGAACGCGCCGCAAGGGACGGCACCGCAGGGAACGACGCTGCAGGCGACGGCAGCGGGCGCGCCGCTCTGGGTCGAGGCGGTCCTCGACGCAGAGGGGGCCGCCCTGAAGCTCGGGTGCATCGCCGAGAAAGCCGAGACGCGCGCCGCCGTGGCGGCCATCCAGCAGGCGTCGGCCTGGAAGCGGCGGGCCCTCGCCGAGATGCGCGGGGTGGTCGGCGATCTGGTGGCGGAGGGGCTGCGCTTCGATCGGCCCAGCGGGGAAGAGGGGCCCGATCGCGATGGACAGCTCAGGCCCGTCTGGATGGATGCCTACCTGCGCGGTCAGCAGAGCTTCCAGGTCGACGAGACGTCGTATCCAGTGTTCGACAGCGCCGGCAAGGCGTGGCCGCCCCAGGTCTGCGTGGACTTCGTGCTCGATACGTACGAGCGCGCCGCCGGGACGTGGTTCACGGGCCGCGGGGAGCGCCCCGCCCGGGTGCGCGGAAAGCTCGACTTCAACGACACGGGCATTCCCAACCGGCGCGCGGTCCTCGCGTTCGGAGAGTTCGCCGAGGAGCGGCCCGACCTCTTCGAGGTGCGGCGCTTCCAGGGCGAGGAGCGCGTCCAGTTCGGGGCGCGCGAGCAGTTCTTCCAGAACCTCGTCGACCACGCGGACGACGTGCAGCCCGGCGATGTGGTGGCCATCCACGGGTTGAAGCGGGACGACCGGATCCACCAGCACGCCATCCTGGTGGAGTGGAGCGATCCGGTGACCGGCTTCCCCGCGGGCCTCGCCGATCAGATGAAGCGCCCCCGCCGGAGGACCTGGGAAGGGATCATGGCGGAGGCGCCGAAGCGGAGCCTCTACTACCGGGTGCGTCCGCTGAGGGTGCTGCTCGGGAGGCTCGACCCCGCCGAGCCGGCGGCCACCTCCCCGCTCGCGAAGAGCCAACCCCGGTAGGTCGGAACCGGGTCTCCAGGGCGCGCGCCAGGTGAGTTTCCCCACGGCCCCGCCGCGCGAACCATGACACCAGCGCTCCAGACGCTCCGGGAGTCATTGCACGGCATGCAGTGAACCTCCTGGAGGGCTCCAGGACCCGTTGCACGACGTGCAGTGGCCACCTGAAGCCCTTCAGGGACCCGTTGCACGACGTGCAGTGACCACCTGAAGCCCTCCAGGACCCGTTGCACGGCGTGCAGCGGCCACCTGAGCGGCTTCCAGGACCCGTTGCACGACGTGTGACGACCTCTTGAAGCCCTTCAGAGACCCATTGCACGACGTGCAGTGGCCACCTGAGAGGCTCCAGAGGCCGTTGCACGACGTGCATGACCCGCCGCACGGACCGTGGGCCGTTGCCTGGCGGCGCACGCAGGTGTCATGCCAGTGGGGACACGCGCGCGCCTTCCGTTGCGCACATGGTGCGCTCCTCGCTGGACCGTTCAGCGTGCCCGTCATCGAGGAGCGACATGCGTCCGCACGTCCTCCACGAAATGCCGCAGTCCTGCCGTGCGCGGTGGGGCTCATCCCGCTGGTCCCTCCTGCCGACGGCGTGCTACCGCGCCCTGGTATGGGCCAGACCGGCGTGTTCGCGAAGCGGACGTTCATCGAGGAGACCGAGCAGGTCACCGGCGGTGCGGTCACCTGGCAGGAGCCCCTCGAGGTGAAGCTGGGGAAGGCGCAAATCGATGGGTTGCTCCTCGTCCACCGCACGGACCTCCTCACCCACCTGCCAGCGCCGTGGCCCGAGGCGCGGATGCACGAGGAGATCATGACGGAGCTGAAGCTGCCCGGGGACGCGGTGGACCGACGGGCCGTGGAGCGGGCGCTCCTGCGGCGACAGGCGCGGCAGGTCCAGCGGCTGGAGCAGGAGGACCCGTCCTGGGTGGGGCACGAGCCGCTCTGGCTGATCGCGCCGGACGTGCCGGGGTGGCTGGGGCGCGCGTACGGGTCGGTGCGCATCGCGCCGGGCTGCTACCGGCTGGAGCCGCTGGGCGCGTGCGTGCTGTGGATCGCGGCCAACGAGCTGCCGCTCCTCGACGAGCTGACGCCGTTCCTCATGGCGCGCTCCGGAGAGGCGCTCGATGCCTTCGGCAGGTGGGTGGCTCCGCGGAGGCCGAGGACGTGGCTCCGCGCCATGCTGAAGCACCTGCCGCTGTCGACCGCCACGCGCGAGGCGCTGCGGCTCACGCTGGCGAGCACCGACGAGGGACCGGAGAGCGGCATGCTCATGCGGTAACGCCCCGCCTCGGCTTCAGGCGACTTCGAGCCAGCGCCGCGCCAGGGTCATGGTTCGCCCGTTCTCGGGCACGCCCTCCAGGAACTGGCGCTGCCAGCTCTCCTCGGCGATGAGGGCGGCGCGCCCGAGCAGGCGCTCGCGGGCAGCGTGGATCGCGGCGCGGGCTTCGCTGTCCTTGCCGCACGCCTTGAGCGCCTCGGCGTACACGAGGCGCACGAGCGCGTCGCCGTCCTCGATCTCTCCGAGCTGCACGAGGGTGTTCATGGCCTCGGTCGCGGGGCCGAGCGCGTCGCCAGGGCGCGCCTGCCAGAGGCGGGTCTGAGCGAGCACGGCGAGCGCAGAGCAGCGCGCGGGCAAGGCCTGGTCGCAGACCTCCACCGCGTGCGCCGCTTCTCGCTCGGCCTCGGCGAGCTCTCCCTGGCGGAGCAGCACGAGCGCCAGGGTGTAGCGCGCGCTCACCTCGGTCCACACGTGTCCGCGGGCGATGCCGGCCTCGATGGCCTCCTCTTCCAGGACGCGCGCCTCGGAGAGCGCCCCCTGGTGCAGGAGCGCGATGCCGAGGTTGTGCTTGATCCAGGTGATGAGCTGGTAGAGGCCCATCCGCTCGCACTCGGGGAGCGCGGCGCGCAGCTCGGCCTCGGCCTCGGGGTAGCTGCCGAGGCAGAGCCTGGCGATGGCGTGGTTCACCCGGGTGGTGATCGCGTTCCTGGTGTCGCCGGCCCTCTCGAACTGCGCGGCGCTGTTGGCGAAGGCGGCGGCGCTGGCGGCGACGTCGCCAGCGAAGAGGGCCTGGAGGCCCACGACGGCGGCGAGGTGGCCCGCGATCTGCGGCTCGGCGTGCGCCTCGCGGGGAGTGTGGTCGAGGACCTCGATGAGGGGCGCGGCCGCGTCGGCGAGGCCGGCGCGCAGGAGGATCTGCGCGACGCGCGCCAGGACCGCGACGTCGGCGGCTTCGGGCGCGGCGGTCACCACGCGGCGGAGGTCCTCGGCGATGGTGCGCAGCTCCTCGCGGGCGCCGCGGCTCAGCGCCGATGACGCCGCTTCGGCCGCAGCGCTGAGCCAGCCCGCGCTGCCCCGCGGCAGGAGCTGGCGGGCCTCTTCGCCGCAACGGCCTCCCTCGCTGACGTCGCCGCGCCAGTGGTGGGCCTCGGCCTGGAGCCTCCGCGCCGCGCCCCGCAGCTCCTTGCTCGCGCCGCACGCGACGGAGCGCTCGGCGCGGGCGATGGCGGCATCGAGGTCGTTGGCCTGCATGGCCTGCTCCGCGGCTTCGAGGAAGAAGGTGGCCGCGCGCGCGGGCTCCTCGCCGCGCTCGAAGTGCTCGGCGAGCGCCATGGCGTCGTGCGCGTCGACGGACTCGAGCCACTCGCCGGCGAGCCGGTGACCGGTGCTGCGGTCACGGTCGGTGAGCATCTGGTAGGCGGCCTCGCGCACCAGGGCGTGGCGGAAGCGGTACTCCTCCTCGCCAGGGAACGCGCTGGAGGCCTGGGGCGCGATGAGCTCGCGGTCGCTGAGCGAGGCGAGCCAGCCATCGACGCCGGCGGCGGCGCCGCGCCCGCCGAGGAGCGCGCGGACGCCTCCCTTCCAGAAGACCTGGCCGAAGAGGCTCGCGGCGCGCATCACCCGGCGGGCCTCGGAGGGCAGCTCCGCGAGGCGCGCCTGCACCATGGCCAGCACGGTCGCGGGCAGCTCCCCCGCGCGGCCCTCGGCGACGGCGCGGATCATCTCCTCCAGGTAGAAGGCGTTGCCGGCGGCCTGGTTGACGAGCCGCTCGACGAGATCCTCGGGGATCTCGTCGCCGAGGGCGAGGCGGACGAGGCGCACGCTGGAGCGGCGCGACAGTTCGTCGAGGCGGATTTCCTGGGCGGCGAGGTCGGCGACGAGCCGGGGGAAGAGCGCATGCACCTCGGGGCGCGAGAGGCCGAGCACGAAGAGCGGCCTTTCGCGGGCGAGGCGCAGCGCGGCGGCGACGAGCTGGATGGAGGGCAGGTCGCCCCAGTGCAGGTCTTCGAGCACCAGGACCACGGGATGGGCGGCGCTCTCGGCGGCGAGGAACTCCTCGAAGGCGCGGCGGGTGTGGTCGGCGCGGAGCATGGCGTCGCGGCGCACGGCGGCGAGGTGGGGGCGGCCCTCCTCCGAGAAGGGGGTGCCGGAAATCTCGCCGAGCATCTCGGCGATGCGCGCGGCGTCTTCGCCCGAGAAGGTGCGGCCGACACGGGAGCGGATGCGCTGGCAGCGCACGGCGAGGGGCTCACCGCCGCGAAGGCCCGCGGCACGCTGGATGAGCTGGGCGACCATGCCGAGGGGCGAACCGGCGCTCATCGGGTCACCGCGGGCGATCCAGACTTCGGGTGTGCCGGGCGTGCCGGGGGTGCTAGGGGTGCCGGGGGTGACCGGGGAGCCGGATGCGCCCGCCGTGCTCGCCACGCCTGCGGTCCCCGCTGCGCCCGCGGTCCGGCTCAGAGGAAGGGTGGTGGTCGACAAGGGTGGGCCGTCGTCGGGGCGGATCTCGCGGAGCAGCTCCTGGCCGAGGCGGGACTTGCCGACGCCGACGTCGGCCGTGATCAGCACGGCGCGCGCGCGCGGCTCGCTGACGCACTCTTCGTAGAACCCACGGAGCACGGAGAGGTCGCGCTCGCGGCCGACGCACGGGAGGGTCTTGCCGAGCAGGGTGCGGCCCACCTCCAGCTCGGTCTCGCGCATGCCGCGGAGGATGAGGCCCGCGGCGTCGGTGCCCACGTCGAACCGGGCGTCGAGCAGGCCCGCGGTGACGTCGTCGAGGCGGACGGCGCTCAGGGTGATCGACGGCGAGCGGCTGGAGGCGCCGCGCTCGTGGGCGCGGAGGAGGCTGACGGCGCGATCGATGGCCTCGCCGACGGGCACGGCGCCCTCGAGCACGCCTCGTCCGGTGGCCACGGCGACGGGTGCGGTGGGCAGGGCCTCCCGCATCGCCAGGGCGCACCGCGCGGCGCGCGTGGCCTGATCGGTGGCGCTCCCCTCGCCGGACAGCGTGGCCACCGCGCCCCGGTCGGCGACGCGCTCCAGGCGCGCGCCGAAGGGCTCGACGGCCGTGACCAGGCGCTCGAAGGGCGCGTTCACCTCGAGTTCGGTGAGGGTGCGCTGGTCGGCGCGCTCGGTGGCCGAGCCCTCGGCGCCCACCACGATCACGCTGACGAAGCGCTGCTCGCCCGCGGTGAGCGCGGGGTGGATGGTCCAGCGCGAGCGCTGCGAGGGCGTTCCCTCGCCCGCCTCCTCCAGCGCCGCTGCGACCGCAGCGCCGTCGTCGGGGCGGTCGGTCGGATCCTTGGAGAGCATGCGGGAGACGAGGTCGTCGAGCGCGAGGGGGACGTCGTCTCGGAACTGGCTCGGGCGCGGGGGCTCCTCGATGAGGACCTTCACGAGGATGGCCATCACGTGCTCGCCGGCGAAGGGGCGGCGGCCAGTGAGGCACTCGAAGAGCACGCAGCCGAGGCCATAGACGTCCGCGCGGGCGTCGACCTCGCGGAAGCCGCGGGCCTGCTCGGGCGCCATGTAGCCCAGGGTGCCCACCAGGCCGCCGCCGCCGGTGACCGAGATCATGGTGTGGGCGACGTGCGCCACCCCGAAGTCGAGGATCCGCACCCGGGCGACGTTCCCCTCGACGAGGAAGAGGTTCCCCGGCTTGATGTCGCGGTGCACCACGCCGCGGGCGTGCGCGTCGGCGAGCGCGTCGGCGACCTGGCGGCCGAGGACGATGGCCTCCGTGACGGTGAGCTTGCCCCGGCTGAGCCTGCGCTCGAGATCCTCGCCGTCGAGCCACTCCATCGCCAGGAACGGGAGCCCGTCCTCGGTGAGGCCGTGCGCGACGTAGCGGACGATGCCCGGGTGCCGGAGCTCGGCGAGCACCTGGGCCTCGCGGGCGAAGCGCGCCGCGTGCTCCCGCGGGCCTGGTTGCAGGATCTTCAGGGCCACCAGGCGGCCGCTGTACCGCTCACGGGCCCGGTAGACGGCCCCCATGCCACCGGCACCCGCGAGCTGTTCGAGCTCGAAGCGATCGGCGATGACGTCCCCGGGGCGCACGGCCGGCAGTATTGCAGAGGACGCGGCTCCTCTAACAGAGCCACGGGCTCCGAGGCACATTTCAGCGGCTCATCGCGCCTCGAAGCGTGGCGCCAGTTGGCGTGGCCAGCAGGCAGGGCAGTCGCTACGTTGACGCCCCCATGGCTGCCGCCGGCCCCAGACCGATCCCTCCCGAGGCCTGGCCCAGGGCTCACCGCATCGCCCAGGGCTTCCTCCGCCCTCTCGGGCGCTTTCTCCACGTGCAGGCGGCGAGCGGGGTCGTGTTGCTCGTCGCCTCCGTCCTCGCGCTCGCCTGGGCCAACTCGCCCTGGGCGGCGTCCTACGAGCACCTGTGGCACACGCCGATCATCGTGGGCGTCGGCAGCTTCGTGCTCCGCGAGCCGCTGCACTTCTGGATCAACGACGCGCTGATGACGGTGTTCTTCTTCGTGGTCGGCCTGGAGATCAGGCGCGAGATCCACGAGGGTGAGCTCGCAGATCTGAGGCGCGCCACGCTGCCCATCGCGGCAGCGCTGGGCGGGATGCTCGCGCCGGCGCTGATCTACATGTCCCTGAACCGGGAGCCGCCAGGGCACCGGGGCTGGGGGGTGCCCACGGCGACGGACATCGCCTTCGCGGTCGGCGTGCTGACACTGCTCGGCAAGCGGGTCCCGTCGGCGCTCCGGGTGCTGCTCCTGGCGCTGGCGATCATCGACGACATCGGGGCGATCGTGGTGATCGCCGTGTTCTACACGTCGGGCGTGGCGGTCGAGGGGCTCGTGGTGGCCGCCGGGGGCATCCTGTCGGTGCTGGCGATGCAACGGTTCGGGGTGCGGAAGCCGCTGCTCTACGTGGCTCCCGGGGCGGTGATCTGGTGGGGCATGCTCCGCTCGGGCGTGCACCCGACGCTGGCGGGGGTGGTGCTGGGGCTGCTGACGCCGGCGCGTCCGTGGTTCGGGCAGGAGGGGTTCCTGTCGGCCGCGAAGGAGAGCGTGGCGGCGTTCGAGCAGTTCGCAGAGGACAAGCGGCGGGACGTCCATGAACTGCTCGAACCGCTGATGCGCCTCGGGGAAGCCCGAGGCGAGGCGCTGGCGCCGGTGGTGCGGCTCCAGGCCTGGCTTCACCCCTACGTGGCGTTCGGGGTGATGCCGCTGTTCGCGCTCGCGAACGCCGGCGTCGACGTGCGCGGGGTGACGCTCGACGCGCCGGGGCTATCGCGGGTGATGCTGGGGGTGATCGTGGGGCTCACCGTGGGCAAGCCGATCGGGATCGTGACCGCGAGCTGGCTGTCGGTGACGCTCGGCATCGCTTCGCTGCCGCGCGGCGTGAAGTACAGCGGCGTGTTCGTGGTGGGGTGCGTGGCGGGAATCGGCTTCACGATGGCGATCTTCGTCGCCGGGCTCGCGTTCAACACGCCGGAGATGCTGGGCGCCGCCAAGCTGGCGGTGCTGCTCGCCTCGTCGATCGCCGCAGGGATCGGGATGCTCGCGGCGCGGCTGATCCTGCCGGCGCAACCCGCCCTCGACGTGGCGAGCACCACGCCGGACGAGGCCGAGAAGTCGAACGAGTACTGAGCACCGAGAGGGTCGGTGACGGCAGTCCCCCCGGAGAAGGGTGGGGAAGGGTTCGGAGTACGTGGTACTCCGTCCTTCGAGATCACCCCGGAGTTCTGAGGCGACGTGCTGTGAGGAGAGTCAGAGGCGGGTGAGCCCCGGAAGTGCCGGGGCTGCGAGGACCCCGGTGCGGGGTGCGGCGTGCTCAGTAGCGGTCGCGATCACGGTCGCGATCACGTCCACCACCGCCACCGCCACGGCCACCGCCACCGCCACGGCCGCCGCCGCCACGGCCGCCGC
>NZ_ASRX01000067.1 GCF_000601485.1 Chondromyces apiculatus DSM 436
GCCTGTGGGCTGCCGAGCCCCGCGCACTGCGCCGGGACGGCGACGTGCACGGCGCAGCCGGTGGCGCAGCCTGGAGCGTGCGTGCAAGGCGGCTACGGAGCGTGCAGCAACACCCCGCAGCCCGAGGTGTGCGACGGCGTCGACAACAACTGTGACGGCATCGTCGACAACGAGGTGCCGCCCACCGCCTGCGTGCCGCCAGGGACGCCGCCGGGGCAGGTCTACGGGGGCACCAGCCAGTGCCAGCAGGGGCTGCAGCCTTGCAACGGCGTCTGCCAGGGCTACGTGGGGCCGAGCGTGGGGGAGATCTGCGACGGCATCGACAACGACTGCGACGGGCTGGTCGACGAGGGCCTGACGCTCGGGCAGCAGTGCGGCCTCGCCACGGGCTCCTGCGAGCCCGGCAACGTGGCCTGCGTCAACGGGGCGCTCGTGTGCCAGGGCGGCATCGGACCGCAGCCCGAGGTGTGCGACGGCGCCGACAACGACTGCGATGGCGCCGTCGATGAAGGTCCCCTGACCGATGGGCCGGCGCCGGGACAGGAGAGCTGCTGGGCGCTGCCCGGCAACTGCTGCTCCTGGCCCTCGGGCTCGCCGGTGGTGACCTGGTGCCCGCCGCAAGGAGCGGACTGCACGACCAACGGCACGCTGACCTCGCCCTGCAACCACGGCACCCTCACCTGCAGCGGCGGGGCCTGGCAGTGCCAGGGCGGGCTCGCGCCGTCGCCCGAGGTGTGCGACGGCGTCGACAACAACTGCAACGGCACCCTCGACGACGGCAACATTCCCCAGGTCGGCCTGCCGTGCGGCACCGACATCGGCGAGTGCTCCATGGGCCAGCTCGCGTGCGCCGGCGGGATGCTCGACTGCGTGGGCGATGTCGGGCCCACCAACGAGCTGTGCAACGGCCTCGACGACAACTGCAATGGCCAGGTCGACGACGGCGTGCAATCCGGCATGCCTTGCATGCCCGCCTACGACACCACCCTCTATCCGGGCGACCGCACCGCTTCGCCCTGCACGCTCGGGGTGCAGCTCTGCGATCCCTCCGGCACCACCTGCGTCGGCGGCGTCGGACCTCAGCCCGAGGTCTGCGACGGCATCGACAACGACTGCGACGGCTCCATCGACGAGGTGGGCGCGGCACCCGACGGCGTCTCTGGACAGGGGGTCATCGGTCAGCCCTGCGGCGACACCAGCGGCACCTGCATGCCGGGGACCTGGGCCTGCATCAACGGCAACGTCCAGTGCCTGGGTGGCCAGGTCGCCCAGCCCGAGCAGTGCGACTGCCAGGACAACAACTGCGACGGCTCGGTCGACAACCCGCCTGCGGGCGGCTCGCTCTGCAGCGCCGGCAAGGACTGCGTCCAGGGTGCCAACGGTTGTAGCTGCGCTCCCCAGTGCAGCGGCGAGTTCCCCTGCCCTCCGGGACAGCGCTGCGAGCCCGCCACCGTCAGCCCCTCGGGCGGCATGGCCTACTACTGCCTGCCTGACTACGACGCCATCTGCGGCGACTGCGCCGCAAAGACTGTCACCGGCACCGATGGTCAGGTCCTCTGCGCACCTGCGGGCTCCACCGAGGCCCAGTGCTCTCAGGTCCCAGAGTGCGTCTGCAAGAACCAGAACGGCTGCCGCGAGCCTTGCTTCGGCGTCACCTGCGCCGCTGGCCAGCAGTGCGCCCAGGTCGGCCCCTTCGCGGGCACCTGCACCGCCGACACCACCTGCTGGTCCATCCCCTGCGGCGCCGGCTGCGGCCAGGCCTGCCACAGCGGCACCTGCGTCGACAACCCCTGCGCCGTCACCCCGGCGCCTTGCGGGCCCGACGAGGTCTGCAAGCCCAGCGCCGACTTCACCGACGTCTCCTGCGTCCCCTCCTGCGCCGACGTCACCTGCCCCCAGGGCCAGGCGTGCCATGACGGCGTGTGCATCGACACCTGCACCCCGGCCTGCGACCCCGGTCAGGCCTGCAACACCGCGCAGACTCCCCCCACCTGCACCACCTGCCTGGGACAGTGCCCCAGCGGATGCTGCGATCCGGTCACCGGTCAGTGCGGCGACTGCCCCTGCACCGGCGTCGTCTGCCCCGAGGGACAGACCTGCTCCGACGGGAGCTGCTTTGACACCAGCTCAGGGCCGGGCACCGGCGGCGCCGGCGGCACCGGCGGCAGCGGCGGCAGCGGCACCACCTCCAGCAGCACCGGCACCCAGGGCGGCGTCGGTGGCGACGAAGGCGGCGTCTGGGGCCTGCCCACCGGTGGCGGCGGTTGCAGCTGCGAGGTCGGACCGGGCGCGCGCTCCAGCAACGCCTGGGGCGCCTTCGCAGGACTCGGCCTCGGCCTGCTCTTGATGCGCAGGAGACGCCGCGACCCCCGCAGCACGCACGACGTGCGGAACGCTCAGGAGGTGGCGCGATGAGCCGCACCGTCTTCTTCGCGCGGCTCGCAAGCCCTCGCTCCTGGCTTGCACTCACCTTCGCCGCTGCCGCCCTCGTCGCAGCCGCCTCGGGTTGCAGCAACCCCGCCTACTGCTTCGACGATTGCCCCGGCGACGCCACCACCGTCACCACCGGCACCCAGGGCTCCGGCGGCGACGGTGTCGGCGGATGCCTGCTCAACTGCGGCGGCTCCGGCGGCAACGGCGGCGCCGGCGGACAAGAGGTCTGCGTCCCCGACGACCCTCCCACCGAGCTGTGCGACAACCGCGACAACGACTGCAACGGCTTCGTCGATGACATCTTCGACATCGATTACGAAGCCCTCACCTCCTGCGGCACCTGCTCCAAGAACTGCCTGCAGGAGCTGCTCAACAACGACCCAGACTCCATCGCCTGCGTCCCCAGCACCAACCCAGGCGTCGAGCCCGGCACCTGCTCAGGCTCCTGCGCCGCCGACTACCACGACCTCGATGGCAACGGCTCCTGCGAGTACTACTGCCTCGGCAGCGCCCAGCCAGAGGCCCTCTGCAACGGCATCGACGACGACTGCGACGGCGCCATCGACGAGGACGTCAACCGCTGCGACAGCACCGCGGACTGCGGCGCCTGCGGCTACGCTTGCTCCGCACCCCACGCCACTCCCTCCTGCCTCAACAACGGGCAGACTCCATGCACCCTCCTCAACACACACTGCGTCATCGACGACCCCGCTGACCCCAGCGACGGCTGCGAGTGCTCCGGACCCGGAAACTGCTGGTGGGATCTCGACGGCGTCTACGCCACCGGCTGCGAGTACCAGTGCGACCCCACCAACAACGGCGTCGAGATCTGCGGCGACGGCATCGACAACGACTGCGATGGCCTCCTCGATGGCGCTGATGACCTCAGCGGCGACCCCAGCATCAACGTCCCCTGCTTCGGCGACCCCGATGGCGTCTGCGCTACCACCGCTCACGCCGGCATGACTGCCTGCATCAACGGTCAGGTCACCTGCGCCGGACCCAACGTCCTCATCGAGAACCAGAGCCAGGAACTCTGCAACGGCCTCGACGACGATTGCGACGGCCAGGTCGACGACAACCCCTCCGACATCGGCGGCTCCTGCGGCGTCAGCAACGTCTTCCCGTGCTCCTTCGGCACCTACCAGTGCCTCCCTCCCGGACCCTCCGATCCGCCCGGGCCTCCCGCGCCAAGGTGCGTCGGCGCCATCAATCCGGGCATCGAGATCTGCAACGGCATCGACGACGACTGCGACTCCGCCATCGACTTCACCGTCGCCACGAGCTCCCCTCCCACGGACATCGGCAACATCTGCGGGAACACCTTCCCTCCGCCTCCGCCTGGCGTACCCACCCACTGCTCACCTGGCACCAGCGCCTGCGTCGGTGGCGTCCTCGTCTGCCAGAACGCCGTCGGGCCCCTCAGCCTCGACACCTGCGGCGTCGACGCCGACTGCAACGGCTCCCTCACCAACCAGCCGAACTTCAACACCGACGTCGCCAACTGCGGTGCCTGCGGCAACAACTGCTACGCAACCTCCGTCCACTCCATCCAGGCTTGCGTCAACGGCTCCTGCCAGTCCCAGGGATGCCAGCCTGGATACTGGGACCTCGATAACGACGGCTCCTGCGAGTACGCATGCTCCTTCGTACAGGCTCAGGAGGTCTGCAACGGCGAGGATGACGACTGCGATGGGCAGATCGACGAAGGCGTCATCGCCCCCTCGCCCGTCCAGATCTGCGGCGTCAGCCCCTCCGCTACCTCCCCGGAGTGCACCACCGGCGTCACCGTCACCTGCAACACCGGCGCATGGCAGTGCTCCTTCCCACCCGGCGTTTGCTCCGGCAACACCTGCGCCGCAACCCCCGAGCTCTGCGACAACCTCGACAACAACTGCAACGGCATCAACAACGAGAACGTCCCGAGCTGGGGACAGCCGTGCAGCAGCGACGACGGACAGGGCATCAGCCACGGCGCTTGCCGCACCAGCGGCACCTACGTCTGCAGCAGCCCCACGGCGGTCACGTGCAACGCGGTCAAGGCGAACTGCGCCTCCTTGCCCGGCGGCTGCACCGAGGCCTGCGACGGCATCGACAACGACTGCGACGGCTCCGTCGACGAGACCTTCAACAGCAAGGGCTCCGATCCCGCCTACTTCGTGCGCCCCACGGTCACCCGCATCACGGGGAACACCTGGGTCTACACCTACGAGGCGAGCCGGGCCAACGCGCCCACCCTGGGGGCCACGGATCCGGGAGATCCCGGCAGCGGAAACGGCTACCACTGCTCGGGCTCCTCGTGCCCGGCCGGGATCCCTGCGGCGCCCGCGGGGGTGACGCTCGACAGGACGCGCTCCTGCTCGGTCCAGAACCGCATCCCCTGGTTCAACGTGACGCCGGTGGAGGCGGAGCAGACCTGCAACGCAGCCGGCGGGACGCTCTGCAGCACCAGCGTGTGGACCACGGCCTGCATGGCGACGAATAGCTGCACCTGGGGGTACAGCCCGGCGAATGCCGCCTGCACCAGCGTGGCGACGGCGACCAAGCGCTGCAACCTGGGCCCCACGTTCGACACGGACACGACCACGGCAGGTGACCAGGATGTGCTCCTGAGGACTGGCTCGTCGGCGCTCTCGAACTGCTGGGCCAACTGGGGCGCGGCCGGCAACCTCTTCGACATCACCGGCAACCTCCGGGAGATCACGAAGAGCGCGACGAACGTCTACCCGCTCATGGGCGGCGCCTACAACTCGGCGGCGGAGAACGGAGCGACCTGCTCCTTCCAGTTCTACAAGGTCGACACGAACTTCAAGCTGTTCGACACCGGCTTCCGGTGCTGCTTCACCTCGGACCCGACCCTCTGAACGACGGGAGGCGCGCCGCAGGACGTCCGCGTGGAGCGCTGACGTCCTGCAGCGAGGGCCTCCCTCACGCCGGGTGAGATCTCTCGCAGCACGGCCCCCGGTGCGGGTTCACCAGGGTCTGTCGCGCAGGGTGCGCTTGTACGTGTCCTTGTAGAGGTCGTGGCACTTCTTGCAGCTCACCTTCGCGCCCTCGATATCGCCCGCCTTGGCCCTCGCCACGCCGTCGTTCGAGATGGCCACCCACTCGCCCATGCCGGGCGGCGGCCTGGCTGCCACGTAGGCGAGCGCCTTCGCGAGCTTCGCGGGGTCTCCGCTCGAGGTGGCAGGACCCATCACCGTCTTCATCCAGCCCTGCATCGGGCAGGGTTTCTGGCCCTTGGCGCCGCAGGAGAACGTCTTCGGAGCGACGGCGTCGGCGGTCGCGCTGCTCGCGCTGCTCGCGCTGCTCGCGCTGCTCGCGCTGCTCGCGCTGCTCGTCAACGCAGACGCAGACGCGCTGCTCCCAGGTATCGCGGGGGAACCGACGGCTGCGGGAATGGCCTGTGCGCCCGTTGCTCCCGCCAGGGGCGCCGTGGACGTGGACGAAGCGGTCGCCGTCGCCGATGCCGAGGCCAGCGCGGTGGCGGCTGGTACCGCCTCGGGAGCGGCGGAGGGCGCAGCGGTGGCAGGAGGGGAGCTTGCGGAGGACGGTGAGCCCGACGCTGCAGCGCCTCCCGGCGGTCCTTCGCTGGGGGAGCTGCAGCCCTGGGCCAGGGGCGCGAGGCTGCCAAGAAGCAGGACGAGCGAGGTGATGGTGGTCCTCATGCCGTCTCCTGCAGGGGTACGCAGCAGCCTTTTCCGGTCAGCTCGTCACTCGGGCACGGGCACGGTGCCGACGGGAACGGTGCCGCCATTGGCCACCCACTTGAAGTTGTCGACCAGCACCGTCGAGTCGTACGCGGTGTCGCCCGTGTCCCAGATGGCGAACCGGATGGAGATGTCCTGTCCGCCGGTCACCGGCGCCGAGGTCACGAGCCACCCCGTACCGCCAGCGTTGTTCAGGGTGTTGAAGCCCGTCCCCTGCATGTCGGCCGTACCCAGCGGGCAGCCGTCGCACACATCGAAGAAGGCCACGTTCACGCTGACAGGGTTGTTCTGGCTGTCGAACGAGATGTTGCCATTGATGGAGCCCATGGGAGCCGGGTTCATCAGGGCGATGAACTGGTCATTGTACGAGGTGCACACGAACTCCGGGTACTCGAACGAGTAGAACTTGAAGTCGAACTGGAAGCCCGTGGCGTTCGAGGGCGCGCGGAGCTGTACCTGAAGGGCGACGTCATCGTTGATGTCGGGATCACCTGGGCAGTTCGGCACGTCCTGCGGGAAGCCGTTCGGAGCGTTGCCGGCGCCGAGCCCGGGGCAGCTCTGGCTCGTGCACGCTCCCGCCTGGTCAGGCGTCCTTGCACGACCGGTCGCCAGCGCGAGCATCCGGTCGCCGCCGCGCGGGGTGACGTTCGGACCGAAGGTGGTCTGGACGCCGAACTGGTTGGTGGGGGCCGTGAGGGCCGTGCCGCTCGCGCGAACCCAGGCCGCGCCCAGGAGACCCCAGGGCTGGGTGGCGCTCACCTGCTGGCAGATATCCATGGAGCGCGCGGCATTGATCGGATCCGGATCGGCGAGCTGGATGCCGCCGTCGCAGAGCGCCGCGATGTTGTCGACCTCGCCGTCGCAGTTCTCATCGACCGGCTCGCCATCCGCTTCGGTGCCGACCTCGATCGCAGCCGGGTTCACGTTGGGGTCGCAGTCGTTGCAGTCCGCGGGGTCGGCGAACCCATCACCGTCGTCGTCGACACCAGGGTTGTCCTGGCAGCCGGGCTGGGACGGGCTACCGCCCACGCCGCTTCCGCCTGCGAGCGAGATGCCCCCTTCACCGGTCCCCGAGCCGCCGGTGGCTCCCTGGCCTCCCTCCCCCCCCGAGGAATCATCGCCACCGAAACCAGAGGAGTCCCCGCCCACGCCGATGGCCGAGCAGGCAGCGAAGGCGCCAACGAGTCCAGCAACACCGAGCAGGTGGAAAGCGAGTCGCGACATCAAAAACTCCGATGAAGCAGTGCAGATCCGCGAGCCCGCCGGAGATCTGCGCACGCGAGCGAGGACAGGCACGGACGCACGGCTG
This sequence comes from Chondromyces apiculatus DSM 436, assembly GCF_000601485.1. Lineage (GTDB taxonomy): Bacteria > Myxococcota_A > Polyangia > Polyangiales > Polyangiaceae > Chondromyces > Chondromyces apiculatus. The sequence continues at coordinate 7,453 of NZ_ASRX01000067.1, forward strand.
TCGAGAGCGTGGTGGGAAGCGCTCTCGTGCGGGGTGAATGCGCCGTTCCTGCTGCTGGAACGTCTCCAGCAGCATCACACAACATACCACGCTTGCCCGGACCACCAAACATCGAAGCAACAGTCGGCTGCGGGGGCCTCCCCGGAACCGGGTGACGAGCCACTGCCGTCGCACGGCGAACGCGGCCTCCACGCAGCGATCATGGCCGTCACGCGGCCCCTGCAGGCCCCACTGCAACCAGCGCAGGAGCGCAGACCGAAGAGCGCCTCCACACCGTTCTTCGTGCCGGTTCTGCCGGTTCTGCGGGGTCTGAGGGGAGTCGAGGGAGGTGCCGGGCAGGGTGCCGGTGGGGGCACCCTCCCTGGAAGGTCACGGCGGGGTCACGGCCCCGGCAGCGCGGGGCGGCATCAGGCTCAGCGGCCCTCGATCGCCTGGGTGACGATGTGGAACTCGACGCGGCGGTTCCGCTGCCGTCCCTGCTCGGTGTCGTTGCTGTCCAGCGGCTTCGTCGAGCCGAAGCCCTTCGAGATCAGCCGCGGCCGCTCCACGCCCCTGTTGATGAGGTACAGCCTCACCGCATTGGTGCGGCTTTCCGAGAGCTTCTGGTTGTAGTCGACGGTGCCCTGGTTGTCGGTGTGGCCCTCGATGCTCACCAGCTTGATCTCAGGGTTGGCCTTGAGGAGCCGCACCACCTCGTCGAGGATCGGGAAGCTGCGCGGCAGGATGGTCCACTTGTCGAACTCGAACTCGACCTGCTTCAGGATCTGGATCTCTGCCGAACCGCTGATCCTGCGGATGTAGTACGGGCAGCCGTTCTTGCTCGGATCCTCGGCCACGGGCTGCCCCGGCTCCTTCGGGCACTTGTCCTCGGCGTCGGGGACCGTGTCCTGATCAGCGTCCGCCTCCGGGCAGCCGTCGCGATCGTCGATGCCGTCCATGTCCTCGGGCTCGTCGGGGCACTTGTCGACGACGTCCGGGATCCCGTCGTGATCACGATCGGGCATGTCCGGGCAGCCATCGCTCGACTTGGGCTCCTTGCCGTCCTCCTTGTCCTCCGGGCAGACGTCGATCACGTCGGGGTAACCGTCGCCGTCCCTGTCCTTCTCCTTCTCGATGACGAACCGGAAGTCGGGCGCGCGCGTCTCGACGTCGGCGATGTTGAAGGCGCCGCCGAACACCACGAGCCCCCGGAAGTCGGGCGCGTACCCGCCGGAGAGCCTGGAGCCGGCGCCGGCGCCCACGAAGAGCTGCCTGCCCTTCGTCAGGAAGTACTTCCCTGCGGCCATCCACTCGATGGGGGATGCATCGAGCTCGCCCAGCGTCTCCGGGCGGAGGCCGAAGGAGCCGAAGATCTCCGCGCCGACCCGGAGCCGGTTGTCGAGGAGCGGAACGTAGCCGGCAGCGCCATAGGTGAGCTCGCTGCCCACGTAGAGTTCATTGAGTTGCGCCGGCGGCCGGATGGCAGCGCCGACGTTCACCGTCACGAAGAAGCGGCGGAAGTCATACTCGGCAGCGGCACCGAAGGAGCCGCTCACGTTCTTGTCGCCCGCATACTCGAGATCGTTGCCAGTGGGCACGAAGACGGCGCCGGTGACCGCCAGCTTGAAGGCCTCGTCGGGCGTGCGGTACAGGATGACACGCGCATCGAGGCGGAGATCCATGGGCGAGACGGGCGCGGGGCCCACCCGCTCGGAGATCCCCGGGATCGTCGCGCCGGCCGCATTGAGCCCGGTCGTCGCCCCGGCCTGGTTGACGATCAGCGGGAACGACGCCTGAATCGCGACCCGATTGAAGAACTCCGCGCCGGCATTGAAGTAAGTGATGAGCTGCCGGTCGACGGGGTTGCCCGCGAGTTGCTCCTCGAGGCGCTCATCGTCCACGTAGTTGTCGGAGCGCAGGGGGTTCAGGCTGAAGCCCATCCCGAGCTGACCGAAAATGCGCGTCTGCTTGTCCATCTGCGGCCGCCACACCCCGAGGCCGTCCTCGGGGGCGCCGCCGATGCGCAGCCGGTCGAGGTAGAACGTCCTGTCCTGGGCCGTCGCCACTGCCGGTGCGAGCGCCGTCGCTGCCATCACCAGCGCGACGCCGCGCCGCACCCACCCCCGATTCTTGCGGCCCGGAAGCTGTCTCCGCTCCATCACGCTCTCTCCATCCTCCAAGCGATCACGTATTACGACCAGGCAGTATGGCTCGGCGCATCCAACATGGCCGAAGCCCTCGGTGCGGACTTTACCCAGCCACGGGCAGGAAAGCTCGTACTCCGAGCGTGAAAGCGAAAAGTCGAGGTGTAGGAGGACATGCTGGGGCGTCGCGGACAGGTGTGCCTCACCTCCGGACACGCGCCGACATCGAGGGCGGGACCTTCCGTTGCGATCGGAGATCGCCCAAGTTTTCCGGCAGACATGCGCGATCGCGCGGCAACCCGCCGCCCATTGGCGCAAGGGCACGCGGACACGAACGCACGGCCACCGCGCTGCCTCCTGGCAGGGGAGACCCAGGGTGGGCTGCCGCGATTGCAGCAGCCCTCCAGACCAACCCGTCCCCTGCTGGGGATCGGTTACTGGGGATCGGTCGGAATCTCGACCTCGTTGATGGGGAGGAACCCTGCCCCGGCGGGGTAGGCATAAGATACGAGTGTCGTCAGCGAGGTCTGGCCCCAACCCCACACCGTCACCCCGAACGGCAGGGTGCTCGACATCTCGTGGCGGCCATTGCTGCAGTTGCCCACGCTCTGGAAGTTGCCCGTGACGAGCTTGACCTGGGTGTACTCGTAATCGCCGATCTGCATCCAGCCCTCCAGCGGGCCCACGCAGTCCAGCTCGACGTCGGCAAAGCTCCCGTCGATCTTGGAAGGCGTCCGGACCACGACCAAGCTCGTCTCCGGGTACGTCGCGTCCGTGAAGAACGCGTAGTAGTCGAGGAACTGAGAGGGGGGGATCACCGTGACCCACTCCGGATCACCAACGCCGGACGTCGCTCCCGCGAACTGCGAGCCACCGGTCATGTACTGACCGATGTAGAAGGGATGGCTCGTGTCCTGGCTCCGGACCGTGAAGGCGTCACCCGCGGTGAACGACGCTAGCTGACCCAGGTTGAGGGTCGTCGGTGCGCCCGGCGGCGTCGACGGCGACCACTGGAGCTGGGTGCCGTCGACGGCGCCCACCATGCGGTAGAACGGCGCGTCGTCGTCTCCCCGCTTCACGTAAGGCGCTGCCACGAACTCACTGCCCATGGCGCGCACGGGGGCGAGCTGTTGCTGGGCAGAGTCACAGTCGGCGACGGTGTTGTCGGGGACCGTCATGCAGGAGTGCGCACCCCAGACGCCGATGGGATGGTTCGACGTGATCGGGCTGCCCGTGAGCTCCTCGGGCTGGGTAATCTGCAGGAAGTCACCCTTGTCGAGGGTGTACGTGGCCATGGTCCCCGCCACCGCGGGTTGAACGCCGCCGCCGCCCACGATGTCCACCCCGGGGAGCAGGTTGATCTCGGTATCGTCCTGCGACGCCACGATCGTCAGCGAGGGGTTGCCGTTCGGCACCTCGGGCTCCGCGGACGTGAACCCGTTGATCGCGATGTAGTTGTTGTCCCAGGCGCTCGTGGGGAGCAGCAGCGACGCGCCGGTGACGTTGGTCATTCCACCGCCATAAGGCACGAGCTGATAGGCGACGACCGGATAGTCCGTCTCGATGCGGAAGGCATCTCCCCTCCCGGTCCCCATCACGCCCGTCTCCGCGGACACGGCAGGACCGCCTGGGCAGCTCGGGGCCACGGGTCCACCGAAGTTGTTCCGTGACAGGAACAGAATGGCGACCTGCCCGATATCGAGCCCATTGGCGACGTCGTAGTCTTCGTACTCAATCGTCGCGCCCTGCACCACGGGGATCTTGGCGAAGTTGGCCACGTTGAGGGCCACGCCGTTGCGCTCGACGGCGATCTTCACGCGGCGGTCCCACGTGTTCGCGACGAACGCCGCGAAGCAGGCCCCTGTGGCGTTGATCGCGGTCTTCACCGCATAGAATTCACATCCCGATGAGCTCTTGGAGGCAATCGCGGCGTCGCAGGGGTTGGGGATGCATTCAGCATTCGCGCACCCTTCCTCGGGCGTGCATTGCTGGACCACGTTCCCGACGCAGTCGACGACCTTCTTCAGGTCATTGGAGCACGTATTGTTGCATACGCCCCCGTCGCCTGTGATCAGACCCCCACCTTCACCGCCGGTCCCGGGGCCCGCGCCTGAACCGCTGCCGCCGCCGCCGGCCTCACCAGACGTGTCGCTACGGTAAGAATCGGTGCACGACAGGAAGACACCTGCCGAGCCCAGGGCAGAGGCGAGGATGGCATGGATAAGTATGCGAGGATTGCTTCGGATCATCGGAATGGACTCCTCACCTTTCCCCTGAAAACCAAGAAGCAGACATGGCCGCAGCCTACCACGGCGGGGCACCGCGTGGGGAAACGACAGGGCTCGCATGGGTTTCATGCTCACGACACCAATCCAGCCGTCTTGAGCGCGTTTCCAAGGCGATCCGCAAGGGTCACGGCCGGGACGCCCCGACACTGCCCGATGCCGAGGTGAGATGACGTGGGGCGGCAGAACGGTGCCGACTTTCTTCTCTTCCTCGCTGCCATGCTCGCATCGCGGGCCACTTCGCGCCTTCGCACGCTGGTGCACGCACATCACCCCAGGCGCGCTCTCGCGCCTTCCTTCTCCTCATCCATCAGCCAGCTTTCGCCCAGCCTTTGCCGCCTGTCTGCCTCCTCTCCCTTTGTCTGCCTCCTCTCCCTTTGCCTTCCTCCTCTCCCTCTGCCTTCCTCTCGCCACCGGCCTTCCTGCCTTCATCAGCTTCCCCATCCGCCTCCTCCACGTGCTTCGCCTCCACCCGCCTCCCTTCACCGGCTTCTTTCCCTGGAGAGGACACGCCCTTGCGTCCCCCCTGTCCAGGACAGCGCCAGACACGGTCTGCGTGTACTAAGCTCCCGGAGCCTATGGAGACACTGGTCGAGATCATCGCCCGCAAGCGTGACGGAGGGGCTCTGACGGAGCCGCAGATCGCCCGGCTCATCCGCGCCTACACCGAGGGTGATCTCGCCGACTACCAGATGAGCGCCTGGCTCATGGCCGTCTTCCTCCGCGGCATGAACGACGACGAGACCGTCGCGCTCACCCGGGCCATGCTCCACTCCGGCGACGTGCTCGAGCTCTCTTCCGTGCCCGGCCTCAAGGTCGACAAGCACTCGACGGGCGGCGTCGGCGACAAGGTCTCCATCTGCCTCGCGCCCCTCGTCGCGGCCTGCGGCGTCCCCGTCCCCATGGTCTCCGGGCGCGGCCTCGGCCACAGCGGCGGCACCCTCGACAAGCTCGAAGCCATCCCTGGCTTCGACGTGCGCCTCGACGTCGACACCTTCGCCCGCATCGTGGGCGAGGTCGGCACCTGCATGATCGGCCAGACCGACCGCATCGCCCCCGCCGACCGCAAGATGTACGCCCTGCGCGACGTCACCGCCACGGTGGAGTGCATCCCCCTCATCGTCGCCAGCATCCTCTCGAAGAAGCTCGCCGAGGGTATTGACGCCCTCGTCCTCGACGTCAAGGTGGGCCGCGGCGCCTTCATGAAGACGGAGGCCGCCGCCCGCGCGCTCGCCCGCGCCCTGGTCCGCGTGGGAACCCTCTCCGGCAAGCGGGTGACCGCGCTGCTCACCGACATGAGCACCCCGCTCGGCCTCACCGTCGGCAACGCCCTGGAGACCCGCGAGGCCATCGAGGTGCTGCACGGCGGCGGCCCCGCCGATCTCGTCGCCTGCACCATGGCCCTCGGCGAGGAGATGCTCATCGCCGGTGGCGCCGCCGCGGACGCCACCGAAGCCCGCGCCAAGCTCGACCGCGCCATCGCGAGCGGCGCCGCGGCCGACGTGTTCCGGCGCATGATCACCGCCCAGCGCGGCGATCCTTCCGTCGTCGACCATCCGGATCGCCTCCCCCAGGCGCCCGAGGTGGTGGAGATCGCCGCCGCGGAAGCGGGCCACGTCGTCGCCGTGGATCCGCTCGAGATCGGCCTCTCCGCCGTGGCCCTCGGCGCCGGGCGCACCCGCGCCGACCAGGTGGTCGACCCCGCGGTGGGGCTCACCCTTCTCGCGCCCCTCGGCACTGCCGTCACCCGTGGCCAGCCCCTCTGCCGCATCCACGCGCGCAGCAAGGCCGACATCGAGGCCGTGCAGGACCGGATCCGCAACGCCTTCCAGGTGGGTCCCGAGCCCGCCCCCCGAGCGCCGTTGATCCTCGGGCGTGTGGACGCGTAGGAGGCATCGCATGGCGAGCGCGCCCCGGCGGGATCTCACCACGCTCGGCTACCGCCGGATCATCCAGCTCCTCGTCTACCTGGTCACCATCCCCGGCGTGCTCCTCAGCGCCGTGGGCTTCCTGCTCCTCGTGCTCGGGGAGGCCCAGTACAACCTGCTGATGGGCATCCTGGTGTTGACGTTCTGCGGAACGCTCGTCACCGGGGTCATCCTGGTCTGGGTCTTCCTCCGGCGGGAGCGGAACCTCTCGGAGCTGCAGGCCGACTTCGTCTCCAAGGTCTCCCACGAGCTGCGGACCCCGCTCACCTCGATCCGGATGTTCACCGAGACCCTGCAGATCCGGCGCGGGGACGTGCCCAGCGAGGACCGCTGCATCGAGGCGCTGAGCAAGGAGAGCGCCCGCCTGCAGGAGCTCATCGATCGGCTCCTCGACTGGGGCCGCATGGAGAGCGGCCGGCGCATCTACGAGCTCTCCGAGTACGACCTGGGCGCGATCGTCGACGAGGCGATCATGACCTTCGAGCCCACCCGCACCCGGCGCGACGTCGAGCTCACCATCACCATCGACCGCACCCTCCCGCGCGTCATGTGCGACCGGAACGCCATCATCGACTCCCTGGTCAACCTCCTCTCGAACGCCTACAAGTACGGCGGCAACCCACGGTGGATCGGCGTGACGGTCACGGCCGAGGACCGCGGCGTCGCGGTGGCGGTCCGCGACAACGGCAAGGGCCTCGCCCGCCGCGAGCACAAGCGCATCTTCGAGAAGTTCTACCGTGTCGACGATCTCCTCGCCCGCCAGCAGGAAGGCTCCGGGCTCGGACTCTCCATCGTGCGGCACGTCATGAAGGCGCACCGGGGCAAGATCATGGTCGACAGCGAGACGGGCAAGGGCAGCACCTTCACGCTGATCCTGCCGTTCAAGCCGTCGGCGCGGGCGCAGGCGGCCCGGGAGAGCGAACCGGAATGAAGCGAGCGAACCAGGAAGAAGACGACGACGCCGCGACCCCGAGCGCAGGCGCCGTGCGACGCATCACCGGTGCCGAGCGCGCCTCCCTCTTCGGCGCGGGCGCCTCGCGCGGCCAGCTACCGGCACGGCGCATCCTCGTGGTCGAGGACGACGACAGCATCGCCATGGGCCTGGAGATGAACCTCCAGGCCGAGGGCTACCAGGTGACCGTGGCCAGGGACGGCGAGCTGGGCCTCTCCCTCGCCCAGAGCCAGAGCTTCGACCTGCTGATCCTCGACCTGATGCTGCCGCGCCTGAACGGCTTCGAGCTGCTCCGCAACCTGCGCGCCGAGGGCTACATGGTCCCGGTCATCCTCCTCTCCGCACGCGGCGCCGAGATGGACAAGGTGATGGGCCTGGAGCTCGGCGCCGAGGACTACATCACCAAGCCCTTCGGCCTCGCCGAGATGCTCGCCCGGGTGAAGGCCGTGCTGCGCCGCGACGCCATCGCCCGGCCTGACGGCGCTGCCCTCCGCGCGGGCGAGCTGTCCATCAACCGCGACACCCGCGAGGTCCGCCGCGGCGGCGCCCTCGTCGAGCTGACCGCGACCGAGTTCGACGTCCTGATCTGCCTCGTGGAGGCTGCTGGCCGCGTGCTCTCCCGCGAGCAGATCCAGGGTCGCGTCTGGGGCCCGGCGCACCACGGCACCACCCGCACCATCGACAACTTCATCCTCCAGCTCCGCAGCAAGCTGGAGGACAACCCCGCCGCTCCCCGCCACATCGTGACGGTGCGCGGCGTCGGGTATCGTTTCGTCTCTTGATCTACACGGCAGGGGCTCGCGCCCCCGCCGCCCCGCCAAGCGAAGCTCGTCGGGGCCCCACCACCCCGCGATCCACCTCAGATCTCCAGTGCGCAGTGCCGCTTCGGGCCTGACGTTCCTCGCCTCCGGAAGCGAGCCGCACCCCGAGCTTGTGGCTCAGGCTGGGGAATCAGGGCGCCTGGCAGAACTTGTTGATGCCGTCGACGAGCGGGTCCTCCTGCTTGACGGCCTTCTCCATGGCGGCCTGCGCCACGTTGATCTTGTCGGAGTCCTTGGCCTCCGCCGCGGTCGCCATGTCGCGCGCCGCCCGGGAGACTTCCTTCGCCATGGCCTGGTACTCGCCCGAGAACTTCTGCAGCTCGGGGAGGGTCAGCTCCACCAGAGCCGCGTCCGCGGCGACCTTGTCCATCGCCTCGGCCATCGCCTTCAGATCGGCGGCTCCCGTCGGATCAGCGCCGGCCTTCTGGCCCTTCTCCAGGCTCTGGACGCCCTTGTTGATGACCTCGATGAGGGCATTGCACTCGGAGATCTTGCTCTTGCCACAGCCCGTGCCGAGGGCGAGGAGCCCGGCGCCGATGAGGAGGAGCGCCGCCTTGCTGACCTGTTCCCGCATTCTGCTTTCCTCTCCTGGAGTTGGGTCGCGCGCATCTTCGCTTAGCCGCGAAGCGCCGCGGGATGAAACGATTTTCGCGGGCAGGCCTGCGCCCGATCACGCAAGGCCCGTGGTCAGGCGCGAACCCGCCAGTTCCCTTGAAAAGTTCTTCCGACGTCATCGGCCGTTGGATCGGTGATGATCAGCTCGGGGCGGCCGTTCTGCGCGAACACCACCGTGTTCTGCCGGAACACCCGCCCGAACGAGACAGCTTCATCGCGATCCATCCCGTGCACGAGCCACGCCGGCTCGCGCCACACGCCTTCTGGCTCGGCCTCCGATCCCACGCAGGGCTCCACGCGGTAGCAGCCGAGGATCAGCAGATCGCGCAACACCATGTGGCGCTGATCGTTCACCCGCCTCGGGATGAGCATCGACCGCGGGTTGTACGCGGTCAGCACCGCGAACCTCCGGTTGAGCAGCTCGGGGAGCTGGGACTGGTCCTGCACGATCTCGCCGTCGAGCGAGGCCCGCAGCGGACCGTTCGACGTCGGGAACTCGTAGATGGTGGAGAAATACGAGCGAAGAAGCGCTTGATCCATCGGTTTTGCCCGATCGCCGGGCGAGGGTTACCAGAGAGTCAGGGTTCTGGCTAGCCGCCAGGCCGCGCCAGGGGAAGCCCGGAGGTGCGCCGGGCTGCATGCGTGAAGGACGCCAGACCCGCGGGGCCCTGCTTCCTTTGCCCTGGAGGGTGCGCTAAGCCCTCGCCTCGCGCCAGGGGGCTTTCGCAGGACGAGCCTGCCAGAGCCTCCGGCCCCCGAGCAGGCATGATCGAGGTCGAGCACCTCTCCAAGCAGTATGGCGCCCACCTCGCCGTGGACGACATCTCGTTCAAGGTCGACCGAGGAGAGATCGTGGGCTTCCTCGGCCCCAACGGCGCTGGCAAGAGCACCACCCTGCGCATCCTCGCCGGCTTCCTCGGCGCCACGCGCGGGCGGGTGCGCGTCGCCGGGTACGACCTCGCCGAGGAGCCCATGAAGGCCCGCGCCTCGCTCGGCTACATGCCCGAGACCTCGCCCCTCTACCCGGAGATGCGCGTCTCCGAGTACCTCACCTTCCGCGCCGAGCTGAAGCTCGTCCCCCGCGGAGAGCGCCGCGCCGCCGTGGCCCGCGCCATGCGCGACGCGGGCGTCGAGCACGTCGCCGCGACCCCCATCGGCCAGCTCTCCAAGGGCTACCGCCAGCGCGTCGGCCTCGCCGACGCCCTCGTCAGCGACCCGCCCTTGCTCATCCTCGACGAGCCCACCGCCGGCCTCGATCCCAACCAGATCCGCGAGGTTCGCGCCCTCGTCCAGCGCCTCGGCCAGGACCGCACCATCCTCCTCTCGACGCACATCCTCTCCGAGGTCGAGGCCACCTGCACCCGCGCCCTCGTCATCGCCCGCGGCCGCCTCGTCGCCGAGGGCACCATCGAGCAGATCCGCGCCATCCGCCGCCCCCCGGCCCTCCACGTCGCCGTGCGTGGCGACGCCGACCTCGCCCTCACCGCCGCCAGCGCCGCCCCCGGCGTCCACGCCGCGCGCACCGCTCCCGCGCCCGACCCCTCGCCCGACCCCTCGCCCGAGCCCCTCCTCGGCCTCGAGATCGACATCGACCCTGGCGCCGAGGCCGGCCAGGTCACCGAGGATGTCGTCCGCGCCCTCGTGGAGGCCGGCGTCGGCGTCCGCGCCATCACCCCCCGCACCGAGTCGCTGGAGCAGGTCTTCTCCGAGCTGACCGCCGGCGACCCCGCGCCCTCCGCGGCGGCATCCCCCCCATCCACCGCCGCGTCTCCCGCGGCGCCCCGCAAGAACCGCAAGGTGAAGCGATGAGAGGCTTCTGGCCGATCTTCAAGCGCGAGCTCTTCTCGCTCTTCGTCACCCCCCTCGCGTGGGTCCTCCTCACGGCCTTCCTGCTCGTGCAGGGCCTGCACTTCTTCCTCATCGTCACCCACTTCGCCAACCAGGCCGACCTCGCCGTCGACGCCGGCCCGGTGCAGAGCTTCTTCGGCCAGACCATCCTCCCGTACCTGCCCCTCCTGCTCATCTGCCCCTTGCTCACCATGCGCCTCTTCGCCGAGGAGCGCCGGAGCGGCACCATCGAGGCCCTGCTCACCGCCCCCGTCGGCACCACGGGCGTCGTCCTCGCCAAGTACATGGCCGCCCTCGTGACCTACGTGATCATGTGGGCCCCGACGCTGCTCTACCTCGTGCTCATCCAGCAGACCGGAGAGGTCGACTGGCGCGTCGTCGCCGCCTCCTACCTGGGCGTCACCCTCGTCGGCGCCGGCTACCTCGCCATCGGCACCATGACCAGCGCCATGACCCAGAGCCAGGTCCTCGCCGCCGTCCTCAGCGCCATGGCCCTCGTCGCCCTCTTCATGCTCGGCATCGGCGAGTTCATCTTCACCGATGGTCCCCTCAACGCCCTCTGCGCCCACGTCTCCGTGTGGACCCAGATGAACGACTTCTCCCGCGGCATCGTCGACCTGCGCCGCATCACCTTCGACGCCACCCTGATCCTGGTCCCCCTCTTCGTCGCCGTCCGCGCCGTCGACGCCTGGAGGTGGGGCTGATGGCCACCCCGAAGCGCACGCCACCCAGCAAGCCCGCGCAGCCCGCGCCCCCGCAGCCCGCGCAGCCCGCGCAGCCTTCGCCCGGCACCCCGGTCCTCACCAAGATCTCCGCGAGCGCCGGCATCATCGCCGCCATGGTCCTCGCGGTGCTCCTCAACGTCCTCGTCGCCCGGCACTACCGGCGCTGGGACTGGACCCGCGGCGGCCTCTACACCCTCAGCGACGCCACCGTGCAGACCCTCCGCAGCCTGGAGGAGCCGGTCAACGTCTACGTCCTCCTCTCTGCTGGAGACCCCCTCAACGTCTCCGTGCGCCACCTCCTCCAGGCCTACAGCGCCGAGACCACCCGCCTCCAGGTCCAGTACACCGACCCCGACGACCACCCCGCCGAGTTCCTCGCCGTCCAGCAGCGCTTCGGCGTCGTCGCCGGCAAGACCGACGACGGCCAGATCGTCACCGACGCCGTGATCATCGTCGCCCGCGGCGAGCGCCCCCACTACCTCACCGCCCGCGACCTGGTCGTCGTCGAGGACGAGGAGGACATGCGCTCCCGCCCCCAGCTCGAGCAGGCCCTCACCGGCGCCATCCGCAGCGTCCTCACCACCGACCGCCCCCGCGCCTGCTTCACCGGCGGCCACGGCGAGCGCCCCCTCGACGCCGGCGGCACCATGGGCCTCGCCCCCCTCCGGGACCGCCTCCACAAGAACAACTTCGACGTCGTCCAGCTCGGCGAGGAGACCGACCACGACGACGACCACGAGGCCGTCCTCCGCCCGAAAACCCCGACGGCCCAGGAGCTTGCCGCCTGCCGCCTCCTCGTCGTCGCCGCCCCCAGCGAGCCCGTCCCTCCCGCCGAGATCGCCGCCTACCGCCGCTACATCGAGCAGGGCGGCAGCGCCCTCGTCGTCGCCGGCCCTGTCCCCGACACCGACGACCGCCGCTACCTGGAACTCGGCCTCGACGACCTCCTCGCCCTCGCCGGCGTCCGCCTCGAAAAAGACTTCATCTTCGAGCTGGACCCCGGCCAGCGCAGCCCCCAGGGCCACGGCGAGACCTTCCTCCCCACCGTCCGCCCCCACCCCATCACCGAGGGCCTCATCCAGGCCCGCAAGCTCGGCCTCGAACCCGTCATCACCATCGGCAGCACCCTCCGTCCTGCTGGCGCGAGCGGCAACGCCAGCGCCGCCCCCGTCGCGCTCCTGGAGACCAGCGCCCAGGCCTTCGGCATGAAGGACTTCTTCGCCTGGGCCAAGGACCCCACCGCCCCCAAGCCCACCGAGGGCGACAACCGCGGCCCCCTCGCCGTCGCCTACGCCACCGAGCTTCCCAGGCCCGCCGGCGCCACTGCCGTCAATGGCCCCCGCCTGGTGGTGGTCAGCTCCCCGAGCGCCCTCTTCGGCGCCAACTGGCAGAACCCCGAGCTGCGCGGCACCGCCCTCTTCGTCGACAGCGCCATCTCCTGGCTCGCCGCCCGCCCTGCCCTGCTCGACATCCCCGACAAGCCGGCCATGGTCGCCGGCCTCCGCGTCAGCGAAGGCTCCCTCGCCTCCATCTTCCGCTACGTGGTGCTCTTCATGCCCCTCGCCGCCGCCCTGCTCGGCGCCGCCGTCTACCTCGCCCGCCGCCCGCGCGCGCGCGCAGACCGCGCCCCCGCCCCGCCCGAGGACGCCTCCTGATGCGCGCCCTCCGCCGCCACGCCACCACCCTCGTCCTGCTGCTCCTCGCCGTCGTCGCCGCGGTGGTGGTCCTCGTGCTCGACCGCGACGTCGTCACCACCGACGAGGCCGAGAGCCGCAAGCGCAACCTCCTCGAAACCTGGCGCCCCGACGACATCACCGAGGTCACCCTCACCACCGGCGGCCGCACCGCCGTCCTGCACCGCAGCGCCCCCGACGACGCCGGCCGCAAGCTCTGGACCGTCACCCTCGACGGCCAGACCTACCCCGCCGACGAACAGACCGCCGACCAGCTCCTCGGCACCCTGGAGTTCGCCGTCGCCGAGCGCCGCGTCTCCGAGGGCGCCCAGGATCCCGCCGCGCTCGGCCTCACCGCCCCGAAGATCACCCTCGATCTGGTGATGGGCACCCGCCGCGAGCACCTCGTCCTCGGCGGCAGCGCCCCCACCCCGCCTGGCGCCATGTACGCCGACGTCAAAGGCCGCGGCGTCTTCGTGGTCACCCGCCAGCTCGTCACCGCGCTCGACGTACCGGTGGACCGCTTCCGCTCCCGCAGCCTCGTCCCCTACCTCTCCACCGAGCTGCGCGCCCTCCACCTCGACGGCGAAGGCGGCCCCCGCAAGCTCGCCCGCGCCCCCTGGGGCGGCAGCCGCGGCGACGGCTTCCGCTTCGACGGCTCGACGCCCGAGGGCACCGCCCGCGTCCGCGCCGACCTCATCGACCGCATCCTCGTCTCCCTCGGCAAGATGCAGGCGGAGAGCTACCTCCCCGACGGCGAGGGCGGCGAGGCAGCGAGCGCCTCGAAGCCCCGGGTCACCCTCACCCTCCTCCCCCGCGACACCGTGCAGAAGACCGCCATCCTCGACGTCGGCGCCCCCTGCCCCACCTCCCCCGATCTGCTCCTCGTCGTGCGCCGCGAGCCCACCCGCGCCGCCGCCTGCGTCCCCGCCTCCGTGCTCGACCCGCTCATCCTCCCCGCCTCCGAGCTGGTCGACCTCTCCCCCATCGCTGCGCGCCTCGACGAGATCGTGGAGATGAGCTGGAACGGCGGCGGCAACGGCAGCCCCACCGACAAGCTCGATCTCGCCCGCGCCAACTACGGCTGGCACCTCCGGGCCCCCGAGGACCGCCAGCTCTCGCCGGACGCCGGCAAGGCCCTCGCCGAGGCGCTCCTCGCCGTCCGCGCCGCGCGCATCGTCCCCCCTGCCGAGGTCCGCGGCCTCGACGCCCCGCGCGCCACCTTGAAGGTCATCTCCACCCCACCTTCCCTCGGCACCCCCGAGGGCAACGACCGCGTGGAGACCCTCACCATCGGCACCCCCGAGGGCGACGTGGTCCACGTCCGCCGCGCCGAGGACGATCTCGTCCTCGAGATCCCGCGCGCCGACGCCGACGCCCTCACCCCGAGCGAGCTTGCCCTCCGCCCCCTCAAGGTCCTCGACTTCCGCGGCAGCCAGGTCCGCAAGCTCCGCATCCAGACCGCGGACCTCGTGCAGCGCCTCGAACGCACCGACACCGGCGCGTGGACCCTCCTCGAACCCGACACCGCGGGCCTGCAGGCCGACATCGGCCTCGCCACCGACGTCGCCGACCTCGCCGCCGGCCTCACCGCGCAGCGCTGGGTGAGCGCCGACGCCGGCAGCGGCTACGGTCTCGCCAGTCCCCGCCTGGTGATCACCCTCGCCGTCGAGGAAGAAGACGCGCCCGCCACGCCCAGAAAAGACGGCAGCTCCCCTCCCCTGCGCGAGGTGCGCATCGAGATCGGCGCCCCCGCCACCAAGGGCTCCTTCGCCCGCGCCAGCGGCAGCACCGCGGTCTTCATCGCCCCCGCCGCCCTGGAGGCCGCCGCCTCCCGCCTCCTCCTCGACCGCAGCGCCTTCCTGCCACCCATCGACCGCATCACCCAGGTCACCCTCACCCCCGAGCGCGGCAAGCCCGCCCTGGCCACCCCCGGCCCCGGCGGCTTCCGCCTCACCGGCGGCGCCGTCGGCAGCGACCCCGCCCGGTCCGCCACCCTCGCCGCCGCCGTCCGCGACGCCCTCACCAACCTCATGGCCGAGGAAGCCGTCTCCCTCGGCCCCCCGAAGCCCACCCAGGGCCTCGACCGCCCCCGCCTCCGCGTCGAGATCACCCTCGCCCCCGAAGACCCCCGCGCCCCCGCCGAGCCCCCCATGCGCTTCACCCTCGGCGCCGGCGACGTGGTCCGCGGCACCAGCGTCGTCTACGCCCGCCGCGAAGGCATCCCCGCCACCTACGTCATCGCCCAGTCCCGCATCCGCCCCCTCCTGGAAGCTGCCGAAGCTGGCGCTTTTTAAGCAGGGACCTGCGGCCCCTGCTCTGAAAAGGACTCCAAGGTCTCTGAATCAGAAGCCTTTTCCTCGGGCCCTTACGCTCCCGATGGTCGCTACCCCCGTGGCGGACTATTTCGGGCTCTGTCGCCATCTGTGCTAGGCGACGGGGGATGGCGACCGTCAAGAAAGAGCGCCCGCTCGTGGTGAGCATCCCTCGCCCCTCCGACGAGCAGCCGGTGTGGTCGAAGGTTGGCATCGTGGCCCTCATCGGCTTCGTCGTCGGCGTGGCCTGGCCCCGCGTCTTCGGCGTGCGCATCGGCCCTGGCGTCCCGGGCGAAGGCCGCAGCGAGGCCGAGGCCGCCGCCACGGCCGCTCCTGCCGCCCCTGCCCCCGTCGACACCGCGGCCCTGGCCGCCCCGGCCCCCGCGCCCGACGCCGCCGAGAAGAACACCCAGCTCGTCGTCATCGCCCCCGGCACCGTCACCCGCTGCGCCGACAAGAAGAACAAGAAGGTCGACGAGTGCGACGATCTGCGGTTCGACCCCATCGCCCTCCCCAAACTCAACGAGCTCTCCGAGTGCCCCTCCGCCGTGGGCCTGGAAGGCAAGCTGACCATCGGCATCGACCTCAACTTCGAGAAGAAGGAGCTGCAGGTCGTCGCCGGCAAGAAGAAGTCGAGCCTCCCCTCCTCGACCGTGAACGGCATCCTCCAGTGCGCCGCGCGCGAGCTCAACACCGTCTCGCTCGACGCCATCGCCCACAAGCACCCGCGCTACTCGCTCGCCTACAACGCCACCTTCTACCCGCCCGGCAAGCACCCTGGTGACGCCAAGACCGGCGAAGGCGGAGAGGGCAGCGAAGCCGGATCTCCTGGCAACGACGGCGCAAACGGCACCGCCGACATCGCCTGGGACACGGCCCTCGTGCGCAGCGAACCCAAGAGCGGCGACGTCGTCCTTCGCCTCGTGCGCGGCACCCGCGTGAAGCTCATCGAGAAGCGCGACGACTGGTACAAGATCGACCACCGCGGCAAGTCCGGCTGGGTCTTCCGGGGCGCCATCGGCCAGTAAAAAACGCACGTTCTGCCTGCACCCATCTGGCCTGGATGTCGCAGAGCAGCGGCACCCAGGAGGAATCAGAACAATGGGTACCTACGACACCACGGTGCAGAACAAGGACGAAGGCCGGATCACCACGCAGGTCGAGGAGCGCACCAGCCAGCTCCCGTCCATCGCGTACCTCGCCCTCTCCGTCGGCGCCATGGCTGCCTCCGCGGGCCTCATGCTCGCCGGCAAGAAGCAGGTCGCGAACTTCATCGGCCAGTGGGCCCCGAGCCTGCTCGTGATCGGCCTCTACAACAAGGTGGTCAAGCTCGAGCGCGAGCTGCTCACCCAGAACCAGACCACCCCGCGGACGACCTACGCCACCCAAGGCGGGAGCTTCACCGGCCAGCACTTCCGCTGAGCCGCCGCCGTACTCGGCCCCCGGCAGGGGCCCCTGTACCCGCGCGAGGAGCGTGCTTATGCTTGTGCTCTCATGGGCCGCAAGCTGCCTCTCCCGCTGTTCAACCTGGGTCGAGGGCTCACGTTCACCGCGAGCCCCCGCGCTCCCCAACCTGGCAAGAAGCCGAGCGCCGACGAGGTCCGCGCCCGCCTCGGGGGACGCGCCGCGACCGGCCCTGGCGCAGGCGAGCTGGTCACCCTGACCACCTCCACCGGCAGCGAACTCCCGGGCGTGGTGCTCTTCGTGGCCGGCGACGACCTCGACGTCTGGGTGGAGACCGCCCTCCCCCGCCCCCCCACGGCCGCGCTCCTCGCCCCCGCCAGCAACGCCGGCGTCGTCCACCGCGTCACCCGCGCCGCCGTGGTCCCCCTGCACGTCCCCGCCTCGAAGCAGCTCACCACCGTCGCCGCCGACGCCCGCATCTTCGCCGCCCTCGGCGAGGGCCAGCGCATCCACTACCAGACCGACGCCGGCCTCCGCGAAGGCACCCTCGTCGAGAAGTGCCGCTACGGCGCCCTCGTCGCCAGCGACGACGGTGTGCTCATCGCCGTCGGCTTCCGCCGCGTCTGGCCCGCCAACGCCGAGCAGCACTCCGAGAACTGAAGCGCTCGCTGACCGGCAGAGCTGCTGCGCGCCACCTGGCGCCCCTCCTACCTCTCGCCCGTCACGAAGCACTTGCGCGCGAACGCCGCGAGCCGCTGCACCACCACCGTCGGGATCTCGTGCTGCCCCCCGTGGGGCACCCACTCCACGTCCGCGCCTGCCTTGGTGAGCATGTTGCGGAGCGCATCGGCCCCGTGGAAAGGCAGGATCGGATCCGCCCGCCCGTGGCTCACCAGGACCTTCATCCCGGGCGCCCTCCGCTCCGCCGCCGGCTTCCAGCGGTCCTCGCACACCAGCGTCCCCGAGAGCACCGCGAGCCCCGCGAACGGCTTCTCCGCGTGCAGCGCCACCTCGGTGGTGATCATCCCCCCCTGCGAAAACCCCCCGATGACCAGCCGCTCCCGCACCACCCCGTGGTCCGCTTCGAGCGTCGCGATGCACCTCTCCAGCGCCTCCCGCGCCTCCGCCATCCCCGGCGGCGTCTCCTGCGAGAGGTCCCGCGCGTGCCCCTCCATCGCGAGCTGCTGCAGGAGCGCGAGATCGAGCTGCCACCACGCGCGCCCCGAGATCCCGTACCCCAGGCTCACCGTGAGCGGCGCCTCCGGAAAGAACCAGCGCACCCCGGCCCCCGCGTCGATCACCCGCGCGAGCGACACCAGATCATCCCCCGGCGCCCCGAACCCGTGACAGAGCAGGATGGCCGGCCCATCCCCTCCCCCTCGCCGGTCCGAGCCTCCCAGCGCATGAACCTTGAGCGGCCCCGTGGTCGCAGTCGTCATGCCCGGGACCATAGCGCAACTCCGCGCGGCGCGCGCCCTCCCCCCCTCGCGACGTGCCGTACCTCCGGGTGAGCCCGGAAGCGTGGCGGAGCGACCATGCGTGACGTGCGTCTCCGATTGAGGCGGCCGGTGACATCGCCCGGAGCAGCCCGGCCTGGGTCTCCCCTGCCGGACGTGGCCGCGTACCCTTGCGGGCCGCGCCATCCTGCCGGCTGACGCTCAGCGATCCTCGACCGATGAGCGGCAGCGATCCGCAGTGCCCTGCCGGGCGACGTTACCAGCCGCCCGAATCACGCCCCTCGCCGCATCGAACTCAGGTGGCGCGACCCTCGGGGAACCCGCGCCTCCCGCTCCTGCGGCTCGTAAAGCTCGGGACGCTCGTGCACGACCTCCGCCGTGTCGTCGTCGTCCCAGGCTGTGGTATCGGCCCAAGCCGCAGGGCCAGTGCCATTCACCTTCGTCTGCACCGTCTCCGGCTTCGGCGGCGGCACGCGGTTCGGCTGATCCTCCCTGGCGATCGGCGTCACCCGCGGCCTGGTGGTCGCAGTCTCTTCCTCCCTCTGCTCCCGCTGGCTCTGTTCCTGCCGCGAGCTGTCGAAGCGGCGCATCAACCGCCGCCCCAGCGTGCTGCCCCGCCGGTCCAGGCGGCTGGCGATCCCCTCGACGACGTTCATCACTCCGCGACGCAATGTCTGAGTCAGGTTCATGCAAACAACCTGGGGCGACCCTCGGGCAACCGGTAGCTCCGTCCTTCCGCTTCCCGGCCGTGCTTTGTGCCCAGGCGCGATCCGGGGTGGCGTACGTGCAGAGCCCTACGGCGGGGCTGGGCGGGCCGAGTGTGGAGGGGTGGGACGCAATTCCGGGGGTGCGAGGTGGAATGACACACGGCGGATGGTGGGGTCTGTGCGTCCAGGGTGAACCTTGGGGAGCATTTCAGGGGCGGCGACGTGGTGGAGGCACCTCGTCCGAGAGGTCGACGACCTGTCCGGAGAGGTCGATCCATCTCTCCCGAGAGGTCACCGACCTGTCCCGAGAGGTCGATCCATCTCTCCCGAGAGGTCGCCGACCTGTCCCGAGAGGTCGATCCATCTCTCCCGAGAGGTCAGCGTCCTGTCCGGAGAGGTCGATCCATCTCTCCCGAGGGTACTGGTCAATTTTGACCAACCAGACCTCGACGTGGATCTCTCGCCGATGGCCCCCGATGGTGTGGCGGCCACAACAGTTGATGATATCTTCAACTGACCATGACCACCGGACAAGATCGCGACACGACCACCCGTGCATGCAGCAAGTGCAACCAAGAGATGGAAATGAAGCAGAGCACCTATGTGCGAACAAACAAGGATGGCGGTAAAGAACGCGTGACCAACTTCACGTGTGCTAAGTGCGGCACAGAGCAGGAGAGCGTCGAACCCATTCCGTAGGGCTCAGGACATTCAGCGTCCTACCTGCCCCGTCTCTGCTGAAGCAGTTTTCGCGCGCTCGCGCTATGTTTGAGCCACAAAGCAAAGCGCCCCGCCCTCGGCTGGAACCCGGGAGCGGGGCGTAGACACGAGCGGGTAGGGCCCGCCAGCATCCGCAACCTGAGCATGGCCCGCCCCGCTCCGCAGAGCAAGGGGTTCACCATGGCGAACGTGCTCCCGATGGAGCAGCGCGTTGCCGTCGTGGCTCATCTCGTGGAAGGCGCCAGCGTCCGAGGGACGTCGCGCCTCACGGGGGTGAGTCAGCCGGCGATCTTGTCGCTGCTCCTCCGGATGGGTGAGGGCTGTGCGCGGCTGCATGACCGCATGGTCCGCGACATCGACGTGCGCGACGTGCAGGCCGACGAGATCTGGTCCTACGTGCAGAAGAAGCAGGCGCGCGTCACGCCCGAGGACCCTGCGGAGTGGGGCGACGCCTACGCCTTCGTGGCGATGGCGCGGACCTGCAAGCTGGTGATCAGCTACCGCGTCGGGAAGCGCGACGAGGCGAACACGCAAGCCTTCATCGCGGACCTGCGCGCGCGGCTCGTCACGGTGCCGCTGCTCTGCACCGATGGCTTCCAGCCGTACGCCGAAGCAGTCGGCGAGCACTTCCAGGGCGCCGTGGACTACGGCGTGGTGCACAAGGACTACCGCAAGGGGCGCCAGCACGACGGGCAGCCCAGCGATCATCGGTACGCCCCACCCCGCCACGCCTTCATCACGCGCATCCCCAGGATGGGATCTCCGGAGATGTCGCGCATCTCGACGTCCCACATCGAGCGGCAGAACCTCACGATGCGCATGCAGATCCGCAGGCTGACCCGGCTCTGCAACGGCTTCTCCAAGAAGCTCGACAACCACCGCGCGGCGATCTCGTTGCACATGGGGTTCTACAACCTGTGCCGCGTGCACGAAGCGCTCCGGGTCACGCCCGCCATGGAGGCCGGCATCACCCGCCACGTGTGGAGCATCCAGGAGCTGGTCCAGGCGGCCCTCAGCGAGCCTGCCGCGCCGCCCCCGGACCCCAGGCCGCTCAAGCTGCCAGAGCCCCCGGAAGGGGCGCAGACGCCCGCGGCGAGGCCCCTGCCGAACGGCCGCGGATGGCTGCGTGTGGTAGGCGAGGGGAAGGTGGGCTCGACATCGACGGCATCCACGAGGACAGCGCCGACGCCGAGCCCGAAGGCAGGGCCGCAGTCACCGAAGCCTAAGCCTACGCAACTGCGGCTGTTCGATGACTAGCGCGGGCGCCTTCGTGGATCGAAGCGCGGAAGCATGAAGGGCGGGGCGCCCGAGCCAGGGCCCTTGGGAGGAACCGGCTCACGGCGCTGGAACTTGAACTGGATGTTGGCGGGGGAATTACTGTTGTCGCTGCTCACCTATCCTCCTCGGATAGATGCCGCGATGAGTCAGCGCTTGACGGCGTCCAGAGCCTATGCTCGGATACACGTCCACAGAACGGTGCTAACCCACCGTGGCGTTTACGCCGGATTAGGCCGAGGTGGTGCAAACACCTCGGCTTTTTCTTTTCGACGTGGTGCCTGATGACGCCACGCCTCCGACGAGCAGCACTAAAGCTTTGTGCTGAACCGCTCGTCAACCGAGATCGCCCCGTGGGATGCGTTCAGTCAACTTGACTATACAACTCTTCGCGAGGATTTGTCCAGCATTCGCGCGCGCAGACAGTCAGTGGCCAACTGTACCAACCGGCGCCCACGCGCTTTGCGCAATTTTGATGGGTTGAACGTCAGGATCGGAGCTTGCGCCAGCGCGGGCTGTAGGCGGGATTCGCTACGATCGGACGCGCTGCCAGTTCTCGGCCGCCGCGATGAAACGCAGCCTGGCGGCGCGGAGGCGGGCGCGGGCGGTCTCGTACTTCACGTCGAGGACCTGGGCGATCTCAGTGATGTCGAGCCCCTCGCCGTAGCGCATGAGTAGGATCTCGGCCTGAGCCTCGGTGATTCGGTCCAGCGCCCGAAGGATGTCCCTGGCCTCGACCACGCCCGCGGTGGCGGGGAGGTGCGGCAGCCAGTCATCGGCGCCTGGCACGCCCCACGGCGCAGCGTCGGGGATCTCGCGGCGCCGATGGGCCTTCTCGCGGTAGTGGCTCGCCTGTCGCCACGTGATGCCCGTCAGCCAGAGCTTGATGGCATCGCCGAGCGGCTGCCCGGGCAAGGGCCGGAAGCGGCCCTCCGTCATCGCGACCCACGCCGCAGCCGTGACTTCTTGGACGACATCTTCCCAGTCCTGCGGAGGCACCTTCATGGCGCGCAGGAGCGCGCGCACGTAGGGAGCCATCCGGACGATGGGCATCTCGTCCATGTAGAAGCTGGCAGGGGCGTAGGCGGCACCATCGCGGCGCCGCCGGGGCGTCACGCCTTCGCCTCCGGCGGCGCGCCGGGCGTGGGCGTCTTGTGCGGGTCGGGCTGCGGGCGCTTGCAGTGGGCGCAGCGCCCGTTGCGGTCGCCGATGATCACGTCGTCGACGGTGTAGTTGGTGCGCTTGGAGACGCGATAGGCGATCTCGCAGGTGGCGGTGTAGGTGCCGTTCCAGATCTTCTCAGCGTCGCCCTTGCCGAGGAACAGCAGGTTATCCACGGCAGCCCACGAGCCGGTGATCTCCCGCATGGTGTAGAGGCACTCGCGCACGCCCTTGCTCTCCTGCTCGTCGAGCGACAGCTCCATGGAGGACTCCAGGAGGGGACCGCGGGTGATCATGACCGCACCTCCCACGCCGCCCCGCAGTGGGGGCAGGACGCGGCGACCTTCAGATCACCGAGGAGCGCCTCCACGGTGGTGCCTGCGGCCCGCGCGGCACGCACGGCCATCCCGGGCGACGAGTCCTTGCCGCTCACGATGCTGGCGAGCGTTCCTGGACTGACGCCCATGACCTCGGCGAGGCAGTCCCACGACCCGTACAGGGCGCGCAGGTTCCGCAGCGCGGCGCGGAGCCGCATCTGCTCGGTGTCGGTGAGCTGGATTGAGGATCGGCGGGGACCAGGCAGACCAGTCCCTTTGCCCTGATGAGGGCGTAGGCGTACAACGTTCATCGTCGGACTCCGCTCTGACGGGGTTCGGCCACGCAGCCCGGATGGTTGGCGCCATCGCGGGCTGCACTTGCTTGCGGGTCCGAACCTACGTGCCGAGATCAGCGTCCGCTACGCTCAAACCTCAAACTTGACCAGCTAGGGTCAAAGTTGACCAGTACCCTCCCGAGAGGTCACCGACCTGTCCCGAGAGGTCAGCGTCCTGTCCGGAGAGGTCGATCCATCTCTCCCGAGAGGTCGCCGACCTGTCCCGAGAGGTCGCCGTCCTGTCCCGAGAGGTCGATCCATCTCTCCCGAGAGGACGACGACCTGTCCCGAGAGGTCACCGACCTGTCCCGAGAGGTTGGTTGCCCTCCTCAGGAGGGGGTGGCCATGAACAGCTCGTGCGCATCGCGGACCACCGCGGCTCGCCGGATCCAGCGATCCAGTTCGGCCAGGTCCGTGCTGGCGAGGATGCGCTCCTGCACGCTGGCGGGCACCTCCAGCCCACGGGCCTCCAGGAAGGCAATCACGGCCTGCGCCTTGGCCTTCAGGGTTCCCTCCTGAACGCCCTTGGCCACGTAGGTGCGCGCGAACTCGCTCTGGAACTCGTACCCGCTCTTCATCATCGCCTCCAGGCTCCGCTTCGCCGCCTCGTTCAGCGACGAGAGTACCACGTCCACGTAGAGCTGCTGCCGCTCCGCATCGAGCCCGGCAGCCGCAGCCAGCGCCGCGAGCGCCACGGACAGCCCGGCCTCGCTCTGCCCGTGCGCCATCGCCGAGAGCACCGCCACCTCGGGCCTCATCCGCGCCTCGGCAGGCTCGGTGATCACCGGCACGGCGCTGGGCCCCAGCACGTAAGGCTCCAGCACCCAGCGCGGGGGACCGAGGTCGATCGGCTCGGCGCTCCAGGCGGCGATCGCCTCGTCGGTCGTCACCACCAGCAGGCACGCCCGGCAGCGGTAACGCGCCCGCACCGCCACCAGGTACGACGGCCAGGCATACGCCTTGTCCGGGTCGCGCCCGAGCTGCGCCTCGACGACGATGGCCAGCACCGGGCGGTCCTCCAGGAGGAGCACGACCAGGTCGGCGTGGTGCGCGGCGGGGACGATCTCGGTCAGCTCCGCAGGCTCGATGCGGGCCTCGGTGAAGCGCGGGACCGGCGCGCCGAGCGTGTCGCGCAGGAACTCGGCAGCGAGGGTGGGCCGGTTGCGGAAGAGGAGGAGCAGGGCTTCGTGGGTCAAGGAGGGCACGGGGTGGTTGCTCCGGTGGGGGGCCGCGGGGAGGCCGAGGTGCGCGTGGCATGTGGTTGCGCGCGCCAGTCAGGGGGGGCGTGCCGCGGCTCCTCCTATCTCTGTTCCGGACAGCGGGACGCTTTTGCCGGGTGCACGGTGGGAGGCGAGGAGCAGGACGAGAGCCGGAGGATGCAGCATGCAGGCGCGACATCGCCGGAAAAGCGCAAGGGCTCAGGCTGCGGGTGGACCGGCGGGGAACTCCTGGTCGAGGAGGGCTACGAGGTCATGGCGATCGATGCCGAGCCAGAAGCTGCGGGCTGCGTCGACGTGAACCCGGCGGGCCGCAGGATCGGTCTCCAGATGTGCCAGCAGGCGGTGGGTGTGGCCCAGGGAGTAAGGCTCGGGGATGCGGGCATAGAGCGCGAGGGCGGCTTGATAGTGCTCGCGGGCCCTGTGCGCAGCGCCCTCGGCTCGCGCGATGTTCTCCAGGCTCCGAATGCAGTTGGCCTGCCCCAGCACATCCCCCACCTGCTCGTACATAGGCAGCGCACGCTCGTACTGCTCTCTCGCCTCCTCGTGCTCCGAACGTGCAAGCGCGATGTCCCCCAGACTCTGAATGCACCGGGCAGCGTGCCAGGTGGCACAGAGCGCTGTCGAGGTCGCACCTGCCAGGTCAAGGGGCGAAGGGGTGACATGCCCGGAGAAGCGCGCGAAGTCCGTCAGCGCGATCGCCGCCTCAATCCAGGGCACAGGCTCCGCTGTTGTCAGGCCGCGCCGGATCATCGCATCCACGTTGGCCAGATCGGACACCAGCCGCGCAATGGCCTCCCGTCCGCCGGCGCCACCTACTTTCGGCCCCTCGGCGCGTGCCAGCTCCCGGTAGTGGGCCATGGCCCGAGCCAGATCTCCGGATTCGTCGTGGAGACCGGGAGCGTGGGCGCGCGCCATGTACTCGCGCACAGGCGCCAGCATGCGCAGGCGCGCTTTCTCGAAATAGGCGAGCTCGAGGTGCGCCAGCACGCGCGCTGCGCCCGGTCCAGCACCCGGCAACAATGCCCGGAGGTCCTCCTGGGCTACCGTCCGGAAGAACGCCCAGGAGGCTGGCGAGCCTTCGAGCGTGGGTGGTCATCCGGCGAGAGGCGAGCGATAGCTCCAGGGACGCGGCCCAGCTCCTCTCGCGATCGGGCATTCCGGCGCTCCGATCCAGCAATTCGGTGCGGCGCTGCTCCCATTCGTTCGCGAGATTCGTGAGGTCGTTCCCTTGCGCGGCGTGCGCGAGGAGCGTGATGGCCAGCGGAACACCGTGCATCTTTGCGAGGAGCGGCCCGAGCCGGGGGTCGTGCCGGTGCTCGTCACCGGCGATCGCACAGAAGATGTCCTGCGCATCTGTGTCTTCCAGGGGCTGGATCCGCAGCACGGGTTGCCAGGCAAGACCACCCGGTCGGCCCGCGCCGCGGATGGAGGCCATGACCGAGACACCGCGCAGTACGCCGAGGGCGTCGAGGAAGGCTTCCACGCCCTTCGCGTCGTTCTCCCAGGCCGTCTCCAGGTTGTCGAGCACCAGCAGCGCGGGCTCACGGCCCAGCTCGTTCAAAGCGCGGGCACGGTGCTCAGGACCTGGGGTGAGCCGCAGCGCCGCGGAGATGGCTGCCGCAACGGCCTCGGCATCGTGGGCCGCATCGAGGCGCACGAAGTAGCGCCGCGGGCCGTAACGGGCAGCGACGTCCGGATGGTGCAGCGCTGCGAGGCTGAGGGTGGTTTTGCCGATGCCACCCGAGCCGAGGAGCAGGATGCGGGCTGGAGACGGCGTGAGGAGCGATCTGGAGAGATCCGCGAGGATGGGCAGGCGCCCGAAGCAGGCACGCTCCGAGGGGAGGTTGTGCTCGGGAACGAAGGGGGCGCCTGGTGATTCCTGGTGTTCTGTGCGCTGCGCGGTGAAGCTGCGGATGGCTTCTTTGATTTCCTTGACGACCTCGGTCCACGCGTCGTCGCTGCTGGAAGCTCGGGCTACCGTGCCGCCACCGCGGGGCAGCACCAGCAAGTCATGGAGGGGTGTGTCCTCGATGGAGCAGTTCCGCACCAGAATGGGAATGACCGCAGCGTGTCCCGCCTGGCGACGCTCCAGGGCTCGTCCAAGCTCGGCGTCGTAACAGAAGTCAGAAGCCAGGAGATCCACGCTGACGAGGAGGATGACGACCTGCGCCTGCTCCAGGCGGGAGCGTGTTTCCTTCTCGAGTTCCTCGCCGGCAAGAAGCCTGAGCTTCGTCCAGGTGTCGATGACCCCCTGTCGCTTCAAGGGGCCGAGATGCTTCTCAAGCTCACGCAGGAACGCCTCGTCCTGCTCGGCGTAGGAGATGACTACCCTGAGAGGCGTGCTCATCTCATCGAGATGATGCGTGCACGGGGCCTGCGCTGACAACTGCTCCGGTGGGAGGAGGTCCCAGGCGTTGCGCACGTACTCCTCTCGCGCCTTGCAGCAGTCGCGCGTGTTGAGGACGGGCAGGGTCACGTCGATCCTGGCCAGATGCGCGGACGGTGCTGCGGGGCCGCGCACGACTTGGAACCCAACAAACTCGAGCGCGAACCAGCCCGGCGCCACCTCGAAGGGATCGACGAGCGTGAGCAAGGCACCCTTCTTTGCGTTGATCGCACCCGCGCAGAGCCGGTAGTTCGCCCACTCGTAGATGTGTTCCCATGCGCGCGACCTGGGCAGGACGTGATCGACGGTCGGGTTCCCCGTGGCGTGCTCGATGTACAAGGCCAGGTACGCGCACCGGCGCTCGTAGCGTTCGAGCATGTCAGGCAGCGCGTCACGCCAGAACGGTGGGAAGACCTCCGAGGGGATGTCCTCCTCGCGGCTATAGACGCCCTCCTGGTTCCGTGGCGGGCCAGGGCGACGACGTCGCGGTTCGCGACCGACAAGCTCGTCGATGGCGGCGAGGCCTTTCTGCCGAACAAGCCGCTCGAAGCTCGGCGGCTCCTTTGCCGGCGCGACGGGGATCATCGCTTGCCTCCCTTGGTACGTTTCGGCGTGACCTTCGGCGTGCCTTTCGGCGTGACCTTCGGCGCCGTCATCGTCTCGACGAAGTTGCCCCAGCGAACCCAGAACGGATCGATGTCAGGTAGGCCGGCGCTGCGGAGCTTCCGGTCTGCGGCGAGGATGGCGGCCTTCGTGGGCTTCGGCTGCCGCAGCAAGGCGAGTGCTTCTTCGATGGCCTCTTCTCCTTCGAGAGACCGCGGGCTCGCCAGGTCGAAGGCCTCGCTGGTGAGCCAGTTGGAGACCTCGCCGTGAGGCACGAAGTCGCGCTTGCGCAGCACGACAGTGCGCTCCTCCAGGTCGAGGTCGAACCAGGCATCTTGCTGGGCGTCGAAGAACGGCTCGGCGGAGGCGAGGACGAGAGGGGAGTGGGTGACGGCCACGAGCTGGACCCGCGAGCCGTGGTTGCCGGTGAGGGAATCCATGACCTTGAGGACCGCAGGGACGATGCGCCGCTGCCACTGCGGATGCTGGTGCGCCTCGATCTCGTCGATGAGGAAGACGACCTCGCGGGCCGGCGGCTCGCCGCGGACCTTCGCCGCCGCGAGGTGCTCCTGCCAGGTCCAGATGAGGAGGTAGGTCAGGGCGAGGATCCGGCGCATGCCCGCAGACGCATGCGTCACCGCGACGTCCTCTCCGTAGGGCATGCGCAGCGTGGGGTAACGCTTGGGGTCGTCGACGGTGAGCTTGCGAAGCTCGCCCGCGACGAGCTTCTCCGTGGGCGACGGGGAGAGGACCTCCAGGACCTGGCTCAGGAGGGCGAAGGCGTTGCCCTTCTCGCGCTGCCACGACGCCCAGTCGCGGATGAGGCCCTCGCAGTGGGCGTTGCCGTCCCAGACCTCGGACGGGGTGAAGAGGTATGCGGCAGGGCGCTCGGGCGCGCTGCTCTTCCAGTAGTTTCGGGCGGGATCCCAGACGGAGAAGCCGCCGTCGACCTGCGCGTACAGGATGAGGCCAGGGATTGCCGGTCGGCTGTTCTTGACCGACCACTGCTCCTCGTCACGGTTGAAGGTGCTCGCGTAAGCGTAGGAGCCCGCGGTCTTCTTGGTGTAGGCGAACTCGATCACCGGCTTTCCTGCTGGTGCGCTCGGGATCACCAGGTTCCGCGCCCAGGTCCGCGTCAGCGCCCACCAAGCCACGTCGAGGAGGAAGCTCTTCCCGAGGCCGTTATCGCCGGTGATGAGGTTGAGCCGCGGCGCGAGGTCCATGCGCATCTCGGCCGCGGGCCCCACGTTCTTCAGGTGCAAGGACTCAAGCATCGGCTCTGTCTTCGTTCTTCAGGTGCAAGGACTCAAGCACTGGCTGGGGGTGGCGCGGCTGGGTGTGGCGCGGCTAGCTCGCTCAGGGCGCGTTGCAGGTGTCGACGTACTGCCCGGCGTCCTTCAGTGCCTTGAAGGTGCGCCAGCTCGTGGCGTTCGGCGCCTGGTCTGTCGTCGGCGCGTGCTGGTACTCGGGGTGGTGGGCGAGGACGTAGTCGCGGACCTTCTGGGGGAGGGCGTTCCAGCCGCCGGGGAGCTTGCGGCCGCGGGTCTGGTAGACGAGGTGGCCAGGGGCCTGGGCCATCTGCATCCAGGGGAGGTACTGGCCGATGCGGGTCCAGGACAGCTCGGTGGGGACCGTGGTCTGGGTGGGGTCTTCGAGGTCGGCGCGGCTTGCGTAGAAGTTGAACAGCTCCGTGGTCTGGTAGGTGTTGCCGGCGGAGTACTGGGGGTAGGTGGCGATGGGGAGGACCGAGGGGTAGGCGAGGATCTGGTCGCTCGTGAAGACGATGCGGTCGGCCATCTCGGTGTAGGGGGTGGCGCCTGCGAAGGTGAAGTTCACGGGGTCGTTGAAGACGTGGAGGACGGTGACGTTTTGGGGGTTCTGAGGGTCGAGGAGGGGGTTCGGCCAGCAGTCGAGGATGGTGCCGTCGAGGGACTCGTAGAGGCTCATCTCGCGGGTGAGGAGGCGGTAGGTGCCCTCGGGGGTGAGGGTCATGCGGCTGATGTTGTAGCCCTCGAAGCGGAGGATGGGGGTGCCGGAGGAGAAGCCTGCGGGAGGGGCGGCAGGGTCGGCAGGGAGGAAGCGGTAAAGGCTGCCGCTCCAGTAGAAGACGACCTCCTCCGCAGGGTCGAGGGAGCCGCGGGTCTTGGCGAAGGCGAGGAGGTTGTCGGCAGGGTCGGTGAGGTCGAGGGGGACGGGAGGGGCAGCGCCGGTGCCGCCAGCGCCGCCGGAGGCTGAGGCGCCTGCACCTGCGCCGCCGACACCGGCGATGCCACCCGCGCCGCCTGCGTTTGCGCCGCCTGCGCTGATGGCCGAGATGACGTCGGTGCTGCTGGTGGTGCTGGTGGTGGGGGCGCCGCCGGTGCCGGGAGGGCAGGAGGTGCTGGCGCCCGTGCCTGCGCCGCCGTCGTCGCTGGAGCAGGCCAGGGAGGCGAGGACGAGGGCGGAGGCGAGGACGGGGGGGGAGAGGGCGCGGAGAGGGGTGTGCATGGAGGTCCTTGGCGAAGGGCGGTGGGTGCAGCGGTGGAGGCGAGAAGAGCGCTGGCCGGGGAGGACGCTGGCCGGGGAGGTCGCTGGCTGAGGCTTACTCTCCAAACGAGAGGGGCGCCGTCGCGTAGATGGCTCTCGTGGTGGTGCCGAGGCCCAGGCGGTAGGAGACGTGGAGGCGTCCTTTGGGGTCGATCAGGAAGTCGTCGATCTGGCGGGCGCCAGGGGCGATGAACGTCGAGCGGCTCCAGCCGTCCTTGCCGCGGAGGAGGAGGTAGGTGTTGTGCTCGTTGCCTGCGGGCAGGCAGAGGACGACGGCGCGGTCGAGGGACCAGTGCACGATGCCGGCGGCGGTGCATGCGGAGGGGAGCGGCTCTTCGTGCCAGGCGGTGCCGTCGTGGACCGCCCAGAAAAAGTGCTCGTCGTGGTCCTGGAGGACGAGGGCCACGGTGCCCCGGCGCGAGAGGCCCGGCACGCCGAAGTGGTTGCGCCGGGGAGGGAGGGTGGCCTTCGCGACGGTGCCCGCGCGTGACCAGAGGATCTGGTGCTGGCCCTCGGGAGGCGTGGCGCCGAGGTGCGCGGAGGCGGTGAAGGCCCAGCCGTGCTCGGAGGCGGTGGGTCTGCCGGCGGCGAAGCGTTCGAGGCGCAGCTCGGTCTCGAAGCCGGTGGCCTTGCGGGCGAGGACCACGGCTTCGTTGCCGCAGGTGGTGAGGATGCGGAGGATGCCGTCGTCGCCCACGGTGATGCGGTAGTGCTGCGCCATCAGGTCGCAGGGGATCTGGGTGGGCTGCTCAAGCTTGCCGTCGGGGGTGAGGCGGGCGGCGAGGTGGCGTGCCTGGAGCTTTGCGGGGGCGACCTCGGCGGAGGCCTCGAAGAGGACGAGGTGGGGGCGCTGCGCGGCGTCGAGTGCGAGGGCGGTGATCGTGGTGTTTGCGGCGCTGCTGGCGCCGGTGCGTTCGGCGACGAGCGGTGGGCCGAACTTCCAGGTGCCGCCGCGGCGAGAGGCGACGGCCCGATCGGAGGCAGCAACGAGGTGGTCGCCGCGGAGCGCGAGGGAGAGGTACGCGGTGAGGCCGGTGGCGACGATCTCCTCGGTCCAGTCCTCGGGGCGCAGGAGGACGTCTCGCGGAGGAGGGGCGTCGGGGGTGGGAGAGGTCGAGGCGGTGGCGGGGGTCGATGAGGCGGGAGACGCCGGGGAAGCCGCGGCTGGGGTGGGAGCGGAGCTTGGCGCTGGAAGCGGTGCGGAGGGAGCGCACGCTGCGAGCAGCGCCAGAGCGAGGGCGGAGGGGAGGAGGCGAGCCACGATGAGCGGCACTCTAGTCGTGGCGCTCACCGCTCGGGAGCTGAGCGACAGCGCTGTTGCGCGCCGCTTCTGGGTGGCGCTTTGGCGCTACGCCGGAGGAGGGTTGCTCCTCGCTACGCTGCGGAGGGGCAGCGTGGTTCAGCGAGGAAACTTCGTGCCCAGGGACGGAATCGAACCGCCGACACGGGGATTTTCAATCCCCTGCTCTACCAACTGAGCTACCTGGGCCTGCGTCACGCGCACGTCCGTGCTGCGCTACGGGCGGGCTAAATTAGGCAAATGACCTTTTCTGTCAAGATGGATTTGCCGCGCGTCTGAAACACGGAGGCGCATGGGCATGGGGCTGCGGTGAGGCGCACGGGGCGCGAGGTGGTCGCGGTGACGAGGCCACGGTGCCGCGGTGCCACAGTGCCACGGTCACCAGTCACGGCGCGGCGATCGCGGGTGAGGGCGGGGCGGGGGGCGGGGCGTGGTCGTCGGGGTCGTCGACGAGGCGGAGGGCGGCGGCGAGCCAGGTGGCGCGGAGCCAGGTGGCGGCGAAGAGGGCGGCCTGGTGGACCAGGAAGGCGAGGGCGATGCGCGGGCCGGTGGCGAGGCCGAGGCGCGCGCCGAGCCAGGCGGCGGCGACGAGGAGGGCGGCGGCAGGAGCGGCGCACGGGAGCCAGGCGCGGGTGACGCGGCCCGGGGAGGTGCGCACGAGGGCGAGGGCGCGGGTGGCGGCGTCGAGGAAGCCGAGGCCCTGGTGTACAGCGGCGACGCGGGCGAGGTCGTGGATGACGCCGACGGCGGTGGCGGCGAGGAGGGCGAGGGCGACGAGGGCGAGGTGGGTGAGGTCGTCGGCAGGGCCGGTGAGGGCGAAGGGGTCGAGGAGCTGGGCGCCGAGGAGGAGGGTGAGGGTGCCGGCGGCGAGCTGGGCGAGGAGGGAGACGCCCCAGAGGAGGACGAGGGGGCCGAGGGCACTGGCGATGCGGGAGGCGAGGAAGGGGGCGCGGAGGGGGCCGTCGTGGCCGAGGGCGACGAGGAGCGCAGCAAGGGGGAAGAGGCCAAGGGCGGCGGCGAGGAGGGCACCAAGGCCGAACTGGGCGGCGAGGGCGGGGAGGGCAAGCTCGGTGAGGCGGGCGAGGTCGGTGAGGAGGAGGGCGCCAGGGTCGAAGAGGGGGGCGTCGAGGCGGGGGTGATGGCCGAGGTAGGCGCCGGCGAGGAGCGAGGGCGGGAGGGCGAGGAGGAGGGAAGCGAGGGCGCGGTAGGCGAAGTAGAGGGCGACCATGCCGGGGCGGCGGCGCGCGGTGGGGTGGAGGGTGCGCGGGGGGTCGCTCATGGGGCGATGGCCCAGAGGGCTGCGCCGGCTGCGAAGGTGGCGCGTTCGAGGACGCGGGGGGCGAGCCGGGCAGGGTCGAGGTGGTGGGCGTTGTTGGTGAGGTCCTCGTCGAGGAGGACGCGGAAGTCGGGGTCGACGATGGCGGCGACGAGGGGGGCGTTGCCCGCGTAGGGGATGCGGGCGGCGCGTTCGCGGGCGTCCCAGCGGACGCGCTGGATCGTGCCGTCGGCGGCGTAGAGGTCGATGTCGACGGGGAGGACGAGATCGCCGCGGCGGCGGACGAGGACGAGGGCGCGGTAGGCAGGAGGGTCGGGGGGAGAGGCGGCAGGCGGTGATGGCGCGGTGGCGGGGAGAGGGTCGGGGGCGTCGGGCTGGATCTCGGTGACGGCGTAGTCGACGCGGGCGCCGCGGAGGCCGGCGTGGAGGGCTTCGGCAGCGGTGTCGCCGAGGGTTCTGCGCACGGAGGCGAGGAGGTCGTCGGGGGTGGGGTGGGCGAAGCGGTGGGCGCGGGCGTAGTGGCCGAGGGCGGCGCGGAGGTGGTCGTCGCCGTACACGCGGCCGAGGGTGGCGAGGAGGGTGGAGGCGCGGGAGTAGACCTGGTTGCCGTACTCGGCGCCGGACATGAAGGCGGGGGTGGGCTGGTCGAGGGGGCCGTCAGGGCCAGCGTAGAGGGCGGCGATGCGGTGGGTGGCGGTGACGTCGACGTCGAGGCCGAGGAGAGAGAGCTGGGAGCCGGCGCCGTAGCGGGCGTGGAGGGCGTCGGTTTCGGCCCAGGTGGTGAGGCCTTCGTCGAGGAAGGGGTGGCGGTGCTCGTCGGTGGCGAGGAGGCCGTAGAACCACTGGTGGGCGACTTCGTGGAGGGTGAGGCTGGCGAGGCCGCGCTCGCCGACGAAGAGGGTGTCCCAGGTGCCGCCGGTGGTGATGAGGGTGGGGTACTCCATGCCGCCGGCTTCCTCGGCGCCCGGTGGGGGGTGGACGAGGGTGAGGGTGGCGTAGGGGTAGCGGCCGAAGGCCTGGCCGAAGTGGGCGAGGCCGAAGGTGGCGAGGTCGAGCTGGAGGGCGGCGGCGTGGTCCTGGCCAGGGGGGTAGAGGCAGCGGAGGGCGATGCCGTCGGGGGTGGTGGCGGTGCGCTCCTGGAAGTGGTCCCAGGCGGCGAAGGCGAAGTCGTGGACGTCGTGCTGGAGGTAGCGGCGGACGACGCGGTCGGGGGCGCGGGTCTCGGTGGTGAGCTGGCCGGTGGCGCCGACGAGGTAGGCGGCAGGGACGTCGAGGGTGACGTCGTAGGTGCCGAAGTCGGCGTGGAACTCGGAGAGGGGGTGGAAGGGGAAGTGGCGCCAGCGGCCGTCAGGATCGAGGCGGGCGATCTTGGGGAACCACTGGGCGACCATGTGGAAGGTGCCGAGGTGGCCGGTGCGCGCGACGATGGGCGGGAGGTGGGCGTCCCAGGCAAGGTCGATGGTGATCTGTTCGCCAGGGGCGACGGGGCGCGGGAGGGGGACGCGGATGTCGGTCTGGTCGTGGGGGTCGTCGGGGGTGGTGGGCTGGGGAGAGGGCCAGACGTCGCGGGCGTCCATGTCGCGGATGGCGAAGCGGGTGACGTCGATCCAGCCGTGCTCGGAGGGGTGCGGGGTGCCGCGGAAGCCCTCGATGGGGGTGCGCTGGAAGAGGGTGTGACGGCTCTTGAAGGCGTTCAGGTAGAGGTGGACGTAGAGGGCCGGCTGGGGGTCGCGGGAGGTGTTGCGCCAGGTGAGGGTGCCCTCGCCGCGGACGAGGTGCGCGAGGGGTTCGAGGCGGGCGCGGAGGGTGTAGCTCGCGACGGGGGCGGCGTGCTCGGGGAGCGGGTCGGGCGGCGCTGAGAGGGCCGGAGCCGGGGACGAGGAGGGCGGCGGCGCGGTGGACGGCGGCGCGGTGGACGGCGGCGCGAGGGAGGGTGTGGCGCGGGAGCTGGAGAGCTGGAGAGCGGTGTGGTGCGCGAGGAGGGCGAGGAGCAGGCCTCCAGAGACCTGGAGCGCGGTGCGCATGGGGCCGGTCAGCGCAGGCCGTCGTCGATGGGGGCGACGATGTTCTCCTGCACCAGCTCGTACAGGATGCGGAGGGCGTCGAGCTCGCGCATGCCGCAGACGTCGAGCACGTCGTCGATGGAGCTCATGCCGTCGATGCACGACAGGAGGAAGCCGGCGCGGTGGTCGAGGTTGAGGGAGCGGATCTGCTCGTTGGAGATGAGGATGCGCAGGACCTGGGAGCCGTCGCCGATGCGGGCCTTGTAGGTCTGGCGGAGCATCTCGTTACAGCTCTCGGCGTAGCGGCGGATGGTGATGTCGTCGGGGGTCTCGTCGAGGATGGATTCGGCGAGGACGAGGGCGCCGCTGTAGTCGCCGCTCTCGAAGCGCTGGAGCATCTGGCGACGGCGGTCGTCAGCCGTGGGGGGCGTGTGGGGCGTCGGCGCTGGCGGGGTGGAGGGCACCACCGGGGGGAGCGGGGGGGGCGCCGGGGCGTGGACGGAGGGGCGCTTCTCGAAGGTGTGCGCGGCGGGCTGGGAGGGGCGCGGCGAGGGAGGCCAGGCGCCGGGGATGAGGGTGGGGGCGTGGGCGCCCTCGGTGCGCGAGAGGGGGGCGCGGCCGGAGACGCCGGAGACGACGGAAGGCGGGAGGCTGCGGTCGCCCAGCCAGTCCTTGGTGTTGAGGGGGTCGAACTCGTCGTCGATGAGGCCGAGCCGGAGGGTGCCCGGCGGCGGGGTCATGGGCGCGAAGGAGCCGGGGATGGGGGTGGGGACGGCCGTGGGGACAGGGTGCTCGTCCGGGGCGAGGTCGGGCATGTCGAAGCCCAGCTCGAAGTCGATGTCGACCTGGGGGGCGTCTTCGTCGGGCCTGGAGAGGCGCGCGCCGGAGCCAGGAGGAGGCTGCCGGGGGTCACCGAGGCGGCCTGGCGCGCTGCCTGGCGGGGCGACGCGCGGGTCTCCGGCGCTGGAGCCACGGGCGGTGACACTGGCGCCCGGTGCGGAGGGAACGCCAGGCTCATCACACTCGAGGTCGAAGCCGCGCTCCTGGAGCAAGGCGTCGAGGGTCTCTTCGTAGCTCTCGCCGACGGGGGGAGCGACGGAGGCCTTTGGGGTCTGCGGGGTGAGGTTCTCGTGGGCGCCCGAGGGGCGCGCCTTGCTCACGTGGGCGCTGTACTCCTCGCTGGGCGCGCGGGCGGTGATGCGGCCGCTGCGCGCGCGGACGGGGGGCTCGTCGCCGGTCGCTTCTTCCATGGTGAAGCCGGCGCGCTCGAAGAGCTCCTTGGAGTCGATGAGGCGCGTGGACTCGTCCTCGCGGGGCTCGTCCTCGTCCTCGTCGTCCCAGGCCGAGTCGAGGCCCTCGGGATCAGGCGGCAATGACTGCATGGCCGTCCTTCATACGTTCCCCCCTCCTCACCCGTTCGGTCTCGCCACGACGCCCTTGAACATGCGGTGGGTGCGGGAGAGGGCCTCCATCTGCTCCTTCACGGCCGCAGAGTCGCGGCGGCCGATGGCCTGCCGCGAGCGGTCGACGATGCCCCGCGCCTTGCCGATGGCGTCGCGCCCGAAGTCGCTGGAGGCGACGATCTGCTCGACCTGGGGGAACATGCGCTCGATCTCCGCGATGAGGCGCTCGGCCTCCTGGCGCACGCCCTCGAACTGGTCGTTGGCGCGGCGGTCGACCAGGTACTCCTGGGCGTCCTCCATCATCTGGTTGACCTCCTCCTTGGTCAGGCCGCTGGAGGCGGTGACCTGGATGGACTGGTGCTGGTTGGTCTCCAGATCGCGGGCGCTGACGGAGACGATGCCGTCGCTGTTGATCTCGAAGGTGACCTCGATCTCGACCTGGCCCTTCGGGGCGCGGCGGAGGCCGGTGAGGATGAACTCCCCGAGCAGCTCGTTGTCGGGGGCGTTCTGGCTCTCGCCCTGCATGACCAGGATCTTCACCGCGGTCTGGTTGTCGCGGCTGGTGGTGAAGATCTTGGACCGGCTGGTGGGCACGGTGGTGTTCTGAGGGATGAGCTCCTCGAACTGGGAGCCGAAGGTCATGATGCCGAGGGCGTGCGGCGTCACGTCGAGCAGGATCATCTGCTTGCTCTCGTCGACGAGGGCCGAGCCCTGCACGGCGGCGCCGAGCGCGACCACCTCGTCCGGGTGGACGCCCTTGCAGGGCTCGCGCTCGAAGAAGTCACGCACGGCGCGCTGGACCTTGGGCATGCGGGTCATGCCGCCGACGAGGATGACCTCCTCGACCTCGTTCTTCTCGAGGCGGGCGTCGTCCAGGGTCTGGGCGCAGATCTCGACGCAGCGCTCGATGAGGTCGTCGCAGAGCTCTTCGAGGGTGGCGCGGCTCAGGCTGCGCTGGAGGTGGAGGGCCTCGTTGCGGGCGTTGGAGATGATGAATGGGAGGTTGACCTCGGTCTCCGCGACGGCGCTGAGCTCGCACTTGGCCTTCTCGGCGGCGTCCTTGAGGCGCTGGAGCGCCATGCGGTCCTGGCGGAGGTCGACCTCGTGGGTCTCGCGGAAGCCCTGGACGAGCCAGTCGATGATGCGGGCGTCGAAGTCCTCGCCGCCGAGGAAGGTGTCGCCGGCGGTGGCGATGACCTTGAAGACGCCGCCGGAGCTGATCTCGAGGACGGAGATGTCGAAGGTGCCGCCGCCGAGATCGAAGACGGCAATGGTCTGGTCGACCTGCTTGCCGAAGCCGTAGGCGAGCGCCGCGGCGGTGGGCTCGTTGACGATGCGGATGACGTCGAGGCCGGCGATGGTGCCCGCGTCCTTGGTGGCCTGGCGCTGGTTGTCGTTGAAGTAGGCCGGGACGGTGACCACGGCCTTGGCGACGGTCTCGCTGAGGTAGTCCTCGGCGAAGAGCTTCATCTCCTGCAGGACCATGGCGCTGATCTCGGGGACGGAGTAGGTCTTGTCCCGGAGCTGGATGCGCACGTCGCCGTGGGGGCCCTCGACGATCTTGTAGGAGGCCGTGAGGATGGCGTTCTTGACCTGGGGGGACGAGAATTTGCGCCCGATGAGCCGCTTCGCCGCGTAGACGGTGTTCTCGGCGTTCGTGATCGCCTGGCGCTTGGCGATGTGCCCGACGAGGCGCTTACCGGCCTCGGTGATGGCAACCATGGATGGCGTGGTCTTGTACCCTCCCCGGTTGGGGATGACCGTGGGGACGCCATCCTCGACGATGGCAACGCACGAATTCGTGGTGCCGAGGTCGATGCCGATGACACGATCCATGAGGTTCGATGCTCCTGTCCTGGCTCCGCGGTCTGTTCAGAAGCCGCCGAAGCAACCCAATCTAGAACGTCCTCGGGTCCGAGCCCCAGCCATTCTTATCAGGCACGGGCAGAAAGGCGATGGGCGGTCGCCGTCAGGCCGTCGGGGCCTACCAGGTCCCCCAGGTTCCCAGGGTACGTCGGTCTCGTTTGTCCCGGGATCTCGGTCCGGCGTCCGGGCAATACAACGGGGGTAGCGACCCAAGCTCCCCGGTCTCCAGGACGTCAGCCTCGTTCGGCCCGCGATCTCGACGCCGCGTCCCGGTGAAGCAAAGGGGGGTAGCGACCATCGGGAGCGTAGGGACCGCAGGTCCCTGCTCCAGGGTACGCAGTACCTAGATGGGTTTGCCTTGGCGGATTTGGTCGCGGGTCTGGGAGATGAGTTCGCGGATCTTGGGGTCGGCCTTGGCCAGCTCGGCGGCGCGGGTGAGTTCACCGTTCGCGCTCCGTTCCAGGCCCACGATGGCGTAGGCGCGGGCGAGGGTGAGGCGCACCTCCGCGTTCTCGGGGGCGAGTTCCACGGCGCGTCGGGCGAACTCGACGGCCCTCCGGGTGTTGCTGCCGGCCTTGAGCATGGTGAAGGCGGCGCGCTCGTGGGGGGAGGCGTCGTCGGGACGGCCGGCGCAGACCTTGACGTAGCTGAGGGCGGCGTCTTCCCAGCGCTCGTGGTTCTCCTCGTACTGCGCTTGCTTCAGGTAGCCCTCGGCGAGGGCGGCGGCGGCGAGGCGCTGGATGTCGGTGCACGACTTCTGGAGCGTCTCGTCGTCGGGGGCGAGCGAGGCGGCGATGCGGTAGGCGTTGGCTGCGCTGGCGAAGTCCTTGCGTTCGAGGGCGCCGCGCCCGAGCGACACGTACCGCTCGATCTGGACGCGGGCGGCTTCCGCGCGGGCGGAGTCGTAGCGGGTCTTCAGCACCTCGGCCGCGCGCGCGGACTCGGGCGAGGGACCAGCGGGCGAGGGACCAGCGGGCGAGGGACCAGCGGGCGAGGGACCAGACTCGGAGGGACGGTCGGGAGGGATCTGCGGGGGGGACACCTGGCCGGGGGGCCGGACGGCCTGCATGGTCATCGAGGAGGGGCGACGCAGGGCGCCCCCGAGCTTGCGGGCGAGCAGCTCGCGGCGCTCCTTCTCGCTGATGGCCGGTACGTTCGGGGAGCTCTTCTTCGCGGGTGGCTGGCCAGGGCCCGCGCCAGGCGAGGCTGCGGGTGGGGGTGGCATCGGGGGAGGCGGCTCGGACGCGACGATGCGCGCCGTGGCGTCGACGACCGAGGCGACGCGTGCCAGGTCGGCAGGGGCGCCTTCGATGAGCGCCGACATCTGCTGGTTCACCCGGGACTGGATGAGGTACGCGTCGTACTCGGCGCGCTTGTCCTTCGTGGTGAGGACGTCGTGCGCGACGGTGATGCGGTTGAAGAGCGCCTCGATCTTGGGCTTGTAGGTGCCGAGCTGCTTGCGGAAGTAGGTGTCGGGGTGGAACTCGGGCGCGAGGGCGTAGTAGGCGGCCTTGATCTGCTTCTTCTCGGCGCCCTCGGGCACGCCGAGCAGCTCGTAGTGGCTGACGGTCTCGAGGCGGCCGTAGAGTTCCAGGATGCGGAGCCGCTTCTCCGGAGAAAGCTCGACCTGCTCGGCGAGATCGGCAGGGTCGTAGGTCGGCGCGGTCCGCTGCGGCGCGGGCGCTTGCACCGGAGGGGCCGCGGGGGCGCCCGACGGAGACGGAGAAGCAGAGGCGCCCGCGGCGGCGGGGCCTGGTGGGGGCGTGGCGCGGCGCGGCGGAGAGGTGGCGATGCTGGAGACGCCCGCGGCGGCGGGGCCTGGTGGGGGCGTCACGCGGCGCGGTGGGGACGAGGCGTCGGCGCTGGACGTGCCCGCGGGGGCGGGGCCCGGCGAGGGCGTCACGCGGCGCGGTGGAGAGGCGGCACCTGGAGAGGAGGGCGCGGCTTGCGGGGCAGCGGGGCGACGGAGCGCGCCGGCCGCTGGTGAGGTGGCTGCAGGGGTGGCCCGGGTGCCGTTGGCTGCGTCGTCGAACACGATCGCCCCGAGTTCGTGGAGGCGCTCCAGCGACTCCTCGACGGCGCTTCCCGGCAGGCCCGTGATCGCCTCCAGGTCCCGCTCGTTGAGCGTGCCGTCGATCCGAGAGAGGAGAAACGCCTGGGCGGGAGTTAGTGGGAGTGACCGCAGATCACACCCTGGCCTGGGTCTTGGTACACGAACACGCATCGAGGCAGGGCTGCTCCTCGGGCGGAGTCTAGCGGGGTAAGGGGCCGGCCCGGAAGGAGTTTTCAGGAGCTGAAGGCGAAAGAGCGACCGGTATCCGAGGTGAAGTGGGGTGCGGTTTCGTCGGCTTCATGACGCGGCAGGAGCCGTGACCAGCCGCGCCACGGGACCCGCGTCAGCGCCCCTTCCCGCCAGCGGCTTCGAGCGAGTCGGCGATGACCTTCTCCTGGATGGTGATTGCTTCTTCGTACGCGGCGACCGCGGCCTTCCGGGCGCGGTCGGCCGCTTCGGTGTTGCCCTGCGCGGCGAGCGCCTTGGCGCGCCGCTCCTCGACGAGCCCGCGGACCTCGATGAGGTGACCGCGGAAGTGAGAGGGCTCGCGGGCGAGGGCCAGGCCCGCGTCGAGATCACGCTGGGCGGCGTCGAAGTCGCCCTGGGCGCTGCGCAGGTCGGCGAGCCGCGCCCGGGTGTCGGCGGTCACCTCGGCGACCTCCGGGAGCGCGCCGGGTGGGGCTGCGCCGGCGACGAGGGCGTCGAGGGCGCGGATCGCGCTCGCAGCGTCGGCCGCCTCCATGGCGAGGTCGGCGCGGTGGTGCGCGGCGCGTGCCTTCGACAGGAAGGCGAGCAAGGTGGGGTCGACCACCGTGCGGGTGCCGTCGCAGGGCGCGCAGGTGCTGCCGGCAGCGGGGCCGCTCGTGGGATCGCCGGGGCGCTCCTTGCTGCATGCGCCGAGGCTGCACGCCGCGAGGGCGAACGCGAGCAGCGCCGCAGACGCGGCGGGGCGGGCGAGGCGCTTCACTGGACCCCCCACG
The DNA here is from genome assembly GCF_000601485.1 of Chondromyces apiculatus DSM 436. GTDB lineage: Bacteria > Myxococcota_A > Polyangia > Polyangiales > Polyangiaceae > Chondromyces > Chondromyces apiculatus. The sequence goes on from NZ_ASRX01000067.1 coordinate 47,730, forward strand.
CTGCGTAGCGGTTCGCGCGCAGGTCTGCCGCGCGGGCGGTGGCGATGCGATCGATGCGCGCCGACTCCCCGCCTTCACGGGGGAACGGGGTGGCCGGATCGAACAGCTCGGAGGTGGAGCGCGAGGGGATGAGCGCGGCCTGGGCTCCGGAGCCCGACAGGATGTGGGACGCGGTGGGGCTGTCCGCGGCCGGGTTGAGGAACAGGGCGACAGCGGCGGCGGCCGCAGCGAGGCCCGAGAGCGCGGCCATGGTGACGGGGACGAGGCGCCGCGGGGTGGCGGCGCGCTTCCGCCCGAGGGCGCGCACGATCAGCGCCTCGTTCCTGAGCATGGGAAGCTCTGGCAGGGAGGCAGGATGGTTCGCGGCGCGCAGGATCCCCGCGAGTTCGGCGGCGCTGGCCACCGAGGCATCGGGGGGAGCCGCGGGATCGTCGAGCCATGCGCGCAGCGCCTCGGAGGCGTGCTGTTCGGCCGGGGTGGGCTGCGCCTCGTCGCTGCTCAGGGCAGGGCCGCTCAGGGCAGGGCCGCTCAGGGCAGGGCTGCTCAGGGCAGGGCTGCTCAGGGCAGGGCCGCTCAGGGCAGGGCTGCTCAGGGCAGGGCTGCTCAGGGCGCGCGCGATCAGGGCGTCGTGATCAACGGCACCGAGGTCGGGCGGCGCCAGGGCCGACAGCAGCGCGGTGGCCAGCAGATCGTCGCCGTGCTCGAGCGCTTCGGCGAGGGCACGGGCCTGCAGGATCTCCTCGTCGGTGGCCGGTGGGTCGAGAGGCTCCCCCTCATCGCTGGAGGGGCTCTGCGCCGCTGCCTCCGCGTCCGACCGGGGCGCGTCCGACAGCGCGAGGCGCAGCAGCTCGTCTTGCGCGCGCTTCGTCATGTTGCCTCCCTGGGGGTGCCCTGGTGCTCTGCCCGGGCTGCGCCAAGGCCTTCACCGAGCGCCTTCTTCAGCGCCGTCATCGCGCGATGCAGGACCACGTCGAAGGTGGCCACGGTGACGCCGAGCTCTCGCGCGACCTCCTCCCGCGGCCGCTCTTCCAGCACCCGCATCCGGATCGCGCCAGCGTAACGGGGGTTCAGCCGTCCGAGCGCCGTGTCCACCCGGGCACGCGCCTCGGCGAGATCGCGCCGCTCGCACAGGGCGACGTCGGCACGCGTCGAGGGGTCCGATTCGGAGGCGTCGATCTCCCGCTGGAGATCGTCGGGCTCGAAGAGGGTCTCGCGCTTGCGGGCGCGGAGCATGTCGAGCGCAATGCGCAGCGCGACGACGCGCAGCCAGGGGTAGACCCCGCAGCTTTGCCACTGGAACTGGCCGAACTTCTCCACGACGCGGGCGTAGGTCTCGGCGAGCGCATCTTGCGCCAGGGCCTGGGAGCCGAGCCGCGGGAGGAGCACCGAGCGGTAGAGCACGGGGCCGTGGACCCGCAGGATCTGGCCGAGTGCCGCGCGGTCTCCCTGGGCGGCGCGCTCGCACAGCTTCTGCTCTGCCTCCAGATCTGGCCTCGGCGCCGTCACGGAGGCGACCATAGCCGGACGCAGGTGGTGCCGCCCAGCCCTCCGGCTGGAGAGGGCACGTGAGCTGCGGGCAGAGTCCCGCCGCACGGGAAAAGCTGGCCACTTCCGGACCCGACCCGGAGCGCGGCCACCGGCAGCAGCCGGGAGTCGGCAGGAGGTCGACGGCCAGACGGCCGGGTCGGACCGAGGCGTCGTTCGTTGGAGGACCACAGCATCCACGATGGGAGAACGGAGAAAAGCCGTGGACCTTACGGGCGGGTGCGATCAGAGTGAGCCGCGATGATCTTCTGGACCGGGCGGTCGTCCGGCAGCACCCGGGCCGTGGCCCCCGAAGGCGCCTCGTGAGCACCGGGGCCCCGGCCAGGTCGCGGCTCAAGCCCTGCGTGCGTTGCGGCACCCTGAATGGCGTCGACTTCGATCACTGCATCCGCTGCGGCACGCCCATCTCGGCAGTCGCCGTGGGCACGTCGCGCATCGGCGGGCGGGTGGGCGGTGAGCGGCTGCTGGCCACGAAGGTGCTGCTCGCCCTCACCACCCTGGTGTTCGCCGGTCAGCTCGCCGACTGGACCTCGCGCAAGGTGCTGCCTCTCTTCATGGGGGGCGGCCCGGGTGTCATCGTCGGTGCCACGCGCTTCGGTGCGCTGTGGCTCGGCCCGGAGGCGCTCTTCGAGGAGCCCTGGCGCATGCTCTCGGCCGTGTTCGTGCATTTCAGCGTGATGCACTTCGCGATGAACATGCTCAGCCTGCTCAACCTGGCGCGCCTCGCCGAACCCGCGGTGGGGCCGGCGCGGCTCATGGTCACCTACGTGACCACGGGCATCATCGGCTTCCTGGCGAGCATCGTGTGGAGCACGGTGGTCTTCCCGACCCGGTTCCCGATCCCGACTGCCGGCGCGAGCGGGGCCATCTTCGGGATCATGGGGCTCATCCTGGGGGTGCTGCTGCGCCTGCGCGATCCGCGCTGGAAGCAGTTTGCCATCCAGGCTGTGTTCTACAGCGTGCTCTTCGGGGTGGTGCTCCGGGCCAACAATGCCGCGCACATCGGGGGCCTCGTGGCGGGGGTGGGGTTCGGTCTGCTCTTCGCGGGAGAGCGGCGGGGCGGTGAGCACCTCGCCAACCTCCTGGCCGCCCTGGGGCTCGTGGTGAGCGTGGCCTCGCTGGTCCTGGCGCTGAGATCGCCGCAGTGGCGGGTCCTCGAAGAGATCATGGACGACCGTGGCGCCTCGGTGACGAAGTCCCCTGACCCGACGACGGCTGTCCTCCGGGATCCCGAGGCGCCTCCCCCGACGTGACAGTCCCCCTCGGGTACGGGACCGGTGCGCGTCCCCTCCCCTGATCCCGGCGGTTTTCGGGGCGCTTTCGAGAATTCGGAAGGCCTCCTGCATTCGCCGGTGATTGCTCCGGGGCACCCGACCGTCTAAGGCTGCATCACCGTCGCTTTCCAGGAGAGCCCTCATGCTTCGCACCATGGTCCGACCTGTCATCACCCTGCTGGCCGCGTCCCTCCTCGCCGGCTGCACGCTGGAGATCTCGACTGGCAGCGGCGCCCAGCAGCCCACGCAGGGGAAAACTGCAGGCCGCGGCCGGGCACCTGCCCCCCCGCCCCGTTCGGGCACGACCGCCAGCACCACTCCCGCGACCAACCCGGCCGCGACCCGGCAGCTCCCGAAGGTGCCGGCGACGGCCACCAAGGTCACCTCGGCCAACGTGTTCGGGAGCGGCACGACCGGCCCGTTCCAGGGGCTGGCCTACGTGGTCCCCGAGAGCACCGAGCGTCTGCCCACGAGCACCAGGAGTCTGGTGCCTTTTGCGACGGTGTATACCGACCGGTTCGCGATCCAGTCTCAAGAGTTCAGTAGTGGATTCCCGGGGGCGCTGGTCCAGAACGAGTATTTCTTCATCCAGTACGAGGGGCGGTTCGAGGTGCCCAAGGAAGGCAAGTACCAGCTCCAGCTCACCTCCGACGACGGCGCGAAGCTCTTCATCGACGACAGGCTCGTCGTGAACAACGACGGGGTTCACACCGAGAAGACGGCCGAGAAGGAGGTCACCCTGACGGCCGGCGCGCACTGGTTGAAGCTGGATTACTTCCAGGCGGCCCGGGGGAAGGTGGCCCTCCAGGTGCTCATCGGACAGAACGGGAAGCTCGCTTCCCTGGTGGGCGTCCGGTAACCCGCCCCCCCGAGAGCGCCTCGGCTCGCTCAGGCTCGCTTCGGGGCGCTCGCTTCCTGAGGGTTTGCTCGGCTATCGTCCCGGCCCGAGCCCATGGCCTCGGTTAACCCGCTCTCTCGCGAGCTCGTCTTCAAGGTCGTCTATTACGGCCCAGGCCTGGGCGGCAAGACCACCACCCTCGAATACCTGCACCGCACCACGAAGCCCGAGCACCGCGGCAAGCTGGTGTCACTGGCGACGCCGGTGGACCGGACGCTCTACTTCGACTTCCTGCCAGTGCGCCTGCCGCCCGTGCGCGGGATGAACGTGCGCCTCCAGCTCTTCACGGTGCCGGGGCAGGTCTACTTCAACGCCACGCGCAAGCTGGTGCTCACGGGCGCAGACGGCATCGTCTTCGTGAGCGATTCGCAGCGGGCCCGCGCCGACTCCAACCTGGAGAGCCTTGAGAACCTGCGCGACAACCTCGCCGAGCAGGGCCGCGAGCTGGGGCAGATCCCGCTCGTGTTCCAGCACAACAAGCGCGACCTGCCGGAGCTGCTCTCCATCGAGGAGCTCGACGAGATGCTGAACCCCTTCGACGCCATCTCGGTCCCCGCCTCGGCGCGGACAGGGCTCGGCGTCTTCGAGGGGCTGGAGGTCATCAGCGAGCGCGTCCTGCGCGCCTTCGAGCAGCGCCTGCCCGAAGAGGTGTCGGGGTTCGGGGCCACGTTCGACGCCATCGAGGGGGGGCTGGTCACGGCGCTGCGTGACGCTTCACCCCACCTCGCGTACGAGCCGGTGGTCTCGCGGGTGAGCGCCCCCAGCGCTGCGTGGCCGTCGATGCCGCCACACGCCACCCTCGAGGAGCCGACCTCCGAGGAGCTGAGCCACGAAGAACTCGGCATCGGGACGATCGGCACCGCGACGATGAGCCACGATGGCTTCGGTTCCGATGGGATCGGCTCCGACGGGCTCGGGTCCGAGGAACTCGGCTCCGAAGTGCCCAGCTCCGACGAGTTCGGCGCCGGGGCGCTCAGCTCGGAGGTGCTCAGCACGGAAGCCATGAGCTCGGAGGCCATGAGCGCGGAGGCCATGAGCGCGGAAGCCATGAGCTCGGCCCGCACCGTGATCCCCGATGGCGACGAGCTTCACGGCGGCGAGGACGGCGCACGCAACCCGCGGGGCGGGGGCGAAGGGGACGAGGCGGGGCACGGAATCCCGTCGAGCGCCATCGTCATGGGGCAGCCCTCGACCGATCAAGGCCCCCTGTCGCTCTCGTCACCGCGAGCGACGAGCGCGAGCTTGCGCAGAGGGCTCTCCTTCGCACTGCTGTGGCCTCCTGGGGAGCGAGAGCTGTGCGCCGAAGTCGAGGAGGCTTTCGCGGCGGGTCAGTACTCCCAGGCCGTGCTCCGCTGCGAGGCGCTGCTGGCACATCTGGTCGAACACGCTGCCGATCTGTTCGGGGCCTCGCCGGAGACCCGGGATCCAGCGGTGATTCCGCTCCTGCTCGGCCTCGACGGGCGACGTTACCTGGGGTTCCGCGCGATGACGCTCAAGGCGCGCACAGGCAACGAGCTGTCTGCGCGCGATGCCTTGTCGGCGTTCGGCTTCGTCATCGGGGCGCGCCTCGCGCAGCTCTCACTCTAGTCTGGTTCGGTCACAGGCGGTCCAGCGAGGGCACGCCGGAGTACCGCCGCACCGAGACACTCATCAGGAGCGCGAGCGCCACCATCACGGTGGTGACGCTCGACCCTCCGTAGGAGAACAGCGGCAAGGTGACGCCGACGACCGGCAGCACACCCGACGTCATCCCCATGTTGATGAGGGCGTGCCAGAAGAGGATCGCGGAGCAGCCGACGCCGAGCACGGCGCCGAACCGATCCTTGGCTTGCGAGGCGATGCGGATCCCCCAGAGCGAGAGGAACGCATAGATGCTCACGAGGAGCACGGTGCCGGCGAAGCCCCACTCCTCGGCGAAGACCGGGAAGGGAAAATCGGTGTACTGGTCGGGCAGGAAGAGGAACTGGTTCTGCGTCCCCTTCAAGTAGCCGCTGCCGAACACCCCGCCATCGCCGATGGCGACGCGCGAGTTGTAGGCATGCCAGCCGCGGCGCAGAAGGTCTCCCTCGGGATTGAGGAACACCGTCACCCGGTCTCGCTGGTACGGCAGGAGCACGTACGTCCAGACGATGGGGGCCGCCGCGACCACCGTACCCAGGAACAGCGCGATGCTCTTCCAGCGCAGCCGGGTCATCGCCGCGATGGTGAGGAACACCAGCGTGAGGATGCTGGCGGTCCCGAGGTCGGGCTGCTTGAGCACGAGGAGCGCTGGCACGCCCGTGAGCGCCGCAGGGATGGCGAGGTCGCGCAGCGTGCGCCCCTCGTTGCGCGGGTCGTCGTGCAGGTACTTCGCCAGCGCGATTACCAGGAAGACCTTCATGAACTCGCTGGGCTGAAAGCGAAACGAGCCGAACTCGATCCAGCGGGCGGAGCCGCGGACGTCCTTGGCGAGGACGAACACGAGCGCCAGCGAGAAGACCCCGAAGGTGTAGAGGATGTAGCCGAGGCGTTCGAGGTGGCGGTAGTCGATCGCGACCAGGATGCCGCCGAGGATACCGCCCACGAAGAGCCAGTAGACCTGGCTGATGTACAGCTCGGCGCGCGCGCCGGAGTAGACGCTCGTCGCGCTGTACAGGTTGATCACTCCGAGGACTCCGATGAGCACCGCTCCGATGAACAGAGGCCAATCGAAGTGGTCACGTTCGTGACCTGCGAGCCCGTCCCGGATCACGGCGAACCTCCTCGACCCCCAGGGCGTGGGCGCTGACGGGGACGGTCTCCCGAGGGCTTGCCTCCGGCGCTGGAGGGATTCCCCGGCGGCTTCGGGCCACCCTTGGCCTGCACCTCCCGGTGCTGGTGCTCGAGCTCCTGGTAGGCGCGGATCACCTCGAAGGCCACGGGCGCTGCGTGCTTACCGCCGGCGCCGCCGTGCTCGACCAGCACCACCACCGCGACCTCCGGGGAGCGCGTCGGCGCGTACCCCGAGAACCAGGCGTGCTCGCGGTTGAAGTACCACACCTTCTCCGCCTCCTGCCCGCGCGCGAGCTTGTGCGACACCTGGGCGGTGCCGGTCTTGCCGGCCATATCGACGCCGGCGACGCGAACCCGGTATGCGGTGCCGCCCTCCTCGTTGACGCCACCGACCATGGCGCGGTGCACAAGCTCCAGGTTCTCGGGCCGCAGCTCGATCTGGCGGCGCACCCGGGGCGTGAACTCCTGGACCACCGTCCCCGCCGACGTCTCCACCGCCCGTACGATCTGCGGCTGGTACAGCGTCCCGCCGTTCGCCAGCGCCGCATAGGCGAGCGCGAGCTGGAGCACCGTCACCGTGGTGGCGCCCTGGCCGATGGCGGCGTTCAGGCCGAAGCCCAGCCGGAACTGACCCTTGTTTCGGAGGGTCATCCACGCCTTGGTCGGCATCCGCCCCGGCGCCTCGGCGTTGATGCCGATGCCGGTGCGCGCCCCGAAGCCGAAGCGCTGCCCCATCTCCGCGATGAGGTCCATGCCGACGCCGTACTCCGCCGCCAGCCGGTAGAAGTAGACGTTGCAGGAGACGGTGATGGCGCGCTGCATCGCCACGGCTCCGTGCACGTGCGTGCAGCGGAAGGTGCGCTTGCCGAAGGTCAGCGAGCCGCGGCACTGGCTGCTCTGCCGCGGATCGATGAGCCCCTTCTCCAGCGCCGCCAGCGCGGTGAAGGGCTTGAAGGTGGAGCCTGGCGGGTAAGCGCCGGAGAGGGTCTTGTCGAGCGCCGGCTTCAGAGGGTCCGTGTACAGGCGCTTGAAGGCGTCGCGGATGACCTGCTTGCCCGAGCCGCCGGAGAGCGCGTTCGAGTCGTAGCCGGGCTTGGAGTAGAGGCCGAGGATGCGGCCCGTGCGCACGTCCACGAGCGCCACGCCGCCGGCCAGCTCGCCGCGCATGGCCTTGTCGATCGCCTTCTGGATGCCCGCGTCCAGCGTGAGCCGCAGATCGCGCCCTGGGATGGGATCGACGCGCCGGGGATCCTCGATGATCCCCTCCCCCCCCGGGCGCCGCCTCCCCCGCGCGTCCACGAGCACCTTCTCCCAGCCCCGGGTGCCGCGCAGGTAGCTTTCCCAGGCCCGCTCGATCCCGCTCACGCCGGTGCGGTCGCCCTCCACGTAGCCCTCGCTGCGCAGCGTGGCCAGGCGCTCGGCGTCCACCTCGGCCATGTAGCCGAGCACGTGCGCGCCCACCTCCTCGTGCGGGTAGTAGCGCACCGGCACGGGCACCACGTCCACGCCGGGCAGCTCCGCCTCATGCGTCTTCAGCCCGGCCACCGCGTCGCGGGAGATGTCCTCTTTGAGGAGGATCTGCTGGTTCTTGCGGGGGCCGTCACCGGCGCGGATGGTGGTGATCAGCGTCTGCAGGCGCGCCTGCTCGTCCACGCCGACGCCGAGGTATTCCATCAGCTTGGGCCAGACGGTCTCCATGTCGAGCCGGCGCGGCACCACGTACACGTTGTACGAAGGCCGGCTCGCCGCGAGCACTTCACCGTTGCGATCCCGGATGATGCCGCGCGTGGTGGCGAGCGTGATGCGCCGGACGATGTTCTCGCGCGCGATGGCGCTGTTCTCCTCCGACTCGAGGATCTGCAGGTAGAACAGCCTCACGATGAGGCCGAGGAACGCGAGCAGCATGAACAGCGCGATCCAGCGGAAGCGCCGCCGGAACTCGCTGACGTCCGAACGCTGAACGAGCAGGCTCACCGCGCGCCTCCTTCCCCGGGCCTCGGCACCGTGATGGTCACCTGATGCACCCGCTCGGCCAGCCGGAACACGAGCGGAGCGAGGATCGCCGTGGACACGGCGTGTGGCGCGACCAGCAAGGCCAGCGCCCGGGGCCTCGCCGCGTCGCCCCCGAAGATCGCCGTGAGGATCACCACCAGCACCCCTTCCACGAGCGCGAACACGAAGGCGAGCGCCAGCTTGGTCAGGAACGTCTGCGCGGCGAGCCGCACCCCTGCGGCGCGGGCCACGATGAAGGTCGTCACGGTGATGAACGTGAACAGACCAACGGGGGCCCCGGCGAACAGATCCAGGAGGTATCCCAGCAGAAACGCGAGCGCCGCCCCGCGGGCGATCGAGTACTCGTGCACCCCCATGAAGACGATGAGCGGCAGGAGCAAGCTCGGCGTCACCCCCGGGATGTCCAGCTTGCCGATCAACCGGAACAGGTTGGACTGCACCACGAGGAGTGCGATACCCACGGCGAGGAAGGCAGAGTTTCTCATCGCGCTGCCCTCACCGCCGGTTCTGCGCCGCCTGCTCCTCGGGCGGCGGCGTCGTGACGATCAGCACCTCTTCGAGCCGCGAGAAATCCACCGCTGGGGACGCGAACACCTGCTGGTAGATGCCGAAGTCCCGGCGCACCACCTGCGTCACCGTCCCCACCGGGATCCCCTTGGGAAAGCGCCTCCCCACGCCGCTCGTCACCAGCAGGTCACCGACCTCCACCTCGTCGGTGCGCTGCATGTACTCGACGCTGCAGGCGTACTTCGTCTCGTCGCCCGTCCCGCGGATGAACCCGCGCGCCCCCGTGCGCTCGACGACCACGTCGACGCCGCTGCCGGCGTCCACCACGAGCCTCACGTCGACGCTGTCCCCGGCGCTCTTCAGGGTGGTTCCCACCACGCCGTCTGCCGAGAGCACCGGCAGGTTCGGGCCGATGTCACGCGCCTCCCGGTCCAGCGTCACCCGCGCCACGCGGAAGAACTCGTTGGTGTTCTTCCCGATCACCTGGGCGCTCACCACGTCCGTGGGCAGGCTCTGACGCAAGTCGAGCAGCCGCTTGAGGCGCCGGTTTTCCTGCTCGAGCGCCTCCAGGCGCCGCACCCGCTCCCGTAGCCGCGCCATCTGTGACGCGAGGCGCGCGTTGTCTTCCTTGACGTCGACCAGGTAGATGTAGTCGCCCCAGATGTTCGAGATCCCCCGGGCCAGCGTCGCAGCCGCATACTGGACGGGCGCAGCGATGCGGATGAGCACCCGGTCTGGCCCCGAGTTCTGCCGGGGATCGCGCATGCTGGCGCGCAGGAACCAGAACGGCACTGCGAGCGCCAGGATCACGATCAGGAAGTCTCGGTAGCGTTTCAGGTTCAAAGCGCCCTCCCGAACATTCCCCTCATCTCAGCCCTGACCGGCCTCCTGCCTGCACACGGTGGGTGACCCTAGCACCGCCTCCCCCGAGATCCTCGTCCATCGTCAAGAACGACGGTCGCGAACAGAGGGTGGCGACCACCGGGAGCGTAGGGACCGCAGGTCCCTGATTCGCCGTACGCAGTACCGACCACCGGGAGCGTGGGGGCCGCAAGGCCACTGCTTCAGTGGTACGCAGTACCTAGCTGATGGTGACTTCCTTCAGCAGCTCGAGGTGGTCGAGGGCCTTGCCGCTCCCGAGCACCACGGCGCTGATCGGATCATCACAGACCATCACCGGCAGGCCGGTCTCTTCGCGCAGCAGCACGTCGAGGTTCTTGAGCAGCGCGCCGCCGCCGGTGAGCACGATCCCCTTGTCCACGATGTCCGCTGCGAGTTCGGGCGGGGTGCGCTCCAGCGCGATCAGCACGGCCTCGACGATGGCGTTGATGGGCTCCGTGAGGGACTCGCGAATCTCGTCGGAGTTGACCATCACCGTCTTCGGGATGCCGGCGACGAGATCCCTGCCCTTCACCTCCATCGTGAGCTGCTGCTCCAGCGGGTACGCATTGCCGATGGTGATCTTGATGCGCTCTGCCGTTTGCTCGCCGATGGCCAGGTTGTACTTGCGCTTCATGTAGGCGACGATCGACTCGTCCATCTTGTCGCCACCGACGCGCACGCTCTGCGAGTAGACGATGCCGGCCAGGGAGATCACGGCGACCTCCGTGGTCCCGCCCCCGATGTCGACCACCATGTTGCCGCTCGGCTCGGTGATCGGCAGCCCTGCCCCGATCGCCGCCGCCATCGGCTCCTCGATCAGGTACACCTCGCGCGCGCCGGCCCCCTCGGCGCTCTCCTTCACCGCCCGCTTCTCGACCTCGGTGATCCCGAAGGGCACGCAGATGATGATCCGCGGCTTCACCAGCGTGCGCCGGTTGTGGGCCCTCGCGATGAAGTAGCGGAGCATCGCCTCCGTGATCTCGAAATCGGCAATCACGCCGTCACGCAGGGGCCGCACCGCCTGGATGTTGCCTGGGGTGCGCCCGAGCATCTCCTTGGCTTCACGCCCCACGGCGAGCACCTTCTTGCCCCCCCGCGTGTCTCGCTGCACCGCGACCACGGACGGCTCGCAGGAGACGATCCCCTTGCCCTTCACGTAAATGAGCGTCGTGGCGGTGCCCAGATCGATCGCGAGATCGTTCGAGAACAGGCCGTAGAGCCAGTCGAAGATCATCGCACCGCCTTCACCGCTCGCGCGGGTTCGTCAAATCCCTGGTCGCGCAGACCAGAGAGGGTTGAGGGAGTGGTCTCGGCCGGGTTCCCGAGAAGCGAAGCAGAGGCCCCGCCCCGTGCCGGCGCCGGCACGAGGGAACCCCCTCTCCCGGCGTTTCGGGCACTGCGCATCAGGCGGTCTCGTATCGCATTGAGCGATGTGGCTGAAGCCACACCACAGGAACACAGCATCCCAAGGAGTCGTCCAGAGCGAGCGACATGGCTCGTCCGACCTGACCCCTGCACCCCGGGAGGGACGGCGCAGCGACCAGGTCCCCGGACAGACTAGCCCTTCGAGATCTTGCCTTCTTTGTGCTCGGTGTGCTTGCGCTCCACCGGGCAGTACTTCTTGATGACGAACTTCTCCGTCATCGTGCGCTTGTTCTTGGTGGTGTGGTAGTTCGCGCGGCCGCAGTCGCCGCAGGTCAGCTTGATGATGTCGCGCATGAGAGCTTCTCCAAACGGGGAATGAGGAACCGGTGGGACAGGGTTGCCACCGAACCAGCTCCGGGGTCACCGGTACCGCCCAGCTTGCCGCGGCCGGCCCCTCAACCAAGGACTCCGGCGTGGCAAGGGACAGCGACACGTCCGCGCGAGCCCCGATCGCCCGCCACGAGCGCGCCTACCCTACGAGAATTGTCGCTGTTGTCAACCGAGAGGCACACGGAGGGGCGCCCCCGACGGCACCGGGGACCGGGCAGAACCGCTCCATCCTGGTGCCGCCGTGAGCGTCACTGCTCCCTCAGTCGTCCCAGTCGTCTTCCGTGGTCCCGCGACGGTCCCACTGCTGGGCGTTCCCACCACCGCTGCGGCCCTTACGACCACCACCACCGGCGCCACCGGCCCCGGGCGGACCATCGTCGAAGTTGCGCCGCCGCTTCTCCTCGAAACCCTTGCGCGGAGGTGCGGACTGCTGCGGGGGAGGCCCGCCGCCGAACGAGGGCGCATAGCCGCCGCCCTGGAAGCCTCCGGGCCGCTCCTCCCCACCGCCACCCTGATAACCGCCACCCTGGTAGCCGCCACCCTGGTAACCGCCGCCCTGGAAGCCTCCGGGCCGCTCCTCGCGCGGAGGTCGCTCCCCCTTCGGGTGCGCCAGGTTCACCACCAGACGACGACCACGGATGTCGGCACCGCGGAGCCCGTCGATGGCACCGCGCGCAGCTTCCGCGCTCGCCATCGTCACGAAGCCGAAGCCACGCTTGCGCCCATCCGGGTCCATGGGCAGGTGCACGCGAACCACGGGTCCGGAGCCCGTGGCGGTGATCATCGACTCGACTTCCTCTGGAGTCGCATCGTACGGGAGGTTGCCCACGTAGAGCGTGCGGTCGGGAGCACCAGCCGGGCCCATAGCGCCCATGGCCCCGCCCCCACCGCTACCCGGTCCGCTGCCGCCTGCGCCGGGGCCGCCCATCGGGCGCCCTTCACGCTTCGGCGGCTCGGCCTGGAACGGACGCACCGAGATCGACTTGCCACCCTGAAACGAGCCGTCGAGTTCCTGGCGCGCTGCGTTTGCCTCATCGGTCGTCGCGAGCGTCACGAAGCCGAAGCCTCGCGGACGCCCTGTCGCCCGATCCTTCGGGAGGCTTACCTCGACGACGTTGCCGCCGGTCGCCTCGAAGAGCTGTCGAAGTACATCCTCCGTGATGGAGTCGGGCAAGCCCGCCACGAACAACTTCCGCGAATCTTCAGCCATTTGAAAACCTGGGGGAGCTCCCCTTCGAATCCCTCTGAACCGTGTTTGCCAGACGCCTGCGAGAGCGGCCGGGCTTGATCACCACATCCGAGAACGCGCGCACACCGCGACCGCTTCTGGGTGCAAACCAGCTCGATGAGCATGCTGGATGGAGCAACCTGGAGGGAGTCACGGCGCCAGTTCGACCTTGGGCCGACGGTCGACCCTCTGGTGCAAACTCAACACCACGATATCTGGCCACCCTCCCGCGTCAAGGGACCCGCCAGGGCCCCGTGCAGCGAAAATGAAGCGCCGAGACCTGGACGGTGACCGCGCGACCGCACGACCGCACCCACCCGCCCGTCGGGGAAACCGGGAGGAGCCTGCTCCGTAATTCGACGCAGACGGGCCAAGGAGCAGCCCAGAGTGCCGCTCCGTCCGAAGACGAACCGTGGTAACAACGGTGCGAGGTCTTAGTTATGGCGGAGAATTTCGATATCGAGCGATTCATGGCCACCTCCGGGAAGGTGGACCTCTCCGACGTTCCCTGGGAGGAGGTCAGAGACACGCCGCTCACGCCCGAGGCGCTACGCACGCTCCGCTATTTTCTCATTACCGAGGGCTCCACGTTTTTCTACACGAAGGCCCTGATGAAGACGAACACGGCGGTGCGGGAGCCGGAGTTCATCCCCTTCATCACCGCGTGGCTCTACGAAGAGGAGTTCCACGGGCGTGCCTTCCGCCGCTTTCTCGAGGCCTGGGGCGAGGACATCGGCGAGGACTACCGGAACAAATTCTTCCGCAAGCGCGCCATCAACGAATACATCGACGAGCTCGGGCAGAAGGTCATCTCCCACGTCTTCGCGGACAGCTTCCCCGCCCTGCACATGGTCTGGGGGACCATCCAGGAGCTGACCACGTACAGCGCCTACCAGGCGCTCATCGAGCGGGTGAACCACCCGGTCCTCACCACGATCTGCCAGCGGATCATGAAGCAGGAGCTGCGCCACTATGCCTTCTACCGGCACAACGCCCGCCGCTTCCTCGCCTCGAAGAGCGCCCAGCAGGTGACCAGCACCGCGCTCAAGATCTCCTGGACGCCGGTCGGTGATGGGATGTGCCCGACCGCAGAAGCCTGCCACGTGCTGAGGTTCCTCTTCGATGGCGCGGACGGCTCCGCCATTCCCAAGATCGAAGCGAAGATCCGGGAGCTGCCCGGACTCGAGTGGTTCGATCTCTTCACCCGCTACGTGCGGGATCACCACCTGACGAGCGCCCCGCAAGCGTGGATGCCGCGACGTGCGGAGAGCCGTGCCGCCGCCATCCAGGCCGCCTCGCTCTGAATAGCTGCGCGTGCGGAACGCCCGCGGGGAGGGCGCTGGCCGTCAGCGCTCCGCGACGGGCTCCTCACCATCCACGTCATCGGGCGACGACACGCGGGAGACCTCCGCGTCGCGCGCGACGATGGCGCCTCCGCGCCCGGTGTTCCCGCCGCTCCCGCCGCGCATCGCCATCCTCAGGAAGTAGACCCCGAGGCCGAGCAGCCCGAAGCAAGCCCACTGCGCCGGCGTGAGCCCCCCATAGCGCGGATCCCCGCCGGCGATCGTGCTCTCGCTCTCGCGCAGGAAGTCGAGGAAGAAGCGCACCGGTGCATACGCCACGCACATGATCCCCGTGTAGAACCCGAGCGGGCGCACGGGCTTGCGGTGCCAGAGGATCAGGAACGCGATCGCGAGCGGGATGGTCAGCACCATCTCGATCAGGCCAAGATCGAAGCGCCCCACGTAGCCCGAGCCGTGCGGCCAGCGCACCGCGAACCACGCATCCGAGAGCTTCCCCGGGTGGTCATGCACCGACGCGCACCCGGCGCGCCCGAACACCCACGCCAGCGGGAACGCGCTATTCACCACCTCGCAGAACGGCAAGATGCCCTCCGCGCGCGAGATCCTCCACGCGATCGCCCCCGACAGGGCGCCGATGAACCCGCCGAAGCTCGACAGGCCATCCCACAGCATGATCAGGTAGAGCGGATCCCGGAGCACCCGATCGGGGTGGTAGAAGATCGCGTCGAGCACGTGCGCACTCACGAACCCACCGACGAGGATCCACAGGATGAACTCGTTCATCTTCCGCTCGTCGAGCCCGCGCTCGCGCGCGTGGCGCACGGTGATCACCGAGCCGATGTACACACCGAGCGCCACCAGCGTCCCGAAGGGCTTGATCGATGGCGGTCGCGCCGGGTTGATGTGATCGCCGAGGAGCGGAATGTGCTCCAGGAACGAGAGCGGGATCTCCGGCGCATGGATGAACGGGATCAGGGGCTCGGCCACGGAAACTCCCCTACCGCAGCCCGGCCGCCAAAGCCACCGCCGGTGACCATGGCGCATCTTTCGGTGTAGGCTCCGCGCCCATGATGCGCGCGCTCTCGCTGCCCGGATGCGCCTGTCGGGGTGCTTTCCAGTTCGCCGTCATGGCACGGCTCGCCGAGGCCGGAGAACGGTTCGATCTCGTCGCCGGAGCCTCCTCCGGATCCATCTGCGGCGCGGTCACCGTGGCCGGCCTCTCGGTCGATGGCCCCGCCATGTGGCGCTCCATGGCGAAGACGCCCGTCACCTCGCTCCGTTACCTGCGGGGTGAGCGGAGCATCTTCGGCATGAGCCACATCCTCCGCGGCGCCCTCGAACGCTACTGCCCCGAGGAGAACCTCCACCACACGGACGCCGAGCTGCTCGTCGCCACGACGCGCGCCCTCCCCTTCGCCCGGGGCTCCTTCGACGCCTTCCTCCGCCGCCGGCGCGGCGACGCTACCCCGCCCGGCGCACCTCCCGGCCTCGTCGTCCACTCGAACCGTACCCGCCGCGACATGCACAGCGTCATCGTCGCGAGCTGCTACATCCCCGTCATCTACGCCCGCCCCACATGGCTCGATGGCGAGCTGCACGTCGATGGCGGCGCCGCTGACAACACCCTCATCGACGCCCTCGTCAACCGCGGCGCCGAGGACATCACCGTGGTCACCCCCTACCCGGAGGGCGTCGTGGCCCGGACCATCTTCGCCCCCGAACGCCCCCCCGAGGTCCCCTCGCACGTGCGCCTCCGCCTCATCTACCCCGAGCGCCCCCTCAGCCAGCGCCGCTTCGACTTCGCGCCCGGCCCCATGGAGGAGGCGCTCAACATGCCCCACCGCATCCGCATCATCGAGGCCACGGTGCGCCGCGAAGCGCCCCCCACCGACACCACGCCCAGCTCCTCTGCATCCTCCGCCCCATGAGCTCCAGTACCCACCCTCCCCACCCTCTCCACCCTCCCCACCCCGCCGCACCCCTCCGCGTCGCCACCCTCACCCTCAGCGACACCCGCACCCCCGACGACGACGACGGCGGCCGCCTCCTCGGCGATCTCCTCCGCGCCGCCGGCTTCGCCGTCGTCTCCCACGCCATCCTCCGCGAAGAGCCCGCCCTCCTCGCCGAGACCATCGCCCGCCTCTGCGACGAGGGCACCGCCGACGCCATCGTCCTCACCGGCGGCACCGGCATCGCCCCGCGCGACCGCACCATCGAGGCGCTCACCCCGCTCCTCGAAAAGACCATCGACGGCTTCGGCGAGGCCTTCCGCCGCCTGAGCTGGGACCAGATCGGCCCGAACGCCATCCTCTCCCGCGCCCTCGCCGGCGTCGTGCGCGGCCGCATCGTCGTCGCCCTCCCCGGCAGCCCCAAGGCCCTCGATCTCGCCGTCACCCGCATCCTCGCGCCCGTCCTCCCCCACGCCGTGGCCCTCGCCTCCGGCCGCGGCGGCCACCACCACCACGGCGACAAGGCCGCGCGCACCGAGCCCCGCGGATGATCCCCTTCGAGCAAGCCCTCACCCAGCTCCTCGCCTCCGCGCGCCCCCTCGGCGCCGAGCGCGTCTCCCTCGACGACGCCGCGGGCCGCGTCCTCGCCGAGGACATCGTCGCCCCCGACGCCCTGCCGCCCTTCGACCACAGCTCCATGGACGGCTACGCCCTCGCCTCCGCCGACCTCACCGGCCCGCCGCCCCACAGCCTTCCCGTGCGCGGCGAGAGCGCGGCCGGCGGTCCCCTCCCCTCCCTCGACCCCGGCGCTGCCTGCCGCATCTTCACCGGCGCCCGCCTCCCTGACGGCGCGGACACCATCGTCCCCCAGGAAGACACCGAACGCGCTGGCGACACCCTCACCCTCCGCGACACCCCGAAGCCCGGCACCTGGATCCGCCGCCGCGGCGCCGACCTCGACGCTGGCACCGTGGCCCTCTCCCGCGGCACCCGCCTCACCCCCGGCAAGGTCGCTCTCGCCGCCGCCCTCGACAGGCCTCAGCTCCTCGTCGCCCGCCGCCCCCTCCTCACCCTCCTCTGTTCCGGCGACGAGCTGCGCTCCCCGGGCATCCCCGGCCCCAAGGGCTCCATCCCCGAATCCAACGGCTACTTCGTCGCCGCCGCGGCCCGCGCCGCAGGTGCCATCGTCCGCATCGCCCCCTTCGTCCCCGACGACGCCGCCGCCGCCATCGCCGCCGCCGCCGAGGCCCTCCGCGGCGCAGACCTCGTCGTCACCATCGGCGGCGTCAGCGTCGGCGATCGCGACGTCATGCGCCCCGCCCTCGAAGCTGCAGGCGTCACCCTCGACTTCTGGCGCGTCGCCATCAAGCCTGGCAAACCCCTCTGCGTCGGCCGCGCCGCCACGCCCTCCGGCGCCCCCGTCCACGTGCTCGGCCTCCCCGGCAACCCCGCCTCCGCCGCGCTCACCTTCACCCTCTTCGGCCTCCCCCTCCTCCGCGCCCTCCAGGGCGACGCCGCCGCCCTCCCCCCGCGCCTCTCCGTGCG
Organism: Chondromyces apiculatus DSM 436; assembly: GCF_000601485.1. GTDB lineage: Bacteria > Myxococcota_A > Polyangia > Polyangiales > Polyangiaceae > Chondromyces > Chondromyces apiculatus. The sequence continues at coordinate 65,381 of NZ_ASRX01000067.1, forward strand.
CGTCGCTGGCACGCCCACCGGCACGCCCGCCGGCGTTCTCCGCCGCCAACCCGGCCGCGCCGAGTTCCTCCGCGCCCGCCTGGACGTTGACACCAGCGACGGCTCCCACGCCGGCGAGCTCGTCGCCCGCATCCTCCCCAACCAGGCTTCCGGCGCCGTCACCAGCTTCGCCGAGGCCGACGCCCTCGTCCTCGTCCCCGCGGAGCACGACCGCGTGGACGACGGCGCGCGCCTCTGGGCCATCCGCCTCACCGACGCCTGAACCGACCCTCGCCCTCACGACGCAACGCGGCACGCGGTTGCACGGCAGGCCGGCTTGGCCGATAGTCCCGCCGCCTTGATCAACCCCTACCGGATGAAGCTCGTCCTCGAGGACGGAACCACCCTGGCAGGCACGAGCTTCGGTGCACCGCGCGCGGTCACCGGAGAGGTCGTCTTCAACACCGGCATGACCGGCTATGTCGAGACCCTCACCGACCCCTCGTACCGCGGCCAGATCCTCACGCTCACCTACCCCCTCGTGGGCAGCTACGGCGTCCCCGCCCCCCGCGCGCCCGGCAGCATCGCCGCCCCCTACGAGGCCGACCGCATCCAGGTCCAGGGCCTCATCGTCCAGAGCTACGTCGAGCGCTACAGCCACCACGCCGCCGTCCGCTCCCTGGGCGCGTGGCTCACCAGCGAGGGCATCCCCGCCATCACCGGCATCGACACCCGCGCCCTCACCCGCAAGCTCCGCGAAGCCGGCACCATGAAGGGCTGGCTCCTCCCCGACGGCCACGACCTCGATCGCACGAGCGCCCACGCCGTCGACATGAAGGAAGAGGTCTTCCGCGCCGTCGCCCCCGCGGCGCCCATCCTCTACGAGGGCGGCAAGCTCCGCGTCCTCCTCGTCGACGTCGGCGCCAAGGACAACATCGTCCGCTCTCTCCTCGAACGTGGCGCCACTGTCGACCGCGTCCCCTGGCACGCGCCCCTCGCCGAGCGCGCCGCCCTCGCCGACGGCATCCTCATCAGCAACGGCCCTGGCGACCCCAAGGACCTCGGCCCCCTCGTCGCCCAGATCCGCGCGCTGCTCGCCCACTACACCCGCCCCATCTTCGGCATCTGCATGGGCAACCAGATCCTCGCCCTCGCCGCGGGCGGCGACACCTTCAAGCTTCCCTACGGCCACCGCGGCGTGAACCAGCCGGTCCAGGACCTCCTCACCCGCCGCTGCTACGTCACCAGCCAGAACCACGGCTACGCCGTCAGGAACGACTCCCTCCCCGCGGACTGGGAGCCCTGGTTCGTCAACATCAACGACGGCACCAACGAGGGCATCCGCTCCCGCGTGCGCCCCTTCTTCAGCGTCCAGTTCCACCCCGAGGCCAGCCCCGGCCCCCAGGACGCGAGCTACCTGTTCGACGACTTTTTGCGCCTCTGCGGCGCCATGTCCAACCACGCTGACACGCCCCGCGGAGCCCCCTGACCATGTACGGCGCCTACCTCCCCAAGAAACCCCGCCGCGTCCTCGTCCTCGGCTCCGGCGCCCTCCAGATCGGCCAGGCCGGCGAGTTCGATTACTCGGGCTCCCAGGCCATCAAGGCCTTCAAGGAAGAGGGCATCGCCACCGTCCTCGTCAACCCCAACATCGCCACCATCCAGACCAGCCAGGGCCTCGCCGACAAGATCCACCTCTGCGCCGTCACGCCCGACCTCGTCGAGCGCATCATCCAGAAGGAAGAGGTCGACGCCATCGCCCTCTCCTTCGGCGGCCAGACCGCGCTCAACTGCGGCCTCGAGCTCTCCGACGCCGGCATCCTCGACCGGTACGGCGTCCGCGTCCTCGGCACCCCCATCCGCGCCATCCGCGACACCGAGGACCGCCGCCTCTTCATCGACCGCCTCGACGAGATCGGCGTCAAGACCGCGCGCAGCCGCGCTTGCCGCACCCCCGCCGAGGCCATGCAGGCCGCCCGCGAGATCGGCTTCCCCGTCATGCTCCGCGGCGGCTACGCCCTCGGCGGCAAAGGCAGCGGCATCGTCGAGAACGAGCACGCCCTCGCCGAGGCCGTGCAGCGCGGCTTCGCCGGCGGCGTCCCCCAGGTCCTCGTCGAGGAGTGCCTCCGCGGCTGGAAGGAGATCGAGTACGAGGTCGTCCGCGACGCGCGCGACGGCTGCGTCACCGTCTGCAACATGGAGAACCTCGACCCGATGGGCATCCACACGGGTGAGTCCATCGTCGTCGCCCCCTCGCAGACCCTGAACGACCACGAGTACCAGCTCCTCCGCAGCGTGGCCCTCAAGACCGTGCGCCACCTCGGCATCGTCGGGGAGTGCAACATCCAGTACGCCCTCGACCCGAAGAGCGCCGACTACCGTGTCATCGAGGTCAACGCCCGCCTGAGCCGCTCCAGCGCCCTCGCCAGCAAGGCCACCGGCTACCCCCTCGCCTACGTCGCCGCCAAGATCGCCCTCGGCTACACCATGCCCGAGATCCCGAACGCCATCACCCGGCGCACCACGGCGTTCTTCGAGCCCTCGCTCGACTACCTCGTCTGCAAGATGCCCCGCTGGGACCTCGGCAAGTTCCGCGGCGCCTCGCTCCGCATCGGCAGCGAGATGAAGAGCGTCGGCGAGGTCATGGCCATCGGCCGCACCTTCCCCGAGGTCATCCAGAAGGCCATCCGCATGCTCGACATCGGCGTGAAGGGCCTCGATCCCCTCGCCTTCCAGCTCCCCGACCTGCGCGACCAGCTCGTCAACGCCACCCCCTTCCGCATCTTCGCCGTCGCCCGCGCGCTCTGGGAGGGCATGAGCGTCGACGAGATCCACGACCTCACCCGCATCGACCGCTGGTTCCTCCACCAGATCGAGCCCATCGTCGACATGCACCGCGAGCTGTCGGCCCTGCGCCCCGCGCCTCCGCCCCCGCCGCCCCGCCCTTCCCAGGCCCATGCGGCCGCGCACGCCGGCGCGCACGCTCCCTCCTCTTCCCCTGGCGCCTCCCTGCCTGCGACGACGCCCTCCACGGCGCCTCCCGCGCCCTCCGCGCCGCCCACGCTCCCCATGCAGCACGCGCTGCCCGAGCCCCGCGTCGACGACTACCTCGGCGAGGACACCCTCCGCCGCGCCAAGCAGCTCGGCCTCAGCGACCGCATGATCGGCACCCTCACCGGCGCCCCGCGCGGCTCCATCCGCCGGCTGCGCAAGCGCCACGGCATCCTCCCCCACCTCGCGCAGATCGACACCCTCGCCGCCGAGTTCCCTGCCGAGACCAACTACCTCTATTCGAGCTACCACGCCTCCGCGACCGACGTCCCGCCCTCCTGGCGCAAGAAGATCATGGTCCTCGGCTCCGGCGCCTACCGCATCGGATCGAGCGTCGAGTTCGACTGGTGTTGCGTCAACGCCATCCGCGCAGCCTCCGAGCTTGGGTACGAGACCATCATGGTCAACTACAACCCGGAGACCGTCAGCACCGACTACGACACCTGCGACAAGCTCATCTTCGACGAGATCAGCTTCGAGAGCGTGCTCGACATCTACGAGCGCGAGCAGCCCTACGGCATCGTGGTCAGCATGGGCGGGCAGGTCCCCAACAACCTCGCCCTCCGCCTCCACGAGGCAGGCGCCCGCATCCTCGGCACCACCGCCGCCAGCATCGACGCCGCCGAGGACCGCCGGAAGTTCAGCGATCTGCTCGACAAGCTCGGCATCGACCAGCCCCGCTGGGCCCACGTCACCGACGTCGACGCCGCGCTCGACATCGTGAACCAGATCGGCGGCTTCCCCGTCCTGGTCCGCCCGAGCTACGTGCTCAGCGGCGCCGCCATGAGCGTCGCCCACGAGCCCAACCAGCTCGGCAGGATCCTCGCCCGCGCCAAGGCCGTGGGCCCGACGCACCCCGTGGTCGTCTCCAAATTCGAGTCCCACGCCCGCGAGGTCGAGATCGACGCCGTCGCCGATCGCGGCGAGATCATCCTCTCCGCCATCAGCGAGCACATCGAGGACGCCGGCGTCCACAGCGGCGACGCCACCCTCGTCCTCCCCCCGCAGTCGCTCTACATCGCCACCCTGCGCCGCGTCCGCCGCATCGCCCAGCAGATTGCCCGCGCCCTCTCCATCACCGGCCCCTTCAACATCCAGTTCCTCGCCAAGCTCAACGCCGTCAAGGTCATCGAGTGCAACCTGCGCGCCTCGCGCAGCTTCCCCTTCGTCTCCAAGGTCACCGGCGTGAACTTCGTCGCCGAGGCCACCCGCCGCATGCTCGGCGTCGCCCGCAAGGTCGACAGCCCCGGCCTCGACCTCGACTACGTCGCGGTCAAGGCCCCCATGTTCTCCTTCTCGCGCCTCACCGGCGCCGACCCCATGCTCGGCGTCGAGATGTCCAGCACCGGCGAGGTGGGCTGCTTCGGCGACGACCTGCACGAAGCCCTCCTCCACGCCCTGCTCGCCACCGGCTTCCGCTTCCCCCAGAAGGGCGTGCTCCTCTCGCTCGGCCCCCTTCAGGACAAGTACTGGTTCGCCGACGAGGCCCGGGTCATCGCCGAGCACCTCAAGCTCCCCATCTACGCCACGCCCGGCACCGCCGAGGCCCTGCGCAGCCTGGGCATCGCCTGCACCTCCCTCGCCAAGCAGGGCGACGAGGGCGAGACCGCCATGCAGGCCCTCGACGAGGGCAAGGTCGACCTCGTGATCAACGTCCCCGTCGAGTACGACCAGTTCGGCCGCCCCGACGGTTACCTCATCCGCCGCCGCGCCGTCGACCTCGGCGTCCCCCTCTTCACCGATCTCCAGCTCGCCCGCGCCATCATCGAGGCCCTGCGCTCGAAGCGCAGCCAGGACCTCAAGGTCATCGCCTACGACGAGTACCTCGCCCGCAGCCCGGTGGCGCTCACGTGAGCGACCCGCGCCGCCCGACCCACACCCCCCAGCCCCTCGCTGTGGCGGACGAACCTCCCGCCGCACCAGCGCCATCTGCCGGCGAGCCCCTCCGCGCTGCGCCGCACCAGCACGCTGCGCCGCATCAGCACGCTGCGCCGCACCAGGATCCGACCCCTGCGCTGCTCGCGCACGTGGAGGCGCCGCGCGAAGGCGCCGACGTCACCCTCACCTCTGGCCGTCGGTACGAGATCACCGCCGGTGGAGCCGCCGACCGCCTCGTCATCCGCGGCCGCCGGGGCGAGGTCGTCCTCCGCATCGAGGTCACCGACGCGGGCCCCGTTCTCTCCTTTTCTGGCGCCGAGCTCGAGCTCTCTGGCGCCCGCCGCATCGCCCTCGCCGCCCCGGAGGTCGAGGTCCGGGCCGACCACGCCTTGACGCTCGCCAGCGGAGGATCCCTCCACGAGCACGTGACCGGTGACCGCCATGCCACCATCGGCGGCACCGCGCGCACCGAGGCCGCCGCCGTGGCCGTCCAGGCCAGCGAGGGTCACGTCGAGGTCCTCGCCATGCGCAAGATCGCCCTCGACGCCGAGCGCATCGGCCTGAACGACAACCCCACACCCGAACCTTTTCCCTGGTCACGGCTCGCACGCGACGCCGAGGACGACTGACGACGACTGACGACGACTGACGACTGACGACAATCGACGACGCCAGGCGACGAACTGACGTCCCCTGGCCTTCCCGACGGCTGAGGCGGACGCTACGATCAAGCACCATGGGAGAGGAAGCCCTCCGCGACCCGCTGTTCGACGACAGCGACGATCCGCCGCTCGACGTCAACGCCTGGATGGAGATCTCGGTCGCCCGCCTCAAGCGCGATCGCGAGACCCGCGCCGACATCCTCGCGCGCGCCGGCGTCACCGAGGAAGCCTGGCAGGAGGCCGACGACCACTGGACCCGCCTCCTGCTCGACGAGGTCTCCGCCGGCAAACCCCAGCGCGCCGCCACCTACGGAGCCCGCTGCGCCGCCGAGCTACGCCGCCGCGAGGGCACCTCGCTGCCGGCCCCCGAAGCGGACGCGGACCTCGACCCCTTGCCCGCAGTGCCTCCCCCCGAGCTGGCCGCGCTCACCGGCATCGACGTCGCCGCCGCCCAGGCGCCCGCGGAGCCCTCGCCCATCCAGGCTGCCCTCGCCAGGTTCGCCCTCGCCGACACCTCCCCCGAACTGGCCGCGGTCCGCCTCCCCGACCCCCAGCCGCAAGGGGACATCGCCCCCCCACCCCTCGGCGCCGTCGTGCTCGCTGCCGCCGCGGATCCACCCCGCCAGGTCTTCGTTCCTTCCTACCTCAAGGCCGGTGCCCCCGACGCGCAGCCACACGCCTCGCCGTCCCACGCCGCGCACTCGACCCCTTCCCTGCCCCTCCATGCCGCGCCCGCGCCCGCGCCCGCGCCCGCGCCCGCGCCCGCGCCCGCAGCACCTGCGGCCGTCGTCAACATGCCGCACGTGCCCCACATACCGCCCGCGCCGCCCGCGCCGCCCGCGCCGCAAGGCACGCCGCGACCCCAGGTCGCCATGCCTCCCCGCGTCATCCACCCTGGCGCCGTCACCACGGACGCCTTGCCCATCCCTCGCGGCGCCCCCCTGCCCTTCACCAAGTCCCCCGCGGGCGCCGAGCCGTCCCGCATGGCCCAGCCCACGCCCGCTTCTCCTGCAGCGCCCCCATCCTCCGAGCGCCTCCCCCACCGCGCCCTCGGCGAGACCACCGCGCTCCCTGAGGGCATGCTGAAGGACGCCCTCCCCCTCGCGTTCCAGGCCAGGAGTGACGCCCCGAAGCCCGCCCCCACGGCCTCGAACCCTCCTCCCAGCGCGCAGCCTCCCCAGCCCCTCCCCACGCTGACGCTCGAACAGTACGCCGCCATGTGCGCCGAGTCGTCCGTCGCTGGCGCCTCCATCGAGCAGGCCCTCGCCCGCTACGGCCTCCCGAGCCTCGACGTCTGGCGCGCCGTGGACCGCGCCTGGCAGGAGCAGCTCGCGCGCGACCCCGCGCTCATGCAGCGCTGGCGCCACCTCACCGGCCGCTACCGCGAGATGTTCCAGAACCGCGGTTGAGCCTCCACCGCGGGGGAACACGCCCTCAGCGCACCCCTGACCTCACCTCGTCGCGCCCTCGCTGCGCCTCTGACCTCACCTCGTCGCGCTCTCACCTCGTCGTGCTCTCACCTCGTCGCGCTCTCACCTCGTCGCGCTCTCACCTCGTCGCGCTCTCACCTCGCCCACTGCGCGTTCACCTGGACCTCCGCGAGCGCCTCGTCCGGGTACACCATCGCCACCTCCAGCGCCGCGCCCCAGGTCAGCGTCACCCGGTCGTCGTCCGGCTCGATCAGCACCGTCGCGAGCCGCGGTGAGAGCGCCCGCGCGCCCACCCCAGGTAGCGTCAGCGACAGCGACGGCCTGTCCGCCGGCAGATCGAACTCCGCGTACTCGCGCTCGCGGTGCATGTTCCAGAGCTTCACCCGCTCGCTGCCGGTCAGCGCGTGCGACCCGAGCCCCGGCGGCGCGCACTGATAGGCCCGCGGATCCCCGGCCGGCAGCGGCGACGCCGGCTCCTCCAGATCCTCGGCGCGGATCGCCCCCGCCTCCACCTCGTACGGCCTCCGCCGCGGCGGGTTGAAATCCGGCCGCAGGATGAACAGCGTCCGCGGGAACCAGAAATAGTCGACAGGCGCGTAGCACGCGGACACCGGCCCATCGATCCAGCCGAGCAGATCGGGGATCGCCAGCCTCCCGGCGTCGAGCGGGTGCGCCGCGTCCTCCAGGTTCGGCGCCAGCGTGCCGACCAGCCGCTCCTCCGCCCCTTCTCCGAGCAGGTAGCCGCGGCCTGCGTAGTTGCGCGGATACACGAGCTTGCCGTGCGGCACCTCGGGTGCGGCCGCGCGCCGGCGCGGATCCAGCTTGCCCCGCGGCTCCGGGAAGCGCCGCGCCTCCTCCACGAGATCCCGCCCCCCGTAGGCGCGGTCCCAGGTGAGCGGCATCTCCGTGAACCCCTCGGCCTCTCCGAAGCGCAGGCGCCCGTCGTCCCCACGCCCGATGCGCCGGTCGCCCTCCACGTGGATCGCCTTGCGCACCGGCCCCACCTCCAGCGCCGTGTCGAGTGCCCGCACCTTTCCTTTGCGCGAGCGCGCCGAGCCGAGGAGCAGCACGTCCGTCGCCGTCTTGGCCGTCGCGAACCGATCGCTGTCGTGGAGGAGCCAGCGGGTCCCCTCGGCGCTCGTGGACGCCACCCACGAGGGCTCGGTCCACACCGGCGGCGCCTCCTGCAGCGGCTCCGCGGCGCCGCGCGCCGGGATCCGGTACGCCCGCTTCACCACCAGGCCGATCTGGAAGCCTGCGGCGGGCAGCTTGTACGAGAACAGGAAGGGGCTCGGGGCCGAGGCGTCGCTCATGACCGCTACTTCTCCCCGTCGATGGCCTTCTGCACCGCATCGCCGAGCTTGCCCGCGGGGTCGGCCCACTCGCCGAGGATCTCCGGGGCGCGGCGCAGGAGGTGCTTGACGATCACCTCGGCCAGGTCGCTCCCGACCTTCTCGAGCGCCTTGCCGACCCCGAAGCTGATCGCCGCGTCGACGGCGTAGCCGACCAGCGCGCCCACGTAGTCGCCCGGCGTCGGCTGGGTGACCACGGTGTTGAACTGGAGCGTCAGCCCGTTCGGGAGATCGATGGGGTCGTTGCAGTTCACGTTGGCCCCGACCATCCCCGAGATGCAGCACGCCAGCTTGTCCTTCTCACCGGTCACCGAGTGCACGGCAAGCTGCGCCTTGGTGCCGGAGCTGATGATGATCTTCCCGAGCTCGGGCCAGAACGCGGCGGCGCCAGGCGCAGGGCCCAGGAAGGGGATGTGCGGGACGAGGTACAGATCGAGCCCCCCCTTGGTCATCTTGTTGGTCATCGAGGTCACGGAGCTGACCCGCTTGGTCCACAGCGAGGGCGGCCAGAAGAAGAACGCCATCACCACGTGCGGCCAGACGGGGGGCAGCGGCGTGTACTTGTGGATGTCCACCGACACCATCAGCCCCATGTCGTTGTGGAAGTTGACGCTCATGCCGGGCCTCGGTCGACGACCCGCACCCACTCGGGGGCGCGGTCGGGGTGGTGGTGGAAAGCGTGAGCGTGCTCGAAGGAGACGATCCCCGTCGCCGCGTCGATGTGGATGCTGCGCAGGCTCGGGGAGATCTCCTCGTCCTGTCGCCCGCGGCGGATGCCGGCCCGCACCGGCGAGGGCGGCACCTCGAACTGGAGCCCCTCGGCGCCGGGGCCGAGCCCGTCGAGCGCGAGGCGCGTCCCCACCGGGACCTTCGGGAAGATGAGGCGCCCGGGCGCGTGGTGGAACGCGCGCAGCCCGATCCGCAGCGCGTCGGACATCACGATCCTCCCCCCCTTCTCCGGCGGCTCCGTCGCCGGGGCCTCCGCCGGCCCGCGCGGCGCCCGCATGCCGGCGAGCTGCGGGCACGCGGAGAACCCGCCGGGCTCCGGGCGATCCGTCGGGCGCCGCACGAGCTGATCGGGCAGCTCGATGCTCGGCAGGAGCTGCCCCTCCGCCGCGCGCTCGTCCTCGTAGAAGCCGACGCCCTCCGGGTTCCACGGGTACGCCACCACCATCGTCGGCATGGGCAGATCGGTCCCCGGAAACAGCCCCGGCCCCAGCGTGAACGAGCCCCCGAACGCCCGCGCGAACGAGAGCGGGATGGCGTCGAACGGGAGCGGCGCCGTCGCGGTGAGCTCGCCGCCTGGAGCCCTCCGCCAGCGCCGCTCACCGAAGACGATGAGCCGCCGGACCTCCTCCCCCACGTGCAGCACCACCGGCTGCACGAACGGCGCGCGCGGCGGCCCCAGCGCCTCGCCTGCCGCGGTCACGCTCACCCCTTGCCAGACCGGCACCTTGTCCGAGCCGGGCGGCATCGTGGGCAGCTTCGGGGGCGGCTCCGCGAGCGGGACGAGCCCGCCGTGTGCGCCGCGTGCGCCGCGTGCGCCGTGCGTCACCTGCGCGCCCTGCACCGCCGCCTCGATGCGGCAGTGCCAGGTGACCACCACCGCCGCCACCGAGAGTTCGTCGTTCACCACGCTGCGCGCCAGGCTCACCGTGTGCCGTGACTTGTTGCGGAGCAGCATGCGGCTAGCCGTTCAGCTTGATGGTCCCGGCCAGCGCGCTCACCTCGGAGGCGAGCAGCTTGATCGTCCCCGCGCACTGGATGTTCCCGCCGGCCCCGTCGATGAACACCTTGTCGGCGATGACGTAGGCCGTCCCGCCCGAGAGCACGAGCTTCGCGCCGCCCCCGCTGTCGAGCGAGATCATCCCGTCGGACACGGTGATGCTCGCGCCGCCGCTCTTCACGCTGAAGATCTGCTGGGTGAACTGGGTGAGCAGCGACGTCACCGAGAAGCCGGGGGAGTGGAACTTGTGCTGCACCCCCGCCTGCGACTTGTGGCTCCCGCCGGGCACCTTGAGGAGATCGTTGCCCGAGTTCACCAGCACCCCGCGCGACCCGTTCACGAAGATGCTCTGGTCCGCCCCGATCCACACCTTCTGCGTGCCGTCGATGTTGTGGGTCTCGTCGCCGTGCACCACGATCGCCCGGTTCTTGTCGACCGAGATGTTCTGGTTGCCGCCGACGCCGTAGTTCTGGTCGCCGCCGACCCCGGTGTTGTGCGTGGCGAGCACCGTCTCGTCGAGGTTGCGCGCCGCGTGCACCACGATCTGCTCCTTGCCCTGCAGATCCTCGAACGCGATCATGTTGTAGTTGTCGTTGCGCGGGCTCACGTAGCTCTTGATCGCGCTCCACGTCGGCCGCGCCACCGGGCTCTCCGCCGGCTTGTTCACCCCGTTGTAGACCCGCCCCGTCACGATGGGCCGGTCCGGATCCCCGTCGAGGAAGTCCATGATCACCTCCTCGCCGACCCGCGGGTTCCAGATCGCCCCGTGGCTCGCCCCGGCGAAGAGCTGGCTCACCCGCACCCAGCACGAGGTGGCCTCGATCTCGTGCCTCCCCGCGTCGATGTCCCAGTGGAACCGGACCCGCACGCACCCGATGTCCTCGGGCCCCCCCACGTTGATCTCGGCCTCCGCTGCCGAGGGCTCCGCGGTCACCACCGCCGTCTGGCTCCCCTGGATGCGCGGCCGCGGCGTCACCCGCTCCGGCCTGAACCGCGACTCCCCCTTCTCCCCGGGCGCCCCGCAGCGCAGCGCCGAGAGGTGCACCGTGTACGGGTCCTCCTCCCCCTTCGTCGAGAAGCTCCCCCGCTGCCGCAGCGTGTAGCGCACCGACGTCACCAGGTAATCGCCGCTCCACCGCCCGTTCGGGTGCTCCAGCGAGAAGATCGACCCGGCCCCGAGCATCCGGTTGCGCGCGTCGGCCGAGGCCCAGGTCCGCTCCGTGTCGAGCCGCTGCTCCCGCTTCTCCGCGAGCTTCTCCCCGAGTTCCCGCGCGTCGCCGTAGCGCCCTGGGTGCTCGTGGGTCTGGAAGTCCGTCACCCCCGCCGGTGACTGCGCGAGCAGGCTGAGGTTCGGCTTGCGCCAGTCGTGATCGTCGAGTGACGCCGAGCGCGGGCGCAGCCGGCTGCCGACGCGCACGTTCTCCACCACGTGCCCGAGGATCCCCGGCCCCATTGTCCCCGAGACCCGCTGGCGCCCGCCGTCGAAGTCCGAGAGGACGAGCACGCACTCGCCCTTCTCGTGCTCGACGTGGTACGCGATCCCCTCCTCCTCCAGCAGCCGCGAGACGAAGGCGAGATCGCTCTCGTTGTACTGCACGCAGTACGGCCGCGCCCTCCGGTCCGCGAGGCGCGACATGTCGAGGCAGCGCCAGGTGAACAGCGCCCGCGCCGGCGTGAAGCGCTCGAAGTCCCCATCGTCCTCCGCGGGCTCGCGCGCCTCGCCGCTCTTCTCCACGAGCCCCGCCCCCCACGAGGCGCGGGTGAGCGTGCTCTCGATGATCTCCTTGAGCGTCTTGTCGAGGTAGATGAGGCTCTTCTTCATCATCGTCGCGCGCACGAACGGCGGCGCGAGCTCCACCCGGTAGCGCGTCCCCCGGTCCACCTCCCCGAGCTCCTCCGCCGAGGCGATGACCCCGTGGATCAGCCGGTACGCAGGCGTGACCTTGGTCGCGATCCGCAGCGCCGCGCGCGCGCCCACGAGGTCTTCCACCCCGACATCGGGCGCGCTTTCATGACGCACCAGCTCGATCTCGAAGCTGTACGGCGCCGAGAGGGCCTCCGTCCCCCGCACCTCCAGGACGAGCAAGTGCCGCCAGGGCCCCTCGGGACCATCGGCCCCTTCCCACGCGAAGAAGACATCCTCGATCACGCGCCTCTCCTCGCTTCACCCCCCCCGCCCTGTGCCCCGCTGGCCAGGCTATCAGCCTCACGGCTCCGGCCGAAGCCTCCATGCGCCCCCGCGGAACACGCCGCGATGGCAGCGCGAGCCACGGTGCTACGGCAAAGGTGTGGCGATGGGCCGCGCGCCGATGACCGCGGCGAGGTGTGCGAGGTTCTCCGCCACAGAGGGGAGCACGGTGAGGAACTCGGGCATCTTCCGCAGCCTCGCCAGCGTGGCCGGCGTCGCGGCGCAGACCAGCCCCCCCGCGCTCGGCGTGACCTCGAACCCGGCCCCCTCGAGGGCATCGAGCACCGCCGCCGCGCCCGGCATGCGCCGGAACGACGCGACGAGACCTGCGTCGGGCGCGAGCCTGTCCGACGCCCCTGGCACCCACGCCGCGAGCAGCAGGTGGACCCCCGCCTCCTGGTACTTCGCCGGCACCCAATTGACGACGAGCAGCACCTGGTAACCGAGCGGCTGGACCCCGAACACCCGGTAGTGCTTCCCCCCGTACGTCAGCGTCTTCTCCGCGGGCCCGCCCCACCATGCGCTCAGCCACGCCAGGGGATTCGGCAGCTTCTGACCCCGCGCCTCACCGAGCACCAGGTCCGTGAGCCGCTGCGCCGCCTGCTCCGCGCGCACCTCGTTGCTCCAGGTGAACGCCCCGAACGCGAGCGACGCAGCCCCGAGCCCACCCAGCACGAGCACCGTCGGCAGTGCTCCCGAGGCCATCCCCAGCGCCACCCCCAGCACCGCGCCCCCGAAGAGGAAAGCACCCGGGAGGAGCGCCACGAAGCCCTCCAGCCGCCGCGGGGCAACCTCGGGCCACGACACGCGCTCGGCGCGGTGACGGGCGACCCGCTCCCGGACCAGCGCCGCCTCCGCGCTCGCGCTCGCGCCCGCGAGCACCGGCGGCGTGGGCAGCACCGCCGTCCCGCAGCGGCGGCACTTCGCCGTGGGATCCGCCGCATGGAACACGTGCGGCGCGCCGCACCCCGGGCAGGTGACCGGCGCCGAGATGGGGCTCACCACCGGCGCCAGCGCCGCGCGCCCCCGCACCCCCATCGTGTACAGGGCAGCGCCGACCACCGCCCCCACCACGCAGATCGGCCCCATCCAGCGCAGCGCCTCCGCCTGCACCCCGAGCGCGATCGGCAGGAAGGAGAGCAGCACCCCTCCACCCATCCCCACGGTCAAGAGGAGCCCGACCTGCTCGTTGCGCCGCGCGAGCTCCGCCCTGTCCGCGCGCTCCGCCGCCCCTGCGGCCGCCTCCCCGCGCGCCGCCGCCATCCCCGCGACCGCCGCCACCCCGTGCGTCGACAGCGCCCCCCGCAGCGGCGCCGGCACCTCCACCGCCGCGCTGCACGAGGGACACGTCACCACCGCCGCCGCGAGATCTCTTAACGCAACCGGCCCCCCGCAGCGGGGACATCGAAACGCACGCGCCTCGGTCATGACGCCGGTTGTAGCAGGCTTGCCGGGTCGACCGGGATAGCCACTTCCGGCGCCGCGCGAAGGCCAGCGCGCCGGGGCGCGCCGCGCCGCGCCGCGAGGCGACGAAGATGTCCTTAGGAATCAGCGGGAGCAGAGGCTGCGGCGTCGCAGGCGCTAGCGCCTTCGGGGCTGGCTCGTCAACTAAAGATGCGGAGCCACCCAGCCGCAGCGTCAGTCGTCCGGTCGGCGCAGCGCGGTACAGCGCGGGGTCGTCATGCCAGAAGCCATGTCCACTGTCCGAGTAGCCTCGGAGGCGCACCTGGCATTGTGTGGGTCGCCCCTTCTCGTCGAGGGTGATGTCGAAGAGGTGACACGCATGGCGCCACTTGTTTCCCTGGTCGCCCTCGTAGAGGCAACCGGAGGCCAGCTCGTGGAGCGTCTGGTCCGGGGTGCGCTGGGTGAGGATGTCCTCGTTGTGGAGGTGGCCGCGGAGGAGCAGGTCGACGTGCTTCGCGAGGAGATCGCGCGAGGTCTTCGCGTCGGCGAGATCGTGGAGCGGGTGATGGATGAGGGCCAGGCGGAAGCCGGGCAGCGCGTCTCCCCTGGCGTCCGTGGCGAGGCGGTACACCTGATCCTCGGTGAGGAGGAGCTTGCCGCTGTCGGCGTTGTCGCCGCACAACCACGCGGAGTCGAGGCCGATCACGTGGACATCGAAGGGGAGGTCGCGCACACGGCGCGTCACGCGGTAACTTCGGCGATGTCTCCCGTGAAGCAGACCAGATCGCCGGGGATGCCATCGCTGACCAGCTCGCTGAGGTTGTCCCGCCAGGCTTGCCCCAGGACACGTTTGCGCCGGAACGGTTCACTTTCTCGCGTGCCACGCTCGTGCAAATCCGAAATGTGAAGCACACGCAGGCGGTAATCGCTCATGGCTGGGTTGATGAGACGGCGCAAGGTGGTTCATGTCCAGCAGGCACCGCTGGCGTCATCGGGTGCTTCCACGCCCAGGATGCGATCAGCTCCTGCGCATCTCGTCGCCTGCCGGCGTGTTCACGACCCAGCACCTCGACCGCACTTCGGCCCGCTTCTGGACGATGGCAGCAGCGCCTCGACAGAGGACGAGCAATACGTCGTTAACCCTTAAATCGTTTCACCATAATCACTCCACCACCCCTGGCAGAATGCCGGCCCCGTTGCTAACCAATGCCCACCGCAATGGGCCAGGCTGACCTCTTCGCCAAGCAGACCTTCGCCGAGGAGACCGAGCGCGTCACGCACGGCGCGGTGGTCTGGGTGGATCCACCCGAGATCCGGCTGGAGACGGTGCGGAGCGATGGCTTCCTGGTGGTGCGCCGCTCCGACCAGCTTCCCCACCTCCCCGCGCCCTGGTCGGCGGCCAGCGGCCACGACGAAGTGAGGGTCGAGGTGAAGATGCCCGGCGATCACCTCGGCATGTCCGAGGTGGAGCGCGCGCTCCTGCGCCGTCAGGCGCGGCAGGTGCAGCGGGTGGAGGAGCACGAGCCACGCTGGCCGGGGGACGAGCCGCTCTGGATGGTGGCGCCTCACCTGCCGGCGTGGCTCTGGCAGGTGCGCTCTCCCGAGCGCTTCGCCCCTGGCTGCTACCGCATCGCGCCGCTGGGGCACTGGCTGGTGGGGATCGCGGCCAACGAGCTTCCTCTGGAGGAAGCTCTGCTGCCTTTTCTGGTCGCCCGTTCCGGTCGGGCGCGTGACGAGTTCATCCTGTGGGTGGCTGACCGGAAGCCCCTGGACTGGGTCTTCAGATGCTAGAATTTGCACCGATGTCGTCCGTCACCCGAGAAGAGCTGGAGCGCAGGTTCCCGCCCACCGACGACCCGGAACGGCTCGCCAACCGCTGGCAAGTCATCGACCTGCTGCTCGCCATCACCCCCCAGGTGAAGCAGGAGCTGCACGAGGGCGGCGTCAAGGAGGGCGTCGAGACGGGAGAGCTGAAGGCGACGCGCTCGGCCCTCCGCCGTGTGCTTGCGAAGTGGCACTTGACCCTGAGCCCCGACCAGGATGCACGCATCGAGACCTGCACCGACCTCACGGTGCTGCAGCGGTGGCACGATCAGGCCCTCTCCGCGGCGAGCACCTGGGAAGCGCTCCGGTAGCATTACCGAGGGCGCGTGCGACTTCGCCGTGTTCACGGCCGGAGTGGCTGGCGACGTCGGGCGCGCGCGCCGTGGAGGACATCCTGAGCCGAGCAGCCGCCGTCCGACCTTAAGGGGGTCACTTCACGCGGACGGAGAAGGTGTTGTCGCTCAGATGCTCGTACATGGCTTGCGCGAAGTGAGGGGCGCCGGGCTTGGGTGTTGCGCCGGCCAGCGCGCCTCGCTCCCCGTTCTCGTCGGGCAGGTGGAACTTGATGTAGAGGCCCTCTCGCTGCGCCTCCGCCATGACGGCATCCAGCCTTGCCTGGAAGCTGTCGCGGAGCGCTTGTTCTTTCGTCGTGTACGCGACGCGAGCGAGCTTGTTCTCTTCGAAGACCAGCTCGGCGACCACCTCGTTGCGGGCGCTCACCTGGAGCGTCCAGTTGCGCGACGCGTCCGGGCCGGCCTCCGAGCTGCCAGGAGAGAGCGTCGCTCGATCGCAGGCCGAGGATGCCAGCGCGACGAGGAGCAGAGAGCGCCCGAGCATGCGCCTGGTGAGCTGAGACATGGTGGACTCCGATGAGCAAAGGGGAGGCGCTGAACCTGCGTGAAGGACGCCACAGACGTCCCTCCTCCAGCAATGCTAGGACCGGTCCCCGCGTTCACAGAAGCCGAAACGTCGTCCGAGCTGGCCGGGCTCCGCCACCAGAGGACGCGACGCGCCCGGCGCGATGCCCGTGATGCCCGCGTTCTCCCACGCCTGCGGGGAACCACGCCGGACATGCCATGATGAGCCTCTCCACATACGAACGCGCAACGCTTGCAGGCGCGCATCGCATTGCGTTCAACGGCATGAACGCGTGCGTGTGTATCGACACACCAAGCCTGGCAGCATGCCGCACGCGTTGCTAACCAATGCCCACCGCAATGGGCCAGGCCGACCTGCGGCGAGCGCCGGTGAGGCCCTCCCGTAGGCGCTGGCCTGGCGGAGTCGCCGCCGGGTCTGGCATCGGGCTGGAGAGGCAGACGGCGCGCGGGGATCTGTCGTAGACAAGAGCGGATGCTGACGATCGACGGATCCGCGGGTGAAGGCGGGGGGCAGATCTTGCGGACGTCGCTCGCGCTGTCGCTGGTGACGCAGACGCCGGTGCGGATCACGCGGGTGCGGGCGGGGCGGGCGAAGCCGGGGCTGGCGCGGCAGCACCTGACGGCGGTGATGGCGGCGGCGCGGGTGGGGTGTGCGGAGGTGACGGGGGCGGCGCTGGGGTCGACGGAGGTGACGTTCAGGCCAGGGGCGATCGTGCCGGGGGTGCACCAGTTCTCGGTGGGGACGGCGGGGAGTGCGACGCTGGTCTTGCAGACGGTGCTGCCGGCGCTGCTCTCGGCGGAGGGGGGGTCGCAGCTCCTGCTGGAAGGCGGGACGCACAATCCCATGGCGCCGCCGTTCGATTTTCTGGAGCGTGCGTTCCTGCCGCTGCTGGGAAGGATGGGGCCGGCGGTGATGGCGACGCTGGAGCGGTACGGGTTCTATCCGGCGGGGCAAGGGCGGGTGCGGATCACGGTGGAGCCGGCGCCGCTCGGGCACCTGTCGCTGCTCGAACGGGGGGAGATCCAGGAGCGGCGGGT
Organism: Chondromyces apiculatus DSM 436; assembly: GCF_000601485.1. GTDB lineage: Bacteria > Myxococcota_A > Polyangia > Polyangiales > Polyangiaceae > Chondromyces > Chondromyces apiculatus. Next base: position 82,791 of record NZ_ASRX01000067.1, read on the forward strand.
CGTGGCGCGGGTCGCGAACTTGCCGGCGCACATCGCGGCGCGCGAGGCGGAGGCGGCGGCGAAGGTGCTGGGGTGGGAGCCGCGGTGCTTCCACGAGGAGGTGCTGACGGACGTGGCGGGGCCGGGGAACGTGGTCACGGTGGAGATCGCGAGTGAGCACGTCACGGAGGTGTTCTCGTCCATCGGGGAGCGGGGGGTGCGGGCGGAGGTGGTGGGGGAGCGGGTGGCGCGGGAGGCGCAGGCGTACGTGGAGGCGGAGGTGCCGGTGGGGGAGCACCTGGCTGACCAGCTCCTCCTGCCGATGGCGCTCGGAGGTGGGGGCGCGTTCCGCACCGTGGCGCCGTCGTCGCACACCACGACACATGCGGCGCTGCTGGAGCAGGTGCTGGGCGTGAAGACACGGTTCGAGCAGATCGGCGAGAAGGCGTGGCACGTGGAGGTGAAGGGCACGTCAGCCGGCTGATGTGCCGCGTCACGCGCGGAGTCGTGGGGCCAGAGGGGGTGCTGTTCCGTCCGAAGTGGGGCAGCCAAGGACAGTGACCGTGTGCTGGCAGACATGAGGTCGAGTCTCATAGGACACGACGTCTCGTCCCGAGGACTAGAGGTCTCGTCCCGAGGACTAGAGGTCTCGTCCCACAGGACTAGAGGTCTCGTCCCCACAGGACTAGAGGTCTCGTCCCAAGGACTAGAGGTCTCGTCCCAAGGACTAGAGGTCTCGTCCCACAGGACTAGAGGTCTCGTCCCACAGGACTAGAGGTCTCGTCCCGGAGGACTAGAGGTCTCGTCCCACAGGCCTAGAGGTCTCGTCCCAAGGACTAGAGGTCTCGTCCCACAGGACTAGAGGTCTCGTCCCCAGAGGACTAGAGGTCTCGTCCCGAGGACTAGAGGTCTCGTCCCACAGGACTAGAGGTCTCGTCCCGAGGACTAGAGGTCTCGTCCCGGAGGACACGAGTAAGCCGACGAGGCGCGACGGCATGGTGTTCTGTGGGTCGGCCGGACAGCGACGGGAGCCTTGCTGGGACAGGCTCTAAGGTTGCTGCAGGAAGGCGAGGAGGTGCTCGTTGACCTTCTCGGGGCGGTCGTAGTGCACGAAGTGGCCGGCGTCGGGGAGGTAGGTGACGCGGACGTTGGGTGCGGCGGCGGGATCCGGGGTGGCGAGTTCGGAGCCGAGGACGCTGTCTTGCTCGCCCCAGATCACCAGGGTGGGGGTATCGACGCGGGGGGGGTTGTGGGCGGCGCGGAGGCTGCTCGGGAGGAAGATGGCGCGGTAGTAGTTGATCGCGGCGGTGAAGGCGCCGGGCTGTCGCCAGGCTTCCAGGTAGCGCGCGAGATCGTCCTCGCTGACGGCGTCGGGGCGCTGCATGTCCTTCTTGAAGAAGGAGCGGGGTAGCTCGAAGTCGTTGCGCTGGATGAGCAGCTCGGGGAGCTTCGGGAGCTGGAAGAAGAACATGTACCAGCTCTTGCGGAGCTGGCGCGCGGTGCCGAAGGCGCGGAGCAAGCGCTCGGGGTGCGGGGCGTTGAGGATGACCAGCTTGTCGAGGAGCTGGGGGTAGTGCATCGCGAAGCCCCAGGCGATGCCGCCGCCCCAGTCGTGGCCGACGACGGCGGCGGCGCGCGCTTCGCCCGAGGCGCGGATGAGGGCCGCGATGTCGGCGGTCAGCTCCTCCATGGTGTAGGCGGAGATGCCCGCGGGCTTGTCGGAGAGGTTGTAGCCGCGCATGTCGGGGGCGATGACCCGGAAGCCGGCGGCGACGAGGGCGGGGATCTGATGGCGCCACGAGTACCAGAACTCGGGGAAGCCGTGGAGGAGCACGACGAGCGGGCCCTCGCCGGCCTCGACGTAGTGCAGGCGGACGCCGTTCCGCTCGGTGTAGCGATGGGAGAGCTTGGATTCGTCGAGGTTCATCATGCGCCTCCTCCGGGACTCGTGGCCCGGGTACGCCGTACCTAGTACTCCGTTTCCCAGGTGCGTCCCGTGGACTTTGGTTCGACGCGCGCGAAGAGACAGGGG
>NZ_ASRX01000068.1 GCF_000601485.1 Chondromyces apiculatus DSM 436
GCGGGAGGCGCGGGAGGCGCGGGAGGCGCGGAGGGTGGCGGTGCGGGAGCAGGGGGCATGCCCATGACGACGTCCAGCGCCGGAGGAGGCTGATTCCATGAAAACGAAAGCATTCATTCATGGCAAGAGCGCTCTCTGGAGACGGTTCTCTTGCGTCGTTGCATTCATCGCTCTCGGACTGTCGAGCGCACCTGCACATGCGCAAGTACCCACCTGCGCCGAAACCCAATGCAACGCTCAGAATCCGGCGTGCATCAAGGAATGGGTAGAATTCGCCCTCGAAAAAGCAAAAGAGCTACAGAAGGAACTCGATGATACCCACGTACAGTTCAACGCAGCGACCACCCGCGCGAGAGAAGCGATCGCTGTGCTGGAACGCGACGCTAGGACCCTGGCAGCCACCGCTGGCTCCTCGACGGCTTCCGGGTCAACTGCGTCGTACGAGAACGACTGCAACGACATCGCTCAGGACACGGACAGCGCTGAGAAGTCCGTGAACTGGGTGGAGGGCTGGGACCAAGACATCGCCAAGGTCTGCCGCGCTTCGTGTGCGTCACAGGATGTCTTCTGCATTGAGGCGACGACGGGTGAGCCCTTCTGCCGTAATGAACATGGCTTTCCCTATGCGGAGCTTCCCAGAAGTGTGCGTATGAAGACGACGCTCGTAGTGCGGGTCATGGGACTCGACAATACGGAGGGAACCATCGGCATCTCGACGAATTTCTTCAAGTCCCCAGACACCCCCCTGCCTCGGAAGGTGACGGATTCGTCTGCCAGGGCCGCGTCTTCTAGGGCTCCCGGGAGTAAGGATGGCCCACCCAATTCTCGGTTCATCCAGCTGAAGGACGACCATCCGATCGAGGTCCTAGGCGACGACACCCTGCAATCCTTCGCAATCGTCTTTCAATGGAAACCGGCAAGAGAAGATCGGCGAAGGCCCTTGCAGAAGAGCATCGAGATCGCCATCGACCACGGGAAGTACTATTACGAGGTCGGCCTCCTCGTGCCTTTTATCGTGAATGGGGCCAGGACGGTGACGCTGACGCCCCTCTCCGCGACAGGTGGTGAGCGACGCATCTCTGTCGTCGAGGACTCCGTGGTGAGGCCAGCGCTGGCGCTCAGCCTCTTTCCCTGGGGTCGACGCCAGGCGCGCGTCTCCGCGTGGGGCCCCTTCAGGTGTGGTGACCTGTTCGGCGTGCAGCTCGGCGTCGACCTCGACCTGGGAGACCCCTTCAACCGGATCTACGTCGGGGGTGTGCTCGAGCCTGTAGCAGGGCTCTCCGTGAACCTGGGCCTCGCCATGGTCAAGGGCCAGTTCGTGCCGTCAGGATATGCCGCGGGTACGGTCCTCTCGGTGGAAGACACCTTCACGCCAGACACCCGGTACATGCCGCGCCTGTACCTGGGCGCCACCGTGACCACGGACGTTCTCACGACCATCAAGGGGGCAGCGGCGGAAGTCCGCACGAGCGCAGGGCGCTAGCGTCGGCGCGGAGCAGGCGCGCCGCGCTGCAGGATGAGACACGTCCTCGGCTGCACGACCTCGGGAGCAGGGCTCCGGCTCAGCGCCCCTTACGCTCGGGGTAGTGCTCCAGGAACGCGCTGCGCTGCGCCTGCGTCCCGATCACCAGCAGCACCTCGCCTCGCGACAGCACGGCGCCCGGAGCCGGGTTCGCCTCGATTTCCTCCCCGCGCTGGATGGCGATCACGTTGAGCCCTGTGCGCGCCCCGAGGTCACTCTCGGCGAGGCTCTGACCCGCGAGCGCCCGCGGCACCGGCAGCGCGTGCAGGTCGATCCCCTCGCCGAGCAGGACCAGCTCCCGGCCTTGCAGCACGGAGAACATCATCTCCTTGCCGAGCGAGGCGTAGCTCAGCACGAAGTCGGCTCCCGCGCGCAGGATGGCTTCATGGTTGCGCTCGTGCGTGATCCGGCTGACGAGCCGCACGTCGGCGCGCAGCCGGCGCACGTAGATGGACAGGTACACGTTCATGGCGTCGTCGTTGGTCGTGACGATCACCGCGCTCGCCGCCCCGAGGCCGGCGCGCTCCAGCACCGCGCGATCGGCGGCCTCGCCCACCATCACCTCGTGGGCGACCTCCTTGCAGCGCGCCGCCGCTGCCGCTTCGTGCTCCACCAGGTGCACCCGCGCGCCCCGCTCGACGAGCGCGGCCGCCGCGGCACGCCCCACCGTCCCGCCCCCGATGATGAGCACCGTCGCGGCCTGCGCCTCCCCGAGCGGCACCTCGGCCCGCAGCGCCTCGATCTGCGCTTCGCTGCCGACGAGCACCGGCACCGACGCCGCCGTGAGCGGCACGTCTCCGCGCGCAGGCGCGAGGCGCCCGTGCTCCCAGATCCCCACCACGTTCACGCCCGTCCGCTGGCGGAGCCCCAGATCCCGCAGGCTGCGCCCGACGAGCGGTGTCCCGAGCGCGGGCAGCTCGGCCATGAGCACGTCGCGGAACCGCCCGACCACGTGGATCTCGCCCGAGCGCAGGCTGATCCGGCTGGCGAGCTGCTGCCCGAGGCGATGCTTGAGCGGCATCGTGTGCGTCGCGCCCGCGAACTCCAGCAGATCGCGCGACTCCATGTGCTCTACCGTGGCCACGATGGGCACCGTCGCCGAGACCTCGCGCACCGTCAGCGTCACGTTGGTGTTCTGCGCGTCGTCCAGGTTCGCGACCACCGCGCGCGCCTCCGCCGCGTGCACCGCGTCGTAGGTGGCCCGCGCGTCCACCTCCCCGGTCACCACCCGCACCCCGTCGGACATCATCTGCACCGCGGCCACCGGGTCTGGCACCAGGACTACGTAGGGCACCCCGGCCTCCCCGAGCTTCTGCGAGAGCCCCTGGGTCACCGCGTCCCACGCGCAGAACACCACGTGCCCCGCCGACCCCTCCGGCAGCGCCCGCGGCGCCCGCAGCTTGAGCTGCGCCTCCAGCCAGGGCGCGTAGAGGAACCGGATGAACGCGAACGGCAGCAGGATGAGCAAGAGCACGTTGCCCGACAGCAGCACCACCATGCTGAACAGGCGCCCGAGATCCGTCTTGAAGGTGATGTCGCCGAACCCCAGCGTCGTCATCACCGTCAGCGTCCAGTAGAACCCCGTGAACCAGGAGTGCTCCTGCCCCTCCAGCTCCATGAGCGCGTGGAAGATCGCGGTGAACACCAGGACCAGCACGCCGACCACGGCGAGCAGCTTCCCGAGCGCCGCGAGGTTGCGCTTGGTCTGCGACTGCCGCAGGAAGAAGGCGAGCTGTATCCCCAGGTATTTCATGGGCCGCGCCGCCCACCACCCCGGGCGGCGACGAGGTGCATCATACACATCCTCGGGAGCCCCACCTCCCGCGCCCATACACGCTCAAGCGTGCAGGTCGACGCTTGCCCACGCTTGGCCTGTCCACGACGTGCACGGGCGTGAGCGCCACGCGTCGTGTGGTAGGTTGCGCGCCCCCCTGTCTGCATCCCGAAAGGAGCCGCCCATGTCGCAGCCCAAGCCGGTCCTCGAACCTGCAGCGCAGGCGTTCGCCGACGCCAACGCCAAGCCGCCGTTTCTCCCCGATCTCGGCCCCGTCGAGGGCCGCAAGGTCGTCGACCATGCAGTGGTTCTGGGACCAGTACACCACGGACGCCGCCCAGCGCGCCGAGGTCACGGCGTCGCCCCTGCGCGCCAGCAAGGAGCAGCTCACCGGGCTCCCCCGTGCGCTCGTCATCACCGCCGAGGCCGACGTGCTGCGCGACGAGGGCGAGGCTTACGCCGCCAGGCTGCGCGAGGCGGGCGTGCCGGTCACTGCCGTGCGTTACCTGGGCATCATCCACGACGTCGTGATGCTCAACGCCCTCCGCGAGACCCACGCTGCCGCAGGCGCGATCGCTCAGGCCTCCGCCTTCCTTCGCGACGCGCTTCGTTGATGCGCGAGGACCGCGGGTCGCGCGATCATGGCGCGTCATGATCCCGCTTCGCCCCTCTCGTTCGGGTCTCCTCCCGGGATGCGCGCTCGCCCTGACGGGCGCGCTCTCCGCGTGCTCCCTGTCGGCCTCTCCGCCGCCGGTCGTTCCAACCCACACCCTCGTGCTGCCCGCCGTCCCCGAGCCGTCTCCGGCACCAGCCACCCCGACCGACGAGGCCACGCAGGCAGCCCCTTCTCCGACAGCGGGCCCCGGCGCGCCCGCACCCACCGCCGAGCCCCACGACCAGGCTGCGCGCCTCGCGCAAGCGGCGTACCTGAACAAGGTCCACGCCCGCATCCACCCGATCTTCGCCGACCAGTACCTGTCCTCGCTCGACAAGCTCCCCGCGTCGCATCTGCTGAACAACATGGATCTGGCCACGCACCTGGAGATCGTGGTGACCAGGGACAGCGGCAAGCTCGTGCGCATCGGCGTCACCAAGGCGAGCGGCGTGACGACCTTCGACGTCGCGACCATCGATGCGGTGCACCGCGCCTCACCCTTCGGCGAAGCGCCTGACGCCGTCCTTTCCGACGACGCCAACGTCTACCTGCACTGGGAGATCTACCGCGACCCGCAGCGCTCCTGCGGGACGAGCGGCGCGCGCGTCCTGTTCCTCAAGAAGTGAGGTGCTCCTGCCCGTCCGAGGCGCCAACCGGCGGTGGGCCAGGCGAGCGTGGCGCACGGAGAGGTGAAGAAGACCGCGCGAGGTGCTGTCCCCTGAGGTGTGAGGCTCAGCGGAGGGCGCGGCTGCGCCGGCGAGCGCGCCGGGCTCCGAGTACGCCGAGGAGGGAGAGCCAGGGGAGGGCCTTCGTGGTGCTCCCGGGATGATGGCTGAAGCCGCAGAAGCCACCGAAGGAGAAGGGAGGCTGCTGCCCCGAGCTGGAGCTGCTCCCCGCCGCATCGCCGGGGGCTGCCCCACTGCCACCCTGTCCCGCGCCACCAGCACCGCCGGAACCGCCAGCGCTTCCAGCGCCTCCTCCGCCAGTATTGCTGGTCGTGGTGGTCACGCTGCTGGATCCTCCGCCTTCTCCGCCAGCCCCCGACGCGTCGCCGCCGGTGCCTGTCGTGCTGGTGGTGCTGGTCGAGGTGGCGCTCGCGGCTCCGTCACCGCCCATGCCGCCGACGCCAGTGGAGGAGCTGGTGGTGGCAGAGGTGCTGCTGGTGCTGGGTGCATCGCCGCCCGCACCGCCCATGCCGCCGACGCCGACGGTCGTGCTGGCGGTGCTCGTGGCTGGGCCGGTACTCGCGCCTCCAGTGCCCATGGGCTCACCGCCGCCGCTGGCGTTGCCGCCGCTGCCGCTCGCACCAGCACCGCCCGCACCGCCCGCGCTGCCAGTGCCGCCAGCACTGCCAGTGCCGCCCCCTTCGCCTCCACCGCCGGAGCCTCCCGTGCCGCTGCCTTCCGAATGAGCGGTGGCGCTCTCCGGGGCGCTGGAGCGGAGGCCGCCGACCACCAGGGCGGTGCCGTCGGGGAGGAGGTTGAGGGTGTGGCGGTCGCGGCTGACATCGAGGCGTCCGGTCTCGGTCCAGGCGCTGGTCGCCGGGTCGTAGGTCTCCGAGGTCCAGCCGCCATGGACACCGCCGGCGAGGAGCACGTCCCCGTTCAGGAGCAAGACGGCGCCGTGGCGCTTGCGGCTGCCCGTGGTCGAGGCGGTCGGCGTCCAGGTGTCGGCGAGGGGATCGTAGACCTCGGGGATGTGGACGCTGGCTCCCCCGGTGAGGAGCACCCGGCCGTCCTGCAGGAGGGTCGCCCGGTGGATTTCCCGGCCGTGGTTCATCTGAGCAACACCAGCACAGGGAGGCGCCTCTCCCCGGGCTGAACGCCTTCGCCATGCTGCGTCACCCGTCCATGTCGCCGTCGAGCTTGCGCCATCTCCACCTCCACCGAGCGAGGGTGTGATGCGCGTGAGCCCTCCGACCTTCAGGCGGGCGGGACCTCGAGGTGCTTTCCGGTCAGCGTCGCTTCAGGGAACGGCGGCGGTGGTGGCGCCGATCAGGTACTCGACATCCAGGCCGAAGTTGCAGCCGCCGCTGGTGTCGTAGTTCCGGTAGTAGCGATCGTTGGTGACTTCCAGATCGCCCACGGTAGCGGTCTCTCCGTTCTTGATGGAGACCGGCTCGCCACCGGAGGCTTCGACGGTGATGGTGTGCTCCTCGTAGCCGCACAGATCGGTGTCGCGGTAGCAGCTCGTCTCGCCCTCGGTGAGGGGGAGGCCGACGGGATCGTTCTCGCCCACGGCGGCGACGAGCTGACCGCTGCGCTCGATGCGGAGGCTCGAGATCTTGCCGCCAAAGATGGTCGTCTCGCGGTTGACGTCGAAGGTCACGTCGAGCACGTCGCCCACGGCGACGGCGCTCTCGGTGAAGCCCGGGAGATCGATGCCCACCATGACATCTGCTCCGCTCTCCGTGGTGCCCTCGATGATGACCTCCGCGCGCCCCGAGCCCACCCGGTAGAAGTAGTACTCATCCGCGTGGCAAGGCTCGGAGGCCCCGGCAGCGCGCACGGCGGTCACGGTGATGGGCTCCTGGAACGAGAAGACGTCGATCGGCTCGCTGGAGATGGTCGGGGGCAGGAGGCAGCCGGCGACCGTGATCTCGCGCGTGTCGCAGGCGGGCGCCGTGATGCCACCGCCCTCGCCACCGGCGCCACCTGCGCCGCCGCTGCTGGTGTCGCTGCCGCCCCCGCCGCTGTTGGTTCCTGCGCCGCTACCTCCGCCGCCATTGCTGGAACTCCCGTCGTCGCCGCCATCGCATGCCGGCGCGGCGAGGAGCAGGGCGAAGAGGGTCGTGAGAACAGGAAGGCTAGTTCTGTGAAGCATGCTTCACAGGGGTTGCACGCGACATGCCAGCGATGAATGCCGCGCGTGACGGAGGATCCTGGTTTGCTGCATCGGGCGGCGCTGCTCAGTTCGGGCAGGCATCGCGCAACAAGCGCAGCCGCCGCGCGAACCGGGGACTCCGCGTGTGCCACGGGCGCGGGCGCTGGCACATGCGGGGGTACGCGCGCCGGTGAGGGGGTGGCCGGCTCAGGGGATGAGCAGGGGCGCCGCGCCGACGATGTACTCGACGGCGAGGCCGAAGTTGCAGGCGCCACTGATGTCGTAGTTCCTGAAGTGGCGGTCGTTGGTGACGCTCAGGCTGCCGACGGCATCGGTCGCGCCGTTCTCGATGGAGACCGGGGAGCCATCGGGCGCGGTGACGTTCAGGGTGTGCTCCTCGTAGCCGCACAGCCCTTCGAGGCGCGTGCTGTAGCAGGAGGCGGCGCCCTCGGTGAGGGTGAGGCCCACGGGGTGGTTCTCTCCGGCGGCCACGACGAGCTCACCGCCATGCTCGACGCGGAGGCCGGTCTGCTTGCCCCCGCCGAGCGCGAACTTGGTCTCGAACGTCACGTCGAGCACGTCCCCCGTCGCGACGGCGCTCTCGGTGAACTCAGGGAGCGAGAGCCCCAGGGTGATGGTGTCGCCGCCGGTCGTGGTGCCCTCGATCATGATCTCCGGAGCGCCATGGCCGACGTGGAAGAGGTACCTGTCGGTGTGATCCGCGCAGGCCTCGTTTGCCGCGGCAGCGCGCACGTCGGTCACGGTGATGGCGCCCTCGAAGGTGTACTCCTGGTCCGGGTTTCCGACGGCTGCGGGCGACAGGAAGCAGGCGGAGACCAGGGGCGGTCTGCTGTCCGCGCAGGCAGGCACCTCGGGCCCGCCACCCGCGCCGCCGCTGCCGCCAGCGCCACCGCTGCCGCCAGCGCCACCGCTGCCGGGGTCGCTGCCGCCACCACCGCTGTTGGTACCGGCGCCGCTGCCTCCGCCTCCCTCGTTCGTACCCCCGTCGCCGCCGTCACAGGCGGGCGCGGCGAGGAGCAAGGCACAGAGGGTGGTGAGGAGCGGCAGGCTGGTCCGGTGGAGCATGATGTCCTGCGAAATTGCATGCGACATGCCAGGCCGAGGGCCCTCGCCGCGGGGTGGTCCTGGTTTTGCTGAGCCGATCGCGAGACCATGCGTCGCGCGTCGTGCAGCGCCGCGGATGGCGAGGACTCCGGGGGCTCCCTCCCCGGGGCAGGGTTGTGCCACGGGTCCGATCGATGGCACACGACAGGCCTCGCCGTCATACCTTCGCCCGAGCACCGAACGATGTCCTCCAAGCCCCCCGCCGCTCCCTCCGTCACCTCTGCCGTCGACTTCTCCGCCCTCGATCCCGCGTCGCTGCCCCCCGTCCTGGTGGAGCACGCGCGGCTCGTGTGGGCCGACCGGGTGCGCACTGAGTACCAATCGATCCAGGTGGTGGGGCGGTTCTTGATCGAGGCGCTCGCGGCAGGAGAGCCGCTCGACGTGACGCAGCGGGTGTCGGAGACCATCGAGGAGGAGATCCGCCACGCGGCGCTCTGCCAGCAGATGTGCGCGGCGCTCGGGGGGAAGGTGCCCACGCCGAAGGAGGTGGCGGCGCCACTCGACGACCTGCACGAGGTGCCGGTGGAGGAGCGGGTGCTGGCGACGGCGATCTCGCTGTTCCTGGTCGCCGAGACGTTCTCGGTGGGCTACCTGGAGGACCTCTGGGCGCGGGCCAGCCACCCGGTGACGAAGGCGGTGCTCGAAGCCATCGTGGGGGACGAGGCGGAGCACGAGGCGTTCGGGCCGGAGCTGGTGGAGCGCAAGCTGCGGGAGGCGCCCGCGGCGAAGCGGGCAGGGTGGAAGACGTTCACGCAGCGGCTGGTGCGGGCGCACCTCGACCGCGCGGAGAAGTCGCTCGCGCAGGTGCCGGCGGAGGCGCGGGTGCTCGCGCGCTGGCCGGAGGAGGAGCGGGCGGTGCTCGGGCTCCTCGGGAAAGAGCGGCTCGCGCTCCTGTGCCAGCGGACCTACGCCGAGAGGCTCGAGCCCACGCTCGTGCGGCTCGGGCTCGGCTGATCCGGCGCAGGTGCGCCGGAGCCGGTTGGCCGGGAGAACCTCAGGTAGGCGCAAGGGACGGCGAAGACATTCAAGAGCGTCGAGCTCACCAGGCCTCCGAGGATGACGACGGCCATGGGTTGCTCGATCTCGTGGCCAGGCCGCGCGCCCGCGGCCACGAGGGGGATGAGGGCGAGGCCGGTGGCGAGCGCGGTCATGGCGATGGGGGTGAGGCGCTCGCGCACGCCGCGGAGGACCAGCTCGGCGCCGAAGGGGACGCCTTCTTCGCGTTCGAGGTGCTGGAAGTGGCTGACGAGCATCACGCCGTTGCGCGCGGCGATGCCGAGCACGGTGACGAACCCGACGAGGGAGCCGAGAGAGACCACGGCGCCCGTCAGGAGCACGGCGGCGATGCCGCCGACGAGGGCGAGCGGGAGGGTCGCAAAGACCAGCAGCGTGAGGCGGAAGGTCTGGAACTCGAGCTGCAGCACCAGGAAGATGCCGAGGAGCGCCACGGTCGAGAGGAGGGCGAGGCGTTGCTGGGCGGTGGTGCGGGCGGCGTACTCGCCGAGGACCTCAGCGTGGTGACCGGGCGTCATGGTGAGGGCCACGACCTTGTCCTGCACGTTCCTGGCGACCGCGCCGAGGTCGCGCCCCGAGGCGTCGCAGGAGATGTCGATGCGGCGCTGTCCGCCCTCGTGCTGGACGACGTTCGGCGCGTCGCCGAGGGTGATGTGGGCGAGGTCGCCGAGGCGGGCCTCGACGCCCAGCGGTGAGACCAAGACCAGGTTCTGGAGGGCTGCGATGTCGGTGCGCAGGCGAGGCTCGCCGACGACCACCACCTCGCGGAGCATGCCGGCGTCGGTCACCTCGCCGACGCGGGTGCCTTGCAGGACGGTGCGCAGCAAGGCCTGCACGTCGAGGGCGCTGAGCCCGGCGCGGGCGAGCGCGTCCTGTCGGAGGCGGACGTCGATCTGGGGGACGAGGACCTGGGGCTCGACCTTGATGTTGATGGTTCCCTCGACGGTCGCGAGGGTGCTGGCGACGAGGGCGGCCTCGCTGCGGAGGGCGTCGAGGTTGTGGCCCTGGATGCGTACCACGATGGAGCCCGAGCCGCCGCTGAGGACCTCTTTCATGCGCTCGTGCAGGTAGGTCTGCACGTCGCGCTGGAGACCTGGGTAGCCATCGACGACGCGCTGGACCTCGGCCGTGGTGGCGGCGAGATCGACCTCTGGGTCGACGCTGATCCACAGCTCGGCGAAGTTCGCGCCGACGACCTCATCGGCGGCCTCGGCGCGGCCGAGGTGGGCGCCGAAGTGGTGGACGCCGGGGATCCCGCGCAGCTCCTTGCTGGCGCGGAGGGCGGTGCGCTGCAGCTCTTCGAGAGAGGTCCCTGGCTTCGCGACCCAGTGCATGAGGAAGTCGTTCTCGCGGAAGTCCGGCAGGAAGGACTCGCCGAGGGAGGTGGCGGCGAGGCCAGCGGCGAGGAAGGCGCCGAGGGTGGTGACGAGGGCGACGCGAGGACGGGCCACGCTCCAGCGGATCGCGGGCATGGCGGCGTGGGTGAGGGCGGCAGCGACGGGAGAGGTGCGGTGCGCGCGGGGGGCGCCTCCCGCGCCGGGGAGGAGGAGCAGGCACAGCGCCGGGGTGATGGTGAGCGCGACGACGAGCGACGCGAGGATCGCGAGGACGTAGGCACCGGCGAGGGGGCGGAAGAAGGCACCCGCGAGGCCATCGAGGAAGAACACCGGGAGGAAGACGAGGATGACGATGGCGGTGGCGTGGACGACTGCGCTGCGCACCTCGAGCGAGGCTTCGAGGACGACCACCAGCGTGGGTCGTGGGGAAGGGGACGCGCGCTCCAGGTCGAGGCGGCGGAGGACGTTCTCGACGTCGATGATGGCGTCGTCGACCACCTCCCCGAGGGCGACCGCGAGGCCGGCGAGGGTCATGGTGTCGACGGTGCCGAAGACGGCGTTCATGATCACCGCGGCGGCGAGGAGCGAGGTCGGGATGGCGATGACGCTGATGAAGGCGGTGCGCAGGTCGTAGAGGAAGGCGCCGAGGACGAGGATGACCAGGAGGCAGCCGATGAGCAGCGCCTCACCGAGGTTGTGGAGGGCGCGCTCGACGAAGCTCGCCGGGCGAAAGATGGCGGGATCGACGTCGACGCCGGGCATGGCGGGGCGCAGGGCGGCGAGGGCCGCCTCGACGTCGCGGGTGACCTCCAGGGTGTTGCCCCAGGGCTGCTTCTCCACGATGAGGAGCAGACCCGCCGTGTCGTTGACCACCGCGTCCCCGATGGGCGGCGCGGAGCCCTCGCGGACGCTGGCGATCTCACCGAGGGGGATGGTGACGAGCCTGGGGCGGGGCACGGACGCTTCGGCGAGCTGTGCGGTGGTGACGGCGGCGGGGTGCACCGCGACGCCGAGGCGCTGCTGGGGGGTGTCGATGAAGCCGCCTCCCGCGGGGACCACGGCGCTTCGCGTGGTCTCCACCACCTCCTCGAGGCGGACGCCGCTTGCGCGCAGGCGCGCCGGATCGACGACGACCTGGAGCTGGCGGGGGCGCTCGCCCCAGATGGCGACGTTGGCCACACCCGCGATGGAAAGGAGCCGGGGCCGCACCACGAAGCGGGCCAGATCGGTGAGCGCCATCTGGTCCTTCGTGGCCGAGGTGAGGCCGATCTTCATGATGCGGCTCGTCGACGAGACGGGGGCCATCATCACGGGGGGGAGGGCCACGGCGGGAAGCTGCGACGCGGCGCGGGTGAGCCGCTCCTGGACGAGCTGGCGGACCTCCAGCACGTCGGCGCTCTGCGCGAACAGCAGGACCACCGACGAGAGGCCGGAGACGGACTTCGAGCGCAGGGCCTGGACGAAGGGCACCCCCTGGAGCGCGCGCTCGATGGGAGTGGTGACGAGCACCTCGACCTCCTGGCTGGAGAGGCCAGGGGCCTCGGTCTGCACCTCGACGCGCGGCGGGGCGAACTCGGGGAACACGTCGACCGGGATGTGCCGCACGCGCTGGATGCCGAGGACGAGCAGGACGAGGGCCAGGCCGAGGACAACCACGCGCCTCTGGAGGCAGAGCTCGACGAGCGCGCGCATCATTTGCCGCTCCCCAGCTCCACGCCGAACAGCTCGGCGGCCCCGGTCCGGACGACGCGCGTGGAAGGCGCAGGTCCGTGCGCGAGCACGGCGAACTCTCCGTCGACGCGGAGGAGATCGATGCGGCTGCGCTCGTAGGTGTGCTCGGCCTTTTCCACGTAGACCCAGGCGCCCCCCACCGCGTCGAACAGCACCGCCGACCAGGGGACGACCAGGGCGCGCCCGGCGCGGCTGGTGGTGAGCGTGGCGGTGACGCGCTCCCCGGGGCGCCGCAGGGAGCCTTCCGGCAGCTCGTAGAACAGGTCCACGGTGGCGCTCTGGGGGTCGGCCGATGGCGGGGCGATGACGGGCAACGCGGTCACCGGGGGCTCATCGGCCATGAGGTCAGGGCGGAACCCGACCGAGGTGATCGTCGCCGGTGCGTCGAGCAGGACGCGCGAAGCCGCGCCGGCATACACCGCGGCGCGCACCCACAAGGCAGGCGTGCCGAGGATCTCGAAGAGCGGCGCGCCGGCAGAGACGAGCTGGCCCGGGGCGACCGAGATGCGGAGTAGCACCCCGTCGCGGGGAGCGCGTAGGGGGATGGTGACGTCGGCGTCGAGGGGCGCCCTGCGGATGGAGGCGAGGCGCTTCTCGCCCGCCGCGAGCTCGGCCCTGCGGGCATCGCGCTCCGCCCGCGCTTCCTCGATCTGACGGGTGCTCGCGCCTCCTTCCTGGAGCAGCTTTTCGAGCCGCTGGGTGCGCAGCTCCAGGGCCTCCAGGCTGGCGGCGGCGACGGCCACCGCCCGCTCGCCCTGCGCCTTCACGTCGCGATCGAGCGGCGCGAAGGGAGAGAGCATGATCAGCGGATCGCCTCGCTTCACCCGCGCGCCAGGGCGCCGGGCGACGCCGGGCGCCGCGGAGATGCGCGCGGAGAAGGGCGCCACCAGCACCACGGCGCCGTCGGCAGGGACGGTGACCTCACCGGCGACGGAGAGGGTGGCTTTCACGTCGCGCACCTCTGCCTCGGCCACCTCGATGCCGAGCCTGGTCGCGGCTTCCGGCGAGAGCGTCACCGTGGCGAGGGCCGTCTCGCCGGGCTTCGGGGTGAGCTTCGCGGGGGGCGGGGGCCCGGCGCCTGGCTCGGTGGCTCGTCCGCACCCGGGCGTGAGCCCGAGCGCTCCGAGCACTCCGAGCACGGCGATGAGGGCAAGGCGATCAGCGCACATTCGGTCTCCTTCCGACGTGGCGTTCCAGGGCGGCGCGGGCGCGGCGCACCTCGGCTTCGAGATCGATCCGCCGGAGCCGCGCGTCGCGCAGCCTCCGTGTCGCGTCGAGCACGACGAGGTAAGGCTCGGCGCCCACCTTGAAGCTCTCGTACGAGATGGCCGCCGCGCGCTCCAGGAGGGGGAGCACGGTCTCGCGGAAGCGACGCAGCGAGGACAGGGCCTGCACGAACTGCATGCGGGCGAGGCGAATGTCGGTGACCATGGTCTGCTTGAGGAGCCGGTAGCGATGCGCGGAGGCAGCCATCTCGGCCTCGGCGCGCCCCCTGCCGCCGGGGTTCCAGTCGAAGAGGGGGATCTCGATCTGCCCGCCGGGGAGGGGCAGGAGCGGAGGGCCGCCCATCGAGCCGATGGGCTTGACGTCCAGGCGGCCCAGGAGCTGAAAGATCTTCGCCTTCTCCCAGCCGAGGCGCTCTCCGGCTGCCTCGATGGCAAGCTCCGCGGCGCGGACATCGGGCCTCGACGCCGTGGCGAGCTGGAGGAGCGCTGCCTCCTCGGGCGGCGGCTCCTCGTCGATCGGCGCGGAGCGGGTGCCGAGCCCTTTGCCCAGCGGGACCTCGGCGAGACCGAGCATGAGGCGGAGGCGCGCGAGCGACGAGGCGAGATCGGTGAGCGCCCGCTCGCTCTGATCGAGCGCATCGGTGGCGTCAGCCTCGGCGGTGGCGACCTCGATCTCGGCAGCATCTCCGGCCTCGTGGCGGACGCGGGCGACACGCGCCACGTCTCGCCAGGTCGTTGCGAGGTCCCGCCGCGCCTGCGCTCTCGCCTTCGCCGCCTCCACCTCGATCCAGGCGAGCCTCGCGTCGCGCGCCAGGTCGAGGCCGCGCTGGACGAGGCCACGCGCGACCCGCTCCATGTCGAGCTTCGCGGCTTTCACCCGGTAGGGGCGCTGGATGAGCGCCGAGATCGGCGCGAGCGCCGTCAGCTCGAGCTGGCGCGGGCCGATCGGCAGCAGCAGCGAGAGGGTGGGGTTGGGCAGCGTGCCCGCCTCCGCGAGATCGGCCTGGGAGGCGTCGAGCTGGGCGAGTTCCGCGCCGAAGGCCGCGCTGTTCCAGAGGGCGACCGCGACCGCATCGTCCTCGCGCAGCGCCTCCGGTTGCGGGACGCCCGGAGGCAAGGTGGGGGCCCGGGTGGGGTCGCCCGGCGCATGGCGGGTGGCCCGCTGGATCTCGCGCCCCACCCAGGCGCGGTCGTGGGGCGACGACGCCGAGCAACCCAGCGACGCGAGCGCAACCGCGAGCGCGACCGCACGAGCACAGGCCCGTGAAGCTCTCCGGACGGCGGGGGCGTGACGCATGGCCAGGAGCACACCACGTCGCCCTGAACGCAACCTGAACGGGCCTGAGGTGGCGCCTATCCACCCCGGGGCGCGTGCTATCCAGCAGGGATGCGGGTGCTGATCGTCGACGATCACGAAGAGGTCCGCGATCTCCTCGTGCGCAGCCTCCGGCGTGAGGGCCACGAGGTGCTCGCGGCAGCCACGGCCGGGGAAGCCCGCGCGCGGTTCGCCGCGGGCGCGCTGGACGTGGTGGTGCTCGACGTCGCGCTGCCCGACGGCTCCGGGATCGATCTCTGTAGCGAGCTCCGTCAGTCGGGGGTGAGCACGCCCGTGCTTCTGCTCACGGCGCACGCCGCGGTGCCGGAGCGGGTCGCGGGGCTCGACGCTGGGGCCGACGATTTCCTGGGCAAGCCGTTCGCGGTGTCGGAGCTGCGGGCGCGGGTCCGCGCGCTCGGGCGGCGAGGGCCAGCGATGCGGCCCATGGAGACCCGCTGCGGCGACGCGCTGCTCGACTTCCGGGCGCGGCGGGCAGAGCGCGCAGGCGTCGAGGTACCGCTCACCGCGCGGGAGTGGTCGCTCCTCGAGCTGCTCGCCGCGCGGTCAGGCAGGTTCGTGTCACGGGGGGAGATCCTGGAGCTGGTCTGGGGCGCGGAGGTGGAGGCGACGGCGAGCCTGGAGGTGCTGGTCGCGCGGATCCGGCGCAAGCTCGGCGAGGGCGTGCTGCGCACCATGAGGGGGCACGGGTATGCGCTCGCAGTCGACTGAACCACGCGGCGCGAGCTCCCGGCGGGTCACCCCTTCGGGCGCGGGAACGCTGGTCGGCCGGGTGGCGGGAGTGGCTGCGGTCGCCGCGATCGGGGGGGGGTTGCTCGCCGCCGTGGCCTCCGTGGGGCTCGCCGAGGCCGAGGTGCGGCGCGCGGAAGATCGGCGGCTCGGCGACGAGGCAGCGGAGATCGTGGCGGAGGTCCAGGGGCTGTCCGGAGAGGCGCTCGGCGCGCTGGTCGCGGAGGAGCTGCACGAGCTGGAGCCGGCCGGTCTGCGGGTGGCCGTCCGCAAGGAAGGGGTGCTCGTGGGCGGCGACGCGACTTTGCCGATGAATGCCGAGGGCTGCACCACGCAGCGCGAGCCGCGCGAGATGCGGGTGTGCATGGCCGTGGGCGGGCCGTGGTCGTGCGCCGTCGCGACCGGCGCAGTGCCGAGCCTCGGGGGCCGCGCCATGGGGACCATCGTGCTCGGGGCCGTGGTGGTCGCAGCGCTGATCGGGGTGATTGCGAGCCGGATGCTGGCCGGGTGGGCGGTGGGGCCCCTGGCGCGGCTCGGACAGCGGATCGGGGATGCGCCCCTGGACGAAGCCGTGGACCTCGGCGCCGATGAGGGCGTGCACGAGATCGATGCCCTGCGCCAGACGCTCCGTGCGCTGCTCGATCGGCGCACCGAGGCGCTCCGTGCCGCGCGCCTGTTCGCGGCGGGGGCGGCCCACGAGCTGCGCACGCCGTTGACGACGCTCTCCGGGGAGCTGGAGCTGCTCGCCGAGGAGTCGCTCCCCGGTCCGGCGCTCGGGCGCATCGCGGCGCTCAGGGCCATCACTGGAAGGATCGGGCGGCTCGTCGAGCGGCTCCTCGTGCTCGCGCGGGTGGGCGCGGCGGAGGCGATGAGACACGACGCCGTGGAGATCGGCGAGGTGCTGGAGGAGCTGGCGCACCGCCTGCCTGCCGAGGCCACGGAGCGGTTGACGCTCTCGCTGGAAGGGCAGGGGACCGTGCGGGGGGACGAGTCGTTGCTCGCCGTGCTCTGCGAGAACCTGATGCACAACGCGCTCGTCCACGCGAGGCCCGCCGCGGTGCGGGTGGTGCTGCGCGAGGAAGAAGAGACGGTGTTGCTCGACGTGATCGACGAAGGCCCCGGCATCCCTGCCGCCGAGCGGGCGCGCCTCTTCGCGCCCTTCCAGCGTGGCGCCGCCGCGGGACCAGGCGAAGGGCTCGGCCTCGCGCTCGTGGCGCAGATCGCGCGGGCTCACGGCGGTGAGGTGCTGTTCCAGGACGCGCCCCGGGGCACCCACCTGCGCGTGCGGCTGCCCCGCTGGTCGCCGCGCGCGGCTGCACCTGTCACGCTCGCTGTGTGCGGATGACGGGTACTGCGGCAGCCATCAGGGGGAGGGGGTGGTGTAGGCGCCGATGACGTACTCCACGTCCGTGCCGAAGTTGCAGCTCCCGGTGATGTCGTAGATGCTGTGGAAGCGGTGGTTGATGACCGTCAGATCGCCCACCTCGGCGCTCTCGCCGGCATCGAGGGTCACCTCCGACGCGTCCCCAGCTTGCACTGCCATCGGGGCTCTCTCGATGGAACAGACATAATCGGTCCAGACTCTGCAGGTCGAGGGGCCGCCCTTGCTGACGTTGAGGCCGAGGGGATCATTGCTACCCGCGGCGACGAGGAGCTGCCCGTCGCGGGAGACGCGGATGCTCGACGTCTCGGTGGGGATGATCTCGTACTCTAGGTAGTGGGAAGCCTCGATCTGCAGCACGTCACCAACCGCGAGTTCGCCCATGTCGAAGTCGCCCACGCCGAGCGACAAGTTGATCTCGGTCCCCTCCTCGTCGACGAGGTCGAGCACGGTCTCGAAGTTCCTGGCGCCGACCCAGTAAAGGGGAGCGCCGCCAGCGAAGCAGTAGTCCTGGTCGGAGTGGAGGCGGATGGCCACCACCGTCGCGGTCTTCGCGAAGGTGGAAGGCGGATCCTCGCTCCCGGCCGGTGAGGGACCAGGGTAAAGGCAGGCACCCACGCTCCTCGCAGGCTCCCCACATTGCTGCATGTCAGGGTCCCAGCCGTTCTCGGTGCCGCCGGCGCCGGTGCCGCCGGCGCCGGTGCCGCCAGCGCCGGTGCCGCCAGCGCCGCCGGAGCTGGCGGTGGGGTCGCCACCTTCACCTCCTCCGCCGCCGTCATCGCAGGCGGGTAGCACCAGGAGCAGGGTGAAGAGTGTTGCCAGGATCGGGAGGCTGGTTCGGTGCTTCATGTTGCCCACGAGCAGCATGCAACATGCCATGTGTGCCGTTGCTGGCAGAGAGGTGTGACACCGTGGGAGCGCTGTCACTCCGAGGTGCTCTCCAGGGGCGGCGCGTTGCCTCGATACGACGCGATACGAGGGCAGCTTGAATGTCGAGGTGTCACGTAACATGGCCGCTCTCCGGAGAGCGTGCTGTCTCGGGAGGTGGAGATGTCACGTGACTCCGCGACGGTGTGCCACGGACGAGCGCTCGTGGCACAGGGAGGCCGCAGAGATTGCATGTTGCATGGGGGTGGCAAGGTGCCCGTCGACAGCGGGATGGCCTCCGAGGCGACGGCTCCTTCCTGCGAGTGATAGCGTCCGCGCGACGCCCATGATCCCGCCCCGCGCCGAGCCTCCCACCGACCTGCCTGAGACCCCCCCTTCGCACGACGCGCGTGACCTGCGCGAGGCAATCGATGCGACTCAGCGCGGCGTGCGGGAGCGGCTCACCTCCATCTTCGGCGGCTCGGTCGGCAACCTGATCGAGTGGTACGACTTCTACGTCTACTCGGCCTTCTCGCTGTACTTTGCGAAGTCGTTCTTCCCCAACGAGAACCCCATCGTGGAGCAGCTCAACACCGCGGGGGTGTTCGCCGCCGGCTTCCTGATCCGGCCCGTGGGAGGGTGGCTGATGGGGCTCTACGCCGACCTGCGGGGGCGGCGCGCGGCGCTCACCTTCTCCGTGACGCTGATGTGCCTCGGCTCGTTCGTGATCGCCATCTGCCCCACCTACGCGCGCATCGGGGTGGCGGCGCCGGTGATCCTGCTCCTCGCGCGCCTGCTCCAGGGGCTGTCCCTGGGCGGGGAGTACGGCACCAGCGCCACCTACCTCAGCGAGGTGGCCACCTCGCGCCACCGGGGGTTCTACAGCGCCTTCCAGTACGTGACCCTGATCATGGGGCAACTCCTGGCGACGCTGACCTTGCTCCTGCTGCAGCGGCTGGTGCTGACCTCCGACCAGCTCACGGCCTGGGGGTGGCGCATCCCCTTCCTGATCGGCGCCGGGCTCGCCGTCTTCGGCTTCTACATGCGCCGCAACATGGTGGAGACCGAGGCGTTCAAGGCCGAGGCGGAGAAGCACGCGCAGCGCAGGCCGATGCGCGATCTCCTCCGTCACCCGCGGGAGATCGCCGTCGTCGTCGGGCTGACGCTCGGGGGGACGCTCGCGTTCTACACGTACACCGTCTACATGCAGAAGTTCCTGGTCCACTCGGTGCGGCTCACCCGCGACCAGGCGACGCTGGTCTCGGCGGCCTCGCTGTTCCTCTACATGCTCGTCCAGCCGGTGTTCGGGCTGATCTCCGACAAGGTGGGGCGCCGGCCCGTGCTGATGTGGTTCGGGGTGATGGGGTCCCTGTGCACGGTCCCGCTGCTCACGGCGATGCGGGAGACGCGCGACGCCTTCACCGCGTTCCTGCTGCTGATGGCCGCGCTCCTGATCCTCTCGGGCTACACCTCGGTGAACGCGGTGGTGAAGGCCGAGCTGTTCCCGGCGCGCATCCGGGCGCTCGGCGTGGGCCTCCCCTACGCGCTGACGGTCTCCATCTTCGGGGGGACGGCGGAGTACGTGGGCACCTGGCTCAAGCTCCAGGGAAGGGAGACCTGGTTCTTCTGGTACGTGAGCGGGGGCATCCTGTGCTCGCTGCTGGTGTACGCCTTCATGCGCGAGTCGAAGACGCACAGCCGCCTGGACGCAGAGGGCGAGGGGGCCGCAGCGTCGGGCTGAAGCGAGGCCGGCCTGTGGCTCAAGGCGGAGGCTGCGACGGAGCCTGCGACGGAGGCGAAGGCTGGGGCGGGAGCCCCGGAGGCATCTGAAGCCCGCCGCTCAGCTCCGCGGCGACGATGGGCACGCGGGCGCCGCGCGCGAGGCCGAGGGTCACCGTGGTGCCTGCGTGGACGGCCGTCAGCGAGTGGTAGAGGTAGCCCCACCTGCCTGTGACGTCGTGGCCGTCGACCGACACGATCGTGTCGCCCACCTGGAGGCCCCCCTTCGCCGCGGGGCCGTCCGGGCGCACCGTGCCGACCTTGAGGATCGGCGCGAGCATCGCCGCCTGGGGGTTCTCGGGAGGCGCGAGCATGAAGCCCAGATCGCCGGGGGGCGAAGGCAGCGTCAGCCGGCGCTTCGCCATGGGGATCACGCCGAGGTCGAGGGCCGCCCCGGGCTGCGCCTCGAAGGGCATCATCACCGGATCGTACGCGGAGAGCGCTGGCGTGGGCGCCATCATGAACGTGGCCATGAGCGCCACCTTGCCGGCGGTCACCTGCGTCAGCTCGAAGCGCCCGGCAGCGTCGGTCGTGGTGGGCGGTCCAGGCACCTGCAGCGGAGACCCGTAGCCGGAGGGCATCACGGAGACCCTCGCTCCGGCGACCGGCGTGCCATCGTCGAGCGAGACGATCTGCCCTTTGATGGTGGCGCGCGGTGTGAGGACCAGCTCCACGCCCGTCCTTTGCTCCCCGGAGGCGATCGTCACCGTCGCCGACGCGGTCCCCTCGGGGGCCACGGCGTCGAGCTGGTACGTGCCCTCGGGGAGGTCGTCGATGGTCCACGCGCCGCCCGTCTGGAAGAACGACTCCTGGCGGGTGGGCATCCCTCCCTCGCGGACGCCGAGGGTGAACTGCGCCGGTGGTGGTGCGCCGCGCGCGCCGCGCTCCAGGAACGTGCCAGCGATGCTGCCGGTCTTGCGGATGGTGAGGGTCACGGTCTGCCCCGCGCTGACGTGCTCGGCGAAGGCGTCACCGCCTCCCTTGCGGTAGGCGCGGAGGGTGTACTTGCCCTGACCCAGGTTCCCGACCGTGAACGCGCCATCCGGATCGGTGAGGACAGGGTTCGGGGACCAGTTCCCCATGCGCGCCCGCGGTGAGGAGGCGCCGGGGAGCGACGGCCCTCCCTCCTGATCGAGCATGGTGTGGATGAAGGCGTCGGTCACCGGCGCGCCGCCCTCGTCGACGACCCGCCCGTGGATCTCGCCTTCCTGCAGCTCCACCACGAGCTTCACCCGCGCGACGGCGCCCTCCTTCACAGTCACCGGGACGCCCTGAGGGGGCGGGAGCCCGAGCGGGACCATCATCGCGCCTCCGAAGGGACCCGCAGCCTGGCTCGCCGCGCGGGGCGGCTCGTCCTGCTGACCCGGCGCTTTCAGGGGAATCCCCTCCTTCGCGGCGGTGATGCGGTACTCGCCCGGCTTGACCGCCTTGAGGACGAAGCTCCCGTCCGTGCCAGAGCGGGTCATGCGGCCCTCGTACACCTTCCCGCCCATCACGGAGATGTCGGCGCCCACCACGGGGCGTTGCTGGGTGTCGACGAGGGTGCCCTCGATGCGGCTGCCGCCGGTGTCGATCGTCAGCGTCACCTCGGGCGTGCGCTCCTCGACCTCGACCTCCACCTCGGCGGACGGCGGGTAGCCCTCGACCTGGGCGAAGACGTGGTGCTTGCCCGCGGAGAGGCCATGGATCTCGAAGTGCCCGTCCTCGTCGCTGCGGCCGAAGCCAATGGGAACAGCGCTGGTCCGGAGGCCGGCGGCGTTCGCGTGGACCATGGCGCGCATCGGCCGGTTCTCGCGGTCCACCACCTTCCCCTGGACCGTCAGCCCGGCGCGGACCGGCCACTCCAGATCCTCGCGGTCCTCCTCACCCAGCACGAGCAGCGGGTAGTCCTGCGTTACCCCGTGCTGCTTGCAGATCACCACGGTGCGGTACGTGTCGGGGAGCAGGCCCTCGAAGCGCGCCCAGCCGTCGGCACCGATGGGCTCCTGCCGCCCCTCGATCCGGGTCTGGCTCTGGAGGGCGACGAGGCCGCCCGTGCACGGCGCCTTGCTGGGCTCGATCACCACCCGGCCCGCCACGTTGCGAGCGGCGTGGACCTCGATCACCACCTTCCCCACGCTCTGGCCGACGCCGAGGAGGATGCTGCTGTGCACCTGACCGAACCCGCCGGAGGCGCGCGCCGAGGGCTTGTAGCGGCCTGGAGTGAGCTTCTGCAGGCGGAAGCGACCCTCCTCGTCGGTCGACGTCGTCACCCCGGAGACCATGCCCGACATCGGATCGCCCCCGGCCTCGACGCGCGCCCCCGCGACCGGCGTGTCGGTCCCGGCTTCCACGACCCTGCCGGTGAGGGTAGAGCCGGGCGTGAGCATGATCTCGATGGGCGGGCCAGGCGCCTCGCCCACGCTCCAGCCGTCGGCATATTCCTCGGCGCTCGCGCGCGCCACGTAGTGGCCCTCGTCGACCCACGCCACGAAGGCTCCCTCGGCGTCGGTCCGGGCCGCCGCGACGCCCTGGAGCGCGCCGAAGGTCGTGCTGAAGCTGACGAGGGCCTCCGCGATGCCGCCGCCGCCCACGTCCTTGATCTGGCCGCGCACCTCGACCCCGCCCTCGATGAGGGTGAGGTCCACGCCGGTGCGCGCCTCGCCTGCGCCGAGGCTCAGGGCGCGCTCACGCTCCGGCCCTGGAGAGACGTAGCCCCGCGGGCGGTATCCCCGGGCGGAAGCGAAGACCGTCCACCGGGCGGCGTGCAGCGGAGAGATGCGGTAGGTGCCGTCGGGCGCGGCGCTCGTGCAGGTGGGCGCGGCGTCCGAGGGCATCATCATCTCGGCCTCGGGGCTCGCGCACACCGTGGCCTGCGCGATGGGCGCGCCCGCGGGGCCGGTGATCCGTCCCGAGATGCTCCCGGGCGTGAGGAGCCGCGCCTGGGTCGCCCGGAAGCGGGGAGAGGATCCGTTCGGGTTGCTGCTCGGGGCAGGGGAGGGGAGCCCGGCCTCGGGGCTTCGCCACCGGAAGAACAGATACACCCCCCCCATCACCCCCAGGACCACCTGTGCCACCAGAAAGAGGACGTGCACTTGCCGCCTGGTCATGCGCCGACTCATAGCGCAGACCTGCTGGCGAGGCCGCCCCGATCAGTTCCCGCGCTGGAGCCCGTACCGCTCCATGAGGCGGTAGACGAGCTGCCGTGACACCCCCATCGCGTCCGCGGCCTGCGCCACGTTCCCGCCGTGCTCGCGCAGCTTCTCGGAGATGTACGCCCGCTCGAACTGCTCCACGGCCATCTCGCGCGCCTCGCGCAAGGGCAGCGCGGTGAGCGGGCGTGGACCCTCGCCCTCCCGCGCCGGTCGCTTGAGGATGGCCTGCTCGCCGAGGTCCGGGAACAGCACCAGGCGCGCCACGGTGTTGCGCAGCTCCCGCACGTTGCCGGGCCAGTGGTGCGAGCGCAGCATCTCCAGCGCCCCGGGCGGGAGGTCCTTGAGCGACAGCGGCGGGGTCTGCAGCGCGAGGAAGCGCTGCACGAGCAGGGGAATGTCCTCCCGCCGCTCGCGCAGGGGAGGCACCACCACCTGCACCACCGCCAGCCGGTAGTACAGGTCCTCGCGGAACGCCCCCTCCGCCACGCGCCCGGCGAGATCGCGGTGCGTCGCGGCGACCACGCGCGCGTCGAAGCCCTTGTAGGTGCTGCTCCCGAGGCGCCGGACCTGCCGCGACTCCAGCGCGCGCAGGAGCTTGGGCTGGAGATCGAGCGGCAGCTCCCCGATCTCGTCGAGGAACAGGGTCCCTCCCTCGGCCTGCTCGAGCAGCCCCGCGCGCGCCGCGTGCGCGCCCGTGAACGCCCCGCGCACGTACCCGAACAGCTCGGCCTCGACCAGGTTCGGCGACAGCGCCCCGCAGTCGAAGACCATGAACGGACCGTCGCGCCTGGGGCTCGCCGCGTGGATCCCCCGGGCGATCAGCTCCTTGCCGGTGCCCGACTCCCCGAGCACCAGGATGGTCTCCTGGGTGACCGCCGCGCGCTCCAGCCGGGCGAAGAGCACGCGCATCGGCAGCGTGCTGCCCACCACGTCGCCGAAGCGCGTCGAGGTCGAGAGCGGCAGGATGGACGGCGCGCCCGCCTCGCGGACGACGAGCGACGCGGCGCCGATGGTGGCGGTCTTCCCGGGCGCGAGCTGCGCCTCGACGATGCGCACGTCGCCGATCAGCGTCCCGTTCTTGCTCCCGAGGTCCTTGAGCATCACCCCCCGCTCGGTGAGCACCAGCTCGCAGTGCCGCCGCGAGACGCGCGCGTCGGCGAGGGTGAGGTCGCACTCGGGGCTCGACCCGATCACGAGCGGCGTGAGGGAGAGAGGGGCCGCGAGCGATCTGCCACCCTCCAGGGTGACCACCGCCTCCAGGGTGGGAACCTCCAGGGCGCCGTCGGGCGACGCGGTGAGCGTCGGACGGTGGGGCGAGTCGGGCATATGTCGCCATCTTCCCGGCGCATCCCGAGACCCGTCAAGTCAAGGGACGCCCGAGCGCTCGGAGCGCCGGGCTGGATCGTGCGTCCCCGACTGCTCCAGCCAGATGGCGGCGAGCTTGTGGCCGAGGGCCTGGTCTTCCTCGGTCAGCATCGCATGCGCAGCCTCCCAGATGAGCAGGTCGTGGAACCGGTACTGCGCCCGGCCTGGCGCGCGCGCCTCCTCCAGCAGCGGCGTGACCAGATCGCGCTCCTCGAGCTCGGTGAGCCCCGAGGAAGCATCGATCCCGTCGAGCAGCGCCTCCACGCCCTCTCGCCAGAACGACTGCCCGAACAGGCTCGCCGCTTCGAGGATCCTCCGCGCGCCGTTGCCGAGCCCCTCCAGCCGGCTCTGCACCATGAGGAGCACCGTCTCGGGGATCCCGGGCACCGCGCGCGCCGCGCGCGCCGAGCCCTCGCCCCCGCCCTCGCCCCCATCCTCGTCCCCGTCCGCGCCTGCGTCTCGGATCAGCTCCTCCAGCAGGAAGGCGTTGCCGCCCCCGCGCTCCACCACCGCGGAGAGCACCTCCTCGCGCGTGCCGCCTCCCAGCACCTGCCGCGCGAGCTTCTCGCTCGCCTTGCGCGACAGCGGTTCGAGCCGCACCCGCGTGAGCCTCCGCCTCTCCCACAGCTTCGGGAACCCCTCGTCCACGCCGCCCGCACCGGCGCGCCCCAGCCCGAGCACCACGAGCGGCAGATCGGAGAGCTCCCCGAGCGCTGCGTCGACGAGCCGCAGCGTCTGCGCGTCTCCCCACTGCAGATCCTCCAGCACGAGCAGCAGCGGTCGCGCCTGGCACTCCGCGCGGAGCAGGTGCACCCAGGCGCTGCGCATCTGCTCCCGCAGCCGCGCCGGATCGCGGAACACGGTGTGACCGAGCTCGACCCCCTCCACCTTCGGGGGCAACCCGAACAGCTCCCCGAGCGCCGCCACGATCGCCTCCGGCGCGATCGGCCCTGCCGCGAGGTGCCGCCCGAGGAGCGCGTCCACCTTGCGCCGCCGCTCCTCGCCCGTGTCGCTCCCCGTGATCCCCGCCGCGCGTCGCAGCACGTCTCCGAGCAGCCCGAACGCCCCCCCAGCGCGCGCCGGATCCCCGCAGCCCACCCACACCTCCACCTCCGCCCCCCGCGCCCGGAGCCTCCTCACCAGCTCCTGCGCGACGCGCGACTTGCCAGCCCCCGCCTCCGCGGTCACGAGCACCACGCCCGACTCCGACTCCTCCACGCACCGCCCGAACAGCCCTTCGAGCTGCGCCAGCTCCCGCTCCCGGCCCACGCACGAGGTGACCTTGCCGAGCAGGAGCCTCACCCGGTCGAGCGGAGCGCGCTCCCTGCGGAGCACGCCCCCACCCGGCGTCCCCTCCACCTCGAAGCGACCCCCGAGCAGCCCGACCATCTCCTCGTCCACCCGGGCTGCCCCCTCCCCGCCGAGCAGCGCCGCCGCCCGCGCCTGCAGCGCCCCTGCAGGCAGCCCCTTTCCTGCCACCACCGCACGGCCCGCGACCGCCGCCACCTCCGCCCCCCGCACGCCCTGCAGCGCCAGCGCCGCCCGCGCCGCCCGCGCCGCCAGATCCGTGGCCGCCCCGGCGCCTGTCAGCACCACCGCGATCTCTCCCTCCCCGAGCGCCTCGAACCGCCCCCGCTGCCGCTCCGCGGCCGCCCGTCCAGCACGCGCCAGCGCCTCCCGCGCGCCTCCCTCCCGCGCCTCCGCTTCCGGCGACGATCGCGCCAGCACCAGGGCCACCACCCGCTGCTCCGCGGCGCTCAGGCGCTCCGGCGCGCGCCACACCCCGCCCGGCATCCACCCCCCCGCCATCCATCCCCCGGCGGCCGCTCCACCCGCTGCCGCGGCCATCTCGCGCGCGATCTGTCGCAGCTCGGCCGCCACCTCGCCGCCGTGCTTCGGGCGCGCGCTCGGCGACCGCGCCAGCATCCGTCCGACCAGCGCATCGAGCGCGGCAGGCACCTCCGCCCGCAGCGACCGGAGCCGCGGGGGCTCCTCCGTCATCGCGTTGAACAGCCCCGAGATCGGATCTCCCTCGGCGACCGGCACGCGCCCCGCGAGGCAGCGGTACATGACGCACCCGAGCGAGAACACGTCGGCCCGCGCGTCCACGTCCGAGGCCCCGCGCGCCTGCTCCGGTGCCACGTAGCCCACCGTGCCCAGGAGCGCCCCTGGCACCGTCAAGACCAGCGTCGCGCTCAGTCCCCGCGCGATGCCGAAGTCGATCAGCGTCAGCCCCTCCACCGCTCCGCCCCGCAAGAACAGGTTGCTTGGCTTCACGTCGCGGTGGACGACCCCGAGGCGGTGCACGGCGCCCAGCGCCTCCGCGGCGCGCAGCCCGAGCATGAGGGTCTCCTCCACGCCGAGCGGCCCGCGCTTCAGCCGGTCCGAGAGCGTCTCCCCCTCCAGCCACTCCATCACCAGGTACGGCTCCCCGTCCGCCGTCACGCCCGCCGCGATGTACCGGACCACCCGCGGGTGCCCCAGCCGCGACAAGAGCCGCGCTTCCCGCGCCAGCCGCTCCACCTCGCGTGCCCCCGGCGCCTGCAGCACCCGGAGCGCCACCGCCTCCCCCGTGCCGTCCGACGTCAGCGTCAGCGTCCCCGGCTTGCCCCCTGCGAACCCTTGCTGCACCGCGGAGCCGCGCAGCACCTTGAGCGCGACTGGCGCACCCGAGCGTCGATCGAGCGCCCGGTACACCCGACCCATCCCTCCAGCGCCTGCGAGCCGCTCCACCTGGAAGCGGTCCGCGACGACCTCGCGTT
This sequence comes from Chondromyces apiculatus DSM 436, assembly GCF_000601485.1. GTDB lineage: Bacteria > Myxococcota_A > Polyangia > Polyangiales > Polyangiaceae > Chondromyces > Chondromyces apiculatus. The sequence goes on from NZ_ASRX01000068.1 coordinate 26,558, forward strand.
CCCAGACCATTGGATGTCCGAGTACCACCAGAACGCGGATCCGCGGAGTCCAGGCAAGGCCATGACGATCTGACGGTGCGGACGTGTGTACCGCGTCAACTGCAGGTTGACAGCCTCGGTGTCCTCGTCGCCGCGGATTTCGCGCGTTTCACGCCTCCGCAGCGCTGGCCCGAAGCCTGCACGGGCAGCCTCCCCGCGCGAGCACCCCTCGCCCCCGCCGCTCGCGTCCCTGGATGCGGCGAAGGGCCATGTTCCACGAGCCCAGAAAGATCGAGCACCTGCATGAACAGCATCAGGCGTGAACCTTCCCTCCACCCGCGGGCCCTCCGGAGCGCCCGCGTTCTCCGACGCCTCCGCCGCGCGCTCTCGCGCCCGGCCCCCCCTGGCCCTGCTCCTGTCCCTCTCCGCCTGTGCCGAAGCCCCCTCCTCACCGGGCGTCGGCGAGGCCTCCCAGCCGCTCTCCCTTCTCCCCGATCTCGTCTCCGTCTCCGGCGAGGTCGCCCTCAGCGCTCCGACCACAGGCCCCGCCGCAGGCCTCCAGGAGCAGCCGAGCATCGCCTGGAACGGCACGCACCACCTCATCACCTGGCAGGATGACCGCAGCGGCAGCACCGACCTCTGGGTCACCCGCGCTGCCGCCGACGGCAGCCTCCTCGACCCGGTCGGCACCCTGCTCATCAACGACGCTCAGGACCCCGAGGTGGCCAGCAACGGCACCGACTTCCTCGTGGTCTACGGCCGCGAGAACGGCGCCCTCGAAGCCGCCCGCGTCAGCGCCAGCGGAGCGCTGCTCGGCCAGGCGGTGATCCCCGGCGCCAGCTACGCGGACTACCGCAGACACCGCGTCGCGTTCGACGGCCAGAGCTACGTCATCGCCTGGGCAGACGGCGACCTCCACTACGCCCGCGTCAGCCCCCAGGGGACCGTGCTCGGTCCGGGCGCGATCACGGTCGGCGAAGGGGAAGAGGCCGCCCTCGCTTTCGACGGCACCAACACCCTCCTCGTGACCAACGACGTCACCGACCACGCGCGGGTGGTGGGCAGGCGCCTCTCCCCTCAGGGCGTCCTGCTCGACCCGGAGCCCTTCGTGATCGCCTCCATCGACGACGGCGCCACGGGCTACAGGACCGTGGGCGTGGGGTGCACGAGCGGCGTGTGCACCGTCGCCTGGGGGGCGATCTTCTCCTCCTGGTCCGACTGGGTCGCGTCGATCGAGGCGGTGCGCATCACCCCCCAGGGCACCGTCCTCGATCCGCAGCCCATCCTCGTTTCGAGCAGCCACGGCAGCGAGTCCCAGGAGATCCTGGTCGGCCACGACGGGCAGGACGCGGTGCTGGTCTGGCAGCTCGGCTACGACGACGGCATGCTGCCCGCCGCGGGCCTCTACACCGCGCGCCTCCCCGCCCAGGCCACCTCGGTCGGCCCCATCGTCACCCTCGCCAACCGGTACGGCGTACCGGGACACCACCCCGCCCTCGCCTCCGGAGGCCCCAGCGGCCCGAGCCCCCTCGTGGCCTGGTCGGATGAGCGCGACCAGAAGGACTACGCCTACAAGGCCAACGACGTCACCGGCGTGCGGCTCGGCGCGAGCGGCCCTGTCGGCACCCCCTTCATCGTCTCGGGCGCGCCCGACCAGCGCCACCCCTCGGTCGCCTTCGACGGCCAGAGCTTCGTGGTCGCCTGGAGCGACGGCCGCAACGGCCAGAGCGGCGCCGCGTCGGACATCGTCGCGGCGCGGGTGTCTTCCAGCGGGAGCGTGCTCGACCCGCAAGGCCTCCAGCTCCCCACAGACTCCTTCGACTGGTTCGCGGGGTGGGACGTCCGCCCGCGCGTCGCCACGGACGGCGAGCGAGCCGTGGTGGGGTGGATGAGCTGCAACGCCGGCATGGAGCCGGAGTGCGTCCACCAGGCCGCGCGGGTCTCTCCGGCGGGGGCCGTGCTCGATGCCTCCCCCCTCAACCCGCAGAGGATCGCCCTCGGAAACTACGACGCGAGGACCGTGAGCCCACCGGCGCTGCTCTCCGGCGAGGACCAGGCGCTGTTCGTCGACCCCTACGACCTCGCCTGGTCCCGCGTCGATCAGGCCGGTCAGGTCACCACGAGCTTCGTGGTCGATGCGTGGTACCCCTTCCACTGGTCGGACCTCATCCTCCCCACGGCGTCCGCGTCCGACGGCACGAACCACCTCCTCATCCGCGCCGGGGACAGCGGCGGGCTCGAAGGCGCGCGCCTCTCGCCCGGCGGTGACCCGCTCGACGATCCCCCCTGGTTCTCCATCGCCCCCGCGGGCGGCAGCGTGGAGAGTGCCACGGTGGCCTTCGACGGCGCGCACTACGTGGTGGCCTGGCACGATGCCGCCAGCCCTGCGCCGCGCATCCTCGCGGCCCGCGTCGCGCCCGACGGCACCGTGGTCGACGCCACGCCGGTCACGGTCTCCGAGCACCCCGGCTGCGACGCCGTGGCACTCGACACCCAGGGCGCCGCGCACAGCGGCCACCGCACCCTCGTCGCCTGGCAGGCCTGTGGCGCCAGCGGCCCCGACCTCTTCGGCGCCGCGCTTGACGACGACCTCGGCGTCTCCCTCTTCCGCATCACCAGCGACGCCCACTCCGACCGCGCCCCCGCGCTCGCTGCCGACGGCGACAAGGTCCTCGCCACCTACTCCAGCTACCGCGCGGCGGCCCCCCTCGCCGCCGAGCGCGTCTACGGCCGCGTGCTCACGGACATCCCGGCCCTGGGCTGCTCGATGCAGGGCGGCTCCGCCGGCAATGCCTTGCCTCTCGCCGGCCTCGGCCTGCTCGCCCTCGTCGCCCAGCGGCGCCGTCGCAGCCGCTGAACACCCCCCCGACCGGGGCGCGCGGCGTGTCCTGGTTGGCACCTCGACACCTTGCCCTGTCAACCGTGTCAACCGCGCGTTGACGACGCCCGCGCCTTGTCGCCCACGAATCCCCTCGGCTCCCCGCCCTGAAGCCCTCGGCTTCATCCTCCGGAGCGCTGGCCCGAAGTCTGCACAGGTGCCCGCCGCAACCGCTGCGGCGACACCTCGCTGAAAGCCATGCCGCCGCGTCGACGACACGCGGCAGGTACCTCGTCACAACATCCACAAGGTTCGATCCATGCCCACCCACCCGTCCGCGCCCGCACTTTCCCGGCACCTCCAGGGCACCCGGAGCGCCCGTACCCTCCGCCGCGCGCTCTCGCGCACGGCTCCCCTGGCCCTGCTCCTGTCTCTTGCCGCCTGCGCCGAGGCTCCCTCTTCGACCGGCGTCGGCGAGGCCTCCCAGCCGCTCTCCCTCCTCCCCGATCTCGTCTCCGTCTCTGGCGAGGTCGCCCTCGGCGCGCCGGTCTCGGGACCCGCCGCGGGCCTGCAAACCCGGCCGGGCGTCGCCTGGAACGGCACCCACTACCTCGTCGTCTGGCAGGACGACCGCAGCGGCGGCTCCGATCTCTGGGTCACCCGCGCCGCCGCCGACGGCACCCTCCTCGATCCGGTCGGCACCCTGCTCATCAAGGACGCCGAGGACCCTGTCGTGTCCAGCGACGGCACCGACTTCCTCGTCGTCTACGGCCGCGCCAATGGCACCCTCGAAGCCGCGCACGTCAGCGCCACGGGCGCGCTGCTCAGCCAGGCGGCGATCCCCGGCGGCTTCTACGCGGACTACTACAAGTACCGCATCGCGTTCGACGGCCAGAGCTACGTCATCGCCTGGGCCGACAGCAACCTCTACTACGCCCGCGTCAGCCCCCAGGGCGCCGTGCTCGGCCCGGGCGCGGTCTCGCTCGGCCCGGGCTACGAGGCCGACGTCGCCTTCGACGGCACGAGCACCCTCCTCGTGACCAACGACTTCACCGACCACGCGCGGATCCTGGGCAGGCGCCTCTCCCCTCAGGGCATCCTCCTCGACGCCGAGCCCTTCGTGATCGCCTCCATCGACGACGGCGCCACGGCCTACCAGGGTGTGGGCGTGGGCTGCACGAGCAGCCAGTGCACCGTCGCCTACGGCACGCTCTACGTCACCTGGATCGACGCGTACTCCACCATCGAGGCGGTGCGCATCACCCCCCAGGGCACCGTCCTCGACCCGCAGCCCATCGTCGTCCTCGACAGCCAGAACCACAGCGGCGACCCCCAGGAGATCCTGGTCGGCAACGACGGTGAGGACGCGGTGCTGGTCTGGCAGCTCGGCTACGACGACGACTCCCTGCCACCCGCAGGCCTCTACACCGCGCACCTCCCCGCCCAGGCCACCTCGGCCGGATCCATCGTCACCCTCGCCGAGCGCGACACCACGCCGGGCATCCACGCCGTCCTCGCCTCCGGAGGGCCGAGTCCCCTCGTGACCTGGTCCGATCAGCGCGACGAGTACAACGGCGTCTACGAGGCGCATGATCTCACCGGCGTGCGGCTCGGCGCGAGCGGCCCCGTTGGCACGCCCTTCGTCGTCTCGGGCGCGCCTGATCAGCGCCACCCCTCGGTCGCCTTCGACGGCCAGAGCTTCGTGGTCGCCTGGAGCGACGGCCGCAACGGTCGGAGCGGCGCCGCGACGGACATCGTCGCCGCGCGCGTGTCCTCCAGCGGGAGCGTGCTCGACCCGCAAGGCCTCCCGCTCCCGACAGCCTCCTTCGGCTGGTACAACGCGTGGGACGTGCGTCCGCGCGTCGCCACCGACGGCGAGAAGGCCGTGGTGGGGTGGGTGAGCTGCAATGGGAGCGACCTCGAACCCACCTGCGTCAACCAGGCCGCGCGGGTCTCCCCGGCGGGCGCCGTGCTCGACACCTCCCCCCTCAACCCGCAGATGCTCCTCTTCGGACGCTTCGACGCGCGGACCGAGACCCCGCCGGCGCTGCTCTCCGGCGACAGCCAGGCGCTGTTCGTCGACCCCTTCGATCTCGCCTGGTCCAGCATCGATCAGGCTGGCCAGGTCACCTCGAGCTTCGTGACCGACGAGTGGTTCCCCTTCCACGAAGGGGGCAGCAGCCTCCCCGTGGCCTCCGCGTCTGACGGCACAAACCACCTCGTGGTCCGCGCCGGCTACTCCGGCGGCCTCGAAGGCGCGCGCCTCTCGCCCGGCGGTGACCCGCTCGACGACCCGCCCTGGTTCCCCATCGTCCCCGCAGGCGGCGCCGTGCAGAGCGCCACCGTCGCCTTCGACGGCGCGCATTACGTGGTGGTCTGGCACGATGCCGCCGGCCCCGCGCCGCGCATCCTCGCGGCCCGCGTCGCGCCCGACGGCACCGTGGTCGACGCCCCGCCGGTCACCGTCTCCGAGCACGCCGGCTGCGCCGCCATGGCGCTCGACACCCAGGGCGCCGCGCACAGCGGCCACCGCACCTTCGTCGCCTGGCAGGCCTGCGGCGCCAGCGGCCCCGACCTCTTCGGCGCCACGCTCGACGACGACCTCGGCGTCTCCACCTTCCGCATCACCGACGACGCCTACCCCGACCGCGCCCCCGCGCTCGCTGCCGACGGCGACAAGCTCCTCGCGGTCTACTCCAGCTACCGCGCCGCGGCCCCCCTCGCCGCCGAGCGCGTCTACGGCCGCGTCCTCACCGACATCCCGGCCGTGGGCTGCTCGATGCAGGGCGGCTCCGCCGGCAACGCCCTGCCCCTCGCCGGCCTCGGCCTGCTCGCCCTCGTCGCCCAGCGGCGCCGTCGCAGCCGCTGAACACTCCCCGACCGTGGCGCGCGGCGCGTCCCTTTGCGGGCGCGCCGTGCGCCACAGGTCCCTTCCTCGCCCGAGGGCACCTCCAGCGCCTGGGCACCGCTTCCTGATTCCCAGCGATCGCACTTCATGACGACCCTCGGCCCCGCACCCGCGGGCGAGCCCGGACCTTCGGCGACCACGACCCTGCGCCGACCCGAGCATCGCCAGGGCGTGTCGAGCCACGCTCATGTCCATCGCGCCAACTGCGGGTTGACGCGCCGCAACCGTGCCCCCTGCGGATCTCCCGCGTTTTCACGACCCAACGCGCTGGCCCGCAGCCTGCACAGGGCCTGCCCCCACCATCACCCCGACCCGCGAGGCCGCTGCTCCTGCGGGCGGCAGGTCCCTCGTCACGAACTCCAGAAAGAGAGATCGGTCCATGTCCACGCCTCGACCCATGTCCGCGCTTCCCCAGCATTCCCGGGGCAGCTTCCTGGGCGCCCGCGCCCTCCGGAGCCTGTGCTCGCGCACCGCTCCCCTGGCCCTGCTCCTCGCGCTCTCAGCCTGTGTCGAGGTGAGCTTCTCGCACGATACCTCCCCGAACCCCCCTTCGCCCCCGAGTGCCGTCGTCGTCGCCGACGAGTTCGCCCTGAGCAACCCGGCCACGGGACCCGCCGCGGGCCTGCAGAACGAACCGGCCGTCGCCTGGAACGGCACCTATTACCTCCTCGTCTGGCACGACGACCGCAGCGGCAGCTCCGACCTCTGGTTCACCCGCGTCGCCGCGGATGGCACCCTCCTCGACTCGGTCGGCGAGCGGCTCGTCGCGAACGCCTTCGATCCTGTCGTGGCCAGCGACGGTGCCGATTTTCTCGTCGTCTACAGCCGCCACGACGGCACCCACGAAGCCGCGCGGATCAGCGCCGCCGGCGTGCTCCTCGGCCAGGTGGAGATCCCCGGCGCCCATGTCTACGTCCGCCGCAGGTCCCGCATCGCGTTCGACGGCCAGAGCTACGTGATCGCCTGGGGGGACGGCAACCTCTCGTACACCCGCGTGAGCCCCCAGGGTGCCGTGCTCGGCCAGGGCGCAGTCCTGGTCGGCAAAGGCCTCGACGTGGATCTCGCCTTCGATGGAACCAACACCCTCCTCGTGGCGATCGACAGCGCCGACAGGACCAGGGTCATGGGCTACCGCCTCTCACCCCAGGGCGTTCTCCTCAACACCACGCCTCTCGTGATCGCCTCCACCAGCGCCCCCCTCACCCAGTACCACTCGGTGGGCGTGGGTTGCGTCGGCGGCCTCTGCACCGTCGCCTGGGGCAAGGTCGACTCGGAGCTCCCGGTGGCAATGGCGGTCGAAGCGGCCCGCGTCGACACTCAGGCTACCGTCCTCGATCCACAGCCCATCGTCGTCTGGGAAACTGACGGACATAACGGCGAGCCGCAGAGGGTCCAGGTAGGGATCGACGGACAGAACACCCTGCTGGTCTGGGAGTTCGGTGCCTACGAGTACGACAACCATGTCGCGCCCTCCAGCCTCCGTGCGGCGCGCCTCTCCCCCCAGGGCACGCCCGTCGGTGCCACCTTCACCTTCGCCGAGCGATCCAGCACGCCCGGCGCCCACGTCACCCTCGCCTCCGGAGGTCCGAGCCCCCTCGCCGTCTGGTCCGATCAGCGCGACAAGTTCGACGTCATCTACGAGGCCCATGACCTGACCGGCGTGCGGCTCGGCGCGAACGGGCCCCTCGGAGCGCCTTTCCTCGTCGTGGGGGCGCCCGACCAGCGCCACCCTTCGGTCGCCTTCGACGGTGACAGCTTCATGATCGCCTGGAGCGACGGCCGCAACGGCCAGAGCGGGGCCGCGACGGACATCGTCGCTACCCGGGTCTCTCCCGAGGGCGACCTGCGCGATCCCGAGAACCTCCTGCTCGGAACAACCTCGTCCGGCTGGCTACGTTGGGACGTCCGTCCTGCCGTCTCCACCGACGGTGAGAACACGGTGGTCGGCTGGTTGACGTGCGACGCGAGCGAGATGGAGTCCGAGTGCCTCCACCAGGCGGCGCGGGTGTCTCCCGCGGGCGCGGTGCTCGACGCGGCGCCGCTGAGCACCGAGATGCGCTTCGACAGGATCTCCGATGCGAGGTTCATGAGCCCGCCGGCGCTGCTTTCCGGGGACAGCTACGTGGTCTCCGTCTCACCCCACAGCCTCCACCGTGCCCGCATCGATCAAGCAGGCCAGGTCACCCTCAGCTTCGTGCCGCCCGCTGACACCCTCCCGCCCGCGGAGAGGATCGAGCCCGCGACGGTCTCCGCCACCGCTTCCGACGGCACGAACCATCTCCTGCTCCGCTCCCCGGCCAGCGCCATCGAGGGCGCGCGCCTCTCACCCGACGGTGAGCCGCTGGACGACCCGCCCTGGTTCACCCTCTCTCCCCCGGGCTTCCACGCCCACCGCCTCACGGCCGCCTTCAACGGCGCGCATTACGTGGTCGTCTGGCATGACACCACCCCCCCCGCCTCGCGCATCCTGGCCATGCGCGTCACGCCCGACGGCGCCGTGGTCGACCCCGCGCCGGTGGTGATCGCCGAGTACACCGGCTGCGACGCCGTGGAGCTGGACCGCCAGGGCGCCGTGCACGGCGCTCACCGCACCCTGGTCGCCTGGCGGGCCTGTGGCGCGAACAGCTCCGACCTCTTCGGCGCCGCGCTCGACGCCGACCTCAACGTGGCCACCTTCCGCATCACCGACGACGGCAGCCCGGATCACGCCCCTGCGCTCGCGGTCCACGACGGCAAGATCCTCGCGGTCTACTCCAGCTACCGCGCCGCGGCCCCCCTCGCCGCCGAGCGCGTCTACGGCCGCTTCCTCACCGAGGTGGCCCCAGCCGCACCTTGAGCGAGTCGAGCTTCCGGATCAGCGGGTGCGGCCCGAACACCGCCTCCCCTTCGAGCTGCATCTCCGGGTAGCGCGCGACGAGCGTGCCCACTGCCACCTGACCTTCGAGCCGCGCCAGGTTGGCCCCCAGGCAGAAGTGCGCGCCGTTGCCGAAGGCGATGCTGGTGACTGACTCCCGGCTCGGATCGAAGGCGTCGGGCATGTCGATCGCCGACGCATCGCGCATCGCGCTGTTGAGCAGGAGGACCATCATCTGGCCCTTCTTGATCGGCACGCCCTCGACCTCCGTGTCCTCCTTGGCGTAGCGGGTGATCCCCAGCTTGCCGAAGTTGTCGAAGCGAAGCACCTCCTCCAGCACGCCCTTCATCAGCTCCGGGTTCTCTTTCACCTGCTCCATGAGGGCCGGCCTCCGCAGGAGGTTGAGCACCATGAACCCGATGAGGTGCACCGTGGTCTCCGAGCCCCCCACGATGAGGCCCGACACCAGCGCCATCAGCTCGTCCTTGTTCAGCCGATCTCCCAGCTCCTCCGCCTGGATCAGGCTGGTCAGGATGTCTCCCTCGATGGGGTTCTTGCGCCGGTCGTCGATGATCTCCCCGATCATCGCGATGCCCTCCCGGATCGCCGCGAAGTTCGCCTCGATCGACCCCGGCGGGATCAGCATGGGGAGGAGCTGCTGGATCACGGCGTCGGCGAAGTGGTGGAACTTGTCCTGGTAGCTCACGGGGATCCCGAGCATCGCCCCGATGACCCGCACCGGGATCTTGTCGGCGAAGTCGCGCGCCACGTCGAACGTCTCCCCGGCCTCGGCGGTGCTCAGCACCTCGTCCACGATCGCCTGCACCGCGGGGCGCAGCCGCTCGGTCGCGCGCGGGGTGAAGGACGGGCTCACGAGCTTCCGCACCCGGGTGTGCGCCGCCTGATCCAGCGAGAAGAGCCCGTTCTTGTTCATCGCCACGAACTCCGGGCACTGCGTGTGCGCCGGGTTCGCCGAGGCGAACTCCCAGGCCTGCCGGTCCGTCGTGAACCGCGGATCCCGCAGGAGCTGCACCACCATCGCGTACCGGCTCACCAGCCAGCAGCGCCCCTCGTCCCAGTAGAGCAGCGGCGCGCTCTCGCGGAGCCGCTCCAGCGCGGGATAAGGGTCCCTGGTGTACTCGGACGAGAATGGCTTGAAATCCGCCGATCGGCCTGCCGCGTGGCTCTGTTGTTCGAGCATGAGTTCCTCTCTTTCCCCGCTTCCCCGCTTCCCCGCTTCCCCGCTTCCCCGCGGAGACGCGCCCCTCACTTCCCCTGGCTCACTTCCCCTGGCTCACTTCCCCTGGCTCACTTCTCCTGGCTCACTTCTCCTGGCTCACTTCTCGCGCGTCGACAGCGCCTGGCGCGGGCACACCCGCACCGCCCTCTCGACCTTCTCCTGGAGCTCGGACGGCACCTCCTCCATCAGCACGTTCAGCCTGTCCTCGGCCTCGTCGAGGCGAAAGACCTCGGGCGCTGCCTTGACACACACACCGTTGGCCTCGCAACGATCCCAGTCCACCACGAGACGCATGCACCCTCCAGGTCTCGGACCCTCTCTCACCCGCGGCGCCTCCGCGGACCCCGGAACCCTCTCCATCACGCCTTGAGCAGCCGCAGCACCACGTCGAGCGATGGCCACGTCGCCCCCGGGTTCATGAGCTGGCTGAGCGTCATTCCCTGCACCACGGAGAGCAGCGCGCTCGCCAGCTCCTCGGGCGCCGCCGGGGTGATCTGACCTGCGCGCTGCCCCTCCTCGATCATCGCCGTCAGATCCTCCAGCACCTTCATCCCATGGCACTTCAGCGCCTCGCGCAGCGGCGCGGGGACCGCCTCGCTCAGGTGTGCATGCAGGATGATCAGCAGGTATTCCGGCTCATCGCGCATCCCGGCCATCATCTGCGCGCACACCGACGCCAGCCGGTCCCAGGGCGTCCCTCCCTGCTGCGCCGCCGCCCAGAGCAGGCCCTTCCATCCCTCCACGGCCGCACCCACCGTGGCGGCGAAGAGGGCTTCCTTGTCAGGAAAGTAGTGATAGACGAGCCCGTGGCTGATCCCTGCGCCCGCGGCGACATCCGCGATCTTGGTCGCCGCGAAGCCATTCCTGGCGAATGCGACGCGGGCCGCCTGTAGCAATGCCGCCCGCCGCTCGTCTTTGAGCTGCTCGACCTGCTCTGCGCTGCGCGGGCACACGCCGCTCCCCGCCCTCCCGTGCCGTTGACTTACCGTTCAATCAACGGCCGCGCAAGGCGCAATCGTCACGTTGCAATGGCGAGGTAGGTGTCAGGGCGCGCTCCTGCGCGACGACCCCCGGTGCAGACCGGAGCGCACCGGAGCCTCTCGTCTCAGGCTGTCGAACGCGTCCCGCGCATGCGGTACACCGGCGCCCCCGTCATCCGAGCCATCGCCGTCCGCGGCGTCTCCCATGGCTTGCCGGGAGCCTCGCCATCGGCAGTCTCCGGGTGGGACGCCCACCGCGCCTGCCCCAGCGCGTGCTCCGCCATCTCCCGCCCCCGCTCGATCAGCGCCTCCATTGAGCTCTTGCGCGGCAGCATGCGCCCCAGCATCGGCCCCAGCCGGTGCGTCGGCGGCGGCGTGATCGCCAGGAACCGCGCCCCCCGGTACGCCCCCTCCCGGATCTCCGCGTCCGCGAACCCCACGTTCGAGGCTCGGCGCGCGAAAATCTCTGCGTACCGCGTCACCGCCCGCCGCGTCGTCGGGGGGAACCCGGACGACGGCACCACGTGCACGTTGCACAGGTAGACGATCTCGGACGCCCCCAGCTCGATCGCCGCGTCGAGCGGCGCGTTGTGCAAGAGCCCCCCGTCCGAGAGCACCTGCCCCTGCAGCAGCACCGGCGGGAACAGCGGCGGCAGCGAGTACGACGCGTGCGCCACCTGCCGCAGCTCCTCCGCGTTCGCCTCCGTGCGGTTGCCGCGGATCTTCACCTCCCCCGTGCACAGGTCCACCACCAGGAACCCGATGCACCGCGTGTCGTGGAACATCGTCTCGAACGACACCCCCTCGTCCACCCGCGCGTGGAACCGGTTCTCGTCGAGGATCCCCAGGGTCGGCGTCTTCACCCCCTCCCAGAGCAGCTTCGCCCAGTGCAGGGACATCCAGAAATCCACCGCCGCCCGCGGCCCTCCCGCGTATGCGCGCAGCAGGTTGATGCTCCCCGCGCTGGAGCCGATCATCGCGTCGGCGCTCCACCCCGCGTCGTCCAGCACCCCCAGCGCCCCTGCCGAGAACGCCCCGAGGGTGCCGCCCCCGCCCAGGATCATGACGCGCATCGCAGCGCCCCCTCGTCCTTCGTGCCCTTCATCCCGCGCGCCTCGCGCCACTCCCCGACGAGCCCGTCGAGCAGCGACTGCGTCTGCGCCCACACCTCACGGTGCAGCGCCCTCGTGCCCACCTCGTCGCCTTCCTTGCATGTCGCCTGGATCGGCTTGCCGATGCGGAACCAGAACGGCACCGCCTCCGGCAGCGGCCCCCGCCCCCAGAGCAGCGGCAGATCGTACTTGTCGTTCCCCATCAGGTACCGCCCCGAGCCCTCGATGCGCGAGAGGATATGGTACGTGTCGTCGACCCCCGCCGCCGCGAAGGGGATGATCGGCACCCCCGCCTTGAGCGCCACCTTCACGAACCCCAGGCTCTTCTCCCAGCGCAGCCGGTAGCAGTCCCCGGGGTTTCGCTTGAGCACCTCGCGCGCGCCCCCCGGGTAGCAGACCACCAGGTGATCCCGCCCGAGCGCGTGCAGCGCGTTCTCCACGTTCCCATACATCCCCCCGAGCCGCACGAGCGCGTCCCGCACACCAGGAACCCGGAAGAACCACCGGTCTGCGAGCCCCCTCGGCATCCTCCCGGTCATCTCGAAGAGCCGGTCGAAGAAGAGGACCGTCTCGTACCCGAGCAGCCCGTGGTTCCCCACGAGGAGCGCCGGCCCATGCGGCAGGTGCTCCAGCCCCTCGAAGCGCGGCGTGTGCACCGCATGAAGCGCCTTCACCAGTGGCCGGACGAGAGAGATGAGACGGGGATCCACCCGGTCACGCCACTGCTCGCAAACTTCACGTTGAGTCCACATGCGCCGGGACCGCTGCAACCAGCATGCCCCTGACAGCCGCGCTCCTCGTGCCGCCGCCGCCCTCCGCTCACGCTGAAGCGCGGACGGCGGCGAGCACTTCCTCCACGTGCCCGTCCACCTTCACCGGAGAGAACACCTTCACCACCTTGCCCTGACCATCCAGGACGAACGTGCTCCGGATCGTCCCTTCCACCTTCTTGCCGTACATCGTCTTCTCTCCCCAGACGCCGTAGGCGGTGTGCACCGTGCGGTCGGGGTCGCTGAGCAGCGCCACCTTCAGCCCCTGCTTCTCGCGGAAGTTCCCGTGGATCTTCACCGAGTCCCGGGAGATCCCCACCACGTCCGCCCCCGCCTTCGCGAACTGCCCGAGCGCCTCCGAGAACCCGATGGCCTCACGGGTGCAGCCCGGGGTGTTGTCCTTCGGATAGAAGAACATCACCAGCTTGCGCCCCTTGAAATCCTCCAGCTTCACCGTCTTGCCCGCGTCGCTCTGGAGCGCGAACCCCGGCGCCCTGTCTCCCTCTTTCAGCATCCTTCCATCCTCTCCCTTTTTTGCCCCCGGAACCCAACAGGGAGGCGTACCCGACCACGGCGGACTTGCACGCCGCCCTGGCGACATTAGCCTGAAGGTATGGGCATCCTCGGTCTCGTTTCGTTCGCGGTGTGGGTTTACGAGCTGATCGTCATCGCCAGGGTGGTCGGCTCCTGGTTCGGCGCCGACCCGCGCAAGCCCCTCATGAAGGCGCTCACCGCCGCGACCGAGCCAGTCTTCCAGCTCGTGCGGCCCGTCGCCCGCAAGATCCCGGGCCCTATCGACTGGACCCCCGCCATCGTGATCCTGGGCCTCGGCCTCCTCCGTCACTTCATCTAGGTCTCGATGAGGGGACTGTGGTCCCTTGCTTCCCCTGAAATGCAGCGAGGCCGACGTCGGGTGACGCCGGCCTCGTCGTGCTTCAGGCGCTGACGCGAGGGAGACGCCTCCCCCGAGCCCCACCCGCCTCCCGCGCTACCCCGCGGACTTCACCAGCCGCAGATCCTTCGGGCGCTTCGCCCGCTCGTGCAGCCGCACCTCGGTGGTGGTCGTGGCAGGCGCCCGCCGGCGCGTCGGCTGGTGGAGCCGCGCGCTCTCCAGGATCGACTCGCACAGCGTCCCGAAGTCGAGGCCAGCCGACGCGGCGATCTTGGGAAGCAGGCTGGTCTGGGTCATTCCCGGCAGGGTGTTGACCTCCAGCACGTACTCGTTCTCGCCGCTGGTCACGAGCAGGTCCACCCGCGCCGCGCCGCTGCAGCCGAGCGCCCGCGCCGCCCGCTCCGCCAGGTTCAGCACCCCGCGGTAGCGCGCCGGCGAGAGCCGCGCCGGCATGAAGTACTCGGTCATCCCGGGCGTGTACTTCGCCTCGTAGTCGTAGATGCCGTTCTTCGGGGCGATCTCGATGGCGCCGAGCACCTTGCCGTCGAGGATGCCCACGTTGACCTCCATCCCGGAGACGAAGCGCTCCACGATGGCGGCGTCATCGAACTCGAACGCCTTCTCCAGCGCGGGCACGAGCTCCTCGAACGAGGCCACCTTGGTCAGCCCGAGGCTCGACCCCTCGCCCCGCGGCTTGACGATCACCGGGAACCCGAACGACCCGTGCATCGACGCGACGTCGCTCCGGTCATCGGCCGCGTGCACCGTGTAGTAGGGCGGCGTCGGCACGTTGTGGAGCCGGAACATCTCCTTCGCCTTGAGCTTGTCCATGGCCAGGGCGCTCGTGAGCACGCTCGATCCCGTGTACGGGATGCGGGCCAGCTCCAGGAGTCCCTGGACGCAGCCGTCCTCGCCGAGCCTGCCGTGGAGCGCCAGGAACGCCACCTCCACCCGGGAACGCCGCAGCGTGGAGAGCAGCTCGGGCCCGAGGTCGTCGCCCAGGGTGATCCGGACGACGTCGTGGCCACGCGACTCCAGCGCCTCTGCGATGGCGGCCCCGGAGCGCAGCGATACCTCGCGCTCCCCGGACGAACCGCCCATCACCACGCCGACGCGCCTGCGGATCTGGTGCTTGATCATCAAACCTCCGACGCCCCCACCCACGAAATCCAATGCCACGCCGACACCTCCGGCAAAGGACAGCCACGCTGTCCACCGTCCTGGTGTCCGCAAGAACCGAACCAGCTTCGAACCAAGGTCAGACCGACGCGCCTTCCGGGCTCGGTCTGGGCCGCAAAATCCACGGGATCGGAGGGGAATTGACGTTCCCCTCCAGCGCCTTTTCCTCGCCCGGATCACCCGGCGAGGCGCACCTCCCGTGTCGATTCGCCCACGGTCCGACCATCGATTCGTTCGGGTATCAAGGTCCGCCCGCGGGGTCAACTAAACGGGGAACAGATCCCCGGGGGGTGAAACTGGGGGACGCCGTACTAGATTTGCGGCCATGCGGTATGAAGCCCTCGCCACTGCCTTCCGGGTGGCTCTCCTTCCTGTCCTCGTCCTCCTCGGACCTGCCTGCAGGATCGACACTGGTACTGGCGGCTCCTCGTCGACCCTGGGCCCCGATTCCTCGGTCACCCCCGGCGTGCCCGGCGTGCCCGGCGTCGGCGCCCCACCGGCCTCCGCGAGCGCGAGCGCCCTCGTCGACGTGCCTCCGGTCCCGCCGCCTTCGCCTGGCGCGCGCATCGAGGACGAGCGCAACACCATCGGTGTCTTCCGCGAG
Source organism: Chondromyces apiculatus DSM 436 (assembly GCF_000601485.1). GTDB lineage: Bacteria > Myxococcota_A > Polyangia > Polyangiales > Polyangiaceae > Chondromyces > Chondromyces apiculatus. The sequence goes on from NZ_ASRX01000068.1 coordinate 41,894, forward strand.
GTGGCCAGCTCCACGGTCTTCGTCACCCAGAAGCGCCAGGTCGTCGACCGCTACTCGGGCACTGCGGTCGACGTCCCCGCCGGCTCCGGCTCCGGCTTCGTCTGGGACCAGGAGGGCCACATCGTCACCAACTTCCACGTCATCGAGGGCGCCCAGGCCCTCACCGTCACCCTCCAGGGCGACAAGGCCTTCCCGGCGCGCGTCGTCGGCGTCGAGCCCCGCAAGGACATCGCCGTCCTCAAGATCGAGGCCGCCCGCGAGGAGCTGAAGCCCATCCGCGTCGCCCCCAGCCGCGAGCCCCTGGAGGTCGGCCAGAAGACCATCGCCATCGGCAACCCCTTCGGCCTCGACCACACCCTCACCACGGGCGTGGTCAGCGCCATCGGCCGCCAGGTCGACGGCATCGGCGGGGTCACCATCCGCGACATGATCCAGACCGACGCCGCCATCAACCCCGGCAACTCCGGCGGCCCGCTGCTCGATTCGAGCGGTCAGCTCATCGGCATGAACACCATGATCTACTCGAAGACCGGGTCCTCCGCCGGCATCGGCTTCGCGGTCCCCGCCGCCACCATCGCCCGCATCGTTCCCCAGCTCGTGAAGACCGGCCGCGTCGAGCAGGTCGGCCTCGGCATCCACCTCGACCCCTCCCAGCGCCTGGAGCGCCGCCTCCGCCTGCGCGGGGTCATCGTCACCGCCGTCATGCCCGGCGGCGCCGCCGAGAAGGCAGGCCTGCAAGGCCTCACCGAGACCGACCGCGGCCTCGCCCTCGGCGACGTGATCGTGGGCATCGATGGCGCCCCCATCGAGGACTACGACGGCCTCTACAACGCGCTCGACGGCAAGAAGGTCGGCGACAAGGCCAAGGTCGACGTGGTCCGCGGTCGCGACAAGCGCTCTGTGGAGGTCGACCTCCAGGCCCTCCCGCAAGCGCAGTAGCCGCAGTCCCCCCTCGCGACGTCCTCGACCTTCTCGACGCTACAGCGCAGCCCGCCCCGGCTTGCCGCGCAGCTTCTGCAGCGCGTGGGTGATGCCGCTCTGCAAGCTGCCCCGGGTGACGAGGCCCCGGAGATCCACGCCCAGGGTCACCAGGGTCTGGGCGACCTCGGGGCGGATGCCGGTGAGCACCACCTCGACGCCGAGCAGCCGGGCGCCTTGCGCGGCGCGGAGGAGCGAGTCCGCGACCTGGCTGTCGACCACCTTCACGCCCGTGATGTCGAGGATCGCCACCGTCGCGCGCGAGGTGGCGAGGCCCTCCAGCAAGGTGTTCATCACCTGCTGCGCGCGCACCGAGTCCACCACGCCCACGAGCGGCATCACCACCACCTCATCGGTGATGGGAATGAGCGGCGTGGAGAGCTCGGCGATGACGACCGCCTGAGCGCGAATGAGGTCTTCCTGCCGGCGTTGCGCTCCGCCTCGGCCTCCTTGCGCGCGGTCATGTCGTTGTTGATCTCGAGCACCGCCTCCGGCTCGCCCCGAGCGTCCCGCCGCAGCGCCCACCGGCTGTCGACGGTGACCTGGCCGCGCGGACCGGAGTGCCGCAGCTCGCCCTCCCAGTGGCCGCTCTCGATGAGCGCGCGCTCGATCTGTGTCAGCGGGACCGGGAACTCGGTGGCGAGGATCTCGTGCGAGGTGCGGCCCACCGCCTCTTCCCGGGTCAGGCCGTACATCCGCTCGGCGCCCTTGTTCCAGTAGAGGATCACCCCGTCAAGGCGCCGGACCATGATGGTGTCGTGCGCTAGATCGAGGAGGTGGGCTTGCTCCTCCAGCGTCTTCAGCTCGCGCGCGCGCTCGTGATCCACCGCGGCCGCTGCGCGGAGCTGGTCCTCCAGCTCGGCGACGCGCTGCCTCAGCCCGTCGTGATCCGAGCGCTCCGCTGGGCCGGGTGTGCTCATGCGGCTGGTGATAGCGCAGCCGTCACCGACGTTGGAAAGGGGGACCCGAACCGACCCGAAGGCGTCTGGGCGTGGACGTGAGGTGCTGAATCGTTGGCGCCCGCGGGTGCAGGTGCGCCCTCACCAAGGAGCGGGGCGCTCCTGAGTTGACCTCTGCGCTCCCGTGCATGGGCGCGGCGCTCCCGAGGTGACCCACCCGCTTCCGCAGGTTCACCGGCGCTCCCGCAGAGGAACGGCGCGCTCCCGCAAGTGAACCGTCCGCTCCCGCAAACACGCCGTCTGCTCCCGCAGAGGAACGGCGCGCTCCCGCAAGTGAACCGTCCGCTCCCGCAGAGGAACGGAGCGCTTCCCCAGGTGCGACACCGGCTCACGCCAGCGCAGCTCTCCTCCCGCAGTCCGCCCGAGCACCGCGCGAGCGCCAGCCACGCATCTCGGAGCCGGTCCTTCTGGATCCTCAGCCTACGAGCGCCGCCCGACAGCCCTCCGGCGCCTCCTCCTGCTCACCTCGGAGTGCTCCCGTGGTCTCCCGTCCCACATGTGGGGGTTTTCACCCAGTATCCGAACAACCTGCGCCGTTTTCCAGCCGTTGCGACTTCTCCCCGGCTGGCTGCCGTGTACCATCGGTTGCTCGGGACACCGGAGGGCGACATGGATGATCCGGTCAGCCTGGGCGACGTCATTGCAGACAAGTACCGCATTGATCGTGTGCTCGGACGTGGGGGGATGGGCGTCGTGGTGGCGGTCACCCATCTCCGTCTGCAGAAGCTTCGCGCCATCAAGCTGATGATGCCGCAGGCCCTGGAGATCCAGGGCATGGCGGAGTGCTTCATCCGCGAGGCCTGGACGGCCTGCGCGCTGGAGAGCGATCACGTCGCGCGCGTGATCGACGTGGGCGACCACGACGGCATCCCCTTCATGGTCATGGAGCACCTCGAAGGCAGCGATCTCGCCGCCGTGCTCGGGCGCCGCAGCACGCTGCCCGTCCGCGAGGCCACGCGCTACGCCATCGAGGTCTGCGACGCCCTCGCCGAGGCGCACACCCTCGGGATCGTGCACCGCGACATCAAGCCCGCGAACCTGTTCCTCGCGCAGCGGCGCCACGGCGCGGTGATGATCAAGGTGCTCGACTTCGGCCTCGCCAAGATGGCCGTGGTGCAGGCCCCCGACAGCCAGCGCAGCCCGATGAGCACCGGCTTCCTCGCCGGATCCCCGAACTACATGTCGCCGGAGCAGGCCCAGACCCGCCGCGACATCGACGGCCGCAGCGACATCTGGTCGCTCGGCGTCGTGCTCTACCAGATGCTCACCGGCAAGCTCCCCTTCGGCCAGGAAGGGACCACGGTTCTGCAGCTCATCGCCGCCATCTGCAGCGAGGCGCCGACGCCGCCCACCGAGTACCTGCCGAGCCTGCCGCCAGGCCTCTCTGCGGTGATCCTGCGCTGCCTGGAGAAGGACCGCGACAAGCGCTACCAGACGGCCGCGGAGCTCGCCGTGGCGCTCGCGCCCTTCGCCCCCGTGGACTGCGCGCCCATCGTCGCGCGCATCCGTCGGGTGATGGGCGCCCCTGCCTCGCTCATCCCGGACGCCTCGCCCATCCGCCTCATCGCGGTGAGCGATCTACCGCCGCCCCCGGTGCTCGACCCCTCGCCGCTCCTGGTCTCCACGGACGAGACGGTTCGCGTCGGGGCACGCATCTCCTCGCCGGGCCTGATGCCGGTGGTCCTCGCCTCTCCCTCGACGCCGCCCGCGGCGACGCCTCCCGCGGCCACCGAGAACGCGGCGCCCGCACGCGCGAAGGACGCGATGGCGACGCCGACGGACGCGGTGGCGACGCCGACCAGCGCGACAGCGGCGATGGCAACCCCCGCGACGGGTGTGCCAGCGGAGACGCCGACGGCGATGGCAACGCCCGCCACGGGTGTGCCGGCGAAGACGACCTCCGTCAAGCCGACGCCCGCGAACGTGGTGTCTGCCAGTGTGGTGCTCGCGAACGCGGTGCCCGCGAACGAGGTGCCCGCGAACACGCCCGCCGCGAACCAGACCTCCACGACGGAGCGCTCCGAGGACACGGCCGCGGTCGCTCCCACGAAGCGGCCCCCCCCACCCGTGCCCGTCGAGGGGTCCCCCTCCATCCCGCCGCTGGCGGCGCTGCCTCGGCCACCCTCGCTCCCTTCATCCCTGTCGTCGCCTGCGTCCTTGTCGTCGCCCGCGCCGATGTCATCGTCGCCTCCGGCCTCGTCGCTCGGGCCCGCCACGCTCACCAACGCGAGCTGGGATCGCAGCGGCATGCCGCTCACGCCGGTGCCCCAGGCGCCTCCCCTCCCGAGGTTCTCGGACTTCCCCCGCCCCTCGCGCGCGCGCCGGGGGACGGCGTTCACCGTCGCTGCTGCGGCGGCGATGTGCCTCGTCGCCGGAGGCTTTGGCGTGCTCGCCGGGGGCGGCATGGCCACCTCGCGGGGCGCCGCCTCGGGCGGGCTGCAGGGGCAAGCTCAGGCAGGCATCGCCGTCGCCGCTCAGCTCGCCACGGCCTCGATCCGCGCCCTCGGGCGCTGAGGCTCTGACGACCGACCCCGCGGCGGCGGGTTTCTGCTAAGCCGCCCCCGTGCCTGATCTGGTCATCCAGCCGTCAGTCCGGCCCCTCTTCGGGAGCGTGCCGGTCCCGGCCGACAAAAGCATCACCCACCGGGCCATCCTGCTGGCCGGCATCGCCAGCGGACGCAGCCGGATCCGGGGCAACACCCTGGGTGAGGACAACCGGGCCACGCTCGGCGCCCTGCGCGCGCTCGGGGTGGGCGTGGAAGAGCCGACGCCCGGCGAGCTGCTGATCGAGGGCAAGGGCCTCTCGGGGCTCACCGCGCCCGCCGCGCCAATCGACTGCGGCAACTCCGGGACCACCATGCGCCTGCTCGCGGGGATCCTCGCCGCGCAGCCGTTCACCACCATCCTCGTCGGCGACGCCTCGCTCTCGAAGCGGCCCATGGAGCGGGTGGCGAAGCCGCTGCGCCTGCGCGGCGCCCGCATCGAGGGCCGCCTCGACCCGCGGCGCGTCGGAGAGATCACCGCCCCGCTCGAGATCGGCCCGCTCCGCCCCCCGCACGCGCTCTGCGGGATCGAGTACGACCAGCCCGTGGCGAGCGCCCAGGTGAAGAGCGCCCTCCTCCTCTCGGGCCTCTACGCACCCGACGCCACCTACGTGCGCGAGCCCCTCGTCTCGCGCGACCACACCGAGCGCATGCTCAGCGCCCTCGGTGTGCCGATCCGCACCGCCGGATCGATGGTCGAGCTGGATCCCTCCGGCTGGTCCGGCGAGATCCCCGCGCTCGACCTGGAGGTACCGGGCGACATCTCCGCCGCGAGCTTCCTCCTCGCCGCCGCGCAGCTCGTCCCGGAGAGCCGGGTGACCGTGCGCAGGGTCGGCTGGAACCCGACCCGCACCGGCATCTTCGAGGCGCTCCGCGACATGGACGGGGTCTTCGCCATGGAGGCCAAGGGCGAGGTGATGGCCGAGCCCATCGGCGACCTGCACGCGAGCCCCGCGACCCTGCGCGCCTCGCGCATCGGCGGCGAGATCGCGGCGCGATCCATCGACGAGATCCCCATCCTCTGCGCCCTCGCGGCGCGCGCCCACGGGGTGACCGAGATCTACGACGCCGCCGAGCTGCGGGTGAAGGAGAGCGACCGCATCGCGGTGATGGCCGAGGTGCTCCGCGCCTTCGGGGTGCGCTGCGAGGAGCGCCGCGACGGCATGCTGATTGAGGGGCGCCCCGACCGCCCCCTCGACGCCGCCGGCGTGTCGAGCCACGGCGACCACCGGATCGCCATGGCCGCCGCTGTGCTGGCGCTCTGCGCCGATGGCCCGAGCCGGGTCCGCGACGCGGCGTGCATCGCCACGAGCTTCCCGCGCTTCGTGGGCACCCTGCGCGCGCTCGGAGCGACCATCGAGGTCGACGAGGGGGCGCCGTGAGCGAGCACCACGAGCATCACGAGCACCACGGGCCTGACGCGCGCCGCCTGCGCGTCGCCATCGACGGCCCGGCCGGGGCAGGGAAGGGGACCGTGGCCCGGGGCCTCTCCGAGCGCCTCGGTTACCTGCTGCTCGACACCGGCGCCCTCTACCGCACCGTCGCCCTCGCCAGCGCCCGCGCCGGCATCGCCTGGGAAGACGTCGAGGCCATCGGCGCCCTGGCCCGGCGCCTCGCCGACGAGGGCCGCATCGCGCTCCCCGGCGTGAGCGGGGCCGCTGCTCGGCACGTCGACCACATGCAGATCCTGCTCGACGGCGAGGACGTCTCGTTCGCGATCCGTACGCCCGAGATGAGCCTCGGCGCGAGCCGCGTCTCCGCCGTCCCCGCGGTGCGCGAGGCCCTGCTCGCCATGCAGCGCCAGGCCGGCAGCGAAGGCGGCGTGGTGCTGGAGGGCCGCGACATCGGCACCGTGGTGTTCCCGGACGCCGAGGTGAAGTTCTTCCTCACCGCCCCCGCCGAGATCCGCGCCCGCCGCCGCTTCGACGAGCTCGCCGGCAGAGGCGTCGACGTGAGCTTCGAGGAGACGCTCGCCGACGTGATCCAGCGCGACAAGGCCGACAGCGAGCGCGCCGTCGCCCCGCTCCGCCAGGCCGCCGACGCCCTGGTGGTCGACTCGGCGGGCCGCGCGCCCGAGGCGATCGTGGACGAGATGGCGCGCGTCGTGGAGCTGCGTGCGCGCGCGGGCTAGCACCGCGCTGCCTGCGAGCGCCGCGCTGCCTGCGAGCGCCGCGCTGCCTGCGAGCGCTGCGCATGTCGCGCGCGCCGCTCGGCTCGTGGCGGTGGCGCTCCTGCTCGCGGCCACCGGCTGCTCGGAGGTCCCCGGCGCCGCCCCGAAGCCGCGCACCCCAGGCACTTCCGGCACCCCCGCCGCTGCCGTGACCCCGCGCCGCCTCGACCCCGCCGACTTCATCCCCGCCGATCTCGACCTCGTGCTCCGCGTCGACGTCGCCCGCATGCGCTCCGGGCTCGGCGCCGCCACCACCGAGGAGCTCGCCGCGCGTGCCCTCGCCTCCGAGCCGGACACGCTGCTGCGCGACGCCGCGGGCCGCGCCGACGTGATCTGGGTCGGCCTGCGCCTCGCCCACCTCGATGAGGGGGATCGCGTCCTCGTGCTGGAGGGCAAGATGCGCGGCCTCGATCCCGATCCAGCCCTCTGGCAGGACGGCCCCAACCACCGCGAGGGCACCAAGGTCCACGACCGCAGCGGCTACGTGCCTCGCTCCGGGGTCGCGCGGGTGGTGGCCTTCGGCGATCGCGCGCTGCTCTTCGCGTCGCCGGTGGAAGCCAGCAGCGTGGGCCGCGTGCTCCGCGACGGCGCCGACCAGAGCCGCCGCGATCCGGCCGCCGACGGCCTGGTGACGCTCGACCTCAAGGCCGGCCGCCTCCCCGCGCACCTGGAGCGCCGCTTCCCCTCGATCGCGCACATCATCGGCGGCCTCGAACGCATCCGCGCCACCGCCTCGCTGAGCGACGACGGCGTCCTCCTGGAGGCCGAGATCCTCGCGCGCACGCCCGAGGGCGCGGGTCGCGCCTCCCGCTTCCTGGAGGTCCTCCGGGACAACACCCGCGACTTGCGCTACGCAGAGGTCATGAACGCGCTGAGCATCGAGCAGGTGGAGCGCACGGTGCGGGTGCGCTGGAAGGTCCCCGCCCAGGTGGTGCTCGCGCTGCTCTCCAGCACGGAGACCGGCTGACCATGTCGAAGACGCTGATCGACGACCCGCCGCCGGGCGGCGAACCCAGGCCCACCATCGTCGACGACCCTTACCAGCCGCCCGCCGCAGACCCTGCCTACGCGCCCCGGTCCACGGTGCTCGACGCCCCCGAAGGCGCCCCTCCCGAGCCTGCTGCGACGCCCCCGTCCGGCCCGAAGCCCCCCTCGAAGCGAGGCCGCCTCGGCTGCGCCATCGCCGCCATCGTGCTCACCCTCGCCGCGCTCGTGGGCGGCGGCCTGTGGCTCTACTTCGGCGTCATTCACTACGAGCCCGTCGCCCGCCGGCACATCCCCGGCAACGCCAACATGGCCGCCCGCCTCGACGCAGTGGGCGTCGCGACCTTCGCCCCCGTGCGCAAGCACCTCTGGCCGCTGCTCGACGCCGCGCCCGGCGGCAAGACGCGCAAGTCCCGCCTCGAAGACGCGGGGATCAGCCCCACCGACATCCGCGAGATCCTCGTCGCCTCCACCGACGCCACGAGCTGGGTGGTGCTGCTCGGAGGCCGCATCGACAAGGGCCGCGCCGTGACGGGCATCGAGAAGGTGATCCGCGAGGAGGGCTGGCCCGGCTGGCGCCGCGATGGCGAGGTGCTCGTGGGCCCGGGCGGCGTGACCATCGGCCAGGCCGAAGACGGCACGCTCCTCCTCGGGACCGACACCTCCATCGTGCGCGCCTCGCTGAACGCCTCCGACGACTGGAAGCGCATCGGTCTGCCCGAGGGCGGCGAGATGACCTTCGTGGTGACCCGCGAGGCCTGGGACGGTGTCGGCGGCGAGATCGGCGGCCTCCTCACCGGCGGGCGCGGCCTGTTCCGGCGGGCGGGGCGCACCACCGGCGCCTTCACCCTCGGCGACACGCCGCGGATCGCGATGAAGATCACCCCGGCCTCCGGAGAGACCGCCGCCGCCCTCGCCGGCGATCTGCAGGGCATCCTCTCCGGCCTGAAGATCGTGACCCTGCTCCTGCCCGATCAGATGGGCGAGAAGCGCGCCCTCCAGTCCGCCGTGGTGAGCGCCGCCGCCGACGGGGCAGACCTCCAGGCCACCTGGCCCCTCGACGGCCTCGACCAGGCCTGCCAGCGCCTCGCCGCCTCCCTGAAGACGTTCACTGGACCCTGAGCGACCCTGAGCGACCCTGAGCGACCCTGAGCGACCCTGAGCGACCCCTGAGCGACCCCTGAGCGACCCCTGAGACTTCCAGCCAGAGGCGTCTATCTTCCGTCGCCCGCGGACAAAAGGGGCCGTGGCTCGGACGTTGCATTGACAGAGCGCCTTGCTGGCAGTACACGCTCGCCCTCCCGAGGGGACGGGTGCATGCTGCGGGTGCGTCTGCCCTTCCGTCGTTCGATCGCGGGCCCACAAAGTCGTCGCGATCGCCCGGCGAATCCCAGGGAAGGAAAGGAAATAAGAACCGGTAACATGACAAGCAACGTGAGTATGGAGGAAGCCTCGTCCGGAATGGACAGCTTCGCCTCGCTCTTCGAGCAGAGCGTCGAGGGGGGCGATTTCGCGCGCGAGGGGGAGATCATCGCGGGCACGGTGGTGGCGGTGAACCGCGACTCCGTGGTCGTCGACATCGGTGGCAAGAGCGAAGGTGTGATCCCTCTGCGGGAGTTCGCCGACGCCGGTGGTCAGTCGACGGTGAAGGCCGGCGACAAGGTCGACGTCTACATCGAGAGCCGCGAGAACGACGACGGCCTCGTCACCTTGTCGAAGGAAAAAGCCGACAAGATGAAGGTCTGGGATGAGATCTCGAACGCCTGCGAGGCGGATGAGCTCATCGAAGGCACCATCAGTCAGCGTGTGAAGGGTGGCCTGTCCGTCACGATCAAGGGCGGCGTGAAGGCATTCCTTCCGGGGTCGCAGGTCGACCTCCGTCCGATCCGCAACCTCGATAAGCTGATCGGGCAGACCTACAAGTTCAAGGTCATCAAGTTCAACAAGAAGCGTGGCAACATCGTGCTGTCGCGGCGCGTGCTCCTGGAGCGCGAGCGCGACGAGATGAAGCAGAAGACGCTCGAGACCCTGACCGAGGGCATGGTCGTCAAGGGCACCATCAAGAACATCACCGAGTACGGCGCCTTCGTCGATCTCGGCGGTATCGATGGTCTGCTCCACATCACCGACATGTCCTGGGGTCGGGTCAATCACCCGAACGAGGTGTTCCAGGTCGGCGACGAGGTCACCGTCAAGGTCCTCAAGTACAACCCGGACACGGAGCGCGTCTCGCTGGGCCTCAAGCAGACCCAGGAAGACCCGTGGAACCACGCGGAAGAGGCCTACCCGGCCGGCAAGAAGGTCCGCGGCAAGGTCATGTCGATCACCGACTACGGCGCCTTCGTGGAGCTGGAGCCGGGCATCGAGGGCCTGATCCACGTGAGCGAGATGAGCTGGACCAAGAAGGTCAAGCACCCCTCGAAACTCCTCGAGGTGGGTCAGGAAATCGAGTGCCAGGTGCTCGAGGTGGACGCGCGCGCCAAGCGCATCAGCCTCGGTCTCAAGCAGCTCGAGCCCGATCCCTGGATGCTCTTCACCGACAAGTACCACCCCGGCGACAAGATCACCGGGAAGGTCCGGTCGCTCACCGACTACGGCGTGTTCGTCGGGATCGAAGAGGGCGTCGACGGCATGGTCCACAAGAGCGATCTCTCGTGGACGGTGCGGGTCAACAACCCCAGCGATCTCTACCACAAGGGCGACGAGGTCGAGGCGATCATCCTGTCGATCAACCACGACGAGAAGAAGGTCTCGCTCGGCATCAAGCAGCTCTGGGACGACCCCTGGCCGACGATGCTGGCAGACTTCCCCCCCGGCAAGGTGATCGACGAGGCCGCCGTGGTGAGCACCATCGACTACGGTGTGTTCGTGCGGCTGCGCGAGGGCATCGAGGGTCTGATCCCGACCAACGAGGTGGTGGAGCCCGAGGGCGCCAAGCTGAAGATCGGCGACAAGGTGAAGGTCGAGGTCTCCTCGCTCGACACCGTGGACCGGCGTCTCTTCGTGACGATGAAGAACATCGGCATGGAGCGGCCCGCACCCCAGCCGCGTCAGCAGCAGAAGCGCAAGGAAGAGGGCGGCGACGACAAGCCGGCCGCCGGAACGATCGGCGATCTGATCAAGGAGAAGTTGGGCGCCAAGCTCGACCTCAAGTGATCAGCCTCTGATCCGCTGAAACGGTGAAGGGCCGGCCCTGCAAAGGCGCCGGCCCTTTGCTTTTGGTACTGCGGTACTGCGTACCCTGGCTCAGGGGCCTGTCGGCCCCTGCTCTGAAAAGGACTCCAAGGTCTCTGAATCAGAAGCCTTTTCCTCGGGTCCTGTGGAGGCGCAGCCTCCATTCGAGACTACGCTCCCGTTGGTCGGTACTGCGTACCCTGGCTCAGGGGCCTGTCGGCCCCTGCGCTCCCGTTGGTCGCTACCCCGCTCGGCAGGAGCCGTCCTGTCCTCGGCTTCCGTATGGTGCAAACCACTCGCGCTGCTGGGCGAGTTGCTCCATGGATGAGGGATGAGCCTGGGGATCTCGGTGCGCTCGATGAAGCTCCGCGCCTTTTTGCCGATCGCCTCCGCGGTCGCCATGGCCCTCCTGCTGGCTCCGAGGCCCGCCGCGGCCGAACCGCGCATCCAGCGCAGTCGCCCCGTGGTCCGGGCCGATCCGTGGCGGGGGCCCGACAAGGCGCTGCACTTCACTGCCTCGGCCCTCCTCGCCGGCGGGGGCTACGCGCTGGGCGCGCTGGGGACCGAGGACCTGCCAGGACGGCTCGCGGTCGGCGGCGCCCTCTCCCTGAGCGCCGGGGTGGCGAAGGAGACGCTCGACGCCGCCGGGCTGGGTACGCCCTCGTTCAAGGACCTCGCCTGGGATGTCGCGGGCATCGCCTTCGGGCTCCTCTTCTCGGTGGCCGTGGATCGCGCGGCGCGGCCCGCGTGGTTCGCGGCAGGTCACTGACGCGCCGCCTCCCTGCACGGTTCGCGGGCGATCGCTGACGCGCCGCCTCCCTGCACGGTTCGCGGGCGATCGCTGACGCGCCGCCTCGCCGCCTCGCCCCCCGCGCTTTCGTCATGCTAGCGTCTCGACCGATGGGCAATCCGCTCTGGGCTCCCTGGCGCATGGAGTACATCCTGGGGCCGAAGGACCGCGGTGACTGCATCTTCTGCGGCATCCCCGATGCCGAGGAGGAGGAGCAGCGAAGCCGTCTGGTGGTCGCGAAGACCCCCCGCGCCTTCGTGATGATGAACCGTTACCCCTTCGCCGCTGGCCACCTGCTCGTGGTGCCGCACACGCACACCTCGGCGCTCCACGAGCTTTCCCTCGCCGAGCACGACGCGCTGTTCCGGCTGGTGCGAGAGGCGGCGACGCGGCTGCAGCGCGCGGTGAAGGCAGAGGGGCTGAACGTGGGGCTGAACCTCGGGGCCGTGGCGGGCGCCGGCGTCGCGGCCCACCTGCACGTGCACATCGTCCCCCGCTGGGCAGGCGATACCAACTTCATGCCGGTGCTCGCAGACACGCGGGTCATTCCCCAGGCGCTCGAGGCGACGCGGGACCATCTGGCCGGCTTCTTCCAGGATCTGCCGTCCGACGACGGCTCCCTGGGTTCGTGAACGAGGGACCTGGTTTGCAGCGATCCACAAAGAGCACGCTCTTCCTGGCCATCAGCGCCGTCTCCGCCGTGGTCATCGTGGTGTGGGCGCGGGCGGTCCTGCTGCCCTTCATCCTGGCGCTGGTCGTGGCCTACATCGGGACGCCCGCCGTGCTGCGCCTGGAGCGGCTGCGGGTGCCGCGGTGGGCGGCCATCCTGCTGGTGTACGCGATCGCGCTCGGCGCCATCGGCGGGTTTGTCGGGCTGACGGTGCCGCGCCTGATCGTGGAGGGGAAGGCGCTCACCCGGGAGGCGCCGCGCTACGTGGCGAAGGCCCGCGAGGAGTGGCTGCCCATGCTCGACGCGCGGCTGCGCGGCTGGACCGGCCGCGACATGCGCGAGGGACCGAAGCCGCCGCCCCCGCCGCCTGGCACCGAGGCCGAGGTCACCGCTCGGGGGCCCATCCCGGAACTCGCCGAGCCCGCGCCGCTCCGCATCGTGCCCCGTGACGACGGGTCGTTCGACGTGCACCTGAGCGGCGACGTGCAGATCCGCGAGGCGCAGGGCGGCGTCTGGAAGCTGGAGCAGGACAAGCCCCGCCCGGTGCTCACCAGCGCGACCATGCTCCAGGAGGGGCTCGACCGCACCGTCAGCTTCCTCGGGGAGAACTCGCTCACCCTGCTCAAGATCGGCCAGCAGATCGCGTCGGCCATCTCGCGAGGCATCTTCAACCTGTTCCTGACGCTGATGCTCGCGGGCTACATCATCCTCACCCACGAGCGGATCTTCGCGTTCTTCCGCGAGCTGTGGCCGCCCCAGAACCGGCCGGCATTCGACCGCTTCCTGCGCCGGCTCGACCGGGGCCTCTCCGGCGTGGTGCGCGGGCAGCTCCTCATCTGCCTCGTGAACGGCGTGCTCTCGGCGATCGGCTTCTGGCTCTTCGACCTCAAGTACTGGCCAATCCTCTCGGTGGTCGCCGGGGTGATGTCGCTCATCCCGATCTTCGGCTCGATCCTCAGCTCGGTCCCCGCAGTGGCCATCGGGCTCACCCAGTCGCCCGCGACGGCGTTCGGGGTGCTGGCGTGGATCGTGGGCATCCACCAGCTCGAAGCGAACTTCCTGAACCCGAAGATCATCGGCGACTCGGCGAAGATCCACCCGGTGCTGGTGGTGTTCTCGCTCCTCGTCGGCGAGCACTACTTCCAGATCGCGGGGGCGCTCTTCGCCGTCCCCTGCCTGTCCATCCTCCAGACCATCTTCCTGCACTTCCGCGAGTCGGCCCTCGGCTTGCCAGACCCGACCTCCACCATCCCGCCCGGGCGTTCTCCCCCCACGACCCCGGGCACGCCCCTGCCGGTGGTGGCCCCCGAGGCCGCCGAAGTGGTCAGCGCCCGCGCTGAGCCCACCGAGTGATCCGAACCTGGACTCCGACGCATGAGCAACCCCGCAAAACCCAAGAAGCAGACCCAGAAGCAGCAGCGCGAAGGCGCGCTGGCCGCGCTGCGCAACCAGCAGCAGCAGCAGGCACCCGATCCGCTGGCCCAGCTCAACCCGCGCGCGCTCGCGCTGCGGATCGGCATCGGCGCGGTGGTGGTGTGGGGCATCGCGCTCGCCATCCCGGGCTGGTGGCCGAAGATCGTGGCCGCCGTGCTGACGGTGGCCGTGGCCGGCATCGTGCTGTGGGCCCTCCGGTTCGCGAAGCGCACCCGCGCCGTCGCCCAGATCGTGCGCGGCGCCGACTCGGCCGAGGCGCGCAAGGAGGCGATCTCCAAGCTCGAGAGCGACTTCAAGAAAGACGACGTGGCCGCGGTGTTCGCCAAGGCCCAGCTCCAGATCCAGGAAGACCCGCGCGCCGCCCTCGCGACCCTGGAGACCCTCAAGCTCGACAAGCTGATGGCGCCCATGGCCGACGAGGCGCGGGCACAGCGGGCAATGATCCACCTGATGCTCGGCGAGACCGACGAGGCCCGGGCGCTCGTCGACCCCATCGACCTGTCGCGCCACAAGGAGGCGAAGTCGCGGGCGACCCTGGCGTCGATCATCGGCGAGGCCTGGGGCCGCACGGGCCAGGCGAAGAAGGCCGTGGAACTCCTGGAGACGTTCGATCCGAACGACCCCGCCTACGTGGACCTGAAGCCGCAGCTCCTCCGCGCCAGGGCCTTCGCCTACGCCTGGGCGAACAACAGCACGAAGATGAAGCAGACCCTGAAGGCCTTGGCGGCGATGAACATCCAGTTCCTGACCGGATTCATCACCAAGAAGAAGAACCCGATGGGGGTGAACCCCCGCGGCGTGCACCCGGCCCTGGAGAAGGAAGCGCTCGACGCGCTGATGCGCTCCGGCGCCGTGCCGCGGAAGATGCAGCAGCGTCGGCTTTGAGCCCCCTTGACGCGGGCGGGGGCTGCCGGTTCACATGGCGGCCTCATGCAAGGTACCGCCCTGGTCTACAGCTCCCACGAGCGCTCTCACCACATCCACAACGACCTCATCGTCCAGAGGGCGCTGCGCGGTAGGGACAACAAGCGCGTCCTCTTCCTGCCCATGTCGGAGACGCCGCAGGGAGGCAGCGAGATGGAGCGGCAAGAGTTCTCCTGGGGCCGCTTCCAGTACTACTTCAGCCACTACCGGCGCTACGGGCTGGAAGCCGTGCCCTTCTTCTGGACCAGCGGCCTGCGCAAGGAGGACGTGGACGCCCTCTGGCACCTCCTCTGGAGCTCCGAGGTGGTGATCCTCGGCGGCGGCTTCCCGGCGCTGGGCCTGCACCGCTACAAGGAACTCGGGGCGCGGTTCAACGGAGAGCGCGGCCTGTTCGGGCGCATCCTGCACGAGCGGCGGGCGCGAGGCCTCCTGACCGTGGGCTTCTCGGCGGGCGCCGATCAGCTCTGCGAGCACCTGTTCCGCCGCACCTGGGACTCGCCCGGAGACAGCGACGGCTTCGGCCTGGTGCGCCGGACGATGGTGACGCTCCACCACGACGACTCGCGCAACGGCGACCTGCACTACGCAGCGCGCAGGTTCCAGGACCATTTCGTGTTCGGCCTGCCCAACGACTCCGGCCTGAACACCGACTGGGGCGTGCTGCCGAGCGGCAACGTCTGGCAGGTGTACGAGTTCGTGGTCGACACCTCGTGGGACGATCCGAGTGATCAGTTCCACATCAGGACGCGTCAGGGCGCGCTGATCGATCACTTCGACGCCGACGGGCGGCACTGGGCATTCCGCGGGGGAGACCGGCTGGTGCGCATCGAGTCCGCGGACGGGCGCTACCGGGAGGCATGGATGACGAGCGGGGGGCGGCTGCTCAACTACTGGAGCCGGCAGCCTTCCCGGTTCCACAGCATCGAGGATGTGCTCGCGTCCCACTGATCCCGCGGCGTAGGATCCGGCGCGTTGGCCAGTTCGGACCGCAGCCTGGCGCGCCGCACGCTCAAGCAGGTCGCGCTCTTCGCCGTGGGCTCGGCGCTCTTCGTGGCGCTGACGTCGACGCTCCTCGTGGTGATCGCGCGGGCGCTCCTGCCCCCCGAGCCGCTGGTCGAAGGAGCCCGCCCCGCGCGCGCGGTGGACGAGGCCTCGACCGAGGACCAGGCACCTGCCGCAGCCACCTCGCGGGCGAGGCCAGGGCGCCGGCGAGGGGTGCCCACGACGTCGCCGAAGAGCGCGGCGAGCGTGGCGGTGGAGAAGGCCGACGCCGAGGAGGCGCAATGGGCGCGCTGCTGTGACGCGCTGGAAGAGACGGCGAAGAAGTCGTCGCCCGAGGACCGGCTCGTGTACCACGCCGCCATCGGCGCCTGCCGCGGGACCCTGGGCAAGCCCAATGCGCGCGACTCCATCCGCACCCTGATCCAGGGCAAGAGCCTCCCCCCCGAATGCCGCTGGTAGCTACAAGCGGGAGCGGCGGAGGTCGAGGAGCCAGGCGTTGAGGTCGTCGGCGTTGGGGGGCTCCTCGGGGAGGACCGAGCTTGCGTGGGCCGCGTCGAGGGTCGCGAAGGCGCGCCCGATCTCGCCGTCCCAGCGTTCGCGGGTCTCCTCGGGCAGCTCGGAGCGCTCCCCGGCGCGCTTGGCCTCGACCAGCTCGCGCGCGGCGCCGAAGCCGTACTCGTCGAGCAGCTCGGTCACGTCGATCACCACCTTGCCCGTGCGCAAGGCGTGGGTCCCGGTGAGCGTGGTGCGCAGGACGTAGAGGAGCTTCTTCGCGGAAGCCTTCCCGCCGCCCTCCCAGGCCTTGAGCTGGCTGGTGGCGAAGCCGAGGTAGTGGCGGTAGATGCGGCGGGAGAGCGCGGCGAGGCAGAGCGGCCGGAGCCCGTCGAGTTCCGGCGCTGCCCTGAGCTTCAGGGCGCCCACGATGCGCTCGATGTAGTTGCCGTTCCCCTGGAGCACCCCGAGCAGCACGGGGTGGATCTCGTTCGAGGAGTAGTCGATCTCGACGCCGTCGATGATCTCCATGCGCGAGGGGCTCGCGGCGCTGCGGAACAGGCCGAGCAAGCGCGCGGTGGGCTCGATGTGCACCGACTTGAGATCGAGGTCGCTGTCCGGCGAGGGGAAGCCGTAGGCGTGCGCGCCGCTCAGGGAGACGACGAGGTGGGCGCGGTCCGCCTCTTCTTCGTCGAGGACCCGGTCGGCGACCGCTTGCTGTTTCTCGTCGAGGGCATCCACCTTCATGCGTCGTCTCCTTCACCCGGGCTCTCCTGCCCGGGTCCTTCGTCCCAGACCGCGACGGGCGCTGCCGGGGCGTCCTTGCCGAGGGGTCCAGGCGTGCCTTCGAGGTGGCGGCGCGCGACCTCCTCGCGGATGCGGCGGAGAAGGGCCTCCGCGCGGGGGACGTCCGGATGCCGGGGGAGGGGAGTCACGCGCCGGGCCTCCTCCAGCTCGGGGGTGAGCGCCTCGGCGATCTCCAGGGTGCGGTCGAGCGGCCACGCGCCGCGCTTGATGGCGAGGAGCTGCTCCTTGAGGGGGCCGCGGGCTTCGAGATCGACCTCGCCCGTGCGCAGCCACTGGATGGCATTGGAGAGGAGCCGCACCAGGTTGTAGGCGTTCTTGGGGCGGAGGTCGCGGCTCAGGTCGAGGTCGCGCCGGCCCTCGCGGGCGAAGGTGACGAGGCAGGTGAACTCGCGGGCAGGGAGGAGGCCCTGGTCGTGGAGCGAGCGGTAGAGCTGCTTGATGTGCTCCTTGGCCATGAGGACCCGGTCGGCCTCGGTGGGAGCGGCGCGGGGGCTCATCGCGGCGAGCCTGTGCGCGACGGCGTCGAGGGAGAGGGAAGGGTCGTCGGCGAGCCAGTCGAGGACATGCTCGCGGTGCTCGGCGAGGCGCTGGGCCTGGGCGAGCCGCTTGAGCTGCGAGAGGGCGTAACGGCCGAAGCTTCCGTAGACGGCCGAGGAGACGAAGGCCGCGCGGGCGTCGAGGATCCATGCGCCGATGGGATCGAGGGCGCGGGCGCTCTTCACGAAGAGCAGCTCCAGGGTGTTGGGGTCGGCGCGGAGGGCTTGCCGGATGGCCTTCTCGATCTCCCAGTACGAGGCGCTCCCGTCGGTGCTGACGAGATCGAGGGGAGGGGAGGCGAGGCCCGCGGTCCACGGGAAGGGGAGGGCGAAGATGCCGCGGCGATCGGTGTCGGAGCCCTCCTCGGCGAGACCCCACGCGCGCGAGCCGACCACCGCTTCGAGGACGATGCAGGGCGTGAGCGCGTCCCAGGCCGCACCCCGGCGCTCGGCGTGGCGGACCTGGCCGAGCTTGCGGGGGGAGAGTTCGTCGCGCTGGTAGCGGACGACGCCGATGCCGACGAGCATGACGTCGAGACCCTCGGGGTGGGTGGCGACGACCCGCCCGATGGCGCCCTGGGGGACACGGCGCTCGTCCACGACCCGGTCGACGCGGGTGATCACCTCGGTGCCGTTCGGCAGCGGGACCACCTGGGGGTCGAGGTGCGAGAGGCCGCGGAGGCGCAGATCCATGAGGAGCGCGAGGTTACCACCGTTGACAGCCCGGGGGTCCGGCTGCACGCGGAGCCGATGGCGAAGGCAGCCTGCATCTTCTGCGAGATCGTGGCGGGCACGATCCCCGCGTACGTCGTCCTCGACGCGCCGCACGCGGTGGCGTTCCTCGATCACCGACCCTTGTTCCCAGGCCATGTGCTGCTCGTGCCCCGCGAGCACTTCGCGGTGCTGACCGACGTGCCTCCCGCGCTCCTCGGCCCCCTCTTCGAGAGCGCCCAGCACCTCGCGCGTGCGGTCGAGGCGGCGCTCGGCGCCGAGGGGACCTTCGTGGCCATGAACAACCGCGTCAGCCAGAGCGTTGCGCACCTCCACGTGCACGTGGTGCCACGCCGCCGCAAAGATGGGCTCAAAGGTTTCTTCTGGCCGCGGAACCCCTACCGGAGCGACGCCGAGATGGAAGAGACCCGCGCCGCGATCGTCGAGGCGCTCGGGGGTTGAGCCGCTCGGGGTTGAGCCGCTTGGGGTTGAGCCGCTTGGGGGGTGAGCAGCCGCGGAGGCGGGTAGGGGACCGACAGACCGCGAGACGAGGGTTAGAGAGGATCAGGGAGCAACTGATAACGGGGCTCGCTGCGCCCGAGGCGCGCGGCTGGATAGTTCGCGTGCCGCTGGGTGTCTCGCGCCGTACACGTGCAGTAGACGTGCGCTCTTTCCGCTGGCGCTCGGAAAGGCTGTCTACAGCGGTGATCGCGCGACACTGTGGCCAGGTGTCCGTCTGCCGTCCTGTCTCCGGACGATGTTGCAAAGTGATTGGCACCCGCAGTTCCCCGTTGACCGGGAACCCATTTCAATGAATTGTGTCAATCAACATCGCCCGCATCAGTCCTGCCGAGTCGAAGGCGACCGCAAGGAGACCAGTCACCCCTGCATGGAGATTCAAGTCATGGCTAAGCTCAACGGTCTCGCTCTGTCGTCCATCGTCGCCGGCGCCCTCGTCTCCCTCGCCGCCTCCACGGCACATGCCGCGCCCATCACGTCGACGGTTCACCTGGACCTGATGTTCGATCTCGCCGCGTCGCTCTACGGCGTCGACCCTGCCGAGGGGCGCAACAACTGGGCCACGCCGTCCGAGGCCTGCGCGATCACGTGGTCCGGTGGGAGCGCTCAGCCTGCTGCGCTGACCAAGGGTGCCTGCTTCTTCACCTTGGCGCTGCGCCAGGCCGACCCGACGGTCACCACCACCAAGATGTGGCAGTGGTGGGGCGCCAACAACCCCAGCTCGCCCACCTATTACGATGCGGTCGCGGCCGGCGCGAAGTTCCACAACCTGCCCACCGTCGCCGAGATCGTTCCCGGTGACCTCCTCGTCGCGAAGTACACGACCCAGGGCGGCGTCCTGACGGGCTACAACATGGTGGTCAGCACCATCGACGTGTTCACGGTCCTCCCCAACGGCAACACCCGCTACATCCTCGAGGTCATCGACTCGACCCGTGACCCCCACGGTGAGCAGGACAGCCGCTGGAACATCGGCGGGGACATCCAGGGCGTCGGCTACGGCCTGATCTTCCTCGACGCGAACGCGGCCACGGGCGCGATCGACGGTCACTCCTGGAGCAACCAGGGCAAGAACCAGTCCGACTACTACACGCTCGCGCAGCGCCCGCTCCTCGCCGGCCGCTTCGACCGCAACAAGTAGTCGCGGACGGAGCCTCGCGCTCCACGCGGACGGATGCCGCAACTCCCTGAGGAGTTGCGGCATCGTACTTTGCGGCCCTCGCACCATTCCCATTACGCCGCCGGGGTTTTGCATTATTGGTGTGCAGTGTGGTGGTGATTGCATCGTTGCATTGAGCTGGAACCATGTTGGTCCAGCCGTGCTCCGGCTGCGCCGCGGCATTGCGCCATAGGGGGCACGCAGGACTATGCTCCCCGGCATGAGGTGGGCATCGGTCGTTCTGGTCCTCGTGTCGTGCGCGGCTCCAGCGCCCACGTCCGCACCACGCGGTGCAGAAACTGCGCGCAGGGAGCTGCCACCCCCCGCCGCCGCGGGAGTGGCGCAGGACGCCGCTCCGTCGATCGAACTCGTGGAGTCCTGGCCTGCCGAGACCACGCTCGATCAGCCAGACATCCCTGACGCGTCGGAGGTCTGGAAGGCGATGATCCGCGGGGCGACCCGCGCGCTCGACATCGCCCAGTTCTACATCAGCGATGCGCCCGGGAGCCGGCTCGGCCCGGTGCTGCGCGAGGTGGAGGCGGCAGCCGCGCGCGGGGTCGCGGTGCGGGTGCTCGTCGACGAGACGTTCCGAGCGAGGTATCCGGAGTCGGTCGAGCGGCTGGCGCGGCAGCCAGGCATCGCCGTGCGGCACTTCGATGGTCGACAGACCATGGGCGGCGTGCTTCACGCGAAGTACTTCCTCGTGGACGGGCGCGAGGTGTACCTGGGAAGCCAGAACTTCGACTGGCGCGCGCTGGAGCACATCCACGAGGTCGGGCTGCGGGTGCGGAGCCCGGCGGTGGCCAGCACGTTCGCCAGCGCGTTCGCCCTCGACTGGGCGCTCGCAGGCGGTGCTCCCGTGCCCTCGCGGGGAGCCCCACAGGCCAGGGGCAGCGCGCCGGTGATGCCGGTGGACGTGCTGCAGGACGGGGAGACCGTGCGCCTGTGGCCGGTGGGGAGCCCCGAGGGCTTCCTGCCTGACGACCTGCCCTGGGACCTGCCGCGTCTGCGCGGGCTGATCGACGGCGCGAAGCAGGACGTGCAGGTGCAGCTCCTCACCTACCGCCCCGCGAGCCGCGATGGCGCACCCTTCCTGGAGCTGGATCGGGCGTTGCGACAGGCAGCAGCCCGAGGTGTGACCGTGCGGCTCCTCGTCGCCGACTGGAGCAAGCGCAAGGACACCATCGAGGGACTGCAGCGGCTCGCCGAGGTGCCAGGGATCGAGGTCAAGATGACCACCATCCCGCGCTGGTCAGGGGGCTTCGTTCCTTTCGCCCGGGTGACACACGCGAAGTACCTCGTCGTCGATGGACGGGTGGCGTGGGTCGGGACCAGCAACTGGGAAGGGGATTACTTCACGAAGAGCCGCAACGTGGGGCTGATCGTGGAGGGCGGGGCGATCCCTCGCAGGCTCGATCGGTTGTTCCTGGACCTCTGGCGCGGGCGCTACGTCGAGGCGGTGGATCCGCGCGCGACCTACACGCCGCCACGCATCGACAGCGACGCCCCCCCGACGCCCGCGTCTCCCTGAATCAGGGCTTCTTCTTCTCGAGAATCGTGAACTGCACCCGCCGGTTCTGCGCCTTGCCGGCGTCCGTGCCGTTGTCGGCGATGGGCTTCGTGTCGCCGTAGCCCCGGGCCACCAGGGTGCCCGCGTCCAGGCCGCGCTGGATGAGGGCCTTTCTCACGGCGTCGGCGCGCGCCTGGGAGAGGAGCTTGTTGCGGATCGCCTGGCCCGTGTTGTCGGTGTGACCCTGCACCTCGAGCTTGAGGATCTCGGGGTGCTTCTTGATCACGGAGGCCACCTCGTCGAGCAGGCCGTTGCTCTCGGGCCGGATGAGGGCGCGGTCGACCTCGAACTGCACCTGCTGGGAGATGACGATCTCCTTGTCGGTGAACTGGACGAGGGGGCACCCGTTCTTGGCAGGATCCTCGTTGGGGAGGCCCTTCTCCTCGCGGCAAGCGTCCTTGTCGTCGCGGATGCCATCGCCGTCGGTGTCGGGCGGGCAGCCGTTCGTGGCGGGGTCGCTGGTGGCCACGCCAGGCGTGTCGGGGCACGCATCGACGGCGTCGACGACTTTGTCGCTGTCGCGATCCGGCGGCGGTGGGCAGCCGTGCTTGCGCGGATCCTGGCTCGGGACCCCGGCGACCTCCGGGCAGGCGTCGAGATCGTCCGTGATCTGGTCCCCATCACGATCGCCGGGAGGAGGACAGCCGTGGCGCGAGGGGATGACGCTCGCCACCCCGGGCTGCTCGGGGCAGGCGTCGGAGGCATCGAGGATCCCGTCGGCGTCCTTGTCCACGGGAGGCGGAGGCGCGGCGGGCGCCGCTTCCGGCCGGATCCTGCCCTCGGAGAAGGTGAGGCCAACGCGGGCCACGAAGAAGGTCGCGGCGCCGAGGCCTGGCGCGCAGCGGTCGAGCCTCTCGCTCTCGTGGCGCTGGTGATCGACGCCGACCAGGGCATGGAACCCGATGTATCTGGTTGCCCAGAGCATCCCTCCGAGGCCGGCTTTCAACCCCAGGCCCGCGGAGCCGTGGGCGGAGCAGGTATCCACGCTGGGCTGGAGCAAGCCATCGGGGCCCGACGCGACGCCGGCCGTGGAGGCGGTGAGGCGCTGCCAGGTGGGGCCGACGCCGAGCTGGAGGAAGAGCGAGCCCATCTCGCCCTCGACCGGGTAGATGCGGGCCTGGAACCAGAGCGCATCGAGGCCGCGCGTGACCTCCGAGAACGTGCCGCTGCTTCCTTCGTCATAGCGCTGCAGGTGCAGGAAAGAGCGCTCGTAGCCGAGCCCTCCCACGAAGCGACCGTACTGGGGGCCGATCATCGCCGCGACGCCGAACAGGGCGCCGCCTCGCTCCGCGAAGCTCCCCCCGAAGTCGGAACCGAGTCGGATGGAGCCGCCCCCGTAGAGATCGAGCTCCCCCCGGAACGGCAGGAGCGGCTCCGGGGTGGTGGCCTGTGCCGCAGGCTCGGCGGCGGGCTGTGCCGGAGCGGCTCCCTGAGCAGCCGCGGTCGTGGAGACGAGGAGGGTGGCGCCGACCGAGAGCCAGGTAGCGCCGGCAAGGAGCG
Organism: Chondromyces apiculatus DSM 436; assembly: GCF_000601485.1. Classification (GTDB taxonomy): domain Bacteria; phylum Myxococcota_A; class Polyangia; order Polyangiales; family Polyangiaceae; genus Chondromyces; species Chondromyces apiculatus. The sequence goes on from NZ_ASRX01000068.1 coordinate 64,816, forward strand.
GGCGAGCTTTGAGCATGCGGGGTGAAGGGAAAGCCGTGAACTGGCGTCACGTCAAGCCTGACGCGAGACGCGCATGCCCCTGTCTCGCGCCCGCGGGGGGACGACGGCAGTGCGAAGCCGCAGACGCGCCGCGGGACGCGCGGGGCGCGTGGGGTACCGTGGAAGTGGCACGAGCGCCACGCCCGCAGCTCATGCGGGCTGTGCAGGCAGCAGGTCGCGCATTACCCTGGGCGACCGCGCGGCCTGCGGGCCGTGTCCGGGGAGGCGACGTGTCTCTGCTCATCGATCCTGCCATCGCAGCACGCGTGGACCGCGTGGAGCTGCCGTTCAACCGCTTCGGTGTCGATCCGTACGGCGTCTCGAAGAAGCACGTCGCGCAGTTCATGACGCTGCTTCACTACCTCTACCATCACTACTTCACCGTCGGCCTGGTGGGCATCGAGCACGTCCCGGCCCGGGGGCGCGGGATGCTGGTGGGGAACCACTCCGGAGGCGTCGCGGTGGACGGCGCCATGGTGCTCGCCTCGTGCTTCTTCGACCGGGACCCACCGCGTCTCGGCCAGGCGATGGCCGAGAAGTTCATCGCCCGCTTCCCCTTCGCCTCTCTCTGGTCGAACCGCACCGGCCAGTTCACGGGCTTGCCGGAGCAGGCGGCGCACCTCCTCGACGATGAGCGGCTGCTGGTGGTGTTCCCCGAGGGGGCGCGCGGGACGGCGAAGCTCTACAGCGACCGGAACAGCCTGGTCCACTTCGGCAGCGGGTTCGTGCGCCTCGCCATGAAGACCCAGACGCCGATCATCCCCTTCGGATTCGTCGGCGGTGGCGAAGCGGTGCCGACCATCGCCAACGCCTATGGCCTCGGGAAGCTGCTCGGCGTCCCCTACGTGCCCATCACCCCCTGGCTCGCGCCGGTGCCGCTGCCTGTCCGCGTGGAGCTCACCTACGGCGAGCCGATGATGTTCAGCGGGACGGGCAACGAGGAGGACGAGGTGATCAACGGCTACGTGGACCAGGTGAAGCAGAGGATCGGAGAGCTCATGAAGGAGGGACAGCGGAGGAAGAGCGGAGAGGCCCTGGCGCGGCCTCGGGGGACGGAGGAGTGGGCGTGAGAATCCTCGTCACTGGCGTCACGGGGCGGCTGGGACAGCTCGTCGCGCGTCGCCTCCTGGAGAGCGGTCACGAGCTGATCGGCATCGATCGGCGCCCCTGGGACGACGCGCCCGCGGGCATCGAGATGCACAGCGTGGATCTGCGCAAGCGCGCTGCCGAGGACGTCTTCCGGAAGAGCCACCCGCAGGTGGTCGTGCACATGGCCACGGTCACCCACCTGATCGAGCGCTCCGAGGAGCGTTACCGGATCAACCTCGGTGGCACCCGGGTGGTCTTCGAGAACGCCCGCGCATGCGGCGCAGAGCACGTGATCTTCGTCGGGCGACACACGTATTACGGCGCCGCCGCCGACTCGCCGCTCTACCACAAGGAGGAAGAGCCTCCGATGGCGATGACCGCCTTCCCGGAGCTCGCCGACCTGGTCGCCGCCGATCTCTACGCCTGCACCGCGCTCTGGCGTTACCCCGAGCTGTGCACGACGGTGCTCCGCATGGTGTACACGCTGGGCCCCACGGGCCAGGGCACGCTCGCCACCTTCATCCGGGGGCCTCATGTCCCCACGGTGCTCGGCTTCGATCCCCTCTTCCACTTCATGCACGAAGAGGACGTGGCAGCCGCCATCTGCCTCTCCATCGAGCGGCGGATTCGCGGCGTGTACAACGTCTCCGGCCCCCAGCCCGTACCGCTGTCGGTGTTGATCCGCGCCACGGGGCGCACGCAGGTGCCGCTGCCCGAGCTGCTGTTCCGGGCGGCCCTGGGGCGATTCGGGTTGCCCCGCCTGCCCCCTGGCGCACTTACGCACATCAAGTTCCCCATCGTGGTCGACAGCGCAGCCTTCCGCGCCGCGACCGGCTTCCAGCACCAGATCGACGAGGCAGGTGCCATGGGGGAGTACCGCGACGCCTTCCCGGCTCTCTAGTCTCGGGTCCTCGGCTCGGCGTTCGAGCGAAGTCACGGGGGTAGCGACCATCGGGAGCGTAGGGACCGAAGGTCCCTGAAGTGCCGTACGCAGTACCGACCATCGGGAGCGTAGGGACCGAAGGTCCCTGAAGTGCCGTACGCAGTACCTAGCCGTGGTGCTTGGGAGGGGCAGCTTCTTCCGGCGGGTTGCTGGCGCTGCTCACGGCGGGGAGGTCGGTCCAGGAGGTGCGCGCGAGTGCCCGCATGCAGCCGATCGTGCGGTTCACCTCGGAGGGATCCAGAAACACACCGAGCGTCTGCCGGATGCGGGGGAGCGCGCGGATCAGATCCTGGGGGCGCAGCTCCTCCGCGCTGACACCCGTGCGCTCCAGCGCCTCGGAGATGATCCTCCGGGCGAACGCTGGCGCGAGCTGACAGCAATCGACGACCTGCTCGAACAGAGAGGGCATGCGGCTTGTCCCTCTTGAACAACGTTCGACGAAGCGAATGCCTTTCGCTTGGATCGGCGCAGAAATCCGTGCGTGGTGCAGTAGGGCAGCCTCCGCGCCTCTCCCACCGGGGGTGCTGCTGTGGTCACACTGCCCCGTGGCGCGCCCCTGCCTGGGCTTACCTCTGGGTGGGGGACGGGAAAGCGAGTCCCTCGTGGGGGGATCAGAACGTCATGGCGTAGCGGAACGAAGCGCCTGCAGGGGAGACCGAGATGCCAGCCGTCCCGAGCGGGCTGGCCTGGGCCTTTGGCTTGCTTCCTTGCGCTCTGGCGGAGGTCGCCTCGTCTCCGGAGGACGGACCGCCGAACACGATCATGGTCGTCCCGATGGTCAGCGCGGAGACCCCGGCGATGAGCCCCACCGTCGCCAGCAGGTCCAGCGTCTTCCCCGAGTCCACCGTGTCTGCGTACTTCAGATCCGTGCAGCGCATCCCGCCGCACTCCTCTTCGAGCGTCTTGAACTTGCTCTGGGCCATCATCCCCGTGATGCCGAAGAGCGCCATCCCGGCCACACCGAGCCCCGTCACCACGTAGCCTGCGACGCGCACGCCACCGCCGGAGCGCTTCTCGCCGTCATCGACGGGTGTCGTCGATACCGCCTCCGCTTCCGTCTCCGGCTCCACCGCGCTTTCCAGCGCCACCGCCACGGTCTTCGTCTCGCCGGCGTCCACGGTGATCTCCCGGGTGACGGACGTCCGATCGGGCGCGCTCACGGTCACCGTGCGCCGGCCTGGCTTCACCGCGATGGTGGACCCCACGCGCCCCGGCGGCAGGACCACGCCATCGAGGTTCACCGTCACCCCCGGAGGCGGGTTGGCGACCGCGATGATCAACCGGCCGATCTGCCGCTCGATCTGCACCAGCAGTGCCGCCGCGCTGTCGCGCGTCGGTGCGTACTTGGGTTCGTTGTCGGCCCGCGCGGAAGCGTCGCGCAGCGTGATGGCCATCTCCTCGTAGGCGGCGGGCAAGAGACCCATCGTTTGAAGGCACAGCGCCACGTAGAGGCGGGCGTTGGGGCTCTGGGTGCTCTTGACCATTTCCTGGAAGACCGGCAGCGCCTCGTCACAGCGGCCTTTTTCCTGCAGAGCGATGGCTTCGTCGAACCGCTGTTTGGCGGACTTGTCACCGGGTGCGGCGGCAGCGGGCGCGACGGCGAGGCCGAGCGCCGTGGCCAGCAGCAGGATCGGGAGGCGCGTGTGCATCACAGTTCTCTTGGCCTGAAGGTGGTGGGACTTCCGTTCGGCGTGCTCGTCCTGGGCTGCACCCGCGGCTGCGTCTGCGTCTTCGGCGGGGTACGTGGCTGTGCGGTGGCCGATGCGGCGGCCGAGGTCGATGGCGAAGGAGAGACGGGAGCGGTGGAGGAGCCAGTTGCGGGCAGGGACGCGCCAGTACCGGCCGACGTGTCGCTGCCTTCTGCGGGGATGGTGGGCGCAGCAGGTCGCTGCGTCTGCGGCGCTGCCTCCCCCGGGGTCGGTGCTGAACGATCGGACTTCTCCGAGGTCCTCCCGCCGGTGATGAGCACCGCGACCACCACGGCGGAGAGCGCGCCGATCATTGCCGCAGCGATCAACGTGGAGCGACCCACGAGCTTGCGCTGAGGAGGTTCGGCGACGACCCCTCCCACGCCAGTCGTCGCGCTCTGGGGCTCAAGCACGTCTGCGAGAGAGAGCAGGGAGCGCCGTGGGGGCGTGCCCGGAGATGACGCCGAGAGGCCCGAGCCAACCCCCGGCATGCTCGACCGAACGCCGCTGGAGCTCGACGGGAGGGGCGTGGCGAACGGGTTGCTGTCGCGCGCCAGATCCCTCGACCTCACGCTGGCAGCGCCCCCCTCGCCCTGACCGAGCTGGTGCAGGCCGAGCCCCTTCACCAGCGCGGCCACCGCCCTGCTCGACGCGAAGCTCACCCCAGGGGACATGGCGACCGCGCGCTCGAGTCCCTCGGCGAAGGCTGCAGCCGTCGGGTAGCGCTGGTTCACGTCGTTGGCGAGCGCGGTCATGCACGCCGCCTCGATCGCCTCCGGGATCGCTGGTGCGACCGAGCGCGGCCCCGGCGGCGAACCCAGCAAGATCTGGGTGATCATCGCCGCCTCGTTGTCTGCCTTGAAGAGCCGCTCTCCCGTGAGCACTTCCCACAGCACCGCGCCTGCTGCGTACACGTCGCTGCGCCGATCGACGGCCTGAGCCTTCACCTGCTCCGGCGACATGTACCCGAGCTTGCCCTTCAGCGCGCCTCCGCGCGTCGTCGTGATGCGCGACTCCGCGCGCGCCACGCCGAAGTCGGTGATCCGCGAGATCCCGTCCGACCCGACCAGCACGTTCTGCGGGGACACGTCGCGGTGCACGAGGCGCAGCCACTGACCGTCGGGCCCGACCAGCTCGTGTGCGGCGTGGAGGCCCGCGAGCGTGTCGAGGAAGATCCGGAGGCCGATGTCGAGGGGGAGGGGATGGTGCTGCCTCTTGCACGCGCGGAGCAGGGCGTGGAGCGACGGCCCATCCACGTACTCCATGACGAGGAACAGCGGATCCTGGACGAGATCCAGGGTCGCCACCACGTTCGGGTGGTGGATCTGCGCGGCCAGCCGCGCCTCGTCCAGGAACATCGCCACGAACTCGGGCTCGGACGCCACGTGCGGATGGAGCACCTTGATCGCCACGAGCCGCTCGAAGCCGCCGCCACCCAGCGCACGTCCAAGATATACGGTCGCCATCCCGCCCGACGCGATCGGGCGCACGGTCTCGTAGCGGCCTGCCCGCAGGAGCACGGGCTCAGGGTACACGATCCCCGCCGTTCTCCATACGATTCACGAGAGGGTGTAGGTGGGGGTGCGTGGCTCGGCCTTCAGGCGCCGGGGCCGGCTTCTCAGCCGATCACCGGGAGGTGCTTGAGCTTCGGTCTGGGGGTGCTGGCCTGGCCCTGCGCTCGCTCGTCGAGCGCCAGCCCGTGCTCCTTGATCGTCAGCGGCGTCGGATACTCCGGCAGCGCGAGATCCTTGTTCTTGGCGTACACCGGGTGTCGCCCGTAGCGCTTGTACCACTCGGCGACCGTCGCGTTGGCCTTCATCTTCTCCAGGATGTTTCGCCACCCAGCGCCGGTGTTGTAGGCGCAGAAGCTGATCTCCCCCATCTGGGTGCCGTAGGGGATGATGCACATCTCGGTGCGGCGGAAGTCGTAGTTGAAGAGGTCCTGGAACCACATCCCGGCCACGAACAGCACCCGCCACTCGTACTGGCTGGCGTCGTTCTCCCCCGCGTGGGCTGCCCCGGTCTGGCTGAGGAACTGCTTGATCAGCGTCGGCAAGTGGAACCCGGGGGGCGCCTTCTCCGGGCGGTAGTGCCGCAGGAGCGACGCGCTGAGCTGGGCCAGCGTGTACCGACGACCGCGACCCTGGTCGAAGATGACCCTGAGATCCTGCAACAAACCCTCGACGTCGAGGAAGTCGAGGAGAGGGATCGTCTGCTTCGTCCGCTTGTTGACGAACAGCACGGTCCCGATGCCGCAGTTGGGGTGGCAGCCGCAGTTGAGCGTCCCCCAGTCGCGGTCCGGCCCGTCGAGCATGTCGGTCACGTCCCCGAACGGGCTCAGAGACGAGAGCGGGAACCAGTCCCGGTGCGGATGGGTGACGCCGGTCTGCTGCGCCACGTCGTGCGCCAGATGGCTCAGCGTGTAGCGCTGCTGGTCGCGCAGCTCGTCGGAGATGTCCTCGTCGCGACCCGTGAAGCTCACTGGCTGGAAGCTCACCACCGTGACCTTGTCGGCGTTCTCGACCGCGAACTCGATGATCGGACCCACCTGGTCGTTGTTGACGCCGTTGATGATGGTCACCACCAGGATCACGTCGATCTTGGCGGCTGCCAGCTCCTCGATCGCCCGCAGCTTGACGTCGTAGAGGTTCTTGATCTTCCGGTGGCTGTTGGCCGCGTTGGTCACGCCGTCGAACTGCAGGTAGGCCATCCGGAGCCCTGCCTCCTTGGCCTTCTGCGCGAACCCGGGCTCTTGGGCGAAGCGGAGCCCGTTCGTGGCGCACTGCACCGCGAAGTAGCCCTTCTCTCGCGCGTAGCGGATCGCGTCCAGAAAGTGCGGGCTCATCGTCGGCTCCCCGCCGGAGAACTGGATCGACATCTGCCGCCGTGGGCGCACCTCCGCGGCATCGTCGATGATCTGCTTGATCTCCTCCCAGGACAGCTCGTGCACGTACCCGACCTGGTTCGCGTCCATGAAGCACGGATCGCACATCATGTTGCAGCGGTTGGTCAGGTCCACCGTCAGCACGGAGCCGCGCCCGTAGCGGATGGTGCTGGAGCCGTGGTCGTGGATCTTGTCGGGCGTCATCTCCACGTCGCGCCCGCCGAAGAGCCCCTCGATACGAGACAGAAACGCAGGGTCCATGGAGAGCACGTCGGAGAAGTCGCCGTGCGTGGGGCACGTCTTCTCCATGACGATCTGGCCCCCCTTCTCCACGATGCGGGCCTTGATCTCTCCCGGCTTGTCCGTGATGAGCTTCGTCCAGTCGGCGCGACCGCTCAGGATCTCCGTGCGCGCTTCCTTCACGCATCGCGGGCACAGGCTGTCGGTCTCACGGGGCCATCCGAGCGGCGGTTTCGTGCGCTCCTTGCCCCGAGGGATGGGCTTGTCGCTCCAGCGTGGCTTGAACGGCGCAGCCTCGGGCCCGAACTCTGCGAGCCGCTGCAGCACCCACCACACCTTGTCGGCGGACACGCAGGCGGCCTTCTCCAGAGCGCGAACGAAGCGTTCGTGATCGATCAAAATAATCCCTCGTGACTTGAGCCGTGGCCCGCAGGGTACGAACCTACCCCTCAGCCTTCCACAGTTTTACTGTCTCTGCGCCCTGAGATCGTGACAGGAAAGCACGTTCGCGATAATTCCGGCAGCGTGACGACGCGCGCCGAAGCTGCCCGTGGCAAGAAGATGGCAGGCAGCGCGAACGACCACACATTCACGTACGCTCGGCCGAGCCGGCTCGTTCGAGCCTGTACGGTGATCGCTGCAGCGCTCTCGCTGTCGCTCTCCACCGCAGTGGTTCGAGCGCAGCCGCAAGCCGTCGAAGCCTCGCCCAGCGGAGGCACTGGCAGCGCAGCCCGCGTCCGAGGCGTGGGCATGCCGCTTCGCGCTCACCTGGGTGTGTCCGTCGCGCAATCGTTGCTCGCCTCCTCGGAGCCCGCAGAGCGCCTGCGGGGCATCGCGCGCCTCGGTGGGCTCGGTACCCCGGAGGCCATCGACACGCTGCTCGATTCCATGGAACAGGGCTCCCCTGTGAGCCGTGACCCGCGCGCACGCCTCGAAGCGGTGCGCACCCTCGCGCCCCACGCAACGCGCGACCCTGTCCGGCAGCTCCTGACACGTGAGCTCAACGACGGGGCTGGCGCGCCTGGCCGCGGCACCCCATCTCCACTCACGGAGCTGATCCGGGGGACGGCTGCCCTGGCGCTCGCGCGTGCGGGCGACAAACCGGCCATCACCGTTCTGGTGAGCGCCCTCGTGCAGGGCGGGGCACCCGGCGGTGCTGCCGAACGCGCGCTCCTCGCGAACCCGCCTTCATCCCTGGAGTTGCTCCTCGGGGGCAAGAAGCCGCCTCCGCCCGAGCTGGCGCGTTTTCTGGGCGAGCTCGGTGATCTACGCGCCACGGCCCGCCTCCGCCTGCTGCTCGCCGGCAAGGACGTCACGGTCCAGATCGTCTCGGCCCTCGCCCTCGCCAAGCTCGGAGACGAATCTGCGCTCGCGCGGGCGCGCGACTGGCTTCGCAAGCCCGAGCCCAGGACCCTCCCTGCGGCCGCCGAGATCCTCGTCCACCTGGGAGCCCCCGAAGCGCCTGCGGCCGTCAACGCCCTGCTGAAGGGCGAGACCACCCGCCTGGACGGCCTCCGGCTCGCCGAGATCCTCCCGACACCGGCCCTCGCGCCTCAGCTCGCGCAGGCCATCCCCCTCCTGCCTGAAACAGCGCGCCCCCGCGCCGTCGCCGCGCTGGGCCGCGCCGGCGGTCCTCAGGCCGTCAACGCCCTGCGTGCGCTCCTCGGACAGGCACCGCTCGCCACCCCGGCTGCGTTCGCCCTGGCCACCCTGCCTGGAGATGCCGCCCGCAAGGCGCTCGCAGATCTCCTCGCTGCGCCCGACGTCGCCCGAGACGGGGCGCGCCGCCGCCTCCTCCTGCGCGCCGCCATCGTGCGCGCCCTGGTGCTGCGCGACCCGCCAGTTCCTCTCGAAGAGCACCTCCAGCCCCTCCTCGGCGCCTCCTCCTCGGATCCCGACCGTGCCGTGGCGGCCTTCGGCCTCGCCGCCCTGGATGCGGACGTCCTCGAAGATCTCTCCCGCCGCTGCCTCGACGCTGTGAAGCGCCCGCCTGTCGCGCCGCACGCCACGCCCGCGCTCGCGCCCTCACCGCCTCGCCCCCGCAAGGTCACGCCCCCTCCCTGTGACACCTCGCTCCTGCAGGCTGCAGCGCGCGGATCGCTTGCCCACGGGAGCGCCGCACGCGCCCCCCTCGCCGCGCTGCGTGAGTTGCTCGAGCAGCTCACCGCATCCGGGGCCTCCGCTCCCGAGCACCGCGCTCCCTCGGATGAAACCGCGGCGCGCACCCTGATCACCGCCGGCCTCGCGCTCCTCGATGCCCCCGGGGGCGGCGCCGTCCCCACCTCCCAGCTCGCCGCGTGGGCCGAGGCCGGAGGTGCCCTCGCGCCTCTTGCAGCCCGGGCCCTCGCCACCCGCGACGATGCCGTGGTGCGCGGCACCCTCGAACGCCTCCTCGGAGGCAGCGACCCTGTGATCCGTGCCCACGTCGCGCTCGGCCTCGGCAGCGACCCCGAGCCCGACAGCGTCTCGCTCCTCGCGTCAGCCTACCGCTTCGAGGAAGACCCCGCGGTCCGCCGGGCCATCGTCCGTGGCCTGTCGCGCCGCGCCGAAGCCCAGCGCCGACAGACGCTGACCCTCGCCCGGGATCTCGACCCCGATCCTTCCGTGCGCGCGCTCGCGCGTGCCGCCCTCGAAGGCCGCCCCCTCGACCCCGCGCCGACCCCCCTCGCCACTGGCGTCCTCTGGGTCACGGTCACCCCCAACGATCCAGGCGCCGCGGCTGCCGCGGCTGGACGTGCCGGGCGCTTCATCAGGCCCGACGGCGTGGCCCTCCCCATCCTCACCGATCCCGAAGGTGTCCTCCTCGTGCCTGGCGTGCCACCTGGACCAGGTGTCGTCACCCTTGCGTCGGCGTTGACCTCGGGTGAGCCTTCTCCGAGATGACGGAACGGCGTGACGAGGGAACGGCGAACGGAGCCACGGCGTCGGCTGGAGCGCCTGGTGGAGCGCCTGGCGCGGAAGGCACCTCCTTCGAGGACTCCACCCGGCGCCTCGCCCAGATCGTGAACGAACTCGAAGGTGGCGACATGCCCCTGGAGCGGGCCCTTTCGCTCTTCGAGGAGGGGGTCCGCCTGTCGCGCGCTGCCCAGGAGCGCCTCGACCGTGCAGAGCGCCGCGTCGAGGAACTGCTCGGCGTCGATGCAGACGGCCGCCCGACCACCCGCGACTTCGAGACCACCTAGCCCTGCGTACCCAGCATCGGGGGGAGAGACCCATGAAGACGGCGGCAGCGCTGGTGATCGGCAACGAGTTGCTCAGCGGCAAGATCGCGGACCAGAACCTGGTCGTCCTCGCGCGCACCCTGCGCGCTGCCGGGGTGCTCCTCCGCCGCGCGAACACCATCCTCGACGAACTCGACGTGATCGCCGCCGAGGTGCGCGTGCTCGCGAGCACCCACGACTGGCTCTTCACGAGCGGCGGCGTCGGCCCGACCCACGACGACGTCACCATCGAAGGCGTCGCGCGCGCCTTCGACGTCCCCGTGGTCACCTCACCGATCCTCGCCGACCTCCTCCGCAGCCACTACGGCGAACGGCTGACCGAAGGCCACCTGCTCATGGCGCGCATACCCGAGGGCGCGCGCCTCGTCTCCGGCGAGTCTCTGGTGTGGCCGGTGGTGGTCATGCAGAACGTGTGGGTCCTGCCGGGCGTCCCGGAGATCTTCCAGGCCAAGCAGCCCTTCATCCGCGCCGAGCTCACCGGCGGCACCCCCTTCGTCTCCTTCGCCGTGCTCACCACCCTCGACGAAGGCCAGCTCAAGCCCATGCTCGATCGCGTCGTCGACGAGCACCGCGACGTCGCCATCGGCTCCTACCCCCGCTGGTCCGACCCGGAGTACCGGACCCGCCTCACCTTCGACGGCATCCTCGAAGACCAGGTCCGCGCCGCGCGCGACGCCTTCGCCCAAAGCCTCCCTGCCGGCACCATCGTCCGCCTCGAATAGCCCCCAACCCGCTCTCCCCGCTCTCTCCGTCCTCCACGCCCATCTTGCCCACCCCCCGCCCCTGGATCTCCACCGATCCCTGGCGCGCGCCACCTCTCCCGTCAGTCCGTCACCCTCGTCACCCCTGAACGCAGCGCCAGATCCGGGGCAGCACCCTGGCCTGCCGCGTGCTTGGCCACGCCCTTCATGCCCGTCTGTAGCGTGACCTCCCTGTCCGACATCGCCTTGCCCTCCGGCCCGAGGGAGCGGGCCCTCGAAGAAGGACTGGGTGCCCTCGGCGACGCCGACCTGCTCGCCATCGTGCTCGGAACGGGCCTCCCTGGGCGTCCTGTGACGATGCTCTCCGCGTCCATCCTCCACCACTTCGCCGGCCTCGACGGCATCTCCCGCCTCGGCCCTCACGCCATCGCCGAGCACCCTGGCCTCGGCCTCGCCAAGGCCCTCCGCATCTCCGCTTCCATCGAGCTCGGGCGCCGCATCCACGAGCGCGCCATCCGTCCCCGGCCCCCGGTCCGCACCTCCGCTGCCATCGCCGCCTGGTGCATCGCCCACCTGGGCCCCTTGGAGCACGAGGAGGTCTGGGTGATCGCGCTCGACGGACGCAACGGCATGCGCGGAGCGCGCTGCGTCGCCCAGGGCGGCCTGCATGGCTGCTCGGTCGCGGCGCGCGACATCCTCCGCGCGGCTCTCGCGGACGCCGCGGCGGCGATGGTGCTGGTGCACAACCACCCGAGCGGCGACCCCAACCCGTCTCCGGAGGACGTGGACATGACCCGCGCCGTCGCTGCCGCCGGCATCCTGGTGGGCGTCCCCCTCGTCGATCACGTGATCCTCGCGCCCGACGGCCACTACGCATCGCTGCTCGACCTCGGCGTCATCGGCGAGGGGACGCTTTGATTCCCACGGCAGGGACTCGCGCCCCCGCCCCCCGCCGAGCAAAGCTCGTCGGGGCCCCCCACTCCGCGATCCACCCGCGGTTTCCGGAGCGTTCTGCCGCTTCGGGCCTGACGCCCGTCGCATCTGGAAGCGGACACTGTTCCCGGCCGCATGGATGACACCCCCTGACGCTCCTGACGCTCCTGACGCTCCTGACGCTCCTGACGCTCCTGACGCTCCTGACGCTCCTGACGCTCCTGACGCCGCGACGCGCGCGGGTGCATTCGTGAAGCAACGCTGCAATGTGCGCGGACACTGAACTGACAGGAGGTGGACCGGCGCGCGCCCCTGCTGTGCCGAGGGGTGTCCAGCGCGTCCGGGCGCGCTGCTTCGTGGCTGCGTTCACGAGGCCCCGCGTGCGCGAGCGCGTGACGCCGCGAACCTCACTGCACGGATGCGGAAAGCCGGCGCACACACGCCTTTTGATTTCCCAACGCCTCGGTTAGCCTGCGCGGACCGATGGGCCTGTCCGAGAACATCAGGTTCTACGCCGCAACCGACACGGGCCGCCTCCGCGACCACAACGAAGACAACTACCTCGTCGACAAGAAGCTGGCCCTGTTCGTCATCGCGGACGGCATGGGCGGCCACGCGGCAGGGGAGGTAGCGAGCGCCCTGGCGGTGCGGATCATCCATGAGGAGCTGCGCAAGGAGCGCGACCTCATCGAGAACAAGACCCGCATCGACGAGCGCAACCCGATGCGGGAGATCCTGGCGCTCCTCGAGCACGCCGTGCAGCGCGCCTGCGCCCGCATCCACGAGGAGGCCAAGGCAGACTCCTCCAAGCGCGGCATGGGCACCACCCTCTCCGCCCTCCTCATCGCCGGCGCCTATGGCTACATCGCCCACGTCGGCGACAGCCGCATCTACCTCCTCCGGGCCGGCCGCATCCAGCAGGTCACGGAGGACCACACCGTCTACAACGAGCTCCTCAAGCGCGGCAAGCTCACCCGCGACCAGATCGACAAGGTCGCGCAGAAGAACGCGATCACCCGTGCCGTCGGTGTTTACGAGCGCGTCGAGGTCGACACCCTCACCATCGAGGTCCTCCCCGGCGACCAGTTCCTCCTCGCCTCCGACGGCCTCCATGGCTACATCGCCCACCCCGCCGAGCTCGAACCCTACTTCGACGAAGAGGACGGCCAGGCCGCCACGAACGGCCTCATCGACCTCGCCAACCGCAAGGGCGGCAAGGACAACATCACCGCGATCCTCGTGCGCCTCGGCGAGGGCGACGCGCGCGACAGCATGCGCGCCCGCATGCTGGCCCTCAAGCGAGACGTCCTCGCCAGGATGCCGCTCTTCTCGCGCCTGCAGGAGCGCGAGATGCTCCGGATCATGCAGGTCGCCGAGGTCCAGGCCTACGAGCCCGGCCAGGTGGTGGTCAAGGAAGGCGACCGCGGCGACGAGCTGTTCATCGTCCTCTCCGGCCAGGTCCGCATCGTGCGGGGCGACGCCGTGCTCATCGAGATCGGCACCGGCGAGCATTTCGGCGAGATGGCGCTCATCCGGGCCATGCCCCGCTCCGCCACCGCGACCGCCGTGGAGGCGAGCGAGCTGATTTCCCTCCGGCGCGCCGACTTCTTCGAGATCCTCCGCAAGGAGCACGAGCTGGCCGTGAAGCTCCTCTGGCAGTTCCTCGGCGTCCTCGCCGACCGCCTGGACCAGACCTCGCGCGACCTCACCGAGGCGCGGGAAGTGATCGCGGCCGAGGACATCACCGACCTGATCTTCCCCGAGGCCGAGGACCCCACCAGCAACGCCGGTCCGGGAAGCACGCGATCCTGACACCCCGCACACCCCGCACACCCCGCGACGGGGACGCGAAAGCGCCCCCCCCTACGCCGAGGTCAGCCAATCGCAATTGACACCCCGCGCCCCCGGCCGTTAGCGTCCGCCTCACGGGTGATCATGCGGACGCACGGCCGATGGCGCGCAGTGGCCACGAGGCGAGAATGCCTGGCCCAGGGAGAAGGTGCTCGCAGGCGGCTGGCCCTGCCCGGGACCCTTGCGCTCGCAGCCGCGACCGCGGTCTTCGCGGCCGGGGCCCCTGCCCACGCAGACGAACCCCGCAGCGCCACCGAGCCGCGGGTCATGGCGGAGCCTGGTGAGATCACGGACGTCATCGACGCCTTCGATGATGGCGACCTGTTCGATCTCAACATCAGCCTCGGCTTCCAGTACTTCACGAAGAGCGCCAAGATCCGGCGCGAGTCGGCCATCGCCAGCCCTGGCTTGACGGACGGCTACTACACCTCGAACCAGATGAACGTGGCGAGCTACAGCGAGACCACCGCGAAGCTCACCCCGCGCATCGACATCGGCATCTACAAGGACCTGGCCTTCCACGTCTCCTTGCCGATCATCCTCAACAACTCCCGCGAGCTCACCGATCTCGACGGCAGCGCCAACAACGCCGCGTACATCCTCCGCGGCGCCTCCGGCGAGCAGCTCTTCTCCCTGCCCTTCACCTCCCCGGACAGGAGCGGCCTCGAGTACCTCGGCCTCGGCCTCGACCTCGACATCATGAACCAGGCGCGTGACCGCACGAAGCCCACCTGGCTCCTGGGCTTCGAGGCGCGCCTGCCGGTCAGCCAGCCCATGTCCGCCTGCACCGAGAGCCCTCTGGAGGGGCAGGTCAAGTGCGCCGCCCCCTCCGACGTCAACCGCAACGGCGCCGACGACGGCGACGACAACGGCGAGGGCCGCGACGCCGCCGCCCGCGATCCTGGCGTCGGCCGCGGCACTGTGGGCCTCGAACTCCACACCATCCTCTCGAAGCGCATGAAGTACGTCGAGCCCTACGGCGGCTTCCGTGCCCTCTTCGAGTTCTTCGCCACCTCCGACGACTACGACCTCACCAGCCTCGAAGGCTCGCTGGTGAACATGCCCCCCATCGTCGGCACCGTGATGCTCGGCATGATGATCATCCCCTGGGAGAACCGGGAGAAGTTCGGCCGCCTCTCCTTCGACATGCGCGTCGAGGGCGAGTACCACTCCGAAGGCCGCGACTACTCGGAGCTGTTCGATGCCCTCGGATCGAGCACCGCCCCCTCCCTGCGCAACCCCCAGTGGGCGGGCTACACCGGCGACATCCAGGGCAACTCCGTGATCGACACGGGCTCGTCGCGCTCCTACTTCACCGGCCTGAGCAACGTGCAGCCCTACGGCTCCATCCGCGCCTCGGCCAGCGCCACCTGGCAAGCCAGTGAACTCGTGAAGTTCCAGTTCGGCATGGGCTTCCGCCACGACGGCGCCCACGGCCTCGGCGGCGATCAGCCCTGCAACCCCTCGGTGAAGGACGATGTCGGCCGCTCCGGCCCCTGCCGCCGCGACAACGGCGACGGCAGCTTCACCCAGACCGGCATCCCCAACCCGAACTACCGCCACTCCATCAACGCCGTCGGCCGCCGCTTCTACGCCGACGCCATCACCACCATCGACCTCTTCGCCAGCGGCGTCGTGATGTTCTAGTACTGCGTACCCTGGTACTGCGTACCCTGGATCAGGGGCCTTCGGCCCCTACGCTCCCGATGGTCGCTACCCCTCCTCCCTCCGCATCGCATCCTCGCATCTCCTCGAAGCCGCTCAGCGCTGCGGCGGCCTTGCTCACCGCGCTATCCTGCGCCGCGGCCTCCTGGGCAGCACCGCCTCCCGCGTCCCCCTCCCCGGGCACCACCCTTCCTGCCGCGTCCCCGCCCTCTCCCGCCGCGTCCCCCCCACCGCGTCAGCCGTCCGCACCTTCCGGGCCTCCCGCGCCCCCTGCGTCCCCTGCGTCCCCTGCGTCCCCTGCGTCCCCTGCGCCTGCCGCACCTTCCGCGTCCCCCGCGCCTCCTGCGCGTCGCCCCACGGCCCTCCTGCCCACCGCTCTCATCGAGCAGGGCACCCGCCGCATCCCGGCGCCCTCCGAGCGCGGCCTTGCCGAGCTTGCCGTCACCCTCGACACCCTCCTCGCCGACGCCGCCCAGGACCTCGGCATCACCATCGACCTCACTGGCCGCGCCTCCGCCGCCTCCGCGCCCCTCGCCGAGGAAGACCTCGCCGCCCATGCCCGCGCGATCGGCCGCCTCCTCATCGTCCCCAGCGTCACCGACCGCGGCAGCGACATCGAGGTCCGCCTCGCCCTCGCCGACCCTGCCTCGCGCACCCTTCGCCTCCGCGTCGAACGCACCTCCCAGGAAGACGCCCCCATCCGCGCCGCCGTCATGCTCCGCGACCTCGCCGCAGACCTCGGCAGCACCCCCGCCACCGGCCGCCCCGACCAGGGCGCCCCCACTGACATCGGCACCTCCCCTGGCGGCGCCACCGCCACCCCGGCCCGCAGCGCAGGCCGCAGCGCCCTCGTCGCCAACGCCACCCTCTTTGGTGGCCTCGTCGGCTACTCCATCCAGCGCTCCAGCGGATCCGACGACCCCCGCCTGCTCTACCCCCTGCTCGCCATCGGCGCTGGCGTCGGTCTCGGCGGCTCCCTCATCGCCGCCGAGGAGTGGGACGTCGGCCAGGGCGACGCCTGGTTCCTCGCGGGCGGCGCCTGGTGGCCTGCCGCCGCCGGCCACCTCATCTACGAAGGCCGCTTCGCCCCTCGCGCTGGCGAAGACGACAGCGAACGCTGGACCTTCGGCCTCGTCAGCGGCACGACCGGCATCATCCTCGCCACCCTCGGCCTCACCCTCCGTCCCATGAGCGACGGCGGCGCCATCCTCTCCCACTCCGGCGGCGGCCTCGGCCTCTTCCTCGGCGGCTTCACCGAGATCGCCATCACCGGCGACATCGACGCCACCCCCTTCACCGGCGCGGGTTATGGCGCCGCCCTTGGCTGGCTCGCTGCTGCCGCTGCCGCCACCCAGGTCCGCGTCGCCCCCTCCCGCATCCTCGCCGTCGACCTCGGCGCCGTCCTCGGGGGCCTTGGCGGCGCCGCCCTTGCGAGCCCACTCGTCTTCGACGCCCCCACCCCTGGCGAGCAGCGCGCCTGGGTCGCAGCCACCGCGGGAGGCCTCGTCCTTGGCGCTGGCCTCGCGTGGTTCTTGACCCGCGCCCCCTCCGGACGCACGTCGGCAGCCGACATCACCGACCCCCCTTCCTGGTGGAGGCCAGCCCTCCCCATGATCGGCCTCGTGGGTGAAAGCGTCATCGGCCGTCGTCGCGCCCCGGCGTTCGGCTTGAACTGGTCAGGGGCGCTCTAACCACGTGAGCAGCGCGTGAACAGCGGCATGAAATTCACCATCACCGACCTCGAAGCCGGCAGCCGGCTCGACAAACTCGTCGTTCAGCTCGTCCCTGGCCTCGGCCGCGCAGCCGCCAAGCGCCTCTTCGAAGAGGGCCGCGTCCGCATCTCCGCCCCCGACCGCGAGGGCCGCGGACGCCCCGCCTCCAAGGGCGACGTCGCCACGGCCGGCGAGATCCTCCTCCTCGACCTCGCCCCCGAGTCTGCAGACGGCGCCGCCATCCCCGACCCTGACGCCCCCCTCCACGTCGTCCTGGAGCGCCACGACCTCGTCGTCGTCGACAAGCCCGCCGGCCTCCCCACCGCCCCTCTCAAGCCAGGCGAGCGCGGCACCCTCGCCAACGCCCTCGTCGCCCGCTACCCCGAGATGGCCAAGCTCGGCTTCTCCCCCCGCGAGCCTGGCCTCCTCCACCGCCTCGACACCGAGACCAGCGGCCTCCTCCTCGCTGCCCGCACCGCCAAGGCCTTCTCTGCCCTCGCTGCCGCCCTCAAGGAAGGCCGCCTCGACAAGCGCTACCTCCTCGTCTGCCAGGCCGGCGACCTCCCCGAGATGGGCTCCATCGAGATCCCCCTCGCCCCGCACCCCAAGGACCGCCGCCGCGTCTACCCCTGCGTTCACCCCCGCGACGTCGTCCGCTACGAACCTCGCCCTGCCAGCACCACCTACCGCCGCATCCGCCAGGCAGGCCTCTGGCAGCTCGTCGAAGCCCGCGCCTCCCGCGCCATGCGCCACCAGATCCGCGCCCACTTCGCCGCCCTCGGCCACCCCCTCGCTGGCGACACCCTCTACGGCGGCCCCCACGCCCCTGGCCTCACCCGCCACGCCCTCCATGCCGAGCTGATCGCCTGGCCTGGCAGCGCCGACGTCCCCGCCTTCACCGCCCGCTCCCCCCTGCCTCCCGACCTCCAGGCCCTCGTCGGCGCCGTCGGTGACGACGACCTCTCCCTCTCCCCCCCCGACGACGCCTCTTCTGGCGACGACGACGACGACGACGACGACTGATCCCTCGGGCGCCCGCCCTTCCTGCGCCGCCTCACCCCTCCGCGTATTCCCTGGCGCTCAGCGCACCCTGCTTCGGCGGCCTGCGCCCCCGCACCGCCCCGCACCGCCCCCGCACCGCCCCCGCACCCCGCACCGCCCCCGCACCGCCCCCACCCGCGAAGCCACCCGCGCCTTCAATCAGGCCATCCCTGAAGCCTCCCTGAGGCAGACCCAAAGGCTCCCTCCAAGCTCTCCTTGCCCTCCTGTTCTCGCCTCCAATGTGCCCTGGCCATCGCTTCCCCTGGCTTGACGGAGCCCTTGGCCTGAGGCTCTATGACCAGCCCACGATGTCCCACGGAGGCATGCAGCACCGATGACCGACCCGTGGAGCGCCTCCGTTCCCGTCGGCACCGTGATCGCGGGCAAGTACCGCGTCGACCACGTGCTTGGCGTCGGCGGCATGGGCACCGTCGTCGCCGCCACCCACCTCGACCTCGACGAAGTGCGCGCCCTCAAGCTGATGCACGACTCCGAGAGCGAGAACGCCGTCGCTGTCGAGCGCTTCCTCCGCGAAGCCCGCGCCGTCGTGAAGCTCAAGAGCGAGCACGTCGCCCAGGTGTACGACGTCGGCCGCCTCGAAACCGGCGTCCCTTACATCGTCATGGAGTACCTCGAAGGCAGCGATCTGAGCCGCCTCGCCCGCAAGGGCGGCGCCATCGCCCCCTCCGACGTCGCCTACTACATCCTGCAGGCTTGCGACGCCATGGCCGAAGCCCATGCCCTCGGCGTCGTCCACCGCGACCTCAAGCCTGCGAACCTCTTCCTCACCCGCCGCGACGACGGCTCCCCGTGCATCAAGGTCCTCGACTTCGGCATCTCGAAGCTCCTCTCCACCGCCTCCAACCCTGACCTCGAGATCACCGGCAAGGAAGTCCTCGGCTCCCCCCACTACATGTCCCCTGAGCAGATGCGCTCCACGAAGAGCGCCGACCCCCGCTCCGACATCTGGTCTCTGGGCGCCATCATGTACCGCCTCATCACGGGCCGCCTCCCGTTCCCTGCCGACTCCGCCATGGAGCTCGCCGCCCGCATCCTCGAAACCGTCCCCCAGCGCCCCACCGCCATCCGCCCCGAGATCCCTCCTGGTCTCGAAGCCGTCATCCTCCGCTGCCTCGAAAAGGACCCTGACCGCCGCCTCCAGAGCGCCCAGGACCTCGCCGCAGCCCTCGTCCCTTTCGCGCCACCCGAGGCCCTCGACCGCCTCCCTTCCTCGCGCCGCCTCTACTCCCTCATCCCCCGCGCCTCTCTCGCGCCCAGCGGCGACGCCACCCTCACCCCATTCCCTTCCATCCCTCGCGCCCCCGCCCTCCCGAGCCTCCCGAACAGCCCTGCCACGACCACCTGGCCAACCCTCCCCACCCCTGCCGCCACCACCGGCACGACCGCCAGCACCACCGCCGGCACTGCCTGGGGCGCCACGGGCCGCACCATCACCGAGCCCCCCCCCTTCGCGCGCCCCCGCCGTGCCCCTGCCATCGTCGTCGGCGCCCTTCTCCTCACCACCGCCGCCGCCGTCATCCTCTCCCTCTCCTCCGGCGCCGCCCCCGACCCGCCCCCCACCGCCGCCCAACCGGCCATCCCTCTCCCGCTCCCGCCGCCTCCTCCCGCCGCCTCCTCCGCGTCCGTGAGTGTCGACAGATCGGA
>NZ_ASRX01000069.1 GCF_000601485.1 Chondromyces apiculatus DSM 436
CGGGGGACGGAGGGGCGGGAGAGGGGCGGGGGAGGGGGGCGTGAACCTCGACAGGCCGTTGCGCTGCGCGGCGCAGGCGCGGGGGGCAGTGGCGGGCGCCGGCAGGTAGGCCGACGTCCGCCGGCTGGACGCGCGCGCCGGGGGAGGCCCTGTTGCGCGGGGCGGTGTCTGATGCGTTCCGTCAGGAACTCACGGGGTCACTGCGTCGTGAGGTAGTAACCGCACCCGCCCCACTGCCCTCCCAGGCACCAATTCCGCTCCTGCCGTGTCCAGCGCCATGGAATGCATGAATCCTGCGGCCACGGTGACCAGGGTCGGGTTGCCAGGGAGATCGACGGATACAGGGGAGGTCACCGGCGTTGCGCCCATGCTTCCCATGCCGAGCTGCCCGTTGGCGTTGTCGCCCCACACCCAGAGGTGGCCGTCGCCATCGAGCGCCAGCGAATGGCTGCCACCCGCGGCGATGGCCTTGATGGGGGGCAAGCCCGTGATCTGCAAAGGGATCGTGGACGTCGTGGATACGGTGCCTTTGCCGAGCTGGCCCTTCGTGTTCTGGCCCCACGCCCAGACCGTTCCATCCTTGCGGAGAAAGAGGGTGTGGTAGGCGCCAGCGGCCACGTCCTCGCGGTTCGGCACACCCGCAGAGACCTGGGGCAACGCCACTGACGAACGTGTGTTTTCGTATCCCGCTTCGGCGAACGTGCCCTCCTCACCTGGATCCTCGTCGGTCGGTTCTGCAGAGGGTCCCGCCTGGGCCTCCTCTGCTTCCGAGCTTTCGATCTCCTACGCCCCCGGGTTGTCGGTGTCCTCCTCCGAAGGATCGATGTACCCCGAGCACCCCGCGCCGAGAGGCACAAGGGCGGTCACCCCGAGCCCGCTCCACGCCAGCATCCCCGAAACCAGTACGCGTCTCATCGCGCCATCTCCTGCCGCGCAGTGTTCGTAGAGACACATGCGCGACATTGAAGGTTAGTTGAGGCGCTGTCGTGTCGTACGATTTATGGGGTTTGTGCGCGCGTAGCCACGGGGCTCTGGGAGGGCGTTCTGGAGGACGCTCGGAGGACGCTCGGAGGACGCTCGGAGGACGCTCGGAGGACGTTCAGCGGCTCGTGGTGAGGAAGAGCTCCCGGGCGCGCGCTGCGCTCTCGCCAGGGTGCGGGGTGTAGAAGGTGAGGCGGAGGGCGCGGCCGTCGGGATCGACGTGGGCGAGGGTGAGGTGGTCGAAGATGATGAGGCCCACGCCCGGGAGGATGAGTTCCTTCAGGCCCTCGGAGGCCTCGATGACCTCGTGCTCGCCCCAGAAGCGCGCGAACTCGGGGCTGACTCGTGAGAGGTCGGTGGCGAGGGCGTCGAACTCGGTGCGATCGGCGGCGCGGGCGGCGTCGAGGCGGAAGCCGGCCACGGTCTTGCGGGCGGCGGTCTCCCAGTCGCGCAGGAGGGTGCGGCGGTCAGGGTTCATGAACATGGACCAGAGGCCGTTGCGGTGCGCCGGGGGGGCGCGGGAGAGGTCGCCATAGAGGACGGTGGCGGCGTCGTTCCAGGCGAGGATGTCCCAGCGGCGCGAGGAGACGAGGGCGGGGTAGGGGTGGGCGTCGAGGACGCGCTGGAGGGCGTCGCTGACGGCGGCCGGAGAGCAGAGGGGGCGCGCGGCGGGGCGGCCCTGGGCCAGCTCGAAGAGGTGGGCGCGCTCGGTGGCATTGAGGCGGAGGGCGCGCGCGAGGCGCTCGAGCAAGGGTTCGGAGACCTGGATGTCGCGGCCCTGTTCGAGCCAGGTGTACCAGCTCACGCCGACCTCGGCGAGGTGGGCGACTTCTTCGCGGCGAAGGCCCGGGGTGCGGCGGCGGGCGCCAGGAGGGAGGCCGACGTCCGCCGGCTGGACGCGGGCGCGCCGGGTGCGGAGGAAGTGCGCGAGGTCGTCGCGCCGTGGGGAGGAGGGCGTGGCCGTCACGGCGCACCACGTTACGCGATCGGGGAGTGAGGCGGTGGGGGTCTGGCGTGCGGGGTGTCACCCATCCAGGGTCGCGGTGGACCGTCGCGCGGGGCGAGGTTTAGTTCGTCGGAAGGTCACCGTGTTAGTGCACTCCGGTAGTCCCACCCCCGCACCAGTTCCATTGCCCCGCCACGCACCACTCCCAATCTGAGCAGGTGCCCGGCTCGTCACAGTATATTGGAGGGAGAATATCGGCCGTCTCGCCGTCCCTGTCAGGGCAGGAGTGGGTCAGCGGGTCGCAGCTATCTGGAGGAGATGCCGTCAACGAGGAGGACGGCGCGGCCGCGCATGGCTTGCAGCACCCGCGTTTCGTTCCAGAGGTGCAGACCGGTGCTTGGCATCCTTCGTTGTTCTGACCATTGCAGTTGTTGTCCGTCCCATCACCGCAGACCTCGGCGCGGTTCGGGTAGACGGAAGAGTTGTTGTCGTTGCAGTCTCCGGCCTGCTGCGCATAACCGGCGGGCTTGCTGCACGCATGTGTCGTCGGGCTGGCGACGCCGTAGCCATCTCCGTCGGCATCTCGGTAGTAGGTGTTCCTCACCTCGTCATTCGTGCCGTTCGCGCAGTTGTTGTCGACACCATCGCAGATCTCGGTGGCGCCTGGTTTGATGCCGGCGTTGGAGTCATTGCAGTCATTGGCATTCGCTACGTAACCGGCAGGAGCGGAGCACGCCTGCGCCGGCAAGGCAGGGTTGCCGTAGCTGTCGCCGTCAGCGTCGCGGTAGAAGGTGCTTTTCACACCTTCGTCGACCACGCCGTTGCAGTCGTTGTCCATGCCGTCACATGTCTCGGGCCCGGGCAGGTAAAGCGGCGCGCACTCGATCTCGCCATGGGTGCAGTACGTCACCCCCTCCGCGCACGCGCCGACCTCGCCGGTCAGTGCGCACGACACCGTTCCGCCGGGGTTGTCCTCGTCGACCACGCCGTCGCAGTCGTTGTCCAGGCCGTCGCAGCTCTCCGGTGAGGGCTGGTGGCTCCGCACGCAGACCAGGATCCCCTCCTGGCACACGCCTGCTCCGAGGGCGCAGATGCCCTGCTGGCCCGTGTCGCAGGCGCCGCCGCTGTCGACGGTGCTCTCGTCGGTCTCGTCGTTGCAGTTGTCGTCGAGACCGTTGCAGGTCTCCTCTGCGGCCGGATGAACGGATTCGTTGAAGTCGTTGCAATCGTCGGCATCCTCGACGTACCCCTCGGGCATCGTGCAGTCGTCGGTGAAGTTCGCGACATCGCCGAATCCGTCGACATCACTGTCGTAGTAGAACGTGCGCAGCACTCCGGCGAGCTGCGGTGACAAGGAAGTGGCGGGTGTGGTGGCACCGAGCCCGAGCTGGCCGCTGCTGTTCTGGCCCCAGGTCCACACGGGGCACTCCGAGGAGAGCGCCACGGCGTGGTAGCCGCCACCCGCGAGCCCCAGCACGCCGCTCAGCCCGGAGACTGCGAGCGGTGTCGTCGCCCATGACCTTCCCGTCCGACAGCAATGCGAGGGAGTGATTCTGCCCGCCGGCCAGCATGGTCACCGTTCCCGTGATCGGGACCTGGAACGGCGTCGTGCGGTTCGTGGCGCCGGAGGTTCCGTTGCCGATCTGGCCTGCGTTGTTCTTGCCCCAGACCCAGGCCGCACCGCCGTTGCCGACGGCGAACGAGTGGTACCACCCTGACGCGATCGACTTCGCTCCCCCGGAGATGCTCACGGTGGTGGGCGTCGTGAGGTTCGTCGGGCTCGCTCCGATGCCGAGCTGGCCGTTGCTGTTGTTGCCCCAGACCCAGACGCCTCCTGCCGTGTCCAGCGCCATCGAATGCATGAATCCTGCGGCCACGGCGACCAGGGTCGGGTTGCCGGGGAGCACGACGAACACGGGGGATGTCACCGGCGTTGCGCCCATGCTCCCCATGCCGAGCTGTCCGTTGGCATTGTCGCCCCACGTCCAGAGGTGGCCGTCGTCATCGAGCGCCAGCGAATGGCTGCCGCCAGCGGCGATGGCCTTGATGGGGGGCAAGCCCGTGAGCTGTGAGGGAGTCGTCGACGTCGGGGAGGTGGTGCCTTTGCCGAGCTGGCCCTTCGTGTTCTGGCCCCAGGCCCAGACCGTTCCATCCTTGCGGAGAAAGAGGGTGTGGTAGGCGCCCGCGGCCACGTCTTCGCGGTTCGGCACCGCTGCGGAGACCTGGGCTAATGCCACCCGGGAGCGGGTGTGTTCGTGCGTCCCTTCTCCAAACGTGCCCTTCTCACCTGGAGCCTCATCGGTCGGTCTTGCAGGTGGTCCCGCCTGGGCTTCCGCTGCTTCCGATCTCTCCAACGCCTGCGATCCAGGCTCGTCGGTCTCCTCCTCCGAAGGATCGATGTACCCCGAGCACCCCGCGCCGAGAGGCACGAGGGCGATCACGCCGAGCCCGCTCCACGCCAGCATCCTCGAAACCAGCATGCGTTTCATCGCGCCCCCTCCTGTCGCGCAGTGTTCGCGAAGACGCCTGCGCGGCCTTGGACGTTCGAGGAGACGCTACCACGTCGTACGGTTTGTGCTTTTTGCGTGGGTGCACCTGCGGGGGCGTGCCACTGGCGTCCGCGTGCGCCGGAACCGACCAGGACAGGCTCCGGAGTTCACGGCGCTCCGACCGGAGCGGTGCGGTGGCGACCCCCCGTTACTTCTCGGCGCGTTCGAGCGGCGCATCCCACGTGCCGCCGAAGGCCACCTCCGAGAAGGGTTTGCGGTGCCTCGGGGCGATCTCGCGGTCGCGCAGGTCCTCGGGGAGGGCCTCGGGGTCGCCGGGGTGGCCGAGGGCGATGGCGGCGACGGGGTCGTGGCCCTCGGGGATGGCGAGCTGCTCGCGGGTCCGGGCGGCGTCGAAGCCGGCCATCTGGTGGACGCGCAGGCCGCGGGCGGTGGCCTCGGCGGTGAGCTGCGCGGAGGCCTGGCCGACGTCGTGCCAGGCGTGGTGGTTGGGCTTGCCGCTCTTGAAGGTGGTGAGGGCGACGGAGAACATCAGCACCGCGGCGTGCCTGGCCCAGGTCTGGTTCTTGTCGACGAGGCAGCTCAGGAGGCGCGCGAAGGCGGCTTCGTCTTCGCGGCGGGCCACGATGTAGACCCAGGGCTGCTCGTTGGCGCAGGAGGCGGCCCAGCGGGCGGCTTCGAGGAGGGCGTGGAGGTCGTCGAGGGAGACAGGCTCGGGGCCGAAGGCGCGGGGGCTGAAGCGCTGCGCGAGCAGCTCGTGGATGGGGTGGTCGGTGACGGCAGGGTTCTCCATCACGCTTCTGTAGCAACAGGCGGCGGTCCGTACCACGCGATGTCGAGTCCCGGAGGACGCGATGTGTCGTCCCTCGCGGAGTGATGCTGACCCGCCCGTGTTCACCAGGGGATGATGCCGGCGTCGTCCGAGAAGGTGCCCGTCGGGCCATCCGGCCCGAGGAGCGCGAGCCGCACCGCCTCCCGCGCGCCCTCTTCGACGGTGCGCGTGCCCTCGAAGTTGTTGATGTCCGTGGCAGTGAAGCCTGGGCATGCGGCGTTGACCTTGATGGGGGTCGACTCGAGTTCGCGGGAGAAGGCGACCGTGATCGCGTTGAGCGCCGTCTTCGAGGGGGAGTAGGTGACGCCGAACATGGCGCGGTACGGGTTCGCCGGGTCCGAGGTCCGGGTGAGGGAGCCGCCAGAGCTCGAGACGTTGACGATGCGCCCCGCCGGCGCTTCGCGGAGGAGCGGGAGCATGGCCTGCGTGACGGCGAGGACGCCGAACACGTTGGTCTCGAACACCGCGCGGACCTCGTCGAGCGAGGCGACGCTCGGCAGCGCGGCCTTCAAGATCTCGTCGAGCGACCGGCCTGGCTTGCCCGCATGCCCGATGGCCGCGTTGTTGACGAGCACGTCGAGACGGCCGAACTCGTTGCGGATGCGCTCCGCGGCGGCCGCGATCGAGGTGGCGTCCGTGACGTCGAGCGCGAGCGCGCGGGCGTCGCCGGTGATGGTTTTCGCCGCCGCCTCGCCACGGGCGAGGTCGCGGGAGCCGACGAGCACGGTGAAGCCGCGTGCGGCGAGATCCCTGGCGATCCGGAGGCCGATTCCCTTGTTTGCCCCGGTGACCAGGGCGACTTGCTTGTCGTGCATGCTCGGAATGTACGGCTCCACGAGGAGGATCGGGGCGGCGTTCGGGGGTCAGATCAGGGGGTCGCGGGGGTTGGGGGGGAGGCCCAGCTCGAAGCGGCCGAAGTTCTCGCCGGCGGCGTCGAAGTTGATGCCGGCGTGGGCGGCCATGGCGTGGATGTCGCGCCAGTCGCGCTGGAGGGGGCTCGTCTCGTAGTTGGAGGCGCCGCCGCTGGCGTTGAACATGCGCTCGACGGCGCGCAGGCAGAGGGTCGCGCAGTAGGCGTAGTCGCGGCGGAGGCGCGCGCGCTGGTGGAGGGTGAGGGGGACGCCGCTGTCGAGGAGGGTGACGGCGCGGCGGAGGAGGAGGTCGGCGGCGTCGATCTCGGCGGAGACTTCGGCGAGGCGGATCTGCTGGTGGGAGAGGGAGGCGATGCGCTCCTGGGTGAAGGTGGTGACGCGATCTCGGGCCACGGCGCACCAGCGGTCGTAAGCGCCCTGGGCGGCGCCCAGGATGGGGGCGACGAGCGACGCGGCGAGCCCGCTGATCATCGGAAGGGCGTACAGCGGAGTGGCATGCACGTTCACGCCAGGCACCCGACCGTCGCGCAGATCCAGGAGGCGGGCTGCGCGGTGCTGGGGGATGAAGGCGTCCTTCACGACGACGTTGTGGCTGCCGGTGCCGCGCTGGCCGACGACGCGCCAGGTGTCGCGGAGCTCCCAGTGCGCGCGGGGGACGAGGAAGAGCATGACGTCCGGTACGGTGCCTGCGCCGGGACCTGCGGCGGTGCCTGCGCCGCTGTCCGTGCTGGGGGCGGGCGGGACGAGGGCGGCGAGGATGGCCCAGTCGCAGTGGTGGATGCCGCTCGCCCAGGGCCAGTCGCCGGTGAGGCGGTAGCCGTCTTCGACGCGGAGGGCCTGGCCGGCGGGTATGTTGACGTTGGCCAGGCCGGCGTCGGGGTTGTGGGCCCAGACGTCCTTCTGGGCTTCGCGGGGGAACTTGGCGAGGAGCCAGGAGTGGATGTTGGTGAAGGAGAAGCACCAGCCGGCGGAGGCGTCGGCTCTGGCGATCTCGAGGGTCGCGTCGAGGAAGGCGGCGAAGGGCATCTCGTGGCCGCCGAAGGCCCGGGGGGTCAGGAGACGCACGAGGCTTGCGTCGACGAAGGCGCGGAATGTTTCGTCGGGCAGGTGCCGCAGGATCTCGGCCTCGGCGGCGCGGGAGCGGACGTCGGCCGCGAGGTTGCGGGCGCGCGCGACGGCTTCTGCGTGGGTGAGGGGGGTGGGTTGCGATGTGTCGGGTCGGGTCTCGGTGGGTGCGGTCATGGGGGGCTCCTCGGGCGAATGATGGGATCGTCCTGGTCTGGCGCCGCAAGTGAACTATGTTCTGGCTTCGTCGGCGCTCTCCAGCCTCGCTTCTGTTCAGCGTCGCGTGACCCTCACGCGGATGGTTCAGGGCGCGTCCGATGGGAACGCATTCGACCTGAAGGTGCGCCGGGGTGACCGGCCCGGCCGGAGAGCGTGTGATCCTCGTCTTGCTCGTGCTGCTGCCGTTTCTGGGAGCCGTGGCCACGGCTCTCGTGAGCCGCGGGGGGCGGGATGCGTGCGCGGTGACGGCAGGGGTGGCCACGGCGGTGGCGCTGGGGCTCCTGGGGGCGCTGGCGCCGGGCGTGGTCGCGGGGGAGGTGGTGCAGGCGAGCGTGGGGTGGGTGCCCGCGCTGGGGCTACAAGCGAGCTTCTTCGTCGATGCGCTGGGGCTGACGCTGGCGGGGCTGATCCTGGGCGTGGGGCTGCTCGTCGTGGTCTATGCGCGGTACTACCTGGCAGCGGCGGATCCGCCGGGCAGGTTCTATGCGTTCCTGCTCCTGTTCCAGGGGGCGATGCTGGGGGTGGCGCTGTCGAGCAACGTGCTGCTCCTGCTGGTGTTCTGGGAGCTGACCAGCCTGTCGTCGTTCCTGCTCATCGGGTACTGGCGTCACTTGCCCGAGGCGCGGCGGGGGGCGCGGATGGCGCTGACGGTGACCGGGGCGGGGGGGCTGTCGCTGCTCGCGGGGCTGCTCTTGCTGGGGCACAGCGCGGGGACGTACGAGCTGCCGGTGCTGCTGCAGCGGCGGGAGGCGATCCAGGGGTCGCCGCTCTACCTGCCGGCGTTGCTGCTGATCCTCGGGGGGTGCTTCACCAAGTCGGCGCAGTTCCCGTTCCACTTCTG
This sequence comes from Chondromyces apiculatus DSM 436, assembly GCF_000601485.1. Taxonomy (GTDB): domain Bacteria; phylum Myxococcota_A; class Polyangia; order Polyangiales; family Polyangiaceae; genus Chondromyces; species Chondromyces apiculatus. Next base: position 8,264 of record NZ_ASRX01000069.1, read on the forward strand.
GCTGCCGCAGGCGATGGCAGCGCCGACGCCGGTGAGCGCGTACCTGCACTCGGCGACCATGGTGAAGGCAGGGATTTTCCTGCTGGCGCGGCTGTGGCCGGTGCTGGCGGGGACCGAGGCGTGGTTCCTGATCGTGACCACCACGGGGCTGGTGACGATGCTGGTCGGGGCAGTCTCGGCGCTGTTCGAGGATGACCTCAAGGGGCTGCTGGCGCGGTCGACCATCAGCCAGCTCGGGCTGCTGACGATGCTGTTCGGGCTGGGGACGCGGATGGGGGCGGTGGTGGGGGTGTTCCACCTGGTCAACCACGCGCTCTTCAAGGCGGCGCTGTTCATGAACGCGGGGATCGTGGACCACGAGGCGGGGACGCGGGACGTGAAGGGCCTGGGGGGGCTCGGGTCGCTCATGCCCGTGGCGGCGACGGTGGCGGTGGTGGCGAGCGCGGCGATGGCGGGGGTGCCGCCGCTGAACGGTTTTCTGTCGAAGGAGATGATGCTGGAGGAGGCGGCGCACACGCGGCTGCTGGGGCAGGCGTGGCTGGTGCCGGTGGTGGTCACGGTCGGGGCCACGCTCTCGGTGGCGTATGCGCTCCGGTACGTGGTGCGGGTCTACTTCGGGGCCCGGCGGGGGGAAGCGCTGGCGTCCGGGCAGGGGGCCGGTGCACACCATGATTCCTGCGCACCGCCCGAGGCTTCGAGGGGCCCGGAGGCAGGGAGGGGCGGCGGGGCTGCGGCGCCTCACGATCCTCCGTTGGGGATGGGGGCGCCTTCGGTGCTGCTCGGGGCGCTGGCGCTCGTCGTCGGGCTGTTTCCGGAGACGCTGGCGGGGCCGCTGGTGCGCGCGGCGTCGGCAGCCGTGATCGGAGGGGCGCCTCCGGGCTTCACGCTGGCGCTGTGGCACGGGTTCACGCCGGCGCTGGGCATGAGCGTGGTGGCGCTCGTGGGGGGGGCGGGGGTGCTCGCGGTGCACGGGGGTGCCGAGAAGGTGTGGCGGCGCCTGGGGGTGCCGGACCCCGCAGGGTGGTTCGAGGCGGGCCTGGGAGCGGCGGTGAAGGGGAGCCGCAAGCTGACCCTGGCAATCCACGATGGGTCGCTCCAGCGGGGGCTCGCCTTGCTGGTGGGCACGGCGGTGATGGTGGGGTTCGTGGGCTTCGGAGGGGCGAAGCACACGGCCGGGGAGCGGCCTCCCATGCCGGTGGAGATGCTCACGGTGCTGGCGTGGGTGCTGCTCGTCACGGCCACGGGGGCGGCGGTGGTGATGCACCGGCGCCGGTACTTGCCGCTGCTGTTCATGGGGGTGGTGAGCATGATCATGGCGCTCGCCTTCATCTTCCTCTCGGCGCCGGATCTCGCGCTCACCCAGGTCTCGGTGGACGTGGTGACCATCCTGCTGCTCCTGCTGGCGCTGAACCTGCTGCCCCAGCAGTCGCCGCCCGAGACGACCCGGAGGCGGCGGGTGCGCGATGCGGTGCTGGCGCTGCTCGGGGGGGTGGGGATGGGGTCCGCGGCGTGGGCGGTGATGACCCGGGAGCGGAAGACGCTCGCGGACTACTACTGGACCCACGCCAAGCCCGAGGGGGGGGGCACCAACGTGGTCAACGTGATCCTGGTGGACTTCCGGGGGTTCGATACGTTCGGGGAGATCGTGGTGCTCGGGACTGCCGCCCTCGCGATCTTCGCGCTGCTGGAGACGGCGAACCGCGGTGAGGCAGGGAGGAGGCTCGCGCAGTGGAAGCCCGGGCGTCCCCTGTCGCCCGAGCGCTATCCGCTGATCCTGATCGCGGTGACGCGGCTCCTGCTGCCGTTCGCGATCGTGACGGCGCTGTTCATGTTCCTGCGCGGGCACGATCACCCGGGGGGCGGGTTCGTGGCCGGGCTGGTGGTGGCGATCGCCGTGCTGATGCAGTACCTGGCCTCGGGCTTCGACTGGGCAGACCGGCGGGTGCGGCCCGATCACCACGCGCTCATCGGCTGGGGGGTGCTCGTCGCGGCGCTCACCGGCCTGGGGGCGCTGGTCTTCGGGAGGCCGTTCCTGACCAGCGCGTTCTGGCACCCGAGGTTGCCGTTCGTCGGCGAGATCGCGCTGTCGACGGCGATGGTGTTCGACGCGGGCGTGACGCTGGCGGTCGTGGGCGCGGTGATGCTGGCGCTCGCGCAGCTCGCCAGCGCCAGCAAGCGCGCGAAGCAGTGGGCGGAGAAGCGGGAGCGCGGGGAACACGGGGGGGCGCCGTGAGCCTCGAATTCCTGGTGGCGTCGGGCATCGGCGTCCTCACCTCGGCGGGCATTTACCTGCTGCTGCGGCCGCGCACCTTCGATGTGGTGCTGGGGCTGGCGTTTCTGTCCTACGCGATCAACCTGTTCCTGTTCTCCATGGGGGGACTGGAGCTGGGTCGGCCTCCCTTCTTCGATGCGGGGGCGCCCGGGTACACCGACCCCGTGCCCCAGTCGCTGGTGCTGACGGCGATCGTCATCTCCTTTGCCATGACGGCGCTCCTCCTGGTGCTGTCCCTGCGCACGTACCTGGAGGCGGGCACCGACCACGTGGACGGCGAGGCCGACCCGAAGAAGCGGGCGCCATGACCCACTGGCTCATCGCACCCATCGTGCTGCCAGCGCTCACCGCCACGGTGATCCTGCTCTTTTTGCGGGGGCGTCGCCTCAGGCTGGCGCGCTACGTCTCGCTCGGGGCCAGCGCGGCCTGGGTGGCGCTCGGGGCGACGCTCGTGGCCCGGGCGTCGACGGGCGCGATCGAGACGTACGCGCTGGGGAACTGGCCGGCGCCGTTCGGCATCGTCCTGGTCCTCGACCGGCTCTCGGCGGTGATGGTGCTCCTCGCTGCGGTGCTGGGGCTCGCGGTCTCGCTCTACGCCGCCGCCTCCGATCTTGACCGCAAGGGCTGGCACTTCCACTCGCTGTTCCACCTCCAGATCGTGGGGCTGAACGGCGCCTTTCTCACGGGCGACCTGTTCAACCTGTTCGTGTTCTTCGAGATGCTCCTCATCGCCTCGTACGGGCTGATGCTCCACGGGCAAGGGCCGGCGCGGCTCAAGGCGGGGGTGCAGTACGTGGTGGTGAACCTGGCGGGGTCGACGCTCTTCCTGGTGGCGGTGGGCATTCTCTACGGGGTGACCGGGACGCTCAACATGGCGGACATGGCGATGAAGGTGGCCGCCGCTCCGGCCGGCGACGAGGCCCTGATTCACGCGGGGGGGCTGCTGCTCATCACCGTGTTCGCGCTCAAGGCGGCGCTCTTTCCGCTGCACCTCTGGCTGCCGCGCACCTACGCGGGCACGTCGGCCCCAGTCGCGGCGCTGTTCGTGATCATGACCAAGGTGGGCGCGTACGCGATCGTCCGGGTGACCACGCTCGTCTTCGGGGCCAGCGCGGGGGAGGCGGCGTGGGCCCCCGCGGCGTGGCTGCTCCCCGCCGCGCTGGTGACGCTGGTGCTGGGCTTCGTGGGCGTGCTCTCGGCCCGGAGTCTGCGCGATCTCGCCGCGTTCGGGGTGGTCGGCTCGATGGGGACGCTGCTCGCGGCAGTCTCGGTCTTCCAGCCGGAGGCGATCACAGCGGCGCTCTACTACACGCTGCACGCGACCCTGGCGGGCGCCGCGCTGTTCCTCACCGCGGATCTCGTCGGTCGGCGCCGCGGTGACCACGGGGACGCGCTCACGCCCGGTCCGCGCTTCCCGCAGGTGGAGGTGCTCTCGGTGCTGTACTTCCTTGCGGCCATCGCGGTGGTGGGCCTGCCTCCGCTCTCGGGATTCCTCGGCAAGCTGTTCATCCTGGATGCGGTGCGCCCGAGCGCCCATGGGGCCTGGATCTGGGGGTTCATCCTGGGGACCACGGTGGTCTCGCTGGTGGGCTTCGCCCGTGCGGGGAGCACGCTCTTCTGGGAGAGCGCCGAGGGGCCTCACGCGAGCCACTGCAAGGTGCCGGTGCACCCCGAGCTGACGCTGGGGATTACGGCAGCGCTGCTCGTGGGCCTCGGGGGGCTGACGGTGATGGCGGGACCGGTCACGGCGTACCTCGGGGCCGCTAGCGCCCAGCTCTTCGACACCAAGGCCTACCTGGGCGCGGTGCTGGGGGCGCGATGAGGAGGCTGGTGAGGTGGCTCTTTCCGCACCCGGCGCTGGCGGTGATGCTGGCAGTGATCTGGCTCTTCCTGCGCAACGAGATCACGCCGGGCGGGGTGGTCTTCGCGCTGCTCGTGGGCGTCACCGTGCCGGTGCTGACCCGGCGGTTCTGGCCCGAGCGCACCCGGATTCGGATCGGGCTGCGGCTGGTGGCGTTCCTCGCCGTGGTGGTGTGGGACATCGTGATCGCCAACTTCGAGATGGCGTGGCTGGTGATGTTCCGCCGGAGCCGCGATCTGCGGTCGCACTGGCTGGTGGTGCCGCTCGACCTGGAGGGCGCCGACGCCATCGCGATGCTCACCGCGACGCTCTGCCTGGCCCCCGGGACGGTGGCGAGCGACCTGTCCGCCGATGGGCGGGCGCTGCTCGTGCACGCGATCGATGTCGCGGATCCGGAGGCGGAGGTCGCGCGCATCAAGGCCCGCTACGAGGCGCCGCTCCGGAGGATCTTCGCATGATCGCGCACGCCCTCACCTTCGGCTTCCTGTGCCTGGGCCTGGCGATGGCCTGCAACGTGTTCCGCCTGGTGCGGGGCCCGACGACCGTGGACCGGATCCTGGCGTTCGACACGCTCACCGTGAACGCGATCACGCTGATCATCCTGTTCGGGATCCGCGAGACGAGCGACCTGTATTTCGAGGCGGCGCTCTTGCTGGCCATGGTCGGGTTCGTGAGCACCGTGGCGTACTGCAAGTTCCTGCTGCGCAGCGACATCGTGGAGTGAGCCGATGAAGACGTTCGCCGAGATCGTGGTGTCCGTGCTGATCGTGGTGGGGGCGAGCGCCGCGCTGGTCGGTTCGTGGGCGCTGGCGCGGTTTCCTTCGCTGATGACCCGGCTGCACGGTCCGTCGAAGGCCACGACGCTGGGGGTGGGGGGGTGCCTGCTGGCGTCGGCGATCTACTTTCCCGTGTTCGGGGGCCGCTACTCCGCGCACGAGCTGCTGATCACGCTGTTCCTGTTCCTGACGGCACCGGTGTCGGCGCACATGATCGCCAAGACCCACCTGCACTGTCAGGGGCGACGCCTCGATCCGAACCCGGCCGATGGGGTGCAGGAGGTGATTCCGCCGACGGGGAGGGAGGCGGACTGGGCGACGTTCCAGGCGCCGGAGAAGAAGGCGCAGTTCGGGCCGCCAAGCTCGCGGTGAGGGGGCAGTCGCAGAGATGGCAGCTTTGCGCGTTTCCTGCACGTGGTTCACGGCGAGGTCTTTCGAGCAGGCCCGTTCTTAGGGTGGCTTCGAAAAGTGCAATGGTCTGTCGCACTCGCGATGGCACGTACTGCTTGAACTCGACAGAGAGCCAGCGCTCGCCCGTAACATGAGATAGATCCATGGGGGGAAAACTGGCAGGTACCTGGTCCGACGGCCGTCGAGGCACAAGGCAGCCAGATGCGGGCGTGTAGCATCCGGCCCATGCGCCGCACGGCGCTGTGTGCTGGTTCCAGCAGCCTCGTGCCTCACTGCAGAGACGGCGCAGCGGCGCAGATGCATGCAGTGTCGCCTTGCGATGGGAAGTTCTGCATGGCTCTCGAATTATTGTCAGAGGAGGAACTCGGGTGACGCGTTATGAAGTTGGGCTCATTGGTGTCGGCGCGACGGTGATCGTGGCGTTGGCAGTTACCGTCGTCATGCTGGTGATGGCAAACAAGGGCAGTGATTCCCGCGCGGAGGTGTCTCCGAGTCAGTCGGATACGCAGGATGCGCGCACTCCAGGCAATTCCAACCTGAAATCCAAAATTGCGACGACCCCTGGCCTTGTCGTTCCAGTCGCCGGCAATTCCTCGGCGCCGCTTCGCAAGCAGCCAGGTTTCGGGACGCAGGTTCTGCAGCAACTCCCACCCGGTACACGCATCGTCGCACGACAGTGGCAGGAGACTCCCGGGAAGAACACTCCAGACCGCTGGTACGAGATAGCGCTTGAAGCAGACGCTTCGGTGTCGGGGTGGATGCATGGGGATGTGCTTCAGTTTCAGCAGGACTCGAGCAATCGGGTGATCGGAGCTGCTGCAACTCAACCACGCCCTGCACCAACCACGGATCTTCCATCTTGAAGACATCGGGCTTGTGGATACTCGTCAGGGTTGGGAGTGGTCCGATAGGTGCTGGCGGAATCTCCAGGCCGGAAACCTCCGGTGGGCACGAAACGAATGCATGATGGGCATCAATCTGCCTGCTGAGTCGCCTGCGCCGATGTCCTCGCTTCTCTACAATCTCGGCCAGATCGAGGAGCGTGAAGGAGTGAAGGCGCGCAGCATAGAACTTTACAAACGCTCACTGGCACTCCGCGAGCACCCAGAAGTTCGTGCTGCGCTCCAGCGTGTCGAGCAACGCTAGGAGCGTTGAGGCTGCGCGCGGGACGCTGATGCTGACGACCAGGTCACTCCCATGCCGCTATCCGGCCTCTTCGTCGTCCCTCCAGCGCCCCGCACCGTGCACCGCGGGCTCGCCTTCCTTCTGCACCCACACCTGCTTGCCGTGACAGGCGACCGCGTATGCCAGCGCAGGCTTTGCGCCTCGCTCGTGGAGCGCCTCGACGTAGCGCTTCTCGGTGACCTGCGCGAGCGCTTCGCCGAGGGCCCGGCGCACCGCCTCCTCGCTCGTACCGGTGGCGACCTTCAGCTCCAGCACGACGCCTGGCTGGTCCGCAGCGCGGGGCGCCACGAGCAGGTCGTAGCAACCCAGGCCGGATTCCCGGTTCGAGGTGACCTCGTGCGAGGGGAGGAGCCGCACCAGCATGCCCACCAGGAAGGCCTGGTAGACCGTCTCGGGCTCGCGCGTGCCGGTGTCGTGGTGCGAGAGGACGCGCAGTGCAAGCTGGGACAGGAGGGCGGCGAAGGTCTCGGTGTCGCCTGTGAGCATGGCGGAGAGCATCCGATCGAGGCGGCCCTCGCCGGCGGGGGTGCCGGAGAGCCAGGAGGCGATGCTCTGCTCGAAGACGTAGCGTAGCTCCTGGTTGGGGATCGCCAGCTCCGCGAAGAGGCGGCCTTCCTCCAGCCAGGAGCGGCGCGCGGTCACGTAGCCGGAGAGCAGGAGCACGCTCCACAGGGCCTGTGGGCTCGTGCCGAGGTCGCGGAGGGAGATGTGCTCGTTCACCTCGCGGGTGAGGGATTCGCCGCGGAGGAGCTGGCCTAGCTCGTCGAGGACGGGGTAGCCGCGCTCCAGGACCAGCTCGCGGAGGATGTCGTCGGTGCTGGTCTGCACCCAGTACGGCTTGAAGCCCTGCTCGGGGCGCTCGGCGAAGCTCAGGACGGACCAGGGGTTGTAGATGGCGTGGCCACCGAAGCGGTAGCCGTCGTAGGCGCGGCGGAGGTCGTCGAGGAGGTCGGGGCGACCGAGGGCGGCGCAGAGGTGGGCGACCTCGGGCTCGGTGAAGCCGAAGGCGGTGGCGAACTCCGGGTCGACGACGCTGTAGACGCGCACGTTGTTGAGGCCGGAGAAGATGCCTTCTCGGGGCTGGGTGCGAGGTGTCTGGCGCGAGCCGTTCTGGTGCGTCACCGTCGCAAGGTTCCCCCGATGTGGGCGTGCTCTGGCCGGTCGTCTTCCGTGCGTGGGCGCGCCAGCGCGCCGAGACGCACAAGATCCCGGAGTCGATCGGCCTTGGGCAGAGCCGCGCGCTCTCGGAGAGCGAGCGCCGCCAAGTGGTCGAGCGCTTCGCGGGATTGGCGGAGCCGGCGCGACGAGAGGGCGAGAGCTTCGCTGAAGCGTTCCACCGCGTCGCCGTCGCAGCGTTCCGGTTCTGGGTGGGGCAGCACCCCGGCAGCAACCACTACCTGCACCGTCACTGCCACCCGCTCTACGAGCTGCTGCGCGATCTAGACCTGGTTACGCGCAGCGTGGCTGTGGCGCTGGGCAGGCCTGCCGCGCCGCTCGCCGACACGATGTCACCGCCGCAGCGCCGCTCGCGCTCTGACGTCGACTTCGACGCTGCTCGGAGCGCGGCGAACGGTCGCGAGGCGGCCGCGGCTCTTCGTCTCGCCACGACCGGGAGGGCAGCTTGATCGCCGCCGCTCGTGTGCTGGTCCATGGCCAACAACCCCGCCGCTTCGGAAGGCTCGAGCCCGTGTCGGTCGCGGGGCGGGTGCCGCCGCACGACCTGCAGGCCGAGGCCGCGGTTTTGTCCGCGATCCTCCTGGACGGCGCGGCGCTCGATCGGGTCTTGGAGATCCTCAAGCCGGAGCACTTCTACTCGGACGCGAACGGCCGCATCTACGAAGCCGCCCAGGAGCTTGCGCAGGCGGGAACGCCCATCGACGTGGTCACCGTGTCCTCGTGGCTCCGGGACCGTGAGCGTCTGCAGCAGATCGGCGGCGCCGGCTACCTCGCGATGCTCGCCGATGCGACCCCAGCGGTCACCCACGTCGCCGCGCACGCCAACGTCGTGCGCGAGAAGTGGCGCCTGCGGCAGGTGATCGCGACCTGCCAGCGGGTCGCCGCCGAGGGCTACGGGGACGTCGGCGATGTGAAGGCGTTCGTCGACGGCGCGGAACAGTCGCTCTATGAGCTGGCCCGCGCAGCGAAGCGGTCCTCCACGCAGACCGTGGCAACGGCGCTTCAAACGGCGTTCGACAAGATCGTCGCCGCGGCCGAGCGCGGAGACGTCATCACGGGCGTTGCCACTGGCTTTCGGAAGTTCGACGCCCTCACCGCCGGGCAGCACGACGGCGAACTCACGGTGGTGGCGGCCCGCCCCGGCATGGGGAAGACGTCCTTCGTCCTCAACCTGGCGGTGAATGTCGCCTCGCCCGAAGAGGGGTCCAAGCGACCGGCGCAAGGGGTCGCCGTGTTCTCGCTCGAGATGCCGGGGGATCAGCTCGCGCAACGGATGGTCTGCTCAGAGGGCCGGGTTGACGTGGCGAGGGCGAGGCAAGGATTGCTCCAGCCCCCCGACTGGCGGCGCCTCACAGAGGCCGCCACGTACCTCTCGGCGTTGCCGCTCTGGATCGATGACGACCCCTCGCTCGGTCTTCTGGAGCTCCGCGCCAAGGTCCGACGTATCCAAGCCGAGTACAACCGGCCTCCCACCGCGGAGGACCCAGGCCGGCGCCTCGCTCTCGTGGTCGTCGACTACCTGCAGCTCATGGTTGCCCGTGCTGGCGCGGCCAACCGAGAGCAGGAGATCAGCGAGATCTCTCGCGGTCTGAAGCGGCTGGCGAAGGAGCTCGGAGTTCCTGTCATCGCCCTGTCCCAGCTCAGTCGTGCAGTCGAGTCGCGAGCGGACAAGCGCCCCCTCCTCTCGGACCTGCGGGAGTCGGGAGCCATCGAGCAGGACGCCGACACGGTCGTCTTCATCTACCGCGACGAGTACTACAACGCGGAGACGACCACGGCGCAGGGCATCGCTGAGCTCATCGTAGCCAAGCAGCGCAACGGTCCCACCGGCAGGCTTCTTCTGCGGTTCGCGGCGTCCTGCACTCGCTTCTTCGACTGCCAGGAGGAAACGTGAGCCCGGCCTGCACGATCTGCGGGCCCGCGAAGCGTCGGTGCCCCGCGCTTGCCGTGAAGAACTGGCCGTGCTGCGGGGCTCCGCTCACGGGTCGCCACGCCACCTCCTGCCGACAGAGCGCACGGCTCAAAGCCTTGGCCAGGTTGCTGAAGTCGCCTCCACCGGCGGGCCACGAGGTGATCGTGGCGCGAGACACCGGCGACGTTGTGCACACCCGGACGCGCAGTGGGGCGTGGCTCTTGGGGGATGGCTCACCCGTGGTCTTGCTCGAGGGCTTCGTCGGGGGCTTCGCTCTCGAGCGGGTCAAACTCGTGCGCCAGCGCCGAGTTCTCTCGCGCGTTGCGGTTCAAGGCGACCTGTGGCCTTCGGGCGAAGCGGACGCCGACGGCGGGCGCCAGCGCTTCCGTCGCCGAGCCTGGGAGCAGCTCCGCGCTCCTCGAGGGCGGCATGTGTGCGGCGAGCGCAGGAGGGCGGCATGAACGTTGACCGAGCTGCGAAGTTGCTCCGCGCGTGCGACCGAGACGCGGCTGGCGAACGAGTCTGCATCGCCGGCATGCCGGTGTGGTGGCAGCCGGCTGAGGACGTCGAGGCGCTGCTTGCCTCGACGCCAGACGTGGGTGTGCTTTGGCGGACGGCCGCGCTTCTCATGAACGCTGGGGTGTCCCGCGGGCAAGCCTGCTTCGAGAAGCCGGTGGTGTTGGGCCAGGCGGTTCTGCGGGTCGTGCAAGCCCTCCTCGAGGACGTGGACGAACCCGCCGCCACGGGGTTCCTGGTGAGCGCCCTCGAATGGCGCGCTGAGGACCTGCACAGCGACCTCGCGATGATTGTCTCACGTGCCGGCGCCGCGAAGCTGGACGCCACCTCACGACGCGCTCAAGTGGCCTTGGAGACCACCGAGGACGCCATCACGTCGGCCTTCTGCTGGAGCTCCCCAGTCCTCCAGAGCCCGTGGGTCTTGCGGCGCGCGGTCGCGAAGGGCTCCAGAGCGCTCGTCGCGGTTGATTTCATCTCGCCGGCGTGGCCCGTGCCGCGAACCATTGGGGAGAGGATCGAGGCTCGGCGCCGTGCAGCCGACACCTTCCGCAGCGTCATTCCCGCGGGCGTGTTGCACGCCGCTCTCGAGAGCCTGTCACCCACCCTTGAGGCGGCGACGGGGGGGGGACGGCTATGACCTTGCTCAACCCCCTCGAGGAGCTTGAACGAGCGCACACGCCAGCGACGGCGCGCGAGCTCGCCCGAGAGGACGAACGGGCTGCCAGCGAGGCCAGCGACGTGGAGGAGGCGGCCGAGAACGGCGCCCCTGGCGAGGGTGTGGCGCGAACCCTCCTCGTCGAGCTGGTGTGCCGGCACCGCTTCCCGCAGCGCTTGGAGGAGGCGATGGACGTCGTCGAATCGCTCGCGGAGCTATTCGACTGCGAAACGTCCATGCGGGAGCGCGACGGGCGCGCTGTCTTGACGTTGACCCTGCCAGGCGGGAGCGACGCGACGCGCACGCTGGTGCTGCGGCGTCGGCTGGCGCAGGCGCGCCTCGACGTTGCGAGCCTCGAACACGAGCTGGCGCTGGCCGGCGCCGTTGGCGACGCGGGGCTCGAGAACCTGAAGCGGAACTACCGGAGGTCCACGTGAGTTACATGAAGTCGGGTGATCTGCGGCAGCTTCTGAGCGACCTGGAAAGCGAGCTCGGATGCGACGGTCTGTGCTCGTCAAAGATGGCCGACTGGCACGAAGCGGCCTTGGTCGTCGACAGGTTCATCGCCACGATGGACGCGGAATTCCTGGTCGGCGTCGCGGGGCTTCTCGCCGCGCGAGCGCTGCAACGGCGTGAACCTGGTTTCGTCCACCAGAGCGTCGTTGCCAGCACCGTGCTCGCGGTCGTCGAGATGGTGACAGAGCATCTTGGTCTGCGCTCCGAGGAGGCACTCCACGCGGCGCAGGACTGGCGCGATGGCGACGGGTGGGCCTGGTTGCACCGCCTGACGCTGAAGGCGACGGCCGTGGAGGACGAGCTGCTCATCGCGCGCGCTGTATGCGAGGACGGCCCAGGCCAGGTCCACCGAGAGGCGCTCAAGCAGGAAGGCTCGAGGGTCATCGCCGACGCGGTGAGAGCGGCGGAGCTATGGCTCGGGCCGCTGGTGACACAGGTGAGCGTGCCGGGCCCCTTGGTCGGCGGCTTCGGTGATGCCGTGCGCGCCAGGCGGCTCGCCGTGACCTCTGGGGCCGTGGCGGTGAACCGGGCCGTCGTGGTGCTGGCGATTCGCCTCGCGCTCATGGACGGGGCTGAGGCGCCCAACGAGCAGGAGACGGAGCAGGTCACCACGCGGGCAAGCCATGAATGCGCGGAGCTGGTGAGGCGATGCATCCCGCCGCACGTGCTCGCCGCGGAGGCCGAGTCGGCGTGGCGGTCGTCGCTCGTGGAGAAGCAGATTGCCGAGCAGAGGGCGGCAATAGCGGCGGCGGAGAGCGAGTCGTGAACGCCATCCTCAGCGACGTCCGCGAGGGTGTGAGCGACCTGCGGGTGACTGACGGGGACGAGCTTATCTCCAGGGAGGACCGCACGAGCGGTGGGGCGCTGTACCTGGGCGACGATTGGGGGGTCGGCTGGGTCCTGTCCCGGGCCAACGTGGTCGCCCTCCGAGACGAGCTGACGGGGTGGCTTGCACCTTCTCAAGAGCGGGTTCGTCGCCAGCTCGACCGCGAGCTCCGCGAGGGAGCAGTGGGCCACGTCGACTCCGACGGCCGCACGACGCTGCCCCAGCATCTGCTCGTCGACCTTGGTCTCGAGAGAGGGGGAGACCTGTGGTTCTTGCGACCGACACCCGTGCGCCAGTGGGAGGCCTGGACCGCTGAGCAGCTCGACCGGGCCTTTGGGTGGAGCACAGCCCAGGCGTCAAAGGGGGGGGCGTGAAGGCATCGAAGAAAGAGGCGCTCGCCGCGTTGCGGCGGGGAGACAAGGCCGCGTTCGCGTCGATCACCGCCGAGTTGGCGGGCGTCAAAGCGTCCCTAGCGAGGGCAGACGAGCTTCGGCGCGAGCTGCGCGACCAGGTGCGGGCAGAGCAGCAAGCGCCCGCGGCCTCGGCGAGGAAGCGCGTCGCTGGGAAGGCTGTGACGAAGCCGCAGCCGCCTGCGCCGCGAACCGCGGACGAAACCGCCTTTCTCCAGGCGCTGCGGTCGTTCGCTGCAAGCGAGCCCCCGGGGGCGCTGCTGTCGGTCCGCGATTTTCGGGGGCAGTTGCCCGGCTGGTCGAAGGCTCGGTTCGACAAAGTCGCGCTCGCCCTGAGCGAGGCCAACGTCGTCGTGCTCCTGCATCACGACCACCCAGCGAGCGTCCCTGCGGCGGACCTCGTGCGGTACGTCTTCGATCCTGCCGGCTTCGGCGGACGCGGCATCTACTACAACGGCATCGCCATGCGGCGGGGGGCGTCGTGAGGGGGCGCCGCAGGAGCACGGCGGTCGCTTACGCGGCGCTGTTCCACTCAGCCGAGGCGCGGCTGCAGGTCGTGCAGTGTCGCGACTGCGGCCGCGTGCGGCGGTGGCGTGGCGCCGAAGACGCCTACCAGGCAGGGTGGGAGTTCGACTGGGAACCGGGTCCGCGGCGGGTCTGGCGGTGTGCGGACCACGCGAGGGTGAGCGGCGACCGACCCTCCGTTCCAGAGCCGCTCGAGCTGGTGCTGCAGCTCATGGACCTGCGTCAGCACGACCTGGCGGCGGAGCAGGTCCGCCTCCTGGTCGAGCGTGACGACCCGAGGGCGCAGCCGACGCTGAGGGTCGTTCGGGAGCGCGTTGGGGGCCTGCGGGGCCCCGAGAGGTCGAGGTGGGATTCAGAGCTCCGGCGCCTGTCGCGGAGCAGGACGGCGGCTTGACCGGAGCAGTGAGCGAAATGCCGACGTCAGCGAGGTGAAGACCCGATGTTACGAATGCACCAATGGCGCGCGTAGCGCCTGGTAGCGAGGCGCAGCGAAAGGGTGCGACGCGTCCGAATGCAGCGCATTTTGAGGTACGGCGCACGCAGCGACAACGCCTGACTCAGAGCAAAAGGGCTTCCTCACCAGGGCCGCACACAACGACCCGAGCGAAGACTGGCGCGCTCTGGAGGGTCTGGTCGAGCTGCGCGGCCGTCCGTGATGAACGTGGCCCCGCTGGCGACTCGGCGGGGCGCTGACGTGGTGAACGAGCGGGCTGTGAACGAGCCCGGAGAGGAGGATTCCATGGCACGAGGACGGCTCACCAAGGATCAGGCAGCGGAGGTCCCGTCGAAGAAGGCGCCGCCGAAAGAGCGCCGCTACCCGAATCACCCGATGTTGAGCGCCTACTTCACCGATGATGAGATCGACGAGTTGTTCGCGGAGAAGGCTGAGCGCGAGAGGAAGAAGGCGGAGAAGTCCGCGGGCGCTCTGAAGCCGGCGCCCGCGCCGAAGGCGGCGCCCAAGCCTGCTCGTCCCAGCGGGTCGCGAGAGACGCCTGCGCCCCCCGGCCCTGTGGCGCCTCGCCCAGAGCCCAAAGCCGCGGTGGACCAACCGCTCTCCGAATTCGCGCGCCAGGTTGAAGGGAGCGCGAGGGCGGTGCGGAGGACCGTACCGCACGCGTCGTTCGGGGGCTCGAAGGTATTCATCGCGCCCATCTACGAGGACATGTTGAAGCGAGGGACCACGAGGCTGGGGCGGGAAAACTTCCACAAGCGCCTTTGGGAAGCGGCGGTGGCGGGGCTGCTCAGGCTCTCTCGCGCGGACTTGGTGGAGGCGATGGACCCGAAGATGGTGGACGCCTCGGAGATGCACGTGAGGAGCGCCGCCTACCACTTCGTCCGAATCTGACGCGATGGCGGCTAGTGGGCATCGCGCGCGCGTCCAGGGACGTCGCGAGCGAGCGCTCCTGGGGAGTTCGCCGAGGGTAACGCGGGGATGTGGGGGGTGGGGCGATCTGCAGACGGCGACGCCTACCAGGCTCGACCAGCGCCGAGGAGCCTTGGGTCGTCGAGCCGGCGGCGCATCCTGGCGACGCGATCACCGGTCGGGCCGGAGTTACCCTCGACCGTGTCGAAGGCACCGCCCGCGGCGCCGCCCGCGACGACGCCCACGTGACCGAACCAGCTCGTCTCGGGCTTCGCCGGGTCACTACGATCCCACACCACGACGTCGCCGGCGCGGAGCGCCGCCGGGTCCCGCCGGAGCTCGGGGGCGCTGGTCCAGCGGCCACGGCCCGCCTGGGCGGCGCGCTCGAGCTGGGTGGCGATCTGCTTGGCTTGGAGGCTGCCTTCGATGGGCGGGGGGATGGTGAGCTCGCGGGCGGCCGCGCGGAGCCAGAAGCTCACGGCGGCTGCGCACCAGTTGGCGGGGGGAGTGACGCGGGAGCCCGCGAAGTACTCGCGGATCCTGCGGCCGTCGTTCGGGCCGATGTCCTCGCGGACCTCCAGGTCGGCCACGGCGTGGGCGAGGAGGGCCTCGGCGAACGTGCGTCGCCGAGGAGCCGCAACCACCACCACCGCGAACGACGCGGCGGCGGCGGCCGCGCTAGCACACAGGGCGCCGACGAGCTTCCGCTGCACGGCGGAGCCTTTCCGTCGCCCAGTCGACGACAATGCCTGCTGCGGCCCGGACGACGCGGCCGGCTCCGGCGATGGTCTCGGCGCACCGCTCGCAGAGGAGCTCCGGGCGGTCCGCTGCGATGGCGATGACGCCTGGATTGACGCGGCAGATGGAGCAGCGAGCGTCCATCGTCACCGCACCGTTGCCCGCGGCGGCGGTGCCTGGGTGACGGAGAGCAACGTCCATGCATGCCAGGTGGTGGGTCGCACGGTCAGGCTCCCAGGTGGACGGTGAACGTTGCCAGCGGGACGACAACGCCAGTGCCGGCCTTCGCGATGCTGAGGGCGAGAGAGTCGCCCTGCTGCAACGCGACGACGGCGCCGAGGGGCATGTTCACCGGGACGAGCGACGTCCAGCTCCCGGTCTCTGTGGTGAGGGTCGCGACGGTGCCCCGGAGGGTGCCGGCGCTCGAGTACGCGGTGAGGGTGAGGGTCGCGAAGTTGGTGGCGTTGGCGGTCAGAGCCCCCCCAGGGAGGAGGGTGACAGCCGTCACGTGGCGTGGGGATGACACCATCCCGATGGGCATCGCGGGCTGAGTAGCGCCCGCGCTGCCATCAGGCCCACGCGCGAAGGTGAGCGGAGACCCCTGGATGGCACCGCCCTCGACCCCAACGACAGCCATGGAGATGGTGCCGCCCGAGCCGGTGGCGCGGACGGCGCGAGCGTGGGTCGCGTCCACCTTGAGGGCGCGGGGCGGGGGCGTGTTGGCGAACGTGAGGTCGGGGTGCCTGTACCAGGTGGACCCGTCGGGGCTGAGCTCCAGGAACACCTGGTCGGCGCCGCCCTTGAAGTAGACCGTCTTCTCGGGGCCGAGGTCGTCGATCTGGACGGCGGCACCGGCGATGGCGGAGCTGGGGACTTCGATGGTGTGCGAGATCATTTCGTACCTCCTGTGAATGTGACGTCAGCGTTGACCTGCCTGCGTTGCTGCTGGGGTGGGCGTGGCGGTGGGGCCGCAGGCTGCTGGGCGGGGGCGCCCTTCCGCATGGGCATGCGGAGCCTCGTGCACGAGGCTCGTCCGGCCCTCTTCCCCGCGAACCAGCCACCGGCTCCACCAGTCGCGGCCCCAACGACGAGCCCCCCGAGGAACGCGAGCAGGACCTCGCGGCCGGTCACTTCCCCCCCCTGCCGCAACCCTCGCAGAAAAGGTCGTAGCATCCCGGACCGCTGCAGGCGGCGGGGCCACGCCGTCGGACCTTGCGGGCCCGCATGTGGGGCACGCCGCCTTCGCTCGCGACCATAGCCTGACGGTCCTCGACGATGAGGTGGAGCTTCTCCCCACGGCGCACACGTGCCAGTTCTTCCGGCGAAAGGCACGGGAGGCCCCTGCCGGGAGACGCCGCCACGCGTCGGCTCAGCACCTCTTGCAGCGGTTCCCCGTCCTCGAGCGCGGACACCTCGTCCGGGGCGAACATGCCGATCTCGGGCTCGGCGCTCGGCACCCTGGTGCTGTCGTGCTTGCCCAGGCTCTGGACGCGCTCGAACGCAGCCAGGAGCGAGTCGATCGCGCCGCACCAGGACGCGACGCCGCTCGTCCAGTGGCGGAAAGCGAGAGCTTTGGCGAGGTCGCGCTGGGCGCCGAGGTGTTCCTCCTTCGCGACGCACAGGGCGGAGAGGTTCGCGGTGAGAGAACGCAGAGCAGTGAGCATGGAGCGGTCCTTTCGTGGGGTGTCGTGTCAGCGAAGGGGAGCGACGACGGCCTCGGGCATGCCCTGGGCGACGAAAAGGTCGAGCAGGTCGCGGCCCTCGCGCGTGAAGCGTTGGATGGGGCGGAACTTGCGCGAATAGTCGATCCAGCCCGCGTCGTGCTGCGGCGGTCGCGAGCTCGGCCCGAGTGGCTGCAGCGGGTTTCCCGCAGCATCGCGCCACCCGTAGTCTCTCGCCGTCCCGGGGCGGAGGGCGTTCCCAGCAGCGAGGATCAGGTCCTTGCCCTCGTCGGCGGCGAGCCCTGGTCGCCCGGCGATCTGGCGCTCGATCTCCGCGTCGCTCACGAGGACGTGGCCCATCCGGCTCATGCGGTCGTCAGGCGGGAGCGGCTTCGGCACGAGGCGCACGGTGGCCGCGCGCCAGATCGCGTCGGAGAGGGAGGCCGTGGGCAGCACCCACCCCTTCGCCCGGCAGATCGCGAAAGCGTCGGCTGACGAGACGGGGAGGCGCACGAGCTTCCCCTCGTAGGGGGCCCGCAGCGCGTGCGCGCCGACGCGGACGGTGTGGCCCTCCCAGGGCACCTCGACCCAATCGACAGCCTCGTCCAGCCCGGCCTCCACCGCGGCCCGGAGGAGGCCTGCCGCCGGCACCCGGTCCGCTGGGGTGGCTCCACGGGAGCCCACGCCGGTTCCCGTTGCGGATCGCGCCGGAGGCGCGCCTGGCGGCTGCGCGGGAGCGGCCACCGTGCCGCGCGGGGTGAGACGCTTGCCGGCGGCCTTCCCCGTGACCTCGGCGGCCACCTCATGCAGGTCCGCGACCGTGACGTACCCCTTGCCGGCGCGGTCGAGGCCCCGGTTGGCCGCGTAGATGTTGCGACGACGCTCGCTCTCTGAGGCCTCGTCCGCGAGCCGGTGGTCCAGCGGCTTCGAGGAGTCGGACGGCAGGAAGTTCGCCACCAGGAGTTCGCCCGGCGTCGCGCTCCGGAGGTGGGGGTAGCGCGCGAGGAGGCGAGCGTAGAACGGCCTGACCACCTCGCGGATCTGCCGCACGTCGTCCCAGGTGGCGACGGCGCGGATCTTCTCGGGGGTCTCGAACCCGGGCAGCTCCGCACCCGTGGTGATCTGGATGAGCCCAGCGGCGGGGAGGCTGTTGAGCGCGGTGGTCTTCCCGCCGCTCTCGTGGGCGATCACGGTCGCGAGAGAGTCCACCGGCACCCCGAGCTCGCGCGCGACGGCGAGCAGTTCTCGACGGCCGGCGGCAGTGAGGCGCTCGAGCCCCGGGACCGCAAGGATGGACCCCTTGGGCCATCCCTCTGCCTCGGGTCGCGAGCCCGAGAAGCTCGACCACTTGCGGGCCACGGCAGGCGCCACGGCCCGGCGACCCCCGAACCACCACGCCAGAGCTGCGGCGGCCAGCGCGGCCACGCTCGACACCCCGACGAGCAGCTCGCGGTTCATCGCTGCCTCCGGCTGCGGCCGAGAGCGGCCTGGAGCTCGACGAGTTCCAGGGCATCACGCACGCTGCCAAGGGCGTCATGTCCACCGACAATCTTGCCGGAGGCCTTCGACAGGGTGGGGTTGCCCTTGGGGGCATCGGGGAAGAGGGCCACCATCGGGACGAGCGGATCGGCGGCCACCTCCGGAAGCGGTGCCAGCGCGGCGCGCATCTGAGCCACTACCTTCGCCGCTTCTACGTCCAGGGCTGCCTGCTGCTCCTTCGGTGACGCAGGGGGGGCGGACCGGCCAGGAGCGTGGAGGCTCGGAGAACGCTGTTGTGGCGGCGCCGGCGGGGGCGTGACGGCCGCCCCTCTGGCAGGCGGGGTCGTGGGAGCGACCACGGGGGGCGGCGCCGCATTCGCGCTCGCCGGCGGCGCCAGCCGCTGGGGCGTCGCGCGTCGCAGGAGCAGAGCTGCGGCGCCACCAAACACGGCGGCAACGACTGGCAGAAGTGCAACGGCTCTCATCGGGGTGCCTCCTCTCAGAACCGAAGGTGGAACGCGATCGAGTGGACGATGCTGTCCGCGGGCTCCACCCACCCCATTGCGCGAAATCCGAGCGGCCAGCGCACCGTCGGGTGCATCGGGTGCACTTGGGTCGCGTCGGGACCGAACCGGAGCTCGCAGTTGTCGACCACGCTCAGCGCGTACGCACCGCGAGGCACATCGACCCTGCCCCCAACCCGGTGGAGGGTGAGCGTGGGATCGTCCACGTGGCGAGAGGCGCACCGCGCGCGCTCGTAGTGGACGCGGTACTCAGCCCCCCGGCCCCCATCGAGACAGACCTGGCCCTGGTACGGGCAGAAGAGCGGAGCGAGGTCGACGCGGTACTCGAGCCGATCGTCCGTGGGCGCGTCCATGCCGCCCACGATCCCCGGCCGGTTGGTCCCCCTGCCACCGAAGGCGGGCAGGTACACGAGGTGGGGCAGCCGGTAGCCGGCGCCGACGTCCTCAACCTCTCCCGGATCCACGAGAGCCAGCCGGACGCAGAGCAGGTCGTCGGCGCAAACGTCGGCGAAGACCGGGCTTCGCTCGCCGCTTCGCCACGTGATCGCGCTCACGACTCGCCCCCGATCCCTAGTGCCATCAAGGGCGCATCGCCGACGACCTGCCGGATCGAGCGCTGCACATCGGCGTTCCGACGGACCACGTCGACGACGACCTCGAAGGCGACGCCCTTGTCCTTTCGCCCCTGGTCGCCGGGCTCGTCCAGGCCGAAGGCGCGCATCGCGACCTCGCCGAACACCTCCATCAGCTCGCTGAACTCGTCGGCGCCGCCGCTCTCGAGTTCAAGCTCGAGCTGCGCGATGCGTCGGTTCCGCAGCCGCATCACCTCCTCGAGCTCGTCCACCTTGGCGCGGAGCGTGTCATTCCGGCGCTCCTCGTCCGCGAGGCGTCGCTGGCAGCGCTCGACCTCGAAGGCGTTGTGCGCCAGGACGCGCCCGCACGCAGCCGCAACGGCCCCCGCTCCGGTGAGGTGCTCCTGAGCCCCACCGGCCCGGAGCTCGAGCTTGAACCCTTCACCCTCCGCCACGATGGCGCCCTGGCCGTTGAGGACCCGGAACGCGTAGCGACCTGCCGGGGCCTCCGGGTCGAAGAAGGCCTCGTGCGAGATCACGTTCTCGGTCTGGTCGCCCTCCGGGGTGTAGACGAATTCGGCGAACTCGATGGGGTCGAGGCCGCCGGCCTCCAGAGCGTCGAGCGCCTTCTTCGCTCGGACTCGGAGAACCGAGAGATCGAGTCGCTTCATCGTCATCGAAGCCCCCTGGTAAGGTCCCGAAACAGCGTCAGCACGAACAGCGTGAGCACCGCCGCGCCGCCGGCTTTGGCCTGCCACGGGATCGCGTCCCACACGTTGGCGGTCTTCGACTGCGCGGCCTGGGTGACAGCCCGCACCTCTCGGTCAACGGTGTCGGCGGCTTGCAGCACCCGCT
The DNA here is from genome assembly GCF_000601485.1 of Chondromyces apiculatus DSM 436. Classification (GTDB taxonomy): domain Bacteria; phylum Myxococcota_A; class Polyangia; order Polyangiales; family Polyangiaceae; genus Chondromyces; species Chondromyces apiculatus. The sequence continues at coordinate 28,497 of NZ_ASRX01000069.1, forward strand.
TCGTCTCGAGCACGTCGGTGCTCTTGAGGTTGCGGTCCTTGCCGTACCGCGGATCTCCGGAGCGCTGAAACAGCTCGGCGCGCACCCGGTTCGCAGTGGCTTCCTGCGGGGCCAGGTCCGACACATCTGGGTTGCCTGCCTTCCAGGCCTCACGGAACGCCACCCACGCCCGGTGGTCGGCGGCGAGGAAGCCGAAAGGCGGCCGGGGAACGCCGGCGCGCTCGAAGGCTTCCCAGTCGGCCGCCAGGTCGCGGAATCGGCGCTCCGTGTCCTCGGTCGGGGTGTTGACGTAGCTGTACGCCCCGTAGGCGGCAATCCACGGGATCAGCAGCGGCAGGAGCCCCACCTCGACCGGCGCACGCCCAGGCTCCGCATCTGGGTGCGTGCTCTTGAACCCCTCGATCGAGACCGGCAGGTCAATGGCCGGCCTCGCGGCGGTCGCGCCTGCGCGGCCCGCCGTTGCGACCAGCACGCCAGCCGCTGTCCGGATGTTGGTGAACTTCCGGAGCGGCTGGCCGTTGACCAGCACGCAGGACCCATCCGACCCGTGTTCGTGCAGGAGGTCGCACGTCACGCCCCCCAGGTTGTGCGCCTGGGGGTCGTAGCCGTGGCGTGCGACCCTGCGCTCGAGCCACCGCTTCGCAGAAGGCTCCAGCAAGGGCGCGCCAGCGCTCAGGAGCGCCTCCCGCACGAGATACGAGTCGGCGTCCACGTCACGACCCCACGCAGGTGCCGCAGACGGCGCCGGTCTCGTCGTCGTCGTCGAAGTCGCCGGTCTCGTCGTCGTCGAAGTCGCCGGTCTCGTCCTCGTCGTCGAAGTCGCCGGTCTCGTCCTCGTCGTCGTCGAGGGCGCCGGCGACGACCGAGGCGTCCAGGAGATCCCCTTCCGCGTCGACCCCGGCGATCATCGACTGCGCCGCGATCTGGTCGATCGCGTCGTTCACGTCGAGGTCCTGGTCGTCCTCTTCGTCCTCGTCCTCCGCCTCAGACTCCTCGGGGGGCGTGGGGTCGATGCTTGCCGGCGCGGCGGGAGCCGGGGCCAGCGGGGCGGCCATCCCCGGCATCACCCCGGGCATCCCGGGCATCCCGGGCATCATCCAGGGCATCATCCCGGGCATCCCCATGCCAGGCACCATCATCCCGGGCATCGGCTGTGCAGGCTTCACGAGTTCGACGAGCTGGCTGATCACCTTCTCCAGGTAGGAGCCCTCGCGTGTGGCGAGGCTCTTTACCTGCGCACGCTGGAGGCGTCCGAGGTTCCCCCGAAGGCTCCTGGTCGCGACGAGCTGCCGCTCGAGTGCCGCCTTCTGTTCAGCGGAAGCCCTCGAGATCGCCTCCTGGAGGCGCTTCTCGGTCTCCGCCAGCCGAGCTTCGGCCTGTGCCTGCTCGCGCTGCTTCGCCACGCCGGCGCGGCGCGCCTTCTCGGCCACCTTCACCGCCCAGGGCTTGCCGCGCTTCTTGCCACCGGGGATGAACGGCACGGGCCCCGGGACCCACGTCCCGGCTTCGGCCTCGGCGTCGCCGACCTCAGCGTGCGCGCCTTCGCCCTCCGGGTGCCCCGCGGTCTCGCAGTTGCACTTGTAGTGGCCCTTGCCAGCAGGCCTGCCCCTCGCGGCGCTCTTCCCGCCGCGGCGGCCACCGCCACCGCGCTCGGGCACGGGCAGGCCGACACCTCGAGCGATGGCGCGGGTGGTGTCCTCGATCCCCTCGCGGACGGGGGCGATGAGCCCGCCGACCTCCGGGGTCGTGGAGTCGCCGCGCACCTTGGCGATCAGGCTCTTCGCACCCTGCCCGACGAGGCTCAGCAGAGGCTTCGCGACCTCACCGACCACGATCGGCGCGACGGCGCCCACGAGGAGCTTGCGAGTAGCAGACGAAATCATGTGGACCTCAACGGCGAGCTGAAAGGGTTGGGACAGGACAAGCCGAACAAGAGGCAGGGGTCGAAGACGCGGAGGCGCGCTGTCGTCCCCGAGCCGTAGAAAGACTGGGGCGGCTGCTTCATCCCGTTCGGCACGCACGGGTCGAAGGGGTGGCCGTCGACGACGAGGTAGGCGTGCGCGAGCTGCCCCTCGCCGGGGTGGGTGATCGCCACCTCCACCACCCGATGCGGCTCGGTGAGGTGGAACGCTGCTGCGTGCGCGGCGGCCTGGTCCTCGCAGTCAGCCTTGATGGGCCGCCCGGACTTGGTGCGCCGGAGCAGGGGCACGAAGGTGCTCCATCGGTCCTTCCCAGGCAGGTCGTTCCGGTAGAGGAAGCCCCGCTTGGCCGGTGCGGCGCAGCGCTGCACGAGCTCGCGGGCCACCTCCTGGTCGCGGCGCGCGTCGATGATGTTCACCCACGCGAGCGCAAGGAGGCACACCGTCACGCCAGTGATGTCCGTGTCGACCTCGAAAAGCATGGCGGCGCGCCTCCCGCGCTGGTGGTCACAGGGGACAGCTCGAGCAGGACCCCCGAAGCGTCAGCGCGCGATGGCCCGCGGCACGAACGAGAAGGCCCCGCGGCGCAGCTTCGACCACGAGCTCCGCGCCACCTGGCTGCCGTCCTCGTACATGAAGTCCTTGCCGTAGGTCGCCTTCTCCCCACAGGGGCTCGACTGGACGAGGACGATCAGGTTCGCGCTCTTCGCCGTGGCGGACGGGTTGAAGAGCTGGAGGTAGATCTTGCCGTCGGGCCGGATCCAGCCGCCGCGGCCGAGCCCCCAGGGACGGAACTGGTGCGAGGGCAGGATCGCGCGGTGCAGCTTCCCGCTGAAGATCGACAGGTCCACGCCCGGCTGGGTGGGGGTGCCGCCGACGTAGGCCACGCAGGCCGGCACGTGCTCGGTGTTGCCGAACTTGAGCGAGGTGACCCTCATCCCGTCGCACTGCGAGTCGTTCGCGACGATCGCGACCATGCGCCAGGGCTGATCGTGCGGCGAGCTGATCGTCGCCACCGCCGAAACGCTGCCAGGGGCCACGGCGTCGAAGCAGACGGGGATCGGACAGGTCGGCTGGTCGAGGAAGTCGCGGGTCGCCTTCAGCCGTGCGGCGGCGGCGGCGTTCTGCGCGGCCAGCGTTGCGTTCGTCGTCTTCGTCGCGGTCGCGGCGAGCGCCTTCAGCTTGTTGTTCTTCGCCTGCGCGGCCGCCTTCTTGATGGCCGCGTTGAGCGTTGCGAGCCGCCGCTTCGCCTTGGCCGCGGCGGACGAGGACTTGGTGGCACCCACCTCGGCGATCGCATCGAGGAACTGCTCGTTCCACTCCCCGACCGAGAAGCTCCGACTGCCGACGATGATGAGATCCGACATGCTCATTCCCTTTCCTCCGCGCGGAGCGCGGCGAGTTGCGTCACGTGGCTCGACCGCCCTCACGCGGCGGGGCGGAAGCCCTGGTCTCCCAGGTCGCCCTCGTCGCCCCAGTGCTCCGCCTCGCCCCCGTCGGCGGCGCCATCCGCGACGGCGGGCGGGCCTTCCGCGCCGGCGAGGGTGGTCTCGGTGGCCCCCCGGAGCGCGCCGGGCGCCTGCTGACCCAGCCGCGCCAGCACCGCGTGGGCGCACCCCTTGCCGACGCGCGCGGCGCCCCGCCGGAGACCCCGCATCCGCTTCGGCGCGAACAGCGCCACCACGACGCTAACCAGGGTCGCGATGGTGCTCGGACGCACCCGGGCGACCTCCGTCACGAGCTTGCCGAGCTCCGTGTTGTCCGCTGCAGAGACGCCGAAGTTCGCGGCCAGCGCGGGCAGCTCCTTCGAGAGCACCGCCCTCGCGTCGCTCGGGTCCTCGGCCTTGAGCTTCGCCTTCAGTTTCTCGATCGCCTGGTCCGTGCCCGGCGCTCTTGCGAGAGCCGCCCCCACGGGCGAATGAGGGGCGATAGCCCCGCCGGGCTTCCGCGAGGGCAGGGCGAGGGCGGACGAATGCGACGGACCGGGCAGAAGGCGCATAACGGTTGGTTCCCCTTGAGGTTGCAGCGCGGGCCGTTGCGGCCGCCAGGAGAGGGAATGGTAGCGTCGTCGATTGCTCGCGCAATGGCATGGCAAGGCTTACGGCTTATCGCGCGAACCGCTGCTCGGCTTATCGGTAAGAGCCGCCCGCATGAGTGATAAGCGTCCCCGCGGCCTTGCTTCTGGACCCGGCGCCTCGCAGTTAACGCCCATGAGGCAAGACGCGCGAGAGGCCCTGCTCGTATTGGCAAGCTCCGTGGTCTCGGCTGCCATCGGCGCCGCGTCCTACCTGGTGATCGACCGGGTCTTGCAGTTCCCTCGCACCCGCAAGGCCTCGAAGCGAGCGGTGGGGGTGCTCTGGCTTGGGCCCGTGAGCCTCGCCGATGCGCGGGCGGCGACGATAGAGGGCATTCCCTTGCGCGTCCTGAGCTGTACGGGCGACGGGAAGCCTTCGTGCCGCCAACAGGCGGAGAGCTTCCGGACCGGCGATGGGCGCGTCCTTCCCTCTCTGCGACGGCGAGCCGGGCTCCCCGAGGGCCCGCTGCTCGTCTGCGCATTCTCCGCCGGTGGGTCGTTCGTGAAGGAACTCCTCCGCCACCCGGCGGACCGGGCGGAACTCGCGGGGCTCCTCCTGGCGGATGCGACCTACACGACCGAGGTCGACGCTCAGGGCAAGGCGAAGCCCCTCGAGATCTTCGCGACCTTCGCGCGGGAGGCGGCGATGTCCGGGCGCCTCTTCGTCGTCACGGCCTCGTCGGCTCCCAACGTGTCGGTGGAGAAGAAGGGGGTGGTGTACCCGAGCGCCGCGGCGACGATGGAGGCCATGCGCCCTGCCATCGCGCCGGACAACCTGTGGTCGAGGTGGGGAGGCACCGAGAACCTGGCCGGCCCGTTCTCGGGCGTGCAGCTCGGCTCAAGCCTCGTCTGGCTGATGAACTACGCGGGGCAGCACGCCCACGCCGAGCACGCAACGAAGCTCGCTCCTCAGCTCATGCGGCACCTAGTGGCGCCAGCGCTGACGTAGGGTGCTCAGGCGTCGCCGAGCAGGAAGCGGAACGAAGTCCAGGAGCCTTCCAGGTCGCGCGCGAGTTCCTCGTACTGATGGGGCTCCAGCAGCTCCTTCGCGTCGTAACACGCGCGACGGTGAGCCACCTGCGCGGCCTGGAGGGACGCCATCGTCTCGATGACCCTGAACGCCGCGCTGCGGCCAGCGGCAGTGGGCTTGTCGGTCAAAGCCTCTTGCCCCGGGGCTTCGGGTGGCGAGGGTCGGCCGCGGGTGAAGTCCGGCCCGACGCACCTCCGAAGGCGCGCTTCGCTGCCTCCAGCGCCGCAGCGTGGTCCCTCTGGGCGAGCGCCAGGGCGAGCGTCGTTCGGACGACGCCGTGGGCGGCCTCCAGTTGCTTCTGGCCGTCGTTCGTCACGCGACCTCCTCCCCGAGCTCGCACCGGCAGCAGTAACGCCGGGAGCCGTCGGCGTTGGTGCCGAGGATGGTGCAGTTCGGGGGAGCCCACGGGGCGCTCCGCCCGCCCGGGGGCGGTCCGCACACGAACGTGTCTCGCCGAGGGTTTTCGCACGCCCCGTCGCAAGTGCGCCCGGTGCTGTACCACTCCGGGACGCAGGCGTAGGCGGGGCTCAGGGGGTCCAGCCCGTTGCACATGCACTGGCAGGGGTCCTCCGGCGTCGGCTCCGCCAGCAGCAGCGCCCCCTTTCCATCGAGCCCGAAGCCAAGCCCCGGGGCGGCAGCACCTTCGAGCGACGGCTCCTCGCCGCAGCCAGCCCCGAGGCTCGCGAATAGGTTCGAGAAGAGGATCAGCACCCCGCCCAGGAAGCCGATCAACCAGGGCGACGCCGAGATGTACGTCCGGGAAACGCTCATTCTTGCGCTCATCGAGTCACTCCTTCAGGCCTTGCCGGCCTCTGTTGCCACTGCACCGCACCACTTCAGCCTCCGCGCCGGACCACCTCCTCCTCGACCAGGGTCTTGAGGTCCCCGAGCCGGTCGGTCTCCAGGCGTGAGACAAGCTCACCCCAGACGGGGTGCAGGGCCGCCTTCCAGCCCTCCACGACTGGGAGCGCGTCGACGGCTGCACTGTCCGAAGCGTTCACGTCCCGGAACGCCTGCGCCTGAAGCTCGACGAGCTCCCGGGGGATCTCCATGCTGAGCACGTCCCGGAACCCCTCGCAGGCCTCCGGGCCGAAGGCCTTCACCAGGTCGACGAGGGCCCGCGCGGTCGCCGACGCTCCGGCACCGCCCGAGGTCCCACCCCAGGACGATGCCCAGGCCGCGTCCCGCAGCTCCCGCACGGCATGGTCGTAGCCGTCAGCGCCCGTGCGGATGATGAGGACCGCGAGCAACAGGGCGCCAGCAGCGACCCTGTCGTTCACGAGAGCGTGTCCTCCGGGTCCTCCGCGGTCTGCTCATCCTCACCGAGCGCCCCGGCTTCGCGCCCCAGCGTCAGCCCCCCACGTTCCTCGGTGATCTCGTGGAACATACGCTCCAGCCGCGCCACCGTGGCGTCCACGTCGGCTGCGCCCTCCACTACCGCCTTCATCGCCGCCGCCTGGGCCCCGATGAACGTCCGCAGCTCGGGCCCGTCTGCGTTGAGGAGCTGCTGCAGCACCTTCCTGGCGCGGTCGGGGCCACCCATGGCGGTGAGCGCGTACACGATTGCTTCGCTCGTCTCGATGGGCTCGACGAAGCCGAGCCCTCCTTCGATGCTCATCAGGGCTCGTTCGCATGCGTCGCGCCCCGCCTTGTAGCCCTTCTCCGCCACCGAGATCGCGAGGAGGCCCTCGCAGATTGCGCCGACCGAATCCTCGTCACTGAACTTCATGATTCCCACCGGGTTCCCTTCTCGTTCCGTCGTGAGCCGTCTCCTGACGCTGCCCCCTCGAGGCGCGACTACTGAGTCACGATGACTCTCCCTTCTCTGCTCGCTTGACCCGCTTGCCGCGCGTGAGATGCCGCGCCGAGGCATCGAGGATCTGCAGTCGCTCGGTCTCACGGTCATTCGCTCCGCGCACCGCCGCGACTGCGAAGAGGTCCACGGACCCCAAGCTCTTCGAGGCGCCCCTCGCCGCCGGCTGGATCTGCCGGAAGGCCCGGGCGAGGTTGCGGGGCTGCTTGCGGTGGTCGGCCCCGCATTGCGTGCACTGCGCCACGAACAGCCCGGAGAACTGCCCCTCGGTCAGCTCCGCCAGGAACCGACCTCGCTCGAGCGGGGTACCCACGAAGCACGCCTCGAGCTGGTGGACGCTCAGGCTCGAGGTGCCGGCGAAGCACTCTCGCCGCACGGGGTGCCAGTGCCACCAGTACCCATCCCGGCACATGATGGCGCCGTCCTGCGGCGGAGCCGCGGGGAAGAGCGCGAACGGCATCAGGCCGCCGCCGACCTGGAGGGCTCGGTCTCCGGAGCCCCTTCGGCGCTCGTGGGCTCCGCACCCTTGAGCGCTTCGGGCAGCGGATAGCCATGGCGGGTCAGGAACCTTGCGACCTGCGCGGGCGCGAAGTGAGCCCGCCCGGAAGGGCTCTCCCCTGCCTTCGGAAGGTGCCCCCTGCGGGCCCACCTCCGAACGGTCTGCGGGTTCACCCCGCAGAATGACGCGACCTCCGCCACGCTCAGCACTCGTGCGCTCATTGCGACTCCCTGGTGAGGGAGCCCTTTTGCCCTGAGTCGCGCTTTATCGCCACGTGCGCTGATCCGCCAGACGCACCCGCTTCCGGCGTCTCGCGCTCACCCGCAACACCGCACTACCAGGAGCTACGCGTGCCTTTGACGCATTCGTATCCTCGGGTGGATACGTCGCTGATGTTGGCCCTTCCTTGTGCCTGATCCGCGTTGCCAATGCCAGCGACGCGCCTCACGATGGCGTCATGCACAACGATGAATATCGCGACGACGAGCGGCAGGTCCGCACGGGCCGACGGGTGCCCTCCTACCGAGAACTCGAGGAGCACTTCTATCGCGAGAACGGCTACTACCCCGGGCGGCGCTACGACCCGCCGAAGGGCCCTCTTGACCTCTGAGCCTGGCGCCGCCCTCGCCGCTCTGATCCGGCCAGATCTGAGCGTCCTCTGCGTGAGCAGGAAGCACGATTCCACCGACTGGGGGCTGCCTGGGGGCAAGGTGGAGCTCGGCGAGACTCCGCTGGAGGCTGCCGTCCGCGAGCTCCAGGAGGAGACTGGGCGACGCGTGCCCGCGAGCTCGTTCAAGCTCGCTCACGAGGGGGTGGAGCGACGCAGCGGCACCAGGGTCGTGACCTACGCCGCCCTCGGTGACTTCTCGACCACGCCCTTCCCGCGGACCGAGGAAGGCGACGTTGCGTGGCTGCACTTCGGCGTGCTGCTCGTGGGTGGCTCCTTCGCGGAGTACAACCGCCGCGCCCTCATCTCGCTCGTGCGCAAGGCGCTCTCGTCCTTCCTGAGTCCGTTCTGAGAACGTCAGCGCTCACGCGGAGGCGGCCCGGTGTGTAAGCTCGGTGGATGACCAGACTCCGCCAGGCCATCGCCGAGATCCTGGAGGCTTCCCCACCAACAGTCGCACCACCCAGGGCTGAGCCGCTCGAGGGTTGCGCGACGCCGGGCTGTTGGACCACCCACGGGCCGCCGACATCGACCTGCTGTGCGAGGAGTTTCGCGTCGCGCCTGTCCTGCGGGAGGTGACGCGGCACCGGGAGCGCACGAGGCCCAACGACGCCCACGACACCCGCCTCCCGCGTGCGGACCTCGGGAGCGGGGACCCTTGACGCCCGTCGGCCCTGGGCGCTGAGTTCAAGGGGAAGCGGCAGCGCGGCGACGAGGCACCGGGCCACTGGCAGGCCGGCGGCGCCGCTGGTCGTGCTCGTGGGCCGTGACCGTCTCGGCGGCGCGCCATCGCCTGAAGGCGGCCACGTCGAGCTCCGGGCGCCCCCAAGGGTCGTAGCTCAGCGGCAGCGGGTTGCTCGGGCGCCTGGCGGCCTCCAGGAGCTTCCGCCACCCTCGAGGCTCAAGCCCCGCTTCCGCGCAGATCTCTTTCCAACCCCTCGCGACCCCCGAAGCAATGATGTCTTGCGCCACGGTTGCACACTTTACCAGGGGTCCCGTTCCATGGGGTAGTCGCGTCAGGGGCATCCCCACCTGGTTCTAAGGTCATCCCCGTGGGCTTTGTCGCTCGTGTTGCGATCTGAGCCGGCCGGGGCGCCGCCAGCGTTGGCGGCACCCGCGAACCATGTCGTTGGTGGTCAGCGCCCAGCCTTACGGCTCGCGGTGCCCGTTGAAGAGATTCGCGGCTTCTTGCGGACAGCCTCGCGCCGTTGCTTCTCAAGGCGATCGGGGTAGGTCCGCCTCCAGGCCCAGGCGAGTTCCGTGAGGTCGCCGGCCAGCACGTATAGCGGGTGCTTCCGGTTGGCGAGGAACCCGTCACGGCCTGGGTTTCGGAACCACTCTCTCAGCACATCACGAGACACTTCCCGGAACATGGCGAGGTTATCCGTCTCCTCACTCAGGCGCTCCCGGCGGACCTTCAGTCCGAACTCGGTTTCCTCGAGCAGGATGCCCACTATCTGCTCCTTCACGTCAGGTTTCACGAGCTCCGCCGCCCCGGCGGACCCGTACGTCGTCCGGCGCTGCTCGTGGTGGATCGCCTGCAACTCCTCCCACCAGTTTGGCTGTTGCTTCGCCAGGGGCTGCACCGACCCCTCTTCCTCCTCGCCGTGCGCGCGCGCCCCCACTTCGTGGGTTTGTTCAGAGAGAGATTTGGGTGAACCAGGTTCACTACCCTGGTGAACGTCCTTCACCACCTGGTGAACGTTCTTCACCACCCCTGGTGAACCACGTTCACTACCCCCCTGGTGAACGTCCTTCACTACCCCCCTCTCAGGTATGGTGACGGTGTACACATTCGTGTCTGGGTCTCCCCGGGTTGTCCGCCGCTTCCGTTCGACCCTGAGCCACCCCTTGCGCTCCAGGCTCTTCACCGCTGGGATCACAGAACGACGCGTGAGAGACGTGTCCAGGGCGATCCGCCCCATGCCAGGCCACGCCTTGCCGCTGCGACCGACCCGCTGAATTATCGCCAGCGCAACGAGTTTCTGCGTCGGGCTCAGGTCCTCCTTGGGCGCCGCAAAAACCGCGCGCTGAGCGCGGAACACCCACCCTCGCTCGCGGGCCGCCGAGGGTTGCGCGCTGTCGTGACGGGAGGTACCCTTCCCATCGGTAGGGTCGTCGTCCACACGGTCCTTTCCACCCACGCCCTCGTCAGTCCCTCGCCGCCAAGCTCAGGAGACCGACGGGGGCGTCGGCTTTCACGGGCACAAGAATACCCGCCCGTCAGGTCACCTCACCACCTGATCCGGCTGGTTGCCGGCGAATCAGTGAGTCGTCGATCGGGACCGACGACGCTTGGCCTCGACAGGGTAGTGGCAGAAGGGCGCTCAGTACGGGAGCGGCAGCAGCTCGACGCTCCGCGCCCTGTCGTCGGCGCTGGCGCGGTCGTACTTCGCGGTCTGGGCTGGGCTCGCATGCCCCATCAAATCTTGGACGTGGCGGAGTTGCACGCCAGCTCGAAGGAGCTGCGTGGCGAAGTACCGACGCCCGTCATGGGAGCCGAACGGCTTGACCCCCGCGCGACGCGCCAGGCGGTGGAGGGCCTCATGGATCGCGTCCGGCGTGAGCGCCTTACCACGCTGGTCCAGGTCGTCCACCAGCGGCCCGGGAGCGCGCCCACGTAGCCCCATCCACCTCTCAATGGCCTCGCGAGCGGGCCCCGGCAACGGCACCTCTCGCTCCTTGTCGCCCTTGCCGCGCACCCTCACCGCACCGCCTTGCCAGGCTCCCACCGTGAGCCTCGCCGCCTCCGCGCGCCGGAGGCCTCCGCCGAAGATGAGCGCCACGATCGCGGCATCGCGGGCGCCCCTTCGTCGTCGATGGTCGCTCCTTGCGGTGGCGAACAGAGCTTGGACCTCCACCACCGTCACCGCCCGACCGGACGGCAGTCGGCTGCCGCGCACCGCGGGGAAGTCGATCGCGCTCTCCAGGTCGTCGCGGCTCATCAAGCCGAGTCGCGCCGCCCACCGCAACACCTCGCGGACGGCTGTGAGATAGCGATTCGCCGTCTTGGGGGCCTTCGTTCGAGCGAGCGTGGCGCGCAACACACGCGTGTGCTGCAACCGCAGATGTTCCCACGGCATGGTGGAGGTCTCGTGGCCGAACAGCCGCGCCACCACACGCAGCGCGCTGGCCTGCGAGCGCCTCGACTCCTGGCTGCTCAACGAGAGCAGGTACATCCTCGCCGGATCGCGCTCCGGCGACGTGGGCGCCAGCCTTGGCGCGAGAACTCCATCATCCCCCGCGCCCCCGCCCACGATTGGTGCTTGGACCTCGGTTCCATTCTTGCCCATCAGACTGGAAGACGCACACCTTCACGCAACAGTCAACGTGCCGGTTTCCGACCCCAACCGTGTCGGCTCCCGAGCTGGCACGTGTCGGGAGCCGACACAGCACTCCTTATAGATCACCGATCTATCTAGCCGTGCGCCGCGCACGCGAGTTGATTTCCACCGAGGAGCGCAGATATCTCCCAAGAGCCAGCGCAACAAAAAGAGCAACGCCCGAAGACCTGGCTTGGCGGCAAGGGTCATCGGGCGTTGAGAGAGGTGACTTGTGTCTACTCCGACTGAGAGTACTGCCGACGCGTTTTGGGAGTCAACCCCTGAGCCCCCGACGAGCGGACCGACAATGTCCGCCGCGCGTAGGTTCAAGACCGTGATCGCAAACGAGGCGCTGCTCGCTGACAGGGCCCTCACCGCTAGCGCCCTGCTGGTTGGCTTGACCGTCTCGCAGAAGACCGGCCCGTCCGGAGCAGTCCAGAAGTCGCTCCCAGAGATCGCGGACCTGGCGCGCCGCGGGCGGACCGTGGTGCGAGAAGCGCTCGACGAGCTGTGTGACAGGGGCTTCCTTGTGCGACGCCGGGAGAGCAACGACGCCACGGTGTACCAATGGACAGGAAAGGCCTACGCGGACCCGAGAAGATGCCCTCGCGGGCGACGCGGAGGACGCCGGTGAGGACGCCACGGAAAAGGTGGGGGTTGTCCTTGAGGCCTCCGGTGAGGAGGTTGCGCATCAGGCCCGTCACCTCGTCGAGGTAGCCGTGGGTGAAGCCTGCCTGGAGGGGGACGTCGTACTCGTCGATCAGGACGAGGGCGCGCTCGCGGGTGGCGCGGTGGAGGAGGCGCGTGAGCAGAGCGAGGGCGTCCCAGAGGTCGACGGGGGCGCCGGCGCTCGCCATGAGTGCTTCGTAGCGGTGGCGCTCGGTGGGGAGGAGGCGCGGATCGGCGAGGACGAGGGGGGCGTGGCGCTCCAGCTCGACGGCGAGCACCCGGCCGAGGGCCTTGCAGGCGTCGTCGAAGGTGGAGGCTTTGACGCCCTTGAGGTTGAGGTGAACGACGGGGTAGCGCTGCTGGTGAGCCCGCACCTCGGGGTCGGCGCTGGCGATGGAGAGGCCGGCGAAGAGGGGGGCGAGATCGTCATCGCCAGGCTCGCGGCGCTCCAGGTAGGCGCGGAGCATGGAGAGGTTCATCGTCTTGCCGAAGCGGCGGGGGCGCGGCAGGAGGATGACCTCGGCGGGGGCGTCGAGGATCTCGCGGATGAAGGAGGTCTTGTCGATGTAGTAGGCGCCGCTCTCCCGGAGCTTGCGGAAGTCGGAGGTGCCGATCGCGAGCCGGAGGGGCATCGGTGAGAGGTGGTACCACGGTCGCCCAGGGGAGGGGAGCGCAGCGGAGGGGAGGGGAGTGCAGCGGAGGGGAGGGGAGTGCAGCGGAGGGGAGGGGAGTGCAGCGGAGCAGAGCAGGGGGCCTGCAGTGGGCGCGGTGAGGGCGCTTGGGGCAGACCCGGCAAGGCTGTCCCGCTGTATGGTGCGGGGCGGGCGCCTGGAGCTTCGGGGCGCGCGGAGAGGAAGCATGGCGAGCCCGACGTACACGGTGAAGGTCCTCAAGAAGGACGAGGTCTCGGCGGAGCTGGAGGTGAAGGCGACGCAGGACGACGTGGTCGGGCTGTGGCCGAGCCTGGTGCTGCGGCTGCTGGAGGATCCGCCGGGCTCGCCGCTGAAGGGGAAGCGCGTCTACGACCCGGAGGAGAGCGCGGCGCTGCAGCGGGAGGTGATCGCCGGGGTGGTGCTGGTGAAGGCGAAGAAGGGGTCGGCGGTGCTGCGGGTGGAGGTGCGTGACCCGAAGTTCGTGGGGCACCTGAAGAAGGGGCTGGCGTGGGACAGCTACCACTACCCCACGGACAGCACGCGGCTGGTGGACGCGGCGTTCGTGCCGGATGGGAGCCTGGCGGTGGTGGGGAGTTCGTCGGGGGTGGCGGAGCTGCGGCCGGTGTCGGCGAAGGGGCTCGGGGCGACGAAGGCGTGGCTGAACCACCCGGGGCTTGTGGCGGTGGATGCGCGGGGGGAGCGGATCCTCACGGCGGGGGGGACGACGGTGGCGCTCTGGGACGGGGCGGGCAAGGCGCAGGTGGGGGTGTTCGAGGTGGGGGAGGAGGTGGCGTGCGCGCGGCTGTCGCCGACGGGAGATCGGGTCGCGGTGGGGTTCCGGGAGGGGGGCGCGGTGCTGATCGATGGGGAGAAGGGGGCGGTGCGCGCGCGGTATGAAGGGGGCATCGGGCCGGTGCAGGCGGTGGCCTTCGCGTCCGACGGGGAGAGCGTGCTCGTGGGGGGTGGGGATGGGGTGACACGGCGGTACGGGATCCGGGGGACGCTGCTCGAAGCGCTCGCGGGGCACGAGGGGGCGGTGCGGGGGATCTCGGTCTCCGAGGACGGGCGCCAGGTGGTGACCGTGGGGGAGGAGGGGACGGCGCGGGTCTTCCAGGAGGGCACGTTTGTGCGCGCACTCCGGCACGACGAGAAGCTGAACACGGTCTTCCAGGGAGCGCTGCCCGGCGCCGCGCGTGACGCGGCGGTGTTCTTCAGGGGGGCGGGGCTCATGGAGGTGACGCTTCCAGGGGGGGAGCTGCGCGAGATCGCAGCGCCCAGGGAGCGGTTCTCGGCGCTCATTGCGGCGTCGGGGCTGGTGCTCACGGCCACCACGGAGAGAGCCCGCTTGATCCGGCGGGATGGGACGGAGGTCCGGGAGGTGAAGCTGCCCCGGGTGGGGCTCGGGGGGAGCATCACCTCGCAGTTTCTGTTCCTCTCGCCGGATGAGCGGTGGCTCGCCGCACCGCACCTCTCCAGCGACCACAAGGATGGGCGGGTGGAGCTGCACGCAGTCGAGGGGCGTGAGGTGGTGAGGCTCCCGAATCCCAGCGCGGGGGTGCCGCCGAGGGAGGACACGGTGCAGGCGGTGGCGTGGGTGGATGCCGAGCGGCTCCTGGTCGGGTACGCCATGCACCCCGCCATCCTGTGGAGCGTCACCGGGGAGCGGCTCGCCACGCTCGATGAGCGCACGTACGAGATCCAGGTCGCCGGGGAGGCCATCGTCACCCGGCAGAGCCCGTGGTTCGAGACGCCAGGGGGCTTCACGGTGCGCGATCGGGCGCTCACGGTGCTGGGGACCTTGCCGTCGCGGAACGAAGGGCGTCTCTGGTCGGTCTCGCGCGATGGGCGGTATGCCGTCCTTTCGGAGGAGGGGGACGCGCCCACGTACCGGGTGTGGGACCTCGCCACCCGGGAGACGTGGGCGCTCGATCCGCGGGGGAAGGTGGGGACGGCGACGTTCGCCGGGAGCGATCGGTACCTGGTCCTCTGTCCGCCGTACGACGGGCGCGCGGGGGTGCGGATCTTCGATGTGGCGGCGCGCGCGCACCTGGCCACGATCCCGCGTGAGGAGGAGGTGTGGCAGGTGTTCTTTGCGAAGGACGGGGAGTCGCTCTACCTCGTCTCCTCGTCATACATCGAGCGCTTCGATCGTGGTGGAGCGTCGCTCGGGCGCATCGACGCGCCGCCGCCAGTGCCGTTCCAGCGACCCATCGTGGGGGCGCACCTCGACGCGCGCGGCGTGATCTTCACCAGCTCCGAGGACACGCCCACCGTGAGGGTCTGGAAGAAGGGCGACACGCCGATGAACGCCCACGCCGGGTGGTCGGGGGGACGGCTGGTGCAGCACGCGAAGAGTGGGTTGATGCTCGGCGTGGGACAGCGCTCGGTCGAGGTGTTCGCGCTGCTCGGGAAGGCGTGACGGGGGCGGGGCGTCAGCGCTGGGCGTCGTCGTGCCAGGCGCGGCGCAGGGGGGGCGCGGTGGGAGCGGCGGTCGAAGCGGCGGTCGGGGCGGCGCTCGCGGAGAGGGGGACGTTCTCCCAGACGCTGCCGGTGCCGAAGTAGACGGCAGCGCGGGTCGCGTCCTCGAATTCCAGGGGGCGGAGCGCTGCGATGCAGGAGGTGTCGACGGGGGACGCGGGGGCGAGCAGGAAGTTCGCGATGATCCGCGTCCCGCAGGGGACGTTGTCGCCCAGGGTGGTGGGGGACTGGGCCGAGACCACGTGGGGCGCGTTGGGGACCGCCACGAAGGTCTGGTGTGGGCCGTTGAAGTGGGAGGCGGCGATCTCGGCCTGGGTGAGGTGGGTCTGGGAGTCGAGGGTGCCGTTGAGCATCAGCATCGGCACGTCGGTCTCGGGCCAGGTGAGGGTGTACCCATCGGCGGGGTACTTCGGCCAGAGCGGGTAGACGTCGCGGCGCGTCTCCGCCCAGTTCGGGCTGTAGATGGCGGCGTCGGCGCGGGCTTCGAGCTCCGCGGCGCTCGGGGCGGGGTCCTCCCACAGCTCGGAGACGTCGATGTGCACCTCGAGGGCCTGGGAGAAGCCGGTGAGGTCGTAGGGCTCGAACCAGAGGGTCTTGAAGTGCTCGATGGCGACGAGGTCCTCGGCGGCACAGCGCTCCAGGCGGTAGGGGAGGGCGAGGGAGACGAGGCGGGTGCGCCAGCCCATGAACAGGCCGGCCATGATCTCGCGCAGCATGCGGCGATCGATGCCGGCGGCGGCGCAGTGGCCCGCGTCGAGCATGGCGGCGATGGCGCCGAGGCGGGCCCAGGGGTCGGGGCCGAGCTTGCTGCTGCAGGTGGGGTCGGCGGCGCACAGGGCGGCGTACGCCTGGGCGGGCAGGTCGTTGACCTGGTCGAGCTGCGAGACGAAGAGCTCTCCGGGCGAGACGACGCCTTCCAGGACGACGGCGTTCAGGCGCTCCGGGAAGAGGTGGAGGTAGCGCAGGGCGAGGTAGCTGCCGTAGGAGAGGCCGTAGAGGAGCACGGGCTGGTCCGGGGCGCTCGCGCGCGCGATGAGGGCGCCGAGGTCGCGGGCGGCGCTGGTGACGTCGAGGAAGGGGAGGTCGGCCGCGCGCTCCGTGGCCACCTGCGCGGCGCAGGCGGGCCACTCCTCGGCGACGATGAGGTTGCCGCCAGGGGAGGCAGGGTCCTCGCCGTCGCAGGCGAGGTGGCCGGAGCGGCCGGTGCCGCGGTGGTCGGGGACGTAGAGGTCGACGCCGGGCATGAGGGCGGCGAAGCGGTCGACGGCGCCGTAGAAGAAGGCCTCGCCGGAGCTGCCAGGGCCACCTTCGAGCATCCAGAGCTGGGGCGCGTCGGGCTGCCCCGAGAGGCGGCGGGCGACGAAGATGTCGATGGTGGCGCCCTCGGGGTGGTCGTGGTCGAGCGGCATGGGGACCGTGGCGCACTCGGCGTCCACGTAGCTCTCGGGGCACGGTCCCCAGACGATGGGGGCGCTCTGGCCGCCCTCGCCGCCAGAACCGCCAGCGCCGCCCTCGGCGCCACTGCCGCCAGCGCCCCCACCAGCGCCTCCGCTGCCTCCGACGCTGGAGGTGGGGGAGGTGGTGTCAGGGGTGGAGGTGGAGGACGAGCCGTCGTCCTCGCAGGCGGCGAGGGACACGAGGGGGGCGAGCGCGAGGAGCGAGGCGGCGAGGGAGAGAGGTCGGTGCATGGACCTCCCTTGTAGCGCGCGAGGGTCAGTAGCAGAGGTAGTTGTCGAACCAGGTGTGGGGGTCCCCCGGCTCGTAGATCTGGGTGCAGGTCTTGCCGGCGATGGGTCCCGCCGAGGACCAGGAGAGCTGCAGGGGGCTGTTGTTCGGTACGCACACGTAGTTGTCGTTCCAGGTGTGCGCGGCGGGCTCGGAGCCCTCGTGGACCTGGGTGCACCGCATGCCGGCGATGGGGCCGGCGGAGCTCCACTGGAAGCCGTAGTTGTTCACGGAGCAGAGGTAGTTGTCGTTCCAGTAGTGGGGATCTGCCCCCTCGCCGAAGAGGGTGCAGTACCGCCCGGGGATCGGCCCATCGTAAGACCAACCGATGTCTTTCTGGCCGTAGATTGCCTGCGCTCCGAGGATGTCGTCCGTGGTCAGATCGCGGCGAATGACGGAGTAGCTGGCGTACATCACCGCGTTCGCGTCGGCCGAGTGGTTCAGGCCGATGGTGTGTCCGAACTCGTGGAGCGCGACGGTGGCGAAATCGATGCCCGAGCCGTTCTGGGTCCAGTTCTCCGCGTCGTCGAAATGGGTGCCGCCGTGGGTGGGATAGAACGCATGGGCGAGGACGCCATAAGCCCCATCGAAGGGGTTCCCATCGCCGTGATCGCCCTGGTAGAAGCCGATCTGGACGTCACCACCCGAGCCGACGGCGGTGAAGCTCAGGGGGGTCACCGCGGCCCAGCGGTTGAGGGAGTTGCGAATGTCCGCCTGGATATTGGCGACGGGCAGGTCGCCCGTGTAGTTGAGGAACGAGTAGGTCAGGGCGTTCTTGTTCCACTTGTAGCCAGACGCCACGTAATTCGAGACGCCGCCATGCTCGAAGGCGTGGGAGCCCGCGTAATAGTCGGGGAAGCCGCAGCGGGGCCTGGCCATGAGGGCGAGCGTCTCCGCGTTGGCCGTGCCGTCGTCAGGGAGGCCGTGGGCGCGCTGGTAAAGGACGAGGGCCTGCTCCAGGACGTCGTCGAACAGCTCGGGGTCGGCGGAATCCTGGTCGAACACGGGCCGCCACCCCGCGAATTCGTGAAGCTCCGGGTTGGGGAAATAGCCGAACGCCCGCAGGTAGTCGTGGAGGGCACGCACCTCGGGGCCCCGGTCATCGCGTTGAAGCGGCGCCAGCGTGTCGGCTCCGGCCTGGCTCTGGTCACCCCCGGCCTGATCGTCGTCCTGCTCGGGTGCGCCGACGGGGCCCGTCGGCTCCTCGTCTCCGTCGACGGTACAGCTTGCCATTGCGAGCAGACCGCCCGTGAACGCTGCCAGAAACCAACGTGACCTGCGAGTGGCAATCCCCACCATGGTGCGACCTCGTGACTCGTGCATGGACGTGATCTCGGCGCTGGAACGCAGAGAGGCAAAGAGCGCGACCGCATCGCGCACCCTTCAGCGTGTCCTGGTATCACCCTGAACCGTGTGCGTGTCATCAAATGATGCTTCGTCGATGTGTTGGTGCGACGCGGTCGTTTTTGCGCGGAGACGTTGCGAACACCCAGGTTCACGGAGGGCCCCCGAGAGCTGCCGACGTGCGCGGAGGTCCGCCGACGTCTGGTGACCTGCGCTGACGCACAGCACGCCTGTGGGACGGTGCGCGACGTCCTGGCCATGGCGGTGCGCGGCTCGCCGAACATTCCACGGAGCGCACACGGAAGGTCGCGCGTCAGGATGTGCGCGCCGTCATTGCGCTGGCGACAGAGGGTTGCGTCGACCATAAGATGCGTTTTCAAAGGAGGTGTACTTGATTCAAAGAGGGCGCATTTTTGGACATGCCTCGATGTGGTTCGGGGTCGCCGCATTCGGCACGATGGTCTACGGCTGTCACGCCGGCAGTATGGAGGGCGACGAGGCGTCGGTCGACGGAATCGGCTGGGCCGTGGACGGGCTGGAGTCGTATGGCAACGCGGCGCTCACCATCGGGGGGCAGGCGTTCGCGCTGACCTGGGAGGACGATTTCGGCGGCAACCTGAATGGCGGTCAACCGAAGTCGTTCCTCAATGCCGGCAAGTGGCGCAAGGAGAACCTGGGCGTCAACTACGAGAGCCAGGCGTACACCAACCGGGAGTGCCCCGACCACCCGACCAACTGGAACTACTGCGTCGAGAACGGGAAGCTGACCATCCGCGCGCGCCAGGAGAAGCTCGACTGCGTGGTGTGGAAGCAGTGCGCGGCGAGCAGCGAGTGCGGGGCAGGAGGGTCCTGCAGCAGCGGCTGGTGCCTCTACGATCAGAACACGAACGGGGTGTGGGACCACGACGAGTGCGCGCCCTTCGAGGGGGCGGCGAACGCCCCTGCGAACGGGATGCAGTACACTTCGGGGCGCATCAGCTCCGACGAGAAGGTGGAGATGCGCTACGGGTACGTGGAGTTCCGGGCACGCATGCCGTTCGCCGATCTCCCTGCCGGGGCCGTTCCGCCCCACGGGATGTGGCCGGCGATCTGGATGCTCGGGGCGAACAGCGCGCGCGCCAGCGGGGGGCGTGACGACAGCGTCGGCTGGCCCATGACCGGCGAGATCGACATCATGGAGTACACCCAGATTGCCGAGGACCCCGCGCTGTTCCCCGGGAACAAGGCGATGGGCTACAACGTGCTCTGGCGGGAGATGCCCGAAGCGGGGGAGTCCGCGGCGGCGCCTGGTGGCTGGCAGCCGAATGCGTGCAGCGCCTGGCCCAACGGAGGCGACGCCAAGTGCGACGGCACGGTGGACGGGGCGAGGGCCGTCTGGGATGGTCGCACCATCGATTACCACCAGTGGCACACCTGGGGCTTCCTGTGGGACGACACCGGCTTCAAGGTGTACCTGGACGCGCTCCCGCAGAGCGGCGGTACCCCGGTCGGTACGTTCACCATCGGCGATGGGGCCACCGAGTTCCGGCAGCCGATGTACCTCATCATGAATCTCGCCGTGGGCGGCGAGCTGGGGTGCTCGGGCTGGGCGGCGCGCGGGGAGACGCCGTCGCAATGCATCAACATCGACTGGGCGAACCACGGCGACAAGGCAAAGCTCGAGGTCGATTACGTGCGCTGGTATCACCGCAGCTCGGGGTATCCTCAGGCGCAGCGGGCGGCGTGCCAGGACGTGAATGGCAATGGCACCCCCGACAACCTCATCCGCAACTGCGGGTTCAACGAGGACTTCACGTACCACCGCAGCGACGTGTTCTTCGACGGCGGCACCGGGCTGACGGAGGTCATCAACGAGGGCGGCGCGCACGGCTACGTGCAGTGGGTGCGCGTCGACAACAGCGGGTGGGCGCAGCACAGCGTGCAGGTGCGGCAGGAGGGCTTCGCGCTGCAGGCCGGGACGACCTACTCGTGGAAGGTCGATCTCAGGGCGGCCGCGCCTCTGACGGTGCCGCTCAAGATCGTGCAGGCAGCGAGCCCCTGGACGGCGATCGCGAACTTCACCTGCAACGTGGGCACGGCCTGGACGACCTGCACCGGTCCGGGCTTCACGCCGAGCGCGTCGGGCGCCTACAAGTTCGAGATCGACCTCGGGACGAACGGCGCGACAAGCTACAACGGCGCGCAGCTCTTCCTCGACAACATGATCCTCACCACCTCCAGCTACGCCTGCCAGCCGGAGTGCACCGGCAAGCTGTGCGGGAGCGACGGGTGCGGAGGGTCGTGCGGGGCCTGCGGGGCGGGGCTCACCTGCGGCTCCTGGGGGCAGTGCGTGCCGGGTAGCGGCGGCTCGACGAGCAGCACGAGCAGCACGAGCAGCACGAGCAGCACGAGCGGCAGCGGTGGTGCGGGCGGCTCGGGCGGCGCCGGCGGCTCGGGTGGCGGAGGCGCGACGCCGCTCCGGCTGGAGGCCGAGAGCGCTACCCTGAACGGCTGCTTCGCGGAGGCGGGCGGCGACAGTGGCGGCAAGGTCGTGGGCTTCGAGGGAGGCGACACCATCTGCTGGAGCAACGTCGACCTGACCGGCCGCACCCTGGCGCGCGTGCACGTGGGTGCGCCTTACTCGGGAGGCCAGGCGCAGCTCAAGTTCAACGGCGCCACGCTCGGCACGCTGAGCCTCGGCACCGCAACGGGTGGATGGAGCAGCCCTCAGCTCACCGACCTCTCCACGGCGCTCTCCACGAGCGGCACGGGGACGCTCTGCCTGGCCGGGGTGACGCACCCGAACGGCTGGATCTACTCGGTCGACTACCTCGAATTGCAGTGAGCGAGGGAGGCGCGTGGCGGCCTGGGGGAGCCGCCAGCGCCCGGGTCCGCCCCTGAAACGCGCCACCACGAAACATTCCGCCATTGCATCATGGATCCGTGAATCGGGCCGACACACGGCGTGGTACGCGGGTTTGACCGGCGGAGCGGCGCGTCGAGACGCACGGACAACGAGATCGTCGGGCAACATTGCAGCTTCTGGCACGCCTGCGGCAGTCGCTACGGTCGATGTCGCTTCACCCGTGGTGGGTGAGTGAGCCATGGACCATTGCCGAGGAGGATCGACGTGGACAAGAAAAACGCGCAATCGAACGAGAGCGTCAAGGAGACGAAGCAGGATGAGCCCGAGGTGCGCAAGGTCGTGATCAAGACCGCGATCCGCGCAGGGCAGGGCAGCAACCGCTACGCCGCCACCTAGTGACCGGGAGGCGCCACACGGGGCCCCTGTGGCGCCTCCCTCTTTCGCTCTCATTCATGGAAGATACCTCAAGGAGTCGGCATGGATTCGGTGCTCGCGGCGCTCGTTCAACCGATGACGAGCGAGGAGTTTCTCGGGGGGTTCCCCGATACTTTCTTCGTGCATCACGGGCAGCTCGACAGGTTCGAGGCGATAGCGAGCCTGCCCGAGCTGAATGACGTGCGGACCCTGGTGCAGGGGTTCAACGATCCGGTGAGCGTGTGGCTCCCCGACGAAGATGCGCTCGAGCAGCGCACGTACGGCAAGCTCCTGCGCGCCCCCGACACCCTCGACCACTACGACCGCGGTGCCCTCCTCCAGTTCAACAAGGTGGAGCGGTGGGTCCCGGGGCTCGAGCCGGTCCTCCGCGGGCTCGAGCAAGGGCTGGGGATCCCGGTGGGGAGCGCCACGTGCAGCCTGTTCGCGTCGACGGTGGGAGGCCGCGTGCTGCCCCACTTCGATACCGATCCCGCCTTCAGCGTGCAGCTCCGGGGGAGCAAGCGCTGGTGGGTCGCCCCCCAGTCGGTCATCGAGCAGCCCCTCCACAACCACGTGAGCGGCACGGCGGCGAACATGATCGCCGAGTACCACGAGGGCGCGCTCCCGCCAGGGATGCCCGAGGACGCCAGGGAGGTCGAGATGACCCCTGGCTCGGTGCTTTTCCTGCCGCGGGGCTACATGCACGCGACGAGGTCCCACGCCGACTCGCTCGCCGTCACCTTCGACCTGCAGTTCTCGTCGTATGCCCAGACCCTCACCAGGCAGCTCACGAGAGAGCTGCACAAGCTGGCGCGCTGGAGGCGCCCGCTTCTCGATCAGGGTGCCGCCTCGCGGGCGGAGCTGGAGGCGCTGCTCGCCGAGGCGAAGCGCGCGCTCGACGGACCGGAGTTCGCGCCCGCGGCGCTGTTCGACAGCCTCACCCCGGCGCTCCTGCCGGGCCCGAGGCGCAGCTACCAGCGTGGCGCAGCGGCGGTGGAGGTGCGCGCCGTCGGCGCCGGGAAGGAGACCGGCTGGCAGGTGGCGGTGACGGACCCGCGGCTCGGACGTACCGACATCGAGATCCCGGCGGAGCTGGTCTCGCTCTGCCGATGGATGGCTTCCAGGGACAGGCCCTTCGGGGATCGCGACCTCCTCGCCTCGGCGACCGGCCTGCAGAGGATCGACGTACAGTCGATCCTCGGGGCCTTCCTGGAGAGCGGCGTCCTGGTGACGGTGGACGCCGAGGCGGCGGGAGGGAGGTAGCTTGCCTGCGGCGTTCGAGCGGTGCCTGGAGTCCATCGAGCCGCGCGGCCGGGGGCGCCACGCGGGCCTCCTCCTGTCCCTCGCGCTCATGGCGGGGTGGAGCGCCTGGTTCTTCCGCGGCGAGGTCGCGGTGTTCCGGGCAAGCGCCTCGGCGCGGGTGGAGTCGACGCGCTGGCCGCGGCCCGTCGTCGCCGAGGTGGCAGGCCGCGTCGCGCGCAGCGATCTCGCCCTCGGCCGCAGCGTGGCGGAGGGCGACGTGCTCGTCGAGCTGGACGCCACCTCGGCGCGCCTCCAGCTCTCCGAGGAGCGCGTCCGGCGCGACGTCGTGGTGACGGCGCTCGACGCGGCGCGCG
This sequence comes from Chondromyces apiculatus DSM 436, assembly GCF_000601485.1. Lineage (GTDB taxonomy): Bacteria > Myxococcota_A > Polyangia > Polyangiales > Polyangiaceae > Chondromyces > Chondromyces apiculatus. The sequence goes on from NZ_ASRX01000069.1 coordinate 51,566, forward strand.
CGGCGCTCGATCTGGAGAGGGCCCTCACCCAGGCGAGCGTGGTGGTGGCCAGGGCGAACGCGAGGACGGCGAGCGCCCACGAGAGCGCCGCGGCGCAGCTCCTCTCGCTGAGCGACGACGAGCTGTCCCGCGTGCGCACCTTGAATGACGCTTCGCTGCTGCCGAAGCTCACGCTCCTGGAGCGGGAGATGAGCCACGCCGAGCGCGCGGCGAGCCTCGCGGTGCAGGCCGCCGAGGCCCGGCGCGCCGCGGCCGAGGTCCAGGTGGCCCACCGGGGGGGGGCCGCGCACACCCAGGAGCTGCTGCGCGAGGTGGTCGATCTCGATGGCCAGCTCAAGCTCAAGGACGCCGCCATCGCCCGCCTGGAACGCGAGGTCACCCTCCACGTGGTCCGCGCGCCCACCTCGGGCGTGCTCGGCGACATCGTCTCCGCTCCGCCGGGCGATTACGTGACCGCGGCGCAGCGGCTCGGCACCCTTGTCCCCGGAGGCGCGCTCCGGGTCGTCGCCGAGCTCGCCGAGTCCGACGCCGCGGGCATCGTGCACCCAGGCCAGGCGGCGGTGATGCGCCTCGACAGCGCCGTGACCGACGCGCGCGCCAGCGTCTCGCTCACCGTGACCAGCGTCGGCGAGGTGTCCCGCGAGGGCAGGCTCCGCGTCGAGCTGGAGAGCCGCGACGCCGACGCGAAGGCGCTCGCCCACGGGCAGACCGGGGTCGTCGAGATCGATGTCGCGCGCACCTCACCCTTCGAGCTCGCCCTCCGGCTCGCGGGGAGGGCCTACGCGGGCCTGTCACGGCCCGAGGCAAGGCGATGACCCACCCGAAGCGGCGCCTCGCTCCCTGGACCGTCACCCGCACCGGGCCGGACGGCACCTTCGTGCTCGGGCCGCGCCTCGGCGTGCTGCAGCTCTCCACGGCAGATCTCGATGCCCTCTCCGCGCGCGCCTGGGACGAGCTGGTCGTCCTGGGCTTCGCCGAGCCCACAAGCGCGCGCGCGCTCTCTCTCGTCTCCGAGGCCGCGCTGCCGCCGCCGCGCGCTGGAGGGAGGGAGGCTCCGGCGCCAGGCGCGCGGCCCGGCACCATCGTCGCTGGTGCGTTCGAGGACGAGGGAGAGGCGCTCGCGCGCGCGCTCTCCGCGCAGATTCCAGGGAGCGCCTGGCGTGTCACGACCGAGCTTCCCGACGCAGCGCGCGGCGCGCTGGTGATCCTCCTCCAGGCCATCGAGCCCCGGAGCCCTGACCTCGCGCGCGCGCTGCTCTCGCGCGGCGCCGAGGTCCTGTGGTACGGCGAGGGCAGCGAGGGGGTGCACCTCGGCCCCGTCCTGCGCGCGCCCCGTGACCTCGACGACTACCTGGAGGCGACGCACGGCTGGGGAGCTGCCAGGGATCTCTGGCGTATGGGCTTCACCGACGGGTGGCCCGTGACCCTGATCTCGGCCATCCGCGATGACGTGTCGGGCGTCGCCCGCGCGGCGCAGCGCGCGCTGTCCGCGCCGGCGGGGAGCTGCGTCCTCCTCGGCGGCATGCGCCAGGTGAGCCTCTGGACGACCCTCGCCCGCGCCCCGGTGACCCTCGACGTGCTGTGCTCGTCGCAGACCTGGTCGAAGGGCATGCTCGCGGACCTGCGCGTCGAGCGCGCCGTGGAGGTCGACGCGGTGTGGGTTGCCTCCTGCCGCTCTCCGGCCGGCGGGGATGCCTACCTGGAGGGCAACTTCGGCAAGGGGACGTCGCCCGAGGAAGCGCGCATCACGGGCGTCGGCGAGGCCGTCGAGCGCTTCTCCGCGTTCCTCGGCAGCCGCGAGGTCCGCGCGGGCGAGGCGCCCCCCACGACCGAAGAGCTGCCCCTGAGGGCCTTCCACCCGTTCGCCCCCGCGTGGGAGGCGTACCTCGCGCAGGGTGAGCCGCCTGTCGAGATGACCCAGGTCCGCGACGAGGTCTCGGGCCGTGTCGTCCGGGTCCCGGCCACCCTCCTCCACGAATCCTACGGACCCACCCATCCCTCCTCCGCGAGCACCGGCACCACGAGCTGCGGGCTCGCCGCGTACCCGGACCGCCGCGGCGCGGTGCTCCGCGGCGCTCTCGAGACCCTGGAGCGGGACAGCTTCTATCCGGCCTTCCTCCACCAGCGCCCGGCGCAGTGCCTCGCCCTCGACGACGTGCCCGACGCCCCCCGCCGCGGCGACCTGCGCGATCTCGCCGGCGCCCTCGAACGCCTCGGCTTCTCCTTCTGGCTGCTCCGCTACCCCGACGCGCGCGCGCTGCCCATCGTCCACGCCTTCTTGCTCGACGCCGCGGGGACCGCCATGAGCCGTGGCGCTGGCTCCGGGTACACCTGGGCCACGGCGGCGGTGAAGGCGCTGCTCGAAGCGGTGCAGCTCCGTGAGCAGTTCGCGCTCGTCGCCCAGCAAGGCCCCTCGGGGCCCACGGACGACGGCTACGTCGCGTGGGCGAAGCCCGAGGTCATCGCCGAGCTCTGCGCCTACCTCCGGCGCTCCACGCGCCCGGACCGCCTCGTGGATCTGCCCGACGAGGCCGCGCTTCACGCGCGCGTGCTCGCAGGAGTCGGCGCGCTCCTGGTGAAGGACCTCCCGAGCCCCGCGGTGGACATGAGCGCCGTGCGCGTCCTCATCCCCGGCGCCACGTGCCACGCCTGCCCCTCGATCAGCGCGGGCGGCGCGAAGCTCCTCGGCGCGGCGTTCAAGCACCCGGTCCCCGTGTGAGCCAGGCCGTGCCCGCCGAGGACACCCCCCCGTCCATCCCCTGGCTCGCGCCGGAGGTGCTCCAGGCCTCGGCCATGGACTGCGGCCCTGCAGCGCTGAGTTGCCTGCTCGCTGGCCTCGGCATCGACGTGGACTACGGCCACCTCCGCGACCTGTGCCGCACCGACGTCGACGGCACCTCCATCGACGACCTCGAACAGGTGGCCGCGGACCTGGGCTGCCCCCTCGGCCAGCTCGTGCTCCCGACCGACACCCTGGTCGAGCACTGGCAGCTCTTCAGCCCCTGCCTCTTCGTGCGCCGCCTCTCGAACGGGAACCAGCACTTCGCCGTCTTCTGGGGCAGGCGCGTCGGCCTCGCACAGGTCATGGATCCGGACGACGGGCGCGCGTGGATGAGCGCCGACGAGCTGCGCGCCGTCTGCAGCACGCACGAGCACACCCTCGATCTCGGCGTCTGGCACGAGCTCTCCAGGAGCGACCTCGTGCTCGTCCCCCTGCGCGCGCGGATGCGCCGCCTCGCGCTCGGCCCCGCGGGAGAATCCCTCCTCGCGGAGGCGCTGCGCGACCCTTCCGCGGCAACGCTCGCGCGGCTCGACGCGGCCACCCGCTTCGTGCTGGCCCTCTCGTCGGCGGCCCCCCGCACCTCGCCGGAGCGCCTGCTCGCGCTCATCCGCCGCCTCGCGCACAGCGAAGCGGCGATGGAGCCCGTCCCCCGCGCCTTCCGCTACGCCCGCGTGGACGAGGCGGAAGGCACGGCCACCCTGCGCGGGGCGGTGATCCTGAGGAGGATCGGCCCGGTGCGCCCCCTCGCGGGCGCCGCGCGCTGCGGGAGCGCGGGGAGCGACGGCGACTCCGGCGGCTCTGGCGACTCCGGCGGCTCTGGCGACTCTGGCAACTCTGGCGTCGGAGAGCAGCGCGACACCGAGCGTCTCAGGTGGCTCGCCCTCGCCTCGGCGCCACGCCCAGGAGCCGCCCGCGTGCTCTGGGACCTGCTCGGTCACGTCGCGCAGCGGAGGGCGCTCTGGCTCGCCTCCCTCGCGCTCCTGCTCGGCGCCGTCGTGTTCCTCGAAGCCTTCGTCATCAGCTCCTCGGTCGGCATCCTCTCGGCGCTGAGCGTGCCGCGCCAGAGGCTCTCGGCCCTCGCCGTGATGGGCACCTTCATCATCGCCCTCGTGGGCCTCGAGACGGCCGCCGTGTCCGGGCTCCGTCACCTCGGGCGCGTCCTCGAGATGCGCTTCCGCGTGGCGCTCGCGCGGAAGATCCCCCGCCTCGGCGACAGGTACTTCAAGACCCGCCTCGCCTCGGATCTCGCCGAGCGCGCCCACCAGATCCACCTCGTCCAGGCGCTTCCAGGGCTCGTGTTCGAGGTCATCCTCCAGCTCGCCGGCGTGGCCCTCGTGCTCGGCATGCTGACCCTCCTCGACGTGCGCTATGGCCTCATCGCCGGGGCGCTGCTCGTGACCACCGCGGTCTCCGTGGTCCTCACGGGCGGCCGCCTCGCGGAGCGTGAGGCCCGCGTGCGATCCCACGGCGCGTCCATGGCGCGGTACTTCCTCGACGCCTTGCTCGGCCGCGTGCCCCTCCGCACCCACGGCGCCGAGCGCGCCATCGCGTCGCAGCACGAGTCGGTGCTCGTCGAGTGGGCGCGCGCCATGGGCGGCCTCCGGCGCTGGAGCCTCGGCCTCTACGCTGCCCAGTCCCTCTTCACGGTCGCCGGCACCATCGCCATCGTGCGCGAGGCGTGGCTCGCCACGGGCAGCGCCCTGCACGCAGCCGTCGTCGCCTTCTGGCTGATGCGCGCCTTCGGGTCGGTGCGGCACCTCGTCCAGACCTGGCTCGACCTGCCGGCCGTGAAGACCTCGGTCATGCGCATCCTGGAGCCTCTGCGCGCCCGGGAAGCCGAGCCCTCCGTGCTCGCATCCGCCGAGCCCGACGCCTTCCGGAGGGCCGCGTCGCTCTCCCTCCAGGGCGTCGAGGTCGCCGAGCGTGGCAAGGCGATGCTCCGCGTCCCCTCCCTCGACATCGCCCCGGGCGAGCACGTCGCCGTGGTGGGCGCCTCGGGCGCCGGCAAGTCGACCCTCGCCGCGCTTCTCCTCGGCCTTCACCTGCCAGCGCGCGGCGCGCTCCTCGTCGACGGCGCGCCCATGGATGCCCGACGCTTCTCGCTCCTGCGGCAGCGGACCGTGTGGGTCGACCCGGCGGTCCACCTCTGGGACGACACCGTGATGCGCAACGTGACCTACGGGCTCTCGCCGGAGGAGCAGCAGGAGCTGTCGGCGGCCATCCACGCCGCCGACCTGATCGAGCTGCTGCGCCACCTGCCCCACGGCATGGAGACCCCCGTGGGCGAGGCCGGCTCCAGCGTATCCGGAGGCCAGGGACAGCGTCTCCGCCTGGCCCGCGCGCTCGGGCGCCGCGACCCCTCCCTCGTGCTCCTCGACGAGCCCTTCCGCGGCCTCGACCGCGGCCACCGCGAGGAGCTGCTCCGCCGCGTCCGTGCCCGCTGCGCGCGCGCCACGCTGCTCTGCATCACCCACGACGTCGCCGAGACCCTCTCGTTCTCCCGCGTCCTCGTGGTGCACGACGGCGTCCTCGTCGAGGACGGCGACCCGCGCGCGCTCGCCGCCCGCGCCGGGAGCCGCTTCGCGCAGCTCCTCGCCGCCGAGGAGCGCGTCCACGAGGCGGTGTGGCGCGCGCCCCGCTTCAGGCGCGCCCGCCTCGACGGAGGCTCGCTGACCTGTGAGTAGCCCGGGCGCTGCCCTGGATCTGCCGCTGGCGCGCGCCGTCGAGCCCTCGCTGGATCGAGCCGCGGTGACGCGCTGCGAGCTGCCCGCCGCGTTCGCGCACCTGGCAGCGACACTCCGCGCCCGCCCCCCTTCCCCGGCGCTCGCGCTCTTGCGCGACCCTCCCCCGGAACCTGATGCCTTCGACGTCTGGCTGAGCCGCGCCGCGTCGCTCCTCGACCAGGAGGCCATCGAGGCGGACGCCGCGTACCCCGAACTCGACGCGCTCCTCGCCAGGTGCGCGCCGGGCCTCCTCAACCTGGACGCGGCCACCCGCGAGCGGTTCCTCCTCGTCACCCGCCGCGGCAAGGGCTCGCTCTTCGCCATGGACGCTGCAGGCGTCGAGCACGAGCTTCCCGACGCGCTCGTGCGGCGCGCGCTCTCCCGCCCCCTCGACGCCTGGATCCGGGGCGTGGAGTCCATGCTCGGCGAGATCGGCTGCGACGCTGGCGGCGCGAGGGAGCGCGCCGTCGACAGGCTCCTCCGCTCCGAGGCAAGCTCCGACCTGCGCGTCGGCCAGTGCTGGCTGCTGCGCAGCACGAGCGGCGACCTCCGCGCCCAGCTCTCCCGCGCCGGTGTGCTCTCGGCGGGCACCGCCTTCCTCGCGGCGCGCCTCGCCGCGACCGCGTTCACCTTCCTCAAGTGGTCCATCCTCGCCGCCGCCGTCGAGCGCGACACCCTCTCGGGCGGCGACCTCGTGTGGTGGTCCCTGGCCTTCGTGAGCGAGGCCGTGTTCGACGTCGTCTCGGGCAGCCCTCGGTGGGACCTCGCCACCCGCCTGGGCCTCTGGCTGCGGCGCACCGTGTTCCGCGGCGCGCTCTCCCTCGACATCGACGACTCACGCAAGCAGGGGGCCGGCTCCCTCCTCGCCCGCGCCATCGACGTGGACCGGCTGGAGGCCGCCACCCTGCAGGGCGGCCTGAGCGCGGTGGTGGGCGCCTTCGAGCTTGTCGCGGCGTTCATCCTGCTCTCCGGTCACCCCCTGCTCACCGCCTGGCTGGTGCTCTCCGTCGTCGTCCTGGCGGTCGTCGGCGTCGTGTACACCCGGCGCACCCGCGCCTGGACCGACACCCGCCTCGACGTCACCGGCGAGCTTGTCTCCTCCATGGTGGGTCACCGGACGCGCCTCGTCCACCAGCGCCCCGAGCGCTGGCACGACCGCGAGGAAGTGACGCTCGACGCCCACGCGATCGAGCTCCAGCGCCTGGACGCCGTGTCGACCGCGAGCTCCAGCATCCCCAGCGTCTTCATGCTGGGTGGCCTCGCCCTGCTCATCGTCACCGCCGTGAGGACCGGCGCCCACGCCATCTCCGAGGACCTCTTCCTCGTCGCTGGCCTGCTGGTGGCCTTCTCGTCGCTCAGCGATCTCCTCGGCGCGCTCCGGAGGATCGGCGCGGCCATCGTCGCCTGGGAGAAGATCCGCCCTCTCGTGAGCCTCGACGCGCGCCTCGACCCGCGCAGGGGCGATGCCCACCTGAGCCTCGAGGGCGCGGCTGCCCCGAGCGCCCTCGATCTCGTCGACGTCGTGTTCCGCTACGCCGGCCGCACCGCGCCCGCCCTCGACGGCGTCAGCCTGCGGATCGAGGTCGGCGATCGGCTCCTCCTCGAAGGCCCCTCGGGCGGAGGAAAGTCCACGTTCGCGAGCCTCATGGCCGGCCTGCGCCTCCCCGAGCGCGGCGTCCTGCTCCACGGCGGCACCGATCGCCGCAGCCTGCCCTTCGCCGAGTGGCGCCGCGCGGTCGCCTACTGCCCTCAGTTTCACGAGAACTTCCTCTTCTCCGACACGCTCGCCTTCAACCTGCTCATGTCCCGCAGGTGGCCCACCTCGCCTCGCGACCTGGAGCTTGCCGAGACCCTCTGCCGCGAGCTGGGCCTCGGCCCTCTCCTCGACGCCATGCCCCTCGGCCTGCAAGAGGTGGTGGGCGAGTCTGGCTGGCGCCTCTCGCACGGCGAGCGCAGCCGCATCTTCATCGCCCGCACCCTCCTGCGCTCTGCCAGCGTGTCCATCTTCGACGAGAGCTTCGCCGCCCTGGATCCCGAGACCCTCCTCGTCGTGATGCGCTGCGTGGAGCGCCGCGCCGGCACCCTGGTGATCGTGGCTCACCCTTGAGAGGCCTGCTCTGGCCGAGGGTTCTCACCATCCGCTGCGTCGGTCCAGGGTGCTACCCTGGGTACATGGTGCGAGATGCGCTGGGCGATCGGCTCATTGAGACGGGAAGGCATGCGTACACCGGCGTGCCCCGGATGAGGGAGCCCGCGACGCACGCCTTCGTGGTGCTCTGCTTCCACGTGGGCGGGCGCATGCAGGTGGAGCACCACGGGGAGCTGACGCTGGAGGCGGGCGACGTACACCTCGTGCCGGCGGGGGATCCCCACCGGATGATCGCTGCGGAGCGGGCGGAGATATGGGGAGTCGGGTTCTGTCGGACCTGCCTGCCCGAGGAGCGGTTCAAGGATCTCCTGGCGCCTCTCGATCGGGTCCGGCAAGGCGCGGTGCCGCGGGTCACGCTGCCGGCCGAGAGGCAGGCCCACGTGCTGACGTTGCTGCAGGAGATGGAGAGGGAGCAAGCGCAGTCGGGGTCGATGCCGATCGTGATGGAGAGCTTGCTCGGGCTGGTCCTGGCGGAGGTGGTACGGGCGGGGCGGGCAGAGGCTGGGGCGACGGCGTTCTCCTCGGGTGAGGGGCGCGCGGCGCCGTCGGTGGTGGCCGAGGCGATGGCGGTGATCGAGGCACGCTGCCTCGGGCCGCTGACCCTGCAGGAGGTGGCGAAGGCCGTGCGTCGGTCTCCGGCCTACCTGACCACGGCGGTGAAGGAGGCGACGGGGCGCACGGTGGTGGCGTGGATCCTCGAAGGGCGGCTCGCGGAGGCGCGGCGCCGGTTGAGGGAGACCGACGAGCACGTGGAGGTGATCGCGGAGCGGGTGGGCTACGCCGACGCCAGCCAGTTCACGCGGATGTTCCGCCAGCGGCAAGGCGCGGCGCCCGCGGCGTGGCGCGCGCAGCAGCGGCGACAGCAGCGGTGACGGGCGGCGCGGCCGGGGTGGACGCGCGCCGCCGCCCTGCGCGTCACAGCGACTCGGGGTAGATGCCCTCGCCCGTGGTCGTGTTGTAGGGGAGCGTGTCGTGCGCCGGGTCCTCGGCGAAGTAGGCGAAGAACACGCGGATGGCGTTGCTCCCGCAGATGGGGTCGCTGTGGCCGGAGACGTCGTTGCCGTAGATCCGGATCCGCGCCTGCTTGCCGCCCAGGTTGCCGTAGTAGAGGCGGGCCTTGTTGTCGTGGGCGTCGATGTCGGTGGCCAGGTTGACCGAGGTGTCCGAGGTCTGCAGGTAGACGTTCACGTTCGCGACCTGGCCTGTGGTGTCGTGCCGCTCGTCGTACCAGTAGAAGCCCGCCTTGAAGGTGTCCATGGCTTCGGGCAGCACGCCGCCCTCGGCCACCGGCAGGTCGAGGATCTCGCCGTCGGAGATGCACGTCCAGCCGTGCCCGTAGTACCAGGGCGCGTCGAGCTGGCCGTTGCCGAGCATGCGCATGCGCAGCCGCCCGCTGCCCCAGCGGTGATCGAGGCTCCCGGTGAGCTTTCCGGACTGCCCCTGCCGGTCGCCCATGAGGAGCATGTGGGCGTAGAGGGAGCCGGGGGAGTCGATCGAGCTGTCCCAGCGATCGTGGTAGAAATCGATGAAGCTCATCGCGGCGCTGGCGACGGTGGGGGTGGCGAGGCTCGTGGCCGCGACGTACGAGCCACCGATGCCGCCATCGGTCCGGAACTGGCCGAGGCGGTTGCCGGGGCCGGTGATGGAGACGAGGGATCGGTTCTGACCCTCGGTGGCGTTGCCGCCCCAGCTACTGCTCTCGCGGATGGGGGCGGTGCGGATGTACACGGTGTCGGCCGCGGCGTGGGCGTCGCTCTCCATGTGGGCGCCGACGGCGAAGACGCCGATCGCCGAGCCGGGCGCGGTGACCTTGCACTCGGTCGCCGAGCCGAAGTTGTTGTGGGCGGCGGCGAAGACGGCGACACCGTCCTTGTAAGCGCGGTTGGCTGCGCGCGCCACCGTGCCTGTCCCGGAGCAGACCGTGGGATCCCAGTAGCCGTAGGAGTTGCTCGCGACGTCGGGGTTGAGGGCAGCCACCTGGTCCAGGGCCTGCACCGCGCCGGAGGCGCTGGGGAAGCTGAAGAGGTAGCCGCGCGCCTCGGGCGCGTAGCCGCTGCAGGTGAGGCGGTCGGCGGCGCTGAAGGTGCCCTGGCCATCGGTGAGATCGCCGAACAGGATCCCCGCCACGCCGGTCGCGTGGGACGAGATGCTGGAGAAGGACGACACCGACGTGCACCCGGTCCCGTCGCACTCGTAGCGCCCGTTGATGCGGTTCGCGGTGGACCCGGACCCCTCGGTGAAGCCCACGTGGTCCGCGAAGCCTCCCGGTTCGAGCACCGCGAAGCGCACGTTGTCGCTCTCGCTCGTCTCGTCGAGACCGTTGCCGTCGTAGCTCGCGGCGGCCCCCGGGTTCGTGGCGTCGAAGAACTGCTCGATCTGCGCGCCCTTGCGGACGTGCACGCCGTCGACGTAGGCCTCCATGGCCTGGCGGGGGACGTCGAGGCCGAGGATGTCGCCGCGGCGGCCGAGGGCGCGGACGGCGCTGGCGGGCACCTGGGCGGTCATGCAGTACATGTTGGTGCACTGCGAGGTGACCGTACCGCCCGCCGCAACGATCGCGTCGTGCACGGGGGCGAGGGCGCGCGCGACGATGGCTTGCCGCTCGCGGGAGAGGCGGTCCCGCTCGGCCTCGTACGCGCCGTGCGTGGTCACGCGCCCCTCGGCGATGGCGCGCTCCATGAGCACCTCGAGCCCCGGGTCGGCGCTGGCCACGTCGATCTCCACGTCCACGAGCTGCCTGCCGGGAAGACGCGCGGCGAGCGCCTCCAGCTCCCGGCTGACGCGTCGGGGCGGGGCGGGGGCCACCGGGCGTTCACCAGGCTCGCTCGCGCCTGCCTTGCCGCGCGCGAGGCGGAGGAGCGACGGGGCTCGCTTCAGCGGTTCGCCGGGACCAGCCACCCCTCCGCCGACGAAGACCGCGTAACGCTTGCCGTCGCGGTCGTCGAGCGCGTCGAACAGGGGCAGCGGTCCTTCCTCCTCGGCCAGCGCGCGGAGGGGGTGGCGGTACTCGTCGTCCGGGGAGGCCGGCGTGGCCGACGTGGCCGACGTGGCCGACGTGGCCGACGTGGCCGACGTGGCCTGCGTGGCCGAAGCGGCGCCGGGATCGGCGGCCAGGATCAGGGGCTGCGCGGACGACAGGGCGTCCAGGGAGTCGGCAGGGTCTTCCGCGCCGCAGTGTGCGGCGCTGAAGGCGAGGGCGATGAGCGCAGCGCGGCGGGATGCATGCTCGGGACTGAGTCGCATCATGGTCGGTTCCTTCGGGGGCGGCGCAGGGGGCTGGGTCGCGCGGACGCTCCGGAGGGAGCGCCGTTCTCCTGCGGCGTGCGAAGGCATTGCAACCGGTGGGCCTGCTCCACGCTGGCCGCGGAGACGCGGAGAGTTGCGGAGGGGAGGGGCGCTGGTGGGGGGCCATCCCGGGGGCGCTGCACCGCGCGGGTGACACTGACACGGCGGCGTACCACCGGGGTGTCACGCGCGTGTACCACCGGGCGACGGCGCCCTCGGGGCCCTGGCACCTCGCAGCCGGGGGCGGGACTTACCGGTCGCGCGTGGCCACGTCGACGATGTGGTGATCGCCGGGAACGGGGAAGGTGGCGTCGGTGACGGCACCGCCGGGGGGGCGGATGGAGGCGGTGCCCTGCTCGGCGTCCGAGGACGTGGCGCCCGTGGCGCGCGTGGCGTCCGTCGCGCGCGTGGCATCCGTCGCGCGTGCGCCGGAGGCGTCGATGCTCTCGGCGATGATGGTGAGGGGACGGCGGCGGACCTGCTGGTAGATGCGGCCCACGTACTCGCCGATGATGCCGAGGAACAGGGCGTTCAGGCTGAGGGAGAGCAGGATGAGAACCGTGGTGGTGGCGAAGCCGAGGGGCCAGCTCGCGCCGAAGAAGATACGGCCGACGACGTAGCCGATGATGCCGAGGAAGGTGGTGACGGAGACGGCGAGGCCGGTGTAGGTGGCCATGCGGAGGGGCACCGTCGAGTGGGCGAGGATGCCGTCGAGGGCGAGGCCGAAGAGGTCACGGAGCGAGAACTTGCTCTCGCCGCGGACACGGCCGGCGCGGTCGTACGGGATGCCCTTCTGGACGAAGCCGAGGGTGGCGAGGGTGCCGCGCAGGTAAGGCTTGTCGTCGGTGATGCGGCGGAGCACGTCGAGGACGCGGCGGTCGACGAGGCGGAAGTCGCCGGCGTCGAGGGGGAGGCGGTCCTCGCTGAGCAGGTCGATGAGGCGGTAGAAGACCTTGCGGACGGCGGTGATGACGAGGCCTTCCTTGCGGGCGCGGCGGACGCCGTAGACGATCTGGCTGCCGGCCTCCCAGGTGCGGATGAACTCGACGATCAGCTCGGGGGGGTCCTGCAGGTCGCAGTCGATCTGCACGGCGGCGTCGCCGCGGGCCTTGATGTAGCCGGTGTAGATGGACCGCTGGAAGCCGAAGTTGCGCGAGAAGCGGAAGACGCGGACGCGGCTGTCGCGGGCGGCGAGCGCGGTCAGCTCGGCGAAGGTGCGGTCCTCGCTGTGGTTGTCGGTGAAGACGAACTCGTGGTCGTAGCGGTCGGCAAGAGGCGCGAAGACGGCGGTCACCGCCTCGTGGAGGGGGAAGATGTTGCCTTCCTCGTTGTAGACCGGGACGACGATGGAGATGAGCTTGCGCCCTCCTGCTTCGCTCATGTCGCTCCTGTCCCGCTTCCCGCAGACGCCGCTTCGAGGGCGCTCAGGGTGGCGCGGCGGAGGCCCTCGTCGAGGCTGACGCCGGGGCGCCACCCGGTGGCGCGCTGGAAGCGGTCGCCGTCGCCGACGAGCCACATCGGCTCGTCGCTGCGGTAGGGGCGGCGGCCGAGGCCGAGGTCGGCCTCCTTGCGGCCGAGCAACTCGGCCACGGTGAGGGCGATGTCGCGGATGCGCACGGGGACACCGCTGCACAGGTTGTAGGCCTCGTACGGGGCGAGCTCGGGGGCCCTGGCAGCGGCGAGGAAGGCGTCGGCGACGTCGTCGATGTAGGTCATGTCCCGGGCCTGCGCGCCGCCGGTGAGGGAAGGCAGCTCGACGCGGGCGAGGCTCTGCACGAGGTACGGGATGAGGCGGTGCGGTCCTTCGCCGGGGCCATACACGCCGAAGAGGCGGAGGGTGACGAAGGGGACGCCGAGCTTGCGGGCGAAGGCCGCTCCGTAGACGGAGGCGGCGACCTTGGCGGCGCCGTAGAGGGACTGAGGAGCGAGAGGATGGGCCTCGGTGAGGCGGTCCGGCTCGGCGGCGGGGGCGTACTCGGAGCAGGTGCCGGCGTGGAGGAAGCGGCGGAGGGGCCAGCCCTCGGTGGCGAGGAGGAGGCGCGCGACCAGGTCGACGTTGCCCTCGATCATCAGCTCGGAGTCGCGCTGGTCGGGGTGCACGCCGTAGGCGGCGAGGTGGAAGACGACGTCGGCCTCCACGCCCCGGAGCGCCTCGCGGAGGGGATCGACCTCGAACGAGGGGGTCTCGACCAGGGTGACGCCAGGGAGGCCTGCGAGGGGAGTGGTGGCGCTGCTGGCGCGGGTCAGGGCGCGGGTGACGGCGACCGTGCGCACGCCTTCCCGGGAGAGCTTGCGGCAGAGGGCGGCACCGATGAAGCCCGTGGCGCCGGTGACCAGCGCCGTCCGGATCGCCGTGCTCATGCCGTGGCAGCCTCGCCGGAGAGGAGCGCCTCGTACGCAGCGATCTGCGCGTCGAGGAGCGCCGAAGCGGACGCGGGGTCGTCGAGGTAGCCGCGGTACCAGTCCGCGGTGAGCGCGAGGGTCTGCTCGATGCCCAGGCGGGGGCGCCAGCCGAGGCGTGCGCGCGCCTTGCTGCAATCGAGGCGGAGGGCGACCGCCTCGTGGGGGGCGTCGGGGTCGACGGGGGCGACCTCCAGCGTGCTGCGGCCCAGGCTGTCGACGAGGCGGCGCGCCAGGTCGGCGACCGGCAGCGGGTCCTCCGTGGGTCCGAAGTTCCAGGGCTCGGCGTAGGCCTGGCCGTGCTCGTGGAGGCGCTGGCCGAGGAGCAGGTAACCGGAGAGCGGATCGAGCACGTGCTGCCAGGGGCGGGTGGAGCGAGGGTTCCTGATCCGCGTCGTCTCCCGCTTCGTCGCGGCCCGCACGATGTCGGCCACGAGGCGGTCCTCCGACCAGTCACCGCCGCCGATGACGTTGCCAGCGCGCGCCGTGGCGAGCGCCGCGCCCCCGGACACACCGAAGTACGAGCGCTGGAAGGCGGAGGCGACGATCTCAGCGCAGGCCTTGCTGGCGCTGTACGGGTCGTGGCCGCCGAGCGCCTCGTTCTCCCGGTAGCCCCAGACCCACTCGCGGTTCTCGTAGCACTTGTCCGAGGTGACCACGACGATGGCCCGGGTCGACGGCGCCCGTCGGCAGGCTTCGAGGAGGTTCACCGTGCCCATCACGTTGGCGCCGAAGGTCTCGACGGGATCGCGGTAGCTGCGGCGCACGAGGGCCTGCGCCGCCAGATGGAAGACGATCTCGGGGCGGTGCGCCTCCACGGCCTCGGTGAGCGCGCCGAGGTCGCGCACGTCCGCGAGGATGGAGGTCATGCCCTTGGCGATCCCGGCCTCGACGAAGAGGCTCGGCTGCTGCTCGGGGGGGAGCGCGAGCCCGGTGACCCGCGCCCCCATCCGCTGGAGCCACCGACAGAGCCAGCTCCCCTTGAAGCCCGTGTGTCCCGTCACGAGCACCGACTTGCCCGCGTAGAAGCTCTGCACGCCGATCTCCCTTACCAGGTCTTCCAGGGCGCCTTGCCAGACTCCCACAACGATTCGAGGAGCCGCTTCTCGCGCAGGGTGTCCATGGGCTGCCAGAACCCCTCGTGCCGGTAGGCGGCGAGCTGCCCCTCCTCGGCGAGCTTTTCGAGCGGCTCGCGCTCCAGCGAGGTGCCGTCGTCCGCGATGGTATCCAGCACGGCCGGCTCGAAGACGAAGAAGCCTCCGTTGATCCACCCCTCGCCCGACTGCGGCTTCTCCGAGAACTCGCGCACCCTGTCTCCGTCGAGCGCGAGCCCGCCGAAGCGCGCCGGGGGCCGCACCGCGGTGACCGTGGCGAGCTTGCCGTGGGCCCGGTGGAACGCCACGAGGTCGCGGATGTTCACGTTGCCCACGCCGTCGCCGTAGGTGACGAGGAAGGTCTCGTCGCCGAGCCAGCTCCGCAGCCTGCGGATGCGCCCCCCGGTCATGGTGTTGAGGCCGGTGTCGACCACCGCGATGCGCCAGTCGGGCGCCTCGCTCCGGAGGATCTGCTGCGTCCCGTCGCGGAGGTTCACCACGTAGTCGGAGTGCCGCACGTAGAACGAGTGGAAGTAGTCCTTGATGACCTCGCCCTTGTACCCGCAGGCGACCACGAAGTCGTTGAACCCGTGGCTCGCGTAGATGCTCATGATGTGCCAGAGGATCGGGTACGTGCCGATCTCGATCATCGGCTTCGGACGCGCCTCGGTGTGCTCCGAGAGGCGGCTTCCGAAGCCTCCGGCAAGCAAGACCACCTTCATGCGGCGCAGGCTACCACAGCTCCCCCGCACGCAAGCACCGTCCGCTCACATCCCCGGGTGGGTCACGCAGCGGAAGCCGATGCAGGGCACTCGTCGGAGTCCGAGACGGGGGGCGGAGTACGAGACACTCTGGCCGCACCCGGAGGCCATGAACGCGGAGCCACCGAGCGAGACGAGGTCGACCTCGTTGGCGGGGCAGGCAAGGTCGTTCGCAGCGCGCGCGGCGACGGCGTTCGCCTTGGGGTTGCAGCCGAGGGGCAGGAGCGCGGAGCGCCCGACGAGGAGCCCTGCGGAGAGCCGGAGCGTGAAGGCCTTCAGGGAAGGATCGCTGGAGGGGCCGCGGTACATGGTTGCAGAAAAACACCGCACCACCGCAGCGTGCAAGCGTGGGCTGGAACCTGACGTGTTCGCGCAGCGGCAAATGACCGCCACAGCGTCGGCGGTGATCGCCTCTGCCGCGGGTCCGCGGAGCTGCGTGCTGCTGTGCGCACCACAGGTGACCTCTTCGGGCACCGCTCTGCTGCGCTGTCGTCCATCTGCTGCGCTGTCTCCCAAAGGAGGAGCAACCTGAACGGTATCGCCACATCGCCATTGACCGGGAAACCATTTCAATGGACGTTGCATCCCAGCATCGCCAAGCAAGTCCTGCACGTCGACCAGTGAGACATGCAAGGAGACCAAGGCACCCCCAAGCACGGAGATTCTCGTCATGGCAAAGCTCAATGGTCTCGCTCTGTCGTCCCTCGTCGCCGGCGCCCTCATCACCCTCGCGGCCTCCAGCGCCCAGGCGGCGCCCGTCACCGACACGGCCCACCTGGATTACATGAACGACCTGGTCGCCTCGCTGACCGGGGTCGACCCTGCCGAGAATCGCAACAACTGGGCCAGCGCCAGCCAGGCCTGTGCAATCACCTGGGCCAACGGCTCGGCCACGCCGTCGGCGCTGACGAAGGGTGCTTGCTTCTTCACCCTCGCGCTGAGCGCGGCCTACCCGTCGGTCACCGGCTCCCAGCTCTACACGTGGTGGGGCGGCCAGAGCCCCAGCTCGCCCCGCTATTACGACCTCATCGAGGCCGAGAATCACTTCTGGCAGGTCGATCTCGTCGAGGAGATCCTCCCCGGCGACGTCCTCTCCACCAAGTACCTGAACCGGAGCGGCGTCAACACGGGCAACACCATGGTGGTCGCCGACATCTCGTTCTACACGACGCTGGCGGGCGGCACCGAGCGCTACATCGTCACCGTCGTGGACTCGACCAACAGCCCCCACGGCCAGCAGGACACGCGGTACGACCTGGACTACCCCATCTCGGGCGTCGGCTCCGGCCTCATCTTCCTCGACGCGGACCCGGTCACGGGCGGAGTCTCTGGCCATTCCTGGAGCAATCAGGGCCAGACCTATTCGTCTTATTACACCATCACCGATCGCCCCCTCGTCGTGGGCCGCTTCGACCGCAACAAGTAATCGCAGGACACGCCTGGCTCACCCGCCACGGCGTGACAGCGCTGGCGCGCTCAGGTAAGGGCCACCTCCCATGGCCCACCCTGGCGTCCGTGCCATCCTGCTCGTCTCCCTCGCTGCCTGTGGTGGACCTGGCGCGCTCCCCGCGTCTCCCCCGCGCGCTGCGCCGCCAGCCCAGGTGCACAGGGCAGCGTCTCCCCCACCACCCTCGTCGACCTCCACCCCCGCCCCGCTGGCGCGCCTCGGCAGCGCGCTTCGCGTGGTGGCCGGCTCCGCGCACACCTGCGTGCTCGGCTCGGAGGGCGTCGTCCGCTGCCTCGGCAGCAACGAATCGGGTCAGCTCGCGCCGCGGTCGCCGAAGAGCGCCACCGTCGCCGACACCGTGCTCCCGGAGCGCATCGTCGACGTCGCTGCCGGCGACGGGTTCACCTGTGCCCTCGGCGCCTCGGGGACCGTGCAGTGCTGGGGCTGGATCTTCACCGACCATCCCTCGACGGGCGCGAAGACCATCAAGGGCATCGGCGGTGCGACGGCCATCGTTGCGCGGGGGTCCTCGGGGTGCGCCGTCCTCGCGGAGGGAGACGCGGCATGCTGGGGGTACGGCCCGTGGGGGCAAGAGGGCGACCAGCGAGAAGATGCCATGGCGGTCCGCCTTGGCCTCCGTGACGTCGCGTCGGTGAGCGCTGACGAGCGGTACCTGTGCGTCACCCTGAAGAGCGGCGCTGCGCAGTGCATGGGCGCGCTCCCGTGGCGGGAGGAGGAGGCGACCTCCTGGGTACCCATCGCCCCCCCGAAGGGCACCAAGGCGGCGTTCCGGGGCGTGTCCACCGCGTCCTCTCATGCCTGCTTCACGACCGACGCCGAACCCCTCTGCCTGGACGACACGGGTGGCGGTGATGCGGGCGGCTCGTCCCGCGTGCCTCTCTTTGCCCGCCGCGCGCAGCGGCTCCAGGTGCATCACCAGCGCACCTGCGCGCTCGGTGCCGCAGGGCGCGTCGCCTGCTGGGGCGGCGGGGCGGGCCCCGCGCTCGGTATCGACCCCGATGCCCCCATCGTGGATGGCGTCGTGCCCGTGGTTGGCGTGAGCGACGCCATCGACCTCGCGCTCTCCAGCGGGCACACCTGCGCGCTCGATGCGCGCGGGGACGTCTCCTGCTGGGGAAGCAACACCCACGGTCAGCTCGGCGACGGCCAGCCCATCTACCGTCCCAGCCCCGTGGACACCGGGGTCGTCCCGGGCCTGGAGGACATCCAGGGAGGCTTGCACGAGACCTGTTGGCTCGCCGAGGGCAAGATCTCCTGCCGCGGTGGCAAGGACGACCTGGGACCCTGGCCGCAGCAGGCCAGGATGCTCGATCGCGTGGCGGCCATGGATCTGGGCCAGTCCACGGTGTGCGGGCTGCTCGTCGACGGTGACGTGAGCTGCGGCATGTTCCTGTCGCACGACCGCTGCAAGGACGGTGAGGACCAGCGGCACTGCGTCGTCGAAGCGCGCTGGGATCGGGACACGCTCCCGCGCTTGCCAGGAAAGGCCACGGCCATGGCCGTGGACCGCGTCGGCAACGTGTGCGCCGTCGTGAACGGCGCCGCGCACTGCCTGTTCCACCTCGGCGAGGCCGGCGGCTACCACGACGACGCCTGGCAGAAGATCCCTGGCATCTCGGGCGCGACCGCCGTCACGGCCTCGGTGAGCACCATGTGCTTCATCCAGGGAAAGGATCGCCACCTGGCGTGCTTCCACGACGACCGCTTCGACGCCGACCAGGACTTTGCCCAGACGCCCCCTCGCCCCCGCGTGGCCCGGGTCGAGGGCCTCACCGGCGTCGACACCCTGGCCGCTGGCGTGGACCGGTTCTGTGCCATCGCCGGGGGCGCGCTCCGGTGCTTCGAGCCGACGTTTCAGACGGGTGATCCTCCCACCCTCCGCACCACGTCGCCTCGACCGATCAAAGGCCTGCCTCGCGCGGACGCCATCGCGGGCGAGGACGACATGTTCTGCGCGATCTCGCAGGGCAAGGTCCATTGCTGGGGTCGCGGACAGCATCAGCCGGGCCTCACCTACCAGGAGCGCGCGGCCATGTTCGCCCGCCTCGACGCCATCCCCTTGCCTCGCCCAGCGACGCACGTCGGCGTTGGCTACGACCACGCCTGCGCCAGCACCGACGACCAGCACCTCTGGTGCTGGGGCCTCGACGACGGCGGTCAGCTCGGCGCGGGCCGCGTGGCAGTGTCGTTCCGCCCCGTCCGCGCGGTCGTGTTTCGCTAGGCTTTAAGCGTGCCAGCTCGGTCCGGTTTTGTTCGGCACGCTGACCCTACCGCCGGGCGGCGCGCTTCTGGACCGGATCGCGCAGCGCGGAGGCGATGGCCGCCTGCAGCGTGCCGTACGTCGAGATTCCACTCAGATCGAGCCCGAGTCCCACCAGCGTCTGCGCGGCGGCGGGCCGCACGCCCGTGAGCAGCGTCTCGGCGCCGAGGAGCCGCAGCGCCTGGGCCGTGCTCACCAGCGCCGACGCCACCTGCGAATCGATCTCCGGCAGGCCGGTCACGTCGAGGATCACCACCGCCGCCCGATGGGCCTGGATGCCTTCGAGCGCGGCGTCCATGACCCGGCCCACGCGCTCGGCGTCCATCTGACCGACGAGCGGCATGACCACCACCGAGTCGGTGATCGGGATGAGGGGCGTCGCCATCGACTCGACCGCGGTGCGGAGCCTGTCGCGCTGGAGGCGCAGCTCGCTCTCGAGCGCCCTGGTCTCCTGGAGCGCGCGCTCCAGGCGGGCCTGGGACTCCTTGAGCCCCGTGATGTCGTAGGCCGTCCCGAAGATGAGGCGATCGGCGGCGGGCGCGCTCATGTCCGCGCTCGCCATCCACACCAGCCACCGGTACGAGCCGTCCTTGTGACGGTAGCGGTTCTCGAAGTGGATGGTCTTGTGGCCCTCGACGAGCTTCGCTGCCTCCTGCTTCGTGAGCTCCTGATCGTCGGCGTGCACGAAGTTGAAGAACTGCGTGCTCCGCAGCTCGTCGAGATCCCAGCCCAGCGTCTCCGTCCACGCAGGGTTGAGATCCACGAAGTACCCATCGATGTTGATGGTGACCAGCAGGCCGATCGAAAGGTCGAAGAGGATCTCGTGCGTCGAGGTCATTGAGCCTCTACCGGGCGATCCGTCGTCGAACGGAGCACACCCGAGACCATCATCGTTGCCTGACCTCTCCAGGGTCTGTCAAGGCGACCAGAGGCGCACTGATCATGGTCTCCGGGGCGTTTCCCTCACCATTTGTGTGCGGCGTGTGCGGCGCGTCACCAGCGCCGCGAGCGGCGCGGAAGCCAGGAGCGCGAGGAGATGTACGGACCATCGCCCCTGCCCACGATCGTCACCCGCCGCGGTGCAGGTGCAGCCGCCACTCGTGGCCGCGATCTCTCCGCTCCCTGCCCAGACATCGGCGCCCACGGGCAACGCGCGCACGCCGAGCGACTGTCCGGCGTAGCGCACGTCGACCGTGAGCGTGGTCCCGTACACGCCCGCCGGCCCGGCGACGGCGAACGACCACATCCCGTGCTGCACCTCGGAGGGGCCTTCGAGCAGCAGCCCGCCGCTCACGCGCACCTCCAGCGCGTCCGCCTCGACCCCTTCGGCCACCGTCCCGTCCGACCGGCGCAGCTCGATGAGACCCCGCACCGGCCACGTCGGATCGGAGCGCGCGTAGCTGCTGGAGAGCACGTACCAGCTCCGCGCCACGTCTGCGGGGACCCGCGCCGCATCCGGAGATCGCGGCTCGCCCACGGGCCGCGCGTGGTGCAGGTCGAGCACCTGCATGGCGCCCTCCACGTCCAGCGCCCCGGGCCCGAGCTGGGTCGGATCGGACACGGAGCCTCCCGGGTAGCGCGCCCCCGCCTGCAGGATCTCCGTCACCTGCGCCTGGGTGAGCCCGGGATCGCGCTGGAGGAGCAGCGCCACGGCGCCGGCGACCTGGGGCGCCGACATGGACGTGCCGCTCCCGATACCGTGGTGATCGTCGACCACGTAGCAGAGCTGGTCGCCCACACACGCATCCGGATCGAACATCCCCCCCGGCTTCTCGCGCGGGTCGGCGCTGAAGGCCATGGCTGCGGCCACGTAAGCCCCTGGCGCGCTGATCTCGGGCTTCGCCACCCCCTCCGGCGTGGGCCCTGCGGAGCTGAACCGACAGGGGCTGTCCACCTCGAACGACGCGGCCACCAGGAACGGCTCCGTCGCGCCGAACGGCGTCCACGCGAGCCGGTTCACGGTGCAGCCCACCGCGAGGAGCTCCGGGTGGCTCGCGGGAATGGTCACCGTCCCCTGCCGCGTCGCCCGCGAGAACATCAGGCCGAAGGACAGGCCGTCCTCCCTCTCGGCCTGGCCCGTCACCCAGAGCTGCGCGTCTCCCTTGCCCCGCAGGAGCACGCGGATCTCCCCGGCTTCCCAGCTCCCGTCCCAGAGCACCGCGGCGCTGTTGGTGTCGCCCTCGATCGCGAGCTTCCCCTGGCGAACCCGGTTGCTCACCGCCGCGTCGACCTCCCCCTCGTCGTCGCCCGCTCCTGCCACGTTGCCCGGCTCGACGAGCCCGACCCAGGTGCTCCCATCGGGCCCTTCGAGCCCCACGGAGACCTCGTCTCCCGGCCGGAACGTGATCCACACGTTGGCTTGCCCTTGCACGGCCTTCCCGGTGCGGATGGGCACCCGCACGGTCGCGCTGGGAGGCACGTGCACCTCCGTGTGGATGCCGGCATGCCCCCCGCCTTCGACCTTGTACAGCGACCCGCTGTTGCCGGCGGCCACCACGATGACCCTCCCCGGCTCGTCCTCCCCGACCATCGCGGCGAGCCCCTGCTCCAGCGCGCTGGTCCCATCGTGACCGCCGAAGTTGCCGCCGACGCTCAGGTTGACGACGGCCGGCATCTCCATCGCCTCGGCGCGGTCGAAGACGAACCTCGTCGCGTTGAGGATGTGCGCGTCCTTGAAGCCGCCCGGGGGCGAGGGTGCCGCCAGGATCAACGCCGCCCCTGGAGCGACGCCCACGTAGCGCGGCTCGCTCCCCGTCATCGGCCCCCCGTTGCCTGCCG
The DNA here is from genome assembly GCF_000601485.1 of Chondromyces apiculatus DSM 436. Taxonomy (GTDB): domain Bacteria; phylum Myxococcota_A; class Polyangia; order Polyangiales; family Polyangiaceae; genus Chondromyces; species Chondromyces apiculatus. The sequence continues at coordinate 73,266 of NZ_ASRX01000069.1, forward strand.
CGATCGAGGCGACATGCGTCCCGTGTGCCGCGCGGCGCGCCGAGAGCTCCTCGTCACCCTCCGCGAGGAGCGCGTCGATGTCCTCTCCCGACAGGACGGCGCACGCCTCCTGACGCGGGTCCGTGCACCCGTACTCGTCCTCCAGCTCGGGGTGGAGCCCGCGCGGCGAACCTGCCTGGAGCAACCAGCGGATCCGGCTCTTGCCGTTCTCGTCCCGGAGGTCCGGGTGGGTGAGATCGAAGCCTGTGTCGATGACGCCCACGACGACCCCTTGCCCGGTGTGGCCCGTGCGGAGGTGGTAGTCCGACGCTCCGGTCAGCGCCCCGGAGGCATCGAGCAGCGGCAGCCGCTCCGGTCCTGCCAGCATGGGCAGGCCGAGCTGGCTGGCGTGGAGCAGCACCTCTGAAGGCGTGAGCGCGATCCCGCCGAAACCAGGCGCCACGGGCAAGAGGCCCAGGGCGCGCGCGTCCGTGCCGCGGGGGAGGGGAACGAGGATGGACATCCGCCCGCGCTCATCGGCCATCGGGTGGCGTTTCCCGGGACGACCCAGGGCGCGCGCGAGCAGCTCGGCAGGCATGTCGGCCCGCGCGGCCGAGGGCAGGGCGAGCGGAGACCCCGCGAGCAGGGCAGCGAGGAGCGCGAGGGAACGCGGGCGCACCCCCGGAGTCTACAGCCGTCCCCGGTGGCGCGTCGCCTTCAGCGTGCGCTCATGGTGATGCGCACCGGCGTCGGATTCGCGAGGTTGTCGCTCACCGGGCAGCGCGCCTTCACCTCGTTCCGGAGCCTGGCGATCTGGTCCGCGCTGGCATTGCTCTCGATGATGATCTCCACCTCGATCGCCTGGAAGCCCGCCCGCACCTCCCGGTTCGTGCCGGAGAACTTCGCCGGGTCGAGCGCGCCGCGCACCGTGATCTCCGTGCTGCTCACCTCGATGCCCAGCTCCCTGGCGACGTAGAACGTCATGTAGCTCAGGCACCCGCCCTGCGCGGCGAGGATGAAGTCGAGAGGGCTCGGCGCCCCGTTCCTCCCCCCGAGCTCCGGCGGCTCGTCCATGAAGATCTTGAAGGCGTGCGCCTCGGTCGTGCTGCGCGCCATGCTCTCACCCACGGTGCGCGTCATCCCTGTGTACATCGGCTTGGCATCCATGATGGTCCTCTCCTCGGGCGTCTTGACGGTCGACAGCGTTGCAACCTTCATGCAAGCCGCTCGCCGCACCCCGGGCACGAGGTCCTGCCGGGGTCGGCCAGCGCGTGGCGCGACCCTCGCCGGACATCCGCGAAGGTCCCGAAACGCGCGACTCAGTCCCGCAGCCCGACGGCCTTCGCGTAATCGATCGCCGGCAGCGCCCGCCGCTCGCCCACGGCCGGCAGCGTGAACCGCACGAAGCGGGTCTCGTCCCAGATCAGCCAGATCAGCGACGGATCGTCGAGGCGCTGCGCGAAGGTGAAATCGACCTGCCGCGGACGCGCCCCGTCCCCCATCAGGGACCGCACCTCCGCCGTCATTCCGGGCAGCTCCACCCGGTCTCCTACCTTGAATGGCGTCCCGGCGGTGCGGAAGACCAGCGACGTCCATTCGGCCAGCATGCCTTCCGAGGCGGTGAGCGAGAGCGTCTGCGCCTCGGGCCGGGTGACTTCCAGCGTCCCCGCGACGGCCACTGCGAGCAGGCGCGTCGCCTTCGGCAGCGACCCGTGCTCCATCTGCGTGAAGCGGGCGGCGAGCGCCGTGGTGGTCACCAGCGCATCGGGCGCATTCACCACCACCACCGTGCTCTCCGGCAGCATCGCCTCGGCTGGCAAGCTCTCCGTGGCCCGGTCCACCTCGACCCGCATGATCCGGATGGTCAGCAGCGTCCGCGCTGGCAGGAGCGGCACGGCGAGGACCACGTGGATCACCACGAACAGCCCCGCGAGCCCGCGCACGCCCCACCGCGCCCCCCGTCCCAGCCCCTCGCGCGCTCCCGAGAGCAGCGCCCCCACCAGCCCGAACGCCCCGAGCCCCGAGAACAGGAGCAGCCGGTCCGAAGGCCACGTCGCGCAGGCCGGCACGAGCGAGAGCACCATCCCTGTCGCCCAGAACGCCGTTGTCCGGTCCCGGCGCAGCCCGAGGGCGAGCCCGGCACCCACCAGGCCCACGATCGGCACCGTGAAGAGCGTCATGCGCCAGGGCGCCCCCGGCGGCAGACCCCCCCACAGATCTGCCGGAGGGAGCGCGATCTGCCCTGCCAGCAGCACGGGGAGCCGCATCAGCACCGCCGCCACGAACGTCCCGGCCTCGCCCACCGGATCGATGTAGAACGCCCCCCCGGACGCCCCGTACCCCCCGAGCCGGTACAGCACGGCCCACCCCAGCGTCATCCCCGCATAGGGCGCGAGCGCGAGCGCCACCTCCCGCACCCGCCCCTGCTGCCCGCCCTCCCCGCGCGGCCCGTCATCCCCGCTCTCTCCGCCCTCCCCGAGCCTTCCGCGATCGAGGAAGACGGCGTGCGCGAACAGGTAGGCCAGCGTCGACGTGCCCCCCTCGCCCGCGAGCATCGACAGCGAGAACCCAGCAGGCCCGAGCACCCGGCCCGGCGTCCACCCCTCCCGCCTCGCGCGGTCGTGGGCGGCGATCGCCAGGAAGCCGAACAGCGCCGAGAGCAGCGCGTGCCGGTTGGCGATCCACGCCACCACCATCGCGTGCGCGTCGTCCACGGCGAACAGGAGCACCGCGAGCCCCGCCGTCGCCGTGACCCCCAGCACCCGCCGGTACACCAGCCCCGCCGCGAGCACGAGCAACCCGTACAGCAGCACGCTCTCCGCGTGCATCCACGCGAACGCCTCGGGGTACACCCGGTAGTCGAGCGCGTGCCACAGCGACGCCAGCGGCCGCAGGAACGCCAGCCGGAACCCCGGGCTCGTCCACCAGGGCCACAGCCCGAGATCCATGTTCCTGTGGAAGTTCGCCCGGTCCCGGTCCTGGAACCGGAACAGGTCCCAGTCGCCGCGCATCCCGCTGTCGAGCTGCACCTCCGGATCGAACTGGAGCTTGTGCGTGTGGTCGTCGTTCATCGCCCCGCCGCCGAGTGCCGGCAGCATGAGCACCACCGCGACCACCGCCGCCACGAACGGGGTGCGGGGCGACGCAAGGGCCTGCCTGATTCGTCCCTGAAGCGGCATTCCAGCACCTTTCGCCGAGCACCACGCGCCCGAGCACCACGCGCCCGAGCGCCGCGCGTCCGACCTCCCCGAGCCTCACTCGCAGTCGATGATCTCCACCTCGTACGTGATCGACGGGTTCGTGCCCGTCACGCTCACCGCGTACGTGTGCCCCACCTCCGACACCCACCCCTGCGGCACCATCCGGAGGGCCGAGCTGCTCCCGAAGCCTCCCGCGAGCTGCGTCACCGCCACCGGCCTGTTCTCCCCGCCGTCCATCACTGTCACCTGCGCGCCCGCCAGATCGATCGCCGAGCTCTGGAGGGTCCACCCCGTCTGGTCCACCGACGCATACGAGGCATGGAGCGCCCCCGAGGGGAACTTCCCCGGCGACGGCCACGCGACATACGGCGGATTCTCGTCGCCCGACCCACCCAGCACCCACATGCACGAGGCGCTGTCCGTCGACCCGAGGCCGATGGACCCCAGCGACCCGGAGAGGATCCAGCGCCGGTGCCCCATCGTCGTCTCGTTGCCCGGGTCGGCCATGTAGAGGTCCACCCCGTCCACGCCCGGTGTCGACGCGATGTTGCTGTTGGCCGCGCCCTCCGCGCCCGCCTGCGAGTAGCACGTCCAGCTCGCCGGCGGCGCATGCGACAGCATGTTGTTCGCGTCCATCATCAGGGCGCAGGCCTGCGCCTTCTGATCGCGCGCCGCATCGTTCGTCACCGCCCCCATCCCTGCCAGCCAGCGGTACAGGTTGACCAGCTTGAGCGCATTCGCGCGTCCATCCGCGGACGTATCGCCCGCATTGCACGACGCCACGCTTCCGCTCCACGTCCCCTCGCCGAGATCGGCGCGGTCCCCTTGCCATCGCGCGCAGACCGACGCCTCCTCCGACCCCCCCGCGCCGCCTCCACCGGGCCCACCCCCGCCCGAGGCGCTGCCGCCCCCGTGTCCGTGGCTCGCGGTCGATGTCGTCGGCGAAGCCCCCGACCCCCCCTCGCCCGCGGAGGCCCCGCCCCCCTCGGTCGACGCCTCTCCATCATCGCCCGAGCACGCCGCGCCGAGCCCCGCAAATGCCGCCAGGCCCACGCCGAGGACCACCACGCGCCGGAGACCGAGGAGCCCTGCAGGAGAGGAACGCATGCCGCGACCGTATCACGACCCTCCTGCGCCACAGAAGGCGCGGGGTCGCTCAGTCGCAGCTCTCGAGGAACCCGATGTCGAGCCCGCCATTGCAGGCCGTCGGGCTCCCGGGCGTCGGCGACAGGGCCACGTCCCGCGCGGGCGATCCGGTCTGGGTGTAGTAATCGTTGGCGGTCGGGTTTGCGACGAAGTCCGGGTTGTCCTCGACGCTCACCGTCGTGTCGGGCGAGCCTCCCCACCCTGTCACCGACAGCGCCTTCCACTGCGTGAATGTCCGGTCCGACATCCCGCTCACCTTGAACTTCACGGCCCCGGAGCTGTTGAAGAACACGTTGTGGCTGCTGGTGAACCCGTCGGAGTAGTCACGCGCGATCTCGATCGCGGGCCCCCCCGAGGTGCTGATGATGTTGTTCCACACGTGCGTGTTCTTTGAGGTCAGCCCGTCGTAGTCCATCACGCCGATGTCGATGCCCGCGCCAGGAATGCCGTCGAGGGTGTTGTTGTAGATGTCCGTGCCCCCGGCGATCCAGCCCACCCGGATGCCCTTCCCCTCCGCGGTGTAGCTCCCGTTCGTCTCCTGGTGCAGGGCGAAGATCACGTTGCGGCGGAGCACCACGTTCTGCACCCCATGCTGCGAGCCCGAGGCAGTCCCCACGGTGATCCCGAGCCCGCTGTCCCAGATCCGGGTCTTCTCGACGAGGATGTTCCGCGCCTTGTAGTGAATGACCACCGCCGCCCCTTCCTTCGCGGTCCGGGCGGGCACGTACCCGTAGAACTTGTTCCCATCCACCCCGTCCGTGCCGGCGATCGTCACCCGGTTGCAGCTCTTGATGTCGACCGCGTTCTCGATGTTGTCGTGGAGCCGGTTGTCCTCCAGGAAGATGTCCACCGGATCGCTGCCTGTATCCGGCGGCGTGGCATCGCCCGGACCGGCGCACTGGATCCCATCACCGCTGTTGTCGTGGGCCTCGTTCCGCGAGACCTCGACCCGCGCCGCGTTCACCCCCACCCGGAAGGCGTGGGCATCCTCGTACGTGTTGTAGTTGGAGCCAATCTTGTTGTTGTAGGCGAGGTTCTCGCGCACCAGGATGTCCGTGCCGTTGATCCGCACCGCGTGCCCCGAGTTGCCGCGGATCACGGACCCGATCAGCGCGTTGTGCGCGTACCCCGAGTCGAACGACACCGCGCGCGGCGAACCGATCCCCGTCTTGTTGAAGTCGAACCCGCGCACCACCCAGTACGCGCCCCGGAACCTGAGGAGCGGCGTATCGGTGGTGCTCGGCGCCGTCCACACCGGCCGCGTCGTGGTCCCCGCCTGGGGCACCCCCACCAGCCGGATGGGATTGCTGCTCGTGCCCGTTGCGGTGAGCGTCACGAACTCGGCATAAGGTGTCGTCGTCCCCTGCACGTAGATGGTGGCCCCCTGGGTCGCCCTGCGGACCGCCTCCCCGATCGTCTCCAGCGGCTCCGACGAGGTCCCGGGGTTGTTGTCGTCGCCTACACCGACCGTGTTGTTCACGAAGAGCGTCCCCGTCCCCGGAGTCGCCAGCGCCCAGGCGAAGTTCGGCCTGTTGGCGGCCCCTGCCGTGGTGATCACGGCCTCCGACGCGCTGGCGGTGACCTCCGCCTCGTCGCCGCCCTCGTCGCCCGGCGCTCCCGTGGCGCATCCTGCGGCGAGCGCTGCCACCCCCAGCGCGAGCGCCGCCCTGCCCAGCAGCGGCCGACGGCGATTGAGGTGGGGAATGGTCGTCGCGGGAGAGGTCGGGACCAGGCCGTCATGCGCGCGCGTGGGAAGACGGACAGAGAAAGCGTCAATTCTCATGGGATTTCCTGCAAGGCTCCTTGGTTCTCAGGCTCGTGTCGTCGCGCGCCCCCCCGGCGATGGCCACCGCGCGACGTTTTCGAGAATTGCAGCCGCCAGGCCAGCGCCATCACCTCAAGCGCGCTTCAGCGTGGGCCTCGCAGAATCCTATGTCCGCATATGAAAACCGCCGGCCCGGCCTGCAACACGCGTGGAGGCATCCACCATCGTCCTGTCAGGAGATTCTTGGTCGTGTCGTCTCGGACGCAGGCACCCCTTCACGTCCTCGTCCTGCGGCCGTCGCCTGCACCTGCGGCTTGCGTCACGGTCACCCAACTTGCGCGACTCCGACGCAACTCGCGCCGGCTCTGCGCAAACGCCGCGACATCGTCTGACCCGACCCGTCCGTGACCAGGATCTCCCGCGCCGGACAGGGGTGGACAGCCTCGCGTGCCGGGGGCTTCTCCCTCCACCACAAAAGCATGTTGATAAAAAACTATACTGACTTACCTTTTGCTCATCATCACCTGGAGCGGTGCCGGGAGAGCCCTGTCTGCTCCACTGAGGAGGCACGTCATGACCACGAAGGCGCCGCACGGATCGCCCCTGGTAGAGGACTTCCCGATGAGGCGGGTGTGCCCGTTCGCACCGCCTCCCCGTTACGCCGAGCTGCGCGCGCGGACCCCGATCGCGCGCATCACCTTGCCGAACGGGCACACTGCCTGGCTCCTGACGCGGCACGCCGACGTGCGCGCGGCGCTCGGACACCCCCGGGTCAGCTCCGATCCCACCCACCCCGGCTTCCCCGAAGGGCAGATGGCCGAGGGAGACGCCGAGGAGCGTCGGGCGCCCCTCCTCATCGAGAGGGACCCGCCCCAGCACGGGAGGCACCGCCGCATGCTCATCCCCGAGTTCACCGTCCGGCGCGTCGACGCCCTGCGCCCGCACCTCCAGCAGACCGCCGACCGGCTCCTCGACGACATGCTCCACGAGGGACCCCCGGCCGACCTGGTCTCCGCCTTCGCCCTCCCGCTCTCCTCCCTGACCATCTGCCACCTGCTCGGCGTCCCCTACGCCGACCACGCCTTCTTCGAGGCCCAGGCCCGGGCCGCGCTCTCGTCCCCCCCGGCCGAAGCCGAGGCGGCCTTCGCCGCGGTCTCCGCCTACCTCGACGGCCTCGTCACCGAGAAGGAGCGCCAGCCGACCGACGATATGATCAGCCGCCTCATCGTCGAGCATCTCCGCACCGGCGCCCTCACCCACGCCGAGCTGGTCGGCGCCGCCACGCTGCTCCTCATGGCCGGCCACGAGACCACCGCCAACATGATCTCCCTCGGCGTGGTGACGCTCCTCGCCCACCCCGACCAGCTCGCCCAGCTCCGCGCCGACTGGACCCTCACCGCGGGCACCGTGGAGGAGATGCTGCGTTACCACTCCATCGGCGACGCTGGCGCCGTCCGCGTCGCCGTCGACGACATCGAGATCGGCGGGCAGCACATCCGCGCCGGCGACGGCATCATCCCCCTCGTCGCCTCCGCCAACCGCGACCCCCTCGCCTTCGAGCGCCCCGAGGACCTCGACATCCACCGCCGCGGCCGCCACCACCTCGGCTTCGGCCACGGCATCCACCAGTGCCTCGGCCAGAACCTCGCCCGCGCCGAGATCGCGATCGCCTACCGCACCCTCTTCGAGCGCCTCCCCACGCTCCGGCTCGACGCCCCCTGGACGCGCTCCCCTTCAAGTACGAGACCGAGGTCTTCGGCCTCCACGCCCTCCCCGTCACCTGGTGAACTCCCTCGCCCCGCGAGGTGAGTCCCTCACCTTCGCACCCCAGGCGAGAACCCGACCCACTGGATCCTTCCCCCCGCTGTCCTACCATGGCGCCATGGACAGCAACCCCCCGCCCGCCCCGCCGCGCCTCGGCCTGCGCGAGCGCAAGAAGGAGCAGACCCGCAACGCCATCGCCGAGACCGCCAAGGCCATGTTCGCCGAGCGCGGCTTCGATCACGTCACCGTCGCCGAGATCGCCGACGCCGCCAACGTCTCCGTCAAGACACTGTTCACCTACTTCGGCTCCAAGGAAGACCTGGTCTTCGAGGACGAGAACGGCCTGCGCGACGAGCTTCTCCGCCACGTGCGCGAGCGCCCCCCTGGCGCCTCTGCCCTCGACGCCGTGCGCGCCCTCATCGACCAGCTCCTGGCCCTCTCCCGCAAGCGCTTCGCGAGCGAGGCCCTCGAAGGCTTCCGCCGCACCGTCGACAGCCCTGTCCTGCAAGCCCGCCTTCGCCTGATGTGGGACCGCTACGAGGAGGCCCTGGCCGAGCTCCTCGCCGAGGAGACCGCCGCCCCCCCGCACGACCCTCACCCCCGCCTCGCCGCCGCCCAGATCATCTCCGTGCTCCGCCTCCTCGGCTCCGAGGACGTTCGCGCCCACGTTCGCGCCCACCGCCCCCGAGAGCAGCAAGCCGCCCTCCAGAGCTGGCTTCACGCCTCCTTCGCGCTGCTCGGCGACGGCCTCCGCCACTACGCCACCCGCCCCGAGCCCCCGGCCCCCCCTCCCG
>NZ_ASRX01000070.1 GCF_000601485.1 Chondromyces apiculatus DSM 436
CCGCCCCCTCCTGGCCCCCCCCCTCTCGTCGAGCTCGAACCCGCCACCTTCCTGAGCGGCGACGTCCCGAAGATCGACCAGAAGCTCTCCAAGCTCACCGACAAGATCGCCACCTGCGTCGCCGACCACGGCGGCCTCACCGCCAGGACCGGCACCCTCAAGCTCCAGTTCCTCGTCCGCGTCAGCGGCCGCGCCGAGAGCGTCGAAATCTCCAGCAAAAAGTCCCTCTCCGACGAAGCCGCCACCTGCATCCGCACCCTCTTCAAGGGCCGCAACGTCGGCACCCCCAGCGACGACCCCACTGGCGTCTCCCTCACCATCACCTTCAAACCCCGCTAACCCCACGAACGCGCGCGGTGCGGGAGCGGTGACGTCGGGAGCCGACGAGGCCTTTGCTGCGGCGGGAATCGGTGGGGAGGGAAATGTCCTCCGCGTTTCCACGGTGGCAAAGGCCCCGTCGGTCTCCGCCGCGCCGGTTCCCGCCGTGGAAACGGGTGGGGAGGTCCTCCCCACCGATTCCCGCCGTGACAAAGGGTGCGTCGGCGTCCGACGGAGGCCCTTCCACCGTGGAAACGGGTGCGTCGGCGACCCCCCCATTTCCACGCCCAGCCCTGGGTGCTCACATCCAGGCGGCGCCATCCAGATGGCCGGAGCCGTCAAGGCCAAGAAAGCCCGCGCCCACGCCGTCAGCGACTGGATGGAGATGGAGCGCGAACGCGGCATCTCCATCGTCAGCAGCGTCCTCCAGTTCCCCTACAAAGGCCGCCAGCTCAACCTCGTCGACTGCCCTGGCCACGCCGACTTCAGCGAGGACACCTACCGCGCCCTCATGGCCACCGACGCGGCCATCATGCTCCTCGACAGCGCCAAGGGTGTCGAAGCCCAGACCAAGAAACTCTTCCGCGTCTGCAAGCTTCGCCAGATGCCCATCTTCACCTTCGTCAACAAGATGGATCGCCCTGGCCGCGACCCCTTCGATCTCATCGGCGAAGTCGAAGAAGTCCTCGGCATCGGCGTCTACCCGGTCACCTGGCCCATCCATTCCAGCGGCAAGTTCCGCGGCGTCTATCACCGCGAACTCAAGCAGGTCTTCCTCTTCGAGCTCGTCGCTCATGGTGCCGAGATTGCCCCCATGGAGGCCACCACCCTCGACGCCCCCCACCTCCTCGAAGCCCTCGGTGACGAGGCCGTCAAGCAGCTCCGCGACGACATCGAGCTCCTCGAAGCTGCTGGCGACGCCCTCGATCATGAACGGCTGGCCCGCGGCGAGGTCACCCCCATGTTCTTCGGCAGTGCCCTCACCAACTTCGGCCTCCCCCAGTTCCTCGACGCCTTCATCGAGCTCATGCCCCCGCCGGCCCCGCGCACCAGCGACAAGGGCCCCATCGAGCCCACCGACGACCGCTTCACCGCCTTCGTCTTCAAGATCCAGGCGAACATGGATCGCCAGCACCGCGACCGCATCGCCTTCCTCCGCGTCTGCTCTGGCCGCTACGAGCGCGGCATGAAGGTCCGCCACGCCCGCACGGGCCGCGAGATCCGCCTCACCAACCCGGTGCAGTTCATGGCCCAGGAGCGCACCGTCGTCGACGACGGCTATGCCGGCGACATCATCGGCATGTTCGACCCTGGCCTCTTCCTCATCAGCGACACCATCTGCACTGGCTCCCCTGTCGCTTACGAGCCCCTCCCCCAGTTCCCTCCCGAGCATTTCGCCCGCATGGCCATGCTCGACCCCATGAAGCGCAAGCAGCTCAAGAAGGGCCTCGAACAGCTCGCCCAGGAGGGCTCCATCCAGCTCTTCCGACCCCCGGAGGGCCGTGAAGGCGAGTCCATCGTCGGCACCGTCGGCGAGCTCCAGTTCGACGTCGTCAAGGCCCGCCTCGCGGCCGAGTACAGCGTCGAGGTCCGCGTCGAGCGCCTCTCCTTCAGCTTCGCCCGCTGGGTCGAGGGCGATCCCTTGCCTCTCGCCGAGCTGGAGGGCCAGCTTTACGGCTACGGCGCCCTCGACATCCGCGACAACCCTGTCGTCCTCTTCAAGGGCGAGTGGCAGCTCGACGCCTGCGCCAAGGCCTTCCCGAAGACCAGGTTCCTCGAACTGGGCAACAGCGTCACCCCCGTCTGACGGCGCATCCCCGACCCCCGACCCCTCATCCTGGCCACCCGTGCGCAGCCCCCCTACGCTCGGGCCCATGCGCCTTCGCCCCGCCTTGCCCCGACCCGTTTCCGGTGGCGGCGTGCACTGCATCACCCAGCAGGTTCCGGTACCTTGACGGCGCCCGACACCAGACCACCACCCCGGAACTGCCCCGCATGCTCACCCTCGTCGCCATGGCCGACACCCACGGCTACCACGCCGGCTACGCCGTCCCTCCGGGCGACATCCTGATCCACGCGGGCGACTTTTGCCGCCGCGGCTCACCCGACGAGGTGCAGTCCTTCTGCGACTTCCTCGCGGCCCAGCCCCACCGGCACAAGATCGTCGTCGCTGGCAACCATGACCGCTGGTTCGAGGACGCGCCCCTCGCGGCGCGCGCGCTCCTGCCTCCTGGCGTCATTTACCTGGAGGACGAGGCCGTCACCATCGAGGGCATCAGGTTCTACGGCAGCCCCTGGCAACCCGAGTTCCATAGCTGGGCCTTCAACCTCCCCCGGGGACCGGCGATTGCCGAGAAATGGGCGCGCATCCCCGAAGACACCCAGGTGCTGATCACCCATGGCCCACCGTACGGGTACGGGGACCAGAACGACGACAGCGAGCGCGTCGGGTGCGAGGACCTCCTCCGACGCGTCCGGATCGTGCGTCCCAGGCTGCACATCTTCGGCCACATCCACGAGGACCCGGGGCAATGGCGCGAGGGCGCCACCACCTTCGTCAACGTCACCACGAACCAGTGCGCGATTCCCTGCGCGGTCCTGCGCTGGCCGCTGGAGCTGCCCGGGCCTCGCTGAGAGCCGCGCCGACGTGGAGGTGGTTCGTGCGGACAGGTGCGGTCTGCCCCGATCGGTGCCACAAGGGACCGCATGCTCACCAAGAGGAAGCTCGGAACACAGGGGCTCGAGGTCTCGGCCATCGGGCTCGGATGCATGGGGATGAGCCAGTCGTACGGCGTCCCTGACGACGACGAATCCATCGCCACCCTCCACCGCGCCATCGAGCTCGGATGCACGTTCCTGGACACCGCCGAGGTGTATGGACCGTTCACCAACGAAGAACTGCTCGGGCGCGCGCTCGCCGGGAAGCGGGACCAGGTGGTGATTGCCACCAAGTTCGGGTTCCGCATCGACGACGGCAAGAACCTGGGCACCGACAGCCGACCGGAGCACATCCGGGAGGTGGTCGAGGCCTCGCTGCGGCGCCTCCAGACCGACCGCATCGACCTGCTCTACCAGCACCGCGTGGACCCGAACGTCCCCATGGAGGACGTGGCAGGCGCGGTGGGAGAGCTGGTGCGTGCGGGCAAGGTGCGCTTCTTCGGGCTCTCGGAGGCAGGGGAGAGCAACCTCCGGCGCGCGCACGCCACGTTTCCGGTCTCGGCGCTGCAGAGCGAGTACTCGCTCTGGGAGCGCAACCTGGAGCCGACGATCATCCCGGCCCTGCGGGAGCTGGGCATCGGGCTCGTGCCGTTCAGCCCTCTCGGGCGAGGCTTCCTCACCGGCGAGGTGAAGCGGGCCGAGGCGTACCCGGAGGGCGACTTCCGGCGCCACGACCCGCGCTTCCAGGGCGACAACTACGACGCCAACGTGCGGGCCGCGCAGGCCGTGCGCGAGGTGGCGGCGCAGAAGGGCGCGACCCCGGGGCAGATCGCGCTCGCGTGGCTCCTGCACAAGGGCGAGGACATGGTCCCCATCCCGGGGACCAAGCGGCGCCGCTACCTCGAAGAGAACCTCGGCGCAGCGACGCTCCAGCTCTCGGCCGGGGACATGAAGGCGCTCGACGACGCGCTGCGTCCCGAGGCGGTGGCGGGGCCGCGCTACAACGACAAGCTGATGGCGACGATCGATCGCTGAAGCGACGCGAACCCCACCTGGAGGCCATGCTGCGGCCATGCCGCGGCGTCGCGGAAAAGAGCGCCGAGGGCGCGCATCGAGGTACGCCGGCACCCAGGTGCATGCGCCGCTTCGCAGCTCAGTTTCAGCGTCACGCAACGATTGCCAGCGGAGGGTGGACGCGTCGCGCGACCCCCAAGATCGTCTCGACGTACGCGCCCCGAAGTCCGTATCCTCCTGCGATCTCGCGGCTGTACACATGGACGCATGGGGGGCGGCCGCCGGGTGAAGAAGGGTTCATGCTGACGATCTCCAAGGCTCAGGTGGAGGCCTTCAAGCCGATCGCGCTCTCGGACTTCGAGGCCTCGATGGTCGACCACGGCGCGAGGTTCTCGCCCAAGCTGGCGGCGGTGCTGGGCAAGGAGCATCTCCTCGTGGTGGTCCAGACCGCGGTGAAGCGGGCCGCGCTCCATGGCTTCACCTTCACCGGACCGGTGCGGCTGTTCATCGAGCTCGGCTTCCTCTTCGGGAGCAGCTTCGACGTCGACCCCCAGTACCCCTGGGCCCGGGAGGCGCTCGGCGAGCCCGACCCCGACACCCAGATGGCTCGGGCGCAGGAGCTCCACACCGCCTCCATCGAAGCGCTGGACAGCATCAACGGCCCGGACGACGCCTTCCTCGACGCGGCCTTCCACAACCTCCAGGCGCTCGGCGAGGACATGCCCCAGATCCGGCCCGAAGAGGTCCCTGCCGTGGCCCTCTCGGCGATGGCGCAGATCCACCCGGAGAAGGCCGCCCACGTGGGCGAGGCGGCCCTGCGGTCGCTGATTGCGGCGGGCGAAGCGGAGGCGAAGCGGCACGGCCTCTACGACGGCCACGACATCCTGGTCCTCGTGATGCTCATGTTCGCCTTCGGGCAGGGTTGCACGGCGGACCCGCTCTACCCCTGGATCGAGCGCACGCTGGGCAGCGACAAGATCACCGACCCGGTGCGTCGGGCGCGGCAGCTCAAGCAGAAGGCGCTGACCTGGGTGCGTGCGGTCATCAAGAACAAGCAGAGCGACGGGTGAGCGACAGCGACGCCCGCGTGAGAGGCTCGGTACTCCGTTTCCCAAGCTCGTCCCTGGCCTTGGCGCCACGCTCGCGCGAAAGAACAGGGGTAGCGACCATCGGGAGCGTAGGGGCCAACAGGCCCCTGATTCAGCGTACGCAGCACCAGGAGTCTGACGCATGAGCGCATCGCGAACCCCGACCAGCCCGAGCGCTGGCGCTGGCGCTTCGGCGCCGATTGGCGGCCCCTCCCAGGCCCCCATCCCGCAGCCCCGGCCCGAGATGCCTGCGGCCTCGCCCCCTGCCGCCGTGTCCCCCGCGGCCGACCCTGCGCCTGCCGCACCCGAGGCGAGCGCGCCCGCAGCCAGCACCCCGGCCGCCAGCAACGGCGCCGCCTCGCCCACCAGCCCGAGTGCCGGCGCCGACGCCAGCAAGCCCGCCGACTCCGCGGTGAACTCCTGCCCTGTCGGCTGCCCCCGCTGCAAGGCGAAGATCACGAAGGAGCAGCTCAAGGAGATCTTCACGAGCGCCTCCGACGACAAGCTCACCGAGGTCGCGAACGCCTTCAACGAGGCCTTCGAGAAGTTCGAGATCAACACGTGCCTGCGCAAGGCGCACTTCTTCGCGCAGGTCCGCGAGGAGGTCGGCCCCACCGTGAAGAGCCTCGCGGAGAACATGAACTACTCCGTCGACGGCCTGAAGGGCACCTTCAAGTACTTCCGCGACAACCCCCAGGAGGCCGCCCTCTACGGCCGCTCCAAGGGCCAGGCTGCGAACCAGGAGGCCATCGGCAACCGCGCCTACGCCAACCGCCTCGGCAACGGCGACGCCGCCAGCGGTGACGGCTGGAAGTACCGCGGCAAGGGCTTCATCCAGCTCACCGGCCGCAGCAACTACCAGAACGTGCAGAACGAGATCGACCGCCGCTACCCCGGCTCCGGCGTCGACATCATGGCCAACGAGGGCGACATCCTCACCGTGAAGGGCGGGATGATCTCCGCGATGGGCTTCTGGACCCTCAACAACCTCAACACCAAGGCCGACATGGGCGCGCGCGACGCCGACGTCGACCGCATCACCGCCGTCGTCAACAAGCACACGCACTCCTACGCCGAGCGAAAAACGCACTTCAAGACCACGAAGAAGGTCTTCAAGGTGCCCGAGTGCCCGAACTGGGACGGCGACGGCCAGAACCTCCTCGACCGGCTGAAGTCCGCCGAGTGAGCGCGGGGCGGCGGCCTCACTCCGCGGGCGCGAGCTGCACATCGAGCTGCGCCCGGGTGCAGGACAGCCCGAAGTGCCCCGTGCAGATCGCGTCGAGCGTGACCTCGTGCGGGCGAAAACCAGGTTTCGACACGGTCACCCGACACTCCGGGCTCTGCCCCGGAATCTGGTGGTAGCCGACGTACCCCTGCGCGCTGCTCGTCAGGCGTATCGGCTCGTAGGAGGGGCAGAAGAGCGTCACCTCGGCCCCGGCCAGCGCCCCGGAGGGACTCTTGATGGTCCCGGAGAAGTTGAAGGCGGGATCGCAAGCCACCCCGAGGAGGGCGGCAGCCAGCACCATGACGTGGAGGGCTCTGGTTCGCATCTGCCTGAGCCGCGAGGATAGGCCCTCACGGCGCGCAGGGGCAGACTCCCGTGACGCTCTACTCCGACGTCTGGTCGCCGCTCTCCGCCGGCACCAGCTCCACATCGAGCTGCGCCGCGATGCACCCGCGCCCGAAGTGCGACGTGCAGACCTCTTCGACCGTGACCTCGCGCGGCTGAAAGCCCGGCTTCGAGACGACCAGCCGACACTCCGGCCCCACCAGGGGAATCTTGCTGTAGGAGAGGCGACCTTGCGCGTCGGTCTTGATGTGCTCCGACCTGTCCGGGGGACACGAAAGCAGCACATCGGCCCCGGCGAGTGCTCCGGAGGGACTCTTGACGGTCCCCTGGAGGTTGAAGGCAAACTCACAGCCCACCCCGACGAGGGCGGCCGCAAGCGCGGCGATCTGGAGGACTCTGGTTCGCATCTGCCTGAGCCGATAGAAGAGCACCTCGCGAGGGGACTGTGCTCTCCGGGGTGCTGCCAGCCCTCGAAGGTGCCAGCCCGGAGCCTCACGCCGAGCGCCACGAGCTTGGCCTGGCCGGGCCCGGCAAGCGAGGGGCTCAGCATGTAGGCTGCGCACACCTCCGCGGCTGTCCGGCCCCTGGTGGGCCCAGCGAGGCGTTGTGCGGACCGCCGCGGGTGCCGACAGAGCGTGGTGCTGGCTGGCGGCGTGCGCGTGAACGGGAGAGGCCGAGATGCGTCGTCGACAGCGTCTGTTCTTCGCGGGGATGGTGGGGCTCGTGGCGGCCGTGGAGGGCTGCAGCCAGGTCATGGTGGTCGAGGAGGCGCCGCCCCCCGGAGCCAGCGCCTTCTGCGACTGCTACACGGGCCCGGCGGGGACGGAGGACGTCGGCATCTGCCGGAGCGGGCAGCAGACCTGCAACGCGGATGGGAGCGGCTATGGCCCGTGCCTGGGCGAGGTGCTGCCGGGCAGCGAGACCTGCGACCCAGGGGCGTGGACGCGGACTGCGACGGCCTCGTCGACGAGGAGGGGCCGGGCTGCGCGTGCGGTGACGGTATCCTCACCGCAGGCGAGACCTGCGAAGACGGCAACACCAGGCGAGATGGGCAGCAGCTTGCCGGCAGTGGACCTCGGTGCAGGCGAGAGCGCCACGAGCGTCACGACAGGCGTCTCCCACACCTGCATCCGCCTCGCTGGAGGCAATCTCAAGTGCTGGGGCGACAATGAGGCGGGCCAGCTCGGACTCGGCGACACCGCCTCTCGCGGCAGCTCTCCGGACGCGCTGGGAGACAACCTCCCGCCCGTGAAGCTCTACTCCGGCGGCTGGTAGCTCCTCTGCGCGCCCCTCGCATTTTCCCGCCCAGCCCCGCTCCCCCCTCCCTGCGCCCAGCCCCCCTGGACAGCACGCCTTTGCCCCTCACCCCCGCGCCCGCGGCAGCCGCATCGTGAAGGTCGTCCCCCTGGCCTCGCTCGACGTCACCTCGATGCTCCCCCGGTGCGCCTCCACCACCTGCTTCACGATGTACAGCCCCAGCCCCACGCTCCGGTTGGTGATCTCCTTGTGCGACTCACCCCGCTTGAAGGGCTCGAAGAGGGTGGGTTGCAGCGCTTCCGGGATGGGGTTGCCCAGGTTGTGCACGGAGATGACGATGCTCTCCGCCTCGCCGCGCGACGTCACCGTCACCGGCGTGCCTTCCTGGCTGTACTTGAGCGCGTTCGAGACCAGGTTCTGCACCACCTGCGCCACCCGGTGGGGGTCCGTGTCTGCCTTCCCGTCGCCGGCGTGCGAGAAGCGCACCTCGCGCTCCGGATGCGTCACCTCCATCTCCACCAGCACGGCGTGCGTCACCGCGTGCACGTCGGTGGCGACGGGCTGGATGGCGATGCCCCCGCCCAGCCGGGACTGGGTGAAGTCCAGCAGATCGTTCACCAGGTCGGTGGCGCGGCTCGCGGAGTTCTGGACCCGGACCACGGTCTTCAGGGCCCGATCGCTCAGCTCCTCCCGGCGCGCCAGCAGCGTCGTGCCCATCTGGATGGCGCTGAGCGGGTTGCGCAGATCGTGGCTGACGATGCCGATGAGCTGCTTCTCGAACTCCGCCTGACGTGCCCGGATCGCCTCGGCCTCCTTCTCGGCGGAGATGTCCCGGCAGAAGACCGCGATGCCGCCGTCGGGCGTCGGGTTGGCCCGGAGGTCGGCCCACATCGAGAGCGGCGCGTAGTAGTCGATGAACTTCACCGACTCCCGCGCCTCCATGCAGCGGTGGTACTGCTGCCAGTACACCGACCGGGGATCCCCGGCGTCGGGGAAGACGTCCCAGAAGACCTTCCCCAGCACGTCCTCGCGCCGCATCCCGGTCATCCGCTCGTAGCTGGGGTTGACGGCCGTGACGCGGAAGTCGGCATCCATGGCGAAGAAGGCGTCCCCCATCGCCTCCAGCACCTCCGCCACCCGCTCCAGCGCCCGGCGCCGCGCAGCGTCTGCCCGGGCGACCTTCACCGCGCCCTGCAGGCGGGCCGTGAGCTCGCGCGCGCCGAAGGGCTTGATCAGGTAGTCGTCGGCGCCCGCGGCCAGCCCGTCCACCGTGGCCTCCTCGCCAGCGCGTGCGGACAGGAGCACCACGGGCACCCGGGCCGTACGCGGGTCCTCGCGCAGCGCTCGGGTCAGCGCCACCCCATCCATGCGGGGCATCATCACGTCCGAGAGCACCACGTCCGGCAAGCGCGCCCGCGCCGCCGCCAGCGCCTCCTCGCCGTCCGCCACGGCCTCCACCTCGAAGTGCGTGTCCAGCACGCTCTGCACGTAGGCCCGCATGTCGGCGTTGTCGTCCGCCAGCAGCACGCGCGTCCTCGGCTCCTGGCCAGCGGCCTCCCCGGGCGCTGACGGCATGGCCCTCACGTCGCCTGCGGCCCCCGCGTCTCCTGCGCCTCCCTCGCCTTGCCGCGCCCCGTCCTCGCCTTCCTGCGACCCTGGCACCCAGTGCGCCGCCTCGCGCACGAAGGCCTCCGTGCTCGCCGAGGGCAGCGCAGGCCGCGCCGTGGCCTGCACGCCTTCCGCGGGGAGGTGAGCCCTTCCCGCGGGCACGACGACGGTGAACGTGCTCCCCACGCCCGGCGCGCTCTCCACCCGCACCTCACCCCCGTGCAGCCGCACCAGCTCCTGCACCAGCGACAGCCCGATGCCGCTGCCCTCGTGGCTCCGGCCCTGCGCCCCCTCCACCCGGTGGAAGCGCTGGAAGAGCCGCGGCAGCTCCTCGGGCGGGATGCCCGTGCCGGTGTCCTCCACCGCCAGCTCCACGCCGTTGCCGGTCCAGCGCTGGCGCACGGCCACCTGCCCCGCCAGGGTGAACTTGAAGGCGTTCGAGACCAGGTTCAGGACCACCTTCTCCCAGAGGCCTGGATCGACCCACACCGGCTCTGGCAGCGGCGGACAGTCGACGACGAGGCGCAGGCCCGCCTTGACCACCACCGACTCGAAGGCGCTCGCGAGCCCGGTCGTCAACGCGGCGAGGTCGGTGGGCACGAAGGTGGCCCGCGACTTCCCCGCCTCCACCCGCGAAAACTCCAGCAGCGTGTTGACCAGCTTCAGCAGCCGCTGCGCGTTGCCGTGCACCCGCTCGAGCTGCTCGCCCTGGAGCGCCTGCGCGGGCGAGGAGAGCGCGTCCTCCGTGGGCCCCAGGATCAGCGTCAGCGGCGTGCGGAACTCGTGGCTCACGTTGCCGAAGAAGGCCGTCTTCTGCCGGTCCAGCTCTGCGAGCTTGGCGGCGCGCTGCTTCTCCTGCTCCAGCGCCCTGGCGCGCAGCACGTCCGCGGCCACCTCGCGCGACATCAGCCCCAGGAAGTCGCGGTAGGCCTCGTCGAAGGGCAGCCGCGGGCTCAGCCCCACCACGAGCACCGCATCGTTCTCGCCGCTCCCGCCCAGCGCGAGAGGCGTCAGCAGCGCCCGGCGCACCGGATCTGGCCAGGGCCCCGCGTGCAGCGCCCCCAGGCGCGTGTCCACGTCCTCGACGAGCCGCTCCTCGCCCGCGCGCAGCACCTCGGCCAGGGGCCACCCGGAGAGGTCTTCCCGCGGCACCCGCGAAGGCGCCCCGGTGTCGCCCTCCGTGAGGCCGGTGCGCATGACGAGCCGGTGGGTGTCCTCCTCCTGAACGTAGAGCAGCGCGAACGGCACATCCGCCCCGTTGTGGGCGAGCACCTCCTCGGCCGCACGAAAGACACCCTCCGCGTCCACGGCCGCCGCGGCGCGGATGGCCAGCTCACGGAGCGCCTTGAAGCGCCGCTCCCCCAGCACCTGCCCCGTCGTCTCGCTGGCGAAGTCGATCAGCCCGACGATCTCGCCGTGCTCGTCCCGCGCCGGCACGTACGAAAAGGTGAAGTACGACTCCTCCAGGAAGCCCTGACGCAGCAGCAGAAAGAGCTGGTTCTCCGAGTACGACGCCTTCCCGGTGCGCTTCACCCCCTCGAACATCTCCCGGATCACCTCCCAGACCTCCGCGAAGGTCTGCCGGATGGGGAGACCCAGGGCCTCCGGGTGCTTCTCGCCCAGCAGCAGCCGGAAGCTGTCGTTGTAGATCTGGACGTACTCGGGCCCCCACATGAGCAGCGTGGGAAACGGCGACACCAGCATCACGCTGACGGCGGTGCGCAGGGAAGGCGGCCAGGCCTCGGGGGGGCCGAGCGGCGTCTGGCTCCAGTCCTTGGCGCGCATGCGCGCCCCCAGCTCCCCCCCGCCCGGGAAGATGCGCTCGAGGTCGGCCTGCGAAGAAGACATGTCCGGAGAGGTCATCCCGCCTTCCTTGTAACCCCTCCGAGCGCCTGAAAGCGAGCGGCCCTGCGCCCGCCGCGAAGGCCCTCACCGGTCGTTCGTTCAGACAGCCCCCGCGGCGCGCGATCGGCGCGCGGGAAGCTCCCGCAATGTTTTCCCCCCCCGTGCTGAGGCTGAGCGCCCCCGGCTACGTGACGATCTCGCCCTCGTCCTCTCCGTCCCAGTAATGAATGCGCGTCGCGTGCACCTTGATCAGCACCAGCCCTGGCGTATCGACCCCTTTCTCGAACCACCGCTCCAGGTCGGGCACCCAGTGCTTCTTGAACTGCTCCTTGTCGCGGATCAGCTCGGCCCTGCCTTCCACCGCGATCATGATCCCTGGCTTGCCCAGCAGCCCCTTGTTGCCCTGGAACGACAGCGCCACCCTCGCCTCCCGCACGATGTCGCCGACCATCCGCGACTCTTCCTGCGTGAAGTAGAACGAGTCGCCGTCGTACGCGACGTCCTTGTTGTTGCTCATCGGCCGCCCGGCGATCTCGCCTCCTTCGGTGCGGGTCATGAGCATGGCGAAATCAATGTCGCCCATCTTCTTCGCAAGCTCGGGCAGGGTCATCGCGCTCATCTGGGTCTCCTTCGCTCGTCTTCCGGGCGTGCGCGCCCCCCGCGGCCCACTTCCCCTGGCTCTGATGGCCAGCCGCACGGAGGTCACGCGCACGCGTCAGTTCATCGTCCGCATCGTCCGCATCGTCCGCATCGTCCGCAGCAGTTCATGGGGCAGGGGAAGCGTCCTGGCCTCAAGAAACCTCGCGTTCTTCCCTGAGGGGCGCCCTCAACCGAGGGGGTGACGTGACCGTATTGGCGGGCCAGCCGAGCCTCGCCGGGCGTCACGCTGGGGAGCGCGGGGCACCAGCCAGGTGCCAGCCCGGAGCGTCACGCCGAGCGCCACAAGCTTAACCGTACCGTGCCCGGCGAGCGACGGTCGTAGCATGAGAGGTTGCGCACACCTCCGCAGGCTGTCCGTCCCCTGCTCCGGCAGGTCGGGTACGGAGCGCGCCGTCACGGGTGCCGGGCGGGTGGCAGTACCGGGTGGCAGCGTGCGCGTGAACGGGAGAGGCTGAGATGCATCGTCGACAGCGCTTGTTCTTGGTAGCGGCAGCGGGGCTGCTCGGTAAAGGCACATTCCTGTGCGCTTCTGCGCGATGGCCGGGTGAAATGCTGGGGGGGCAACGCCTATGGCGAGCTCGGGCTTGGTGACACCGCGCGCCGCGGGGACAGCGCAGGAGAGATGGGCGACAGCTTGCCCGCGGTGGATCTGGGCACAGCCACGACCATCACGCTGATCCTCGCGGGCCCCGCCTCCACCTGCATCCGACGCGACGAGGGCAACCTCAAGTGCGGGGGCTTCAACGACCAGGGCCAGCTCGGCCTCGGCGATACCAACGATCGCGGCACCTCCCCGACCCACATGGGCGACAACCTCCCGCCCGTGAAGCTCTACTCCGACGTCTGGTAACCCGCCCCCCGGCCCCCGCCGTGCTCGCCGTCCTGGAGGCCCGCGGGCTGGAGGTTCCAGCCCTCACTCCTCCAGCCAGATGGCGTAGCCCGGACACACGCTCACCGCCTCGCGCATGGCGCCGTGAAGCTCCTCCGGGGGCTCCTTGTCGAGCAGGATCACGATCCCGTCGTCCCGCTGGCCGAACACCTTGGGCGCCACCAGCACGCACTGGCCGGCCCCGCAGCACTTCTCCTCGTCCACGAGCACCTTCATCGTCGCTCTCCTTCCCTTCGGACCCTCGCAACCCTCGCAACCCTCGCAACCCTCGCTCTCCGTCGCGCCGGCTCTCGCGGCCCTGCGCTCACCAGGTGACCGGGAACTCGCGGATCCCGTACACGCTGGCGTCTTCCTTGAACGACAGCGTCTCCAGGGGCACCGCAGGCCGCAGCCCCGGGATGCGCTTGAACAGCGTATCGATCACGATCTGCAGCTCCATCCGGGCCAGGTTCTGCCCGAGGCACTGGTGCTGCCCGAAGCCGAATGCCAGGTGATTCCGCGCGCCTCGATCGATGTTCAGCGCGTCGGCGTTCTCGAAGACCTCCGGATCACGGTTCCCCGTGTTGGCCAGCATGAGCACGCCTTCCCCGGCCCGGATGGTCACCCCATCCAGCTCCACGTCCTCCCTCGCCACCCGCCCGAGCGCGGACTCCGCAATGGTGAAGTACCGCAACAGCTCCTCCACGGCCCCCAGGGTCTTCGAAGGATCCTGCCGGAGCGCCTCCAGCTTCTCCGGGTGCTGCAGCAGCATCAGCGTGCTCAGCGAGATCATGTTCGCGGTGGTCTCGTGCCCGGCAATGAGGAGCAGGAACGCCATCCCCACCAGGTCTCCGAAATCGACCCCGCCGTTCTCGCGCTGCTTCTGGATCAGACGGCTCAGCAGATCGTCGGTGGGGTTCTCCATCTTGGCCGCCACGAGCTTGCCCAGATAGGACGTCAGCTCGCCGAGCGCGTGCGTGAGCTCCTCCTGGGTCGTCTTGTAACTCACCAGGGTGCTGGAGCGCGTCTGGAAGAAATCGTGGTCGGCGTAGGGCACCCCGAGCATCTCGCAGATCACCAGCGACGGCACCGGCAGCGAGAGCGCCTGCACCAGATCCACCGGCCGCGGCCCGGCCAGCATGGCGTCGATGTGCTGGTCCACGATCTCCTGGATGCGCGGCCCGAGCGCGTTCATCCGCTGCACCGTGAACTCCCCGATCACGGTCCGCCGCACAGGCCCGTGGTCGGGTGCATCCAGCTCCAGCATCAGCGGCTTGAGGGCGCTCGGGGGCGCGTTCGGGCGTGCCGTGGGAAAGCCCGGGTTGCGCCGGCTGGAGCTGAACCGGGGGTCGGACAGGATCGCCCGGATGTGCTTGTGGCTGGTGACGGCCCACCCCGTCCTGCCATTGGGCAAGATCACCTTGGCAATGGGCGCCTCTTCGCGGAGCTGGCGGTGCTCCGGGCGCGGCCCGTACGGGCAGGTGCGGCTGATGGGAAGCGTCGGCACGGCATCGGCTGTCATGGTTCCACCTCTGTTCGGACCCAAACTAGCCGATCGGCAAGGACGTGCAAGTCGACCGGGCGCTCTTTGCTTGCCGATCGGCAAGGGTGGGAACTCCGCGCACCCGCCTGCCTTGCCGTCGGAAAACATGCCGAAGGGTGTGGAAGCGGGGTACTGTCCGGGCTTCCCCCGAGGATGGGCGCATGACGGCCGGCACCCCTGACATCGATACCCGAACACGCCTGCTGGACACCGCGCTGAAGCTGTTCAGCGAACACGGCATGGAGGGCGCGTCACTGCAGATGATCGCCGACCACCTCGGAGTGACGAAGGCCGCCGTCTACTACCATTTCAAGACCAAGGACGAGATCGCCGAGGCCGTCGCCGCGCCCGCCATTCAGCAGATGATCCAGATCGTCCACGAGGCGAGCCTGAAGCGGAGCCGGGGCGCGCAGAGGGACCACGCGCTCGCTGGATTCGTCGACCTCATCGTCCGTCACCGCATGCTCGTCGGCCTGTTCAACAGCGACCCCTGGTTCAAGCGCATCATCGACCGCGCGTGGCAGACGTCGCCGCGCGGCGACCTCAGGACCAGGATGAAAACCCTCTTCGCCGGCCCCGACCCCAGCATCGCCGACGCGATCACGGTGCACATCGTGCTCGCCGGTCTCGGGACGGCCGGCGGCGCTCCCGAGTTTGCCGACCTCGACGACGACACCCTCCGCCAGCACCTCCTCGACGTGGGCCGGCGCCTCCTCGGGCGCCCGCGGCGCTCGCGCCAACCCCTCCAGAAGCGCCGACGCAAAGCCGCCTCGCCCCGGTGATTCCCGCCCGCCGCGCGTGCGCACCGGCTCGGGCAGGCGTGGCCGGCGTCAGGCCGTGGGTCGGGGGGCTTCGTCGAGGAGCCAGCCCAGGTCGCTGGCGATCAGGTACGAGCTGACGAAATCGGTGCGCTCCACGCGGACACCCATCGCCTCCAGGGCCTGGGCCACCTCGCCGAGCGTGCCGGTGTCGTGGAAGGCCTGCGAGGTGGTGACGTCGCCGCTCGGACCGCGCGCGAGGTTGTCGAAGCAGTACGCCGCGCAGTGCTGGTCGACGAGCCGCTCCAGGTTCTCGATGAGGCGAAACATCTTCTTCGTCTCGCCCGGCGCGCAGGAGCCCTTCTCCGGGAGGTGCTCGAAGAGCAACGCGGCAAGCTCGCGCGTGTCTCCGTCCCCCTGGCAGAAGAGCACCATGGGCATGGCCGCGCAGGCGGGAGGGAGGGCCGCGAAGATCGTCCGGTGCTTGCGGCAGAGGCCCGGCAGCTCCTCCAGGGAGAAGAGCCACGCCTTGGCCGTCACCGGAGGCGCTGCCTTCGAGGCCGCTGCCTTCTTGCCCCCCTTCCTGGGCGGCTTCCTCGCGGCCGGCTCCGGCGCCTCCGCTCGGGGCACCTCGTCCCCAGCCTGTCCCTCCCCAGCCTGTCCCTCCCCGACGGCCTCCTCCTCCACGGGCTCCCCCTCGGCGGCGCGCCGGGCGTCGCGGAGCGCCTGGCCGGGCTTCTTGCCGTGCAAGGTGCCGTGGATGGCGGGCGCGATCTGCTGGGCGAGAGAGAGGAGCCGGCCCGTAGCCCGACGCAGCGCCACGTCGAGGGGACCGAAGAGCAGGTCGGCGTGGTCGCGGAAGGCCAGGGCGCCGCTCTCCAGGGAGTAGTCGAGGCACCCGAAGGAGAGGCCATCGTTCACCAGCGCGCAGAGCTTCAGGACGGCAGCGCGACGCGTGGCAGGCACCTCCTCGCGGCAGACCAGCATGCACGTGGCGAGGCAATTCTCGGTGTCGTAGCTCCAGATGAGCTTCTCGTAGACGGGATCGGCCTCGATCAAGGCGCCCGAAGCGACGGTAGTCTCGTTGACCTCGCCGAACGACTCGAAGGGCCAGGACACCTCCTCCGCGAGCTGCTCCGTCTCCGCGAGGAAGGCTTCAGCGGTTGGAGGAGAGGGGCTCTGGGCAGGCGCACGTCGGGAAGACTTCATGGCGAGATGCCAGCGTCGCACGTTTCGGGGGGTGGCAGGAGCCTTCCCGGCCTGGAGCGGGCGGCTCTCGCGGCCGCACAGGATGCGCGCGGCCCGGATGGTCCGGAGAGAGGGAGAGATGCCTCATCGAGATCATTCGTTCCTGGCTGGCATTCTCGGGCTCCTTGCGGCCGTGACCGGCTGCGGAGCGGACGACGACGGCGGCGCCTCCGGGCCGGGTCCAGGGCCCGAGGACGTCCCGGCCTTCTACGGCGGCGCCTCCGGGCCGGGTCCAGGGCCCGAGGACGTCCCGGCCTTCCGCGACGGCGCCGCGGATGGCCTCGGCTACGGGTCGGCCAGGGCGATACCCAGAACCGCGGTACCACCCTCGCGACCGGGGCGATGTCTCGAAGATGAAAGGCCCCGCGCCACCGTGCAGCGCGGAGCCTTTGTCCATCACGCGGAGGACCCTGCCAGGATCAGCCGGTGGCCTCCGCCTCGGCCGCCGCTTCTACCTCGGCCGCGGCTTCTGCGGCGGCCTCCTCGTTCGCATACCGCGTTTTCGCGGCCAGCCTGCCGACCTGACCGTGGTAGCGAATCGACTCCTCGAACGCGACCACCATCCCCGGATCCGAACGCTTCGCCGTCCGCCGCGCCGACTCCACCACGTGCCCCACCAGCGCCTCGCGCCTGTCCTCCAGGTGGACCTCGGTGTCATTGAGCACCTCGAGCAGCCTCTCCACCTGCTCTTTGAGCAAGCGCACCTCCTCGATCCGTCCCGTCAGCCCGTGGATGTCCGTGTGCAGCGTGGGCGAGACGTGGAGCGTCTGCGCGTGCAGCGGCAGCTTCGCCGAAAGCTCCATCTCCACCTTGGGCCACCCCTTTTTCTGGCGCCGCACTCCCCGCGCCGCGCCCCTGGCCATGCTCACCAGGACCCCCTGCAGTTGCTCGTAATTGATCTCATACGGGCCCTCGAAGGGCTGAACCATGTCGTTCGCCATGACGTGTCTCCTTGTTGTCGTTGCGTGCTGCACCCCGGTGACGAGGTGCGCGGTCAGTCCCCAATGCATCCAGGCGCGCGCCATGAAGGGACGGCGTGCACCTGTTGCTTCCTAATTCCGGACACTCCGTTCAACGCTTAAGGGGTGTCGTTGCATTTCGACGCTCTCCCCTGTCGATTGCTCCTACATCGTCGCCAGCTCTCTCCCTTCCTCCTGTCACGGGTGCGTGGCGGTCGGTGGACGGAGGGTTACGCTTGCGAGGCCGCCGCGTCCCCCGACAGGAGGTGAATGCCCCGCCGCGGAGACGCATTCCACGGGAGGCCGCGGGAAGAAGTGGCAGGGGTTGGGAGCGGAGGTCAGGGGCGGAGGGCCGCAGAGGTGGTGCGTGGGGGCGGTGCGCGGGGGGCGGGCCGCATGGCGGTCCAGGTCACGCGCAGGTGAGGAGGGTCGCCGTGGAGAGAGTGTTCGGTGTGGACAGAGCGAGCACCCCCGCATTCACCGGGAGCGCACGTGGCGTGCCAGGGGAGAGGGGAGCCGCGTACGTGAAGGGGTGACCACGTGCACGTGAAGGGGTGACCACGTGCACGCGAAGGGGTGACCACGTGCACGTGAAGGGGTGACCACGTGCACG
>NZ_ASRX01000071.1 GCF_000601485.1 Chondromyces apiculatus DSM 436
GAAGGAGGACCGCTGGCACGAGAAGGAGGACTGCTGGCACGAGAAGGAGGACTGCTGAGGCGAGAAGGAGAACGGCTGGCGCGTGGAGGACGGCTCGCCGCGACGCGGGAGCGAAGAGCATCGTGCACGCTCGAGCAGGTTGAACGTGCACGCGATGACCGCGGTGCGATCGACCCACAGGATCGTCTCTACGAAGCCGCCACCGAACTTCGCCGGACAGCGGGGCAAGGGCAGCGGCGTCGAGCACGAGCGGGGACCGGGGCGGGCCCGCTACGCCTGCAGCACCTCGTCGAAGTCGCCGGGCCCGGAGCTGGGCAGTCTCTGCGTCGCGCTGAGGTAGCGTCGGGTCTGGGCCTGCCAGGCGAGGTAGCCGCTCATCCAGGCTGCCATCACCTCGACATAGGTATCCACGGCGGCCCGCTCCCGGTCGGGGAGCCCGAGCTGCGCGCGCATGGCCGGCACCTGACGGGCAAGTTCCTGGAATCGGGCGCAGCGCTCTGCGACTTCTCGGCGGGCCGCTTCTATGGCGGTGCTCCTCGATGGGCGCCGGTTTCGCGCTGCCTTCTCGGAGTCCAGGCGATGTTCGATTCGGACGAGCACTGGGGTTGGTTCAGACGCCTCGCCGCTCCCTGGCATTCACGTCTCCTGCTTGCCCGCGGGGCGCTCCGGGCGCAGGCCGGCGAGGACGATGTCCACGTACCGGGCGGCGGCTTCTCTCGGTTTCTCTCCGGCTGCCGCGGCGTGCTCGATGCCGCACACCAGCCTTCGGAGGTCGCTGACCGTCACGTCGCGCCGGAGCGCCTTCTGCTTCCTGGCGCGGGTGACCAGGGTGGCGGCCTTGTCCTCCAGGGCGCGGAAATCGGCGGGGGAGGCGGCGAGGATCTTGGCGACGAGGGGCTGGTGGGTGAGCAGGTCGACCCAGCGGCGGAGGAGCAGGTCGAGGGCGGCGCCGGCATCCTCGCGCTGGAGGGCGTCGTCGATGAGGGCGCGGAAGGCGGCGAGGTCGTCCTCGACGAGCGCGACGAGGAGGGCCTGTTCGTCCTCGAAGTGGCGGTAGACGGTGCCCACGCCGAGCTGGGCCTCCCGGGCGAGGGCGTTGAAGCTCGGGACGGTGCCGGCGCGCGCCATCTCCCGGGCGACGGAGAGCAGGTGCTCGCGGTTCTGCCGGGCGTCGGCGCGCTTGGTGGCCATGCGCGGAGCATACCCGGAAACGGATAGGTTGTCCGTTTCGGGTTGCGGGCGGCCGTGAAACGGATTAGTTATCCGCTTATGCGAACCGTGATGATCACCGGGGCGAACAGCGGCATCGGCTTCGAGGCGGCGCGGATGCTGGCGGAGCGGGGCGACCACGTCGTCATGGCGGTGCGCGACCGGGGGCGCGGGGAGGCGGCGCGCGCGTCGATCTTGCAAGCGTCTCCGGGGGCACGGGTGGATCTGGAGCTGGTCGACCTTGGCGACCTCGACGCGGTGCGGGCGCTCGGGGCGCGGGCGCCGAAGCTCGATGTGCTCGTCAACAATGCCGGGCTCGGGACGATCCCGCTCGCGCGGACGAAGGAGGGGGTGTACCTCCAGTTCGGCGCGAACCACCTCGGGCACTTCCTGCTGACGGCGCTGCTGCTGAAGCACCTCGAAGGAGGCGCGGATCCACGGGTGGTGACGGTCAGCTCGGGCCTGGCGAGGAAGGGGACGTTGAAGCTCGACAACCTCGATGGCAGCCGCGGCTACACCCAGGGAGGCGCGTACGTGCAGAGCAAGCTCGCGAACTCGCTGTTCGCGGCGGAGCTGGATCGCAGGCTGCGCGCGCGGGGATCGGCGGTGAAGAGCGTGGTCGCCCACCCGGGCATTGCCGCGACGCCACTGCAGACGAAGCCGACGGGCCTGATGGGCGTGGGGTCGCGGCTCGTGAGCGCGCTCTTCGGGCGCCCGGCCGCCGAGGGCGCGCTGCCGACGGTGCACGCGATCGTGGGGCAGGACGTGCAGGGCGGCGAGGCTTATGGCCCCGGGAGCAAGCGCGGGGCGCCTCCGCAGCGAGAGGCACCGTGGCCGGCGTTCGCGGATCGCGCGTCGGCACGGGCGCTGTGGGAGCGCTCGGAGGCACTGGCGCAGGTGAGCTGGCTCTGAGCGACGCGGATGCCTCTCGACCATCCCCTGCTCGCTCCCGTGGTGGCCTCGCGGTATGGCTCGGGCGGGAGCACGTTGATGAGCGATTTCAGGACACCGTTCGGACCGCAGGTATTCACGCCCGCAGACGCCGCGTTCGAGCAGCGCGTCCGCGAAAGCTTCGCGCGCCAGCGCGCCATGAGCACCCTCGGCGCAGCGCTGACGTCGGTATCGCCGGGCGAGGTCGTCATCGAGCTGCCCTTTCGAGAGGACCTCACGCAGCAACACGGCTACCTTCACGCGGCGATCATCACCGCCATCGTGGACAGCGCATGCGGCTACGCCGCGTACTCGCTGATGCCTGTGGACGCCGCCGTTCTGACGGCGGAGTACAAGGTGAACTTCCTCGCACCTGCCGCTGGCCGCAGGTTCATGGCCTACGGGCGGGTGACGAAGCCCGGTCGGACGCTCACGGTCACCACAGGTGACGTGGTCGCGGAGACCGAGGGGGGGCTGAAGCCCGTCGCGACCATGCTGGCGACGATGATGACCGTGAGCGGTCGGGGATTTTCGGGCTGATGTCGCGCCTGGGATCGCTGGTATCGACGCGTGGCTGCCGGGGCGCCCTCAGTGCGTGACCGCCTTGGAGAAGACGTTGACGATGACCACGCCCACCACGATGAACCCGAGCCCGATGATCGCCGCCAGGTCCAGGCGCTGGCGAAACACCACGGCGCCCACCGTCGAGATGAGGACAATGCCGAGGCCGCTCCAGATCGCGTAGGCAATACCCATGGGTATCGTCTTCAGCGCATGCGAGAGAAAGTAGAATGCGCCCATGTAACAGATCACCATGGCCACGGTTGGAATCAGCCTGGTGAACTGCGCCGACTTCTGCAGGAGCGTCGTGCCCACGATCTCCAGCGTGATTGCGAGCCCCAACGCTCCATAGGTCATGACGGATGGGTTCATGGTTTCCTCGTCAACGTGATGAGCTGCCTTCGTAGGGTTTCAGCGGGAGAGCCATGCAGGTCATGCGCATCGAAAAAGCCCGATAGCCACATGCCGTCGACCGCGTACCGCGCCAGCTCCAGCATCGGATCGGCGTCGACGCGGCCCTCCTGCTGCAAATGGCCGTCGAGCCACTCCACCCACTTTCGCTTCAAGGATGGCTCGGTGAGGGTGGACATCATCAGGGCCGACCACCCGCCCCGGTCCTCACGTCCGATGAGATCCAGCGTCCCGTTGATGTAGGCCCTGGTGAAGCGCCCGAAAGGCTCCGGGTCGGAGGCCATCTCGCGCTGCACGATCTCCTCGAACGCCTGCATCAGATCGTCGAAGATCGCCTCCACGAGCGCCTGCTTCGAGGGGAAGTGGTGCAGCAACCCTCCCTTGGTGACGCCCGCCGTCTCCGCGACCTCCTGCAGGCTGAGGCCGGCCACGCCCTGCTGACCGCAGAGACGCGCCCCGTGCTCCAGGAGCCGCCGCCGGACGAGGGCGGGCTCCTTCTTGCGCTCGTACGCTCTCGTCACTCAAAGAAGATACCAACTGGTAGGTTTCTTCGCAAGGGGGAATGATTCCGGTGGGTTGGCGGCGGCTCGGGGGGCGGGGGTGCATCCCGGGAGGTGCGGCTCGGCAACGGCTCTCGGCGACTGCCTGGAAGGGATGACGGGGTCGTCTCCTGCGCTCTGACCGCCAGCATCACCTGCGCTGCAAGGGCTTCAGAAATGCCCCACGAGTGCTGCTCCGGCGCCCTTGTCTCCGGCCCATGGCACCACGCCCAGGTCGCGGCGCGACTTCCGTTCCTCTGCGTCGCTCGGGCGCGCCGGTTCCGCCGTCACGATCCCGTAGAGCGCGCTGCCCACGCCGAGGAGCCCGGCAGCCCCGAAGCCCAGGGCAAGCCCCAGGCTGCGGTTCCACTGCGCCTCCAGGGCCGTCGCTTTCGCGTCATCGTAGCGATTCCAGTCACAGAGGTTCGCCGGGCAATCCTCGGAGACTGTCCCCCGCACGGCTGCGTGGTTGATGGCGAAGACCAGCCCGGCGCCCAGTGCCAGGAGGCCGGCACCCCCTGGTATCCAGACCCAGCCTGGCACCTCGGGACCAGCGCCACCCGGCCCGGCCGTCACCTCACCTCGGGACGGGGGCGAGGCGCTGCTCTCGCCAGAGGGTGACATCCGGGCGCCCCCCACGCGCCGCGGGGCTTCCGGGAGCGCACGCGCCGCGCCGGTCTCCGGGGAGAGCGATAGCTCGACCGTGAGGGATTCGGCCACCTTGACGGTGACCTGGCGCGGCTCGGCCTGGAACCCTCTGGCTGCCACGACCAGCAGGTGCTTCCCCGGGTTCACCTTCCAGGGCAATCCCAGAGCTTCCGCGGGAACTGCCTTCCCATCGACGAGGACCTGCACCTGCACGCCAGCCGGCTGCTTCACGGTGATCACCAGCGCCGGGATCTGGTTCGCCAGTTCCTCCGCCAGCTCCGCCGCTGCACGGCGTGCCCTCGTGAATGCCATCGTCTCGTCCGGGGTGGGCGGGATCTTCGTCACCCCCAGCGCAACGGCGCGCGCTTCCATGAGCCTGCCGAGCGCCACCAGGCCCTTCGCCAGATCCAGCCCCGTCGTGGGGACTCCCATGATGGCGTGCGCTGCCTGGAAGTAGCGCACCGCGACCTCACCGTCGCCCGCCTTGAGCTTCTCCCGCCCCTCCAGGAGCAGCGCCCGCGCCCGCTCCCGATCCTCGGCCGTCGGCTCCGCAGCCTGCGCGCTGGCGGAAAGGACCGTTACAGCCACGGCCAGCAGCAGCGTCCAGCCTCGATGGCGGCGAAGCGTCGTCGGTGTGGTTCTCATGCTCCCTCCTCAGAAACCAACGTCGTCGCTGCCGTCACCTGCGGGCGATCGTCGTGGCCTCGCCGGTTTCTTCGTGCTCATCCCCTCGGGCCTGGTCACCGCTCCGTCGGCATGACCTGCAGGCTGGCCAGACCACCCGACCGGGGCGGCCACCGCGTTCACGTTGGTCGCGGCCGGAGTCTTTGCCGGTGCAACCCCGGTGGAGAGCGCCGTGTCTGGCGGTGAGAGATCCGCGTTCGCGCTGACGCTCGGGACCGGGGCCGCAGCGGCGCTGACGCTCGGGACCGGGGCCGCAGTGGTTGCAGGGTCCGTGGCTGCGGCAGCAGGCTCTCCCTGCGCCGGAATCAGACCCTCCGGCACCTGCTGCACCTGCTCCGCGATACTCGCGGGGCCGCCCGGCAACAGCGCTGCTCCCACCAGCGTGAGCGCACCCAGAGAGAGCGCGACGAGCGCGAGCGAGCGGTGCTTCGGTCTGGCGTGTGCACCCGCAGCGACAACACCCTGCAAGGTCCGTCCCTGGGTTCTGTGCTCCGCGATCTCGTGCGGCGTGCTGTCAGCCGCCTTGCCAGCTCCTCCGTCAGTCACCCGAGAAGCTGCACTCTCCTCTGGCGCTGCTACCCAGGGCGCGGAGGTCGCCTCGTGATCTCCCTCGGAGGCCATCGCCCCCTGCCCCCCCTCGGCGCCCACCACGGCTGCCTCCAGCGCCTCTGCCATCTCCCTGGCAGACGCGAACCTGGCCGCAGGATCCCGCTGCAAAGCCCTCGTGACCCACGCATCCACGGCCGGCGGGATACCTGATCGCAGCGCGCTGGGCGCCACCAGCACCCCGGAGCTCACGGCCACCGCCAGCGCCCCGAGGGTCTCGCCGGTGAACGGCAGCTTCCCGGTCAACATCTGATACGCCACCACCCCGAGCGCCCACAAGTCCGCGCGCGCATCCACGTGCTTCGAGCTGAGGAGCTGCTCCGGGCTCATGTAGTACGGCGTGCCCAGCATGCTCCCGCTCTCGGTCATGCCCGGGTCGCCCTGCACGTTCTGCTT
This sequence comes from Chondromyces apiculatus DSM 436, assembly GCF_000601485.1. GTDB lineage: Bacteria > Myxococcota_A > Polyangia > Polyangiales > Polyangiaceae > Chondromyces > Chondromyces apiculatus. Next base: position 5,985 of record NZ_ASRX01000071.1, read on the forward strand.
CGCGATCCCGAAATCGAGCACTTTCACGAAGGGCTCGCCGTCCAGATCGAGCAGGAAGAGGTTGTCGGGCTTGATGTCGCGGTGAATGATCCCGAGCTGGTGGGCCCGACCCAGCGCCTTCGCCGTCTGGCTGACGATTTGCGCTGCTTCGCGAAACGACAGCCTGCCGAGCCTCGTAATGCGCCGCCGGAGATCCTCTCCCTCGAGCAGCTCCATCACGATGTAGAGCGAGCCGTCCGCCGCCACCCCGTGATCGAACACCTGCGAAACGTGCGGGCTCTTGATCTGGGCGGCGGCCGCGGCCTCGCGGCGGAAACGGGCCACGAGGACCGCGTCCTGCGCGGCAGCAGGCGTCATGAATTTCACCGCGACCTGGGTGTTCAGCCCCAGGTGCTCGGCCACCCAGACACTCCCCATCGCGCCCTGCCCCAGCGGACGCACCAGCCTCAGCGTGGGCGAGATCTGCTGTCCGGCCATCCTTGCCGCCCTCTCCATGGGACCCGACTTCACGGGGCCCGACTTCACGGGGCCCGATCAGACCGAGCATCCAGCCCTTGGGGGAGAGAGTTTGATCCTGCCTGTCCCACCAGGTCAAGAACGTTTTCAAGCTTCTAATGAGCAAGAGTATGAGCAAGGGTATGAGCAGGGGTATGAGCAAGGGTATGAGCAGGGGTATGAGCAAGGGGTTGAGCGGGCGTGTTACGTGTGCCTTGCGGGAAACGTGTGCATATTTGTCGTTTTTGAACCCTCCGCGTCGAAGCACAGAAGTGGAGAAGGATACAGTTGCTCCTCTACCGCATTATCAGTTAGAGTCCCCACCGTGCATGTGGACACCTGGCCTCCAGCGGATTTAGAGACCCCCCGCGTTCTCCGGGTGGCGCTTACGATTCTAGCTCGAAGCGTGCGCATGTACCCCAGCGGCAACCTGGCAACGACGGAGCATCTACCATGCGCATCCATGAACTCTTCTGTGCGGCCTCCTTGCTCGTGGGGACGCTCTTCTTCTCGGGGGCGTCCCGGGCCAACCCCAATTACTTCGAGTACAAGACCAACTATCCTCCCGTTGGCAACAACGGGGAGATCAACGGGTCGCTCGGGGCTGGCACGGCCCGCAGCTTCGTGGCGTCGGGGCTGATGGGGGCGAAGTTCTTCGGCAACGCGAACGTGGCAGGACAGGAGGGCGCTCTCCTGAACGCCTGCAAGAGCATAACCCCCGCAAATTCGACGTGGCCCGAGCGGTGCAGCTTCGGCCAATTTCAGACGGTCCTCAACGACACATTTGGCCAGAACTGGTTCGCCAAGTCATACAGCCCTTCCCAGCAGAGCATCGCCATCAACGCCCAGCTGAATGCCCTCAGGATCTATCAATCGCCTTCGCTCGTTCCAATTTATGGCCAGGCCGATCACTGGGCCACCGTTTACGAGATGCGCGTGGATCTGAACATGGGCGAGGCACTCGTTTACGTGAAATTCTACGATGGCGGACCCGAAGTGCTGCCTGGTACCCCCGCCGGTGAACAGGAGTCGGACGGGGGGTGGAACTATTACGAAGACGGCGTGGGCCAGGCGAGCGGCGCTACGTGGAAAACCACGTTCTACAAGGTCCTCACCAGCGTGGGCACCAGCGACCCCTATTACAACAAGTACCTCGTCGCCTATGATCCGCCCAGCAAGTCGCCGCAACTGCTCGCCATGGACACCGAGAGGATCCAGTCCATGTCGACGACGCTGGTGCCGTTCCCGGGAATCGTCGCCGCCACGGAGAGGATGGACGCCGGGCTCGCCGAGGCGCGCGTCTGGGATGCCATCTTCCTTGCCGGCATCGATGACGATCCTCTCTTCTGGTCCGCCCTGGAGAAAGGCACGGCTGGCGAAGCACGGGAGATACACGGCTATAAGCCCTCGGGCGAAGTGTGGGACTACTTCCTGGTGCCCATCCTGATCAACGACGGGGAGGTCTCGGCCATGGTGCAGCTCGCGAAGAGCGACGGTGCCCTGGAGCAGATCTGGATCCCCTCAAAGCCGCTGCCGTTCCTGGGCATCAGCAGGCAAGAGGCATTCGCGCGCGCCGCGGAGATGCTGCTGCCGGATGAAACCCTCGCAGGGGGTGAGCTCACGTGGGATCCAGCGCTCAATGACGCGCACTGTCGATCGCCGCTGCTGCCGTACTACCAGTTCGACATCCACGGCAAGGAGGGCGAGCTTCGCGGTGGGGTCATCGTGGCGCTCGACGATGGCGTCGCGCGCGGCGTCAAGGCGCTCACGCCCCAGCGTGAGATCTCCGCGGGCTGGTAATCGCAGTCAGACGCACTCAGGGCAACGACGGGGGTCGCCGGATCGCAGGGCCGGAGGGCGGGCTTGCGCCGGCTGAAGGTGAGGAGAAGGGTGGATGAACAAGGCAACGCCGTCACCCGCGGGAGGCCACCCGCCGACCCGCAGGGTCGAGATGCTGCTGGCTTTCCTGAGCACCGCAGGGCTGATCATCCACTGCGCACCGGACCTGAAGGTGGTCGCGCCGACCAGCAGCGGGAGCACGGGGAGCGGTGGGGACCCGACAGGCGGCGGAACCGGGGGTGAAGGTGGCGTCCATGCCGGCGGGGGGACCGGGGGAGTGAACTGCAGCGCACCCCTGAGCGCATGCGGTGAGCGATGTGTGGACCTGTCGATGGATCAGGAGCACTGCGGTGCTTGCGATCATGACTGCCTGGGCGGAGCGTGCTTCGAGGCCACCTGCCAGCAGGTCGTGCTCGCCACGGACCAGAGTGAGCCGCAGGCGCTCGCGGTCGACGCCAAGAGCCTCTACTGGGTGGACAGGTCCGGCGGGAGGGTGAGGAGGAGAGCTCACTCGTCTGGCGCGCTGACCGACCTTGCTTCCGGCCAATCCGGGCCATTCCGGGTGGTCGTGAACGGGTCGCATGCCTTCTGGACGAATCGCGACGACGGTTCGGTGATGAGAGTAGCCCTCGAAGGCGGCAGCCCGGAGGTGCTCGCGACGGGTCAGGCGGAGCCGTATGCCGTCGCGGTCGATCAGAGCTCGATTTACTGGACCTGTAGCGGGAATGGCACCGTGGTCCGACGAGCGCTCTCCGGCGGCGCCATCGTCACCATGGCCTCTCAGCAAGGCACCCCCACCGCGCTGGTCGTCGACGCGAACCTGCTGTACTGGACGAGCTTCGGCGGAGGCGCCGTGCGCAAGCAACCGCTCGGTGGTGGTGGACCCACGAACCTCGCGACCCTGCTGGATGGCCCCGTGGATCTCGCGGTTCGCGCGTCGACGGTGTACTGGCTGAATACGACGGGCGGGGAAGTGATGCGGGTCCCCACGGCGGGCGGAGCGAGCACCCTTGTCGCGAGCACCGAAGCTGGCCTGGAGCGGCTCGCGGTGGACGAGACTCACGTGTACTGGACTGACGGCATCGCCGGGACACTCTCACGCGCTCCACTGGGTGGTGGTGCGGTCGAGGTGCTGGCCGACGGTATGGTGCAGCCCCTGGGGATCGCCATTGATGATCGCGCCGTCTACTGGACGAGCATGGACGCGAACGGGTCGATCATGATCATGGCCAAGTGAATGCTCTGCACGACCCCTGTCCATCGCCAGGGCACGGAAGGTCAGTACCGTGAGAGAGCGGCGCACATTGAATGAACCTGTGAACGCGCGTCGAAGGCGCTGAAAAATTCATCGCTACACTGTCAGAGGGGGCTACCATGATCACCGGACCTGAGGAGCTGTACGCGCAGGACAGGCGTGCATACAGCCAGTTCGGGTCTGCGTCGGCCATTGCTGGGAACACGCTGGTCGTCGGGGCCCGCAGCGCGCTCGACGGGACGGGGGCCGCGTATGCCTTCGTTCGCGGCGAGAGCGGGTGGATCGAGGAGGCGGAGCTGCTCGCCCCGGATGGTCAGGTCGGGGACGACTTCGGCTTCTCCGTGGCCATCTCCGGAGATACGGCGCTCGTCGGGGCCTTGTTCGCCAAGGAAGGCCCGCGTCATACGGGGGCGGTGTACGTCTTCTCCCGAGAGAGCGGCGCCTGGGTCCTGGAAACCAGGCTGGTCGGCAGCGAAAGCGCCCCGTTCGGTCTGTTCGGATGTAGCGTGGCCATCGACGGCGATACGGCCGTGGTGGGTGCTTTCCAGGTGCATGAGAAGACCGGGGCTGCCTACGTCTTCGGTCGGGTCGGCGGCACCTGGCGCGAGCAAGCGATGCTCGTGCCGGAGGAAGCCAAGAGCTTCGATGACGTCGGTATCTCCGTGGCGATCTCGGGCGACACGATCCTCGTCGGGGCCGATACGAGGCATGAGCAGGGAGAGGCCTCGGGAGCGGCTTATGTCTTCAAGAGAGAGGACCAGGTCTGGCACCAGCAAGCCAAGCTGACGGCGAGTGATGGCAAGGAGTACCGGTTCTTCGGCAACCCTGTCGCCCTCGAGGGCGACACGGCATTCGTCGGGACCTACCTGGCCGATGGCGCGGCTCCAGGGTCAGGTGCCGTCTACGTGTACGAGCGGACTGGTGCGCTCTGGCAGGAGCGCACCAAGCTGTCGCCGCGGGACGGTCGGTCGGGAGACGCTTTTGGAATCTCGCTGTCGACCGCACCTGGCAAGCTCGTCGTGGGGTCTTCGCAGGTGGATGACCAGGGGGAATCCTCCGGGGGTGGTTATGTCTTCCTCCAGACGGAGGGGGAATGGAGCGAGTATGCCAAGCTCACCGCGGGGAACGGCGCGGCGGGTGACAGGGTGGGGACGTCCGTAGCGATCGACGGCAACGCGGTGGTGGCCTGTGCACCATGGCGAGATGGCGGCTTCCTGGATACAGGATCAGCCTACGCCTTCCAGCTCGATACAAAGCTCGAGGAGGGAGAGCCTTGCACCACCGCTGCCGACTGTCGCTCCTTCGAGTGCGTCGATGGAACGTGCGGGCCGACCGGCTCCACGCCAGTCCAAGGTGAGACCCAAGATCAGGCGCACGTCGATGAGGGTGGTGACCCTGGGTCCGGTGATGCACCCCTCTCGAATACCTCTTGCCACCAAGGCTACGGCACCCCATCCGTGGCGTGTACCGAGTGGTTTGCTGGCGGATGTCACGCCGGAATGGTGGCGCATACGAGCACAGAATCGGCAGGCCTCTGTCTCCTCGCCGTGATCGCTGGTTGTCGATTCTTCAGGCGTCGAGGTGGCCGGTATCGGCTGTTCGGCTAGGCGCGAGCCTGGAGGCGCCCCCGACGGGCACGTGACGGGTCCGGTCTCGGCCGGCCCGGTCGCGGAGCGCGGAGCGCGGAGCGCGGGGGGAGGGGCGCTCCAGAGCGTCGAGGCGGAGCCTGCCTTCCTTCGCTCAGCCGCCTTCGCGGAGGCGGAAGCGCTGGATCTTGCCGGTGGCGGTCTTGGGCAGCTCGGTGACGAAGGCGATCTCGCGGGGGTACTTGTGGGGGGCGAGGCGGCCTTTGACGAAGGCCTGGAGGGCGAGGACGAGGTGGTCGCCGGGGGCGTGGCCTTCGCGGAGGACGACGAAGGCGCAGGTGCGCATCAGGCCGGAGGGGTCGACCTTGCCGATGACGGCGGCTTCGAGGACGCACTCGTGCTCCTGGAGGACGATCTCGACCTCGACGGGGGCGACGTACTGGCCGCTGACCTTGAGCATGTCGTCGCTGCGGCCGGCGTAGACGTAGTGGCCGGTGGGGAGGCGCTGGTACTTGTCGCCGGTCTTCATCCAGTCGCCGAGGAAGGTGGCGCGGGTCTTGTCGCGGTTGCGCCAGTACAGGAGGGCGGTGGAGGGGCCCTTGACGTAGAGGTCGCCGATCTCGCCGTCGGGGACGAGGGCGCCAGTCTCGTCGCGGAGGGCGACGTCGTAGCCGGGGACGGGGACGCCCGTAGTGCCGTAGACGACCTCTCCGGGGCGGTTGGAGAGGAAGATGTGGAGCATCTCGGTGGAGCCGATGCCGTCGAGGATCTCGGCGCCGAAGTGGGCGGTGAAGCGCTCGCCGACCTGCTGGGGGAGGGCCTCGCCGGCCGAGGTGCAGACGCGGAGGGCGACGTCGGCGCGGGCAGGGAGGGCAGGGGAGGCGAGCATCGCCAGGAAGAGGGTGGGGACGCCGCAGAAGAGGGTGGGCTTGTGGCGGGTGAGGCGGGCGAAGATGGCGTCGCAGGTGGCGCGCTCGGCCATGAGGACGGTGGTGGCGCCGACGCTGAGGGGGAAGGTGAGGGCGTTGCCGAGGCCGTAGGCGAAGAAGAGCTTGGCGGCGCTGAAGACGACGTCGGACTCGCGGATGCCGAGGATGGGCTTGGCGTAAAGCTCGGCGGTCCAGTGGAGGTTGCCGTGGGTGTGGACGGTGCCCTTGGGGCGGCCAGTGGAGCCGGAGGAGTAGAGCCAGAAGGCGATGTCGTCGACGTGGGTGTCGGCAGGGGCGGCGGCGGGCGGCTCGGCGAGGAGGGCGTCGAGGTCGAGGTCACCGGGGGCGCCGTGAGCACCGGGGGCGCCAGGAGCCCCAGGGACACCGGGAGCACCGTCGGCAGCGGCGTCGCGGGCGGCGGGCTGGGAGACGAGGAGGCGGAGGGAGGTGCCGGAGGTGGTGACGGCGGCGCGGAGCTTGTCGAGGAGGGGGCCGGAGGTGACCACGAGCTGGGCGCGGCTGTGGCCGATCATGTAGGCGTAGTCGTCGGCGGTGAGCAGGGTGTTGACGAGGACCGGGACGACGCCGGCGTAGAGGGCGCCGAGGAAGACGACGGGGAGGTCCACGGTGTCGAGCATGGCGACGAGGATGCGCTCCTCGCGGCGGAGGCCGAGGCGGAGGAGGGACGAGGCGAAGCTCCTGATGCGGTGCTCCAGCTCGGCGTAGGTGAGGGTGCCGAGGTCGTCGATGTAGGCGACCTTTTCGCCGCGGGCCTGGTTGAGGGCGAGGAGGTGGGCGGCGAAGTTGAACTGCTCGGGCGGGGCCTTGGGGGCGAGTTCCATGGCTTCCTCGGGGAGGCGACGCGGCAGGGCGGCGTCGCACGGGACAGGGGTCGGGAGCTACGAGGGGACGTTCGTTCCGGATCCTGGGGCGCAGGAGGCTGCGCAACCTGACGCGGCAGGCTGCGCGACGTGGCGCGGCGGGCTGCGCATCTCCAGGGAGTAGCACGTGGCGCGCGCGCCGAGCCTGGATTGTGCTTGCACGATCGGGAGGAGGGGCGGCTACCCTCGGGGGGAGGAGGCGGGGCAGGGCGCTGCGTTCGAGCTCTTCCGGATGTGCCGATGGGAGACCCTGCCAAGAAGCGCGCGACGTACGCCGACCTGGAAGCGGTGCCGGAGCACCTCGTGGCCGAGTTGAGCGCTGGCGTGGGGCACACGTTCCCGCGGCCGGCGTCGCCTCAGTGCAGGGCGGCGGGGCGCCTCTGCATGACCGTGGGACCTCCGTTCGACATGGGGAGCGGCGGGCCCGGGGGCTGGCACATCTACGTGGAGCCCGAGCTGCACCTGGGGGAGGACGTGCTCGTGCCGGACCTCGCCGGGTGGCGCCGGGAGAGGGGGCCGCAGATGCCGCGGGCGCCGTTCTTCACGCTGCCGCCGGACTGGGTCTGCGAGTTCCTATCGCGCTCGATGGTTGCCGAGGACTTCTACCGCAAGGTGTCGGTCTACGAGGCGGCGGGGGTGACGTGGCTGTGGTACATCGAGCCCACGATGCAGGCGCTGGACGTGTATCACCTCGGGCCGCAGAAGCGCTGGACGTTGCAGATGCGGATCCAGGATGTCACCACGGTGCGTGCGCCGCCGTTCGACGCGGTGGCGCTAGACCTGACGGCGCTATGGGAAGGGCTGGCGGACGAGGCGCCCGGAGGCGGCTGAGGCCACCCGGAGAGACAGCCGTCGCGGGAAGGTGGCTGGAGGTCATCCCGACGTCGGCAAAGCATGACGTCGCCAAGCCCAGCGTCTCGCGCGCTCCGAGCACCCAGAAGGGGAGAGTGTGTCTCCGGGTGACGGCCCATCCCCTGGGTACCGCGATAAGGATCAGGATTGACCAGGGACGAAAACATAAGACAGACTGTGAGGCACCCAGCGGCCCTGCATGACGGCTTCATGCCGTCGACGCGGGGCTCCGCTGACGTTGTCGTCCCACGCAATCCCCCATTGTAGGAGGGATGTTGTCGATCCTGTTGATGGCGAGCCAGCGCCCATACGCGCCTCATAATTAGTTGCCGTCCCAGAAGGCTGTCTCCAGCGGTGGGCGGAGCCTCTGCCGACAGTGGCGCGAGCAGTTCCGACTGCGATAGCGCAGGGTCTGCGATGCAAATGTGCCTTGTTTCACAGATGGAGGCGCTTGCTGGGCACACGCCTCCAGCCGGCCCTGTTTTGGGGCGCCTGAGCACGTCCTTGCCGCGGGTCGACGGCTAACCGGTGGCGGCCAGCGCGATGGTCACCAGGTTCGCTGCGATGACGGATCCCATCACGTACGCTCTGAATGACGAGAAGGTGCGCCAGTCACAGCGACCCAGACCGAAGGCACGTTTGAGGTAGGAGATGACGCCCTCGACACCTGCCCTGGAGTTGCGCAGGACGCGGTAGACCCGCGAGCTCTTGACCATCTCCAAGACCTCCAGCCCGCGACGCTTGCTGAAGGCGACGTCACCGACGCCGAGAGCCTTGATCTGAGCGACGTTGGACTGGGAGGCGAAGCCGCCATCGAACGCTGCCTGCTTTGGAGGCTGGCCGCAGATCTCGACGTGCCGCTTCATCATCGTGGTGGCCATGGAGGAGTCGGCGGGGTTTCCTCGGGGCACGACGACATCGAAGATGAGGCTTGATCTGCCGGCCGAGAGGAACACCTTGTGCCCGAACTGCGTCTCGCCGTTGGCCTTCACGATCACGTCGACGTGGGGCTCAAAAATCGAGACGACCTTCTCGTGCGCTGGCACGGACTGGCCTCTCAGCACCCGGCGCTGCGCTTGATCGAGCACGCGCTCGGCAGCGACGACGTGGTACTGGAGCTGTGCCATCAAGCTGTCCACTCTGGCTTGGTCTTTATCGCCCCGCACCTTGCGCAAGATGGCCAGCGCTGTACGTGCATCGCGGAGCGTCCTCTTCAAGCGTCTGCTCGGAGACCGCCTTGATGTTTCGCTGCAACGTGGACTTGCTCGGCCCCGCGTCGGCGACGCCCAGACCACAGAAGGCGCGGTACGTGGCCGAGTCCGCAAGGTGGAACTCCAGCTCCTCGTAGCTGAAGTCCTGCATCTGCTTGAGGACGAGCACCCGGAGCACTTGCTCGGCGCTCATCCCCTGTCGCCCTGTGTGAGGGTCGACGCCAGCCCCAACGAGGTCCTTGAGCACAAGCTCCGCTGCTTCGGGCAGCGCGTCGAGGACCTGGGCAATGTGCCCCAGTTGCTTCGCTTGAGGGTGATTCAGCCACGGCTGCGTGAGGGGTCGCTGTCGGTCGAAGCTCTTGCGCATCGGAGCGCCGTCCTCCCTGACGGTGCAGGGGACCGCCGTGAACGCGATCCCTCCGACATACAAAGTTGCGGACAGCTCGTCGTCTTTTCCTCAGCGCCCACGAGATCGCGGCAAGGTCATCCACCGGCGGACCCCTACGTCAGGAACCCGCGACCCAATCGTCGCAGGGTCGTACCGTTATCGGAGACTCGCGCCAGCTAAAGCTCCTCGGATGCTCCACGGATCGAGGCTCCCCCCCTTTTGGGACGGGAACGAGGTAGTCCGGGGTGAGCGCATCCCCGCAATCGCTTGCAGCTTCCTCCGGATCGCTGCGACCTCCTCTCCCCGTCCCCTCCGTTCCGGTGTTCCTTCGCACATGTTTTTTTGTGCACGGCGCGTGCTCGCACTTCCCGTGCCCGTGCTCGCGCTTCCCGCGCCCATGCCCTCATCTCCCGTGCCCGTGCCCGTGCTCGCGCTTCCCGCGCCCGTGCCCTCATCTCCCGCGCCTGTGCCCGCCCCTCCCGCGCCCGTCCCCCGCCTCCCCGCGTACGTCCTGCCCTCTCCCGCGCCCGTCCCCGACCCCTGCGGGCATCGAACAGCCGCGGCCACACCCTCCGGACCACGCAGCACGTGCTCCGGAGGCCTGCCGAGCTGGGGGTGCGGAACACGCCCTGACGCAGCTCCATGGGCGTCGCGCCTGGCGTGGCGGTACTTCTCGAAGACGAACTGGCGGATGCGGCCGAAGATGGCGAGCACCTTCCGGGTGTCTTCCGCTTCGTTGGGCTGTGACACGTCGATCGCGTCCGAGTAGTCGCGCGGGAGCCGCACCTCGTAGGGGCGCCTGATCGTGACGCGGGGGAGAGACTCGAGGGGCATCCCGCGAGCGCCGGATGGAGCCCGGGTCCGTGCTAGCCTCCGCACGGGCCGAGGTCGCAGCGCTGGCGCGGTTCCTCGCCTGGAGACGCTGATGGGACATCCCGCCGAGAAGCCGCAGCACCCCGCCACCTACGCCGACCTCGAAGCCGTGCCGGAGCACCTGGTCGCGGAGCTCATCCAGGGGGTGCTCTACACCTTTCCTCGGCCCGCCAGCCCGCACACCAAGGCGGCGGGCATCCTGACCATGGATCTGGGCACGCCGTTCACGCGAGGCCGAGGTGGCCCCGGGGGGTGGTGGATCCTGCCGGAGCCCGAGCTGCACCTGGGGGAGGACGTGCTCATCCCGGACCTCGCCGGCTGGCGGCGGGAGCGGATGCCCGAGGTCCCGAGCGTCCCTTATTTCACGCTGCCGCCGGACTGGGTGTGCGAGGTCCTCTCGCCTTCGACCGCGACCCACGACCGGTTCCGGAAGATGCCGGTCTACGCGAAGGCGGGGGTGAGCTGGCTCTGGTTCATCGATCCCGTGGCGCGATCGCTGGAGGTCTTCCACCTGAACGCACGGAAGCTGTGGGAGCGGGAGCAGGCGTTCTCCGGGGAGGATCGGGTGAGGGCTGCGCCGTTCGATGCCGTCGAGCTGGAGCTTTCGGCGCTCTGGACCCCGGATGCTGCGAGGACCTGAGGGTTCCTGCGGAGCATCAGCGCGCGAGCAGGTGGCTCGACCCGGGCACGCCGAAATCTTCCTCGCCACACGGGGAGTCCGGTGGGCCGTCACAGGCGTGGCCGCACCAGGCGGCGTTCGATGCCTGCCAGCACGGGTAGTGGTGCGTCATCGCGTGCAGGGTGAGCACGGGCCAGAGGGGGATCACGAGCGCCGGCCAGAAGCTGCCCGAGCGCGCGCACTGCAGGAAGCAGAGCACGGCGAGGAGCGCGGTGACGCCGAGCCGGAGCGCGTCGAGCGGGGGGAGGCCGCCCTTCCAGAGCAGGGCGTAGGGCGACGCGAGCAGGAGGAGCGCGAGCACCCAGGCGAAGCGTGATGCGGCACGACCTGCCGGGAACGCCCGGGAGAGCCACGGGAGGGGGAGGGGTCGCGGGGGCCGGGTGCGTCGGTCGGCGCGCCAGAGGGCCACGCCGAGCCCCAGGGCCGCGCCGAGGACGGCGCCTCCGAGGGCGCCGACGTGGATCATCACCCATCCGAGCGCGAGGCCCTCGATGCCGAGCGCGAACCCCACGAGGACCGCGAAGGTGAGCGCGAGCGCGGCCGCGGAGAGCAGGAGCCGCGCTGGGCCGGGCACCGGGGGTGGAGGCAGGAGCTGCGCGCCTTCCTGGTCGCTCATGAGCCGAGCATAGACCCTCGATCAGGGACCAGGGGGACGGCGCGGCAGTGCCTCATGGATCTGCATGTGAAGAGGGCCAGCGTCATGAGCGGACATGTCTGTACTCACGTTGAGGCACGCCGGATTGCTTGCTGAATTTCGCCATGATTCCGCGAGGTATGGACCGCTGGTGTCGCGTAACCGCCCGGCCAAAGGCATGGACCATGGCCGGTTGCCGCCCTGCGGCGCCCCGGTGAAGCTGGGTCCCGGGCAGGGCTCAGGCTGAGGGCAGACCGGTGCCCGTCACGCCAGGGAGCGCGAGGAACGTGGCGCAGCGGGCCGCCGTTTCGTGAAGATGGTCAGGCGTCAGGGCGCAGTTGGCTGAACTCTGGCCCAGGCGTCGGGAAGCAACTCGTCGAGGCGGGCACGAGGCCAGCCGTCTTGCAGCTTGGTGAGGACGTCGGTGGCCCAGGTGAGCGGGTTGACGGCGTGCATGCTGCACGACCTGAAGACGCTGAATCCGATGGCGAGGCGCTCCGCGCCCTTGTCGGAGCCGGCGAACAGGAAGTTTTTTCTGCCGAGAGCGACCTTTCTGAGCTGTCGCTCGACCTCGCCATTGTCGATGTCGAAACGGCCATCGGTGAAGCACTGCCGAAACGCTTGCTCTTGGTGAATGGCGTAGAACGTCGCGGCGTACAGCGGCGTCTAGGGGACGAGGTGAGGATGCAGCTCGTGAACCCATTGATAGAAGGCGTCGACGAGAGGCAGGGACTGCTCCTGTCTGCGTGCATGGCGGTCTTGCGGGGAAAAGACTTCGGCCTTGCACGCAGCCTCGATGCGGTAGAGCGCCTGGAAGTAGCTGAGGGCGATGGCCGCGCGGGCATCATGCAGCTTGGCGGCTTTCTCGAACTTGGCGCGGAGGTGCATGGCGCAGCCGAGACGACGGTCCTCGGAGAGGATGGGCTCACCGCTGCGGTCGCTGCGCAGCATGGCGTCGTAGCCGGCGTAGCCGTCGCCCTGCAGAAAGCCCTGGAAGCCGTCGAGGAGCGCCGCTGGGTACTTGGCTTTCCAGTCCGGCGCGTAGAGGAAGGCGGCGAGGTCCGCGCCGATGAAGGACCAGAGGTGTCCGCGTTTGATGCCCCGCGGATGGTCGCGATCCTGCACGGGCATGCCGGTGTCGTCGGCGCGCACGTAGAAGGCGGAGAGCACGCGCTCGGTGATGCGTGCGGCGACGGGGGCGAGGACATCGAGCGCGAACGAGGACCAGTCGCCGAGCGTCGAGGCGGCGAGTGGGACCCCAGCGCATGCGCACTGCTGCGCCTGACGGTAGAGGGGCAGCGAGTCCTCGAACTTGTCGACGAGGAGCTTGGCGAGCAGACCTGCGCCTGGCCGTCCCCGGTCCATGACCTTGTCGCTGGGCGCCGTGGCCACGCCCTGCTCGGGACAGCGCGGGCACGCGAGCTTCTCGCGCTGCTCTTCGATGACCACGAAGTGGGCCGGGACGAAGTCGAGCACCTCGCTGGTGCGGTAGCCGATGCATGCCTTGTCCTTGCCGCAACGCGGGCAGACCCGCTCCGATGCAGGCACGGTCACGCGTCGCTGCTTGCGCTCCAGGTGCGGGGGACGTGGGGAGCGTCCGCCGCGAGGCGAGGGGGGCTTCGGGGGCTCGGGAGGTTGGGGCACGAGCTCACGCTCCGGCTGCGCGGAGGCCTCGGGGCCAAGCTCGGCGAACAGCAGGGAGAGCTGCGCGGCGCTGATCTTCTGGCTCTTGCGGCCGTACAGCTCGCGCAGGGCGGTTTGCAACCGCAGTGACAGGGCGTTGTTGGTCTCGCTCATCTGAGCGAGCATCTGCAGCACAAGCTCGATGAGGTCCGAGGTGCGTCCCTCCTCCGCGAGCTGGCCGAGCTTGCGGCGGACATCATCCAGGTCGTTGGGGGGCTTGAGGGAAGAAGCAGAACGGCGGGCCACGTCGCGCGCTGTAGCCGCCCTGCGCGAAGACACAAGCTTCAATTTACGCGCTGTGTTTACCACCTGCCGGCAGCCGCCAGCGCTTCCTCTGCACCGCGGCGGACAGGTCGAGCCCCTCGAGCATCAGCGCAAGCTCGGCTGCCTCGACCTCGACATGGGTGGCTCCTGCCGACAGCTTGCGGCCGAGGTGGAACCGACCCTGTGCGAGTCGCTTGGCCACGATGCAGTAGCCGGTGCGGTCCCAGAAGAGGATGCGCACCTGGTCCGCCCTGCGATTGAGGAACACGAACAGGTGCCCTGTGCGTGGGTCGGCCTGGAAGCGCGCCATGACCTGCGCCGACAGGCCATCGAAGCCCTTGCGCAGGTCCGTGGGCTCGGCCGCGACATAGACCCGCACCGACGGCGGGAGCATCATCATGGCCGCATCTCCGCCGCGAGCTGAAGCACCCGCTCCAGCGTCTCGGCATCGAAGCCCTCTGCCACGCGCACCAGGCAGCCATTGGGCAAGACCAGCTCGATGGGGGCCGGTGCCCTCGTCGCTATCGCCGAGACCACCGCCGTCGAGGAACTTACCACGCGCACCGGCAGAAACATCGGGGGCTTCCTCTCCGCTTGCTGCGTCGTGCGCAGCTTCCAGCTCCACCAGTGCAGTTGCTGTGGCTTCAACCCCTCCGCTTGGCCGAACTCCGGCGCGCGCAAGCCGCTCCGCTTCCAGCGCTCGACTCTCTCCGCCCACTCTGCTCGCGTCGCCATCTTCACCTCCAGCGATGTGCGAGCAGACCCGCTACGCCCAGTGGCAGCGGTCCGTCACGATGGCGGAGACCGGGCGGATACGGTGTCGCTTCGTCGCGTGCTAGGTTGCGCGCCATGTCCGCAGACTGGCCCAGGATGTACCGCACGATGGTGCCGCAGTCGTCGGTGACACTCGCTGCTCCGGCGGTGGGGACGACAGAGCAGGCATGCGCTCGGTACGAAGCGCTGCTCGTCGCGCTGCACCGCGAGATGCGGGCGGGTAGAGGGGAAGGGCCGTGCGCGGAGGATCTTCGCGGCGAGATGGCCACGCTCTGGTACGAACTCGATGAGGAGCAAGCGACACTCTTGGACGACCTCTCGGAGGACCTCTACCTCATCGAGGGGAAACGCGCAGTCGTGTCGTTCTCCGAAGGAGAGACGGTCTCGGGCATGGGGCAGCAGTTGGAGAGAGCCTTCAAGGCCGGAGAGAGCCGACGAGTGCTGACGCTGATCCGGAAACTGCCGTCCATCGAAGCACCGACCGCCTTTGTGATGGGGCGCTCCTGGGGAAAGCTGGGGCTCCAGCAAGCTACCGCGTGCTTCTACGAGTTCGCAAACGCGTTTGGATCCGGCAATCCGGCGCAATACACGCGGTACGAGGAAGTCCACGACGTGGAAGGTGCCCCGTCTGCGAATGGCCGGGAGCTGAAGCCCCAGATTGATGAGTCCGAAGGTAGAGGTGCGAAGATGAACAACGCGCACAGCTCTACGGTATGACACTCGATAGCGGGAAGTGTCTATGGACAGTAGCTGCTAAAGTCATTATGGAAGGATTCCGACGCCAGACGTGACCATGAAGGCATTGGTCACGTCACATCGCTCCCTGGCGGCTTCCAACTGCTCCCCGCTGAAGGATCCCTCGCGGTTCGCTTCTTTTTGAAGTTCCTTGAGCACCCGTGGGAATACAGCGAGCACTTCGTCAGGTGTGACCTCTCGCTTGCTGGCCAAGAGATACAGTGCAAGTTGACCAGTGCGAACGAACGCGTCAACGGTGTCCTTCGAGTAGCCACCACAAGAAGCCAACATTACAAGCTTATCATTAAGTTCGATGTTCGCCTGTGCGAGAGCTGCCCATGGGACAACAGTGCCTGTCAGCTCGGTGTGTACTGGAGTTGATTCCAAGTCATCATCTTTCACTTCGCCGTGAGCGACAAGAATAAGAACGTTGAATTCGCCTTGCGCTTCGCAAGCATCCAAGAATTCGGCCCACTTACTTGGAAAGGATACGCGCTCAACCTCGACTCCGTCATTCCGAAGCCGTTCCTTAAGGTTGCTTGTCATCCTATGCTCAAAATTTCTTGCGTTCTTCGTCGTATCTATAATGCGAACTACGGGCTGCCCGCTGACGTAGGACGGCACATTGAGGTGCGAATTGGAAGTTTTTCACGGTTACCCCCGTACGCACTATTAGATGATGTGAAGATCTCGCAACGCTTGTGGCGCGCACATGCTGCCACAAATCATTTGTGGCGCACCAGTGGTTAAATCAAGGAACGGGCGCGTTCGCGCGCGTTCCTTGTGATTCCGCAGCATAAGCGCCGCAGGGCGATAGCCCTGAAATAGACCGCTCTAGCTGCGGCCGGTCATTCATAACAAAGAGGGCAAGGACTAAGTTTCACAGGTTGAGGCGCTTGATGGACACACGCCTACAACCTACAACCGCCCGCGCTTGTGGGCGTCTGACCACGTCACCGCCATGGGCCGGCGACTAACCGACAGCGGCGAGCGCGATGGTCAGCAGGTTGGCCGCGATGACTGCGCCAGTTACCCAGCATCTGTTGGTTGCTTTACAACGCGGCCTGTTGCGCGCAAGCCGATGCCAGCAATCTACAGTGTCTTTTTGACCTCGTATGTTGCGGGGGCAGAAGGTGAAACCCCTTCTTCTGAAAGGTCATCCCGCTGGCCAAGGAGGCGCCTGAACTCGTCCTCAAGTCTATCGAATATTTTTTGCGTCCTCCCGCATGAAGTCATCAATCTTTGACCATTCTCCATCGTCGCCAGGACCACTTTTTTCGACCCTGCTCCAGAAGCGGGTCGTTTGTTTGTCGATGGCATCAACAAAGTGTCCAATATCGTTAGCGATTCGCTTGGGGAGATATATCCGTCGTATGTCAAATTCGGCATTAAACAATTTAAAGGCTGCCCCGAGTTTGGAAAGTACAGGAACGGGTCAACTAAGACACTACCAGCGTACAAGACGGCGCCTCCGAGGGCTCCGACTTGGATCATCACTCACCTGAGCGCGAGGCCCTCGATGTCGAACGCGAACCCCCCGAGGACCGCGAAGGTGAGCGCGAGCGGGCCGCGGGAGCACGCGCCGCACCGAGTCGCGAGGCTTTACTTCGTGGCGGGGGCGGCGGGCTTGGGGAGGTGCTCGAAGGCGCCGGCGGGGGCCTGAATGGCGGCGCGGCGGTGGTAGAAGGCGAGGGCGCGGAGGCCGCCCAGCTCTTCGCCGCCGCCGGCGCGGCCGGGGCCGCCGTGGAGGGACTGGGGCATGACGTTGCCGTGGCCGGTGTGGGCCTTGGCGACGGCACCGCTCACGGCGTGGACGCGGCCGTGGGTGTCGGCGAGGTCGAGGGCGAGGCGCGCGGTCTCGGCGTCGTCGTCGCTGTACACGGAGGCGACGAGGGAGCCGCCGCCGCGACGGGCGAGGGAGAGGGCGTGGGCTTCGTCGCGGTAGGGGATGAGGGTGGCGACGGGGCCGAAGACCTCGATGTCGTGCACGGAGGGGGCGTCGTCCTTGCGGAGGCCGAGGAGGTGGGGGGCGACGATGGCGGCGACGGTGGGGTCGGCGTCGACGAGCTGGGTGGCGCTGCCGTCGAAGAGCAGCTCGGTGTCGCGGCGGAGGGCGGCGAGGCCGGCGAGGACGCTGTCGCGCTGGTCGCGGCTCACCAGGGAGCCCATGCGCACGGTCTCGTTCCTGGGGTTGCCGACGGTGATCTTGGCGAGCTTGGCGCGGAGGGCTTCGGCGGCGGCGTCGAAGTGGGCGGCGGGGACGAAGGCGCGGCGGATGGCGGTGCACTTCTGGCCGGACTTGATGGTCATCTCGCGGGTGACCTCGGTGATGAAGGCGTCGAAGGCGCCGGTGCCAGGGGCGGCGGAGGGGGCGAGGAGGGCGGAGTTCAGGCTATCGGCTTCGACGTTGATGCGCGCGGAGCGCTCGACGAAAGTCGGGTGGGCGCGGAGCTTGGCGGCGGTGTCGGCGGAGCCAGTGAAGGACACCACGTCGAAGGGCTGGATGCGGTCGAGGAGGCCGCGGGCGCTGCCGCAGATGACGGAGAGGGCGCCCTCGGGGAGGACACCGGCGGCGATGACGTCGGCGACCATGCGCTGGGTGAGCCAGGCGGTGGCCGTCGCGGGCTTGATGATCACCGGGACGCCGGAGAGGAGGGCCGGGGCGGCCTTCTCCCAGAGGCCCCAGGCGGGGAAGTTGAAGGCGTTGATGAAGAGGGCGAGGCCGCGGGTGGGGGTGAGGACGTGCTGGGCGCGGAAGCCGCCGTCCTTGTTGAGGGAGTAGCCGTCGCCGTCGGGGAGGGCGCGCGCGTCACCGAGCGAGGCGCCGAGCTTGGCGAAGTAGGAGAGGGTGAAGAGGGCGCCCTCGATGTCCATGCCGCTGTCGGCCTTGGTGGTGCCGGAGTTCTGCGTGGAGATGGCGTAGTAGTCGTCGCTCTTCGCCTTGAGGACCTTGACGATCTCGCCGAGGAGGGCGGCGCGGGCGGCGTAGGTCTGGGCGCGGAGGGCGGCGCCGCCCTTGTCGCGGGCGAAGGTGAAGGCCTGGTCGAGGTCGAGACCTTCGCTGGAGACGCGGACCAGCTCCTCGCCAGTCACGGGGTCGAGGAGGGGGGTGCCGTCGCCGCTGCCAGCGATCCACGCGCCACCGACGTAGTTCTTGAGGGTCTCGCTCATGGTCGGCGCAGCATGGGCGTGATGGCTCTTGTGGGTCAAGCACTTTGGTGCATACACTCCGCGTGAGGCGACGTTGACATGAAGCATCATGCGTCAAAGGTGGCGCGCCGAGCACCGCCTGCTGACGAGGAGCGCCATCCGTTTCTGATCGGGCTGGGGAGCCGGGTCCGGCTGTTCCGGGCGCGCCGGGGGCTGACGCGGAAGGCGCTGGCGCAGGAAGCGGAGGTGTCGGAGCGGCACCTGGCGAACCTGGAGACGGGGCTCGGCAATGCGTCGGTGCTGGTGCTGAAGCAGGTGGCGGATGCACTCGGGTGCACGCTGGCGGACCTGATGAGCGACGAGCCTGCGTCGTCGGCGGAGTGGACGCTGATCCGCGAGATCTTGCAGGGGCGCGACGAGGAGGCGCTGAAGCGGGCGCGGCTCGCGCTGGGGCGGCTGTTCCAGGGGAACGGGGCGGACCCGGACCGGAACGGGCGGCTGGCGCTGGTGGGGCTGAGGGGGGCCGGGAAGTCGACGCTGGGGAGGATGCTGGCGAGTGAGCTGGGGATGCCGTTCGTGGAGCTGACGCGGGAGATCGAGAAGCTTGCGGGGTGCCCGCCGAGCGAGATCCACGGGCTCTACGGGGCGAGCGCGTACCGGCGCTACGAGCTGCGGGCGCTGGAGGCGACGCTGGAGGAGCACCGGCGGGCGGTGATCGCGCTGCCGGGAGGGATCGTCTCGGAGTCGGCGACGTTCAACCTGCTGCTCGGGCGGTGCTTCACGGTGTGGCTGCAGGCGTCACCGGAGGACCACATGAAGCGGGTGGTGGCGCAGGGGGACGTGCGGCCGATGGCGGGGAGCCGCGAGGCGATGGAGGATCTGCGGGCGATCCTGGCGAGCCGGGCGGACTTCTACGCGCGGGCGGACATGGCCTTCAACACCAGCGGGAAATCGCTGGGGGAGAGCTTTCTGGGGCTCCGGGATGCACTGGCGGTCCGGCTGGGCAGCGGCAACATGCAGCATAGTGCTTGACCGGGTGAGGGGGAGGCAGTAGTTTGCAGGGATACGCCGGAACCGGGCGGTGATGTGCTGCGGGCGCTCGCCAGGGGAGTGAGGAGCGCCCGGCGCGGATCCTCTGCCTCGCATCTCCGGCGAAGGAGACGTGATGTCGGCTGATGCCCCCCGCGTGGATTACCGCACCGAGCCTTCGCAGTACAAACACTGGAAGCTCTCGTTCGACGGCCCCGTCGCCACCCTCGGCATGGACGTGGTGGAGGATGGAGGGCTGCGGGAAGGCTACAAGCTCAAGCTGAACTCGTACGACCTCGGGGTGGACATCGAGCTGCACGACGCGCTGCAGCGGATCCGCTTCGAGCACCCCGAGGTGCGGACGGTGGTGGTGACCAGCCTGAAGGACCGGGTGTTCTGCTCGGGGGCGAACATCTTCATGCTGGGGACCTCGTCGCACCCGTGGAAGGTGAACTTCTGCAAGTTCACGAACGAGACGCGCAACGGCATCGAGGACTCGAGCCGGCACTCGGGGCTGAAGTTCCTGGCGGCGGTGAACGGGGCGTGCGCGGGCGGCGGGTACGAGCTGGCGCTGGCGTGTGACGAGATCTACCTGATCGACGACAGGTCGTCGGCGGTGTCGCTGCCGGAGGTGCCGCTGCTCGGGGTGCTGCCGGGTACGGGTGGGCTCACCCGGGTGACGGACAAGCGCAAGGTGCGGCACGACAGGGCGGACATCTTCTGCACGACGGTGGAGGGGATCCGGGGGGAGCGGGCGAAGCAGTGGAAGCTCGTGGACGAGATCGCGAAGCCGGCGCAGTTCAAGGAGGTCGTGAAGGCCCGGGCGACGGAGCTGGCGAAGCAGAGCGACAGGCCGGCGGAGGGGAAGGGCGTGGCGCTGCCGCGGCTCACGCGGACCGAGAGCGCGGAGGGGATCGGCTACCGGTACGTGCAGGTGGCGATCGACAGGGCGCGGCGGACGGCGACGTTCGTGGTGAAGGCGCCGGAGGCGGCGCCGGCGACGGAGATCGCGGCCATCGAGGCGGAGGGGGCGGCGTGGTGGCCGCTCGCGGTGGCGCGGGAGCTGGACGACGCGATCCTGACCCTGAGGACCAACGATCTCGATCTGGGGACGTGGGTGCTGAAGACCGAGGGGAACGCGGCGCACGTGCTCGCGGCGGACGCGGCGCTCGTGCAGCACAAGGATCACTGGTTCGTGCGGGAGACGCTGGGGATGCTGCGGCGGACGCTGGCGCGGCTCGACGTGGCGTCGCGGACGCTGTTCGCGCTGGTGGAGCCGGGGTCGTGCTTCGCGGGGACGCTGGCGGAGCTGGCGTTCGCGGCGGACCGGACGTACATGTCCGCAGGCGGCGGCGAGGACGAGCCGCGGATCACGCTCTCGGAGGCGAACTTCGGGGCGCTGCCGATGGTGAATGGGCAGTCGCGGCTCGGGCGGCGTTTCTGCGAGGACGAGGCGCAGCTCAAGGCGGCGCGGGAGGCGATCGGCAAGGCGCTGAGCCCGGCAGAGGCGGACGCGCTGGGGCTGGTGACGGCGACGCCGGACGAGCTGGATTGGGCGGACGAGATCCGCATCGCGCTGGAGGAGCGGGCGGCGATGTCGCCGGATGCGCTCACCGGCATGGAGGCGAACCTGAGGTTCGCGGGGGTCGAGACCATGGAGACGCGGATCTTCGGGAGGCTCTCGGCCTGGCAGAACTGGATCTTCATCCGCCCGAATGCGGTCGGAGAGAAGGGCGCGCTCAAGGTGTACGGGAAAGGCGGGAAGGCGCAGTTCGACACGACGCGGGTCTGAAATCGGTGTCCCCCCTCATTACAGCCAGGAGTCAGCCATGACCTCGATCGATTACAGCGAAAAGATTCCGAACAACGTCAATCTCGCCGGAGACCGGACGCTGCAGCGCGCGCTGGAGCAATGGCAGCCGAACTTCATCTCCTGGTGGAAGGACATGGGGCCGGAGGGGTCGCAGGCGTTCGACGTGTACCTGCGCACGGCGGTGAGCGTGGATCCGGGCGGGTGGGCGCACTTCGATTACGTGAAGATGCCCGAGTACCGGTGGGGGATCTTCATGTCGCCGGCGCAGCAGGACCGGCAGATCCAGTTCGGGGAGCACAAAGGGCAGCCGGCGTGGCAGGAGGTGCCGGGCGAGCACCGGGCGAACCTGCGGCGGATCATCGTGACCCAGGGGGACACGGAGCCGGCGTCGGTGGAGCAGCAGCGGCACCTCGGGCTGACGGCGCCGTCGAGCTACGATCTGCGCAACCTGTTCCAGGTGAACGTGGAGGAGGGGCGGCACCTCTGGGCGATGGTGTACCTGCTCCAGCGGTACTTCGGGCGTGACGGGCGCGAGGAGGCCGAAGCCCTCCTCGGGCGGCGCTCGGGAGACCAGGACAACCCGCGGATCCTCGGGGCGTTCAACGAGCGGACGCCGGACTGGCTGGCGTTCTTCATGTTCACGTACTTCACGGACCGCGACGGCAAGTTCCAGCTCAGCGCGCTGGCCGAGTCGGGGTTCGATCCGCTGGCGCGGACGACGAAGTTCATGCTCACCGAAGAAGCGCACCACATGTTTGTGGGCGAGTCGGGCGTGTCGCGGGTCATCCAGCGGACATGTGCGGTGATGAACCAGCTCAAGACCGACGATCCACAGAAGCTGCGGGCGGCGGGGGTGATCGATCTGGAGACGGTGCAGCGCTACCTGAACTTCCACTACTCGGTGACGCTCGACCTGTTCGGGGCCGATCAGTCGTCGAACGCGGCGATGTTCTACAGCGCCGGGCTGAAGGGGCGGTTCGAGGAGAACAAGCGCTCCGACGATCACCAGCTCAAGGACGCGAGCTACAAGATCCTGGGGGTCGACGGGGGCGCGCTGGTGGAGCGCGAGGTGCCGATGCTGAACGCGCTGAACGAGGTGCTGCGCGACGACTTCATCAAGGACTCGATCGGCGGGGTGTCGCGCTGGAACAAGGTGATCGAGAAGGCGGGGATCCCGTTCCGCCTGGCGGTGCCGCACAAGGCGTTCAACCGGCAGATCGGGACCTTCGCGGGCCTCAAGGTGTCGCCAGACGGGCGGGTGGTCGGCCAGGAGGAGTGGCAGCGGAACCAGTCGGTCTGGCTGCCCACCGCAGAGGACCGGGCCTTCGTGGCGTCACTGATGGGTCGGGTGGTGGAGCCCGGGAAGTTCGCGAACTGGATCGCGCCGCCTCCCATGGGCATCAACAAGCAGCCCATCGAGTTCGAATACGTTCGTTTCAACTGAAACACACGAAGCGCGGCGGCAGGCAGGTCCGGGAGAGAAGGCCCAAGGAGCGAGGCGATGAGCGTTCACCTCGAAGTCATCAAGCAGCACCTGATCGATCCGGAGATCTGCATCCGCTGCAACACGTGCGAGGAGACGTGTCCCGTCGGGGCGATCACCCACGACGGGAAGAACTACGTGGTGAACGCCGAGCTCTGCAACCTGTGCATGGCGTGCGTGTCGCCCTGTCCCACGGGGGCGATCGACAACTGGCGGCAGATCCGCAAGGACGACGCCTACAGCGTCGACGAGCAGTACACCTGGGAGGAGCTGCCGAAGCAGACCACGATCGCGACGTCCGTGGAGCAGGGGGAGGCCGCCCCGAAGACGGACGAGGGGGGCGGCACAGACGGGGTCGAAGGCGGGATCGAGGTGGACACGGTGCTGGGGTCGACGCTGCCGCCATGGTCGGCAGCGCGGCCCTACGTGAACATCTACACGCACAAGGCGCCGATCACGGCGACGGTGGTGGGGAACTACCGGCTCACGGCGGAGACGTCGGAGAGCGACGTGCACCACATCGTGCTCGACTTCGGGCAGATGCCGTTCCCGGTGCTGGAGGGGCAGTCGATCGCGGTGTTGCCGCCGGGGGCGACGGCCGAGGGGAGGGCGCACCACGCGCGGCAGTACTCCATCGCCAGCGCGCGGGACGGGGAGCGGCGGGGGTACAACAACCTGTCCTTGACCGTGAAGCGGGTGGTGAGCGACGCGCAGGGGCAGGCGCGGGGCGGGGTGTGCTCGAACTACCTGTGCGATCTGAAGAAGGGGGACACGGTGCAGGTGATCGGGCCGTTCGGGAGCAGCTTCCTGATGCCGAACCACCCGAACTCGCACCTCCTGATGATCTGCACCGGGACGGGCTCGGCGCCGATGCGGGCGATGACCGAGTACCGGCGGCGGCGGCGGCTGAAGGGCGCGACGGGGAAGCTGATGCTGTTCTTCGGGGCGCGGACGCGGGAGGAGCTGCCGTACTTCGGGCCGCTGATGAACCTGCCGAAGGACTTCATCGACGTGAACCTGGCGTTCTCGCGGACGCAAGGGCAGCCGAAGAAGTACGTGCAGGATCTGATGCGGGAGCGGGCCGAGGAAGTGGCGGGGATGCTGCGCGACGAAAACACGTACATCTACGTGTGCGGGCTGAAGGGGATGGAGGAGGGCGTGCTGCAGGCGCTCGCGGACATCGCCAACCAGAGCGGGCAGCCGTGGGAGCCGCTGTGGAAGAAGCTGAAGCAGCTCGGGCGGCTCCACCTGGAGACGTATTGATTCCCACGGCAGGGGCTCGCGCCCCCGCCCCCCACCGAGCAAAGCTCGTCGGGGCCCCCACTCCGCGATCCACTTGCGGTCCCCGGAGCGCTCTGCCGCTCCGGGCCTGACGCCCGTCGCCTCGGGAAGCGGACAGTATCCCCGGCCGTCTGGTTGAGCGTCACGTCGCGCTGATCGATGCGGTGATCCCGCGATCGCGAGGGGCGTTCGTCGTCGACGGGGGTGCCGGGGGGCGGGTAGCCTGCGCGCGATGAAGCTCGGTGGTGCCAAGGGCATGGGGCGTCCGCGTGCGCGGACGGCGGTTCGGTTCCTGGGCGGCGCGGTGTGCGCGGCGCTCCTGTCGTCGGTGGTCGGCGCGTCGGTGGTCGGCTGCGGGTCGGACGAGGAGGGCGATGGCTCCGGCGGCGGTGGCCAGGGAGGGCAGGGAGGGCAGGGGACCGGGGGAGACGGCGCCGGGGGCGGAGGGCAGGGGGGCCAGGGGGGCGGCAGCGACGAGCGATACCTGCTCCGGGTGCAGCTCTACCCCTACATTCCGGACGCGGCGGAAGATCAGTTCGCGGGGATGCTGCAGCGGCTGGAGAGCGAGTTCGAGGCGCTCCATCCGGAGGTGGACCTGGATCTGAATCCACCGTGCTTCGTGGACGACATCTACGATCCGGAGGCGATCGGTAGAGGTCTGTCGGGCGAGGGCTCGGCGTGCCTGCTCGAACTGGCGGAGGTGGATACGAGCCTGCTCGGGGAGGTGGTGGCGACGGGGGCGGCGCGGCCGTGGGGGGGGCTGCCGCAGGACCGGACCTTCCACGCGGCATCGATCACGGCGTCGACCCACGAGGGGGCGCTGTACGGGGTGCCGCACTGGATGTGCGGTCACTTCGTGTTCTCGCGGGACGCGGCGGTGGCGGGGGCGCAGACGGTGGACGCGCTGGTGCAGGCGCTCGACGATCTGCAGACGCCAGGGCCGAACATGGCGGGGACCATGCTCGGGAGCTGGAACCTGCCGTCGCTGTACCTGGATGCATGGGCCGACACCAACGGGCCGGAGGGGGTGGCCTCGGCGATCTCGGACGCAACGTACGATCCGGCGACGCTGGAGGCGATGATGACCTTCGCGTCGACCTGCGAGAGCAACGGGGAGAACCCCTGCCTGAACGGGACCTACGATCCGGACGCGGCGGGGGATCCGGGGATGGCGCTGTTCGCGGCGGGGGAGGCGGACGCTGCGTTCGGGTTCTCGGAGCGGCTGCACACGATCCTGAAGGGGCTGCCGGTGGGGAGCGAGCCGGAGGAGATCCAGGTCTCGTCGGCGCCGATCGGGGACGGGAATCACCCGCTGCTGTTCACCGACAGCTTCGTGCTGAGCGCGCGGTGCACGGGCGGGTGCGCCGACGCGGCGGAGGCGTTCGTGGCGTACATGAGCCTGCCGAGCACGTACGGGTGGGTGCTGTCGAGCGAGGACGCGCCGGAGGCGACGCGGGTGCCGCGCTACCTGATGGCGCCGGTGCTGGAGGCGTACGAGAGGCCGGAGCTCAGCGCGGATCCGTTCTACCCGCGGATCAACGCGCTGACGGCTGCTGGGACGAGCTTCCCGAACGTGGGGCTGTACCCGGTGAAGGACGCGATGCGGGACGACCTGCTGGCGACGCTGGCGCCTGATCCGGCGCCGTCACCGGCGCCGTCACCGTCGTCGGTGCGCGCGCGTGTGCCGCTTCAGGGTGGGCCGTCGGGTAGCGCCGGCAAGGTGAAGTAGAAGGTGGAGCCCTCGCCCGGCACGGAGTCGGCGCGCATCTGGCCGCCGTGGCGCTCGACGATCTTCTTGCAGAGGGCGAGGCCGATGCCGGTGCCGGGGTACTCCTCCTGGGTGTGCAGGCGCTGGAAGAGGGCGAAGATGCGGTCCGCGTAGCGGGGGTCGAAGCCGATGCCGTTGTCGCGGACCGAGAAGAGCCAGCTCCCGTCTTCGTGACGGGAGGCGCTGACGTGGACGCGCGGGGGGGTCTCGCCGCGGTACTTCAGGGCGTTGCCGATGAGGTTCTGGAGGAGCTGGAGGAGCTGACGGGGGTCGGCGGCGACGGTGGGGAGGGGGTCGTGGGTGATGGTGGCGCCGCTCTCGGCGAGGGCCGCCTGGAGGTTGGCGAGGGCCTGGCCGAGGAGGTCGTTGCAGTCGATGGCGTTCTCGGCGGCGGGGGCGCTGCCGAGGCGTGAGACTTCGAGCAGGCCCTTGATGAGGGCTTGCATGCGGCTCGTGCCGTCGGTGATGAAGCGGAGGAAGTCGTCGGCGTCGGGGTCGAGGCGGCCCTGGTAGCGGCGGGCGATGAGCTGGGCGTAGCTCATCACGGTGCGGAGGGGCTCCTGGAGGTCGTGGGAGGCGGCGCGGGCGAACTGTTCGAGCTCGGCGTTGGAGCGCGAGAGCGCGGTGGCCTTCCTGGCGAGTTCCTCCTCGGCGAGCTTGCGGATGAAGATCTCGCGCTGGAGCTGCTGGTTGGCGGCCACCAGCTCGGCGGTGCGCTCCTCGATCTTCTGGGCGAGGGTGCGCGCCAGCTCCTCCTCGTGCTCCTTCTCCTTGCGGAGGAGCGCTTCGCGGACGCGCGCGGCCTCGGCGGCGAGGCGGTCCTGTTCGGCGGCGAGGCGGCTCTCCTGCTCGTCGGTCTTGGCGCGGGCGAAGTCCTCGAAGGCGGAGAGGAGGAAGCCGAGGATCTGCTGCTTGTCGGCGGTGACGCGGAGGTGCTGGCCGCGGAAGATCATGTCATCGGGGCCGGAGCCGCTCTCGCGGTGGGCGCGCTTGGCGAGGGTCTGGTGGATGCGGTCGACGAGGGAGCGGGTCTCGTAGGGCTTGGTGACGTAGTTGTCGGCGCCGCACTCCAGGCCCTGGAGGATGTCGGTGAGGTCGTTGAGGGAGGTCAGGAGGATGACGGGCAAGGCGTGGAGCGCGGGGTCGGCCTTGATGGCGCGGCACAGGTCGAAGCCGGAGAGGCCGGGCATGACGATGTCGCTGAGCACGAGGTCGAAGTGGCCCTCACCGAGGCGGGAGAGCGCGGCGCGCGCGTTGGCAGCGCGTTCGGCCTCGAAGCCTTCCCGGACGAGGGTGAGCCTCAGCTCTGCAGCCTGGGTGGCGCTGTCCTCCACGATGAGCACGCGTGACATGAGGTCTCCTCGGCGGAACCGGTGGTGAGAGCGGCCGTGGTCGGCGCACACCGGGGCGCACCAGCAGGGGCGCGGGTGACATCGTGGCAGACTGTCCGCGAGGTTCCGTAGAGGTTGGATGTTGGCGGGGCGTCCGCGGAGGTGCGGCAGGACATGGGGGCTTCTTCAGGAGACGCCTGGCCCGTGGCGCGCAGCTTCCGGACCGCGTTCAGGGGGAGCGCTCCGCGAAGACCGGGGATCGCTGCCGCTGCCGGAAGGGAGGGGCGGCGATACGCTGGTGACAGGCCAGCGTGCACGCCGAGCGGGTGGCGCACACTGGCTGGAGACCCCATGTAGAGTAGCCATATGGGCCAGCTTGCGAGGCGCTTCGACATCCTGCTGATCGACGACAGCGCGAGCGATGCGCGCCTGGTGCGGGAAGCGCTCGGCGGTACGGAGGCGCGCTCCAGGCTCAGCGTTGCCTCGAACGGGGTGGAGGGGGTGGCGTTCCTGCGTCGGCAGGGCAAGTATGTCGGTGCGCCCAGACCGGACCTGATCCTGCTCGATCTGAACCTGCCCAAGAAGAACGGGGCCGAAGTGCTCCAGGAGATCAAGGCCGACGAGGCGCTGATGCACATCCCCGTGGTGGTGCTGTCGAGCTCTGCGTCGCAAGAGGACGTGCAGCGGGCATATGGATTGCACGCGAATTGCTACGTAACGAAGCCTGGCGATCTGGACTGCTTCATCCAGGTGATACGCACGATCGAGGAGTTCTGGCTCACGACCGCGCAGCTCTTGAGTGATTGAGTGACCATGGAAGCTCGTTCCATCAGCATTCTCCTCGTGGAGGACAACCCTGCGGACGCCCGCCTGTTGCGCGAGATGGTGTCCGAGGCAGCCGCGTCGGATCTGGAGGTGGTCCACGTGGATCGGGTCGCGCTCGCGCTGAAGGCGATCGCGGAGCGGGCCTTCGACGTGGTGCTGCTCGATCTGTCGCTGCCTGACAGCTTCGGGTTCGAGGGCTTCGTCAAGATTCACATGGCGGCCCCGGCGCTGCCGATCGTCATCCTCTCGAACCTCGACGACGAGGAGCTGGCGCTGCGGGCCGTGCACGAGGGCGCGCAGGACTACCTGCCCAAGGGAAAGATCACGGCGCCGTCCCTGGTGAGGGCGGTGCGCTACGCCGTGGAGCGGGGGCGGCGAGAGGCTGCTCAGCTCGCGAGCGTGGTGGCGCAGCGGGGGGCGATGCCGGCCTCGGTCGCGGTGCCGACGGTGGGTGAGCCGGCGCTGGGCGGAGCGCCGACGGTGGGTGGAGCACCGACGGTGGGCGGAGCGCCGACGGTGGGTGCACGGCCGACGGTGGGTGGGCCGTCTGGGGGCGCGGGGCAGGGAGGGGCGCCGCTGCAAGGAGGCTGGGCAGTCCCGGGGACTCCGCCGGGTGTGGTGCCCGAAGGAACGCCGCCCTCGGGGTGGTCGCCTGCCATCGGTCAGGCGCAGACGGTGCGCGCCGGGGCGCGGCCCCAGGCGGAGAACCTGCCCACGGGGACGCGCATCGGCAACTATGCGATCACCGGCCGCATCGGTCGCGGCGGGATGGGCGTGGTCTACGAGGCGGAGAACACCATCCTGCGGCGCAAGGTGGCGATCAAGGTGATGCCGGATGCGCTCGCGAAGGATCCGGATGCGCTGCGGCGTTTCCAGCGAGAGGCGCGGGCGGCGGCGCAGATCGATCACCCGAACGTGGTGGGGATCTACGACATCGGCGAGTGGCAAGGGGCCTACTTCATCGCCATGCCGCTCATCCGCGGCAGCAGTGTGCAGGGGCTGATCGCGGCGGGTGGGCCGCTCCACTGGCGGCAGGCCACGGAGGTCACGGCAGATGTCTGCCGTGGGCTCGCTGCGGCGCACGCGGCAGGCGTGGTGCACCGGGACATCAAGCCGGACAACATCCTGCTCGGCACGGACGGGGTGGTGCGGATCGCCGACTTCGGGCTGGCCCAGGCGGTGGCCTCCGGCGATTCGATGGTGTCTGCCAGCGATGCGCTGGGGGTGATCGCGGGGACGCTGCACTACATGAGCCCCGAGCAGTGCCAGGGAGAGCGGGTGGGACCGGCAAGCGACATCTACTCGCTGGGCGCCGCCTACCACGCGATGCTGGTGGGCAAACCGCCTTACGAGGGTGACAGCAAGCGCATCCTCTGGGGGCACTGCTTCTGCTCGCCGCCCTCGGTGCACACGCTGAAGACGGATGTGCCCGAGGTCTGCGCGACCATCATCGGCAAGGCGATGGCGCGCAACCCGGCGGCGAGGTTCCCGAGCGTGGAGCGCATGCTCGCGGAGCTGGAGCGGGCGCTCTTCGAGGCGACGCCAGCAGTCGCCATGTCCTGACCCTGCACGTCACTGCCTGGGTGCAGTGGGTCTATCCTCTTCCAGTAGGGCAAGATGAGGGGGAAGGCCGCGACAGAAAGTGCACACCCCGGGGTGAGAACGTCTGTTTGTGGTGATAGGTCATGGCTTGTTCCCGTAAGGATGCGGCGCCATGGCCACGAAGAAGACCTCCAGAGGGGGAGACGCTCCTTCCAGCAGTGATGCGCAGGCTCAGCCAGCGCCCGGCGGCATGGGCGTGTACCCCGGGATGATGCCCGGAATGGCACCCGGGATGGTGCCTGGAGGAATGCCGGGCGCGATGCCGGGAATGGCGCCAGGGATGCCGTACGGGATGGGAGCGGGAGGGATGCCGGGCGGGGTGCCAGGGATGGCACCCGGGATGATGCCGGGGATGGCGCCCGGGATGATGCCGGGGATGATGCCGGGGATGGGGATGCCCATGGGGGGGAACCCCATGATGGCGATGATGCAGATGATGCAGATGATGATGGGGGGAATGGTGGCGCCGCCCCTGGATCCGTCTGCCATTCCCTTCGCTGGCGGGGCGGCCACGGCCGAGGCGGGCGCAGGGCTGGACGCGGACATCATCCGGCCGTCGCTGATCGCCGACCGCATCAAGACGCAGGAGGCCGTGAAGCTCGGGTCGGTGCTGGACCTGCTCTGCCTGACCGAGGACGGCAAGAACGCGCTCGGGGGGGTGCCGAAGGGGTGCACCATCGCGCTCGCGGGGCCGCCGGGGAAGGGCAAGACGCGGTCGGCGCTGGCCGGGATGGCGCGGGTCGCGCAGGGGGGGCAGAAGGTGGCGTTCGTGATCGCCGAGGAGGGCTTCCACGACGAGGAGGGATCGGGGCGCGACGACCTCTGCTCGCGGATGACCAAGATCGGGATGGCCGCGACGCAGCTCGACGAGGAGACGTTCGCCAAGGAGGTGCTGGAGAACGTCTTCGTGCTGGAGAGCCAGTACCACAAGGGCCAGAGCTGGGACGATTTCGTCGGCAAGTACCGCTACCTGGTGGAGCGGGAGAACATCCGGTTCGTGGTGATCGACTCGCTGAACATGCTCGATCCGACGAAGAACCGGACGGCCGACAACCTGTCGGCGCTGAAGACGTACAACCACTCGAAGGGGATCACCTGCATCTGCATCGGTCAGATCCGGGACACGGGCCTGCCGGTGGGCGGAGAGGCGCTGCAGCACACGGCAGACGTGGTGTTCCTGATCGAGGAGATGAGCCTCGGCTCCAAGGAGCAGGCGGAGCAGTGGGGCGGGAAGTACCGCGAGAAGATCGACGTGATCAGCGCGGTGAAGAGCGTGACGACGCCGATCTTCCCGCACCCCATCCGCGTCTCCCGGGAGCCCGGGACGGGGCTGATGGGGGTGCACGCGGCGCAGCCCGCGGACTACGCGGTGCTGCCGGCGAGGTGAGGCCGTGAAGTTCGTCGAGGCGGATGACATCCGGGGCTGGTTCGCCCGGACGGCGCACCTGTCCGATGTGCTGCGCTCCATCGGGGAGCGGCAGCTCGAAGGGAGCTACATCGAGCGGGTGGTGGGGATGCCGGTCCACCTGCGCTTCCTGGTGGAGAGGCTCTCGCGGGAGCGGGTGGCCCAGGGCAAGAGCCCGGAGGTGCCCGCCTCGGCGCTCGATGCGATCCCGTTCCATGCGCTGTGCACCGGGTTCTTCCTGCCGCTCAGCGGGATGGCGCCGGAGCGCGCGGCGCAGCTCTTCGGGATGCGGATCGGGCCGCCTCCGGACACCGCGGGGCGCGAGGCGCTGCTGGGGCAGCTCCTCGGCAAGAAGCTCGGGCTGAGCACGGAGCAGAAGATCGCCTGCATCCTGGGGGACCCGTTCATGGGCCGGTCGGGGACGTTCCAGCGCGACAGCCTGGTGCGCTTGCTGATGAGCGTGCAGCTCATCGGGTGGCGGGAGGTGCTGGATCGGCTCTCGGCGGTGGGCGACGTGGCCGTGCTGTTCGCGATGGCGCGGCCGAGCCTGACCCTGGAGCCGGCGCTGACGGCGGCCGAGGTGCTGGAGGTGCTCCGGTTTCTGCCCGACGCGCGGCGCAACGCGAAGTTCGAGATCCTGCGCGCGCTCCTCGCCCGGTGCGGGAAGGTGGAGGCGTACTTCCTGGCCAAGCTGCTCCTGCGCAAGGCAGGGTTCGGGTTCGACTACCAGGGGCCCCTCATCGCGCGGATGCTCGCGGGGACCTACGGGGCCTCCGAGGAGGCCGTGTCCCACGCGATGGCGCTGACCGATGCGTTCCACGTGGCGCGGGTGCTCTCGCAGGAGGGACCGGCAGGGCTGCGGAAGATCCAGCTCCAGCCGCTGGTGGCGGTGCGTCCCGCGCTGGCGAGCGGGACGACGGACGAGATCAAGAAGCTGCCGGTGTGGGTGGAGCGCAAGTACGACGGCATCCGGTTGATGCTCCACAAGTCGACCGATGCGCGGGGGGCGATGCTGTGCGGCGCGTACACGCGCAACCGCGGTGACTGGCTGGAGCTGGTGGCGGGGCTCGACCTGACCATCAAGAGCCTGGGCGCCAGGAACGCGATCGTGGACGGGGAGCTCCACGGCACGGTGATCGATCTGGAAGGTCCGCGGCCGGCGACGGTGTACGAGGTGTACGCGGCGCTGCAGGGGGAGCGGGCCACGCCGGTGAGCCTGAAGTACGCGGCGTTCGATCTGATCTACCTGAACGGGCAGGACCTCACGGGGCTGCCGCTCTCCGAGCGTCGGCGGTGGCTGTCGATGCTGGTCGCGCCGCTCGCGGGGATGCCGCTCCCCGTGCCCGTGGGGCTCGCGGACGGGCAGCTCGCCGCGACGCGTGAGGACGTGAGCCGGCTCTACCACCACTTCCGCGCGCAACGGTACGAGGGGATCGTGGTGAAGGACCTGGAGGGCCGCTACCGGCTCTCGGAGCGGGACCCTACCTGGCTCAAGCGCAAGCCGGAGATCACCCTGGATCTGGTGCTCACCGGCGCGGTGCTGGCGGTGACCACGAAGGAGCGGGTGGGCGCGTTCGGTTCGTACGTGATCGCGGCGCGCGGCGACGCTGGGTTCGAGGATGTGGGCGACGTGGCGGGCGTGGACCGGGAGCGCGACGCGGAGATCCAGGCGGAGATCCTGCGGGAAGGGCTGCTCACGGGGCGGCGCATCGAGCGCAAGAGCGCCTCGGGGGCGCGGGCCGGCTACGAGTTGCGGCCCTACGTGGTGGTGACCGTGAAGTTCGAGGGGATCGCGCGTGACAGCGACGGGCGGCTCACCCTGCGGGACCCGAAGATCGCGATGATCCGCGCCGACAAGCCGGCAGAAGAGGCAGACCACGTGCGGGCGCTCGAGGAGATCTACCTAGAGCAGCGGGTGGGCTGAGCGTCAGACGGAGATCCCGAGGGACAGCTTCGCCATCTGGCCGATGAGGGTGGCGTCGTCAGAGACCGAGGTGAGCAGGGGAGAGAGGGCAGCTTCCAGGGGCTCGACCTCGGTGTAGCCGAGGATGCGGGCCATGCTGTGGGCGGCGTCGCTGGTCAGCTCTTGCTCGGTGGCGATGGCGACGGCTGCCGCTGCGCCGATGCGGCCCTCGGCGGCCGGGAAGGCGGCGTTGCAGAGCGACTCCAGGATCTCCTCGGCGAGCCTCGGCATCAGGCCCACCTGGGCGAGCGCGGTGCGCGCGAGCAGGGCGGCGAGCGTGGCAGCCTCGGCGCGCAGGGACTCCATCACCGGCTGGCCGAGGAGCCCGTTCCACCGGGCGATCTCCTGGGCGCGGCTCGCCTCGAACTCGCCGGCAGGCGCCTCGGACACGGGGAGGAGCTGGGCGAGCAGTTCCGTGGCGCGCTCGTCGAGGGGGATCCTCCGGATCGTGACCAGGTCGTGGATGCGCAGGAATCCGAGGAGCAGGCGCGTGGTGGCGTCGCGGAGCAGCGGCGAGAGGGCGACGCCGATCTCCGCGAGCGAGGCCCCACGCGGCGGCACGATGGAGGCGGTGACGTTGCGCAGGCTGCTCGAGATGGAGCGGCGCCGCTGCGAGACGGAGCCCGGGCCGCCGCGATGGCTGACCGAGGAAGGAGGGCCGGGCACGCTGCCGGGAGGAAGGACGCTGCTCACCGGGGGCAGGGCGCTGGGAGGGATGGCGCTCGGCAGGGCGCTGGGAGGGATGGTGCCGGGCGGGATGATGCTCGGCGGGATGATGCTCGGCGGGATGGACGCGGGCGCCATGGACGCGGGGGGCATGGAGCCCGGGAGGATGGTGCTCGACGGGCGCCCCGTCGACACCAGCGGGGGACCTGGCGTCGCGTACGTCGCCGTGGGGGAGTAAGGCGTGACGCTGCTCGGCGGTGGCGTGGTGGCGGGGAGGCGGATGTCTCCTGCTGCGCCGGGGGGAGGCAGGGTGGAGGCCCGCCTGCGGGTGTTGCCGCCAAGCTCTCCGAGGACGTGGAGGGCCGCGATGTCCAGGCTGCGGAGCGCCGGGAGCCCGGCCGGAAGGCGGGTGGTCAGGGTGGCGCTGATGCTCTGCTCGTTCCCGAGGAGGTGCTCGTGACCCGGGACCTCGTGAAAGAGGAGCTCCGCCAGATGGGCGCAGCGATCCGCGGCGTCGTCGGCGTCGGCCTGTGTCTGAGCATCACGAAAATGAACGGTCAGCTTGGCGCGGACCCGACGGTGGTCGCGCGTCTCCGCCGTGACGACCCGGGAGGCGGTCTCCACCTCCGCAGGGTCCCGTCCGAACGGCCAGAATCCCATGCCGCCCATTGTGGCGCGAACCGGGGGTCGCGCGCGAGAATCTCGCTGCGGATGACCGCTCCGGTCCGTCCAGGCCGGGTGTCTGTGGCGTCGTACTCTGGCCGACGGTTCGCGACCCCGCCCGTTCCGGCGTGCTGTCAGTGGGGAGCGCTGAGGCGGGTGAGCTGCGCCGCGACGGCCCGGGCATCCTCGGGCCGACCTTCGGGAGACTTCGAGAGCATCCGCTCCAGCAGATCGCTGAGCTCCTGCGAGACCTCCGGGCGCACCGATCGGGCGGGAGGTACCTCCTGGCTCACCACCGCCATCAGCCGCGCCACCATGTCGTCGCCGAGGAAGGCATCGCGGCCGGTGACGCACCGGAAGAGCACGCATCCGAGCGAGAAGACGTCGGCGCGCGCGTCGACCGAGCTCTTTCCGCGCGCTTGCTCGGGAGCCATGTAGCCGGGGGTGCCGATCATGTCGCCGGGCGTGGTGAGCTGGTTGCTGTCGAGGGTGGGGCGGGAGACGCCGAAGTCGAGCAGCTTCACCTGGTGGATGTCGCCGCCGGGGAGGAACAGGTTGGTGGGCTTGAGGTCGCGGT
This sequence comes from Chondromyces apiculatus DSM 436, assembly GCF_000601485.1. Lineage (GTDB taxonomy): Bacteria > Myxococcota_A > Polyangia > Polyangiales > Polyangiaceae > Chondromyces > Chondromyces apiculatus. The sequence continues at coordinate 40,619 of NZ_ASRX01000071.1, forward strand.
GGATGATGCCGCGCTCGTGGGCAGCGCCGAGGGTGGTCGCGACCCGCAGCGCGAGCGCCACGCTCTCCGCGATGGTGAGCGCTGGCTCGCGGGCGAGGCGCCTGGCGAGGCTCTCGCCTTCCAGCCACTCGGTCGCCAGGTAGGCGTTGCCCTCGCTGTCCGTGCCGTGCGCGACGTAGGCCACCACGCCCGGGTGGGCGAGATCCGAGAGGATGCGGGCCTCCCGCTCGAAGCGCGCGTCGTCCCGCTCGGGGCCTCCCCGCAGGAGCTTGAGCGCGACCGGGTGCCCGGTCACGCGGTCGTGCGCGAAGTAGACGTCGCCGCTCGCGCCCGAAGCTGCGCGCCGGGTGAGCTCGAAGCGGTCGGCGATCACCTCGCGGGGACGCACCGAGTTGCGGGGCTCGCTGGTGGGGGGCGAGGCGGAGCGCGGGGCGCTGGTGGGGGGCGAGGCGGAGCGCGGGGCGCTGGTGATGGGCGAGGGGGACCGTGCGGGGGGCGCGGCCAGGGTCGGGGCGTCGTGAGGGGCGTCGTAGAGGGAGATCGCCGCCTGTCCCTGCGGCTTCTGCGTCCGCTCCGCGGTGAAGAGCTGGTTCACGAAGGAGAGGACGTCGTCGCGGTGGTGGCGGACCAGAAACTCGTGCTTGAACGCGGCCTTCACCACCAGGTCCGGGCCGACCACGAAGGTGACGCGGCGGGCGACGCGGAGCAGGGGGCGCAGCACGCCCCACGCCTTGCTGATCTTCTTGTCAGGGTCCGGTACGAGCGGGAAGGGGGCCCGCGTGGTGCTGGCGAACCGGCACTGGGTGGGCATGTCGTCCGTACTGACGCCCACGACCTTCGCGCCCGCGAGCATCAGCTCGAGGTAGTTCTCCCGGAAGAGGACCGTCTCGGCGCTGCAGTTGGGGGTGAACGCCTTCGGGTAGAAGTAGATCACCGTGCAGAGGGACGTCTGCGCGGAGAGCACGAAGCGTTCGCCGTCGCTTGAGATCGCGTCGATATCCGGCGCGCGGTCACCGACATGGAGCATGCGCCGGTACTCTGCCGCAAGTCGCCCCCGGCGTCGATACGCTCAGGTGTCGAGCCCCAGCCGCTTCAGGCGGTAGTAGAGCGAGGTCCTCTGCATGCCGAGGTAGCGGGCCACCTCCGCCTTGTTGCCGTTGAACCTGGCCATGGCCGCGAGCAGCTCCTGGCGCTCGACGTCCTCGAGCTGGGCGGTGAGGTGCACCTTCGAGGCGTTCGACCCCCTGCCCTGGGACATCGGCGGGCTGCTCTGAGGGATGGGCGGGACCGACGCTGCTGTCTCCTCGCCGTCCGGCGCCGGAGGCGGGGCAGGGCGAGAGGAGGTGCGGGAGGCGTAGGCGAGGTGCTCGGGCTGGATCACGTCGCCTCGTGAGAGGATGGCGGCGCGCTCCACCACGTTCTCCAGCTCGCGGGCGTTCCCGGGCCAGCCGTAGGCCGTGAGCTTGGCGAGGGCCTCCTCCGAGAGCGACGTGGCAGCCCGCGCGTTGCGCCGCGCGTACTTGCGCAGGAAATGCTCGGCCAGCACGCGGATGTCCCCCCGGCGTTCCCGCAGCGGCGGCAGCCGCACCGGGAAGACGCTGAGCCTGGACACGAGTTCGGGCAGCACTTTGCCCCGCTCCCACGCCTCGGCGATGCTGGAGGTCAGCGAGACGATGATGCGCACGTCCACCCGGAGGCTCTCGGTGGCGCCGACACGCTCGACCTCTCCGTCGCTGAGCAGGCGGAGGAGACGCGCCTGGAGCGAGGGGGTGAGCGGCCAGGGTTCGTCGAGGTAGATCGTCCCCCGGTGGGCGAGCTCCAGGCGCCCGGCCCGGTCGACGAAGGCGCCCTCGAAGGCACCCCGCCGCCAGCCGAACAGCTCCCGCTCCAGGGCGAAGGCGTCGACGCGGAAGGCGGCGCACGTCACCCGGACGAACGGGTGCTCCTCGCGCGGCGAGCCCACGTGGATGGCGCGCGCCACGACGTCCTTCTCGCAGCCCTGCTCGCCCTCGATGCGCACGTGGGTGGCCGTGGGGGCGACCTCCTCGATGCGGCTCATGACCTGCTTGAGGGCGGGGCTGTCGCCCGCGAGCTCGCCGAAGTCGATGGGGTCGCGCTGCTCGCGCTCCAGGTAGCCGGCGTAGAGAGAGAGCTGCTCGCGGAGCCTGCGGTTCTCCCGCAGGGTGGAGAACACCTGGATCCCCTGGCGGAGGATGGCCGTGAGCTCCTTCGAGTGCCAGGGCTTCTGGACGTACCGGTCCACCGCGCCCGAATTCACGGCGTCGACGAGCACGGGGATGTCCGCGAACGCGGTGAGCAGGATCCCGAAGGCGTCCGGTCGGCGTTGCTTGGCGCGTTCGAGGAAGTCGATGCCCTCCATGCCGGGCATCCGCTGGTCGCTGATGATCACCGCCGGGTCGATCCGGTCGAGCATGTCCAGCGCCTGCGCGCCGCCCAGCGCGTAGTGCAATCGGAACGTCCGCCTGAACGCGAACCGGAAAGCATCGAGGTTGTCCTGCTCGTCATCGACGACGAGGACATCGAAGCTGCTCAAGTCAAGGTCGAGCATGGGCGCTCCCCCCATAGCCCTACTACAGATGCGGCTGCGCAGGGGGTGCCGCCGCCCCGTGTCAAGGCCAGGCCGCCCCGGGAGGGAGGTTGGCTTCCCTTCTGGTGCTCCCCGCGGACAAATCCGCACGGGCCCGTGGTCGTGTCGACGGCGGGATCGATTTCTGCGCCGCTCCCGAAATCCGCGGTAAGCTCCGCCCCAGCCTGGGAGGTGGGCGGGGCTCGGTGAGCTCCACCGCGGAGGAAGACGGGATCATGCTCGAGGATGTCATCAAGGATCTGCGCAGCGCGAACGAGAAAGCCATCGAGGCGCTCCGACGCGATCTGTCGAAAGTGCGCACGGGGCGCGCCCACGCCGGGATGCTCGACAGCATCCGGGTGGACTACTACGGCGTCCCCACGCCGCTCTCCCAGATGGCCACCGTGAGTGTCCCGGAGCCGCGCTTGATCACCGTCAAGCCCTGGGAGCAGAGTCAGACGAAGGCCGTCGAGAAGGCGATCCGTGAGGGGGAACTCGGGCTCAACCCGCAGACCGACGGGGTCCTCATCCGCATCCCCATCCCCGCCCTGACCGAGGACCGGCGCAAGGAGATGGTCAAGCTGACCAAGCGCTCCGGCGAGGACTGCAAGGTCGCCATCCGCAAGAACCGCCGGGACGCCAACGAGATGATCGACGCCTTCGACAAGGACGGCAAGGTCAGCGGCGACGACGCGGAGCGCACCAAGAAGAAGGTGGAGGACATGATCGCGGAGGCCACGAAGCAGGTCGACACGATCATCGCCAGCAAAGAAAAGGAGATCTTGGAGGTGTGAGCCCCTGCACTGGTCCCCGCGTCTGCTGGCATCCCGGAGACGGCGCCGCGGTTTGACACACATCCGGACACATGAAACGAAACGTTCTCCCGAGCCTCCGACCCGGAGCCATCCCGAGGAATCACGAGGTGCTACGTGCTGTCGCTTCAGGGCTGACTGACGTCGGCCTCCAGCGCGATCACAACGAGGACAGCTACGCTGTACTGTCCGAGTATGATCTGTTCATCGTCGCCGATGGCATGGGCGGGCACCGCGCGGGCGATGTCGCGAGCCGCATGGCCACCGAGTCGATCGCGGACTTCTTCCGCACCACGGCCCGGGAGGACGCCACCTGGCCCTTCCACTTCGACACCAGCCTGTCCGAGGAAGAGAACCGGCTCGTCGCCGGCATCCGGGTCGCGAACCGGCAGATCTTCGAGCGCAGCCTGCGCTCGCGCGACTGCGCGGGGATGGGCACCACCGTGGTCGGGGCCCTCTTCTCTCGCAAGAAGAACCGGCTCTACGTGGGGCATGTCGGCGACAGCCGCGCCTACCGCATCCGGGGTGGGGTGATCACCCAGCTCACCCGGGACCACTCCCTGTTCAACGACTACATCGCGGCCATGCCCGATCTGACCGAGGAGCAGCGCGCGGAGCTCCCTCGCAACGTGATCACCCGGGCGCTCGGCATGCAGGACAACGTCGTCGTCGACCTGATGAACGACGACCCGCAGACGGGGGACGTGTTCCTGCTCTGCTCGGATGGCCTGAGCGGCATGCTCGCCGACGAGCAGATCCTCGAGATCGTCGAGTCGACGGTCGACGTCTCCGAGGCGTGTCGTCTCCTCATCAGCCGCGCCAACGAGAACGGCGGCGACGACAACATCACCGTGCTGGCGATCCGCTTCCAGGAAGAGGAGCCGCTCGTGGACCCGCTCGACGCGCCGACCGAGCCGGAAGGCATCCCGGTGTACGAGGCGGAGCTTCCACCGGCGTCCGAGCAGGTGACGCCCACTGCCCCGAACACCGCCCCGGTCCCACCCTCCTCCCCCGAAGAGTCCTGAGCCGCGCGTCAGCGACGGGCGACGCCGGGGTCCCAGCCTGGCGCCGGCGACAGGTCACGCCGTCTCTCCGAGAGATAGCGCCCGCCGGGAGCGCAGGGGCGCAGGGGGCGTAGGAGCGCGGAGGCCGACGAACCGACGGATCCCTGCTCCAGCGGTGCAGGCCCTACTCTTCCTCGCCCGTGTCGCAGTTCTCGAAGAGCGCGTAGCTCTCGCTGATCTTGCAGGGATTGTTCATGGGGGGGGTGAGCATGCGCGAGCACTCGAAGGCGACCCAGATCTTGCCGCCGGTGACGCGCTGGTCCTCCGACCGGCCATCCGGGAACCAGAAGGTGCAGGGCACCGTGCTGTCCGAGCTGACGCTGCCGCTCGTCAACTCGGCCGAGCGGAAGTTCACACTCCCGGAGGCCGGCGCAGCCTGGGAGGCGCTCGGCGAGATGGAGGGGATGTTGAGCCGGAGGATGTTCGCCCCCTGCACGGCCGAGGCGCTGACCTTGAAGGGACCGGCCCCGGTCACTGAGCACTCGATCTCCGCGCCTTCCTCGCCATCGACGAGCTTCGTGCCGGGGTCGGTCGCGGTGGGGCTGCCGACCTGGGCCCTGTGGCTCCGGATCGGACACTCTTCCACAGGAGAGTCCACCCAGTTGACGTCGAAGCCGCCTCGCGGCGTCGGCGGCACCGGATCGCTGCATCCGCAGACCAGCAGGGAGAGAACTCCGAGAACGGGGGCCAGATCGAGGCGGCTCAAGCTCATCACGCGCTCCATGAGTCGAAGGCGACACCGAAGCGCCGCTCTTCGCTTGTAGCGCACTCGGGTGAGCGCGGGCAAACCCTACCGGGATGCACGCCCGAGCGCCTGCGCGATGTCCCCCCAGAGATCGGCCTCGGCTTCGAGGCCCACGGAGAGCCTGACCAGCCCGTCCGAGATCCCCAGCGCCGCGCGCGCTTCGGCCGGTATCGAGGCGTGGGTCATGATGGCCGGGTGCTCCGCGAGCGACTCCACGCCGCCGAGGCTCTCCGCGCAGGAGAAGATCTGCAGCGACTCCAGGAACGTCTCCGCAAACGGCAGGCCGCCCCGCAGCACCACGGTGATCATGGCGCCCGGCCCCTTCATCTGCCGCTCCGCCAGCGCCCGGTCCGGGTGGGACGCGAGCCCGGGGTAGAATACCCGCTCCACGGCCGCATGCTGCTCCAGCCGTGAGGCGATGGCGGAGGCGGAGGCGGACTGTGCCCGCACCCGCACCCCCAGCGTCTTGAGCCCCCGCAGCACCATGTAGCAATCGAAGGGGCTCGGGATGGCGCCGATGGCGTTCTGCAGGAACCCGAGCCGCTCCGCCAGCGCTCCGTCCGCCGTGACGAGCGCGCCGCCCACCACGTCGGAGTGACCGTTCAGGTACTTCGTGGTCGAGTGCACCACCACGTGGGCCCCGAGCTCCAGGGGCCGCTGCAGCACCGGCGTCGCGAACGTATTGTCGACGACCAGCGTGATCCCCCGCTCCCTTGCGATGGTCGCGAGCGCCGCGACATCGAACACCTTCAGCATCGGGTTGGTGGGCGTCTCGAGCCACATCATCCGGGTCTTCGGGGTGATCGCTTCCCGGACGGCGTCGAGGTTGCGCAGGTCCAGGAAGCGCGACCCGATCCCCATCGGCCGCATCACCTTGTCCAGGAGACGGAAGGTGCCCCCGTACAGATCGTCGCCCGCGAGCACCTCGTCCCCAGGCTTGAGCGTGTGCAGGAGCGTGGCGGTGGCCGCGCTGCCGCTGGAGAAGGCCAGGCCATGCGTCCCTCCCTCCAGCGTCGCCAGGCAGTCTTCCAGCGCCTTGCGGGTGGGGTTGCCGCTGCGCGAGTACTCGAACCCCTTGTGCTGACCGGGCCGCTCCTGTGCGAACGTGCTCGCGAGCACGATGGGCGTCATTACGGCCCCGCTCACGGGGTCCGGGGGCTGGCCAGCGTGAACGGCGAGGGTGTCGAGGGCGAGTCCCTGGTAGCTCCGATCCGGCTTCATCGCGGCCACCTTATCACCGCACCTCGCCCCCGTCGTCCAGCGCCTCGACCAGCACCCGCGCGCTCTCCGGCCTGTCCGCTGGATCGCGCTCCAGCGCCCACAGGAGCGCCGCGCGCGCACCCGGTGTGAGCACCCCCTCCGACCGCAGCGCATCGAGCGACAGCCCGTGCTCCCCGATCTCGGCGAGCGCGGCGGCCTCGCTCTCTGCGCGGACCAGCGGCGCCCCCGTGACGAAGGCCGCGAGCACCGCCGCGAGCGCATACACATCGCCCGTCTGCGTGGGCTGCGACTCCCCCCGCGCCACCTCGGGCGCCACGAACGGGAGGGTGCCGCGATCGGCCGTGAGGAGCCCGGCCTCCATCCCCGCAAAGCGCGCAGCGCCGAGATCCACGAAGCCCACCTCCCCGATCGGTCCGAGGATCACATGATCGGGCGAAAGATCCCCGTGCGCCAGCCCGAGCGGCCCCCCACCATCCACCCGCTCGAGCGCGTGCACCTCGGCGAGCACCTCGATCGCTGCCCGCACCACGTGGTTCACGAGGAGCCGCGGCGGCTGCCGTCCCCGCGCCTGCCACCCCTCCCGCACCATGCGCAGCGACGACCCCTCTTGCCGGCTCTCCAGCACGAACGGCCCGTGCCCATCCGACCCCACCCCGAGGAGCAGCGGCAGCGCCGGATGTCTCCCCAGCGCCAGGACCTTGGCCTCCCGCACCAGCGCTGCCCGCGCTGCCGGCTCACGGAGCGCCCGCCCGTTCAGGCGCTTGCAGACGATCGCGCGGCCTCCTTGCCGCACCACGGCCACATCGAAGACGCTGCCAGCGCCGAGGTGCTCGACGAACTCCGTACCTTCCGGGGCGGGATACATGACCTCTCGGACCGATCCTGACGGGACTCACCGCGGCCCTGCTCGCGGCTGAGCGGTGACGCCCCGTTCGTCGACCATCGCCGTCCGGAGCACCACCACCGCGAGCGTGGCGCCAGTGCGATCCGAGCCGTACCCCACCCGGCCCTCGCGCGCCATACCGACACCAGCGGAGCCACCCGAAATCGCTACGCGTCGCCCCGGTCGGCCTCTCCGCGCGCCCACTGGTCATTTCGAGCGCATTGCCACCCTCTCGCGCGACGCAGGTGAGAGGCTGCATACGCACCGGGCGGCGATTGCATTGCATTCGTTCTTCGGCGGGAGCAACAGCCGACCCCTGCTGGACTCGGAGTAATGTTGATCCTAGTATGGGTTCAGGGGCCGGAAGCCAGGGTGGCGCGAGACGTCCACTACCGAAGACGTATGCCTACGTCATTCGACTGCCCTGATTTCGTGGCGGATGGAAGTGGAGAATTTGAGAATGAGCAAGCTCGGAAGGTTCATCTACACAGCGCTCGCTGCGCCATTCTTTCAACTCATTGCCACGGGGTGTCTCGAAGCACCGCGCGACATGCGCGACATGCGCGACGGGGACCAGGGTGAGGCCGAGATTCCTCCTGATGGCGACCGGCGCGCGCCTCGCGCCGATCTCCCGAAGCTCCGGATCCCGGAAGGCGCATCCCTGCTCGTCGAGGGCAGGTACATCGTCACGCTGCGCGACGGCGAGCTGCTCGAGGGCGCAGATCCCGCGGAGCGTCTCCTGAGGCCCCAGGAGACGCAGGAGCCTCACCGCCGCGCCGAGCGCCTGCTCTCCCGCCTCGGCCTCCAGCGGACCGCGCTCCGGCATGTGTACCGGGGCGCCTTGAACGGCTTCGCTGCCGACATGACCGAGGAGGAAGCCCTCCGGCTCGCGGAGGATCCCGACGTCGATTACATCGAGCAGGACCAGGTGATGCACGCCAGTGTCGTCTGGGGGCTCGACCGCATCGACCAGCGCAACCTCCCGAGGGACGGCACCTATGCGCCAGGCTATGCCGACGGCGCGGGTGTCCACGCCTATGTCCTCGATACCGGCATTCGTGCCACGCACACCGAGTTCACGGGCCGCGTCGGCGCTGGCCGCGACATCGTCGGCAACGACGCGAACCCTGCCGATTGCAACGGCCATGGCACCCACGTCGCCGGAACGCTCGGAGGCGACACGGTCGGCGTCGCCCCCGGGGTGACCCTCCACGCCGTGCGCGTCCTCGACTGCGACGGCACCGGATCGAACGCCGACGTCATCGCCGGCATCGACTGGGTGCGGCTGAACCACGTGAAGCCTGCCGTCGCCAACATGAGCCTCGGCGGCGCCTCCTCCCAGGCCCTCGACGCCGCCGTGGCGGCCGCGATCGGCGCCGGCGTGACCTTCGTCGTCTCCGCGGGCAACGACGGCAGGAACGCCTGCTCGGCCTCCCCGGCCCGGACCCCGGCCGCCATCACCGTCGGCTCCACGTCCTCCTCCGATGTCCGCTCGTCGTTCAGCAACACGGGCCCGTGCCTCGACCTCTTCGCCCCCGGCGCCGGCATCCAGTCCGCCTGGTACACCGGCAATACCGCCTCGAAGGTGCTCAGCGGCACCTCCATGGCGAGCCCCCACGTGGCTGGCGCCGCCGCCCGGGTTCTGTCCAGCAGCCCCACCGCGACTTCCCAGGAGGTGCGCGACGCGCTCGTCGCCAATGCGACCCCTGACAGGGTGCGCAACCCTGGCAGCGGCTCCCCGAACCTCCTGCTCTACGTCGGCGCCGACGTGGACGAGACACCTGCTGCCGCGGGGACCTTGCAGAATGGCATCGCCCGGAGCGGCCTCGCCGCCGCTGCTGACGGCTGGACGCATCACACCCTGGTCGTCCCTGCGGGAGCGGCATCCCTGCAGTTCCAGATCTCCGGGGGTACGGGCGACGCCGACCTCTACGTGAAGCATGGAACCCAGCCCACCCTCACCCTTCACGATTGCCGACCCTATCTCGTGGGCAATGCCGAGCTCTGCACCTTCGACGCTCCCCAGGCCGGCACGTACCACGTGTCGCTCAGGGCCTACGAGGCCTTCGCGGCCGTGACCCTCGTCGGCACCTACGCCGCTGCCGGTCCCTGAACCGGCCCCTGCACCAGCCCCGGTAGGCCGGGACACCGCACCCCCGAAACGACGGGTTCCCCGCGACATGGAGGCATTCCCGGATGCCTCCTCGTCCGTCGCCCACCCCTCGAAGAGACCGTAATGCCGATCGCGCCCTGACATCCTGCGCTGCTGGCGTGCGTCACCGGTGCGTCGTCCACAACAGCATGGCGGTATGCCCGCATGGGGCGTTTGCGCAGCCGAGACGCATTCATCCAGCGGCACGCGTCCTTGCCGCCCAGCTCCCACTCCTCGGCGCGCGTAACACCCATGATCCTGACCGGCCGGTCACCGTGCACTCCGTCGGTCTGGATACTGACGCATCAAGCCATTAACGCGAGCATCCATGACCCGGCACGGTTATCCGTGCTGTGCAAACGAAATTTTGAAACGTTTGAGTCTGAATTGTGCGTACCGCTGCGCGTTGGTCTATCAATTTTGGAACCGATCAAGTATCTCGCTATTCCGCATCGTCGCACCGGTTGTAGGTGCTCGGACGAGGCATACGTAAAGGAGTCGGGTGCATGATCTCTGCAGGGTCGAAGAAGAGCGGCGGTCTTATCCTGAAGCTTGCTTTGGTTGCGTGCAGCGCCACCCTGGCCGGGGTCGGCTGCGTCGCTGATGTGGGCGACGAAGGCGTCGAAGAGGTTGGCACCAACCAGATGTCCTGGGAGGAGTTCCGGGCGAGCGTCTTCCAGGAGGAAGAGTCCGGCGTCTTCATCGTCAATGGCGACGAGATGATTGCCGACGTCAAGCTGCTCCGCGAGTTCTACGAGCAGCACGTGCGCGACGGCGCGCTGATCGTGCACAGGGTCGGCAGCGCCGACGCGAAGTGGAACGACACCCAGAAGTTGAACATCACCTACTGCGTGAGCACCACCTTCAACGGCAACTACAATGCCGTCGTCGCGGCGATGAACAGCGCCACGACTGCCTGGGAGAACGTGGCGAACGTCAATTTCGTCCACAGCTCGAACCTCGATAGCAACTGCACCGCGAGCCAGTCCGGCGTCGTCTTCGACGTCCGGCCTGTGAATGTCGGCGGCCAGTACCTGGCGCGCGCGTTCTTCCCGAACGACGCCCGCTCGGCCCGCAACGTGCTCATCGACAACACGGCATTCGGCAGCAGCGGGGATCCCTCCCTGACCGGCATCCTGCGCCACGAGCTCGGCCATACCCTCGGCTTCCGGCACGAGCACACCCGCCCCGAGTCGGGCACCTGCTTCGAGGACAACAACTGGCGCGCGCTCACCACCTATGACCAGTCCTCCGTCATGCACTACCCGCAGTGCAACGGCATCAGCAGCTGGGCCCTCAACATCTCCACCAAGGATGCGCAGGGTGCGGCAGCCCTCTACGGCGCGCCTGGCGGCGGCGGCAGCGGCGGCAGCGGCGGCAGCGGCGGCGGCGCGACCACGGAGAACCTGACTGGCAGCGTCGCCGCGGGCGTGTTCAGCCACCTCGGCTATGCCGACGTGAAGCCCGGGACCGCGTTCACGGCGTCGATGACGGGCACCGGCGATCCCGACCTGTACGTGCGGTGGACCTCGCAGCCCACCACGACGGCCTACACCTGCCGTCCCTACCTCTCGGGCGCCACGGAGAGCTGCAACCTCACCGTGCCCGCCGGCATCACCAAGGCTTACGTTTCGGTGCGTGGGTACTCTGCCGGTACCTACAACCTCAACGTGACCTACACGGCTCCCTGACGTTCGTTCCCCTCCCAGCCGCGCTGGAGTGACGTCTTCGCGACGCTCCTGCACCTTCAGCGCCAGCGCGGCCTTCTCCTCCCCCCCGCTTCCGAGCCGCCTGAACCTGCGCGGCCTCTCTCCCCCCATCGCGGCCTTTCTCCCCGCCAGCGCGGCTCCTCCTGAGCCCGCGCTCTCTGCGCGGGTTACGCCCCGCTTCCCCGCCCCCGCCATTCCCGCAGAGCGCCGCGTTCGCCCTCCGCCAGAGGATTCCAGCGCAGTCGCGCTCTGGCTTTCGTGGCCACGCGAATTTGGCGCCACCATTCTGTCTTTTCTCGCCTACACAATTGCTCACACTTGATTGCTTGTAGGTGCTCTTCGGCAGGCGTATTCGTCTCGGCGTCTGCGGCGAATCGCGCTCCACCCCGCGCTGTGGGGAGAGCGCCCGAGCGCCGCGGCGCGTCGGACCTGTTCCCCACAGTCGACCCTCTTCTCCAGGGCTTCACGGGAAGTCTCTGGGACCGGCATGTCCGGAGGGGTCGACCTGGCGTCGGGGAGCGGTCCTCGTCCATCGCATCGTGTGAGAACCGGAGGAGCGTGCCGTGATGAATCGAAAGCTGTGGCGGGGCCTGGCGGTGGTGTGGGCTGCGAGCACGATTGCTGCGTGCCAGAGCACGGACAACGGTGACCTGGGGGTGCAGGGCAACGACCTCGACGTCCAGGTGTTCCTGGACGCCCTGCCTGACGCGCGCGTGCTGGACCGAGACGAGGCCGGCACCCCGAGCTTCGTGGCTGGATCGCTCGGCCAGATCGCGGTCGCCAAGGACCTCGACGCCACGAACCTCAGCGCCGCGCTCGCGGCGATCGCCCCGGCGCTCCGGGCAAATCCCGCGGAGCTCACCCTGCGGCGCGCCCAGACCGACCGGATCGGCGACCACCACTTCCGCTTCAAGCAGACCAAGAACGGCCTCCCGGTCATCGGTGGCGAGCTGATCCTGCACGTGCGTGACGGCGAGGTCTTCGCCGCGAACGGCCGCGCGCGCTCCGACCTGCCCGCCGCCACCAAGGCGAGCATCCCCGTCGCGGATGCCCTCGAGGTGGCGCGCGACGACGTGAGGCTCGCCGAGGCCACCGTGGCCGAGAGCGCCCCGCTCGCCTACTACCTCGGCGAGGACCGCCTCGACCTCGTGTACCAGGTCGAGCTGACCGGCGCCCTCGAAGACGGCACGCCGGTGCGCGACACCGTGCTGGTGAACGCGGTGGACGGCTCGATCGCCCAGCGGATGCCGCACATCCACACCGCGAAGAACCGCAAGGTCTACTCGGCGAACAACGGCTCGAGCACCCCCGGGACGCTGAAGCGGAGCGAGGGCCAGGCCGCGGTGAGCGACACCATCGTCAACACCAACTACGACCGGCTCGGAAGCGTCTACGACTGCTACAGCACCCTTTTCGGCCGTGACTCCATCAACGGCTCGGGGCTGACCCTGATCAGCACGGTCCACTACTCGAGCAACTACGTGAACGCCTACTGGGACGGCACCCAGATGGTGTACGGCGACGGCGACGGCGTGACCGCCTCGAGCCTCGCCACCTCCATGGACGTCACCGCCCACGAGCTGACCCACGGCGTCACCGAGTACGAGTCGAACCTCACCTACTCGGGCGAGTCCGGCGGCCTGAACGAGGCCATGAGCGACATCTTCGGCAACGTCTGCGAGTGGTTCCGCGACGGCCAGGTGGTCAGCGCCAACACCTGGAAGGTGGGCGAGGACGTCTGGACCCCCGCCACGTCGGGCGACGCCCTCCGCTACATGAACAACCCCTCGCTGGACGGTGACTCGCTCGACTACTGGACCAGCTCCGCCGGATCGGTGGACGTTCACTACAACTCGGGCATCGCCAACCTGGCGTTCTACCTGCTGTCCCAGGGCGGCACCCACCCGAAGGGCAAGAGCACGATCAACGTGACCGGCATCGGCATCGCCAAGGCTGCGCAGATCTTCTACCTGGCGAACACCAACTACCTCAGCGCCAGCTCGAAGTTCGCCAACGCGCGCACCGCCACCGAGCAAGCCGCAACCCAGCTCGGCTACACCGCGGCGGAGATCAACGCGGTGTCCAGTGCCTGGTACGCGGTCGGCGTCGGCAGCGCTCCCAGCGGCGGCGGCGGCGGCACTGGCGGCAGCGGCGGCACCGGCGGCAGCGGTGGCAGCGGCGGCAGCGGCGGCAGCGGCGGCTCGACCACCACCACCGTCACGGGCACTGTCGGCTCGAGCAGCACGCTCACGCAGGTCGGCTCCTTCGACGTGACCGCCGGGACGACCTTCGTTGCCGCGATGACGGGCACCGGAGACCCCGACCTGTACGTGCGGTGGGGATCGGCGCCCACCTCCACCAGCTACGCTTGCCGCCCCTACCTCTCCAGCGCCACGGAAACCTGCTCGCTCACCGTGCCTGCCGGCACCACCAAGGCGTACATCGCGGTGCGCGGCTACTCCGCCACCAACAACTACAGCATTGCCGTGAGCTACACGCCCCCCGCGGGCGGCGGCGGCACTCCCCAGAGCACCACGGTCTCTGGCAGCGTCGCGGCCAGCGCAGCCAACAACCACGGCCCCTACTCGGTCAAGGCGGGCACCACCTTCAAGGCCGTGCAGTCCGGCACCGGAGACCCCGACCTGTACGTGCAGTTCGGCGCGGCCCCCACCGACACCGCGTACGCCTGCCGCCCCTACCTGAGCGGCGCGGCCGAGACCTGCGAAGTGGTCGTCCCGGCGGGCCAGACCCAGGCCTACATCCGCGTGAAGGGCTACAGCGCGGCCACCTACTCCGTGGCCCTGACCTACACCGCGCCCTGACCTACACCGCGCCCTGACGTCCCTCCCTCCCGCCGCGCTGGCGTGACCTGCCTCCGCAGCCCCTGCGCCTGCAGCGCCAGCGCGGCTTCCCGCGCGCTATGATCGCCCGGTGGTCGTGAAATCCACCCCCGATCTGCCCGACCCCTGCCCCCTCTGCCAGCGCCCGAACCACCACCCTTCGGACCATCACCTCGTGCCCAAATCACGAGGTGGCCGGGTCACCGAGACCATCTGCGCCGACTGCCACCGCGGCATTCACGCCACCTTCACCAACAAAGAGCTTGAGAGCACCTACAACACGGCCGAGGCGCTCCTCTCCCACGAAGGCTTCCGCGCCATGGTGAAGTTCATCTCCAGGCAAGACCCTGGCGGCAGGGTCCGCGTGCGCGTATCGAAGGCCCGGCGCTCCCGCTGATCTCACCCCGGTGCTGCCTGCGGACACGGCGCTGACCCAGGAGAGACACCCATGACCAGCATCCTCGACCACGTCACCTTCAGCGTGCGCGACTACGCCGTCTCCCGCGCCTTCTACGAGAAGGCCCTCGCCTCGCTCGGCATCAAGCTGCTCAGGGAGTATGGCCAGTTCGGAGGCTTCGGCCGCACCAAGCCCGAGTTCTGGATCGCCCAGGGCCCGGCTTCCTACCAGCAGCCCGAGCACCTCCAGACCATCACCCCGGTGCACGTCTGCTTCGCCACTGCGAGCCGCGCCGAGGTCGACACCTTCCATCGCGCCGCCCTCGACGCCGGAGGCAAGGACTTCGGCGCCCCGGGCCTGCGCCCCGAGTACCACCCCGGCTACTACGGCGCGTTCATCCTCGACCCCGACGGCCACAACGTCGAGGCTGTGTGTCACGGCGGGTGAAGAGCGACCCGGCCCTCATTCCATCAGAGGGCTCGTCTCTCCTCTGCTCGTCCACTGAAAGTACCGGAAACCTGGGGTGAGTAACGGGACTCGAACCCGCGGCAACTGGAGCCACAATCCAGTGCTCTACCACCTGAGCTATACCCACCAGACGCCGCCAGAAGCAGCAGGGCAGAGAGCATACTCAGATCAGCTCGGAGTGCAATCCTCTTGATCGCGCTTCTCTGCGATCGCTCCGTATACCTGAGCTTCACACCTGAGCTTCACACCTGCCCTGCGGCTCAGAGCGTCGTCCAGTACCGCTGCGCATGCCGCCGCGCCCGGTCCAGCTCGAACCGATGCCGTGGCGTCACGGGCCCGTGTGCCTCCACATCCTCGCGCGGACCGGCAACCTCGCCCCTCGCCGCCTCTTCTCCCGCCGCCGGCATGGCCCTCGGCGTGGACCCCGTCGCCGCGTTCAGCGTCGCCGCGATCGACTCCTCCAGCGCTCCCAGCGAGTAGCCCCCCTCCAGGAACAACCCCAGCCGCCCCTCTGCGCTCTTCGCGGCTGCCTTGCGCAGCTTCGCCGCCATCGCCCCGTACCCCGCGGCCGTGAGCTGCATCGCCGCCAGCGGATCCCGCATGTGCGCGTCGTACCCTGCCGACACCAGGATCAGCTCCGGCGCGTACTCGTCGAGCACCGGCAGCACGATCTCATCGAACGCCGCGCAGTAGACCGCGTCTGTCGCGCCCTCCGACAGCGGCACGTTCACCGTGTACCCCTGCCCCTCGCCCTCGCCCACCTCCGTGGTCAGCCCCGTCCCTGGATAGAATGGCCACTGGTGCAGCGACACGAACAGCACCCGCGGGTCACGCCAGAAGATGTCCTGCGTCCCGTTCCCGTGGTGCACGTCCCAGTCCACGATCGCCACCCGCTTCAGCCCCTTCTGCAAGGCCGCGTGCGCTGCGATCGCCACATTGTCCAGCAGACAGAACCCCATCCCCACCCGCCGCGTCGCGTGGTGTCCCGGCGGCCGGAGCAGCGCGATCCCCACCGAGGAAGCCACCGCGGCGCCCTCCCCACCAGCGCTCCTTGCGCTCCCCGCGCTCCCTGCGCTCCCCGCGCCTCTCATCCCCGCAGCCCCCGCAGCCCCCGCAGCCCCC
>NZ_ASRX01000072.1 GCF_000601485.1 Chondromyces apiculatus DSM 436
GGGAGGGATGGAGACGGGTGGGGGAGGGATGGAGACGGAGGGGGGGACGGGGGCGCCGCCGTCCCGTAGCTTGGGCGATGTGGCAGTGAGGTCGGAGTGATGGGAAAGGTCTTCGTTGCGTTCGCGCTCATGCTCTCGGGGTTGCTGTTCGCGCTGCCAACGTGGGCTGGTAGCTACCTGGACCGGGCATCTTTGTTGCTGGATGAGGCGCGGCGGGAAGGAGATCTGCTGCAGCCTCGGACGCACGATCGGGAGCTGGTGCTCGTGATCCAGGCGCTGGCCGAGGCGCGCGTGAAGGCGGCGCGCAAGATGGAGTGCCCGGCGGCGGTGGCGAAGGTGCACCCTCACCTGCTGCTGGTGATGGAGAACAGTGAACGGGCAGCGGATGCGGCGGTGCAGGGGAACTTCAAGAAGTTCATGGAGCACCTGACGGCGGCGCGGAACGAGGAGCGCGCGTTCCGGGCGATGCTCTCACAGCTCGGGTTCACGCTGCCGGAGTCGGAGTCGCGGCGCTGAGGCGGCGAGAGGCCTAGCGCTGGAGGAGCCCCTTCCAAGGGGGCGCCGGCGTGGGCGAGAGGCGTGGGTCAGAAGACGGCGCCGAGATCGAGGGCCAGGGTCCACTGGCGGCCGACGCCTGCGAACTTGTTGGCTCCGTCGATTTCGTAGTCCTGGCCCTGGTTGGCATCCTCTGCGCTGGTGAGGTCGGTGATGAAGTGCATCCCGAACTTCACCATCTGGAACCGGAGCTGGGCGCCGAAGTTCAGGCGGTGGCG
Source organism: Chondromyces apiculatus DSM 436 (assembly GCF_000601485.1). GTDB lineage: Bacteria > Myxococcota_A > Polyangia > Polyangiales > Polyangiaceae > Chondromyces > Chondromyces apiculatus. Next base: position 774 of record NZ_ASRX01000072.1, read on the forward strand.
CGTGAGCCGCACGGCGTCGAAGACGACGGTGTTGTTGAAGTCGGCGCTGGAGCCTGCGCCGCAGACGGGCTGACCATCGTAGGCGCCCGTGGTGCCCCCAGGGGTGGCAGGGGTGTTGGCGCCGCGGAAGTCGCAGTAGTCGAGGGCGTCGGTGTTGGGGGTGGTGTCGATCAGGCCGGAGTCACCGAAGATGCGGATCCACTGGTAGCCGACGTAGGGGGTGAGCACGACCGTGCCGGCGATGGGGAGAGGTTTCGAGATCTGCGCGTCCACGCCCGCGACAGTGAGCTGGAAGTCCTCGGTGCCCGTGATGGTGCGGACGCTGCCACCGACGGCGATCTCAGGGAAGATGGCGGGGATGCCCGTGCGGAAGCCCTCAAAGACGGACATGCGGACGTCGGCGCCAGCGGTGACGATGCTGGTGTTGCCCAGAAAGCCGACGGCGCTCGCGAGCTCGAGACCGAACGGGAAACCCTTCCTGACCTTGAGGGCGTAGTGCTGAAGGAGGCTGTTAGGCTCCTTGTTGTAGTACGAGGACTCCTTGGTGGTGGGATCCTGGGGGCCTCGGGTTCCCTGCTTCCAGTACTCGGCGTCGCTATCGATCTTGGTGTACGCCGCTTCCACCCCCAGCTCGAAGCCGCCGTACCCGGTCGTTCGAGCGGAGTGCATTGCGGTCGGCGCGACAGCGAAGCCGTACTGAGCGATGAGCTTGGCGAACGAGGCATTGTCAGGCTGGCAGCGGGTGAAGCCTGACTGAGGATTGTAGAAGAGTCCGCCATCCGGCCCGGCGGTTCGACAACCGGCGTTCGTGACCAGGCGCGAGATAGCCGGGTCCATGGTGTCTGCGGCCGCCGCTGAGGACAGCGCTGCACCTGCAATGGCGGTTGCCAGGGCGAGCCAGGAGGTTGCGCGCATGACGTGTCTCCGAGCGGGAGGCTACGTTTGCGTTTGCGCGGTCGTCAAGCCAGCAGACGAGGCACTTGGCTTTTGTCTGCAGGCTCAAGGCTAGCTGGGCTGTTCGGCGCACGTGGTTCCGTAAGCCGAAGGGTTCGGCTCCTGACTGGGTGGTTGCGTCCGGGTGCCGCTGGTGGGTGTGTCGGAAGAGGCGTGGTCCAACGCTGGCGACGCTCGTTGAGCAGCGGCGGGTCCTTGCGTCGAGGCCGTGGCTCGTGGAGAAGAGGGTGTGGCCAACGAGCACCGACCTCGCCTCCGTGCGGCACCACTCGATCCGCCTTTCAGGATCGTGCTGGTCGAGCCAGAGATTCCGCAGAACACGGGCAACATTGGCCGCATCGCAGCCGCGACGCAGAGCCCTCTGCATCTCATCGGTCGGCTTGGCTTTCGAATCGATGAGCATGCGGTGCGTCGGGCTGGGCTCGACTACTGGCCCCTGGTTCAGCTTGAGCAGCACGTTCACCTGGACCACTTCCATCACCGCTACCCCGAGGCACGGCCGCGGCTCTTCAGCGCATCCGGCGAGCGGAGCTATCTCGAAGCGGACTTTCGCCCTGGAGATGCATTGATCTTCGGCAAGGAAAGCACCGGCCTCGATCAGGAACTGCTCGACCGGATGCGGAGCTCCGTGTTCGCCATCCCTTTGCTAGGCGCGGTACGGTCGCTCAATCTGGCGAATGCGGTCTCCATTGTACTCTATGAAGCATTGAGACAAGTGGGAGCGTTGGGAAAGGTAGTTCCGGAATGAACGTGCCGGGGTGCGAGTGAGAAGACCACCAGCGGTCCATTCATTCACGCAACCAGCAAGCTGAGGCGCCGCCCAGCAAGCTCCATCGGTATTCGGGATTTACGATGAATGACAGCAAGAACAGACGGTGACCGGCAGTGCTGACGGCCGATGTACGAACAGTGAAGCGACAGCACGAGCGGGCAAGAGCACGGTGGGTACGGCTCGCACTCTCCTGCATGGCCTTCGTTGTTGCCAGCACGGGGTGCGGCCGCAGACCACCGCATGCGACCCCGGACGGATCCGTGCGTGAGTTTGTCGAGCGTATGAGACAACTGCAGGGGGGGCCGGGCGATGCAAAGAGCGTGTATGAACTGCTCTCGCAACGCGCACGAGACAACCTGAGCGCTCGAGCGCAGCGCTATAGCGCTGCTACAGGAAAGATGATCGCGCCTGAAGCGATGCTCGTCCCGTCGCATTTTCAGCTACGATTCGAGCCGCAGCACTACACCGCTCAGATATCAGGTATGCACGGTATCGTCGAAGTGGCCGGGATTTTGCCCAGTGAGCGAGCGCAGATCCCATGCCTCTTCGAGGATTCTGCTTGGAGGGTTGATCTGATGTTGCCGCCGCTTCCGGCAGTGCAGGTGCGACCAGGAAGCGAGTGATGGGTGCGCCTTGAACCCGTCCCGGGGACAGTTGCGGCGAATCGAAAGGCGCTACGAGGAGGAGCGTGCCTGTCTTCAGTTGGCCATGAAGATGGCTTCGATCTCGTTCTTCACTTGTTCTTCAGTCTGGCCGCGCGCAATGGCGATCTCTTTGACGATGAGGGTACGAGCGGTGTCAAGCATTCGGCGCTCTCCGAAGGAGAGCTGCTTGTCCGTCTTGAGCCTGTACAGATCCCGTAGGACTTCCGCCACGTCGTAGATCGACCCAGTTTTGATCTTGTCCATGAAGCCGCGGTAGCGGCGGTTCCACGTCTGGTTGTCGAAGGCGATCGTTCGTTCGCGCAAAATGTCGAAGATCTCTCGGATTTCCTGCTCAGAGATGACTTGACGAAGGCCAACGGCGCTGGCGTTGCTTACGGGAACCATGATCTTTCGGTCGGTATCGAGGATGCGCAGGACGTAGAACCGCTGACGGTTACCAGCGATGTCCTTCTCCTCGATGTTTACAACCTCGGCAACGCCTTGAGCGGGATACACAGCCTTGTCGCCAACCTTGAACTGGATCTCCGTACGAGCCTGCATATTCTCTCCTTTGACTCCCACCCTTGCATCCGCAGTTTCCTCAGATTTCTTATTGCTTGGACGATTCCCTTGAGTCATCGCCCACTCACCTCACCTGCAGGATCGGCCGATGAAACAGATTCGACCCGCCCGACATTCCTGAAGAAGCACCAAGTGTGACACGAGTCAGTGGGTTGTGACGGGGCATGGGATGGACTCGGGGGAGCCTAGCGGCCTGAGGCGACGAGGGGGGACTTCGCCGATGTACGCGAAGCAAGATTCTGAAACTGGAATATACCACCCAAGCCGAGTGAGCCACGCGGCACAGGTCTCAGTGTTCGATCAACGGACCGAAGGTGTATGACTGGATTGCGCAGGGCGCGCGCAATCTAGTCAGATTGACACGCAACGTCAACAAAAAAGTGTTGACCGGTCTGGTACGTTTGGCTCCTTCGCAATTTGATCTCGAACTGTAGCCCAATGAGATTGCTGCGAAGTTGACGGCGAGAGCGAGGGGAGACGCAAGTGAATACGCCAGCGAGCTTCCCACCTGGCAAGCTGCGAGTGAGCTTCAGAGATGTATACGAGTTCGTGGCAAGAACGACGGGCGGTCGTACGTGCGGCGACGGCAGCCCCAAGCGCGCCGTGCCACGACGTCCACATCTCTGTGCTAACGGGAGGAAGTGGGCGGATTCACTGCCGTCGTGGCAGAGATTCACTGCTTCCTTAGAAGAGGCTCCGTTAAGCCAGGCCCGCAAGCTGCAGGGCCAGACCCCAGCGTACGCCCCTGCCAGAGATTGTGAGTTCGCTACTGGATTGACCAAAGAACTCCTCTGACCAGCGCAATAGTTCTTCGACGATCATGCTGCCGGCCACGATGACATCTGCACGAGCGGGGTCGATCGCCTGCAGTTGCCGTCGACGAGCCAGCGGCAGAGACGCCACACGCGCCGCCACCTCTTCAACCTCTTTGCGACCAATCTTTGCACCATGAAGGGACGGGGCATCGTGAGCATCGAGGTTGAGAGCAAGTGTGGCGATTGTCGTCACGGTGCCCGCAACACCGACCAGCAGAGGCTGCGAGTCCCTGGGTGGGCTGGGTAGATGCACCGAGGTGAGCGCAGCGCGGATGTCGGCACGTATCGCCTCGAGTTCGGCATGCGCAGGTGGATCCGTTCGCACATGGCGCTCGGTCAATCGAACGCTGCCGATATTCAGGCTGAACGCCTCCAGATCAGGCCTCTCGTGAGCGAGATTGGCGATGATCTCCGTGCTGCCGCCACCGACATCGAAGACGATGCAAGGACAGGCGTTGGCGGAGATCCCCGCCATGGCACCCTGGAAGGAGAGAGCAGCTTCTTCCTCTCCCGAAATGACTCTGGGCGTTGTGCCGATGAGATGGCGCGCTTGGGCGAGGAAGGTGTCGGTGCCAACGGCATCTCGCATGGCGCTGGTGCCCACGGCATCGACACGGTCGACAGTATGGCGACGAATCTCCTCTCCGTAGCGCGCCAAGCACGAGAGTGTACGTTCGACGGCATCTGGAGAGAGAGCGCCCGTCCTGTCGACCCCCTGCCCGAGCCGAGTGATGGTTGCCCGGTCGACAAGAGGCACGAGTTCGGTCGCGCTCTGCTCGGCGATGAGCAGCAACACGGAGTTCGTGCCAATGTCGATCGCAGCAACTCGCATTGGTCTATTGAATCAACGTTTTCAGGTCGAGCATCTCCTCGACATTGGGCACCACCACGATCTCGCAGCGACGATTCGCTTGCTTGTTTTCGGGTGAGTCGTTGGTCTTTATCGGGTCGGTCTCCCCATAGCCAGAAGCACTCCAGCGTGTAGGATTGAGTCCTCCTCCTCCTTTCTCAACCGGGGTGACGAGGAATGCCAGAACTTCGCGAGCTCGCATCACGCTCAATCCCCAGTTGTCCTTGAACCTACCGCCTTGTAGCGGAGCATCGTCCGTGTGACCGGCTACCTGGAAAGTACGTGATGCCAATCCAGCGTCGCTACGAATGACCTCTGCTACCTTGAGGATGATGTCCTGCCCATCCTTCTTGAGGGTCTCTCGGCCCGAATCGAAGAGGACATCTCCTGGCATCTGGATCACCATGCGGTTGTTACGCACGGTGACGTTGAGTCCGAGCTTGGTGAGAGCTTGCAGTTTCTCACGCAGGAGCTCGAAGCGCTTCTTGATGGCTTCGAGCTGCTCGGCACGCTTTCGATAGTCTTCCAGTGCTCGAGCCTGCTGCTCCAGGTTGGCATTGAGATTGGAGATGTCGACTCCTGCTGCTTTGAGCTGAGCCTTGAGTTGACCGACCTTCGTGGCGGCCTCCTCGATTTCTGCGCGTGCCTTCTTGTTTTGAGCTTGTTCTTTGCTGAGTTCGGCCTGCAGGTCGTTGATCTCTCGGAGTTTCGCCTGCATCTCCTCCTCGGAATAGCCGCATCCAATCACTCCCAAGCCTGAGAGGAGCGTGATGCCCAAGAACAAAGCCCGTGTTGAGCTACGAAGCCGCATCGGTTTCCTCCTGAAGAACCAGCAAACAGATTTCCGTTGTCACGGTAGCAGTGGAAAGCGCTCGGACCCTACTCACACCCCTCAAGGGGTACAAGCTCCCTTGAAGGCCTGACTGCTCAGCCAGCAAGCGTTCGCCTTCAGGGCACCAAGGGGGGTGCAGTGCGCAACGCTCAGGTCCCCTGGTTACGCACTGGTGGGCAGCGAGGAGCCCTGCTCTGGCGTTTACCCCCCCGCAAGCCTTGCAGGGTGATTCCGCCCAAAGGCGAGGGGGAAGCAACTATAGGCCACGCAACAATTTCCTTGACCATCACCATGCATGGCAATATATGTCTCGCAACATCTGTTGTTCTGGTGGGCGGTCGGCGCGTTCAAACCCTACGCGGCCGTCAGCTAGGACACATGCAGGAGGATTCCCGATGGCTACGAAGAAGACGGCAAAGACCGGGAGGAAGGCCGCGAAGAAGGTGACCAAGTCGGCCAAGAAGCCGGCCGCTGCGAAGGCTGCGAAGGTCGCCAAGAAGACGCCGGCCCGTAAGGCTGCGAAGAAGACGACCGCAAAGCGCGGCGCGGCGAAGAAGACGACCAAGCGCGTGGCCGCGAAGAAGGCGCCGAAGAAGGCAGCCACCAAGCGCAAGCCGCGTGCCGCAGCGAAGCGGACGGCAGCGCCCCGCAAGGCTGCTGCTACCCGCAGCACTCGCTCGGCCGGGAAGCGCGCTTCGAAGGGGAGCACGCGTGCCCCGAAGGCAGCGGCTGCTCCGGCTCCCGCTCAGTCCTCGCAGGGCGGCGGCGACGAGTCCGAATAGTCATCCAGTCGCCGACCGCTCGTGTAGGTCGGCTTGACTGCATGGCGTTACGATTCCCTGTTCGCGGCACTCCCAATACCCTCTGAGGCCGCGCGGTCTGTTCTTCAATGAGGGTGGCGATAAGCAGAGTCGCTGGTCGCCTGGTCGAGTACATCCCAGTTAAATGGTGGACTGGCTGAGCCGAACGACGGTTTGGCTGGTTGATGCTACCAGCTCGACGAGTTCGTCGTGGCCACGCTGAGCGCGTGAGTTCTGTCTGTGAGCAGGCCGGGGGCGTTTGAGACCAGCCTGCTTCCCGGCACCCGTGAGATCATCATCGGGCGGCGTTCGAGTTCACCACTCCTGGTCGTCTCTCAACGATTGAGAGACCTTTCTGCCCTTCAGGTGGGGTGCTGCTTCAAGAGCGTTCGCCCAGGTAAAGGCGCAGGGCACGCGCGGCATCTTTGCGATCAAAAGCAACGCCCGCCAGCTCGTCTCGCTTGGAGATCTGCTCGAAGAGAGTCGTCAGGAACTCGTAAAACGCTTCGGATTCGAGGATGGCGGCTTCCATGGTTGCCGGATCGAGCAGGTCGGTCTCTTCCAGGCGACTCATTGCAGCCATGAAGGTATCAACGCGCGGATAGTCGCCCACCCGCAAAAGCGGGTAACCCATGGCACGGAAGTAAGACAAGAACTCGCGTATGAAGGCGAAGCTCGTGATCCCCGTCCAGCGGTCTGGTGCAGGGCCCGTGTGTCGGGCTTTGCTGGCGAATGCGCGGGCGATCTGGGCGAACATCCATACGTCGCGTCTGAGGCGCTCGCTCGTGGCGCGTCGCGCCGCTTGATCATCAAAGACTCCGCCTTCCTCTAGGGGAGTGCCGAGTGAACGCCCCAGGAAGAGAATTGCATTCTGGAGGGCAGGACGAAGGCTGGCCGTGGCGGCGCGGAGGCGTGCACGGTGTTCCCCTTCGGGCAGCAAGCTGTCTGCTGCCGGCAGGTCATGCTCGAAGGTCCGGCGCATCTCCAGGCGGAGATTTGCAGCGACACCGGTGAGCGCTGCCTTGATGGCGAGGAGTCTGTGTCCTTCGGCTGTCAGCTCGTCATAGCGAGCGTGGAGGTCCGTTGCAGGAATGCGCAGCAGGTCGCGCTCGTAACTATCTGCGAGCATCACCCCGGCACGCCGACGCAAGTAGTTTGAAAGTGCTCGGGCGTCACTGCGCAGTACGGCAAGCACCAGGTGGGCGCGGCCAGCAATGCGCCGATCGGAGTAATCCAGTGCGATGGCGTCGACCAGACGCAGGTACCGCAGCATCCGGAAGAACGAGAGGAAGGTCAGCGCGACCAGTCGGTGCGCGTGCTCGCCAGGTACGTGCTGGATCAGCTCCAGAACCTGTGTGGACGCAATTCGATCGAACTCGGGTCTGAATTCAAGAGCATGCAGCGGGTTGAAGAACGAGCTTTGCGCGATCTCGCGCATTCCTGTGGCGAGATGAGCGTAGAACAACCTGAAGTTGAGCCGAGGGACGCGGAGCAGCCCTCCGGCCACCTCGATGAGGTTGGTGAACCCGTGTCGCAGTACGAACAGGCTGCCCTCTGGCGTCTCCTGTGCCATCGCTGCCTGGAGCAGGCGTGTACGGGCAGTATCCTCGGGCAGCACAGTCTCCAGGTACCGCTGGAAGACGAAAGCTCGGTCCCGGTCACCAAGCATGGTGCGGGCCAGCTGGACCACCCGTGACATGCCGTCACGGGCATGCTGCAGATGTTCGCGAAAGTCCTGGCCGACGATCGTCTGGCGGCGCGCGACCCCGGGGTGATTGCGCGGATTGGCAAAGCAGGCGAGGCCCTTGAGAAGAATCTCGAGCTCGAAGAGCGTGTCTTCCTTTTTGTCGGCCGCGAGACGCGCAAACCAGGCTTCACGGGCCTGCTGCTGCTCGCGCCGAAGACCTCGGGTGTCCCGAAGGAGCTCAGCATAAGCATTGCGGCCGCCCAGAGTATTGCTGTTGCGCAAGGGCGGCGCTGCGTCACTTGACACGGTGGACCTGTTCAGTTTTTGGGCTTGAAATCGAATCGGTGAGTGTAAAGAGTCTCTTTGCCACTGGGCGATTTCGGCCAGGAGATCGTTTTCACCAGATCGGTCATGCACGACTCCACCTCGCCTGCGGTGATGTCGCTCTCATCTTGCTTGATCTTGGCCTCCATGAACTTGCCTTCCGGGTCGAGCTTTATCTGGAAGGCAAGCCTGCCCTTCGCACCCCGGTTGTTTCGAGCGTAGAGGTCGAAGCAGCAGCGGAAGCTGTCACGATTTGATTTCACGACCTCGAGAATCGAATAGAGACGATCGCTCGAACCCGCATCCTTGGCGGTCATCGCGTTGTTCATCACCACTCCCTCGCTGGGCGGAACGTTCGCGATCTCAGAGAGCATCTCTTTGCAATCGGCAACTGTCTCCGGGGCCTTCCTCGGAGTGGATGCCGTGGCAGGTTGGGGAGCCTGCGCGGCCTTGTCTGTCGTGGAAGGACCAGTCGCACTGGGCTGTACCCCTGAAGTGGTGTCCGACGACGCCGATTCTCCGCTCGGTACCTGCGACGGTGTGGAACCGCTCGAGCAAGCCGCGACAAGAGCAAGAGAGATCGTGAGTCCCATGAAGAGGGCGTTTGCAGTGGCGCATGCACGCATGCGGGGCATGATAGTCTTTCCTCATCCCAGAGTAGAGACCACGTAGCCAGCTTGCACTTTTCCTGGTTTAGGCAAGAATGGCATCCGCATGAGGGAAAAGTGCCGCTTGGGCAGCGAACCCCGGGAGAGAAGGTTTGTTGCGGCGGTTGCCTGGGCGCTCTTGGCGATGCTGGTGGTCGGCTCAGCGTGCACCGGTGCTGACCCGCTGCAGCTTTGCGGAGAGATCCCGGAGGCCGGTTGTCCTCTGGGTCGCGGCGGAACGTGCGACGACAGAACCTGTGCGGCGCTCTACGACTGCAGGGATGGAAAGTGGACGCTCGCGACGACCTGTGAGCCCGCGGATGGACCGCCTGCCGAAGAGCAGCCGGACGATGAAGATCAGAGCGACTGTGAGCGGCCCTCGATCGACTGGGCTGAAGAAGCCACCGGTTGCGAACCCGACTTGCAGCACCCCGACTGCCCGGCGTCGGCTGCCGATATGTGTGCTTCAGCGGTTTGCTTGACGGACTGTAGTGATTTTTTCCTCTGCACGGATGCCGGTTGGACAGTGGTTGCCTACTGCGCCGACGACGGACAGGTCGTGCTCACCCAGTGAGGCCTCCTGTTCAGAGTGCAGGCAAGCTCTCCATCGCAGGGCTCTTCTTCCTGCGCATCCTCGGCTGTCATGCCGACGATCCCGCCTCGAGTGTGTCCTCCACCCGCCCGACGACGCTCCAGAGCACAGCCGAGCCAGGCGCCGATCTCACCATCGCAGTTGCTGAAGTTCGTGCGGATCCCGGCATCGATCCAGCAGCCATCGGTGTGGCGCTTCGTGACGCTGACGCCGCGCTACGCTGGTGCGTAGAACCAGACAGATCTACGGGCATCATCGCGCTACGCCTGTCCCTTGAGCGCGATGGTGCCGTCAGAGATCTTCGGCTGCTCGATGCCACCACCTACGGAAGCGACGAGGCGCGCGGTTGCTTCATGCGCATCCTGGGAGCCATGCGGTTCTCCTCGTCACTCGCTGCTCAGGCGAATGTGGACGTGACGCTCGAGATTCGCTCTCGTCCTCGTCCTCTCAGCTTGCCCGGAGGAAGGGATTCCACTCCTCGAAAATGAGAGGCGATCCCATCACGATGAGCGCCGCGAGCGACCAGCGCGGGGCCTGAGGGGCACGAATGAGCCGCATGCTTGCTTCATCGGGGGTTCGCCATCCCTTGCGGAGATTGCAGGTGCGGCAAGCCGTCACCAGGTTCTCCCACGAACTGTTGCCCCCGCGAGAGCGCGGAATCACATGGTCGATGTTGAGGTCACGGATGGCTGGCTGTTTCGAGCAGTACTGACACTGGTGACCATCACGCAGCATGACGGTCTTGCGCGTGAGCGGGACCGTGGGGCGCCGCACGCGGTCGTAGTGGCGCAGATGGACGACGCGAGGAACCCGCAGCGAGCCCCCCACGATGGGCACGCGGTGATCCTTCTCCCGGACAGGTAGACGGCGCCATGCAGAAAAATCGTGCAGCTCACCTGCCTCATCCAGGGCCAGGGCTGAGCCGGAGTAGAGAAGAAGAAAGGCGCGCCGGGCGCTCGTGAGCTTCACCGGGTGAAACTGACGGTTCACCACGAGGACAGGCAGATCAAGGGGCTCTGAACGCTGCAGTGAAGTGCGCTCTTCATCTTCCCCGAGCGGGTCTTCACGCTGGTCGTCACGCTTGCTCGCCACCGCCGCGTCGACGTCTTCCGAGCCTGGCTCATCTCGGTGGGGATGGCCTACCTTCCGCACCCCAGGAATCTAGCAGTGAATGGCCGCCGCAGAAACTCGCTCTGCACGAGGGCTGGTGGACGATAGGGACTCGCTGCACAGGCGTCGCGCTTCCCATGCCTGGACCCCTCGGTGAAGCCATGCGAGGCAGGGACGAGAGCTGGTGAGATCATGACGGCTGAAGCCCCACGAAATCGAAGGAAAAACCTGGATGGGACGGCACAGGAAGAACCACCCCTGGGACCTCCCTGGGATCTACCTCTCGCGTCTGCGCCACTGCTGTTCGTCGACCTGGAAATGACGGGCCTGCATCCGGCAACCGATCGCATCATCGAGATCTGCGCCCAGCGTGTTCGCGGGGACGTGCTCGAGGCGTCTCTCACCTCACTGGTGCGTCCTGAGTCGGAGGTTTTCGGCAATTCACACGTGCATGGCATCCAGCCCGGTGACCTGGCGAACGCACCCCCTTTCTCCGCGCTCTGTGAGCCTCTGGAGGCGCTGGCCGAGGGGGCCATCGTGGTTGCCCACGCTGCAGACTGGGATGTCGCCTTCCTGGAGGCGGAGCTGGCCCGTGCCGGCAGGCCCAGGAGGTTCTCTCACTTCCTCGATTCGCTGGTCCTCGCCCGCCGTGCCTTTGCATTTACCAGCCACAGTCTCGCTTCCCTCTGTCGTGAGTTTGGAATCGTGCGCGAGCGGGAGCATCGTGCCGAGGATGATGTCCTGGCCCTTCGAGCAATCTTCGGGCGCATCGTGACGGAGCTTTCGCCAGCAACCCCTCGGCATCTGTGGCGTGTCCGCGTCGGGGAGCGTCGTGCGCGTCCAGAGCTCGTCGAAGCCGCGAAAGAAGCGGCGGCCAGAGGCGAACCGGTTCGACTGCGCTACCGACCTGCTGGCCGAGCCGCGCAGGAGCTCACCGTCCGGATAACGGGAGTGCGAACGGACCTCGACCCTCCCCTGGTTCTCGGCTATCTCCTCCCCTCGCGCAGCCGCCGTGAACTCCGGGCCGACCGCATCCTTGCGCTCGAGCCGCTCCACCCCTCCAGGCCGGGTGGGACCGACCCTGACGGCGCGGCGCGAGGAGCGTGAGGAACGACGTGCGAAGTCTGTTGAATCGAAGGGTGACTGCGAGGCCATGTGCTCGGACCTGCCAGCATGAGCAGGGCACGGGAGAACGGCCCTGGCGCGTCGGCATGGCGCTCGGAATGCTCGCGATTCCCCTGCTGCTCGGAGCCTGCTCTGGCGCGATGGGTACTGCGGCGACCCGGCCGCAGGCGGCAGACAAGTGGTTCCTGCGCGCGCAGCAGGAGTTCCAGAGCGCTGACGTGGAGAACGCTCGCGACGCTGTCGCGAAGGCCCTCGCCATCGTCCCGGAAGACAAGGACGTGCGGTTGCTCGCTGGCCGGATCGCTCTCGCGCGTCTGGACTTCGCGGAGACGCTCCGGCTACTGAAGGGCGTTGGCGGCTCCGAGGCTGCCGGCCTGAGAGGACGTGCGTACTGGTACAAAGGCGACCTCGAAGCGGCAGCAGACGAGCTGGAGGCGATGCTCGACGATCCTGACGTGGTGGACGACTGGGCAAAGTCGATCGCCAAGCTCGCCCGTCGCGGTGCAGGGCGGGTGCCCTTCTCTCTCTCCGGCGCTCTCCTCGCTCCCGTGGAGATGCCGCACGTCAGCCCCTACGCCCCATTCTTCGTCGTGCCCGTGGAGATCGACGGCGAATCGGCGCTGGCGATGGTGTCCACCGGTACGGGTGAGGTCGTGCTGGACAGCGCAACGCGCCCCGAGCCCAGCTGGGTTTCGCTCCGCTTCGGCAAGAAGCTGGAGGTCAACGACGTCCCCGCGCTCTCCCAGGATCTCTCGGGGATATCCAAGCAGATGGGGGCACCGATCAAGGCGCTGCTCGGGGTGAACCTCCTCCGGCACCTCAATGCGACCCTCGACTACGCAGGTCGTCAATTCGTCGTGCGGTCCTTCTCTCCTCCTTCTCCCCCCAACGCGACCCGCGTGGACATCTTCTACGTCCGCGGTGGTGGCATGATCCTGCGCAGTGGTGTCAGCAGCGACAAGGAGATCCGCGGCCCCATGCTCATCGACACCTCGATGAGCTTCCCCGTCGCTCTGGACAAAGACGGCTGGCAAAAGGCCGGGGTCGACATCTCCAGCCTGAAGCCACTGGAGCAGGACCCGGAGCAGAAGCTCAAGCAGGGGCTGATCTCCACCCTCCGCCTCGGTGCATACGACATCCCCAAGGTACCGGGCGTGTATGGTGCTCCGCTCTCGGACATCGAGAAACAGCTCAAGCTCGACGTGGATGGCGTGATCGGTGCGGGCCTGCTCGCCTACTTCCGGATCACCTTCGCCGATGGCGGACGGCTGATGTGGATTGAAGACGATGCAGCGGCGGAACAGGTACTCCGCGGCGGTCGGAGCGCACCCACCCCTCAGGATGCGCCGCAAGCCTCTCCTGGGCTCCCCGCGTCTGACGGCTCCCCAGCCTCTCCACCTTCGCTCGCTCCTGCGTCGCCTGGCGCTGCTGGTTCTCCTGGTACTCCCGGCGCCCCTTCCCCGGCGCTGTCGGCCCCGAAACAAGGAACACCGGCACCCCCTCCTCCCTCCCCGAAGCCCACCGGCAAGACTCCCTGACAGCGAACACGCCATGGTCCAGGATCTCCTCGCGGTCTACGCAGGCAGCTTCGACCCCCTCACGTTCGGGCACCTCGACCTGATCGAACGTGCGTCGAAGCTCTTCGGCCACGTCATCATCGCCATCGGCCGTCACCCCACGAAGAAGCCGCTGTTCTCCTACCAGGAGCGCCTCGATCTTCTGCGCGAGGTCTCTCATCCCTTTCCGAACGTGCGCGTCGATTCGTTCGAAGGCCTGCTCATCGGCTACTGCCAGCGGGTAGGTGCGCGGGTCATCGTGCGCGGCCTCCGCGCCGCCACGGACTTCGAGTACGAACTGCAGATCGCCCACGCCAACGCCGACATGGTCCCCGGCGTGGACACCGTGTTCCTTCCCACGCGCGCCAACTACGGCTTCGTCTCTGCTTCGCTGGTGCGAGAGATCGCGAGCCATGGAGGCGACGTGAGCCACTACGCTCCCCCCGTGGTGTGCGAAGCGCTTCGGACAAAGTTCGCGACGCCGCCCAAGAGCTGAGAAACACCTCCTCTGCGTCGGCGCGCGTCCCGCTCGCATCCTCACCGAACCTCGCTCCTGCACCGCACTTCTGGTGCAGGAGCCCCCCTCGATCTGCAGCGCTCGTCCCCCTTCAGTACGTCGACACGGGGGTGGGCATGAACAGCAGCACGAAGATGACGAGCGACACGATGGCGACGAGCCGCCGCGGGGCCGAGATCTCCCCCGGGTCTGTCGGAGGGTGGTCCGTCCCTCCGACCCGCTGAAGCACGAGGACGAGCACGAACCAGGCGAACCAGAAGCTCGAATTGCCGATCGCCTGCCAGATGGCGTCCCCCGTGCCCGCCGCGATCGCCCCCGGGAGGAACCTCGCCAGATTGTAAGCGACGATGACGAGCAGCAGCGGATGGATCACGCGCGCCACGCGGTTCTGCACCGGGCCGAGCAAGGCGTAGGCGATGTGCCCTCCATCGAGCTGCCCCACCGGCAAGAGGTTGATCATCGTGATGAGGAGCCCGGCCCAGCCAGCGAGTGCCGTCGGGCTCAGGAAAACATCGTGGCCCTCCGGGATGGGGCCCAGGAGGAGCCGCTTGAGCCCCATGTAGAACAGGCTCTGCCCCTCCAGGATGCCCGAGCCACTCACCGGCTCCACCCTGGATTGCAGCAAGCCGATCACCAGGACGGGGATCGCGACCGCGAGCCCTGCAAGCGGCCCGGCCGCGCCGATATCGAGCAGCGCATTGCGTGACTTGATGCGTTCGGGCATCGAGATCACAGCGCCCATCGTCCCGAGCAACCCGACGCCGGGCAAGGGAATGAAGTACGGGAGCGAGGCTGCGACCCCGTGCACACGGGCCGCGAAGTAGTGCCCGAACTCGTGAACGAGGAGGATGGCCAGCAGCGGTACCGCGAAGCGCCACCCGCTCGGCAGGATGTCGATGACCCCGAGCAGTCCTGGCCTCGTCGGCGCCACACCGGCCCACCCTGCACCGGCAAAGAACACGGTGACGACCGTCAGGAGGAACAGGGCCAGGTTCGTCTTCCAGCGGAGAGGCACGGACGGGTCGAGAGTCTGGGACATCCAGCGCGAAGCGTGGCTGTCCGCAGGTCCGGCCTCAAGCACCCTTTGAAGAATGCGCGACAAGGATGGGGGCGAGCGTCTGCGCACGCGGACCTCACCACCACCCCGAGACGGCCCTCCACGCTGGCCCCACGCTGACCCCACGCTGCACCCCACCGCGCAGCCGCGGATTGCCAGAGCGCCGCTTCCCTGACTACCCCGCGCCGTGTCGGCTGCGCTACCCTGCCTCCATGCCCTGGCATCGCGCCCCCGCCGACGCGCTCGTGGGCAGGATCATCTGTGGAAGCTACCGGGTGATACAGCGCCTCGGCAGTGGTGGAACAGGTGACGTCTACCTCGCCGAACGGACCGGGGCGCGCCTGACGGAACGCCTGGCGCTGAAAGTCCTGCGCGCCGAGCACGCAGCGTTCCCCGACGTCGTCGCCCGGTTCGAGCGGGAAGCAGAAGCGGCTGCCCGGGTGAGGCACCCCAGCGTTCTGCGCGTGGAGCGGCCCGAACGCGACGGAGAGATCCGCTGCTTCGCCATGGAGTTGCTCGTCGGCCTGGACCTCGCCGACACCCTCGCTTCTGCTCGGGCTCTTACCCCCTCCCGTGCGGTTCGCATTGCGCTTGAGGCTTCCAGCGGCCTCCATGCCGCGCACCTCGCAGGCGTGATCCACCGCGATGTGAAACCCGAGAACCTGTTCCTCGTCCATGCGCGCGACGGGCGTGAAGTGGTGCGGGTCCTCGATTTCGGGCTGGCCTACGTGACCGAGCAGAACCCTGGCCTCCCTGTCCCACCCACCGCCGGCCGACCACCAGCCGCAGGCGCCACGCAGTCCTTCGGAACCCTGGAGTATCTCGCCCCCGAACTCATCCGCGGTGCCCAGCCATCACCTGGCTCGGACGTCTACGCGCTGGGCACTGTCCTCTACGAAATGCTCGCGGGCCGCACTCCCTTCTCGGGACCCGCGCCAACCCTTCTGCTGCAGCACCAGCGCGAGCCCCTCCCGCCGCTGCACCGCTTTCACCCAGGCCTCCTCATCTCTCGCGATCTCGACGCGGTCGCCCGGAAAGCCTTGCTCAAGGACCCTGGCACCCGGTTTTCATCCATGGCTGCGTTTCATGCCGCGCTGCTCGAGACGCCCGAAGCCCTGGAAGATCCGACCCGCAGCGCTGCCGCCCGGACGGGGGTGACCCCCTTCCCAGGCCCGCCTGGAAGGCGCGCGACCACCCCCTCTACATGCACACCGGCCGCTTCGGGCGGCCTCGTCAACGCCAGCGACGCCACTGGATCCCGGAAAACTGATCCATGACTCCGCTTTCGCGCGCTCTCCTTTGCTCTCCCAGCGAACCCCTGCTAGACGCCCAGGAGGTCTCCTTACAAGCCGGCAGTGCTCATGGGCCCTGCCCGGCTGACATTGGTTCCCAGCCATGGGTCGGTCGACCCCCACTCCTGAAGACAATACTCCCTCGGTAAGCGACGCTGTCCTTACCGCTACCCCAGTGGTCGCGCTCCGCGCGCCTCACCCCACCGCCCCCGAACGCGCAGACTTGCCAGACGACGCCCCGTCCTCTGCGCCCGAGGAAGACGAGCCCGCTCCCGAGGGTGACCTCGACGTCGCCGCGGACGCCGAGTTCGAACCCGACATCTTCGAGGACCTCCCTCCGGACGACGTTGCAGAGCCGGTGCTCGAGCCAGATCCCGATCTGGAAGCCGAGCACATCGCCTTCGCCGACGAGCCCGACGGATCTGCGCCGCCGCTCCCGCCGCTCGATCCCGAGGCCCTGGCGGCGGTCAAGAACCCCTTCCAGGTTGAGCTCGTTTCCGAGACCATCCCGGAGCCTCGCCGCTACCACGTGGTCTTCGACGACCAGCGGCTCGACCCCGACGTCCAGAAGGTCATCCGGCGCCTCACCCGCCATCGCCACGAGGCTTACCTCGTGGGCGGCTGCGTGCGTGACCTCCTCCTCGACCGCCGCCCCAAGGACTTCGACGTTGCCACCAGCGCTCGCCCCGAAGAAGTCCGCGACCTCTTCCGCAACTCGCGCATCATCGGACGCCGCTTCCGGCTGGTGCACGTGCTGTTCGGTGGCGGCAAGGTCATCGAGGTCGCCACCTTCCGCAGAAATCCCAAGGAAGACGGCGACGAGGCCTCGGAGCTGCTCATCCGCAACGACAACGTCTTCGGCGCCGCGCACGAGGACGCCCTCCGACGCGACTTCCGCATCAACGCCCTCTTCTACGACCTCGAAGCGCGGCAGGTCCTCGACTGGGTGGGCGGCATGGAAGATCTCCGGCGCCAGGTGGTGCACACCATCGGCGGTCCGGAGACGCGCTTCCGCGAGGATCCCATCCGCATCCTCCGCGCCCTCAAGTTCGCTGGCCGCCTCGGCTTCGGCATCACCCCCGACGTCTACGACGCCATCGTCTTCTGCCGTGACGTCCTCGCCCTCGCCGCGCGGCCGCGCCTCTCCGAGGAGATCCTCAGGCTGATGCGTGGCGGCCAGGCCCGCCGCACCATCTACCTCGCCTGGGAGACCGGCGTCCTCGACATCCTCCTCCCCGAGGTCAGCGCCCTCATCTACGACGACCGTGGCGACGATGGCCCGGGTCAGCGCATGTGGCGCTTGCTCGACTTCGCGGACCGCCGCACCGCCGAGGGGCGCCCCCTCGACGACACCGTGCTGTGGACGCTGCTCCTCCTCGAACCCATGAAGGAGGCCTGCGACGGTGCCCGTGACCGCGCTGGCGCCGTGGCCGACTTCCTGGAGCCGCTCATCGAACGCCTCGCCATCTCGCGCCGCTACGCCGACGGCATGCGCCGCATCGTGGCCGTCCTGCCCCGCCTCACCAGTGGCCGCGCCGGCAGGTTCGCCCGCACCGAGATATTTCAGGCCTCCGTGGAGGTCGCCGCCGCCGATCTCGCCGCCCGCGGCCTCTCGACCGAGCCGGTGGACCGCTTCCTCGCCCCTCCGCCCTCTCGCCGTCCTCGTTACGAAGGGCACTTCGGTCGCTGAGAGGTCTCGTTGGAACAAGCGGCACTGCCGTGGTTTCATACGACGACCCGATGACCCACCGCCGCCCCTCCCGCTCTGGAGCCACCGCATCCCGCGCCGGCGGCTCCGTGACGCCGGCTTCTGCGCGCCGGCTCGGTCGCGTCGGCCTCGCCCTCGCCTTCCTCCTCTCGCTCTCCCCCTTCGCCGACGCCCAGAGCACCCTCCTCCACGAGCGCTTCGAGCCCGACCCCAAGGAGGACCTGGCGCTCTCGACGACCATCCCGGACGGCGACATCCCCGCGTACCTGCAGACCCCGAGCGGCATGGCGACCGCACCCGACCCGCGGACCCCGCCCTCCACCAGCCAGCAGATCTACAACAACACGGCCGCCGACGCGTCCGCCGACTCCACGTACGAACCGGACCGCGACACCCGCCGGCCCAACGTGGAGAACTACGACGACCCCTTCTCCCCCGCGACGGCGCCCTTCAAGCGGCTTCGTGCGTACGACGCCGTGCACCCCAACTACACCCTGTTCGTCTGGAGGAAAGAGCTTCACCTGGTGAAGGTCGGCGGCTCCCTGGGCGCCGGGGACGAGCCCTTCTACGGCGACATCGGCGTCGACCTGATCCCCAACGAACCCATCCGCATCCCCACCGTCGGTCCCGGCACCCGCATCCTCCGCATGCACGTCGCCCCCGACGCGGACGTCACCGTCCTCCGCGACGGCGCCGACAACTGGTTCGCGCGTGGAACCACGCGACAGCGCGTGCGCCTCGTCGTGCAGCTCGCCATCCCCCGCGCCACCTTTGGCAGCGAGTTTGCCAACGTCGACTGGTCGGTGCTCGACAGGCAGCCGCGCTTCCAGCCGTCGCAGGGCGCAGCCTACGAGGAGGTCGCCCGCACCATCGGCATCTCCCGCGCCATGCGCCCCCGCGAGGCCGTGCGCAAGATGGTCGAGTACTTCCGAGCCTTCGCTCCCTCCGACGATCCGCCCCGCGAACGCGGCGACATCTACCTCGACCTCGCCCTCTCCCGGAAGGGCGTATGCCGTCACCGCGCCTTCGCCTTCCTGGTCACTGCCCTGCACCTCGGCATCCCCACCCGCATGGTGGTGAACGAGGCCCACGCCTGGGTCGAAGTCTCCGACGGAACGCTCTGGCACCGCATCGATCTCGGTGGCGCGGCCCTCAACATGGAGCAGGACCTCGACGAGAACCGCCCTCCCTACGTCCCGCCCCCCGATCCCTACACCTGGCCCGAGACCCCCGACTCTGGCCAGCAGCTCGCCGAGCGCTCCCGCGCCGAGCAGCAGACCCGCGGCCAGCAGGGACCTGGCGACGCTGGCAACGGCGCGAACGGCCCTCCGACCACCGCCCCTTCCGCCGCGCCCGCACCCACCGCCAGCGCCGCCCCCGATCCGCGCGCGGGGCGCACCCAGATCACGGTCGCCGCCATCGATCGCGACATCCGCCGCGGCTTGCCGCTCCACCTGCAGGGCCAGGTCTCGAACGACAACGGCCCCTGCATGCGCCTCCGCGTCGACGTACTCCTCCGCAGCGACTCCCTCCCTCAGGGCGCCGTCATCGGCTCGCTCTCCACCGACGAACGAGGCCGCTACGACGGCGCCGTGGTCGTCCCGCGTGACTTCCCGGTCGGCGATCACGACCTCGTGGTCTCCACCCCTGGCGACATCCGCTGCGCCTCTGGCCGCACCGACGCCTCCCCGTGAGTGCCGAGCCTCCCGGCTACGCGCCGGGCACTCCCCGCATCGCCGTGGGCGCCGTCGTGCTCGACCGGAGCGGTCCCGGTGCGCCCCGCGTGGTGCTCGTGCGTCGTGCACGCCCACCCCTCGCGGGACGCTGGTCACTCCCTGGCGGCAGCGTCGAACCCGGTGAGCGACTTGCCGACGCCGTTGTGCGCGAGGTGCACGAAGAGACCGGCCTCGCTGTCCAGGTCGGGCCTCTGATCGAGATCCTCGAGATCCTCGAACCGCCCTACCACTACGTGATCCTCGACTATGTGTGCGAGATCGTCTCAGGTGTCCTGCGCGCCGATGACGATGCGTCCGAAGCCGTCATGGTGCCGCTCGATGCGCTCTCGGCGTACGACCTTACGGAAGATGCGGAGCGCGTGATCCAGGGAAGCCCTGGGCTGCCGGTTCATCCGGTGCGCTCTACGCTTCCTGTATGACGGGGAAGATCGGACTGTTGCCTGGAGTTTGCGGGCTACTGGCCGGAGCTGCACTGCTCACGGCATCCGGCTCGGCGGCAGCCGACGTCGACGGTGCGGCCCTCTTCGTCCTCCCCACCGACCGCGCCTGGATCCAGGAAGCCCTGAGCATCGAGGCCGAGGAGGCGCGTGCCGATGCCCTCGCGGCAGCGCGTGCCGAAGCTGCCGAACAGGAACACGACGAGGAAGAAGCGGGCGCAGCGCCTAACGGCGTGGTCGCGCTCCTCTCTCCTCTGCGCTTCCTCGTCCCCCGCATCGAGCGCCTCCAGGACATCGGCGTGATGCCGGTCATGCCCCTCTGGATGGGCTTCAACGGCTTCGGCCTGAAGGTGCGCGGGAAGATGCCGTGATCCCTGTCACCACCCTGCTCAGCGTCCCCATCACGTAATCCCGCGCCTCCGCGCCCCGCTCGCGACCGAGCGAAAGCGGCACAGGCCGGTACAGCACGACCACCTCCACCCGTGCCTCCGTGCACCCATCGGCCAGCGCGAACCTGTGCACGCTGAACCCATCGGCCCGGGGCGGGATGCGGTTGTCGCTCACCATGTCCACCGCGCGGTGGTGCGGTACGTGCCGGTTCCCTGCCGGATCCACCAGCACCCGCGCGAAGGTGCTCCCGGTCGCCCCCGCGAGCGCACGCACCGCCTGCCCATCGACTGGCGGCCACGCCAGCGCCTCACCCAGCAGCACCACGTCTCCATCGTGCACGGCGAGCGCCCCGCCCAGCGTCAGTGCGCCTCCAGCCACCGCCACCACCGCCGCCTCGCCCACGGGAGCGTGGATCTCCACCCCTTTCTCCTGCGCGCTCAGCAGCGGATCCGCGAACCGCTCCACCCCCACGTAGTCATCGAACACCCCCGTCGGGCGCACCACCCGCACCACCTGACCTGGCGTTGCCCGTGCCGCTCCCTCCGCCCACGCCAGCGTCGCCCCCGAGAACGCAGCGCCTTGCCCGACCACCCCTCGCGCCAGCGCCCCCCCCACGTCGCTCACCGTCATGCCACCCACCGGAGACAGCGGCATGTCGCACCCCTCGGCCCGCACCAGCGCCACGAGCGCCCGCATCGGCTCTCCTGTCGGCAGCGCGTGCCCTGCGCCCTGGTTCCGGAGCTGCACCGACACCCCCAGCTCCCCGCCCTGCGCCGTCACCGTCATCCCCAGGAGCAGCGCCTCGTCGAGGAGCCGCGGGCTTCCCCCGAGCGGACCCCGGAACGCATGCGAGCGAATCGTCCCCTGCGGCCGCAGGAACCCGAACACGATCCCTGCGTTCTCCTCGGTCGTCACATCCACGGAGCTCTTCAGCCCCTCCACCTCGGGCATGTGACAGAACTGGCACGGCGTCCCTGGCGTCCCCCACGGGCTCGCCGCCCACTCCGCGTACGTGCTGTGCACCGGAAGCCCTGAAGGCCAGCGCGCAGCATCGAGCGACGTCCCTGGCACGAGCGCCGCCTGCTCCTGCTGGTGGCACCCCGCGCAGAACTCGGCGCGCGAGAACACCGGCTGGTAGCTCCCTCCCATGAACTCGTTGGGCACATCCGGGTAGGGACCGAACATCACCTGCATCAGGTCCGCGCCTGGCAAGCCCGACACCCGCTCCCGTGGCCGCTGCAGCAGCAGCGCGCCGCCCGTACCTGGCGGTCGCGTCAGGTCCACGCCGCTGACCTTGTGGCACACGTCGCAGTGGTTCCCGTTCTCGAACGCCACCCCCACCGCGTCGAGCAGGTCCCTGCCACCGGCCTCACCGTCCATCCCTGCCGCGTGGCAGTCCGCGCACCCTCCGAACGCCACCGGACGGCTCCCCGCCGGCAACCCCGGATCATCGCAGGACAGCTCCCCGGCCCCACCGCACCCCGGGTTCAGATCGGGCAGCACCCCACCGCCCAGATAACACCGCATCTCCGAACCGCCCGCCGCCCCTGGCGTGCGCCCGGCCCTGAACACGCCACCCGCCGCCGCGCACGACGCCGCGGTCCCGTGCGCGCGTGAGGTCCCCGCGTACAGGTCCTGCACCAGCGGATCGCGCGTCGCCCGTGCATGGGCCGACGTCTGGAACTGCGCGACGAGCGTGGTGTGGCAGTGGCCGCAGAACGCCGTCGAGCTGTCGTGCGCAGGATCCCCCGTCCCCGGATCCCCGAACACGTACGCCGTGTTGTCTGGCGGTGCCGCTGCCACGATCTCGATCCCGATCGGCCCCTCTGGCACCTCCGTGATCTCCACCCCCCGGCTGCGGTAGCCCACCTTTGCGGCCACCACCGTGGGCACCCCCGGGATCGCCTTCCGCAGCGTGATGGAGAACGCCCCGTCCTCTCCTGTCACCAGCTCCGCGACCCCTCCCCCCTGCATCACCATCGCCCCGGCGACGGGCACGCCCTTCTCCGTCACCACCCCGCTCACGACGAATTCCTCGGGGAGCGCTCCCCCGCTTCCCCCGCTACCCACCGACGTCACGGCACCCGTCGTGCTCGTCATCCCGGAGGCACCTGCGCCTCCTCCTCCCGACGCGCTCGGCCCGTCCTCTCCTCCGCACGCGCCCACTGCCCACGCCCCCATCACCGCGCAAGCCGCACCGAAGAGCAGCCCTCCCCAGCCCACCTGCGCGCGCCGCGAGGTGCCCCTCCTCCGCGCGACCACCCCGCGCCTCCCCCTGCACCCCTCGCTTCCCCTCACGGCACCCGCAGCCCCCCCGGATCCCGCGTGTCGAGCTGCGTCACCAGCGCCCGCAGCAGCGCCGCGGCCTCACCCCCTGCGGCCTCGCCCTCCACCCGGTACGCCACATCGAAGCTCTTCGTCCTCACCGCGCACTTCCGCGCCGCCTCCCGCGCGTACAGCCGCACCACCACCCGCCCCTCGCCTTGCCCCGCCGCGAACGTCAGGCTCACCGCCATCCCGCCCGCGCCTGCCGCGCCCCCTGCGCCCCCTGCGCCTCCTGCGCCTCCTGCGCCTCCTGCGCCTCCCGCGCCACGTTCCCCACCTGGCTCACCGCTGCGCGACCGCGTGGCCTCGACCAGCGACCACCCCTCGAGCCCCGCGCCCACCTGCAGCCCCAGCGGCTCCAGGAACGCGGCCATCACCGCCTGCTCACTCCGTCGCGGCCCTGCGTCTCCCACCAGCGAGCGCCCCACCCCTCCCGGGTCGGCGACCCTCGCCCCTCCTGCCTCGCCTGGCCTTCCCTGTGCCCGCGCCGCCATCACCCGCCGCGGCACCAGCACCTGCTCTTCCCACCCGTGCTCGAACACGTACGCATCGCTCAGCCCCACGCACGCTCCCGCCGTCGAGCCCCCCGGCCGCGCTGGCGCCTCCGCGCACATCCCCTCGTAAATGCACCCGTACCCGGGCTCCCGCTCCCAGTACCGATCCTCGATCAACGAAGGCGGCTGCCCGTCGTCGTGGCAGAACGCAAACTCCCCCAGCAGACAGCGCGGGAACCACTTCACCACCGGCGGGATACCCCGCGCCACGCACGCCCCCAGGGCCGCGCGCAGCGGCTCCTGCACCTCCGCCACCCGCGCGTTCATGCCCCGCGACCCCTCCTCGTCGGCGCGTGGCCAGTAGTTCCAGAACTCCATGGACCGTGGCCCGAACGGCGCGGCGAGCGCCACGATCTCGGGCAGGGAACGGTAGTTCGCCTTCACGATCGCCGTGTTCGTGAACAGCGCCGCCCCGCTCTCCACCACCGCCTCCATCCCGGCCAGGATCCTGCGGAACGATCCCCGCCGCTGCGTGATCGCGTCGCAGGTCTCCGCGTCCGCCGCGTGCAGCGAGATGAACAGCTCATCCACCCCCGCCTCGCGCAGCGCGCGCAGGTACGCCTTGTCTCCGAGCCGCACCCCGTTCGTCTGCAGGCGCACGTGCTCGATCCCGGGCAGCTTTCGCGCCGCCTCCACGTACGCCAGCAGATCCTTCGCCAGCGTCACCTCGCCGCCGCTGAAGATGATCCGCCGCGCCCCCCGCAGCACCGCCGGATCCTCGGTCGCCCGCTGCATGTCCGCGAGCGAGGTCCCCGCGTAGACATCGAGCGCATCCTCCACCATGCAGAACGTGCAGGCGAGGTTGCACCGGAACGCGAAGGTCACCAGCAGGCTCTCGGCCCACCACGGCTCCGCCCGCAGCACCGGCTCCGCCCGCAGTGCCGGCGCCGCGTGCACCACCGGGAGCGACTCCCTCCGCCGCGCCTCAGAAGCTTCCATACACCCCGGTCTTCCGCGCCGTGAGCACCCCACCTGCCCGGTCGAAGTCCACCCCCACGTCCCACAGCAGATGATCGAGCTCCATCGCCCGCCCTCCCACGAGCGCCGTCATCTCCTCGGGCCAGGCGTGCGTGCGCAGGAACCAGGCGAGATCCGGCGTCCGGATCCGCGAGAAGTACACCGCGTCGGACGACCGCTTGTTGGCCACGCACACCTTCCCGCAGCGCCGGAGCGGCGGCGGCATCAGCGCAGCCACCCCGTCCCGCTCCGGATCGAAGTGCACCGATGACTTCAGCCGGTGCAGGATCATGTCCACCTCCGTCCGCGGATCGTGGAACGTGTACACGTTCTCGAAGGTGAACTTCTCGCCGAGCAGCGCGTAGCTCCGCATGTCGATGTACAGGTGCGCCCCCACCCGACCGCGGCGCGCCAGCGCCTCCCTGGACACCTCGATGGACACCATGTGCCAGGGCAGGGGATACGGCTCCCGCGCGTCCACCTCCACCACCGGCGCGAAGATCTCCTGCAGCCGCGGCAGCGAGAGATCCGCGTGCGCCCGCTCCCAGTCGTAGAAGTACAGCTCCCAGCCCAGCGCCCCCGTCGCGTGCACCCGCTTCACGCCCCACACCGTCCGGAAGGCGCCGAGCCCCTCGCGCACGCAGCGCAGGAGCGACAGCCCCTCCGCCTCCAGCCCTGCTACCGCGAACGACTCCACGAGCAGGTTCAGCGAGCGCAGCTTCCCCACGTGCGGCGCGAGCGGCGCGTACGCCGACAGCACGTAGTCGTGGAACAGATCCTCCTCGCCCGCGCGCTCCAGCGGGCTCCTGGCCAGGGGCGCCGCGGCGGGGCGCGCGTGCACGACGGGCAGCGAGGACCTCGCTGCCGCCATCACCACGGCTCCCGCGACGGCGTCGGCTGCGCGTCCTCGCCCGGATCCCGGTTCAGGATCCGCGCGCTGATCGAGCGCCACGTCGTGGCATCGGTCTCGAAGTCCTCGTGCCGCCGCGCCTCCGATCCATACGGCGCCGGCCACGTGTTCGGCCCCCGGATCCACTCCGCCCGCGGGAAGCCGACCCGCTTCTCCCGCTGCGAGCGCTGCGACCGCAGCGAGCCTCCGCTGAGCATCGTCTGCGGCTCCACGAACCCGCCGCTCCCCCCACCCTCGCGGAGCGCCCCTCTCCCGGCGCCGACGCCCGTGCTCCCCGGGCTGATCAGCGTCTGCCCCACCCCGGACTGACCTGCCAGGGGCGCCAGCTTCTCCACCATCACCTGCGGCGCCTCGCGCGGAATGGACAGGAGCCCCAGCACGTCCCCGCTCTCCGGATCGAGCAGCGCCTGCTCCATCCCGAGCAGCCCCACCCCTGTCCCACCGGGCACCCGCGGCCGCCGCTCCAGCGCGTTCGACACCAGGTAGAGCAGCGAACGCCCGTACACCTCCACGTCGTCCTGCAGCTCTGCCTCGTCGGTCAGCGTGAACAGCGTGAACCGCCGCACGAGACCCGCCTTGATCGCCGGCATGAACGTGTCCCTGAACGCCTCGATCGGGCACGCCGGTGCCAGCAGCGCCGCCGACTCCACCGGCAGCCCGAGCCCGCTCTGCCCCCGCATCGGCCCGCCCTCGATCTTCTTCCCCCGGTCCGAGGTGATGAGCTGCACGAGGGGCGCCAGCAGGAACACTCCCGCCGAGTGCCCCACCAGATGCAGCTCGATGCTGGGATCCTTCACCATCATCTCGGCGATTCGCCCGATGGTCTCCCGCACCCCCCCACCTTCACCGTCCATCACCGCGTCGCCGGCCGCGAGCTTCATCCGATCCCACTCGGCCTTGCCCCCCATGCGCCGCACCATCGGCTCCAGCGCATCGTCGCGCCGGTCGATCATGAAGCTGAACTCCCGCGGATCGTGCCCGTCCTGCCGCCTGCCCTCGGCCGCGCGGCTCAGGATCTCCACGAGCCGCGCGTGGTGATCCGTCTCCCACAGGAACGCCAGCGGGTAGATCTCCTGCTGCAGGAGCCGCGGCCTGAGGCGCGACATCCGGTCCACCACCTCCAGTTGCCGCCGCAGCCCGCCGCCCGCGATGAGCAGGAGCCGCTTCTTCTTCCAGTCGCGGGTGATGCTCGGAAAGTCCTCCTCGATGATCACCCGCACGTCCTCGGACGTGGTCCCGTACGCCCCGCGCCGCTGGAGCTGCCCGTGATCGTCGATGCTCACCAGGTGGGGCCGGAGATCGGCGAACGTGCGGCTCGCGAACGACGTCCCCCGCCGCTCCCGGGACGAGTTGAGCTTCACGGGCGCGCCGAGCCGCCCCACCCACGCATCCATCCCGAAGCTCATCCAGTCGTCGTAGCTGATCCGCCCGAACCCGTTCTTCCCCCACTCGGCGCTCCACGAGTTCTGCAGCCAGAACCCCTCGCTGTCGTACCCCACGATGGCAAACGCATGCCCACCCCAGGGCGCGATGAACGGGTTCGACCGGTCCACCGGCTGCACGATCCCGTCCTCGCGCGTCCCGTAGTACCAGCCGCCCAGCGGGATCAGCGCCGACGCCACGATCACCCCCACCTCCGAGAGCGCGCTGTGCATCAGGGTGATGTCCTTGTGGTTCACCCGCTGGTAGAGCCCCAGCGGCCGCAGCGCCGCGTCCTCGCTCCGCTCCTGGGTGAGTGACCCGTACAGATCGTTCGGGTCCCAGGGCCACCGCTCGTACGAGCACACCCCGTGCTTCTGCCAGCCCTTCATCGCCCCGCGCAGGCTCGACCCCTTCGCGTCGTCCTCGCCCGGGTACTCGTCGTACTTCCGGGCCATCGTGTAGAGCATGTTCTGGCTGACCAGCGACTGGTCCGCATCGATCCGCCGCTTGCGCATCAGGTAGTGCGCGAGCGTCGCCGTCGCGAACCCGGTGCACCCGTTCGCCCGCCCCTGATCGAGCACCGGGATCTCGTACTTCTGGAACTCCTCCAGCGGCAGCCGCGGCGGCACCTCGGCCATGGTCGGCCTGTAAAGGCTGTCGCGGAAGTCGAGGACATCGGCGCGCGCATCGGTCCACGCGCCGAAGCGTTCGGAGAAGCGTTCGGGTTCACTCATGAGGGGCCGCCGTACGGCATGCGATGTTCGCACGGGGGCGGTGTCCCGAGCAAAAGGGGGACATGGCCGGGCCTGCTGGCGCGGCACGAAAGCTGCTCTACCCCTCCCTCGAGGAGACCTTTGCGCCTCCAGGCAGGGCTCGATGCCCCCGAATGAAGCGTCCGAGCGACAGACCGCCCCCGTCTTTCACGCGCACCATGCGCGCCGAGAGCGCGTGGCGTGTGACGTCGTGGAGGAACTTGCATGAAACAGCGTCAGACCGACGAGATGAGCGTACCCACTGTGGAGAAGACGGAAGCCTCTCCTCCGGCGCCTCCCGAGGCCCCCCGGCGATCGGCTCCCGCCCGCCGGAAGACCTCGAAGACCTCGAAGACCTCGAAGAACTCCAGCAGCACCCCGCAGGCCGCCCGGACCACCGGGACCAAGCGCAAGACGGCGAAGTCTGCCGGCGAGCCGACAGCAACGAGCAAGAGCCTCGCTCCCGCCGCTCCCGCGGCGAAGCGCCGGACCACGAAGGCTTCCGGCGAGCCATCTGCGACTCCTGCGAGCACAACTCCTGCGAGCGCCACCGAGCGCCGACCGCGCCGCAGGTCCAGGCAAGCCACCAAGGCTGGATCGGAAGCGACCGAGGCGAAACCCGCGAAGGCGCCCCGCGTGTCCGGCGAACGACCGCGCCGCACGCAGAGGACCACGAAGGCCAGGACCACAACCCCTGCTGCTGCGCAGGTCGCAGACGCTCCGGCCCCCGAGCAGGAGATGAGCAAGCAGGAGGTCGAGGCGACCACAGCCGCGACGGCTCCCCAAGCGTCCCTCCAGGACGAGGCGACCCGCCGGGAGACTTCCGAGACGGCGGCCGCGACATCGTCCGAGGCTCCCCTCCAGGACGAGGCCGTCCCTCACGAAACCGAGACCACCGCCGTCGCGGCATCCTCCGGATCACCCTCCCGAGACGAGCCCGCACCTGCGGAGCCCAGCGCAGCCGCCGCCAAGCCTCCCGAGGCCCCTGCGAAACGCAGGCGCACCTCGGCGCGACCTGCCCGCACTGCCGTGAACGCCCCCAAGGCGACGCGCTCCAGGCCGTTGCATCTCGGCGATCTCGTCTGGGGCACCCTGCGCGTGATCGCCAGCGAACTTGTGGCGGGCAAGACTCACATACGATCTGCGAGACGAAAGCCCGCGCCTTCTTCGAAGCGCACCAGCCAACCCTCACGCAGTGGCGGGTAACGTACGTAAGTCACCGTGCATGGTGCTCAGCTAGTTTGGGCGTGGGTACTCTGCAGCGCTTCTCTTCAGAACTGCCTGTAACGGGTTACTTGTTCATGCAGCAGGATGGACTGCAGGAACTTCTCTTCATCGTGGTCCACGTTCCAGAGAAGCAACGACCAGTTCGAAGGTGTGACCCAAGCGGGCTACAGCATCGATGAGGATCGAACGTTCTGAGGGCGAGTGATTTTCATCCCATCCCAAGAGGAGCAAGGGCCCTGCATCAACAGCTTCACAGAACTCGCGCAGAGCAGCCTCTTGATTGGTGACGTACCGCTCATACATATCCAATACGACGTGCGGATTGAGCGACTCCCCGACGAAGCGGTTAGCTAGAGAAGAGAACCGCTGGTAGGTGATGCCGTTCATGTGGAAGAGCGAGGTGATGGTAGCGAGGTCAAAGTCTCTCCCTCGAAACGAAGGAGAAACGCGGATATCAGCTACGCGCCGAATTCCATAGCGCCGGATCACCTGAACGAGGTCAGCCTTAACAGCACCTTTCAGACCAAGGCTGATGATCGTCCGCTTCGTCGGATTCAGCCAGGGCAGGCTAAGTTGCTGCGCTGCTACTGGCTGCAACGGGCTCAACACATGGAGATGTGCACGGGCAGAGAGGGCCTCATGCATCTCACCAGCGACATGATCTGATGCTGCCTTGGCACCACTGATCACCCTGAGACGAGGCTGCTTGACACTGTTAGCCACGCCTCACACCTCCTTCACGTTCCACTCATCTGCGATGCCAGCAATCTTCTCTTCAAGCTCAAGGAAGCTCTTATCGAGCACAGGATCTTTGTGACGTGCACCCTCAGGAGGAGCCACCTGGTGGCCCTTGCTCTTCAACTCGTCACGTTTCTCAAACAGTGCAGCGAAGCGCCGTGGAGCAACGCCAGAAAATAGACGGAAACGGACCCGGTGCGGTTCTTTGATGCGGTCTTGGGAACCCGAGGCCATGGCTTTCGAGGTATCTACCATGGCGTCGTCATGGAGTTCTTCTGTGCGGCTCTTCGGATAGGGCTCGATGTACACAACTTCATCGATGCCCGAAGCGATGATGTGCCTCGCGCAACTGTGGCAAGGATACGTTGTACAGAAGAGCACGGCACGTTTCGCGGAACCTCGCCCGGTCCTCGCAAGACTGATGATGGCATCCATTTCTGCGTGGACAGCTCTAGAAAACTCGATGAGGTCGCGCACTCCACTTTCTTCTACGCAGGCGCGTACTTGCTGCGCGCTTACCTCAGCTGTGAGCAACTTGGCTTGAGATAGCCGGTCATAAATTTGCTCGTAGAGCTGTTCTTTAGTGGTGTCATTTCGGCAGTAGCCCCCGTGAGTTGTACAGCGCTTATCGGGCGAGCTGCCTTCTTCGTAAAGGCCACCGCCTGCCTTCGGTGCATCGTTAGTGCCTACGGCGATGATGGTTCCATCAACATCCATGATGGCAGCACCGACCTGCCGTGAGAGGCACGCGGACCGGAAACTGGCGTTCCATGCGGCATGCATACCGCGTTCATCCCTCGTTGGACGAACAACACGCTTGCCAGTGATGATGTCCATGATGCGCGAGAGGTTGTCAGCCAGCTGATCAGCGTCTTCAGGCGGATTGTCGACATCGTTGTCGATGAAGAAATCTCCTAGGTGGAGAGTCTTGCGAACCTGCTGACCCTCCCTTGCGTCGTCAGCCTCATCGCGGTCGGTCAGATCATCGATCTCCTTCATCCCTGTCGTATCAGAAGCCGCCACCTTGAACTTCATACGGAGTCTACGTCGACGTGTCTCTTTGCGACAGATTACGCTCAGTAGATAGAAAGAGTTCCCGTAGACACGTCGGAGGAGTTCTACCTCGCTTGGATGCTTCAGTTGGTCGATCACGAAGGCGAACGGATTACTTTGTTCTCCTGCTTCCTTGCGTTTCGCACGGATTTCCTTGATGGCCAAAGCGGCTGTGATGCTGCCCGTCTGCCCACCACGTAGCGACGCGCCAGCATCTTGAAGGGATCGCATACGCTGAAGTCCCTCTCCTGCGGATGACGCGCCCGGTCGACTTCGATGCTTGGCCGCTGTTTGGATGAGGGTACTAAGTTTGATTCTGATGGGAGTGAACCCATGGGTTTGGAGCTGTCCCGAGAGCTGAGCGGCAACCCACCCGGGGCCTGCGCCGGCATAGCCAACAATGGCGAACACAACTTCGTGCGACGTAGACGAGAGTAAGACGTCGTCAGGTGATGACCTGGAGACGATGGGAAGACGTGTGCGAGCGGGATCTGCCATGTTGAGATGATCTGTAGTGCGTGACTCTGTAACGACTAGGAAAGCCCCAAGTATGACAGGGGGATCGCTTCATGTTCTTCTGCCGTCGTGCCGTTTCTAGGACGAGCTGGAACGGTGTGTCAGACGCCTGGCTAACACTTTGAAGGACAGAGATTCTGGTAGACGATCATGCGTTTGTATACCCTGCAACAGGGTCGTAACCCCTTCGTCAGCCAAGGTGGAGTCATCTACCCTCGGGAGCGCGAGTCGCCGCCCTCTGTTGCTCGTCCGCTTCGGCAAGGCGCGTGAATCCCCCGGGCGGCGCCTGGATCCAGCTCGACGCCTGCATCCGCGATCCGGCGCCGAGCGCGTGCGCGATGAACGCGCGCCGTGGCCGGTCCGAGCGGTTGGGACCGGAGGCGTGGTACGTGCGCCCGTGCGCGAGGATGATCGTCCCCTTCGCCGCCGGCAGCAGCACCGCGCGCTCGGGGTGACGTGGCGCGGGCAGCCCCTGCGTGCGCCCCAGCGAGACGTAGCCCTTGTCGCCGAGCACCAGGCGCGTCCCCAGCCCCTCGCGGTGGCTGCCGGGGATGACCGCGAGGCAGCCGTTCTCCTCGTCCATGTCGTCGAGCGCCACGAACGCCAGCACCAGCGTGTCCGGCTCTGCGCTCAGGTACCAGGAGTCCTGGTGGAAGCCGAACTGGACCACCTCGCTGCGCGGCTGCTTGTAGATGACCGCCGTCTGCACCACCACGGCCGGCTCCGGCGTGATCGCCGCGAGCGGCCCTGCCACCGCCTCCGACCGACACAGCGCCCCGAACTGCGCGTCCACGCGGTGCAGCCCGTGGCCGATGCGCGTCACCGCCCTCTCCCAGCTCTCCGGCGGCAGCGCGCGGGGTGGACCCACCGCGGGATCCAGGAACACCTCGACCTCGTGCGCCGAGCGGCGGAGCGACGCCCAGAACCCCGCCTCCTCGGACACCCCGCGCTCCCCACGCGCGTGCTCCCCGGCCACGCGCAGGATCAGGTCCGACACGTGTGCGCAGAGCGCCTCGCACGCCTCCCGCGGCACCGCGTCCGGCAGCACCAGGTAGCCCTCCTCGGCGAAGGCGCGCCGCGACCCCTCGTCGAGCATCACCCGCGAGGCCCCGGCCGCGCCGCCCGCTCTGTCTGCGCCGCCCCCTCCGCCCCGAAAAGGTAATGATCCAGCCCGCGGTGCATCGTCTCGATCGCCGCTTCCCCCTCGGTGAGGAGCAGCTCCGCGACCCCGCGCGACGCCATCCCGCGCTGCAGCTCGGGGAGCAGATCCACATCGGCGCCCATCACCGGCCCGAGCGGCGCCTCCCCGTGCTTGATGCGCCGCCGCGCCGGCACCGCCCGCGCCCCCGCCCGCCCCGCGGCCCCGGGGCTCGCGCGCTCGTATGCCTGCTCGTCGAAGTACATCTGCTGCGGGTCGTGCGGGTGGGGCCGGTGCCGGTAGATCTCCAGCGTCCGCAGCGTGAAGTTGAGCTGCACGTTGGGGAACACGTAGTACTGGTGCTTGTCGAGGAGCTGCGTGTCGTCCAGCCCCCGGAGCGCCATCCCCTCCGCCCCCGCCCGCGCCTTCGCCGCAGCGAGCAGCGCCGGCCTCGCTGCCGCCGGGTTCCCCGCGAACTGCGCCGGATCCAGCCCGCTCTGCCGCAAGAGCTCCCGCAGCGGCCCCGCGACGGTCCCCGCGTGCGGCGTCCCTGGCGATGGCGCCCCGATCGGCACGGTGATGCTCCCGTGCAGCCCCAGGCGCTCCACGACGATCTGCGTATCGTCCACCACCGCGCACAGCTCCGGGTGCAGCACCCGCAGGTGGTACGCCTCGTTCGACACGTCCGCCGAGGTCTTCCAGTTGCAGGCAATCTCCACGGTCTGATCGTGGGTGAGCCGGTACGCCTCGGCCTCGTACGCCAGCAGCCTTGGCAGGAGCGGCCCGAGGAAGGTCTCGAGCGGCTCTGGATCGTCCGCGAGGCACACCCACACGAACCCCCCGAGCACCTCGCAGCGCACCTCGGGCAGCCCCCGCGGCAGCGCCTCGCGCGGCGCCTTGACCCCGGGCGCCTGCAGGAGCGCGCCATCGAGCCCGTAGGTCCACGCATGGTAGGGACAGCGAAACCGCGCCGCCCGCCCTTGATCCTCGGCGCACAGCCGCGTCCCCCGGTGCTGGCAGACGTTGTGGAACGCGCGCGCCTCTCCCCCCTCGCCGCGCGTGACGAGCAGGGTCTCCGCGCCGGTCTCGAACGTGAAGAAGCTCCCTGGCCCGTCGAGCAGCCCGGCGTGTCCCGCGAGCAGCCACACCCGCGCCCAGAGCCGCTCCTGTTCGAGCAGCATGAACTCCCGGCTCAGGTAGCGATCCTTGGCGATGCGGATCAGGCTCACCGCGCGACCTCCGGCCCGAGCACGTAGTACAGGTTCACCTTGTCGTCGCGCCCCACGGGCGTCGACAGCCGCCTCGGCACCAGCGGCACCGCCGCCTCCAGCCGCGCGAGCGCGCTCCCTTCACCCCGCGCCGCCACCGGCAACAGCGCCCGCAGCGCGGGCCAGCCGAGCCCCGTGTCCCCGACCGCCACGTCGATCTCCACCGGCCGCTCCACCCCCGCATCGTCCGGCCCCTCCAGCCGGTGAATGGCGAGCACCTCCCGGAGCACCGCGCCCCCCGCCCCGCCAGACGCCCCTGCCTGCGCCGTGGTGCGAGGCTTCGTGGAGAGCGCCTCGCCGAGCGCCTCGCCGAGCGCTTCCAGCAAAGGCACCGGCCCGATCCGCGCCGCCACCTCGCGGAGCGGCACGCGCGCATGCCGGAGGTAGAGCTTGGCCCCGGTCAGATCCCCGTGCGCGCCGAGATCCAGCCCCACCAGGTGCAGCGCCGCCCCCACCGGCAAGCGCCCCGCGAGGCGCGCCCCGAGCAAGCGCTCCGTGAGCGCCACCGCAGCGTCCCCGGCCCCGTCATGGAGCTGCAGGTACAGCTTGATCCGCAGCGCCCCCGGCCCATCGTCGGCGAGCCCGAAGATCGGCTGCACCACGGCCGGATGCCGCGCGGCGCGCACCACCCGTTCGACCTGCGCGGCGACCGCTCCCCCGAACGGCCCGCACAGCATCCGCAGCGCGTCGGCCCCCTCCTCGGCGCCTCCACCGCCTGCGCGCCCGCGGAACCCCGGCAGCCCGTACGAGAGCCTGCGCCACGATGCGCGCCCCTTCTCCCACGACAGCGAAGGCTCCAGCACGTCCCCGAACCGACCGCGATCCTCCTCGAACCGCGCCAGCACCCGCGCGAGTGAGATCGCCACCGCTGGCGCCGCCTCCCCTTGCCAGAGGCCCCACGCCGCGAACAGCTCCCGGTAGGCACCCGTCGTGGCGTTGCGCGACAGTGGCCCCCTGTCCTCGCCCACTGCTGGGGCGGGGACCGCGCTCACGGCGCCACCGGCAGACGCCTCA
Organism: Chondromyces apiculatus DSM 436; assembly: GCF_000601485.1. Taxonomy (GTDB): domain Bacteria; phylum Myxococcota_A; class Polyangia; order Polyangiales; family Polyangiaceae; genus Chondromyces; species Chondromyces apiculatus. Next base: position 35,075 of record NZ_ASRX01000072.1, read on the forward strand.
CCGCCTTGACCGCCGGCACTGCGGGAGACGACGACACCGCGCTCGTATCCACAGGCGCGGCCCCATGCGCCTCCGCGCCCTTGCCTCCTGCGCCGTTCGCGTCGCCCACGCGGCTCGCGTTGTCCGCGTCCACCTCGGCCGCGCCGAGGCCGAGCACCTCCCGCGCGCTCCCGTGCAGCCGCCGGAGCACCCGATCGAGCAGCCGCCCCGCTCCATCACTGAGCCGTCCCCCGGCCGCCATCCGGTAGGTGAACGCCACGCCGTCGATCACCTTGTACGCGCGTGGCATGGTCGTCGCGGGCGTCGCCTCCACCACCACCGACGCCTCGCGCGTCTTCACGGTCAGCGTGAGCCGCGCCTTGCCATCCGTGATCGTCGAGATCTCCACCAGCGACCACAGCCCGCCGGTCACCTCCCGCAGCACCGACGACACCTTCTCCCGCACGTCCCGCAGCGCCTCCGACCCGGGCTCGCTCTGCGCCACGACCCGCGCCGTCCCCACGCTCGCCGTCTTCACGCTCGCCGTCTTCACGCTCGCCGTCTTCACGCTCGCTGCCCGCGCACTCGCTGCCCGCGCGCCCGTCGTCCGTGCGCTTGCCGTCCGCGCGCTCGCCGCCCGCGCCGCCGCCCGCTCCTGGGCGTACTTCGGCGCCGGGAACGACCACATGTCCGCCGCGATCTCCCCGTCCACCCGGCCCACCTCCTCGACGAGCCAGGCGCGCTCCTTCGCCAGCGCCTCCTCCGACCAGCCGAGGCACGACTGCATGCGCAGCGTCAGCGGATCGAACGTCATCGCGGAGGACGGCGCCGCGCGGGTCATCAGCGCGTCCGGCAGCACCAGGCAGTGGAACACCCGCACCTTGCACGGCAGCTCCCTGGCGCGCTCCACCGTCTTCCGGAACGCCTCCGGGCTGTCGCCGGGCAGCCCCAGGATGACCTCCACCTCCACCTGCGCGAGCCGCGAGAGATCCTCGATCACCTGCCCGAAGCGCGACTCCTTGAACGGGCGCTGGTTCGTGTCCAGCGTCTCCTTGTTGAAGGACTGTAGCCCCACGTCGAGGCACGCCCGCGGCACCCCGCTCAGGAACTCCAGGTGCTGCTCGGTGAGGTACGTCGGGTACACGCACGCGAACAGGATCGCCTCCCGGAACAGCCCCACCTGCCGCTCTGCCGACGCCAGGTTGCGGAACGCCCGCGAGTTCAGGTTCAGCGCCGCGTCCACGAGCTGCGCGCTCGGCGCTCCCGCGTCGCGCAGCGCGGTCAGCTCCGCGACCAGGTACTCCTCCGAGAAGATCCGATCCGGCCGGTTCAGATCCCCCCACTGACAGAACGCGCACGACAGCGGACACCCCCGGTACGTCTCCAGCGGCACCGTGCGGCCCCCATGAATGAGCCCCATCCGGGCAGGAGAGGGGAGGGCGTCGAGCTGCATCAGCTCGGGCGCGGGTGCGGTCGCCACGAACCCCCCCGCCGAAGAGATGTGGAGCCCGGGCACCTCCCGCAGATCCTCTCGCCCCCGCGGCCGCGCATGCACCAGGTCCCTGAAGATCAGCTCCCCGTCCGTCACCACCAGCGCGTCCACATCGGCCACTGCCGCGCGCCAGGGGGGGAGCGCGAACATCGCCGGCCGCGCCGACGGCCCCCCGAGCACGATCACCCGCCCGGGCTGCGCGCGCTTCAGCCGCCGCGCCACCTCCAGGAACGTCGCGAAGGACCAGGTGTAGGTCGAGAACCCGACCACCCCTGCGTCGCACGCCTCCACCTCGGCCACCCAGGCCTCCGGATCCCGGCTCTGGGACTCGACGAGGTGCACCTCCACGTCGGAGAGCCGCGGATCGTCGAGGAGCGCGGCCTGCAGCCGCCGGACCCCGTAGCTGAACGGCGTGTAGTCGTTGCCGACGATCCCCGGCTCCATGGAGAGCAGCGCGACACGGCTGGGATCGGGCATCCATGCCAGGCTACCAGGGGGCCCGCCCCTCCGTCAGCCTGGTGCGCCCGGTCCGACGCGGGCACATCTCGTGCGGGCACACAGATCTGCGTGGCACCTCAGAGCTGATCCGGGATTTCCCTGATTCGCCACCCCGGCGTTGTGACGTACAAATTGACCCTCTCGTGACGGGCCATCGCAAAACGATTCTGGTCGTGGACGACGACCAAGACATCCGGGACACGCTCACCGAGCTGCTCACGGACGAGGGCTACTCCGTGCTCAACGCGTCGAACGGGGAAGAGGCCCTGGCCACGCTGCGCACGAAGGAGCGGCCCGATCTCATCCTCCTCGACCTGATGATGCCGGTGATGGATGGCTGGCAGTTCCGCGCGGCCCAGCAGAACGAGCCGGGCGTGGCCGACATCCCCGTGGTGGTCGTCTCGGCGACGCCCAAGGACGACAAGGTCCAGAAGCTCGGCGCCGCGCAGCTCCTCAAGAAGCCCATCCGCCTCGAAGAGCTGCTCGACGCCGTGTCGCGCCACATCTGCTGACCGCCCCGAACCCCTGGATGTCGTGCTGTCTGGGCACCGTGCCTCACGCGCCTCACGCGCCTCACGCGCCTCACGCGCCTCACGCGCCTCACGCGCCTCACGCGCCTCACGCGCCTCGCGCGGATGATCCACCCGCCTGATCGCCTCCCCTCCGCCTGCGCCTCCGTGGCGCCAGCTCAACCCGCCTTGGCGGCCGGGACCTCGTTCGTGACCGGCCGGTCACGAATCGCGCGGGCTTCCGGGGTGAGCATCCCGTCCTGGAAGAGCCGGTGGACCTGGGTGCACCAGGCCAGCAGATCGGGCCGCTTGTCCTGCTGGATGAGCTCACGCACGAGCCGCTCGTAGCCGCCCGACAGCACCGCGGCTGCGAGCACCGGATCCAGATCGGGCCGGTAGAGGCCGATGGCGATCCCGTCGCGCAGCCACCGCTCCGTCCTGCCGCCTACGCGCGTCGCGAACTCGTCGATCAGGTAGGCGTACGGCGCGCCGCCGCCGCCCGCGAGCATCATCCGCAGGAGCGAGCGGTTCTGCCAGCAGAACTCCAGCACCGCCACGTGGTGCTCGCGCAGCCGCTCCAGGATGACCTCGATCGAGCACAGGGCGCCGTCGTGCAGATTCTCCGGCGGCTCCGTGCAGCTCGCGAGCCGCGCCACGAAGCCCTCCACGATCTGCTGGAAGCAGTCCTCCTTGCTCTTGAAGTGCAGGTAGAATGCCCCCTTCGACACCCCCGCGCGCCCGGTGATGTCCTCCACGCGCGCCCCTGCGAGGCCCCGCTCCGAGAAAACGGCCTCGGCGGCCCGGAGGAGCTCGATCTTCACCCGACGATCAGCAACGCGCGGCATGGTTGACTGACGGGTCAGACTGCGGGTCTCGCGTGGAACCGTCAAGCCTCTCGCGTCAATTGTTTTCGCAGACCGCGCCGCGCGCGCTGGTTCGCACCATGCTGCGGCGCGGCAAGCAGCCTCTTCCCGCGCTGAATCCTCCTCACGGGCGCCTCGGGGAGCCGACTAGGATGCGCCGCCGATGACGACGCAGACGACGGCGCATGCCGGAGAGGGTGCTTCCAGCTCCAGGACATGGGCGCTCATGCTCGCCGCGCTCGGGGTCGTCTACGGCGACATCGGCACGAGCCCCCTCTACGCCGTGAAGGAGTGCTTCAGCCCCGCGAGCCTCCACCGCGTCGCCACCACGCCCGCCAACATCCTCGGCGTCCTCTCCCTCGTCTTCTGGTCTCTGATGATGGTGGTCACGGTCAAGTACCTGGCCTTCATCACCCGCGCCGACAACGAAGGCGCGGGCGGCATCCTCGCGCTCCTCGCCCTCGTCCCCACCAAGCCTGGCGGCGGACGTGGCCTCTTCATCCTCGTCGTGCTCTTCGGCGCCGCGCTCCTCTACGGCGACGGCGTGGTCACCCCCGCGATCTCCGTCCTCTCCGCCATGGAGGGCCTGGAGATCGCCACCTCCAAGCTCAAGCCCGTCGTCGTCCCCATCACCTGCGCCATCATCCTCGCCCTCTTCCTCGTGCAGAAGCGCGGCACCGAGGGCGTGGGCAAGGTCTTCGGCCCCGTCACCCTCCTCTGGTTCATCGTCATCGCCGTCCTCGGCCTGAAGGAGATCGCGGGCAACCCCGGCGTGCTCGTGGCCATGTGGCCGGGCTACGCGGTCGACTTCTTCGTGCAGAACAGGATGCACGGCTTCCTCATCCTCGGCTCCGTGGTCCTCTGCATCACCGGCGGCGAGGCCCTCTACGCGGACATGTCCCACTTCGGCCGCGGCCCCATCGTGCGCACCTGGTTCGCCATCGTCTGGCCGGCGCTGCTCCTCAACTACTTCGGCCAGGGCGCGCACCTCCTCGCGCACCCCGACGCCGCCGTGAACCCCTTCTACGCCATCGTCCCCTCGTGGGCCCTCTACCCCACGGTCGCCATCGCCACCGCCGCCGCCGTCGTCGCCTCTCAGGCCCTCATCTCGGGCGCCTACTCGCTGACCCAGCAGGCCGTGCAGCTCGGCTACTTCCCCCGCGTCACCATCGTCCACACCTCCAAGACCGAGCACGGCCAGATCTACATCCCCGAGATCAACGACATCATGCTTGTGGTCTGCCTGCTCCTGGTGCTCGCCTTCCGCAGCTCCAGCGGCCTCGCCGCCGCCTACGGCATCGCCGTCACCGGCACCATGACCGTCACCACCATCGTCTACTACGTGGTGGTGCGCGAAGCCTGGGGCTGGCCCGTCTGGAAGGCCGCCCCCCTCGCTGCCCTGTTCCTCGCCTTCGACGTCCCCTTCTTCGTCGCCAACTGGGCGAAGTTCATCCACGGCGGCTGGGTCCCCGTGGCCTTGAGCCTCGCCATCTTCATCGTGATGACCACCTGGAAGACCGGCCGCAAACACCTCGCCGAGGTCTTCCGGAGCTCCCTCCTCCCGCTCCCCACCTTCCTCGACGACGTCAAGAACACCGCCCCGCACCGCGTGCGCGGCACCGCCGTCTTCATGGCCTCGAACCCCGACGGCACCCCTCCCGCCCTGCTCCACCACTTCAAGCACAACCAGGTCCTCCACGCCCAGGTCGTGCTCCTCTCCATCCAGGTCCTCAAGGTCCCCGAGGTCCCCGCCGAGCGCCGCGTCACTGTCGCCGAGCTCGGCGAGGGCTTCTTCCAGGTCACGGCCCTCTACGGCTTCATGCAGACCCCCCACGTCCCCTCGCTCCTCGAAGCCTGCAAGGCACACGGCCTCACCGTCGACCCGCACCGCACCAGCTACTACCTGGGCCGCGAGACCCTCCTCACCACCGGCACCTCCGGCATGTCCCGCTGGCGCAAGGCCCTCTTCGCCTTCATCTCCCGCAACGCCCGCCCCGCCACCTCCTACTTCGGCCTCCCCCCGAACCGCGTGGTGGAGCTGGGCATGCAGATCGATCTGTAGCGTCGGTGCGTGGATGAACTCTGGAGCGTAGTTACGCGCTCGGCTTCCAGAGCACTTCGCAATCAGCCTGTCTTTGTGCGGCGCTGCGCTGCTTCGTGCAGCACTGTGCTGTTGACGGGTCAGAGCTGCAGCGACAGAGTTTCTTCATGCCCATGACGAAGGATTCGTCCGCTGTCACCAGCGAGTCGGGAGATCTCGATGCCTCTTCGGGCGTGGAGAATGAACTGTCCGTCTTCGCCGAGAAGCTCGTCGCCAAGCACCTTGGAAAGGTCGAGCGGACTCCTCATCAGGCCAAGATCCTCACGCGCAACCTGGCGCGCTCCCTCGATGCAGTCACACAGATCGTGACCGAGTTGAAGTTCGAGGAACTGATCAAGATGGACAGCCAACCGAGTGCTGCAATGGCAGTCCTTACCGCGTTCAGGCAGCCGAGTGCTGGCAGGACGTTTCAGGACCCGCTCGCACCTGCTCGTGCCAGAGCCGTGGAAGGGGTGAAGGAGATTCTCGCTGCAGAGGGAGGAACACTCCAGGTTGAGGAAGCGGCGACGCAACTCGGAATCACGCCTGCGGAACTGGAGCAGCGTCGTGCTGCAGGCAAAGTGCTCGGCGTAGAACTTGAACCAGAGGGCTATGGCTATCCATCCTGGCAGTTCATCGGGCCTCATATGCTCCTGGGCATCGAGGAGATCATGCCGCTCCTTGCCGACGACCCCCCTCTCGCACAGATGCGGTTCTTCCTGACCAGCAACCCTCGGTTGCAGGGGAAGAGCCCGTTGCAGATGCTGCGCCACGGCGCGGTCGACAAGGTGCGCAAGGCCGCCCTCGTCTTCGGAGAGCAGGGCGCTGCATGAGCGAGGCCGTGAAGGGATCCCATCCAGATCCTCCTGCCGACTGGAAAGGCCGCTCGCTCCCCATCACAGAGTACGAGCATGGCTGGTTTCGCATTTACAGACTCAAGCATGACCCTCTGTTCTTCAGTATCTCCAACGAGAACCGCTTCGACGCACCCTCGGAAGAGTTTGGTGTGCTCTATGTAGCGAAGGACATTCAAGGTTCGTTCATCGAGACGCTTGGCAGGCTGCCCGAGAACCGCACCTTGGAACGGGCAGAAATCGCGGCGCGCGGCCTGTCCATGATCGTGCCGAAGCGACCGCTCCTCCTGGTCGACCTGACGGGTGCGGGGCTCGCCCGCATGGGCGCAGATGCACGTCTGACGACCGACATAGAGAACACCTATGAGTCACCACGGCGCTGGTCGCTCTCGATACACGAACATCCGAGCAAACCTGACGGCATCGTCTATCTGTCGCGTCTCGATCCAAGCTGCTTCTGCGCAGCTCTGTTCGACCGTGTGAAGTCAGAACTCAACGTTGAGAAGCTCGGGGCACTCACCGAATCCATCCACGCGGAACTTCTCGGCGAACTCCTGGACAGGTATGACTTCGCGCTCCGAGATCCCTCTCCTCACGGCGAGCCTCCTGCAGGCCCCGTGTAGCGCGCGCGGGGTCGCAGCAGGAAGCCTGCCGCGCGCTGCTCGAAGACGTGCGCGATCCACCCGACCGCGCGCCCGACCGCGAAGAACCCCGCCGCCGCGCCGCGCGGCAGGTCGAGCGCCGTGGCGAGCGCCACCAGGCCCACGTCCAGCGTCGGCGGCGGCTGCCCCGCGGCCCGCATCGCCTCCATGAGCGCGTGCAGCACCGCGAGCCGCGCCCCACGCGGCCTCCAGCCGGGCCCGCGCACGACGCCCGCGAGCGTCGCTTCCCGGCCCACAGGAGGCCCGAGCTCCGCGCCCGCATCCAGCGCCCACGCCGTCTCCAGGAGCAGCGCCGCGCGCGGATCGACCTCGGGGTAGAGCGGGTGCCCGAACCCCACCACCTCCTCGCCCCGGGCGATCCGTGACCGCACCAGCGCCGCGGCGTCCTCGGCGCCCCGCACCTCGTCGAGCTGCTCCTCCAGCCGATCGCTGCACCCTCCGTGGAGAGGCCCCGAGAGCGTCGCGATCCCTGCCGCCACGCAGGCGTGCATGTCGGCCCCCGCCGACGCCGCCACCCGCACCGCGAAGGTCGAGGCGTTCAGCTCGTGATCGGCCGAGATCACCAGGGCACGGTTGATCGCGCGCGCGGCGTCGCTGGAGGACACCTCGTCCGGGGACACTTCCTCCGACGATGCTCCGCTGGGTGCCGCCTGCCGCAGCGTTGGCGCCCGCAGCACCCGCAGCACCCGCCTTGCCACCGAGCGCTCCGACAGCGCTGCCCGGACCGACTGCACCGCCTCCGCGTCACGTCCGAGCCCCACCAGCGCCGCGAGCGCCCCGACGATGGCGCGTCCCCGCGCGCGCTCGTCCTCCAGCGCCACGCCCTGGCCCGCGACCCACCCATGCGACGGCTCCTGCGCGCCGAGCGCCGCGATGGAGAGCCCGAGGGACGCGAACGGATGCGCCCTCTCCGGCAGCAGCGCCGCGATCCCCTCGACCGGCAGCGCTGACGACGCTGACGACGCTGACGACGCTGACGACGCCGCCGCCGCCGCCGCCGCCGCGCCCTCCCACGCGGCCTCCCACGCCGCCTCTCCGCCGTCGTCCGGCAGCGTGCCGGTCCAGAGCAGCTCTGCCACCGCCTCCAGCGGCACGTCGGCCTGCGCGAGCCCCACTGCGTCGTGCCCGCGGTACATCGGCCCCCGCGGCCCGATCCCGGTGAGCGCCGACTCCAGCACCGGCTCGCCCCACCGCAGCGCCCCTGCGGCCACGGGCCCGTGCCCCGACCGCGCGTCGCTGCGCACCTTGAGCCGCTCCACGTCCGCGCGCAGGTAGAGCCGCGCGCGCCCCCGACCCGACGGCGCGCCCCGCAACAGCCCGCGGCTCACGTAGGCGTAGAGCGTCTCCCGCTTCACCTCCAGCAGGGCCGCCGCCTCCTCGCCCGTCAGGTAGTCGGATGGTTGATTGTCGATTCGAGATTGATCAACCTTGCCCACTCCCCAACATTATCCGTGTCCGCGCAGCATGCGCGAGACGTAGCGAGACGGTGCGAGACGGTTGAGGCGCGCGACGCGGGGCCATGGCGGCCTGCCGCACGGGTGAGCTGCGAGAGCGGCGCGCCTGACGGGCGCACCACGAGCGTGATGGCCTGGTGGGCCACGACGCGGAGATCCCGCCGAGGCGGGTGTCTCTGCAAGGCCGAGGTGTGCCCGGAGCCCTGCGTCGCACCGCGCGGCGCGTGAGTGACAGCCGACGTGATGATGGAGGAACCCATGAGCGACACGAACAAGGTCGAGCCGAACGAATCATCGGGCAGCGCGAACGGGGCGGCGAGCAGCGCCGACGCCTCCGCCAAGCCGCCTCCCGCGCAGGCGCGCGCCGGAGGTCTCGACGGCGTGGTGGTGGCCGACACGCTCCTCTCCGAGGTCGACGGCGAGCGCGGTCACCTCCTCCTCGCCGGCTACGATCTCGAGACCCTCTCCTCTGACGGGGGCACCACCTTCGAGGACCTCTGCGGCCTGCTCTGGACGGGCACCTTGCCTCGCCCCGAGGGCCGCGACTCGCTTCGGGAAGCCCTCGCCGCCGGCCGTGTCGAGGCCTTCGCGCGCCTCGATCGTCTCGGCGACGCCCTCGCCGCCGACGACGGCATGGACGCGCTCCGCGCCGCGATGGCCCACCTCGGCGGTGACGTCGCCCCCGCGGTGCTCGCTGGCGCCGCCGCGACCTTCGCCGCCGCCTGGGCCCGCCGCCGCGAGGGCCACGCGCCCGTCGCGCCCGACCCTTCCCTCCGGCAGGCCGAGGACATGCTGCGCATGGTGCGCGGCGCCCCTCCGAGCGACGCCGAGGCCCGCGCGCTCGACACGTACCTGGTCACCGTCTCCGACCACGGCATGAACGCCTCCACCTTCACCGCGCGCGTGGTGACCTCCACCGGCTCCGACCGCGTCTCCGCCGTGGTCGCCGCGATCGGCGCCCTCAAGGGCCCGCTCCACGGCGGCGCCCCGGGCCCGGTGCTCGACATGCTCGACGCCGTGGGCTCCGCCGATCGCGCTGCCGCGTGGGTCGACGGCGAGCTCACCGCAGGCCGCCGGATCATGGGCATGGGCCACCGCATCTACCGGGTGCGCGACCCGCGCGCCGCCGTCCTGGAGCGCGCCGTCGAGCGCCTCTTCCGCGAAGCCCGAGGCGGCGCCGCCGCCCGCCTCGAGCTGTCCCGCGCCGTGGAGCAGGCTGCCGAGAAGGCCCTCGCCGCCCGCCACCCCGATCGCCCCCTGCGCGCCAACGTCGAGTTCTACACGGCCGTGCTCCTCGAAGCGGTGGGCCTCCCCCGCGCGCTCTTCTCCCCCACCTTCGCCGTGGGCCGCATCGCCGGCTGGTGTGCCCACGTCGAGGAGCAACGCCGCACCGGCCGCCTGATCCGCCCGAATTCCCGCTACGTGGGACCGCGCCCAGCGACATCCTGAAAGAGACCCCGCGACGCTCGTGACAGGGGATGACGTTCCTCCGCAGGCGCAGCGCTCACGCAGACGCAGCGCTCACCCGAGCAGCGAGAGCTGCCTTGGCGGGAGCGCTGCGCCTTCCAGCGCGAGCAGCCGCGCCTTCGTATCGAGCCCACCCGGCGCCGAGAACCCTCCCGGCCGCCGACCTGCAGCAAGCACCCGGTGACAGGGCACCACCACCACGAACGGGTTCCTCGCCATCGCCTGTCCCACCGCGCGCGCTGCCCCCTGCGCCCCGAGCACCGCCGCCAGCTCTCCGTAGCCGATGGTGCATCCCGGCTCCACGCGCCGCGCCGCCTCGTACGCCTGCCGGTGGAAGTCCGGCAGCCCCCGCATGTCGAGCGGAATCCCGCTGAGATCCTGAGGCTCTCCACCGAGGTGCCGCACGAGCAGCGCCACCGCCTCCTGCACGAACGCCGGCATGTCTTCCCGCTCTGGCAGCTCCGCGCCATCACCCGCCGTCAGCCCCGCGCCATCGCCCGCCGCCCGCTCCTCGGCTGCGCTCGCCGCCTCCGCCTCCCTCTCCTTCTCCGCCAGGAGCCGCACCCTCGTCAGCCCCAGCGCACTCCAGCCGATCCTGCACGCCCCGAACGCCGTGCCCACCACCCTCGTGCCCTGCTCGTGCAGCGCGACCTTCATCGAGCACCTCTCCCGCCCCGCAACGTCTGCCATTCTTCAACCCCGAGAGAAAGGAAGTCCTCCCCATGACCGAGCACGCCAGCGACTCCAGCGACTCCGGCGACACCCGCGACGCTCGCGACCCTCACGACGCCAGCGCGGACCCCACGCGAACCGCCGCCCCCGGCACGCCCGGCACGCCCGAGGGCCCCATCGAGTGGGACGCGACCGCGTACCACCGCATCTCCGACCCGCAGTTCCGCTGGGGCCTGCGCGTGCTCGACCGCCTCACGCTCCAGGGCGACGAGGTGGTCATGGACGCCGGCTGCGGCTCGGGGCGGCTCACGGCGGAGCTGTGCGCGCGCCTTCCGCGGGGTCGGGTGGTCGCCGTGGACCGCTCGCAGAACATGCTGGAGGAGGCGCGCCGCACGCTCGCGCCCTTCGGCGACCGGGTGAGCTTCCGGGTCGTCAACCTCCAGGAGGAGTCCGCCGAGGAGCCCGTCGACGTCGTGTTCAGCACGGCGACCTTCCACTGGATCCGCGACCACCGCCGCCTCTTCGGCAACCTCTTCGCCTCCCTGCGCCCCGGCGGCCGCCTGCACGCGCAGTGTGGCGGCGCCGGCAACCTCCACCTCGTGCACCACCGCGCCGAGGCCCTCATGCAGCGCCCGGAGTACGCGCCCTTCTTCGAGGGATGGACCGATCCGTGGGAGTTTGCGTCGGCCGAGAGCACCGCCGAGCGCCTCCGCGACGCGGGCTTCGAGGACGTGAAGACCGATCTGGAGGAGGCTCCGACCCCCTTCCCGGACGCCGCCTCGTTCCGGATCTTCATCGAGCGCGTGGTGCTGCGCCACCACCTGGCGAGGCTCCCGGACGAGGCCACGGTCGCGGCCTTCCTCGACACCCTGGTCGCGCAGTCCTCCCGCGACGAGCCCCCCTACAACCTCGCCTACATCCGCCTCAACATGCAGGCCCGCCGGCCCGCGTGAAGCGCTGACCAGCAACGCTGCTCCGCGCCCCACGTCATCGGTCAGCTCTTGCGTCACGCTCGCGTCACACGCCGTCAGCCGACGGCGCGCGCGTGGCCTGCGCCTTCATCCCGACGCTCAGGATCGTGGAGAGCATGAACAGCCCCGCCGCCAGCAGGTACGGCGCACCGACCAGGCTCGCGCCAAGCCAGGTGTCGCCGCGCTCCGGCGCGCGCGCCCAGGCGTAGACCGCGCCGAAGACGAGAGGGGCGACGAGCCCCGCGGAGGAGAGCAGGCTCGTGTTCGCCCCCTGGAGCTTGCCCTGATCCATCGCCGAGACGCGCTGGCTCATCAGCGCCTGCAAGGCGGGTATCGCCAGCCCCGCCAGCGCCAGCGGGAAGAACGCCGCGACGAAGGTGCCGAGGTTCGGCGCGAGGCCCATGCCGGCGAGCCCGAGGGCGCCGAAGAGCAGGCCGGCGCGCAGGGTGACGACCTCCCCGAAGCGCTTCACCGTCCAGGCGATGAGCCCCATCTGCACGCCCATGTCGATGATCGAGGAGAACGTCAGCAGGAGACCCGTCGCCGTGGTCCCGATCCCGAAGCGGTGCATCGCGTGCAGCACGAACACCGCCGGGTACACGTAGTGGCAGCAGTACATGACGAAGCTCACCCGGGCCAGCCGCGGCAGCTCCGGGTGCGAGCGGAGCAGGGCGAGTGCGGCGAGCGGGCTGCCGCTCTTCCACGAGATCGGCGTGCGGCGCTCGACGGGCAGCGACTCGGGCAGCACGAACACGCCGTAGAGGAACGCGAGCGCGTTCAGCCCCGCCGCGACCACGAACGGCGCCCGCGGCCCCAGCGCGCCGGCAGCGCCGCCGAGCACCGGCCCGAGGATGATGCCCGCGCTGAAGGCAGCGCCGAGGTGCCCGAAGGCGCGCGCCCGCTGCGCCTCGGGCGTCACGTCGGCGATGAAGGCGTACACGGTGGCCACGCTCGCCGAGGTCAAGCCGCCGAGGATGCGGCCGACGACGAGCCACCCGAGGCTCGGCGCGAAGGCCATCAGGAGGTAGTCGGCGGCGAGGCCCGCCGTGGAGATCAGGATCACCGGGCGCCGCCCGAAGCGGTCGGAGAGCGCGCCGAGCCAGGGCGACGCGAGGGTCTGCATCAGCCCGAAGAGGGCGACGAACACGCCCGTGAGCCAGCTCGCGTCGGCGCTCGACCCCGAGAGCTCCTCGATGAGGCTCGGCAGGACGGGCGCGATGACGCCGATCGTGACGGCGTCGAGCACGGTGATGACGAAAGCAAACGCGAGCGCGACGCGGTGAGATCCACCCGAGAACGAGGCCATGACACAGCTCCAAACAGGGACGAGACGGGACACGCCGGCGGCGGCGGTCAGAGGACGTCTGCGGATTGGAGGGCGCGGCATGCCGCGCCGGGATCAGGCACTCACGGGGCGGGAGCCTAGCACCTCCGCGACGAGGTCGTCGACGGCGGGGCCCGCCGTGGAGATCAGGAGAGTGGTGGAGCTGACCTTCGGAGGTATGGGGCGAAGGGTCCGGAGGTATGGGGTGATGGGTCCGGAGGTATGGGGTGATGGGTCCGGAGGCATCGGGCTGACCCTCGGAGGCATCGGTCGATGGGTCCGGAGGCATCGGGCTGACCTTCGGAGGTATCGGGCGATGGGTCCGGAGGTATCGGGCGATGGGTCCGGAGGCATCGGTCGATGGGTCCGGAGGCATGAGGCTGAGCCTCGGAGAGGCCGCCGTCCTCCTTACATGGCCGTCGTCGCCGCTTCCGGGGCGTCAGTCGCCCCAGATCTGGACCACGAAGCTGCCCCGGCCGCGCACCACGGCGACCTCGACACCGTAGACGCCGTCCTCCTCGACACAGAGCGGGCCGCGCGGGGGCACCACGGGGAAGCGGTCGTCGGAAGCGTCACCAGCGGCGAGGCGACCGTCGGGGGCCGTCACGGCGAGGTCGAGATCGCGCACCTCGGGGGTGCTCACCGAGAAGAAGCGGTAGCAGCGGCCGGCGCGGGCGCGGAAGGCGAAGCGCTCGGAGCGATCGCCCTCGCCCTGGAGCGCGCCGCCGTGGATGGGGGTGACCGCGACGAGGCCGAGGGGAGGGCCACACGCGGTCGTCAGCCGTTCGAGATCGCCGACGGTATCGTCTCCGGGCTCGAAGTCCGCGTAGCAGGCGGACCAGGGGCCCCCGCGCTTCTGCCGGAGGCTTTCGCGCTCGCCGGAGGTGTCGGCGGTGTCTTCCCGGTCCCCGGCTTCCTCCGACGCCCCGGTGCTGTTCAGGTCGGGGGGGCTGTTCAGGTCCCCGGAGCTGTTCAGTGGTTCCGAGGCCGTGGAGGAGGCGGTGGAGGGGGGGGAGGCCGGGAGGCAGCCGGACGACAGGGCGGCCAGCAGGGAAAAGGTCCACGCGGGGAGGGAGCGTCGGAGCACGGGGGCAGCGTACCGCGTCGGATCTCGTGGACGCGAGATCGAGCAGCGCAGGGGGTTCCGGTGACGGATGGAGCGCGCCATGGACAGGCTCGTAGGCTGCCAGGATCGCGTTAGGACATTCCCTGTCCGTCCATGGACTTGGCCCGGACGGGGCTTACTGGTAACGTGTTCAGTATGCCGCTGCCCGCCACAATCTCCCGGGACCTGCTGCGCCACACCCTGCCCGAGCTCGAGCCTCGGGCCAAGGCGCTCCCGCTCGGCCTCGAAGAAATCAACGAGGTCCTGCCGGAAGGCGGCCTGCCCCGGGGAGGGGTGGTGGAGATCGCCAGTCCGCGGGGGCTGGCCCGGGCGACCTCGATCGCGCTCTCGGCGTGCGCCGCGGCCCAGGCCGAGGCCAAGCTGCGGGGAGGGGAGGGGACGCAGGGGGCGTGGTGTGCCTGGATCGATGCGACCTCGACCCTGTATGCGCCGGCGGTCGCGGCGGCAGGGGTCGATCTCGACAGGCTCCTGGTGGTGCGGCCTCCGCTGGAGTCGCTGGCGCGGGTGGCGGTGCGGATGGCGACGAGCCGGGCGTTCGTGCTGCTCGTGGTGGACACGGTGGGGGTGCCCGGAGCGCGGGGGGCCGCGGGGCTGTCCCGGGGAGCACCGGAGGCGAGGGGTCGGGCGGCCGGTCGGTACGAGCGATCCCGGGGGTCGGACGCGGGGGAGGGGGCCGATCTCGGGCGGTGGCTGAACGTGGTGAGGAAGCTGGCGGTGGCGGTCGAGGGGAGCGACGCGGCGGTGCTCCTGCTGACGGACCGGCTGGCGGCGCGGCCGATGCCGCTGCCGGTGGCGATGCGGATCGAGGTGGACAGGCTCGACGAGGGGCGGCTGTCGGTGCGTGTGGCCAAGGATCGGCGGGGCCGGATCACGGCGCCCTCGGCGGTGCCGCTCCGGACGACGGGGGGGCCGCTCACGGATGCCTCCACCTCAGCCGCGTGGCCGCGGAGCGCGTAACGTGGCGGTCATGGGTCCTTCCAGACGGATCGCGGCGATCGTGCTCCCGCAGCTCGCCTGCGAGCTGGTGCGGCAGCGGGTCACGGCGTCGACGGCGGACAGGGGCAAGGCGCCGCTCGCGGTGATCCTGGAAGAGTCGGTGCACGCGGTCGGGTCGTCGCCCGCGCAAGGGCGCGAGGGGCTGCCGGCGACGGCGGTGATCCACGTGGTCGACGAGGAGGCGCGGCGCTACGGGGTGCGGCCGGGTCAGCGGGTGACGGAGGCGTCGGCGCTGGTGGCGCACCTGGCGATCCACCGGGTGACGTTCGCGGAGATCGACGCGGCGCTCGGGCGGGTGGCGGAGCTTGCGCTGGCGCTGGGGCCGACGGCGGCGATCCAGCTCGGCGCGCGCATCGAGCCGGGAGATCGCAGCGCGTGGGGGCGCGGTCCGTACGACACGGTGTGGCTCGACATCACGGGCGCGGCGCACCTCGTGGGGGGCGAGGAGGCGCTCTGCGACGAGCTGGCGGAGCGGCTCTCGGTGCTGGGACACCGGGCGCGCATCGGCATCTCGGACGGGCCGCGGATCGCGCAGGCGCTGGCGCGGTGGGGCGTGTCGGAGGGCGGGCACGGATCGGGCTCGCGGGGAGAGCGGGGAGAGCGCGGGGATGGAGAGCGCGCGGGGGCGCTGCCGTCGCGGGGCCTCATCGCGCCCGCGGGCCGCGGGGCCGAGGCGCTGGCGCCGCTGCCGGTGCAGGCGCTGCCGCTGGAGTCGGAGGTGGCGAGCTTCCTGGTGCGGGTGGGGCTGCTCAAGGTGGGGGACCTGGCGAAGCTGCCGCGGGCAGCGGCTGCGGCGCGCCTGGGGAAGGCGGCGGCGGAGATCATGGCGCTCACGGGCGGCTTCGATGCGGCGCCGCTCGTGCCGTTCCAGCCGCCGCGGGTGCTGGAGGAGGAGACCTCGTTCGAGGACAGCGTGGAGGGCTCGGAGCCGCTGCTCTTCGTGCTGCGGGGGATGACGTCGCGGGTGGGGGCGAGGCTGGAGGCGCGCGGGGAGGCGGCGGGCCTGCTGGAGGTGATGATCCCCTACGACCGGTCGGTGTCGCGGCTGCGCTTGCTGGATCTGGATCGGCCGCTCGCGGAAGGGGAAGACGGCGAGGGGCTGCGCTTCTCGGTGGAGCTGCCGGCGCCGCTCGCCGACGCGGCGGATCTGCTGCGGCCGCTCAAGGCGCGGCTCGAACAGATCGCGCTGCTCGCGCCCGCAGTGGGGGTGAAGCTCACGGCGTCGCAGATCGTGCCGGCGCGGCGGGTGCAGATGGATCTGTCGCGCGATCAGAGCACCGATCCAGACAGCTTGCCGGCGCTGCTCGCGGAGCTGTCGGCCGAGATCGGGGCGGAGCGGATCGGGGTGCTGGAGGTGGTGGACGCGCACCGGCCAGAGTCACGCTCGCGGCTCGCGCCAGCGTCGCTGGACAAGGCGAACAGGGCCGCGGCGCCCGCGCCTGCCGGGGTCGAGGGGATGGCACCACCTGCGCCAGCGCGGATGCTGCCGCGGCCGATCCCGCTCGGGCAGGTGGGGCGCGGGGCGATCGTGGCCGTGGAGCGGCAGATCTTCACGGTGGAGCGGATGCGGTTCGTGATGCGGCTCGACGGGGTGGAGTGGTGGACGTCGACGCCAGTCTCGCGGGACTACTTCAAGGCGTGGTTCTCCGCGAGCGCGCCAGGGTCAGTGGGCGGCGTGGGCGGCGCGACGTCGGGCGGCGCGGGCGGCGCGGGCGGCGCGCGGCTGTCGGCGGCGGGGGAAGGGCGCTCGGCGGGGCCGGCGGGTGAGGCGTGGATCTACGTGGATCGCGCGACGGGGGAAGCGTTCCTGCAGGGGTGGTGCGAGTGAGCACGCCGTTCGCGGAGCTGCTGGGTCGGTCGAGCTTTTCGTTCCTGGAGGGGGCGTCGCACCCGGAGGAGCTGTGCGAGCGCGCCAGCGAGATCGGGCTTTCGGCGTTCGCGCTGTGCGATCGGGACGGCCTCTACGGGAGCGTGCGCGCGCACAGCGCGGCGAAGAAGGTGAACCAGCGGGTGATCGTGGGCGCGGAGCTGACCATCGAGCTGCCCGCGGAGGCCGGCCTCACGCCCGCGCCCGCGGGGCCCGGCGGGGTGGTGCCGACGCCGACGGTGGCGCTGCTCGTGGAGGACCACGACGGCTACTCGAACCTGTGCAAGCTGCTCACCGCGGCGCACGCCGAGCACGAGAAGGGGACGGCGGGCATCTCGCCGGAGGCGATCGCGGCGAGCGCTTCGGGGCTTACGGCGGTGGTGCCGCTCGATCCGAGGGTGCCGGTGGCGCAGTGGGAGGCGGTGCTCGGTCCGGTGCGGGAGGCGTTCGGGGAGAGGGCGCACGTGGCCACGTGGCGCCGCCTCGACGGGCGCGATCCGGCGCGCGCTGCGGCGGCGCGGGAGGCGTCGGCGCGGTTCGGGGTGCAGGTCGTGGCCTCGGCGCGGCCGCTCTACCACCACCCCTCGCGCAAGCCGGTGGCCGACGTGCTGGCGTGCATCCGGAGGGGGACCACGCTCGATCAGGCGGGGACCTTGCTCGCGGCCAACGGGGAGGCGTCGCTGCGGGCGCCCGCGCAGATGGCGGCGCTGTTCCGGGAGGAGCCGTCGTGGGTGATGCGCACGCTCGACGTGGCAGAGCGCTGCCGGTTCTCGCTGTCGGAGCTGCGCTACAGCTTCCCGAGCGACACGCTCTGTCTGCCGGGAGAGTCGGCCGACGAGGCGCTGCGGCGGCACACCATGGAGGGCTGCAAGGAGCGCTACCCGGAGGGGACGCCGGAGGGGGTGCGCGCGCAGATCGAGAAGGAGCTTCTGCTCATCCAGAAGCTCGGGGTCGCGCCCTACTTCCTGAGCGTGCAGGAGATCGTGAAGATGGCGCGGGCGCGGCGGGTGCTCTGCCAGGGGCGCGGCAGCGCGGCGAACAGCGCGGTGTGCTTCGTACTCGGGGTGACGGCGGTGGACCCGGCGCGCTCGAACCTGCTCTTCGAGCGGTTCCTGTCGGAGGAGCGCAACGAGCCGCCCGACATCGACGTGGACTTCGAGCACGAGCGCCGGGAAGAGGTCATCCAGGACATCTACGCGCGCTACGGGCGCGAGCGCGCGGCGATGGTGTCGGAGGTGATCAGCTACCGCGGCAAGAGCGCGCTGCGGGAGGTGGGCAAGGTGTTCGGGCTGTCGCAGGACCAGCTCGACAGGTTGAGCGGGCTGTCGACCTACCACGAGATCGAGGTCTCGGAGCGGCGGGTGGCCGAGGCGGGGCTCGATCCGCACGACGGTCGGGTGCGGCAGAC
The DNA here is from genome assembly GCF_000601485.1 of Chondromyces apiculatus DSM 436. GTDB lineage: Bacteria > Myxococcota_A > Polyangia > Polyangiales > Polyangiaceae > Chondromyces > Chondromyces apiculatus. Next base: position 53,297 of record NZ_ASRX01000072.1, read on the forward strand.
GGTGCTGATGGCGCAGGCGATCGAGGGGTTCCCGCGGCACCTGTCGATCCACGTGGGCGGGTTCGTGCTGTCGTCGGAGGCGCTCCACCGCGTCGCGCCCATCGAGCCGGCGCGCATGGAAGGCCGCACGGTGATCCCCTGGGACAAGGACGATCTCGACGATCTCGGCTTCTTCAAGATCGACGTGCTCGGCCTGGGGATGCTGACCGCGATCCGGAAGACGCTGGGCCTCGTGCACGCGCGGGCGATGGAGCCGCTCGGCGCGGCGCTCGCGGCGCGGGGGGAGTTCGATCCCATCCTGGCCCTGGCCGAGGTGCCGCCGGAAGACCCGGAGGTGTACGAGGCCATCGGTCACGCGGACACGGTGGGGGTGTTCCAGATCGAGAGCCGCGCGCAGATGGCGATGCTGCCGCGGCTCAAGCCGAAGACGTTCTACGACCTGGTGATCGAGGTGGCCATCGTGCGGCCCGGCCCGATCCAGGGCGGGATGGTGCACCCGTACCTGCGGCGGCGCACCGGCGAGGAGGCGCCCGTGTCGCCGCACCCGTGCCTGGATCCGATCCTGGACCGGACGCTGGGGGTGCCGATGTTCCAGGAGCAGGTGATGCAGATCGCGATGGTCGGCGCCGGCTACACGCCCGGCGAGGCCGATCAGCTCCGGCGCGACATGGCGGCCTGGAAGAAGCACGGGCGGCTTTCGCGGCACCGGGAGCGGCTCCTGCGCGGCTTCGCAGAGCGGGGGATCTCGGCGCGCTTCGGGGAGATGCTCTACCAGCAGGTGCAGGGCTTCGGGGAGTACGGGTTCCCGGAGTCGCACGCGGCGAGCTTCGCGCTGCTGGTGTACGCGTCGTCATGGCTGAAGGTGCACCACCCGGCAGCCTTCGTGTGCGCGCTGCTGAACTCGCAGCCGATGGGCTTCTACAGTCCGTCGGCGCTGGTGCAGGACGCGCAGCGGCACGGGGTGGAGGTGCGGACGGTGTGCGTGGTGCGGAGCGACTGGGACTGCACGCTGGAGGAGGCGGCAGGGGAAGAGGCGACGGCAGAGGAAGAGGCGACGGCAGGGGAAGAGGCGACGGCAGAGGAGAGGGGAGCGGAGGCGACGGGAGCGCGGGACGCGAAGGGGCAGGGGAGGCGCGTGAACGGGGAAGGGACGCCGCAGCCGGCGATGCGGCTGGGGATGCGGCTGATCAAGGGCTTCGGGGAGGCCGCGGGGAGGGCCGTGGTGGTCGCGCGCGCCGAAGGGCCGTTCACGAGCCTGGAGGACCTGGTGCGGCGCGCCGGGTTGAAGAAGAACGAGATCGAGGCGCTGGCCGAGGCAGGGGCGCTGGGAGAGCTGGTGCCGGCGCGGCGCGAGGCGCTGTGGCAAGCACGGGCGCCGCGGCTGGAGGGGCTGTTCGAGGGGGTGCCGCTGGAGGCAGGGAAGGACGTGGGGCTGCCCGCGCTGGCGCCGATCGAGCAGCTCAGCCTCGACTACGGGCGGGTGGGGCTGTCGGTGGACGACCACCCGATGCGGCACCTGCGGGCGATGCTGAAGCGGCGGCGGGTGCGGCGCGCCGAGGAGCTGCCGAAGATGCGCGACGGGGAGAGCGTGCGGATCGCCGGGATCGTGACGGGCCGGCAGCGGCCAGCGACGGCGAGCGGGGTGACGTTCGTGACGCTGGAAGACGAGACGGGCTCGGTGAACGTGATCGTGCAGAAGCAGCTCTTCGCCGACAGCTACCAGGTGGCACGCCACGCGAAGATCATGCTGGTGGTGGGGAGGCTGGAGCGTCAGGGGGAAGTGGTGCACGTGCTGGCGCGAGAGCTGGAGCGGCTCGACATGCCCGGCGGTGGCGGGCTACCCGCCAAGTCACGCGACTTCCACTAGGTGCTGCGTACCCTGGAGCAGGGGCCTCTCGGCGCGGGGGGCGCGGTCACGAATCCGGGGAGCGATGCCACTGGAATCAGGGGCGAGGAGGGGAGTACGGATGGAGTCCCCCCATGATGATCCATCCCCTGAGCGAGCTTTCCAGAGCCCATCTCTCCACGGCCGGCGGCAAGGGCGCGAACCTCGGTGAGCTGACGCGGCTCGGGCTCTCCGTGCCGGCCGGGTTCGTGGTGAGCGCCGAGGCGTACGCGGAGCATGCGCGGGCGTGGGGGCTCGCTGAGCGGGTCGCGGAGCACCTCGCCAGCGCGCGCTGGGAGGCGGCGGCCGCGGAGGTGGCCGAGATCTTCGCGCGCGGGGCGCTGTCGCCTGCGCTCGAAGGGGCAGTGCGGGAGGCCTACCGCGCGCTCGGGGCGCCGAAGGTCGCGGTGCGGTCGTCGGCGACGGCGGAGGATCTCGCCGAGGCGTCGTTCGCGGGGCAGCACGACACGTTCCTCGACGTCGAGGGCGAGGAGGCGGTGCTCGTGGCGCTGCGGCGTTGCTGGGCGTCGCTGTGGACGCCGCGGGCGCTGCGCTACCGGGCGGCGCGCGGGATCGAGCACCTGGGGGTGGACATCGCGGTCGTGGTGCAGCGGATGGTGCCGGCCGATTTCGCCGGGGTGCTGTTCACGGTGGATCCGGTGGCCCAGCGCGCGGATCGGATGCTGCTGGAGGTCACGCCCGGCCTCGGTGAGGCGGTGGTCTCGGGGCAGGCCACGGGCGATGTGTACCGGGTGCGGCGGGAGCCGCTGGCGATCGAGGACCGCGATCGCCGGGAGGCGGATCGTCCGGCGCCGAGCGAGGCGCTGGTGCTGGCGCTGTGCCGCGTCGGGCTCCAGCTCGAAGCCCACTTCGGCTGCCCTCAGGACGTGGAGTTCGCCTTCGCAGGCGACGCGGTTCACCTCTTGCAGTCGCGTCCCATCACCACGCTCGGCGCGGCCGAGATCGAGCCGCTCCCGCCGCTCCCGAAGCTCACGCGCCTGCAGGAGAAGATGAGCAGCGGGAACGACGACCGCTTCCCCGTCGCCCCGAAGCCGCTCGACCAGTGGGGCTTCCGGATGTTCATCCCGGCGCTGCTCCGTACGCTGCGCTTCCTCGGGGCCGAGGTGGACGCGGCCGAGGAGCGCGCGATGCTGGACCAGGTCTGGCGGGAGATGCTGGTGATGCCGCAGCCGCGCCCCACCCTGCGGCTGCTCGGGCTGCCCGGGAAGGTCGCGGCCAGCCTGCGTCGCGACTGGATGGGGTGGTGGGAGGGCGAGGCGTTCGGGCGGATCCAGGAGGCGTGCGCGCCGGTCGATCTCCGCGCGCTGGACGACGCCGCGCTGCTCGGGCGCGCCGACCGGATCGCGGCGATGACGGCCGACGTGCTCGGGGAGCGGTTCCAGGGGATCGTGGGGATGCTGGCCTCGGTGGCGCTGCAGGTCCCCGTGACCGCCGCCGTGGGAAAGAAGCGGGCCGCGGTGCTGATGGCCGATCTCTTCTCGGGCCTGCACACCCGGACTTCCGAGGTGAACCTCGCGCTCCACCAGCTCGCGCGCCGCGCCGCGAGCGCCGGGCCCGAGGTCTCGGGGGCGATCCGTGAGGGGCGCCCGGAGGCGCTCGCCGACACGGAGGGCGGCCGGGCTTTCCTCGGGGAGGTGGAGGCGTTTCTCGACGCGCACGGGCACCGGGAGACCACGGGCCAGTACCTCTCGGCGCCGACCTGGCGGCAAGATCCGGCGCCCGTGTGGGGGCTGCTCCGGGGCTTGATCGATGTGACGGAGCCTCCGTCGGAGGAGGCCGGGCTCGCGCGTCACCAGGCGGCGCTCGAGGAGGTCACCCAGGCGCTGCGCTTCGTCCCCGGGTTGCCCGGAGCGTTCCGCCGCACCCTGGAGCGCCTGCGGGAGAGGACGGTCTTCCGGGAGCGCTCGCATTACGACCTGACCCGTCCGATCTCGGCGATGCAGGCCGTGATCGCCGAGATCGCGCGCAGGCTGCACGAGCGCGGGCACCTGCCGAACCCCGAGGACGTCTTCTACCTGACGGAGGCCGAGGTCAGGGCGTGGCTCGGCGGGGAGGCTCCGCCGAGGGGCGAGGTGGAGGCGCTCGTGCGGCGGAGGCGCGCGACGTACGCGGTGGTCAACGGGCGCTGGCAGCGGAGGGCGCACCCGCCAGACGCGGCGGGGACCTCGGGGAGCGAGCTGCGCGGCGTGGGGGCGTCGTCCGGGGTGGTCCGGGGCAAGGCGCGCATCGTGCGCGAGGAGCGCGAGTTCGCGCGGCTGAAGCCGGGCGAGATCCTGGTCTGCCCGTACACGAACCCGGCGTGGACGTCGCTCTTCGGCATCGCCGCAGGCCTGGTGACGAACGTCGGCGGCGCGGCCTCCCACGGCGCCATCGTGGCGCGGGAGTACGGCATCCCGGCGGTGCTGGGGGCTGCCGGGGCGACCGAGCGGATCGTGGACGGCCAGGAGATCCTCGTGGACGGGACGGAAGGCCGGGTGAAGCTCCTGGGCCAGGGCGGCGAGGTGGGTGGGGTGAGTGGGGTGGGCGGAGTGGGCGGAGTGGGCGGGGCAGCGCGTGGGTGAGCCGTCCGCGCGCGTGCCGGTGCGGCTCCTCGCCGCCATCGCCCTCTCGGTGGCGCTCGCTCCGCTCAACTCCACGATGGTGGCCGTGGCGCTGCCGGAGATGGCGCGCACCCTGCCTGTAGACTCCGGCGCGCTCCGGCAGGCGCTGGTGACGAGCTACCTGCTCACGAACATCGTCCTGCAGAGCCCCGGCGGGAAGCTCGGCGATCGTCTGGGTCACCGGCGCGCGCTCGGGCTGGGTCAGCTCCTGCTCGGGCTGGGGGCCGCGCTCGCTTACCTCTGGCCGGTGCTGACGGTGCTCACGGTGGCGCGGGTGGTGATGGCCGCGGGGGGAGCGATCATGGTTCCGAGCGCGACGGCCCTGCTGCGCACGGAGCTGCCGCCCGAGGTGCGGGGGCGCGCCTTCGGCATCTTCGGGGCGGTGATGGGGGTCTCCGCGGGCGTGGGGCCGACGCTCGGGGCGCAGCTCGTGGCGCACTTCGGGTGGACCTCGATCTTCCTCGCGAACGTGCCGGTGCTGCTCGTCTCCGCCGCGCTCGCGCACGCTGGCGCGTCGCCTCCGCGGGCGGCGGCGGCGGCGGCGGTGGGGGCCGTGGGACCCGCGCCGCGCGCGCCGCGCTTCGACCTCCTGGGCTCGGTGCTGCTCGGGGCGTCGCTCGTGGGGCTGGTGCTCGGTCTCGAGCACGCGCACCTCCGCTGGGCCGCGGCGCTCGGGGTGCTCGGCTTCGTGCCCTTCGTGCTCTGGGAGCGGCGCGCCGCGGACCCGGTCGTCGACTTCTCGCTGTTCCGGCTGCGCGCGTTCGTGGGAGGCAGCCTGATCATCGCGCTCCAGAACTTCGCGATGTACGCGATGATCTTCGAGCTGCCGCAGGTGGCGGGGCGGCTCTTCGCCGTGGGGCCACGCGACGTGGGCAACACGCTGCTGACCATGATGGGGACGATGGTGGTGGTCTCGCTCGTCGCGGGGCGCGCCTCCGACACCTTCGGGCCGCGCGCGGTGGCGCTCTCCGGCTGCGTGCTGGCCCTCTCCGGGATGGCCCTGCTCGCGACGCGGCCGCTCGGGGCGATGACGGACGCGATCCCGGCGCTGGTGATGCTCGGGGCCGGCATGGGCCTGTCGAACGCGCCGTCGCAGGCCGCGGCCATGGGCGACGTGCCGCGGGAGAAGAGCGGGATGGCCGCCGGGCTGACCTCGACGATGCGTTACATGGGGGGCGTCGCCGGCCTGACGGTGCTCGGTCTGGTGCTCACCGACCGGCCCGAAGGCGAGGTGGTGATGCGCGAGCACACCACGGCCACGCTCATCTTCTGCGCGGCGCTGGCGGTGGCGATCGGCTGCACCTTCCTGCTCCCCGGCCGCGCGGCGTCCACGAAGACGGCGGGCGCGCGCTGAGCCGCGGGGGTCAGGCGACGGCGGCGGAGGGCGGGGCTTCGGCGCGGCGGATGTTCTCGTTGACGCGGACGCTGACCAGCTTGGACACGCCAGGCTCCTGCATGGTGACGCCGTAGAGGACGTCGACGGACTGCATGGTGCGCTTGATGTGGGTGATGAGGATGAACTGCGAGTGGCTGGTCATGCTGCGGATCGCCTCGTTGTAGCGGGTGACGTTGGCCTCATCGAGGGGGGCGTCGACCTCGTCGAGGATGCAGAACGGCGAGGGCTTGTGCTGGAAGATGGAGAAGATGAGGGAGACGGCGGTGAGGGCCTTCTCGCCGCCGCTCATCAGCTCGATGTTGCCGAGCTTCTTGCCAGGGGGCTGGGCGAGGATCTCGATGCCGGTCTCCAGCATGTCCTCGGGGTTGGTGAGCCGTAGCTCGGCGCTGCCGCCGCGGAACATGCGGGGGAAGAGGACCTTGAAGCGGGCGTTCACGCTGTCGTAGGTCTGCTTGAAGAGGCGCTTCGACTCGCGGTTCATCTGGGCGATGGCCGACTCCAGATCGGCGATGGCCTTCTCCAGGTCGGCCTTCTGGGCGGCGTAGTAGGTGTGGCGCTCCTCGGCCTCGGCGTACTCGCGGACAGCGTCGAGGTTCACGGGGCCCATGCGGTCGAGCAGCTCGGTGAGCTCGACGATGCGGGCGCGGTGCGAGGCCTCGACGGGGGGGCGCTTGTGGTAGTCGCCCATCACCATGTGCAGCTCCAGGCCGCGGAAGCGCTCGCGCACGCCCTCGATGAGGTGGGTGTGCTCGATGGCGAGCTTTTCGAGGGCCAGCTCGTGCTTGCGGAGCTGCTCGGTGATGGCGGTGAGCTGCTGGCGTAGCTCGCGGAGGCCGCTCTCGCGGAGGGCGTGGCGCTGGCGGGCCTCGTCGAGGGTGCGGCGGGCGTCGGTGAGCGTGGCCTGGGCGGTGTGCGCGGCGGTGGCGGCGCGGCGCAGGGCCTCGTGGGCGAGCATGATGGTCGCCGCGGCGCGGCCGGCACCCACGGCGCCGTCGGTGCGCTCCTTGTCGAGGCGGTCGATGCGGCCGCGCAGCTCCTCGCAGGAGCGGGTGAGGCGCTCGACGGTGCTGCGGGCGGCGGTGGCGCGCTCGCGGACGCGGGCGAGGCGCACCTTGCGGTCGGTCACGATGGACTGCTGGGCGAGGACGCGCTCGCGCCACTCGGCGGCCACCTGCTCGGCGTGCTCCTGGCCGCCCATGGCCTCTTCGAGCTTGCGGCGGTTCTGGTCGAGCCGCTCGCGGGCGGCGTCCTGCTCGCCGCTCGCCATGTCGAGGTGCTCGCGGAGGTCCTCCAGCTCCTGGTCCACCACGGCGCGGCGCTTGTGGGCGGTGGCGAGCTGCTCCTCGGCGCGCTTCAGGTCCTTCTCGGCGGTGAGGAGCTGGAGCTCGGCCTGGTGCGCCTCGCTGCGGGCGCGCTCCAGGGCGTTGCCGACGTCGGTGACGCGCTGGCGCAAGGCCTGCTGGGCCTCCAGCATGGCCGTGACCTCGTCGCTCTTGCTGGCCACGATCTCGTGCAGCTCGCGCATCTCGCGCTTCTGCTCGATCATGCCGGCGGCGATGGCGTCGCCCTGGCCGCCGCTCACGGTGCCGTCGGGCCGGAAGACCATGCCGTCGAGCGAGACGAGGGCGCAGCGCGCGCCCTCTGCGGCGAGGCGGGCGCCCACCTCGGGGGTGGTGATCACCACGGCGTCGCCGACGAGGGCGCGGACGAGGGCCTCGTCCTCGGGGGCGTAGCGCAGGCGCTCGATGAGGGGGCCGATGACGCCCTCACCTTCGGGAAACGGTGGGGTGGACGAGGCGGGGGTGAGGGGCGTGAGGGGCTGGGCGGCGATGACGCTGGCGCGGCCCTGCTTCTTCTGGGCAAGCTCGCCGAGGAGCGCGGTGGCGCGCTCCAGATCGCTCACCACCACGACCTGGAGCTTGTCGCCGAGGAGCGCCGCGAAGGCCGCGGTCAGCTCGGCGGGGGCCTCGATGCGGTCGGCCACGAGGCCGAGGAGCGCCGGGTCCCTGGTCTTGAGCAGGTTCTTCACGCCGGCGCCGACGCCCTCCAGGCGGGTGTGCAGCTCCTCCAGGGCGCGGAGGCGGTTCCTGCGCTGGTTCAGCTCGTTCTTGGCCTGCTCGACGGTGCGGTCGCTCGTCACGGCCTGCTCGCGCAGGGTCTTCAGCTCGGCGTCGAGGCGGGCCCGCTCGTCGGTCGCGTACTGCTTGGCGCCCGCGCTCTCGGCGGCCTCGCGGGAGAGGTCGGCGCGGCGGCGCTCGATGTCCTCGCCCTCGAAGCTCAGTCTTCCCAGCTCGTCTTCAAGCTTGACCCGGCGCTGGCCCATCTCGCCCATGCGGCGGTCGAAGCCGGCCAGGGTGGCCTCGGCGGCGGCGACGGCGGCGGCAGCCTCGGCGGCGCGCTTGCGGAGGATGGTCAGCTCCTGCTCGGCGTTGCGCTCGCCGTGGCGGACCTCTTCGAGGCGCTCGTGCTGCTCCAGGGCAAGCTCGCTCTCCTGGGCCTCTTCCTCGGCGACGGCGCCGAGCTGGGCTTCGAGCTGGGCGCGCTCGGCGGTGAGTTCGTGGATGGATCGTTCGAGTTCGGCCTGCTCGCGGGCCGCGGCGGTGCGCCGCTCTTCGAGGTGGCGGAACCGGTCGCGGGCGCGGGCGATCTCCGCCTCGTGGGTGCGGACTTCGTTGTCGGCGGCGAAGGCTTCGTTCTGGGCGCGCTCGGCGCGCTCCTCGCAGGCGAGGGCCTCCTGGCGGCTGACCTCCAGCTCGGCCTCGCGGGTGCCGAGGGCCGTCCTGGCGACCTGCTCGCGCTCGCCGAAGTCGCGGTGCGCGGCCTGCTCGCGCTGGCGGAGCACGGTGATCTCCAGGAGCTTGTGGGAGGCCTCGTGGAGGATGAGGTCCTCGACCTCCTTGCGGTAGGAGACGTAGCGCTCGGCCTTCGCGGCCTGGCGCTTGAGGGAGGCGAGGTTCCTCTCGATCTCGGAGACGATGTCGCCGATGCGGAGGAGGTTCTGGCGGGTCTGCTCGATCTTCTGCTCGGCCTGGCGCTTGCGGGCCTTGTACTTGGTGATGCCGGCGGCTTCCTCGATGAGCATGCGCCGGTCCTCGGGGCGCGCCGAGACGATGAGGCCGATCTTGCCCTGCTCGATGATCGAGTAGGCCTTGGTGCCGACGCCGGTGCCGAGGAAGAGATCGGTGACGTCCTTCAAGCGGACCTGGGTCCGGTTGATCAGGTACTCGCTGGTGCCGTCGCGGAAGAGGCGACGGGTCACGGCGATCTCGGAGTAGTCCTTGTACTCAAGGGGGAGCTGGGCCGCCGACTCCGGGTCGCTGTTGTCGAAGACCAGCGTGACCTCGGCCATGCCGTGGGCCGGGCGGGTGTCGGACCCGTTGAAGATGACGTCGGACATCGACTTGCCGCGCAGGTGCTTCGCGCTCTGCTCGCCGATGCACCAGCGGATGGCGTCGACGATGTTCGACTTGCCGCAGCCGTTCGGCCCGACGATGCCGAGGACGTCACTGTCGAACTGGACGACGGTGCGGTCGACGAAGGACTTGAAACCGGCGATTTCGAGCTTGCGGATACGCATGAACAGGGTCGGGGGGGTCAGGCGCCATGCCGAGTCGACGTAGCGTCACAGCACGTCACGTACCGCCACCGATCCGGGTCTAAGTTCAACGCAGGGCGGCGGCAAGGGGGCCTGGCACCGGGGGAGGCTCAGCAGGAAGGAAGTGTTGGAGAGGGAACGTACGAAGGCGTCCGGGGCTTCACGAAGTGGTTCGGCAAGGAGAGGCGCGAAGCGGTCGGGGCGGAGGCTGGTACGGCGCAAGCAAGGTGGTTCAAGGCTTCTTCTGGGCAGTCACCTTGACAGGTGGCCAGTCGAGCCGTACCCGTCGCTTGTTCCAGGAGCACAACGAAGATGCCCACCTACGAGTACGCCTGTTCATCGTGTCACCACGAGTGGGAGGCCGAGCAGTCCATCAAGGAGGCTGCGCTCACGGACTGCCCGCAGTGCCACAATGCTACCGCCAAGCGGCAGATTTCCCGGGGGACCGGCTTCATCCTGAAGGGGAGCGGCTGGTACTCGGACCTCTACGCGGGTAGCTCGAACAAGACCCCCGAGAAGGGCGCCGAGAAGCCCAGCGCGGCAGCGGCGAGCAGCAGCGAGAGCGCTGGCAGCACCAGCAGCACCGGCAGCAGCTCCTCCACGAGCGACAGCGGGGGCTCTTCCTCGAGCACGACGTCGACGCCGAGTTCCTCGACGACCACCACCTGACCCTCACGGCCGGGGCCCTTGTCCGCTTCCCGAGGCGACGGGCGTCAGGCCCGAAGCGGCAGAACGCCCTGGAGACCGCGGGTGGAGCGCGGAGTGGGGGGCCCCGACGAGCTTTGCTCGGCGGGGGGCGGGGGCGCGAGCCCCTGCCCTTGGAACATGAGCCTTTCCCCATCTCCGCTGGGCCTGGTGCTAGGGTGACCCGGGATGGATGAGAGGAAGCGACTCGAGGAGCTTCGCGGGCAGATCGCGGAGATTGACCAGGAGATCCTGCACATCATCGAGCGGCGGGCGCGCGTCGCGCAGGAGCTGAGCAAGCTTCGACCGGGGACCTCCCGCTACGCGCCGCTCGCCGAGGCGAGCGATCTGCAGTCGCTCGAGCGCGCGGCGCCCACCCAGATCCCGGCGGCCGCCATCCGGCCGATCTTCACGGCGATCGACGCGGCGTGCCGGTCGTCGGAGGTGGCGCCGCGGGTGGTCTTCGTGGGGGCCGAGGGAGATTTCGGCTGGCAGGCGGCGCGGGAGCACTTCGGGCACGGGCCGGAGTTCGTGCGGGTGGAGGCGACCGGGGCCGCGCTCGACGAGGTGACCCGCTCGCGCGCGGACTTCGCGGTGGTGCCCTACGAGTCGTTCACGGAGGGGCCGATCTTCCCGACGCTGCTCGCCATCGGGGGCGCGGACCTCAAGGTGGTGGGGGAGCGCGAGCTGTCGCAGGCGCTGGTGCTGGTGAGCCGCAGCGGCAACCTCGCGGAGGTGGAGAAGGTGTACACCTCGCCGCAGGATCACGTGGCGTGCGTGCGGTATCTGGAGCTCCACCACCCGCGGGCGCTGGTGCTCGACGTGCGCTCGCCGCTGATGGCGTGGGACCTCGCGGCGGAGGAGGCCAACGCGGCGGCGGTCGTGCCGCGCGGGTTCACGGGCTCGCGGGAGCTGAAGGTGGCCCGCGAGAACATCGGCGACGAGGGGGAGGTGCGGATCCGCTACGGCATCGTCTCGCGCCTGCCGGCGCCGCGATCGGGGCACGACACGACGGCGGTGCTCTTCAGCGTGCGGGATCGCCCGGGCGCGCTGCATGACATCCTCCACCACTTCAAGGAGCGGAACTGCAACCTGCGGCGGATCCACTCGCGGCCCATCCCCGGGGAGGGCTGGGAGTACGTGTTCTACGTCGAGGTGGGCGGTCACTCCACGGACCGGACCCTGGTCGCCGCGCTGGAGGGGGTGAAGCGAGAAGCCAAGATGCTCAAGATCCTCGGCTCGTTCCCGCTGGAGCGGCTCGATGCTTCCCCGCCGCCCGAGCGGCTCTGAAGGTAACGCGGACACATGATCACGGTAGGCAGGGTGAAGAGGGCCCTCGGGGAGAGCGCGCTGCGCCTCGCGCCGCTCGCGCTGGTGGCAGGTCTGCTCGGCGCGGGGGGCGCGCCGGGGTGCGGGACGGCCAAGGAGAGCCTGATCCTCGTGGGCGGTGAGCCGGTGGATCCGGCGACCATCGATCGCGATCCGGTGGCGGTGCTGCCGAGCGGCCTGGTGATGCTGGGCTACCTCGACGCGGCGACGCTGTTCAAGTCGGGCATGGGCGGCGAGGTGAGCAACGTCGTCGCGCAGATCCTGCCCCTCGGGCCGGAGTCGAACTTCGTGGCCTCGCGCGACGTGACCCACCTCTACGGGGGGGTGTACGCCATGCAGGGCGCGGATTTCTGCGTGGTGGTGCAGGGGACCTTCGACGTGGCGGCAATCCGGCGCGCGGCGGCGTCGGGGGCGACGACGCTGCTCGGGGTGCCGCTCGTGAAGTCGCGCTACGCAGGGAACGAGGTGTTCACCGCGGGCAACGTGGGCTTCGTGCCGCTGACGAGCCGCACGGTGCTGGCGGGCAACGAGACGGGGATGCGGCGCGCGCTCGACAGGATCCAGCGCGGCACGCTCACGCGCAGCGTGACGCCGTGGATGATCCACCTCACCGAGACCAAGGGCGCCGCCTTCGCGCTCGCGGGCGATCTGTCGGGTCAGGCCGCGGTGGCCACCGCGTCGCAGCAGGTGCCGTTCCTGGCAGGCCTGCGCTACGTGCGGGTGGTGGGCAACTTCGAGGCGCCGGGGGTGAACTACGCCGGGACGCTCTCCTACGCGGACGAGGCCGCGGCGGCGGGTGGTGCTGCGGGGCTGAAGAACCTGGAGCAGATTGCGCGCATCGCCTCGCTGCTCACCTCGTGGGGCCTCGGCGGGGCGCCGCAGATGCAGGTGGCGCAGCACAAGAGCGAGGTGGCCTTCACCCTGCCGCTGAACGACACGATGGCGAAGCTCCTGCTGCGCCACGGGGCCGACGCGCTCCGGACCATCGCGCTCCGCCCGTGATCCCAGGACCTGGTTCCCAGATCCCTCTCGGGTCCCTGGCTCAAGGCCGGTGCGGAGCCACTGGGGTAGCGACCAACGGGAGCGTAGGGGCCGATAGGCCTCTGATCCAGGGTACGCAGTACTAACGGGGGCGGCCGACGGGCGGGGGGCGCGCCGTCAGGGGATCGTCGGGCCAGGCGTGCTTCGGGTACTTGCGCCGGAGTTCCTTGGCCACGGCGGGGTAGTGGCGCGCCCAGAAGCCGCGCAGGTCGGTGGTGACCTGCACGGGGCGCTGGTTCGGGGCGCAGAGGTGGAGCACCACCGGCACGCGGCCGCGGGCCACCGAGGGGCCGTCGGACATGCCGAAGAAGTCCTGCAGGCGTGAGGCGAGGCAGGGAGGGGCGTCCGGGGGGTAGTCGAGCCTGGCCTTGCGGCCTCCGGGTAGGGCGATGGTCTCGGGGGCGACGTCGTCGAGCACCCGCCGCGTGGCCGGGTCGAGCCGCGCTTGCACGGCGTGGGCGAGGTCGGCCTGGCGCAGCTCGGCGAAGCTGCGACGGCCGGCGCAGAGGTCTTCGAGCACCTCGTCGACCTCGGCGTCGCCCAGCACGGGCAGGCCGAGCTCGGGGCAGCTCACCCGCGCGAAGCCGACCCGCGCGAGCCACCGTTCGAGGGCGTCTCCATCCGTGAACGTGCGCCAGCCTCGCGCCTTGGCCCGGGCTGCGAGCGCGGCGGCCACGGTCTTCGCGGCGGCGCCTCCTTCGGCGACCGTGGTGAGCCGGGTCTCTTCGAGGACCAGGCCGTCGTACGAGAGGCGCCGCAGCACCTCGAACCGCTCCGAGGCCTCGATCCACACCGCCTCGGTGGTGTCGTCGATGGCGTCGGTGAACAGGTCGAGGAGCCAGTCTGCCTGGATGGCGCTGGCGGAGCGCACCACGGCGCGCGCGCGGCCGCCCTCGCTGCGCTCCTCGACCTCGACGGCGACCACCAGCTCCACGCCGTCGACGACGCTCGTCTCGGCGAGGACGGCCGTGCCTCCCGCGGCGAGCACGACCTCGCGCCCGGCGCGGCCGGTGGCGTTCTGGGGGCGCCGCAGCCTCCCCACCCGGTCGGGGAAGCCCGCCAGGATGGCCACGAGCTGCGCTTCCTCGCGGGCTTCCGCCGAGGTGGGGGCCGGCGCGCGCCGGTCGGCCATGCGGGTGAGCTGCCGCCGGGTCCTGTCGACGGCGGTGGCCCGGGTGGGATCGACGCCCATCCAGCGCAGCCGGTCCGGATCGAAGCGGGCCCCGGCGGCTTCCTCCAGCAGCTCCAGCGCAGCCAGGAGATCGGAGTTGCCGCTCTCTCTGCCCCGACGCCCGCCATGGGCGCCGATCTCGCGCTCTCCGGCGAGCGCGGCGAGTGCGCATCCGTCACCGGCGATCCCGCGCCGCTCTGCTTCCACGATCATCCGGGAGAGGCGGGGGTGGGTGGGGAAGTGCAGCATGCGCCGTCCGGTCGCGGTCACCTGCAGCGCGCCTGCGCCTGCGTCGGCGGCGCGGTGCGGGGTCGCGCCGCGCACCTTCCGTTCGAGGGCACCGAGCCTCACCAGGAGGTCTTCCGCGGCGGTGAGGGCGGCGGTGGGCGGCGCCTCCAGCCAGCCGAAGCGCGCGAGATCGGTGACTCCCGCGGCGTGCAGGTCGAGGACGGCCTCCGCGAGATCGGCGCGCCGCACCTCGGGGGCTTCGTGGTCGGGGCGGGCGGCGAGATCGAGGCGCGTGTAGAGCCGCAGGCAGCGCCCTGGCCGGGTGCGTCCGGCGCGCCCCGCCCGCTGCGCTGCCGAGGCCTTGGAGATGGGCGCGAGGCGCAGGGTAGGCAGGCCGGACCAGGGTGCGTGCGCGGCCACGCGGGCGAGGCCGCTGTCGATGACGGCGGTCACCCCGTCGATGGTGACGGAGGTCTCTGCGACGTTGGTCGAGAAGATCACCTTGCGCCGATCCGCGCGCCTGACGGCGCGGTCCTGCTCGGCGGGGCCGAGGGTGCCGTGCAGGGGCAGGAGCAGCAGGTCGGCGCTGCGGGCGAGGTTGCCGCAGGCCTCCATGGAACGGCGGATCTCCAGGGCGCCCGGCAGGAAGACCAGCACGTCGCCTTCGAGGCCCTCCTGCACGAGCTGCCGCACCGCGGAGGCGATCTGGCTCTCCAGGGGGCGGTCGTCGGGGCGGGGGAGGTGCTCGATGGTGACCTCGAACATCCGCCCCTCGGCGCGCAGCACGGGCGCCGGCGCTTCGTCTCCCAGGAAGGCGGCGATGGGGCCGGTGTCGAGGGTCGCCGACATGGCCACCACCTTGAGGTCCGGCCGCGGTCCCCGGAGCAGCCGTCGCAGCAGGGCGAGCGACACGTCGCTTGCCAGGTGCCGCTCGTGGAACTCGTCGAGGAGCACCGCGCTCACGCCGCGCAGCTCCGGGTCGCCGAGCAGGCGCCGGGTGAGCACGCCCTCGGTGATGAAGCGGATGCGGGTCTCGGGGCCCGAGGCCTCCTCGAAGCGCATGGAGTAGCCCACCCGCCGCCCCACCTCCTCGCCGAGCTCCTCGGCGACGCGCCGCGCCGACATCCTCGCGGCGATGCGGCGTGGCTCCAGGACCAGGATCTCTCCGACTTCCGCGAACCCGTGATCGAGGAGGGCGCGCGGTACCCGGGTCGTCTTGCCGGCCCCGGGAGGGGCTTCGAGGACCACCGCCCTCCCCGTCTGCAGGGCCGTGCAGAGCTCGGGCAAGAGGGGGTCGATGGGGAGTGGCTGCATCTTTGAAGCATCGCCAGCGGCCCGGCAGGTCGAGGTCGGGGCCGATCGCATCGATCGCTGGCGCGCACAGCGTAGCAAGCCTTGGCAGGTGCCGACTGTGCTAGTAGTCCGTACCCAAGTTCAGGGACCGAAGGTCTCTGCGCTCCCGGTCGCCACCCCTGTTGCCCGCGGAGAGCGCCGCGCCAAGGAGTTGCGACGATCTCGGGGAACGGAGGACCGAGGGTCCCCTTCCCCAGGCTCGTCTCATCCTCCCGATCCAGCGCCTTGAGCACCGCGACCGACCTCACCCAGCACTCCGCTTCGCGCCTCGCTGCACTCCTCGCCGAGGGGGCCATCAGCGCCGAGGAGACGGCGCGTGCGCACCTCGATCGCATCGAGGCGCTCGACCCGAAGCTCCACGCCTTCACCACCGTCTTCAGGGACGAGGCGCTCGCCGAGGCCCGGCGCGCCGACGACGAGCGCCGCCGGGGGGAGGTGCGCGGCCCCCTGCACGGGCTGCCGGTGACCATCAAGGAGTCGCTCGACATGGCGGGCCAGGCGTCGACCCTCGGCCTGCTCTCGCGCCGGGAGCTGCGCGCCACGAGCGACGCTGCCATCGTCCAGCTCCTGAAGCGGGCTGGGGCGGTGGTCCTCGGCCGCACCAACGTCTCGCAGCTTCTTCTTTTTCACGAGAGCCGCAACGCGCTCTTCGGTCAGACGGCCAATCCCTGGAGCCTCGACCACACCCCCGGGGGCTCCTCGGGTGGAGAAGCTGCGGCCATCGCCTCCGGCATGTCGCCCCTCGGCATCGGCACGGACATCGGGGGCAGCATCCGCGTGCCCGCGCATTTCGCCGGCATCGCTGGCATCAAGCCGACCCTCGATCTCTGGCCCAACCGGGGGAGCAACGGGGCGCTGCTCGGCCAGGAGCTGATCCGCTCCCAGCTCGGTCCCATGGCCCGCACTGCGCGCGATCTCGCGCTCGCGTTCTCGGCGCTCGACCCTGCGGCGCTCAGCGCGATGGACGCGCGCGTGCCCCCGCTGGCGCTGCCCGACCCTGCCACCGTGGACATCGCGGGCCTGCGCGTGGGCTTCTACGTGAACGACGGCATGCTCCCGCCCTCTGCCGCGGTGGCGCGCGCGGTGACCAAGGCGACCTCGGCGCTCCATGCGCGCGGGGCGACCGTCGTTCCCTTCACGCCGCCCGCCATCCCCGAGACGGTGTTCGGCTACTTCTCGGCCCTCACCTCGGACGGCGGGGCCACCGTGGCAGCGCTCCTCAAGGGCGCCGAGGTGGATCCCTCCCTCCAGTCCCTGCGGGCGCTGGCCATGCTCCCGCCGCTCGCGCGCACCACGGCGGCGCGCGTGGCAGGCCTCGCCGGAGAGCGGCGTCTCCAGCGGCTGCTCGAATCGGTCGGGGAGAGGCCCACCTCAGGGCTCTGGCGGCTCACCGCCACCCTCCGGCAGCGGAGGGACGCGATCTTCGCGGCGATGCAGGCGGAGCGCCTCGATGTGGTCCTCTGCCCTCCGCACGCGACGGCCGCGCTGCCTCACGGGGGCTCCCGCGACTTCGCGCTGGCCGGCAGCTACGCGATGCTCTGGAACGTCTGCCAGTTCCCCGCGGGCGTCGTTCCGGTCACCCGGGTGCGCCCGGACGAGACGCATCGGCTCGACTGCAAGGACCGGCTGGAGCGACGCGCCGCGGCGGTGGACGAGAAGAGCGCCGGCTTGCCGGTCGGTGTCCAGGTCGTCGGGTTTCCCTACCGGGATCACGTGGTGCTGGCAGCGATGATCGCCATCGAAGAAGCGCTCCAATCCGAGCCGGATCTTCCAGTGACGCCCGTCGCACCTTGAACTCGCCACGTTCGTTCAGGGACGATGGTAATCCCGACAGTTGTCCGACCAATGCTGGTTGGTGAGATCACGATGCGTTTGCCCGCCGCAGAAACGGCGTGGATGACTGACATCCGTCTATGCCATGGAGGGGTATCCTGCTTGACCCGCCTGGAGAGAAGCGTTCTTCTGGCCAGGGCGGTAGCGATACCGGTATGACCTGGCCAAAGAGCGGTCATTCAGCGTTGATTGTGGACATCGTGGCCTCTATCAGCATGCGAGCGTACTGAAACACGGATTGGAGCGTCTCCCATGGCAGGGGCTTACGGGGCTACGGTCGTCGAGATTCTGCTGGATCGGCTGGAAGCGGAGGGGGTCGAATACATCTTCGGCGTGCCGGGGGCCTCGCTCACACCCATCTATGAGGCGCTTCTGGAGCGCACGGCCATCAAGCAGATCCTCGCCAAGCACGAGGAGGGCGCGGCCCTCATGGCGGCGGGGTATGCGCGCGTGTCCGGCAAGATTGGTGTGTGCTGCGCGACGACCGGGCCAGGGGGCACAAATGCGCTGACGGGGGTCGCCTCCGCCTACGCCGACTCCGTCCCTTTGCTCATGGTGACCGGGCAAGCCTCCACACAGTTCTTCGGCAAGGGGGCCTTCCAGGAGAGCTCGTCGCAGGGGATCGATATCGTCCAGATCTTCCGGCCAGTTACCAAGCTATCGGTGATGCTCCACAATGCGGAGCGGTTTCCAGCCCTCCTGCACGAGGCGCTGCGCGTCGCCCGCATCGGGCGCCCGGGGCCGGTGCACCTCAACATCCCCGCGGATTTCATGAAGGAATTCGTGGCCTCCACCCGGATTCCCCCGGTGCATCTCCGGCCGCTCAGCAGGCCCGCGGACCGGGCGTCGGTGATCGAGGCCGTGAAGGTCCTCAGCGAGGCCGAGCGCCCCGCGATCCTCGCGGGTCACGGGGTGACCATCTCCCAGGCCGCAGAGCCGCTGCGCCAGCTCGCCGAGCGCCTCCAGATCCCGGTGGCCACCACCCCGAAGGCGAAGGGCGTCTTCCCCGAGGATCACCCGCTCTCGCTGGGCGTGTTCGGCTTCGCGGGCCACTCCCACGCGGAGAAGTACCTGCTCCAGACGAACATCGACACCCTGCTGGTCATCGGCACGAGCATGGGTGAGTGGTCGACCAATGCCTGGAGCAGCCGCCTCCAGCCGACGCGGGCGCTGATTCAGGTGGATCTCGACGCCGCTATCATCGGGCGCAACTACCACGTGGAGATCGGCGTCGTCGGCGACGCGGCCGAGGTGCTCACCATGATGGCCGAGGACATCGAGGCCCTCAGCCAGCACCGCGGAGAGCGCAAGATGAACACCGAGGCCGTCGAGTCGGTGCGGATGAGCACCCCGCGCTTCCTCAACGAGGAGCCGGACGAGGACGACTCGGCGCCCGTCAAACCCCAGCACCTGATCCGGGAGATGCAGCGCGCCATGCCCGAAGACGCGCTGTTCTTCGTGGACATCGGCAATGCGATGAGCTGGGCAGGGCACTACTTCCAGGTGCGCCGGCCCAATTCGTACTTCGTCGCGATGGGGCTCGCCGCCATGGGGAGCGGCCTCGCCGGCGCCATCGGGGGCAAGCTCGCCGCGCCCGGCCAGGCCGTGGTCGCCCTCGTGGGGGACTCGGCGTTCGCGATGAACGGCATGGAGGTCCACACCGCGGTCGAGCACGACGTCCCGGTGATCTGGATCGTCCTCAACGACGGAGGGCACGCCATGATCATGCACGGGGAGAGCCTGCTGCTCGGGAAGCACCTCGAAGCGTGCAGGTTCCGCGTCCCCCTGCAGATCGCGGCGCTCGGCGCGGCGCTCGGCGCGCGCACCTTCCGGGTGGAGACGCGCTCGGCCTTCCGCGCGGCGTTCGAGGAAGCGCTCGCGGCGGGCAAGCCGTGCGTCATCGACGTGCTCATCGATCCGCGCGAGGTGCCGCAGACCTTGTCGCGGCGCGTCAGGACGCTCGCGGCGTCCTTCGATCACGTGCCGCTGTCGATGCGCTCACGCCGGTGAGGCCGCCATCTGGAGCGTGCTCGACGGGGGTGGGGGAGGCCCGAGCGCCACGTCGCCCCAGCGCACCACCGTTGCGCCTGCCGTGGAGACCGAGCCCACCGCGTAGATCAGGACGAGCGCGCCCCGCGGGATCTTCTCGGCGTGCGCAGCGTGGTACAGGTTGGTCATCGTGAGCGCGGCCCCGATGTTCCCGTACCGGGGATAGACGCTGAGGGTCCGCTCGGGGTCGATGCCCAGCACCCTGGCGCAGAAGCGCGCGAACCACGCCGTCGGCGTGTTGAAGATGAAGAAGTCGATGTCCTGGAGCCTGACGCCGGCCGCCGCGAGCGCGCCGGTGGCGCTCGTCTCGAGCTGCTCTGCGGCATCGTCCCGCATCCGCCGCGTGGCTTCCTCGTCGCCCGACGCCATGCGGAACACCGGCTTGCCCTGGCGATCGAGCGTCACCCCGGTCGCGAAGGCGCCGCAGGTGCTCTTGGTGGAGATGAGCTTCGTCCCGAGCACCCCGTGAGGCTCCGGCACCTCGCCGATCACCGCGGCTCCGGCGCCGTCACCCATGAACCAGGAGAGGGTGTCTGCCACGTCGAGCATGCGCGAGTACGAGCAGGAGGTCACGAGGAGCACGTTGCGGTACTCCCCCGCCCGCACCAGGGCCGCCGCGCTCTGGATCCCCACCACGGCGCCGCTGCAGGTCGACTCCAGGTTCCACGCCGGCGCGTCTGCCCCGAGATCGCGCGCGAGGTGGACCGCGTTGCCAGGGAACAGGCGGTCGGGGACGAAGGACGCGGCGAGGATGGCGTCGATGTCGCCGGGGCCCATGTTCGCCGCGGCGAGCGCGTCGCGGGCCGCCTTGAGCTCCAGCGACAGCGTGGTCTCCTCCGGCCCGAGGACGCGGCACTCCACCGTGCCGCGGAAAGGGTCCTTGAGGTAGCCCTGCATCTCGATCTGGAAAGGGTCGGTGGATGTCGCCGAGCCGCCCGCGAAGAGGCGCCCGAGGCTCCGCGACTCCGCCGCGGTCACGACCTCGGGGAAGTGCTGTCGCCAGTAGGCTGGCGTGCGCAGCGTGGAAGGGGGACAGATGGCGAGGGACTTGAAACCTGCGTGCGTGGCCATGCGACGTGACCCCCCTGGGGTAGGCCCGCAGCGCCTAGCGGAACTGCGGCTTGGGCGGTGAGCATTTCAGCCTGAAGCCCAGCTCCACGTGGAGCTCTTCAATGGCCTTGTTGACATTGAAGATCTCGTCCCGGGTGAGCTTCATGTATTCGTAAGCCTCGGCGAGCTTGTCCGGTGAGAAGGTCTTCACCGCTGGATTGAACCAGTTGAGGGCGGTGACCACCCCGCGGACCAGGCTGTTGTACGAAACCACGGCGGCCAGCCCCGGTCGCCCTTTGAGGATATCGTTGACGTCCTTGCGCTGCCTCGAATTGGGCGCGCCCCCGTCCGTGAAGGCGATGCTCCGGACCTTGGAGAGGTCCTTCATCGTCTTGAGCTGGTTGATGTACTTGCTCCACTCCTCGTCGCTCGGCGGTCCTTCCGAGTGGAGGAGGACGAACACGTTCCCCACCATGGCTGACACCATGGTCTTCACGGAGAAGCTCTCCGCGGCGAGACTGGGCGTGACTTCACCGGGCGTGACTTCGAGGCGCTCCCCTGGTGATCCGCGACGCAAAGGGACGGCACCAGGCCGACAAAGCGGGAACTCGTGAAGCAAACCACGCCGGAGCAGGCTATCAGAGGAATCTCCCGAGCGGCAAGGGCCTCCCCCCTCGCCACAGCGGGCGCGGCAGGGGTGCGAGGGCGTGCAGGAGCGCGGGCGCGCAGGGCCGGTCCCCGATCGAGAGACCCACACAGCCTCACCCCGCTGGGAGGTGACCGTTCACGGCCAGCTCAGCGGCGATGCCGTGATCACGCGGCCTCGTCGCGCTTCGTCGCAGAGATGTACGGATCTCCTGGTGAGATGGGCATCACGTGACCACAGCCACCTCTCGCGGATCCTCCCCTGGGGACGTTGCTCCAAGGAAACCCACGGCGAGACGTTCTGCCCAGGGGCACTGCGTGGCGGCTGGCGAGAGCGGTTCGCGGGGAGTGGGGCCCCGACGGGATTCACTCCCGGCGGGG